>NZ_JAHKQY010000001.1:0-2009362 GCF_019345455.1 Janthinobacterium sp. NKUCC06_STL
GCAGGCAGGATTGACTACGCTAACAATGAGTCCTTCTTGATGCAAGGCCAGCGCCACTGGCTCAGAATAGACTCCAGTGGCTTCCATACAGACGTGTATTGACGACATCGGTACGGACGACTTGCTAAGCCATGCAAGCAATGATTTGTGCCCCTCGGCGGTGTTCTCAACCACTTTCACCTTTATCTTGCCGCTCACAAGCATGGCAACATCGAGCTTCTTCTTGCTCACATCAATACCAACCAACGCGCATGCCGTATCCATTTTTGACCTTCCTCGTATACAGGCTTACGCAACATCGCGATGGCCCAAGATACCGTTCGGACTAGTAAAATGAAACAGGCAAAGGTACCTATCTGACCCACGTGTTCAAGGACACTCGGTCTGATCAGCATCACTCTGCCTGGCCGCTACCACGTCCTCATTATCTGACGGAGATGCGGCATATTCAATATACGAGGTCTGACATTTGGACACGGCCTCAGCTTTTATAGAACTGGCGTCGAAGAATTCCCCCTGCTTTGAAGCGCAAAGCTGTTAGGTTTTTGTTCGATTGCCGGACCTGCCCCTCGCCCCCTCTGGACCTGACTCTCGCCTCCTCTCGCCCTCTGCTCGATGGCATTGGCGGTGCCGCTGCGGCACTGTCCGGCAGCATACCGACTGCCGTTTTTGCCAGTATTACTTGAACATACAGGCGCCTTGTTGCACAATCAGCCATTTTCCTGGTGGGAGTTGCACGATGAGTGAGCTGAAAGCGGTCGGCGCCCTGGCGATGGCAGGTGTGGCGGCCAGCGAGGTTGAGGACGATAAAGCGCCGCAGCCGGCCGGTGCCGCGCACGTTGCGAACTGCGCCAACTGCCAGGCGCCGCTGGGCGGCGCGTTTTGCCAGGCCTGCGGCCAGTCAGCCCACGTCCACCATTCGTTGCTGCACCTGGCCGAAGAAGTCGTGCACGGCATCCTGCACTTCGACGCCAAGGGCTGGAAGACGATCCCGCTGCTGGTGGCCTTTCCTGGCCGTCTGACGCGCCGCTACATCGACGGGCAGCGCAAGAACTATGTTTCGCCGCTCGCGCTGTTCCTGTTCATGGTGTTCCTGACCTTCTTCGCCACCTCGTTCGGCGGCGGCCAGCTCCTCACCCGCGACGCCAATATCGCCTCGCTGACCAAACACGTCGCGTCTGCCAAGCTCAAGGTCGAGCGCAATGAGCTGGCGCTGGAGGAGGCCCGCAAGGCCGATGTCGGCGTCGCTGGTGTCGAGAAGGCGCTGGCCGTTTCGCGCAAGCTGCACCACGAAGCCGAGCAACGCCTGCTGCACGTCGTGTCGCCCGAAAAAGCGACCGGTGAAGAAGCACTTGAGCTGACAGAGCCAGGTTGGTTCGACAAGACTGCCGCCAGGATCGCGTCCAGCCCGCCCAATCCCAACGCCATGTTTCCGGAGCTGGAAAAAAGCTTTCATCACGCCGCAGAGAATCCCGAGCTGGCGTTTTACAAGTTCAAGAACACGGCCTACAAGTTCTCGTTCCTGCTGATCCCGATCTCGCTGCCCTTCGTGTGGCTGATGTTTTTCTGGAAGCCAGGCGTGGCCATGTACGACCATGCGGTCTTCGTGCTGTATTCGCTGTGCTTCATGTCCTTGCTGTTTACCGTGCTGATACCGCTAGCGATGCTCAACCAGGGCTGGCTGATCGCATTGCTGGTGTGCCTGGCGCCGCCCCTGCACATGTTTCTGCAGCTACGCGGCACCTACAACCTGGGCAAATGGGGCGCGCTGTGGCGCACTTGCATGTTGCTGCTGGCGGCCAACCTCGTGCTTGGCGTGTTCCTCGTGCTGGTGTTGATGAAGAGCATGCACTAGCGACACAAGGTCGGGCCATGTTCTGAGGTCGCAAACCCGATGATCGTCACCGACTACGCGGACGGTGCCGACGCCATCATGGTGGTCCTGATCGCCTGGCTGAAAGTCCGCCAGCTCGACCTGCTGGCCAACGACGAGCGGCGCAAGCACGGCATTGCCTTCGAAGTCGATTTCAACAACCATGAAACGGTCGATATTTCGATCAAGCTAGACCTGACCGAAAGGGACAGTGAACGCGAGCGAGGACGTGCTGGCTGGCACCATCGGCCTGGCCAAGCACCTGCACGGCGGCGTCCAGTCGGGCGGGCTGCAATTAGGCGCGGAGCATGACCAGGGCATCACGCTGCCCATGTTTCCCCGCTATCGCTACAGTTGTTACAGTCGTCGTGTTCCATTCCCGCACCCGCACTCGCCTGCTTCCACTGGCATTTTTACAACAAACCCCATCACCCTTCCCCCTCCCCCACGGCCCCCTGCTGATATAATACTTACAACCAAGTAAGATTCCGAAATGTGCGCCTCCAGGGCTCCCGCAACCGTCTGTGTACCGCCAAGCCCAGCCCATGCGCTCCGTTTTCGACCACGAAATCATCAAGCAGCTGCACAGCGGCGTCCGTTCGCGTGTTTACCGCGCCAGGGCGGCCGATGGCACGGCGCTGATCGTCAAGATGCCGAATCAGCAGTTCCCCTCCTTCCAGCAACTGGCGCAATTCAAGCGCGAGTACGCGATCGCGCGCCGCTGCCGCCACCCTGGCGTGGCGCATCCGCTGGCGCTGCAGCTGCATGGCGGGCACTGGACCATGCTGCAGGAAGATACCGGCGGCCTGGCGCTCGACCAGCTATTGCGCGCACAGGTGGCGGCGCGCAGGACGCCGTCGCAGCCCGCGTTGGCGCTGGACGTTTTTTTCGACATCGCGCTGCAACTGTGCGCCGCGCTGGACGAGGTCCATCGCCAGGGCGTGATCCACAAGGACATCAATCCCTCCAATCTGGTGTGGAATGGCGAGCGGCGCCTGCTGCAGCTGATCGATTTCGGCATCGCCTGTGAACTGCCCTACGAAAGCCATGGTATCGTCAGCCTCCAGACCCTCGAAGGCACGCTGCGCTACATGGCGCCGGAACAGACCGGGCGGATGAACCGCAGGGTCGACTGGCGCGCCGATTTCTATGCGCTGGGCGCCACCTTGTACGAATTGCTGACCGGCCAGGCGCCGTTCGAGGCGGACGACGAGATGGAACTCGTGCATTGCCACATTGCGCGCAGTCCCGACTGGTCGCACCCGGCGCTGGCAAGCTTGCCCGGCCAGCTGCTGCCGATCATCCAGCGCCTGCTGGAAAAAAATGCCGATCAGCGTTATCAGAGCCTGCAAGGCCTGCGCAGCGACCTCGCAGCGTGCCGCGCGAAAAAGCCCACGCAGGCGCTCAAGCTGTCCGACCACAACGGCCGCTTCCTGGTGCCGCAAACGCTGCACGGGCGCGAAGATGCCATCGTCGCGCTGCTGACGGCGTTTGAGCGCAGTAGCGCAGGCAGGTGCGAGATGCTGCTGGTGGCCGGCCATTCGGGCATCGGCAAGTCGGCGGTCATCAACGAAGTGCAAAAGCCCATCATCGCCCGGCGCGGCTGCTTCCTGTCCGGGAAATTCGACCAGCTCCAGCGCGACGTGCCGTATGCCTCGCTGATCCAGGCCTTCCAAGGATTGGTGCGCCAGTTGCTCGGCCAGCCCGAGGAAACGCTGCGGCAGTGGTCCGCAAAACTGCACCAGGCCTTGGGCAGCGGCGTGGGCGTGATCGTCGAGCTGATTCCCCAGCTGGCCCTGATCGTCGGCGCCACCGACGCGATGCCCGCATCGGCGCCGGCACAGGTCCAGTGGCGCCTGGACCGCCTCTTCCCCCGCTTCGTCGAAGTCTTCGCCTGCGCCGGGCATCCTCTGGTACTGTTCCTCGACGACCTGCAATGGGCCGATGCGGCCACCTTGCGGATGGTCGAGCTGCTGATGGTCTCCTGCGACAAGAGCTGCCTGCTGTTCATCGGCGCGTACCGCGACAACGAGGTGGGCGCCGCGCATCCGCTCATCGCGCTGCGCGACAAGCTGCTCGCCCGTGAGGTACGCCTGTCGACGCTGTTACTGAGCGCACTGACCGAGCCGCAGGTGGCGCAAATGGTCTCGGCCAGCGTGCGCGTGCCGGCCCACGCCTGCGCGCCGCTGACCAGCATTTGCTACCGCAAGACGGCCGGCAATCCGTTTTTCCTCAACCAGTTCCTCGCTGCGCTCAACGAATCGGGCCACCTGCGCTACCGGCCCGCCGACGATTGCTGGGACTGGGACTTGCCCGCGATCGAACAGGCCAGATACACCGACAACGTGGTCGAGGTGCTGCTGGAAAAAATCCGCCGCCTGCCCGCAATCACACAGCACCTGCTGCAACTGGCCGCCTCCAGCGGCAACCGCTTCACGCTCGACACGCTCACCCTGGCGGTGGGCCGCACAGCGCGACAAACGCAGCAAGACCTTTGGCCGGCGCTCAGGGCGGGATTGATCCAGCCGCTCGACGAACGCTATAAATACGTCAATGGCGACACCACTGCTGGCAACAGCGGCGTCAGCTACCGCTTCCTGCACGACCGGGTGCAGCAGGCAGCCTACCTGGTCGCCGATGCCGGTACGCGCGTGGCCAACCATCTTCTCATCGGCCGCTTGCTGCTGCGGCATACGCCGCCGGAGCGCCAGGACGAGACGCTGTTTGACATCGTCGAGCAGCTCAACGCCGGTCGCGCGTTGATTGGCGATGCGGACGAACGCGCGCAGCTGGCGATGCTCAATCTCCAGGCCGGCGTCAAGGCAAGGCGCTCCGCCGCGTTCCAGTCCACCCTCGAGCACATGCGGATCGGTCTCGACCTGCTGCCGGCGGACGCATGGAGCATCCACGCCGAGTTCTGGCTCGATCTGCAGCTGGGCGCGGCCGAAGCGGCCTACCTGTGTGGCCAGTTCGATGCCGCCGAGGCGATTTATCCAGTGGTGCGCGCCCGCGCCCTGAACCCCTTGCTGCAAGCGCGCTGCATTGCCATCCAGGCGCACCAGTATCAATTACAGGGCCGCCTGCTCGACGCCATCGCCGTGCAGCGCGACGGCCTGGCGCAGCTGGACATCGACATTCCGCACGATGTGGCGCACATGAAGGCGCGCTTCGCCGATATCCTCGCCGACATCGGGCGCCAGCCTGGCGCGCAGGCGCCCGAGACCTTGCTGGCGGCGGCCGACATGTGCGAACCGGAGGCGGTGGCCGCGATGCAGATGATGCAGGGCCTGTGGATGGCCAGCTATTACGCCGGCCAGCAGGATCTCAGCGCGCTGATGGTGGTGTCGATGACGCGCCTGTCCATGCAGCGGGGGAACAGCGATTTCAGCGCCGTCGCCTATGTCGGCTACGCGATGATGCTGGCGCTGTACAGCGGCGACATCGCACGCGGCTACGACTTTGGCGCGATGGCGATGGCGCTGGCCAGGCGCCGTGCCAATCTGCAGACGCGCACGCTCACGGGGCTGATGTTCGGCGCGCTCAGCAACCACTGGACGCAGCCGCTGCGCAGCTCCGACGCCCTGTACGAAGAGGCGTTTGGCTGGGCGCTGGAAATCGCCGATTTCGTGCAGGTCGGCGTGGTGACGGCCGTGCGCGCCACCGACCGCATCATCCTTGGCGACTACCTGCCGCACCTGATGCACGACATCGGGCACGACCTGGCGCTGATGCGCGCCAACGGCCAGCAGGCGATGGCCGATTGCTGCGTCGCCGCCGCGGTCCAGCCAATCAAATGCCTGATGGGACTCCTGCCCCGTCACGACAGCTACGACGATGCCACCTTCAGCGAGGCGCGCTTCCTCGCACAATATGGCGACTCGCAGCTGTACCGCGCCTACTTCCTGCAAGGGAAGATCCGCAACGCCTACCTGTTCGACAGCGCCGACGCCGAACTGCTGGCCGGCCAGCTCGGCATGGTCACGCAGATCATGCGCGGCCAGGCCAAGGTTGCCGAATGCAGCTTCTACGCCGCGCTGATCCTGATGCGCGCGTTGCGGCGCGCTCCCGCACGTCCCGACGCAGGCGCCATGCTGGCCATGATCGGCACGCTGCAGGAGAACCTTGCCGCGTGGGCAAGGCAAGGCTCGGACAATAGCGCCGCCAAACACCTGCTGGTGATGGCAGAAATGGCGCGCTACCAGGACGACCTGCAACTGGCCACGCGCCTCTACCAGCAGGCGATCGACGCCGCGGCGCTCGCGGGCTACGTCAACATGCAAGCGCTGGGCAATGAACTATGCGGCGAATGCTGGTGCGAGCAGGGACAGCCGCGCGTGGCCGCCGTCTTCATCCGCGATGCCATCGCCCATTATGGCCAATGGGGTGCGGAGGGCAAGGTGGCGCAGCTGCGCGAGGCCCATACCGCGCTGCTGTCAAGGATGGAGGGGCGCGGCACGCAGCGGTATTCCGTCTCCCACACGCACGGCAGTTCGGCGCTCGACCTGGTGTCGCTGCTGAAGGCGGCCCAAATCCTGTCGAACGAAGTCGGCCTGCGCAACGTGCTGACACGCCTCATTGCCATCGTGTGCGAAAACGCCGGCGGGCAGGTGGCGCGCCTGCTGCTGCTGTCCGAAGGCAGCTATCGGCTGGAAGCCAATATCGATGGCGATGGCGTCACCGTGCTGCAAGCGCGCCAGCTCGACCTGAACGCCGCCAGCGACCCGCAATTTCCGCTGTCGCTGCTGCGCTACGTCATCCGCACTGGCGCGGAGGTGATCGAAGACTGCATCACGGGCGCCTCGCGTTTTGCCGCCGACCCGTACGTGCAGTCGCACCTGCCGCGCGCCGTCATGTGCCTGCCGATCCGGCACGGCGGGCAGATCGACGGCATCCTGTACTTTGAAAACCGGCTGGCCGACGCCTCGTTTACGGAAGAACGCATCGCGTTCCTGCGCATGCTCGGCGCGCAGGCGATGATCTCGATCTCCAGCGCCAGGCTGCATGACAGCCTCGAACGGCGCGTTGCCGAGCGCACGGAACAGCTGGAAGACGCCAACCGCAAGCTGGCGACGCTGTCCATCACCGACGGCCTGACGGGCCTGTCGAACCGGCGCCATTTTGACGACGTGCTGCGCACCGAATGCGCGCGCACCACGCGCCTTGGCCAGCCGCTTGCCGTCATCATGCTCGACGTCGATTACTTCAAGCTATTCAACGACCGGCATGGCCATCAGGCCGGCGACGCATGCCTGATCCGGGTCGCGCAAGCGCTGGCGGGCGGCATGCGGCGCGCGGGCGACCTGACGGCGCGCTACGGCGGCGAAGAGTTTTCGATCGTGCTGCCAAACACGGGCGCGGACGAAGCGCGCCAGATCGGCGAAGCGCTGCGGCGCGCCATCGAAGATCTGGACATCGTCCACGCGAGCACGGACGCGCAGCAGGTGACGATCAGCGTCGGCATCGCGGTGCAGTCGGCGCCAGGCGCCGCCGATCCGGACGCGCTGCTGCGCCTGGCCGATGCCGCCCTGTACCAGGCCAAGGATGCGGGACGCAATTGCGTGGTGCTGAGGATTCTGCCGCCCGGCTAACCCGCATTCATGGCACCGGGCGGCGCCTTACTCGCTGCCATGGCTGTTCTCACGCGCCTGCTCCCGTGCCCTTTCCTGCGACGCCAGGCCATTGAAGAACAGGTTAAGCAGCACGGCGACGATGGCGGCCAGCAGGATGCCGCTGTGCAACAACGGCGACAGGGCCTTGGGCATGTGCTGCGCGTATTGTTCCGCCACCAGCGGCAGCATGCCGAAGCCGATCGACAGGGCCACGATGAACAGGTTGTTGCGGTTGCTCTTGTAGTCGACGCCGGCCAAGATGCGGATGCCGGTGGCGGCGACCATGCCGAACATCACCAGCCCTGCCCCGCCCAGCACGAACGCCGGCACGGCTTCGGCTGTCTGCGCGATCTTCGGGATCACGCCCATGACGAGCAATATAAGGCCGGCCGCCACGCAGACCCAGCGGCTGCGCACGCCCGTCACGCCCACCAGGCCCACGTTTTGCGAGAACGAGGTGTACGGAAAAGTGTTGAAGATGCCGCCGATCAGGGTACCGAGCCCATCGACGCGCAGGCCGCGGCTGATGTCGGCCTGCGTGATGCGCTTGTCCGTCATCTCTCCCAGCGCCAGAAACATGCCCAGCGACTCGATCATGACGACGATCATCACCAGGCTCATGGTGACGATGGCAACCACGTCGAAGGTCGGCATGCCGAACTGGAACGGCGTGACGATGGCAAAGGCCTTGGCGCTGGCCACCTTGGCGAAATCAGCCTTGCCCAGTGCAAACGACAGCGCCGTGCCGGCGATGATGCCGATCAGTACCGCAATATTCGACAGGAAACCACGGCCATACTTGGCCACCAGCAAGATGACGGCCAGCACG
The DNA here is from genome assembly GCF_019345455.1 of Janthinobacterium sp. NKUCC06_STL. NCBI lineage: Bacteria > Pseudomonadati > Pseudomonadota > Betaproteobacteria > Burkholderiales > Oxalobacteraceae > Janthinobacterium > Janthinobacterium sp. NKUCC06_STL. The sequence goes on from NZ_JAHKQY010000001.1 coordinate 8,312, forward strand.
AAGAAGGCGATGCCCATGTTGTCCAGCGCACCATAGCCGGGATTGGCAATCAGGGGCACGGGGCCGGGCGGCGCTGGCAAGCCCGCCGCCGTGGCGGCAGCGGCCATCTTGAGGAAGGCGGGATCGGCGATCTGCGCCATGGCAGGCGGCCCGCCCATGGCCCAGTTCACGCCCACGCGCATCAGCGATACGCCGATCACGGCGATGATGCTGCCCGTGACCACGGGCGGAAACAGGGCCAGCAGGCGGCTGATGAAGGGAGCGATCAGCATGGAAACGACGCCGGCGCCGATCACGGCGCCAAAGATGCCCGTGATGCCCAGGGCCGGATTGTTCGCCATGGCCAGCATGGGACTGACGGCGGCAAAGGTGACGCCCATCATGACGGGCAGGCGGATGCCGAAGTACTTGCCTATCCCGAGGGACTGGATCAGGGTCACGAGGCCGCAGCAGAACAGGTCGGCACTGATCAATGCCGCCACCTGCTCGGGCGGCAACTTGAGGGCGCGGCCGACGATCAGCGGCACGGCGATGGCGCCCGCATACATGACGAGCACGTGCTGCAAGCCCAAGGTAAACAGTTTTCCGGCAGGCAGGATTTCATCGACAGGCGATGGCGCGGCAGGCGTGGCGCCCGGCACGCTGCGGTGGATCGATTTCAATCGGGGAGTGGCCATTTACGCTCCATTTCCTGGGTTGCCGCGGCCCGGATGGGCGCAGGTGAAAGGGAAAAGCAAGAGAGAAACGGGACGACAGGAACACAGTGGCGGCGGATGAGGCATGCGAAGCTCCTTGGATGGGACGACCAAGATATGCCATGCACGCATCGTGCCAGGTGGATTGTATACAGAAATTGTGCCGAAATTCACCAGAGATCAAGCAATTGGGCGGTGGATGCACCGTTTTCTCGCATGCCGCCCCGCGCCTGCACCAGAAGGCGGCAAAAGGCGGCAGCGCTGGCAGGCCATTGGTGACTGGTGACTGGTGATTGAATCCAGGAACGCCTGTCAAAACCTGCCGCGCGTCGTCATGCGCGGCCCGCGACGCTCACCGCTTCAAAGCCACATACTTCCACATACTTCGTGCAGTGGCGCTTCCTGAGCAAACCGGAGCCGTGCCCTCCTTCCACCCGCCACGGTGTTGTCAGGCGCAATCAAGCGTTGTCAGGAGTTATTAGCCCCGGAGCAGGCATCGATCAGCGCTTCCAGTTGCCGCACATGGGCGGCACGCAATTGCTCGCGCGCCAGCAAGGCTTGCACTTGCTCGAAGATGCCGTGCGATGGCACCGCCGGCAAGGCGGGCGCGACTGGGCGCGTGACCAGGCAAGGCGCGCTCACCGGCCAAGCTTCCACCTTCGATGCCGGCGCCCACGCCGCACAGCCGGTCAATAAACTCACCAGCAATAGCTCGGCGGCGCACTTGATACTGCGCCTCCTTGCCCGCCACCGCACACTCCTCCCACTTTCACTCTCACTTTCACTCAGCGGCCTCATGGCATTTCACTGGCGATCAGCGCCTCGGCAGCACGGCAGGCGTCGCCTTCGGGCTGCAGCGCCAGGATGCGCGCCGCTGCCGCTTGCGCCTCTGCCTGCCCTGCCTGCGCACTGGCCAATGCCTGCCCTACCCGCGCCGACCGGCGCGCGCCCTCCTCTCGCATCACATTAAGCGCCTGCTTCTGGCGCCGCAACAGCCCCTGCACCTCCTGTACTTGCGCCGCGCACGCGGCAAGGCCCGCCTCATGTCCCCAGCGTTGCGCGCAAAACACGGCTGCGCCCAGCAGCACCAGCATGGCCAGCACCAACAACGACGGCTTCATGCCAGCACCTTGCGCGCTGCCGCATACAAGGCCAGGCGCTCGGCCAGGCCGTTCACGCCACCGTTGATGTGGCGCGTCACCCGTTCCTGATCACCCGCGTCGGCCAGACCGTTCAAGCCGCGCGTTTGCCAGAACCAGCCCGCCGAGCGGCACGCGAAAGTCGTCGCCTCCAGCAACTGCGGCGCCGCCAGCAAGTCCTGGCCCAGCGCCACACCGCACGCCGCATAGTTGGCGCGCCCCGTCACCTGCAGCAAGCCGCGTCCCTTGAAGCGCACGCCATCGCCAGCGATCACATTACCCAGATCCGCCCTCCCCTCATAAGCCGCGCCGCTGGCCAATTCGCGCACATAGCGCAACTGTCCCGATTCGTGGCCCACCTGCGCCAGGAACGACGCCCGGCGCAGCGGCGTATCAATATCGAACTCGGACATCGCCGCATTCAAGGGCGCCAGGAACAGCGTAGCGCGGCGGCCAGCCAAGGGCATGATCTGCATCAATTGGGCGCCTGTCACAGCATGCCCCGCACATCCTTGACGGCAGCGGCCGCATCGGCAGCCAGTTCGCCGATATCCTTGCCACGCCGCTTGTCGAACCAGCGCACGCAGGCGCCCAGCACCCACCAGGCGGGCAAGCCGGCCGCCACCATCACGGGCGCGGCGATGAACAAGAAACCCGTGGCCGGATCGCCGCCATACAGGCTCGCCACGGTCTTCGCGCTGTCGAACAGGCTGGGCCACCACGACAGCACGGCGGCCACCAGCACGGGGCCGAGAAAGGTGGAAATGATGATGCTGGAACAAAAACGAATAAATGCCTCCTTGGTGGATCGGGGCCACATGAACATGAAGCCCAGCGACGTGGCGGCGGCGCCAGCCAGCACGGGCACGCCAAACAGTTTGATCAATGCGCCGCCGGCGGCGGTGGTTTCGAGGGCCATGGTTGCCTTTCAGGTGGTGGGAGTGAGGATGCGCAGCTAGGGAGGAATATCAAAGGCCGACAGCACGAGCATCGCCGTCGCATTTCCAGGAAAGAGTGAGACAGTATTTATGCAGGTGGGGAAATGAACAAACCCACACGCGGCGAGGCGGCGGGCTGGCGTCCGGATGGCGCGAGGCCATGCCGGATGGATAGTGGGCGAAGGGGCCATGAAGGCCGTTCGCTGCGCTGATTTCCCCTATCGGTGTCGCGCCGAAAGCGCGTCTATTACGAGTGGAGAAGCATGTGGTGTACTGCGGTATTGGCTGTGTTGCTGTTGCTGCGTGATCGAGACTCTATTGTAGGGGCGTTTTTTTCAGTGCCGGGCATATTGCAAAATTTTTGTCAGTGACCGAGGCGGCGCATGGCGCGGGCGCTGTGCGACTGGAAGATGCCTTCCAGTTCGCTGACCATGTCCTTGATGCGTTCGAGCTCGAAGCCGCCGGAACAGCTGATGGCCGCTTCGCCACCACCGTGGCACGCCTTGCAAACGACAGGCGCGCCGGCCTGCATGGCGGCGGCGACGCCCGTGCCGTGGCAGACCTTGCATTTGCTGTCGAGCCAATGCGCGAGCGACGCTTCGGCCACGCGGCGGTACAAGGTGTTGGCGGCCTGCGCATCCCAGGCCGTGTTCGCCTTGACCCAGCGCCGCGCGCGGCCCTTCTGCGTCACGGCCGCCGTCCAGGCGCGCAGCAGCTGCGCGAGATTGCCCGCATTGCCTTCAAACAGGCGGCTGACCGTGCCGTCCGCATACTTGACGCGGCACAGCAAGGCGCCCATGTCGCCGGCCAGCGCGGCGGCCGCGATGACATCCAGGTCGTGGTGGACGGCATCGTCGCGCAGATTCTGCGACGACAGCGATGCGATGAATTTTTCTGCAAACCCCATGATTTCTCCTCGTTGATACTAATCGTTGTTATTCTGTGCCGGGCCAAACAGGGCCGCCACCAGCGGATCGCGGCTGGCCGTGCCGCGTGTCCAGCTGGCCGTGCGGCGCACTTGCGGCGGCAGCTCGGCCCAGCCATCGACCTCGTCATCCTGTTCGCCCAGTGCGTACAGGGCGGGCCGCTGGCGCCCCGGTTCCGTGCAATGGCGCTGCGCCAGGTGGATCTGTCCCATGCCGCACATGTGGCGCAAATAGCGGCTCATGGTGCCCGCATCGAGTCCCAGCAAGGCGGATAATTGCGCCGCGCTGGCCTGGCCCTGCTCGCGGATGTACTGCGCGATGCGGGCGATGTGCAGCTGCGACTTCTTGCTGCGTCCCTGTAACTGGCGCCCCTGCCGTGGCGCCGCCCTGCTTTCAACCAACTGACTGCTGTTCAACATCTGCCTGACCTCCCGTGGTGCCGCCAACCGGCAGACGCTGTAGTGCGTTTGCGACAGGCAACGAGTGGACTTTATCAATCGCTAATGTTAAAGTCAAGCATTTGGTAATTTATCAAACGGTAAATTTCAGGTTTAATGTGGAGATGAATATGTATCAATACAGACGCGACCGCCTGCTGGCCCTGATCCGCGAGCATTACGACAACACGCGCAAGAAAATTTCCGACGTCAGCGGCTGGAGCGAGGCGCGCATCTCGCAAATCCTCTCGCCCAGCTACCGCGAGGGCCGTGCCTTCAGCGAAAAGATCGCGCGCAAGCTGGAAGCGGACCTGCAACTGGACAGCATGTACTTCGACCAGGGCGCGGCGCCCGACCAGGCAGCCATGGCCGCGCGCGCGCTGGCCGGCGCGCAGCCCGTGATCGTGGAAGATGGCGAGGACGAGCGCTTTTACCCGATCCGCAAGGTGAAACTGCGCCTGTCGGCGGGCATCACGGGCTTTGCCATCGAACCGGAAACGCACGACGGCAGCACCATCAGCGTGCCGCGCAGCTGGGTCGAGCGCAATGGCTACCACCCTGAAAAACTGGTGGCGATCAAGGTCAAGGGCGAGAGCATGGAGCCGGCCCTGTACGAGGACGACGTGGTGATCATCAATACGGCCGACAGCCGGCCGGCCGATGGCGTGGTATTCGCCATCAACTATGAAGGCGAACCGGTGGTCAAACGCATGGCGCGCGATATCGGCGAATGGTGGCTGACGTCGGACAACCCGGACCAGCGTAAATACCACCGCAAGCTGTGCCGCGGCAATGAATGCCTGATCGTGGGCAGGGTCGTGCGCAAGGAAAGCGACCGCATTTGAACGCGAAGTTTATCGATTGATAAACTTCGCACTCGTCATGGCGCTTATGCCAGCGCTGCCTGGATCTGCTGCAGCGCGGCCGGATCATCCATCGACGTCAGGTCGCCCGGGCTGCGCCCTTCGCAGATGGCCTGGATCGAACGGCGCAGCAGCTTGCCCGAACGCGTCTTCGGCAGCTGCGCCACGAACAGCACGCGCGCGGGCCGCGCCACGGCGCCCAGCTGGCGGTCGACCACCGCCATCACTTCGCGCTCCAGCACCGCTTTCGCGTCAACGCTGTCGAAACCCTGCGGATCCTTCAGGATCACGAACGCCATCGCCACCTGGCCTTTGAGCTTGTCCTCCACGCCCACCACCGCCACTTCCGACACGTTCGGATGGCTGGTGATGCTTTCCTCGATTTCGCGCGTGCCCAGGCGGTGGCCGGCCACGTTGATCACGTCGTCCGTGCGGCCCAGAATAAAATAATAGCCATCCGCATCGCGCAGGCCCCAGTCGAAGGTGGAATACACTTGCCGGCCGCTGAAGGTGGACCAGTAGGTGTCGACGAAACGCGCATCGTCGCCGTACACCGTCTGCATGCAGCCGGGCGGCAGCGGGCCTTCCAGCACCAGCACGCCCTTCTCGTTCGCGCCGCACTCCTCGCCCGTCGCTTCGTTGAGCAGCCTGACCTGGTAGCCGTACATGGCCAGGCCGGGGCTGCCCAGGCGCGTCGGCGTGTCGGCCACGCCTTTCGCCACCGAGAGAATCGGCCAGCCCGTCTCCGTCTGCCAGTAGTTGTCGATGATGTCCACTTTCAGTTCATCGGCGATCCATTGCGACGTGGTTTCGTCGAGCGGCTCGCCCGCCAGGTACAGCGCCTTCAATGACGACAGGTCGTATTTGCGCATCAGTTCCACCGGGTGCTTGCGCAGCACGCGGATGGCCGTCGGCGCCGAGAACATGCGCGTGACCTTGTATTTATCGACGATGCTCCACCAGATGCCCGCATCAGGACAGGTGGGCAAACCCTCGTACAGGATGGTGGCCATGCCGGCGATCAGCGGACCGTACACGATGTAGGAATGGCCCACCACCCAGCCGATATCCGAGGTGGCGAAGAAGGTTTCGCCGGGCTTGCCGCAGAAGTTGTACTGCATCGACGACGCCAGCGCCACCGCGTAGCCGCCCACGTCGCGCTGCACGCCCTTCGGTTTGCCCGTCGTACCCGAGGTGTACAGCACGTACGACGGCTCGTTCGATTCGAGCCAGGTGACGGGAACCTGCGCATCCAGGTGCCGCTCGCGCAGGGCCGCGTAATCGACGTCGCGGCCCGGCGTCAGTTGCATCGGCACCAGATGGCGGTCGACCAGCAGCACCTGCCGCGGCTTGTGCGCGGCGATGCGGATGGCTTCGTCGAGCAGCGGCTTGTAGGCAATCGCCTTGCCATTGCGCGAACCGGCATCGGCGGAAAACACCAGCTTGGGCTGCGCATCGTCGATGCGGCTGGCCAGGCTGTTGGCGGCAAAGCCGCCGAACACCACAGAATGCACGGCGCCGATGCGGGCGCAAGCGAGCATGGCGAACGCCGCCTCGGCGATCATCGGCATGTAGATCAGGACGCGGTCGCCCTTGACCACGCCCAGCGACAGCAACATGGCGGCGCAGCGCTCCACCTCGCGCTGCAGTTCGCGAAAGCTGTAGCTGCGCTCCGTGTTCGTCTCGGTGGAAATGGCGATCAGCGCGGCGGCATCGCCCTGGCTATCCACCCAGCGGTCTACGGCGTTGTGGCACAAATTCGTGGTGCCGTCGACAAACCACTTGGCGAACGGCGGCCGGGAAAAATCGAGCACTTGCGAAAACGGGGCGTTCCAGTCGATCTTGTCCGCTTCCTCGCGCCAGAAAGCCTCTGGCGTGTCGATCGAGCGTTGATAAAATGCTGCGAAATTCATGTCTCCTCCGGTATGCGTGCAATCTGGTATCGGGGCTTGGGCGAACTGGCCTGGCCTCCTTATGTTTACTATTTGTGTAGTATCTACCTCGGTCTTTCTTCCTTTATCTGCGTATGGATGCCCTCTCCAACGATTTTTCAAACAGTTTTTTCGAGAAAGCGAACATCGCTGGCTGCGCCGCCTCGCAGGCGCGGCGCTCGGCGGCAATCCTGTCGCGATTCGCCGCCAAGGTGGCGCTGGTCAGCGGCATGCCGAACTGGCCATCGTCCGGCGCACCGCCCTTGTGCGTCATGACGCGCTGCATGACGATGTCGCCCAGTGCCTTCTTGAAGTGCCCTGCTTCCCAGTACCAGCGCGTGCTGGCGTGGCGCTGTTGTTGCGTGGGAATCGGCTCGCAGTTGTAAGGGCCAAAGCCGCTGAAATCGGTCACGCTGATGCTGGCGGAAGGGTTCTTTTCCTTTACTGCCGCCACTTCCTGCACCACCTGCTGTTTCCACTCCTCGAACAGGGGCCACAGGCCTGCTCCTTCAAACAGGGTGAGCATCTGCGCGTGGTAGGGATAGATCACCAGCTTGATATCGGCCTGCGTGGCCGACATCGCCAGCAAGAACTCGTGCAGCGATTGAAAATCGCCGTCAGCAAAATCGGTTTTCGACATGGTGACAAATCGGGCGGCGCTTTTCTGCGCCCGATGCCTGAATACCTTGTCATAGCCATCGCGGACCGCTTGCGCGCCATAGTCCAGCGCAGGATTGAGGCCGCTTGGCTCGATGGTGAACGCCGCCTTGTCATGCTGGATAAGCGGGGTCTTCACGGCGTCCTTGACCGAGGCCAGAGAAAACAAGGTATCGAAACGCCAAAATCCAGGAAGATGGCCGGACGGCGCCTCTGTGCGCGCCGGCGGCGCGATGGCCGGCGTCAGAAAATCGATGAATTCAAGGCCCACGATCACCGTCCCCGGCTTGATTCCAGCCTGGGTCAGCTGCCCGAACTGGCTGATGGCCGTCGCCATCCCCGTGCCGGGAATTCCCATGTTGTAGCCAGCGCCCTGCATTGCGCCAAATGCAGCGGCACGCGGATCGAAGCCGATCTCGGCGCGCGAGTTGCCCAGGATGATGAAGCGCGGCCGCAAGCGCAGCGCGTGTTCGTGCTTGATCTGGCTCTGGTAGCGTTCCAGCCCAGGTTTGACGGCGTTGAAGTTTTCGCGCCTTGCCACGCCATATAAATTGTAGGGGTCGACGATGTACACAAAGGCGCATACCAGGCAGGCGCAGGACAGCAACACCAGCGTGAGGATGGACAGATAACGGGCATAAGAAGGTCTGCTCATTTTCAGCGCTCCCCGTCAAAACTGGAAATACAGAAAATCGGCGGGCTGGTTCAGCGCCAGGATGCTCGCCAGCGCCAGCAGCGCGATGGCCGCCGCCCACGCCGGCGAAGCACGCCACGTCAGCAGGCGCGCCATGTCGGGACCTGCCGTTCCTGCCGTGCTGGCACGCTGAAAATTCAGCGCCGGGGTACAGCGGCGCATGATCTGCTGCGTGTTCGGAAAGGCGAAGGCGAGCAGCGCCGCAATGCCTATCCACGTCCAGGTTTTGACGAACTGGAAGCCTTCGCCCAGGTAAAACGTCACGCCCGCCGTTTCCAGCAAGCGCTGCAGCGCAGGCACGCGGCTGGCCAGCGCGTCGGGTATGGCAATGCCGTTGCCACCCGCCATGCCCTGCAGGATAGCCCATGACGTCGCCATGTCCGGTGCGCGGAAAAAGACCCAGGCAACGCAGACGGCGGCAAAGGTGATGAAGGTGGCGACGATCTTCCACGCCCGGCTATCGAGCGGCAGATGCAGGCGCCGCGCCACCTCGCTCCAGGCCTTGTGGACACCCAGGTAAGCGCCATGCAGCGCGCCCCAGACGATGAAATTCCACCCGGCGCCATGCCACAGGCCGCCCAGCACCATGGTGATCATCAGGTTCAGGTAGCGGCGCACGGGCCCGCAGCGCTTGCCGCCAAGCGGGATGTACAGGTAATCGCGCAGGAAGCGCGACAGGGTCATGTGCCAGCGGCGCCAGAATTGCGCGATATTGCGCGCTTTGTAGGGCGAGTCGAAGTTCAAGGGCAGGCGCACGCCAAATAATCGCGACAAGCCGATGGCCATGTCGGAATAGCCGGAGAAATCGAAGTACAGCTGAAACGCGTACGCCAATACCCCGCCCCAGGCGGCCAGCAGCGATGGCGCGGCCGGATCGCTGAATAAGGGCGCCGCGTACGGGCCGATGTTATCGGCCACCAGTACTTTCTTGGCCAGCCCGATGATGAAAATCGTCGAGCCGATGGCCACATTCCTGCCCGAAAGGCGGAAGATGCGCCGGTCCGCAAACTGCGGCATCATCTCCTTGTGGTGCAGCACAGGACCGGCGATCAGGTGCGGGAAATACGTGACGAACAGCAGATAGTGGACAAAACGGCTTTCCTGCGCCTTGCCCTGGTAGGTATCGACCAGGAAGGCGATCTGGGTAAACGTAAAAAACGAAATCCCGATCGGCAGCACCACGTGCAGGATGGGCATGGGTTGCGCCAGCAATTGCGCCAGGCTGGCAACGAAGAAACCCGCATATTTGTAATAGGCGAGCAGGCCCAGGTTGGCGGCGATGGCCGCGATCAACAGGCCCTTGCGGTGGCGGATGCGTCCCGGCCCAAGCACGGTGGCGCAGCCGTAATTGAAGACGATGGAGCCGAGCAGCAGCGGCAGGTAGCGGTAGTCCCACCAGCCATAGAAAAACAGCGAGGCGCCGGCCAGCCAGGCGGCGGCCCATAAGCGGCTGCGTCGTCCCAGGATGAAAAAACCGGCCAGCGTGACGGGCAGATATGCAAACAGGAAGACGTAGGAGTTAAATAGCATCTGTTCACCAGTCAGAAAGCATGGGAGTGCGCCAGCGCCTGCACTACGCTCACGTGCATCGCGGCTGACGCTCCCCCATTTTCCTTGTCGCTCAGTTTCTTTGCTAGCAGAAATATCAACTGATCTGCATGCGCATTCGCCTGTTTGGCTTTAAAACGCGTCGCCGGGTATGCGCACCACGCCTTCCATCAGCACGCGCGCGCTGCGGCTCATGATGGCCTTGGTGACGCTCCAGACGCCATCGGCCAGCGCCGCTTCCGCGCCCACCATCAGGGTGCCGGACGGGTGGCCGAAGCGCACCGAGTTGCGGGGACCGCCGCCCGCTGCCAGATTGACCAGGGTGCCGGGGATGGCCGCCGCCGTACCGATGGCGACAGCGGCCGTGCCCATCATGGCGTGATGCAGCTTGCCCATGGACAGCGCGCGCACCAGCAGGTCGATATCGCCCGCTGCCACGTTTTTCCCGCTGGATGACACATAGCCGGCCGGCCGGGCGACAAACGCCACTTTCGGCGTGTGCTGGCGCTTCGCCGCTTCATCGAGGTGGGAAATCAAACCCATGCGCAGGGCGCCATGCGCGCGGATGGTCTCGAAGCGGGCCAGTGCGGCCGGATCGCCATTGATGGCGTCCTGCAATTCCGTGCCCGTGTAGCCGATGGCGTCCGCGTCGACAAAAATCGTCGGGATGCCGGCGTTGATCATGGTGACTTTCAACACGCCGATGCCGGGCACGTCGAGGTCATCCACCAGATTGCCGGTAGGGAACATGGCAGAGGTGCTACCGTCGCCGCCCTCTTCGTCCGCGGCCGGATCGAGAAATTCCAGCTTTACTTCGGCGGCCGGGAAGGTCACGCCATCGAGTTCGAAGTCGCCCGTTTCCTGTACTTCGCCGTTGGTCATGGGGACGTGGGCGATGATGGTTTTGCCGATATTGGCTTGCCAGATGCGCACCGTGGCGATACCGTTTGCCGGCACGCGCACTGGCTCTACCAGCCCACTGGCGATGGCGAACGAGCCAACGGCGGCCGACAGGTTGCCGCAATTGCCGCTCCAGTCGACAAACGGCTTGTCGATGGAGACCTGGCCGAACAGGTAGTCGACGTCGTGGTCAAGCTTGCTGCTTTTCGCCAGGATCACCGTCTTGCTGGTGCTCGACGTGGCGCCGCCCATCCCATCGATCTGCTTGCCGTACGGGTCAGGGCTGCCGATCACGCGCAGCAGCAGCGCATCGCGCGCGGCGCCCGGCACCTGCGCGCTGGCGGGCAAATCCTGCAGGCGGAAGAACACGCCCTTGCTGGTGCCGCCGCGCATGTAGGTGGCGGGGATTTTGATTTGGGGGGTGTGGGTCATTGTATATTTCCGCAGAAGTTCTTTGGCTGCGCTGCGAGGACGACAGCCTCCCCGCAACACAAAGCTGGGGTCAGACCCGGCGGGTCTGACCCTTGGTTTACGTACCCGTCAGGCTGCCTTCGACGACTCCAGGAAATCCTGCGCGAACCGCTGCAAGACACCGCCGGCCTCATAGATCGACACCTCTTCCGCCGTATCGAGGCGGCAGGTGACGGGCACTTGCACCGTTTCACCGTTCTTGCGGTGGATGACGAGGGTCAAAGTGGAGCGCGGCGTGCGCTCGCCGACGACGTCATAGGTTTCGCTGCCATCCAGGCCCAGGGTCTTGCGGTTCACGCCAGGCAGGAACTCCAGCGGCAAGACGCCCATGCCCACCAGGTTGGTGCGGTGGATGCGTTCGAAGCCTTCGGCCACGATGGCTTCCACGCCGGCCAGGCGCACGCCCTTGGCGGCCCAGTCGCGCGAGGAACCCTGGCCATAGTCGGCGCCGGCGATGATGATCAATGGCTGCTTGCGCTCCATGTACACCTCGATGGCTTCCCACATGCGCGAGATCGTGCCTTCCGGCTCGATGCGCGTGAGCGAACCCGCCTTGACTTTGCCGTCCTCGATGACCATCTCGTTTTTCAGGGTCGGATTGGCGAACGTGGCGCGCTGCGCCGTCAGATGGTCGCCCCGGTGCGTGGCGTAGGAATTGAAGTCTTCTTCCGGTAAACCCATTTTCGCCAGGTATTCGCCGGCCGCGCTATCGAGCATGATGGCGTTCGATGGCGACAGATGGTCGGTGGTGATGTTGTCGCCCAAAACGGCCAGCGGACGCATGCCCTTCAATGGCCGCGCGCCAGCCAGCGCGCCTTCCCAGTACGGCGGACGGCGGATATACGTCGTCTGCGAACGCCAGTCGTACAGGGGGCTGACCTTGATGCCATCGTCCGCCTGCGCGGCAAACATCGGAATGTACACCTTGCGGAACTGCTCCGGCTTGACGCTGGAGGCGACGATGGCGTCGATTTCCTCGTCCGACGGCCAGATATCCTTCAACTGGATAGCCTTGCCGTCCGGGGCTATGCCCAGCACATCCTTTTCAATATCGAAGCGGATGGTGCCGGCGATCGCGTAGGCCACCACCAGCGGCGGCGAGGCGAGGAAAGCCTGTTTCGCGTACGGGTGGATGCGGCCGTCGAAGTTGCGGTTGCCCGACAAAACGGCCGTGGCGTACAGGTCGCGCGACACCACTTCATCCTGGATCACGGGGTCGAGCGCGCCCGACATGCCGTTGCACGAGGTGCAGGCGAAAGCCACGACGCCGAAGCCCAGTGTTTCAAGTTCCGGCATCAGGCCCGCTTCCTGCAGGTACAGTTCCACGGTTTTCGAGCCGGGCGCCAGCGACGATTTCACCCATGGTTTGCGGGTCAAACCGAGGCGGTTCGCATTGCGCGCGATCAGGCCGGCGGCGATCATGTTGCGCGGGTTGTTCGTATTGGTGCAGCTGGTAATGGCCGCGATGATGACGGCGCCGTCCGGCATCTTGCCCGGCTCGTTTTCCACCACGCCGGAAATCCCGCGCGCGGCCAGTTCCGAGGTCGGCACGCGGTTGTGCGGATTCGATGGTCCGGCGATATTGCGCACGACGGACGACAGGTCAAACGTCAATACGCGCTCATACTGCGCGTCGACCAGGCTGTCGGCCCACAGACCCGTCTCTTTGGCGTACAGCTCCACCAGTTTCACCAGTTCGTCGTCGCGGCCCGTCAGTTTCAGATATTTGATGGTTTGCGCGTCGATGTAGAACATGGCGGCCGTGGCGCCGAATTCCGGCGCCATGTTGGAAATCGTGGCGCGGTCGCCCAGGGTCAGGTGCGACGCGCCTTCGCCAAAAAATTCCAGGTAGGACGAGACGACCTTCTGCTTGCGCAAAAACTCCGTCAGCGCCAGCACGGTATCGGTGGCCGTGATGCCCGGCTGCGGTTTGCCCGTCAGCTTGACGCCGATGATGTCGGGCAAACGCATCCACGAGGCGCGGCCCAGCATCACGCTTTCCGCTTCCAGGCCGCCCACGCCGATGGCGATCACGCCCAGCGCGTCGACCATCGGCGTATGCGAATCCGTGCCCACCAGGGTGTCGGGATAGGCCACGCCATCCTGCACCTGGATCACGGGTGACATGCGCTCGAGGTTAATCTGGTGCAGGATGCCATTGCCCGGCGGGATCACGTCGACGTTTTTAAACGCTTTCTTGGTCCAGTCGATGAAGTCGAAACGGTCTTCGTTGCGGCGGTCTTCGATGGCGCGGTTCTTGGCGAAGGCGTCGGGATCGAAACCGCCGCATTCGACGGCCAGCGAATGGTCCACTACCAGCTGCGTGGGCACCACGGGATTGACCAGGGCCGGGTCGCCGCCCTGGGCCGCGATGGCGTCGCGCAAGCCGGCCAGGTCGACCAAGGCCGTCTGGCCCAGGATGTCATGGCAGACGACGCGCGCGGGGAACCATGGAAAGTCGAGGTCGCGCCGGCGTTCAATGAACTGGCTCAGCGAAGCGTTAAGGGTCGCCGGGTCGCAGCGGCGCACGAGGTTTTCGGCCAGCACGCGCGAGGTGTAGGGCAAGGTGGCGTAGGCGCCTGGCTGGATCGCATCGACGGCGGCGCGCGTGTCGAAGTAGTCTAGCTGGGTGCCCGGCAAGGGCTTGCGGTGCAGGGTATTCATCGGGGTAGTCAATGCAGTACTCATTATTTGCGGTCCTTGATCGGCACGAATTCCAGATCTTCCGGGCCCACGTAGTTGGCGCTCGGGCGGATGATCTTGTTGTCGATGCGCTGCTCGATGATGTGGGCAGCCCAGCCCGAGGTGCGCGAGATGACAAACAGCGGTGTGAACATCGCCGTCGGCACGCCCATCATGTGGTACGACACGGCCGAGAACCAGTCCAGGTTCGGGAACATGTTCTTGATTTCCCACATGACCGATTCCAGGCGCTCGGCGATGTCGAACATTTTCGTGGAGCCGGCTTCTTGCGACAGCGAACGGGCCACTTCCTTGATGACGACGTTGCGCGGATCGGAAATCGTGTAGACGGGGTGGCCGAAGCCGATCACCACTTCCTTGTTGGCGACGCGCTCGCGGATATCGGCTTCCGCTTCGTCCGGGTTGTCGTAGCGTTTCTGAATCTCCAGCGCCACTTCATTCGCGCCGCCGTGTTTCGGACCGCGCAGCGCGCCGATGGCGCCCGTGATGGCCGAGTGGATGTCCGACCCCGTGCCCGCGATCACGCGGCTGGTGAAGGTCGAGGCATTGAATTCGTGTTCCGCGTACAGGATCAAGGACGTGTGCATGGCTTTTTCCCACGATGCCGACGGTTTTTCGCCATGCAGCAGGTGCAGGAAGTGGCCGCCGATCGAGTCGTCGTCCGTTTCCACTTCAATGCGCTTGCCGTTATGACTGTAGTGGTACCAGTACAGCAGCATGGAGCCGAACGACGCCATCAGGCGGTCGGCGATGTCGCGCGCGCCCGGCGCGTTATGGTCGTCTTTTTCCGGCAGGGTGCAGCCCAGCACGGACACGCCCGTGCGCATCACGTCCATCGGGTGGGCGGCGGCCGGCAGCGCTTCCAGCGCCAGTTTCACGGCCGACGGCAAGCCGCGCAAGGATTTCAGTTTGGCCTTGTAGCCTTTCAGTTCCGCGGACGTCGGCAGCTTGCCGTGCACCAGCAGGTAGGCGATTTCCTCGAACTCGCAGCTGTCGGCCACGTCCAGGATGTCATAGCCGCGGTAATGCAAATCGTTGCCGGTCTTGCCGACCGAGCACAGCGCCGTGTTGCCGGCGGTGACGCCGGACAGGGCGACGGATTTTTTAGGCTTGAAAGTGGCGGCTTGCGGTGCGTTCATTGATTTCTCCAAAAATTGACTAGTCTCGGTTGCATCACTGCGGGGCCGGCATGCGCCCCCTGCTTCTTGCTTATTTCTGCTTATTTCTTTTGCGCGGCGAACAGCGCGTCGAGCTTTTGTTCGAAGTCATGATAATTGATCGATTCATACAGCTCCATGCGCGTCTGCATGGTGTCGACGACATTCTTTTGCGTGCCGTCGCGGCGCAGCGCCTGATACACGTTTTCCGCCGCCTTGTTCATGGCGCGGAAAGCGGACAGCGGATACAGCGCCAGGCCCACGTGCGCGCTGCGCAATTCGTCCAAGGTGAACAGCGGCGTGGAACCGAATTCCGTGATGTTGGCCAAAATCGGCACGTTGACGGCCTTGGCGAAGGTGGCGTACATGTCCAGGTCCGTGATGGCTTCCGGGAAGATCATGTCGGCGCCCGCTTCCACGCAGGCGACGGCGCGTTCCAGTGCCGCTTCCAGGCCATCGACGGCCAGCGCATCGGTGCGCGCCATGATGACGAAGTTCGGGTCCGTGCGCGCATCGACGGCCGCCTTGATGCGGTCGACCATTTCTTCCTTGCTCACGATTTCCTTGCCAGGACGGTGGCCGCAGCGCTTGGCGCCCACCTGGTCTTCGATATGCAGGCCAGCCGCGCCGAACTTGATCATCGATTTCACGGTGCGCGCCACGTTGAAGGCGGATGAACCGAAACCCGTGTCGGCGTCGACCAGCAGCGGCAGGTCGCACACGTCGGTGATGCGGCGGATGTCGGTCAGCACGTCGTCCAGGCTGGAAATGCCCAGGTCGGGCAAGCCCAGTGAGCCGGCCGCGACGCCGCCGCCGGACAGGTAGATGGCCTTGTAACCGGCGCGCTTGGCCAGCAAGGCGTGGTTGGCGTTGATGGCGCCGACGACTTGCAACGGGGATTCTTCCTGGACGGCCTTGCGGAATGCGGCACCTGCGGAGTATTGAGTCATGTGTTCACCTTATGGGTTTCGGATGGTCCCGAATGTTTCACGGAGTGGCTATGAGCATGGGTATTGCAAATGCCGTGCCAGGGCGTTTCTAGCGAGGGGAACAGCATCTGTCGCAGAGTGAAAAAGCGGGCAAACGGCTGTGGGGGCCGCGCAGCGTGGTTGTCACGCCGCGCAACAGCGATGTCACGTTTGGCATCAACAACGTTTCACATTTGTTTCAATCAATTCATTTTGAAACATTGAATGAAACATGCAACAAGCAGGAAAACAGCGCGGATGAAAAAAAAGCCGGCGGACGCCGGCTGAGAGTGATATTACGAGCTAAAACTAGGCCAGCCTAACCAGCGGATTGGCGATGATGTTGTCGATCTGGCGCACGGCTTCTTCGCAGGCGGCGGCAATGGCGCCCTCCTCGTCGTCGCGCACGAATTGCATGGTCGAGCCTTCGAATACTTCCAGGCCTTCCACGGTGGCGCGTTCGATATCGCAACTGGCCGACCATTTGCCGTCGGTGGTGGGCACGGCCAGGGGAACGATTTCCCAGCCTTTATAGTGAATTTTAGAACTGCTATCCATGGGGTGCCTCCTTCGTGACTGACTCAATAGTGGAAATCGTAGCATGAAGCGCGACTGGCAGCGACGTGTTTCACGCGCCAGTGGTAGTCAGGCGCACTTTCGGGCTAAACGATTTACGCTCGCTCAAGGGCGCAACAGATTATCCACTTCCGTCCTGGCCACTTCCAGGCCAGCCGTGCAAGCCGTCTCGGGCGCCGCATAGCCGCCCAGGGTGCGGCTGCGCGTGATCGCCTGCGCCTCGGGTTCACCTTCGCGCTGCAGGCGGTAGGTAAAATCCCATAAATCGTCGTTGTCCTTTTGCGGGGTCACGGAAATCGTAAAACCGCGGTACTGTTCGCTGCGTGCAGTGATATCGTTCATGAATTCCTCCTTGGAAGAATGAGGTTACCATGCTGCAAGCGTCAGGGTGCGCACGACTGTGACGGATGCTTATCTGTTTTTCGCATGTTAAATGTCAATTTGCAGCATTTTTTTAGCGAACTCTGACGATATAATGCCTTTTCCTTGCCCGTCCCTTGCCGCCGTGATGACTCCACAAATCCAAGCTTTCTTCGACCCCGCCACCGCCACCGTCACCTATGTTGTCTACGAGGCCGATGGCCGCGACTGCGCCATCATCGATTCCGTGCTCGACTACGACCCCAAGGCGGGCCGCACCTCGACCGCCTCGGCCGACAAGGTGATCGCTTTCGTGCGCGAGCACGGCTTGCAGTGCCGCTGGCTGCTGGAAACCCATGCGCATGCCGACCACTTGTCCGCCGCGCCCTACCTGCAGCAGCAGCTGGGCGGCGACGTGGCCATCGGCGCCGCCATCCAGACGGTGCAGCAGGCGTTCGCGGCCGTCTACCACCAGGACGGCGCCAGGGCCGACGGCTCGCAGTTCGACCAGCTGTTCGCGCCCGACCAGGTTTTCCATATCGGCAAGCTGGAAGTACGCGCCCTGCACGTGCCCGGCCACACGCCGGCCGACCTGGCGTACCAGATCGGCGACGCCGTCTTCGTCGGCGACACCCTGTTCATGCCGGACGTGGGCTCGGCCCGCTGCGATTTCCCCGGCGGCTCGGCCTCCCTGTTGTACCGCTCCGCGCAACGATTGCTGTCGCTGCCGCCGCAAACACGGCTGTTCATGTGCCACGACTACCCGCCCAATGGCCGCGAGGCGCGCTGGGAAGTGACGGTGGCCGAACAACGGGCCAGCAACATCCACTTGCGCGACGGCATCACGGAAGAACAATTCGTGGCCATGCGCACCAGCCGCGACGCCACTCTCGACATGCCGACCCTGATCCTGCCCGCCATCCAGGTCAACATCAATGCAGGCAAGCTGCCCGAGCCGGAAGACAACGGCGTGCGCTACCTCAAAATACCGCTGAACGCGATCTGACTCCTCCGGCAATCCCCGCCCCTCGCACCTCCTTTCTTGACACCACGCAAGTTCCAACTCAGGCAATCCACATACAGTGCAGATTGCCTGAGTTCACTTTGGCGCCGCCTTTGCCTGCTTGACGCTGACGGAGCGCCCGCATGTCGCCCGACCCTACGCTCGATAGCAATTGCATCCTGCTCGCCGAAGCCGAAGGCACGACCTTGTTCAGCCATGCGCTGCTCAAGGCCGTCACGCGCTTGCCGCGTCCCGGCATCATCATCTTCGTGCACGGCGTCAATTCCGACGGTGAATGGTATGAGCAGGCCGAGCAAGGCGTGTGCGCCGGGCTGAATGCCCGCCTGAAACGCCGCGATGAGGACCTGGCAATCCCCGGCCCGGCCGCCGGGCGCTTGCAGGACTCTACCTATGGCAGGGTCACCTTGTATTTCAATCCGCACGACCAGGTGATTTCCGCCACCCCCGTGCAAGGCACAGGCTGGCGCGTCATGTCGGCGCAGGAAATTGCCGATACGGGCGGCGACGGCGTCTTCACGCAGCGCGTGTTTGCGCAAAACCACCTTGTCGGCCAGGAAAATGAAACGGATTACGATATCTGGCACCCGCGTTCACTGGTCGCCGAGTACTCGATCAAAAAGGGCATGCGGGCCAGCAAAGGCATCGGGCGCAAGATACTGACCTTTTTGTTCGCGCCCATCGTCATCATTCTCGCCAAGACTACCGGCACGCGCATCAACGCCCTGCCGCCCAAATCCTGGCGGCTGCCGATGAAGGCACCCAGGCTGCCCGAGGCATTCCTGCCACGCTCGACACGCTTTGCCGACACCAGCGAACAATTTGACGAAGAGTGCGATGCCCCGGCCAACTCCCTGCACAAGGACCGCGCCGCCGAAGCCGATGACGCATACGCGCCGTACCGTTCCCAGGGCAAGGGCGATGCGCAAGCCGAGGCGGCGCTGCGCTACGAACAGAATGGCATGCTGCGCATGCAGGCCAGGCGCGACGGCTGGGTCGAAAAAGGCAAGCCTGTGACGGCGGTGGACAAGCCGGAGGAGGCTAGCAAGGAATTCAATGCCTGGCGCAAGCAGGAAATTCAGAACTACCTGGCTGCCAACATCGACACCCACGCCACCGATCACTCGACCATCATGACCAATCCCGAGCATGCGCAGAAGGCACTGGCGTATGACGTGGCGGTGGGCGTGTGCACGATCAGGCAGGAGGCGTTGCGCGAATTAAGGGTCGCGGCGGATTGGCAAATACTAAGAGGACTGGAGAATACCGACAAAAACAAAGAATTTTTCGAGTACTACAACAAGGGGAAATTTAAAGGAGTACCTCTATTTGAATGGGTAAATGATAAAGATAGCCCCGCCAAAAAGCCAGAAAGCATCGTTGACGAGCGCCAAAATGCCAGGCCTGCCGACATTTCCACCAACTTTGCGCTGAGGACTGACGGTGCGTAAGTTCATTGCCACGCCGCGCCAGCGACTGGCTTGGGCGCTCGCCGCATCTCTCATTGTCATTTGCCTTGCGCTCTGGCTCAACTGGCCAAGCTATGCCGGTCACCAGACTATCCATTCACCTGGAGAACTCATGAAACAGTTCCTTGCACTGCCCATGCTCGCCGCTTTCTCCCTATTTGCGCTATTGACGGCCTGCGCCGTGCAGCCTGCGCAGAAAGAAGACGATCCCCCAGCAAGCACGGCCCACCTTCCCTTCCGGGCACAAGTGGTGGGCCTGCAGTGGCTCAATCCGCTGCAGCGGCTCGACTATCCGACCGAGTGGCAACTGCTATGGACGTTGGGATTGGCCAAGCCCAACGAAAATGACGATATGGTCAGGACGGATCCCAGGGGCTTCAGCACCTTGCAGGCCGTCGCCCCCATTGCCCACGATATCAATGGCAGGGAAACGTTCAAGGGTTACCACCATAAGTATTTACAAGAACTGATGAGCAATTTCCACGATATCTATTTTTCCAGCCCCACCTACTTCTACCACGTCTACCCCAAGGATCAAAAACAGAACTGGCGCGAACTGGCCGGCATCCGCGTGGAGTATGCCCTGCCTGAAGGGAAATTCGATCCGCCAGAAGTTCATCAGACAATAAAAGATGAAATTATCAGCAACTTCGACATCGGCAACACCCACTTCCCCACCCTCTGGACCCGCGCCACCCCACCCGACGTGCGCATCACGCTGGGCGGCAACAATGCAGGCTTCATCTCCCTGCAAGCGGCGCTGGCCTACCTGGAAGCGCATCCGCAGCAAACCGTATGGGTCATGAACTGGGATGCGCCGAGCCGGCCGAAAACCATGCAGATCAATGAAAACCTGGTGCTGCTGGTGCTGGCCGGCCCCGACTACAAAACGGAGCGGGCGGCGCTGGCGTGGATAGGTTATCCGGCCACGAAAAATGTGGCCGATTTTGAACTGGGCAAGGACCAGCCGCCGCGCGCCGTGCAGGCCTGGCAGGCGCTATTTGCCGACGCGGCGCGCCATGCCGGCAAGACGGAGACCGATATCGGCTACGTCATCCACGACGCCAACAGTACCCTGCCCACCTCGTCCGACCGTCTGGGCCAGCTGGCGCAGGCGCTGACCCTGGAAGTGCCAGGCTTCGACTTCTTGCCGCAGACTTTCAATACACCGGCACTGCTGGGTGAAATGGGCGCCGGCACGGCGCTGACCAATGTCGCCCTGGCCATCGCCCATGCGAACCACGTCGGCAAGCCCGTGCTGGTGGCCGGCACCAGCGATCCCGCCAGCGTCACGGGCGTGCTGGTGTCGCCGCCGGACAAGGTCCGCCCCATAGCCCACGGCAAGCCGTGGTTCCGCGCCCGCGGCGAAAACCATGCGTATTTGCCGTGGGGGGCATCCGCCACGACGCGGCGGACGATATGCAGGGTTACTCAGATTGAAGTCCGCAACGCTCCTCACATGGCGTCAAACGCAATAACACAATGCAAATGATGCGTCTTCCGCCATATCAAATACCTCAGTACCATGTGGTGACCCTATTCGAGGATCCACCACGCCATGCAAGCACCTTCAAAACCCGCTCCACCCGACCAGCAAGCCACCGAAGCCGGTAGCGCCATGCGCCCCGTGCGCGGCGCGCTTGCCAGCCTGTCCCTGGCGATGCTGCTGCCCGCGCTGGGCACCAGTATCGCCAACGTGGGCTTGCCCGACATGGCCAGGGCCCTGCACGCGCCGTTCCAGGATGTGCAATGGATCGTGCTGGCCTATCTGCTGGCCATCACCGCGCTGATCGTCAGCGTGGGCCGCCTTGGCGACATGGTCGGCCGGCGCCGCCTGCTGCTGGCCGGCATCGCCTTGTTTGCCGTCGCTTCCATCCTGTGCGCCCTGGCGCCCACCTTGTGGCTGCTGGTCGCCGCGCGCGCCCTGCAGGGCCTGGGTGCGTCCGTCATGATGGCGCTGACCATGGCCTTTGTCGGCAGCATCGTGCCCAAGGCGCAGACGGGCAGCGCCATGGGCCTGCTCGGCACCATGTCCGCCGTCGGCACCACGCTTGGTCCCGCGCTGGGCGGCCTGCTGATCGCGCACTTCGGCTGGCAAGCCATTTTCCTCGTCAACGTGCCGCTGGCCGGCGTGGCGTTGCTGCTGGCCTGGCGCTTCCTGCCGGCGGACCAGCGCGGCGCCAACGCCAGACGCCCCGTCTTCGACCACCGCGGCACCGTGCTGCTGGCCCTGACCCTGGCCGCCTATGCGCTGGCGATGACCGTGGGCCGCGGCCATTTCAGCGTGCGCAACGTGGCGCTGCTGCTGGCCGCCTGCGTCGGCGCCATCCTGTTCGTCCGCGTCGAACTGAAGGCGCCGGCGCCGCTGATACGCCTGGCCATGCTGCGCGCGCCCGTGCTCAGCGCCGGCCTGGCGACCAGCATGCTGGTCTCGACGGTGATGATGTCCACCCTGGTGGTCGGCCCCTTCTACCTGGCGCGCGGCCTGAGCCTCGGCACGGCCGTCACCGGCATGGTGCTGGCGGCCGGGCCGCTGGTGGCGGCGTTCTGCGGCGTGCCGTCCGGCTGGCTGGTGGACCGCTACGGCGCGCAGCGCATGGGCGGCGCGGGCCTGTGCGGCGCGGCCTTCGCCTGCCTGGCGCTGGCCCTGCTGCCCGCCAGCCTGGGCATTGTCGGCTACGTCGTCCCGATCATGCTGCTGACGGCCAGCTATGCGCTGTTCCAGGCAGCCAACAATACGGCCGTGATGGTCGATATCGCTGCCGAGCAGCGCGGCGTCATCTCCGGCATGCTCAATCTGTCGCGCAATCTGGGCCTCGTTACGGGCGCCTCCGTGATGGGCGCCGTCTTCGCTGCCGGCGCCAGCGATATCGCCAGCGCCCGGCCAGTGGCCATGATCGGCGGCATGCACGCCACCTTTGCCGTCGCCAGCGCGCTGGCGCTCGCCGCGCTGGCCATTTTCGCGCTCGGCCGCGCCCTCAGCAAAGTTGGAGACCCCGCATGATGCGCGCCCGCGCAATCGCGTTCTTGCCGGTTTCGCTACGACTACCGCTGTTGCTGCTGGCCTGCGGCGCCATCCTATCCGGCTGCTGCTGGCCCTGACCTGCCGCGCCGGGAAGCCGGTATCGGCGGCATCAGCCGGCGTTGATCTGGCCGGCGCAGGCGTCGACCACGCAGCCGCGCAGCCAGCGGTGGGCGGGGTCGGCATCCATGCGCGGATGCCACATCAGCGACACCGTCAGGTCCGGCATGCGCAGGGGCAGCGCAAAGCTGAACATGCCGGCGCGCAGATTGCCCGTATGCCTTTCCGGCACGGTGGCGATCAGGTCGGAGCCGGCGGCCAGCGCCAGCGCCGCCGTAAAGCCGCCGACGATGCTGGCGATCGTGCGCTGCAGTCCCAGCGCGGCCAGCGCGTCGTCCATCGGCCCCGTATCCTGGTCGCGCCGCGCCACCAGCACATGCCGGCCGGCCGCATAGCGCTCGGCGCTGATCTCGCCTTGCGCCAGCGGATGGCCGCTGCGCACCACGCCCACGAAACGGTCGCCGAACAGCCTGCGCGTGCGCACTTCCGGGCTGGTGAGACTGCCGATCACGCCCGTTTCCAGGTCGATGCTGCCCTCGCGCAGCTGCACGCTTTCACGGTCGACCTTTTGCACGAAGCGCAGGCGCACGCCAGGCGCTTGCGCGCCGATATGCGCGAGCAGCGCCGGACCGAAATTTTCCACGAAGCCGTCGCTCGCACGCAGCGTGAAAGTCTGCTCCAGCTGGCGCGGATCGAGCTGCTGCGCCGGCCCCAGCACGCCCAGCACCTCGCCTAACAGGGACCCAACTGTTGCACGCAGCTCCAGCGCGCGCGGCGTGGGCACCAGTTCACGGCCGGCACGCACCAGCAGCGGATCGCCGGTCGTCTCGCGCAGGCGCGCCAGAGCGCGGCTCATGGCCGATGGACTCAAACGCAAGCGCCGCGCCGCGCGCGTGACGCTGCCTTCGGCCAGCAGCGCATCGAGGGTGATCAACAGGTTCAGGTCGGGTAGCGACATAGGCGCTTACTCGCCCTGCTCCGGCGCGCGCCCGATCTCGCCGTCGATATTGGCCAGGAACCAGGCCAGCGACGACATCAGCGCCACGTTGCGCTTGAGGTTATCCGGGTCGACCTTGTCCAGGGTGTCGGCCGGCGTGTGGTGGTAGTGGAAGTAACTGTGGCTGTCGACCAGCGGCTCGAAACTGGGCACGCCGCCCGTTTCCAGGCGATGCAAGTCGCCCGTGCCCAGCGCGTCGCGGCGCGTGAAGGCATGCGCGCCCATCGGCAGCAGGGCCGCGCGCAGGGGCGCGAAGAGTTTTTCCGACTTCGGCCCCACGCTGGCGAGGATGCCGAACGGGCGGCCGGCGCCGCTGTCCATCTCGATGGCCGCGTATTGTTTGCCGAGCGCCTGCTTGTGGGCCTCGAAATAGGCCTGGCCGCCCCGCCCGCCATTTTCCTCGTTCATCCAGGCGATCACGCGGATGGTGCGGCGTGGGCGGTAGTCGAGCTTTTTCAGGGTTTCCACCACGCCCATGGCCGCCACCACGCCGGCGCCGTCGTCGTGCGCGCCCGTCGCCAGGTCCCAGGAATCGAGGTGGCCCGACACCACCACCACTTCGTCGGCCTTGTCCGTGCCCGGCCAGTCGGCGATGACGTTGTAGCTGTCCGCTTCCGGCAGGTTTTGCGGCGTCAGGGTCAGGTGCATTTTTATCGGACCGCGTGCGGCCAGGCGGCCCATCAGCAAGGCGTCTTCCACCGTGACGGCGGCGGCCGGGATGCGTTTATTCTCGTCCAGGCCCGTGGCACCCGCATGCGGGATGCGGAAATCGGCACCGCCGACCGAGCGCACCAGCGCGGCGGCCGCGCCCAGGTCGGCCGCCGCCTTCGGTCCCAGGAAGCGCGAGCGCGAACCCTGGCCATAGGTGACGCCGGCCAGGCCACGTTCGGCCATCTCCTGGTCGAACGGCGTGTCGATCAGCACGATGGCGCCCTTCACTTGCGCCGCGCGGGCCTTGAGTTCTTCCAGGCTCTTGACGATGATCACGGGCGCCGTCAGGCCGGCAGCGGCAGTGGCACCGGAGCCGCCGAGGGCCGTGAGCACCACGCGCTGGCTGACACCCTGCGGACGGCCCGCGTAATCGACGATTTCCGCCGTTTCCACGCCGCGCACCCAGTGCGGCACTTTCACGGGCTGCAAGGTGACGGTGGCGCCCAGCTGGCGCATGGTCTCGGCCACCTGCTGCACGGCGGCGGCGGCGCCGGCGGAACCGGACAGGCGCGGGCCGATCAGATCCGTCATGTCGGCCAGGCGGGCGTAGGCCCAGTCGCTTTGCAGCGCCGTGTCGCGCACCTGCGCCAGCGCTTGCGGCGTATTGCCTGGCGCTGCGGCAATGGCCCCGGCGCTGACGATGCAGCCAAGGGCGATGGATAAAACGGAACGGCGCAGTGGCGCGCCAGTCAGGATGCTGTGCATGTGTTCAAATCCAGTCAACGAGGTCGAAGCGGGTACGCCGTGGCCAGGGGCAAGGCGCGACTTTTTCTACGATAGCGTATTTATTCTGTCATTGCAGCAACTTTTACGGGATCGATTGCCTGTCCCCCCGGAGTCGATTACCATCGAGATCGTGATCGCTACCGGAAACCGCCATGCTCAAGGGAACACTCTGTACCGTCCGGCATTTGCAGGCCGCCGACCTGAATACCTATATCGCCCTCGTCAACGACCTGCCGTCGCGCGGCGAGTTTTTCTCGATGCAGTTCAAGTCGCCCGAGGCCATGCGGCGCGACTTCCTGCAAACGGGATTTGTGACGGAGGACAGCGAACTGTTCCTCATCGAAGACCAATCACAGCACATCATCGGCACGATCACGCACTTCAAGAGCCGCACGCCAGCCTCGCGCGAGATCGGCTACCGCCTGTTCGACCGGCAGCGGGACGGGCGCGGCTACATCAGCGAAGCGACGCGCCTGGTGGTCGACTACCTGTTCAACGCCTATCCGTATCACCGCCTGGAGCTGCTGATGGACCCGCTGAACATCGGTTCCGAGCGCATCGCGCAAAAGAACGGCTTTACCCAGGAAGGCTTGCTGCGCCAGGCCTTCTTTATCAATGGCGTGATGCGCGATGTCAAAATGTACAGCCTGCTGCGCCCCGAATGGCAGGCGCGCCAGCGCTGAGTTGTTACGGCCGGGGCGCGATTGTAATAAGTTGTATTAGACGTGGAACAAGCGTGCGGCAGCAGATATAGTCCACTTCATGCAGATCATTGTGATCTCGCCGGAATGGAAGGAAATGCCATGTTGAACAAGAAACTCCTGGGTGCGGTAATGGTAGCGGCAGTGGCTGTGTCTTCGGCCGCAGTCGCCGGTGACCGCGACTTCAATACCGTTGCAGGCGCCGTTGTCGGAGCGGCCATTGGCAACAGCACCGGCGGGCGCAATGGCGCGATCGTCGGTGGCGTGCTGGGCGCAGCCGTCGGCAACAGCATCAGCACGAATGACCGCTATTACGACCGTGGCGGCTATCGCGGCGGCTACCGCGAAACCTATTACGCGCCGGCGCCGCAGCCCGTGTACTACTCCCCTGCCCCGCAGCCAGTGTATTACGCGCCGCCACCGCGCTACTACGGCCCGCCGGCCGTCGTCTACGTGCAACCGGGCCGCGGCTATTACCGCGACCATGGCCGCCGCGACTACTACGACCGTGGCCACGGTCACGGCTGGGGCCATCGCCGTTAAGCACCGCCCTGCACCCGCACCATGCAAAACCTGCGCCAGCCTGCTGCCGCAGGTTTTTTTTATGAATATGCAAGGTATCACCCCCGCACAATATCGGCTAAGCTGTGTCCTATGATCAACATTGCTGGCCGCCTGGACCGCACCAACCGATGCATTTAATTAAAGACGAGCTCGACTTCGGCCCCTGGCTCGACGCCGCCGCCGGCAGCAGCGTGGGCGCCGGTCCCCTGCCGCGCCGCGAAAACCAGGACAACTTCCTGCTGATCGATGCCAGCGGCCACGCCGTCTGCCTGTCGCGGCAGGCGCCATTCCACTGCCAGGTGCCGGGCTGGCCGCGCGGCCATGTGCGCGCCGCCGTGCTCGACGGCATGGGTGGCCACGGCCTTGGGCGCGAAGCGGCGGAAGCGGCCGTGCAAGGCTTGCTGGCCATGCCCGCCTGTCTCGACACGGCCAGCCTGGCAGCCAGGCTCGACGGATTGCACACGCGCTTGCAGGACACCTTCGCCAGGACCGCGCCAGCCCAGGCGCGTCCGCCCGGCACCACCCTGACCTTGCTCGAAGTGCCGCCCGGCGAGGCGCCGCTGCTGTATCACGTGGGCGATTCGCGCCTGTATGAAATTGCCGACGGGGTTGCCAGTATCCTCACCGTCGACCACGTGCCGGCCACCGTGTACGCCATGCGCGGGGCGCTCGACGAGTCGCGCTGGCGTGCCGCCGTGCATGGCGAGCACCATCCGCAGATCTCGCAGGCATTTATTTTGGGCAACGCCATCAGCGACAGCTTGCAACTCGACAAGCCCTTGATCGGCCTCGACGCGGCCACCCTGCCGCCTTTCCTCGCGCACCTGGGCGACCGCCGCGTGCTGCGCGTGCGCCCCGGCGCCCACTATCTGCTGGCCAGCGACGGCTTTTGGGCGTGCGAGGAGCCGCTGGCCCTGACGGCCCGCTGGCCCGCCTTGTGTGCCGGCAAGACTGCGGCACAGGCCGTCAGCGCCCTGTTCGACGATTTCCTCTCCGATCCGCCAACAGGTTTGCATAGCGACAACATTACCATGGTGGCGCTGCGCTTCGAGGCGGCGTTCACCGTCCCAGGCGGCTAGCGGCCAGGTAGCCGGCCGTTGCCGACACGGCCGACAAGACGCTGCCCCAGACCATGTCGATCGCCGTCAAGGCCAGCGGCCAGTCGCGCAAGGTCGCATAGTTGCTCAAATCATAGGTGCCGTAGGCAAGCAGTCCGAGCAGCGCGCCCAGCGCCGCCGCCGTGCGCCCGCGGCGCGCACGCAAGCCAGGCAAAATGGCAAAGACCAGCAGCCCCGCCACGTACAGCAGGTAAAACAGCACGGCCGGCGCCCAGCGGGGGGACTCCGCCAGCAGCGGCCCCAGCGCCGCGGCGTACACGGGCTTCATCAGCACCGCCAGCCACAGGGCGTCGATGGCCAGGAACACGCACAAGGTGGCGCCATAGGCTATGGCAAGCTGGAGCGGACGTTGGACGGGCATGGTCATCTTTCGGCATCAAGCGGTGTTGGGGGCAACGGTTGCGCCAGCATAATGCAAAACGCCGCCACGCTCACGGCGGCCTGGTTAAATTGAACCATGCCCATGGCGCGCGGTCTGAAGGATAGACCTCTCCAACGTCAGGAGCACGCCATGAGCAATACCATCCCATCACCGCAGGGCGGCGCGCCCGACTACGCCGCCATCAAGCAGCGCCAGCAGGCAGGCTGGGCCAGCGGCGACTTCGCCGTCATCGGCGTGACCCTGCAGCCGGTCGGGGAATCGCTGGCCGAGGCCGCCGACATCCGCGCCGGGGAAGACGTCATCGACATCGCCGCCGGCAATGGCAACGCCACCCTGGCGGCGGCGCGCCGCTTTGCCCGTGTCGTCTCCACCGATTACGTGCCGGCGCTGCTCGACAAGGGCCGCGCGCGCGCCGAGGCGGAAGGGCTGGCCGTGACCTTCCGCGTGGCCGACGCCGAAGCCCTGCCCTTCGCCGACGCCAGTTTCGACGCGGCCCTGTCGACCTTTGGCGTCATGTTCGCACCCGACCACCGGCGCGCGGCCAGCGAAATGCTGCGCGTGCTGCGGCCCGGCGGGCGCATCGGCATGGCCAACTGGACACCGGACGGCTTTGTCGGGCAACTCTTCAAGACCATAGGGAAATATGTGCCGCCCCCGGCAGGCGTGGTGTCGCCGGCCCGCTGGGGCGAAGAAGCCTATGTGCGCGACCTGTTCGGCCGTGGGGCCGAGCAGGTGCACGGCCAAGGCAAGGTCTTCAATTTCCGCTACGCTTCCGCCCAACACTGGCTGCAAGTGTTCCGCGATTTTTACGGCCCCGTCCACAAAGCCTTTGCCGCGCTGGACGCGCCTGGCGCCGGGGCGCTGGAACAGGAACTGCTCGCCATGCTGGAGCGCCTGAATACGGCTGGCGCCCATTCGCTGGTGGTACCAGGCGAGTATCTGGAAGTCATCGTCAGCAAACGGCACGAATGAGTATCATGGCAAAATAACATATCCAGAAAGACATAAAATGTGTTTTTGAGCAATAGTTTCCATGGCATACATGGCAAGGTGTGACCAAGGACATGAATTTGGGCAAAAAGAGCGCATTCCCGCGCCACGAATGTTGCCAAGCGGGCGCAAAAGCGCGTAAGCTCTCATGTATAACAGAGGGCAGAATGTCCCCGCTCGATTCGAGTCAGAATGTCATGAAAAAATGCAGCAACCCGGAGCACCCGCACTGTACGTTCTGGGTCTTGCCTGGGGAAACAGTCTGCGCGGGCAACCACCCGCAAGCGACGACTGCCCCCAGCAGCTACGACCTGTTGACCGCACAGCGCAGCGCCCGTTCCGAGCCATCGGCAACGGCGCTTTCGCACGTCCCTGCGCATGACTCTGATATTCGTGATGCTGTTATTCGCGATGCTGCCATTCAAACGGCAACCCGCTCCATGCCGGCCTCCGCCGCCACCCCAGCGTTCACGCCAGCGCCCGTTGCGCCGCCAACGGTGCCATCAGCTTACCAGCCCGTGCAAGCCCACCTGCACATCAGCGGCTTCGATCCCCGTGCGGCGGGCGGACGGCAAACCCTGAAAATGGAATTGCGCGGCATGAGCGCCGCCTGCGCGCCGCAGCTGACCTTGCGCCTGCGCTCGGACCTGATCCCGCGCGGCCACGTGCAGCATGATTTCGTGCGCACCACGCGCGGCGACTGGCGTCCCGTGTTTGTCGAGTTTTCCTCGCGCAACAAGGAACACGGGCAATACCAGATCGAAGTGGAAGTACACAGCCACATCGATGGCGCCGTGGCGCAGAAATGGGTGTGCACGTTTGTCATCCTCGTGCCGCGACGCGACGCCACCCTGACGGAAATCCACCAGATCTTCCTCAGCACCCACAAGAACGTGCGCGTGATGGCCGACGACGCGTCGATTGCCCGCGTGACGGGCGGCGACGGCTGCAACCTCGACGTCACGGCGCGCAATGCCGGCATCGCCCACGTGGATTTATCGGCGCCGCAAGGCAAGATCGACATGGGTTTTACCACGATTGCCTGGGACGAGGAGTTGATCGAAGTCGACCTGCCCGCCGCCAGCCACTGCCATCCGCACCCGAGCCAGGCCGCCTGCCTCGTCAATGCGGCGCCGGAAGCGGGCGAACAGCGGCAGATCCGCCTGTTCGCGCTGGAAGAATGCATGCTGGGGCGTTTTGAGCTGGTCGACCCGGAAGCCGATGTACTGCTCAGCCATTTCAGTCCCGACGGCCAGGACAACAATGGCTTGACGCGCCGCCTGTCGGGCCGCCACGCCATCATCCGGCGCGGCCAGCAAGGCTTTGAAATCGAGGACGTGTCGCGCTACGGCCTGCTGCTCGACGGCGTGTGGCCCGGCAAACACAAGCCCGTCGCCCTGCGCCTGGGCATGCGCATTGAATTGTCTGCCAGCATCAAGGGCATCGTCGTGCTCAGCGTCACGGCCCTGCTCGCGCATGGCGTGATCTTGCACCGCATCGACCACGGCGCCCGCGCCGAGTGTTTTTACCTGTTGCTGCCCGACACCCAGCCCACACCGGCAAGCCACCTTGCCACGCCGCAGGCCAGCTGCTTGCCCGTGCTCTTCCACCGCAACGGCGGCTTCTGGCACCTCGATACGGCCAGCGGCAAGGAAACGGCACTGGCCCCCGCCACCGCGCTCGACAAGCTCAGCGGCTTTGCGCGCCATAACCGCTTCGCCAGCGAACCGTATCCCGAATGCTGGATCATCCGCACCGAAGGCGCGGCGCTGTGCGATAGCGCCATGCAAACTGCCTGATACAACGCCTCCCGCCACCTGACCGCTAGCGTCTGAAAAATGGTCAGAGCAAGGCGCGCTGCCGAAGACAGTACGAATGTACGGCAAGGCAGTGCAACGCAGCTATGGCCTTTTTTCGGACGCTAGCGCGGCACCAGTACGAGAAAAATCATCGACAGCCCAAAAATAAATACCGCTTCCAGTGAAAACACGAGGGCGGGAATCTGCAATTCGCGCGGGATTTTCATGGCAACACCTCTTTAAAACACAGGACTGCTTTCAGCATAGCGCGCCCTGCGCCGATTACATTATCAGCCGCACAACACAATTAACCGGACGGCATGCGTTGCCGAGCCCGCTGGCCAAGCTCTCCCGACACACAATTTAACAAATTATCGGCAGATATTCTGCAAATAGCACCCCTCCACGCCCTTGCATACTGTATATTCATCCAGTTAATATCCCCTGCATTTCACACAACGCCACGCATGGCGTTTTACATTTTCTATGGCTTCCAACAAAGCGCATCATGCGACCGGTTGGGCTGCCGGCGTGATCGCCGCGGCCCTGGTCGCGCACGCTGGCGCCGGTGGCCCCTACCAAGTGCTGAGCATGCTCGCCTTTGTCATGGGCGCGCTGGGCGGCACGGCGCCGGACTGGCTGGAAGTGGCCTGGTGGGCGCGCACGCACCGGCTGTGGATCACGCACCGCACGTGGACGCACTGGGGCCTGGCCTGGATCGCCCTGCTCGTCTACACCTACCTGCAATTGCCGCACCACTTGTGGGCGCCGCCTCTGTTCGGCTTTGCCGCCGGCGGCATCATGCATTTGCTGGCCGACTGGCCCAATCCGCTGGGCGTGCCGTGGATCTTCCGCCGCCACTCGCTGCGCTGGTGGAAGAGCGGCCGCCACGACATCATCGTCATCATCGCCGCCTGGCTGGCCGCCACCATCGTGGCCGACCACGTATTTTTCGACGGCATCCACTGGCAGCGCACCGTCCTGGCGTTCGATAGCCTGCTGCACTGGTCCGCCGCTGCCCTGCAGCAAGCTTGGGCAAATCTGCAACAATGGCAGCTGCGCTGGCGCCTGGGCGGCGACGCCAATTGACGCCGGCCGCATGGCAATGTGATAATGAGTATCATTCTCAAACAGCCCAGCCAGCCGGCACCCCGCGTTCCGTCAGCCCAGCCCTTCCCTTGCCTGGAGAACGCAGTGAGCACCGTCAGTCCCGTCCATGCCGTCCACCTGAAAACACTGTACAGCGAACACCACGGCTGGCTGTATGGCTGGCTGCGCGGCAAGCTGGGCAACCGCGCCGAGGCGGCCGACCTGGCACAGGACACGTTTTTACGCCTGCTGGGCAAGCGCGATTTGACACCGCTGGCGCCGCTGCGCGAGCCGCGCGGCTACCTGGCGACGATTGCGCGCGGCTTGCTGATCGACCGCTACCGGCGCCAGGCGCTGGAGCAAGCTTACCTGGAAGCGCTGGCGCAGCAAGCCGAGCCTGTATCGATCTGCGCCGAAACGCATGCCATCATCATCGAAACCCTGCTCGCCATCGACCGCCTGCTCGACGGCCTGGGCGCACGCACGCGGGCCATCTTCCTGCTGGCGCAGATCGAGGAGCTCAGTTATGTCGACATCAGCCGGCGCCTCGGCGTCTCCCTGCCCACCGTGAAAAAGCACCTGGTGCGCGCCTACACGGAATGCCTGATGCTGGCGGCCGCCTGATGTTCGGCCCATCCCCTTCCATTCCCATCGCGCGCAAGGTGCTGGCCGCCGCCGCCCACTGGCACGTGGAACGCCAGTGCGGCAGCGCCGACCCGGCTGCCCTGCAGGCATGGCGCGACGCCAGCGCCGAGCATGAACGGGCCTGGGAACTGCTGCAGCGCATGGACGGCCAGCTGGGCGCGATACCGGCAGCGCTGGCGATTCCCGCGCTGCAGGCGGCGCAGCAGCGCCGGCGCGCGGCCGCCAAAATACTCGCCCTGCTGGTGGCGGCCGGCGGCGGCATCGCGCTGGGCCAGGCGGGCCTGCAATCGGGCCCATGGCAAGCACTGACGGCATCCTTGCGCACGGCGCCGGGCCAGCGCCGCCACGTCACCCTGGCCGATGGCGGGCGCCTGGAAGTGAATACGGATAGCGCCCTGGATGTCGCTTACAGCGCCACGCACCGCCGCATCCGCCTGCATCACGGCGAAATCATGATCACGACGGCGCCCGACCCGCGCCCCTTCCTCGTCGACACGCCGCACGGCGTGATCCGCGCGCTCGGCACGCGCTTCGGCGTGCGCTGTGACGACGATGGCAGCACGGTCAGCGTCTACGAACACGCCGTGGAAGTGCGCTGCGCGGCGCGCACGGACGCCTTGCACCGCCTGGAAGCGGGACAGCAGCTGCGTTTCAGCGCAACCGGCGCGGATGACGTAGTAGCCATGCCCGCACACCAGGACAGCTGGCTGCGCGGCATGCTGGTAGCCGCCGACTGGCCCCTGCAACGGCTGGTGCGGGAACTGGCGCGCTACCGGCGCGGGCGTCTCGTCTGCGATGCTGGCGTGGCACGGCGCCCCGTCACGGGCACCTACCGCCTCGACGATATCGACGCCGTGCTGGAAAGCCTGTGCGCCTCGCACGGCTTGCAAGTGACGTACTTCACGCGCTACTGGGCCACGGTGGCGGCCCGCGCCACATAATTATTTTCAGTTTTTTTGCACCAGGGGTTGGTGTTTCGCTGCGCTGCTTCGGCTTCATAGATAAGTAGCCGATTCATCCTCCATTGACCATACCCTGAACAGAAAGACCGAGCATGCAGCTGACCACCCCCGTCCTCCATCCCGCCGCGCGCGCCATCCGCCTGGCCGTCCTCGCCATGGCGTGCGCCGCCCCCGCAGCCTTTGTCGCCGCCCCGGCCCTGGCCCAAGGCCAGGCTGCCGCGGCGGCACCGCAAGCCTACGCCATTGCGGCCGGTCCGCTGGCCACGGCCCTGAACGACTTTGCCGTCGCCGCCGGCGTCAGCCTGTCGACCGATCCCGCGCAGACGCGCGGCCTGCGCTCGCCGGGCGTGCGCGGCAGCTTCAATGTCGGCCAGGGTTTTGCCCAGGTGCTGGCCGGCAGCGGCCTGGAAGCCGTGCAACTGCCGAACGGCGCCTATGTGCTGCGCCAGGCGGCGCCAGCGTCCGCAGCGGCGGCCGGCACGGAAAAGACCATGGCGCCCGTGACCGTCAGCGCCAGCATGGAGCGCGACCCCGTCAGTGAGCATAGCAACTCGTATGCGGCGCGCGCCGTCACCGTCGGCAAGGGCGTGCAAACCCTGCGCGAAATTCCGTTATCCGTCAGCGTCGTCACGCGCCAGAAGATGGACGACCAGAACCTCAACACCATCGACGCCGTGCTGGCCAACACCACCGGCATCACCATGTACGACAGCCCCATGGGCGGGCGCTATGTGTATTCGCGCGGCTTCATGGTCGACACGTACCAGTTCGATGGCGTCAACCGGGCCATGTTCTACCCGCAGGCGAACAGCTTTACCAGCAATACGGCCATGCTCGATCGCGTCGAAATCGTGCGCGGCGCCACAGGCCTGTTGCAGGGCACCGGTTCGCCGGGCGCCGCCATCAACATGGTGCGCAAGCGCCCGCTGGCGGAAAAGCAGGTGCAGCTGGCGCTCAGCGCGGGCCGCTGGAACGACGTGCGCGGCGAAGTTGACGTCACCGGTCCCTTGAACGAGTCGGGCAGCATCCGCGGCCGCGTCGTAGCCGCGCACGACCAGCGCGATTATTTTTATGACGTGGCCGACAGCCGCACCGACGTGCTGTACGGCGTGCTGGAATTCGACCTGGCGCCGGGCAGCAAGCTGACAACGGGCGCCAGCTACGAGAAACTGAAGTCGACGCCGTTTTTCTCCGGCATGCCCCGCTACCTCGATGGCAGCGACCCGAAACTGCCCCGGTCGACCTACCTGGGCGCGGACTGGAACCGCTGGGACAGCCGCCAGACGGCCGCCTTCGCCGAATTCGAACACCGCTTCGATGCCGACTGGTCGCTCAAAGCCAGCGCCAACTACACGCGCGAACAGCATGACGTGAAATACATGTTCAACCTGGGCGCGCTCAATCCCGCCACCATGGCCGGCATGATGATGTACACGGGCGTGTTCGACTACGGCACCACCAACAAGGGACTCGACCTGTCGCTCGATGGCAAATTCAACGCCTTCGGCCGCCGCCACGGCTTCAGCGCCGGTGTCAGCACGAACCGGCTGGAAAGCGACAGCGATTACAGCCTGGCCAAGATGCTGCTGCCCAATAGCGCGCTGCAACCGAATCACGGCGTGGCGGAACCGAGCGATGCCTGGATACGCAAGGAACAATATGGCGGTGGCCACAGTCTGACGACCATGACGCAGACGGGTGCCTATGGCGTGGCCCGATTCAGCGTCAGCGACCCGCTCACCGTGGTGGCGGGCGCGCGCGTATCGAATTTCAAATCGACCAGCGTGTACCGCGACACGGGCGAGGTATATCTCGATCCGTCCCGCGAAAACGGCGTCGTCACGCCGTATGGCGGCGTCATTTACGCGTTCGACAAGCGCTGGTCCGGCTACGCCAGCGTCTCCTACATCTTCCAGCCGCAAAACCAGCGCACGGCCGAAGGCGCCCTGCTTGAGCCGCTGAAAGGGCGCAACCTGGAGGTGGGCGTGAAAGGTGAACTGTTCGATGGCAAGGTCAATACCTCGCTGGCGCTGTTCCGCATCGAACAGCGCAACCGCGCCGAGGCGGATCTGGTCAATATCTGCACCAGCGGCACGGAGTGCTATTTCTCGACCGGCAAGGTGCGCAGCGAAGGCGTCGATGCGGAAATCAGCGGCGAAGTGACGCCGGGCTGGCAGCTGTTCGCCGGCTACACCCTGAACAACTTCAAATACCTGGAACAGACGTCGGACGCAGGCGTGATGTTCGCCAGTACCTACTCGCCGCGCCACATGCTGCGCGCGTGGAGCGACTACCGCCTGCCCGGCGCCTTGCAGAAGTGGAGCGTGGGCGGCGGCGTGAACTTCCAGACGGAGAGCTCGCGCACGACGCGCGAGGTGAAGGTGGCGCAAGGCGCGTATGCCTTGTGGAGCGCGCGCGCCGCCTACCAGATCGACCGCAACTGGACGGCGTCGCTGTCCGTGACGAACTTGCTCGACAAGCGCTACTACCAGACGGTGAGCGCGCCGGCGTGGGGCAATTTCTATGGCGAGCCGCGCAAGGCGCAACTGACCTTGCGCGCGCGTTTCTAAACGAAACGCTTATGCCGGAGGACGCAATGGCGCCTTCGGCAGCGGGATGAATTCCGTCTCGCCCGGCACACTCCCCATGCGCTGGGCGGTCCAGTCGTCGGCCGCCTGCGACAATCGCTCCTTGCTCGACGAGACGAAATTCCAGAACAGGAAGCGGTGGCCGTCCAGCGGCTCGCCGCCGATCACCACGAACTGCACCGGGCCACCGCCTGTCGTCACCACGGGCGCGGCACCAGCTTCCAGCAAGGCCATGGTGTGCGGCACCAGCGCCACGCCATCGACCAGCACATCCCCGCTGATCGGATAAATCGCCGCTTCCGCCGGCAAGCCTTCCAGGCGCAACTCGCGCCCCGCCTGCAGCGCCACGTCCAGGTACACCGTCTGCATGTAGGTGCGCACGGGCGAGGTCTGGCCAAAGGCCGTGCCGATCAACACCTTCACGACGGCGCCATCGAGCGGCACGACGGGAATGTCGGCCTGCGGCGTATGCGTGAAACTCGGTTCATCCTCTTCGTGCGCCTTCGGCAGCGCGGCCCACAGCTGCAAGCCGTGCGTGCGGTGCGGCTGGCCCGCCAGGTCCTGCGGCGTGCGTTCCGAATGCACGATGCCGCGCCCGGCCGTCATCCAGTTGATGGCGCCCGGTTCGATGCGCTGGTATGAGCCGATGCTGTCGCGGTGGTCGATCGCGCCCTCGAACAGATAGGTGACGGTGGCCAGGCCGATATGCGGATGCGGGCGCACGTCGTGGTTGGCGTCGGGCGCCACGTCGATGGGGCCGAAATGGTCAAAGAAAATGAAAGGGCCGACGGCCTGTTTGACGGCGGAAGGCAGCAAACGCCGCACGACGAAGCCGCCGCCCAGGTCCTTTTCGTGGCTTTTCAGGATGGCCGCGCTCATGCCAGCACCGTCGTGATTTCCGTGGTGACGGCCGTCATCAGCTTGTGGATCGGGCATTTTCCGGCGGCCGACAGCAATTCCTGGCGCTGCGCCTCCGTCAGCTCGCCCGTCAGGTGCAGGGTGGTGGCCAGGCGGTACACGCCCTTGCGCTCTTCGCTGGCGTCGCGCTCGGTCGACACTTCCACGTGCTCCAGGGGAATGCCCTTGTGCTTGGCGTACCAGACGACGGTGAGCGCCTTGCAGGCCGACAGGGCCGCGTCGTACAGGTCGTGCGGCGACGGGCCGGCGTCGCCGCCCCCTTCGGCCACCGAGGCGTCGGCGGAAATGATGTGATCGCGTACGTGCACGATGTGGCGCATGGCTTGCGACTGGTCGCGGATGGCTTTGATGGTCATGGCGTTCCTGGGTGCGTTTGGAAAGCCACAATTTACACCGTTTGCCCGCTTTGCGCAGCCGGCTCTCCTGCTACCTGGTCATTTGATACGGAACACGGCGTCGACCGTCTGCGCCATCTTGAGGCTGGTGACCATCAGCATGTCGTCGGGATTCTGGCGCTGGCGGCTGTTGGCGCGGTTGTAGCGGTCGGACGGCACCAGGCCCACCGCATTGCCCAGGTTTTTCAGCTGGTCCGACGAGATGCCGGCCACGGCGCCCACGCGCTTGCCGAAGCCGCGCGCCATGGAATCGGCCTTGCGCTGCGCATCCTTGACGGCTTCGCCCATCAGCTCTTCTTCCAGGCGGATGCGCTGCGTGGCGCCAAAGGTGACGGCAAACGCATCGAGGTTGGGCATGGCCAGCAGCGGACGCATGACGGCGGGCCATTTCGACAAATCCGCCACGTTGATATGCACGCTGGCCTTGATCAGGTACTGCGGATTGGCCGGGTCCTGCTCGGCGCCCTTGCGGATTTCCTTGCGCACGTCGCGCACCTCGATGCCGTCCGCCGCCTCGGGCAAGCCCTGCTCCACCAGCAGCGCCTTGATTTCCGTGATGCGCGCCGCTACCTGCGCGGTGGCCACGTCCGGCGCCGCGTCGAAAACACTGACGTCGAAATCGATCTCGCCCAGGTCCGGCGTGACGAAGCTGTAGGCCGTGCCCGTCGCATGGATGAAGGGGTAGGAAGGCAGATCGCCGGCCAGGGCGGCGACGGGCAGGCAGGCGAACACGAGGTACAGCAGGCGGCGTTTGAACACGGACACTCCGGCACGGTTAAGGTGCATGAAGTATCCGTCAAGATGATACATTTGACAATCAATTAGTCGAGCGTGCGTGCCACCCTGAAGCCGACGATGTCGTTCGACAGCACGGTGGAAAAGCCGTTGCGCAGGGCCGAGCGCAAATAGCGCGGGTGGTACAGCCAGGAGCCGCCGCGCAGGATGCGCCGGCTGCTGTCGGCGCCCTCTTCCCACGCGCTGCCGTCGACGGGCGCGCCGTCGTAATTGTCGTGCACCACGTCCTGCACCCATTCCCACACATTGCCATGCATGTCGAACAGGCCCCAGGAATTCGGCGCAAACGTACCCAGCGGCGTGGTGCCGCCCCGGTACACGCCGCGCGGGCCGCCGTTGTACACATACAGGCCGTCGTAGTTGGCTTGCTCGGTGCTGATCGTGTCGCCCACGTTGAAGGCCGTGCGCGTGCCGGCGCGGCATGCGTATTCCCATTCCGCTTCGCTGGGCAGGCGGTACCGCCGGCCCGTGCGTTCGCTCATCCACGCCAGGTACAGCTGCGCGTCATTCCAGCTCACGCCGACCACCGGGTGCAGGTCGGTTTGCACGAAACCGGGATTGTCCCAGTCCGTTTCCGATCCGCCCGCCCAGCCGGTCGCCTTGACGAAGGCGCGCCATTCGCCCACGCTGACAGGGTGGCGCGCCAGCGCGAACGGGCGCTCGATGCCGACCCAGTGCTGCGGCATTTCGCGTTCGAGCCAGGACTGCTGCGAGCCGGCCTGGATGGCGGCCTTGTGTTCCGTCTCGTGCGCGCCCATCTGGAAGCGGCCGCTGGGAATGAGCACCAGTTCCGGGCCCTGTCCCGCGCCATCGAGAAAGTCATCGCGCAAGATGCCTTCCGCATTGGCCACCGGTTCCGCGTGTTGCGTTTCCGGCGCTGGCGCGGATGCCGGCGCAGGGACGGATGCGGTCGCGGCGCGGCTGGCCTCTTCGCGGCGCGCGCGTTCCTGCTCCGCGCGGTAGGCCGCTTCCGCCTTGGCGACGATGGCCTTGCGCTGCAATTCCTGGTGTTCCTGCAAGGCCGTGGCGGCATCGGCTTCGCGGCGCGCGCGCAGCTGGCCGCGAAGCGCTTCCTTGCGCAGCTTGCGCGCCTCTTCCGCTTCGAAATGGCGCTGCGCCTCCTGCTCGCGACGCAGTTTGTCCTGGCGCTGCTTTTCCAGCGCGGCCGCCTGGATTTCCGCCTTGCGACGCTGGTCCAGCTCTTCCTGGCGCGCCCGTGCCTCCTTGACCGCCGCCTCGCGGGCCTGTTCGGCGGCCAGCGCCGCCTGCCGTTGTTGCTGCGCCGCGCGCGCCTGCTGCTGGCGCGCCTGTTCCGCCAGTTCTTCGGGCGACGGCCCGGCGGCGCGCTCCAGACTTTCCAGCAAGGCTTGCACGGATTGGGGCCGCAGTTCCGGCGTCAGCGAAAAACCGTTCTGCAAGACTTGCCACTGTTGCGCGTTGAGCGCTTGCGGCGCGGACGGCAAATGGCTGGCGCTGCGCGTGTCGTCGAACGGCATGCGCCCTTCGAGCATCTGATAGATCATCACGGCCACGGCATACACGTCCAGGCGCGGGCTGGGCTGGCGCTGGTTGGCGCCGGCCTCGGGCGCCCGGTAGCCGTGCGTGCCCGCGTTCGGCATCTCCAGCGCCAGGCTGCTGTCCGCATTGCGCACCCGCGAGGCGATGCCGTAGTCGAGCAATTTGACGTCGCCCTTCGCCGTCAGGAAGACATTGCCCGGCTTGAGGTCGCGGTGCACCAGCTTGTGCTTTTCCCACGCATACGACAGCGCTTCGGCCACCGGCTGCAGCAGTTCCTGCACCGTGGACAGGGGCAGCGCGCCCGTACGCGCCAGATAGTGCTCGAGGTCTTCGCCATCGAGGCATTCCATGATGATGAAATAGCTGGCCGTGGCCGGATCCTGCGCCCACTCGTAGACGCGCACGATGTTTTCATGTGCGAGTTTGCGCGCCTGCGTCGCTTCCTCGATCAGCAGCTTGGCGTGCGTGGCGCTTTGCGTCAGCTGCGGCGGCAAAATCTTCAGCGCCACCATTTCACTGCTGCCCAGCTCCGCGTGCGTGGCCAGGTCGGTGGCTTGCCATACCTGCCCCATGCCGCCCGTGCCGATCAGCCGTTCAAGCCGGTAGCGGCGGTTTTGCGGGCCGATTTCCTGGCCCTTCATGAAGCCCAGTTCCGTACCCTGGCGCACGGGTAGCGGCGCGGCCACAGGCGCGGCGCCTGGCGGCGCGTACTCGGCGTCGAGGATGGCGTTCTTGCGGCGTTCAAATTCCTGCTCGCTGAGCAGCCCGTCGTCGTGGAGGGCGCGCAGTTCCCGCAGCTTGTCTCGTGCTTTTTGCATCATCTGGAGTGAAACGCTTCCATCAAGGCTGCAGGGCGACGCCGCAGGCGGCGCAGAATTTATCTTCAGGATGGCCCGCGCGCTGCGCATGGCCGTTCTTGCAGCGGGCCGGCGCCGCTGCGGCAGCGGCACCCGGCTGCAGCGCCTGCGCCACGGCCACGCCCAGCTGCGCCTGGGCCGACAGGCCATGCGCGTGCGCCGCATTTTGCAGGTTGATCAAGTCCAGCTGCTGGCGCCGTTCGCGTTCCGCCTGGCCTTCCAGGTAGCTGCGCTCCTGCGCCACGCTATCCTGCGCCATGCGCATGGCGTCCAGCGGCGCGACGCTGTTCTCGGCCGCCGCCAGCGCCGCCAGCGCGTGGATCTGCTCGGCGCTCATGCCCGCCTGCAGCTGCGTTTTCAGCACTTGCGCCAGCGCGCTTGCATTCTGCCCGGCGGCCATGGCCACCTTGCCCGTGTCGCTCAGCGAGCCGATTTTCTCGATGCGGTCGATGTCGATGCGCGCCAGTTCGGCCGCATGCGCCTGCTGCGCCAGCAAGGCTTCGTATTCACCTTTCCAGCGCGCGTAATCGCTTTCGCGCTGCTGCGCCATGGCCAGCAAGTCGCGCTGCCATTGCGCTTCCTGCTCCAGCTGGCGCAGCTGCTGGCGCTGTTCCTCGATGGCCAGCGCGTCGAGCTGCGCCAGCTGCGTTTGCTGCTGCAGCTGGCGCGCATGCACGCCATCGGCCTCGATGGTGCGCAGCAGCTTTTCCTGCTGCGCGACGGCGTCTTCGCGCGCGCCACCGCGCCGCAGCGCCGCCACTTTTTCCGCGATTTCCGCCGCCTGGACCTGGGCCGCTTCATCCTTGTGCGCCTCGGCGCGCAGCAATTCGCGCTGACGCGCCAGCTGCATCTGGTCTTCCCACTCCTGCACCCGCTCGGCCTCGCGCTTGCGCGCCGCATTCGCCAGCATCAGGCCCTGCCAGGCGGCCTGGTGCTGCTCCGCCTCCAGCTGCGCCTCGCGCTGGGCCGCATCCGCCTCCGCCTGGCGCAGGCGCGCCAGCTGGGTGCGGCGGCCCGTCTCGTCGTCGATCAGCAGCGCGCTTTCCACTTGCTGCGCGATCGACTGCAGGTGCACCTGATGCGTAAAGCGCTGCTGCGCCAGCTGGATCTGTTCGCGCCCGTGCAGCTGCGACAGTTCCAGCTCGCTGCGCATCTTGATGGCGGCCAGCGCCCGCACGTGTTCCCAGTTGGCCGCTTCGTCGGCGCGCTGCGCGCCTTTTTGCGCCAGTTCCTGTTCCAGCTCGCCCAGCGCCAGCGCGGCGCCATGGTCGAGCGCCTGGCGCCGCGATTTCGCTTCCAGGATGCGGCCATACAGGTCGATCTGGCGCCCGCGCAGCGCTTGCAGGCGCTCCGCTTCCTGGTGGTTCTGTTCCGCCTTTTCCACCGTCGCATCCTGCCGCAATTCCGCGCGGCGGTGCGCGTGGCGCGCCGCCAGTTCCTCGCGGCGGATGCGCTGCCACTCTTCCTCGTCGTACAGCTGGTCGAGCTGCTTCATGCGTTCCAGGCTGTGCTGCTCCAGTTCCTGCGCCGGCAAGCCGCCCAGCCACAGGGTGCCGATGGCAGCATCGCCGCCGCCCTCGCGCTTGTCGTGGCGCAGGCTGAGCGTTTCCACGCGCGCCACGGCCAGGCCGCTGGGCGCCAGGCGCTGCGTCAGGGCCGATTGCAGGCGTTCGTTCAATTCGGGGCGCAGGTCCGCATTCGCGTCCATCTCGCGCAGCGCGCGGCTGCCGATGAATTCCAGCGCAATCTGACGCACGGATGGCAACAGCAAGGCGTGCAGGTGGGCGCGCGTGACGGCGCCCGGCGCGCGCATGAACTGGCGCGCGAACGCATCGGGCTGGCCCAGCGCGATGTCGACGCGCAGGGACGCGGCGACGTTCAGCAACTCCGTGCTCGCCAGGGCCGGCAAGTCGAATTCCAGGCTGACGGCGTCGGCGCGCGCGATCAGCACTTCGGCCGGACGCGCCGGCAGCAGCGCGGGCAGGCGCGCCAAGAAGGCGGTGCTGTCGTAGTCGCCGGCCGGTATCAAGGTGAAAGCGTCCGATTGCACGATCCAGGCGCGCGACTCGGCGGGCACCTGCAGGCGGCGCGCGGCGCTGCCGAACAGCGAGGACAGTTCGCGCACGCCAAAGAACAGGGCAAGTTGCCCATCAGCAAGATGCCATTGATTGGCATGCAGCACCGCGTCGCTGTCGGGTGCCCCCAGCGACAAGCCGCATTGCGCGCAATAGCCGGCGGCAGCGCCGTTCTTGTGCTCGCAGCGCGGGCAGCGGGCGCCGCCAAAACCAAACAATTGGAACATGTGTGACTCCTGATGAGAATGATTGTGCGCGCAACACGGCTGCCATGCCGATTCTAGCAGGATAGCCGGGCCTCACTTGCCGCGCACAGCATGGGCACGGCAGTGCGCAGCATCAGATAATGCCATAGGGCAATTGCATTCATATGCACGGATACAGGGCGAATTAGGCCTCAATTCATGCGGTCGCCCGCCAGCGCCGCGCGCAGGCATTTCAGCGCCGTTTTTTTGCAGGCCATCCCGCCAAAACCACGGCTGGTCGCATCTGCATGGCGCGCCGGCCCGCGCCTGGCTACAGTGCATGCATACCCACCCGCCACCCGAAAGGAAACATCATGAAAACATTAAAAAACATGGAAGCCATCTTTACCGTCGCCGTCGCCATCGCCTGCGGCGCCAGCTACGTCAGCGTCATGCAGCCATCGGCTGCCAAAGCGACTGATGTGGCGCAAGCGAGCGCCATCCCCGTCGTCGTCGTCAGCGCCAGGCGCCTGACGGAACAGGAAAAGAAAATCTCGCTGATCGAAGAACGGCAAGCCTTGCTGGGCAACGCCACCGCCAGCACCCTGTGAGCCAACGATGCTGACACCACGCCGCCTGGCGCCAATGTGAATTCCGCCGCGCCAGGCCGCCATTTGTATCCGCCACGGATACACGGACACACAGCATTGTGTCAATTGTAATAAGTTGAATCAAAGGCGATAAATCGCCAGCAAGCGCCTATAGTCCATTTCACGCAATCACCGAAATGGAGCACATCATGAAACCCATCACACTCTACGCAGCAGCCGTGCTTGCCATCAGCACCGCGGCCTTCCTGCCCGCGCAAGCCATGGCACAGAATCAGCTCGGCGTCAGCATTGTCATCGGCGACGCGCCGCCTCCGCCACGGTTTGAAAGCGCGCCAGCACCGCGCGCCGGCTATGTCTGGGCGCCCGGCTACTGGAACTGGGATGGCCAGCGCCATGTCTGGAACAATGGCGAATGGCTGCGCGAACGGGGCGGCAACCAGTACCGCCGCGCCGCCTGGATACAGGAGAACAACCGCTGGCGCCTGGATCGCGGCGGCTGGGTTGCCGCGCAAGTGCAGCCCGTGCGCTATGACGACATCCGCATCGCCCCGCCGCCACCGCGCCGCGAAGCCATCCCGCGCGCGCGCCACGGCTACGCCTGGGCGCCCGGCCACTGGGAATGGCGCGGCCAGCGCTACGCCTGGACGCCAGGCGTGTGGATCGCCGAACGCCCCGGCTATGTGTATGCGCCGCCCGCCTGGAACCAGCGCGATGGCCGCTGGCA
Organism: Janthinobacterium sp. NKUCC06_STL; assembly: GCF_019345455.1. Lineage (NCBI taxonomy): Bacteria > Pseudomonadati > Pseudomonadota > Betaproteobacteria > Burkholderiales > Oxalobacteraceae > Janthinobacterium > Janthinobacterium sp. NKUCC06_STL. The sequence goes on from NZ_JAHKQY010000001.1 coordinate 52,197, forward strand.
GATGGAGCAAGGCCGCTGGTCGCCACGCGGCCCGAACGGTGACCGCGACCGCGACGGCATCCCCAACCGCTATGACCGCGACAATGGCAACCGCCACGACCGCGACGGCGACGGGGTTCCGAACCGCGACGACCGCCGCCCGGATAATCCCCGCCGCGATTAAGCAGCATTAACACCAAGGCCACCGTTCGCGGTGGCCTTGTCATTTTCCCGACACATCCGTGTATTAACATCGCGCGACGATCAATCACACTGCGCGAGAAAGATTCACGATGGCGATGGAAACTGCCGGTTTTACCTACGGCTCGGATACCTCGGGCCTGGTCTGGGGCTTCCTGTTTGGGCGCGAGGCGCAGCCGCTGGCGCTCGACTCCACGGCGGCGCTGGCCTGGCTGGCCGATGGCGCGGCCCGGCCGGCGCAGGAATTCGTCTGGCTGCATTTCAATCTGTCGCATGCGGCCAGCGAAAAATGGCTGATGACGCACACGCAGCTGGCCGACGAATTCTATGAAACCCTGCACCAGGGTTCCCGCTCGACGCGCATCGAACAGGCGGAAAACACCCTGATCGCCGTGGTCAACGATGTGGTGCACAATTTCTCGTTCGAAGCTTCCGACATTTCCACCATGTGGGCCAGCGTGGCGCAAAACCTCGTCATCACGGCGCGCCGCGCGCCGCTGCAGTCGATCGAGCGCCTGCGCCAGGCCGTCATCAAGAACCACGAGCCTATCCGCTCGTCGGTGGAATTGCTGATCCATCTGCTGCGCGACCAGGCCGACGTGCTGGTCAACATCGTGCGCGACGCCGTGGCGCGGGTCGACGATATCGAAGACCACTTGCTGGCCGGGCGCCTGGTGCCGAAACGCGCAGACCTGGGCGGCATGCGGCGCGTGCTGGTGCGGCTGCAGCGCCTGCTGGCGCCGGAACCGGCCGCCCTGTTCCGCCTGCTGCAACGCCCGCCATCGTGGGTGTCGGAGCTCGACAGCCTGGAGCTGCGCCAGTCGACGGAGGAGTTTTCGGTCGTGCTCAGCGATATGTCGTCCTTGCAGGAACGTATCAAATTACTGCAGGAAGAGATCGCCGCCAGCGTCAACGAGGAAAACAGCCGCAGCCTGTTCGTGCTGACCATCGTCACCGTACTGGCCTTGCCGATCAATATCATCGCCGGCATGCTGGGCATGAATGTGGGGGGAATTCCGCTGGCCCAGCACCCGCAGGGCTTCTGGATCATCGTCGCCATCATCGTCACGTTCACGGTGGTGGCGGGATGGCTGGTGGTGCGCGTGCAACGCAATAGTTGACTACTGGAAACACGGCCTGGCAGGCGAACGGCAGGCGCCGTCCGCCGTCACTGCTTGCTGCGCTTAGCGGTGGTATTCACCAGCCCGTTCAGGCTGATAGACGATTTCCTCGATCTTGACCTTCACCACGCCACCCGGCATGGGCCAGGCGATGCTGTCGCCGACGGACAGGCCCAGCAGCGCGCTGCCGACGGGCGCCAGCACGGAAATACGGTCGGCCTGGCCTTCCACATCCTTCGGATACACGAGCGTCAGGCAGAATTCCTCCTTGTTTTCCACCGTGAAGCGCACGGTGGAATTCATCGTCACAACGGTCGGAGGAATCTCTTGCGGCTCGAGCACCTCGGCGCGGCCCAGCTCGTCGAGCAAGGCGGCCTTGTCCGGCGACAAGTTATTACCCAAGGCATACAACAACGCTTCCAGTCGTTCCAGGTCTTGTGACGACAAAATAATTTTTGGTTTTTTTTCCAAGATATCCTCACTATTGATCATTAGGGCGACGTCCGGTTTTGCTGGCGGCATCTTGCGTGGCCGCGCGAGACAAAACAAACAGCATCAGAACGTCCATCATCAGCGGATTATGGACGAACTCGCGGAGCAAGGCCATAGCGTTCTCGCATTCTTCATTAAAATTTATTAAAATCAATGACTTGCAATGGACGATACGGACAAAAAGTTAATCCGTACCGGAATGGCTGCAGGCATTGAAGTTATTCTTGATGCTATTTTGTTTACCGTCAGCATGTTTTTAGCGAAAAAAACCGGCGGGCAAAAAAAGGATTAAAATCCAGTTAGCATTATTATTAGAAAAACACGCCCTGCCTTTTCCGCCTGCTTTGTCGCCTTGCCTGCCGCCAGCGGCCCGCCGCATGCACACAAAATTGCTGCGCGCCCTGTACTTTCACGCTGCAAAATGACAATATGTCGGCCTTAGCAACACTTGGCAACACGTTGAGAGTTCCGGCTCACTTCGGTTTTCATCAGACTGGAACGCAAAGTATGGCAGGGCGAGGCGGGATCACACGGGGCGGCGGCAAGCGGGGCCGGCAGGAGGGAGCGTCATGATGACGCCATTGATGCTGCCGTCGGCGCAATTGCGCGGCGACCGGATTGCCCGGCTGAACTTGCTGGCCGCGGCGGCCATGCTGGCCATGGCCAGCCTGCTGCTGATCCTCTTCCAATTGTTTTCCCTCCAGGCATCCTTGCAGCGCAACCTGCAAATCCAGGCCGACATGCTGGCCCCCGCCGCCGCGCAAGCCATGCGCCAGGACAATCGCCTTGCGGCGCAACAACTCCTAGCTCCCTTCGCCGCCGCGCCGCATGTCCGGCAAGCAATACTTTACAGTCCCTATGGCACGCCATTTGCCCGCTACGCGCGCAGCAGCAACGATGCCGTGCCGGCGGTGCCGCGCAACGGGATGCACCTCGATTACCTGGACGGCAGCGCCGCCGTCTTGACGGCCTTGCCGGGCGGCGGCGCGCTGTACCTGCGCGCCAGCCTTGCGCCGCTGTACGCCAGCCTGGCGCAATTTGCCGCCTTCACCCTGCTCGTCTGCCTGTGCGCGTTCGGCCTGACGTACCTGATGGTGCGCCGTACGCGCACGGCCGCCCAGCATGCGGAAAGCCATTTGCACTACCTGGCCCACGTCGACCCGGTCACGCAACTGCCGAACCGCCATGAATTCAACGACGCCCTGGCCTACGCGCTGGCGCGCGCCGACCGCCAGGACAGCAGCGTGGGCCTGCTGCTGCTGGATCTGGATAACTTCAAGGTCGTCAACGATACGCTGGGCCACCACTGCGGCGACCAGCTGCTCAAGCTCGTATCCGACCGCCTGGTGGCCATCTTGCGCGGCACCGACATCATCTGCCGCATCGGCGGCGATGAATTCGTCGTCATCGTCGAACCGGCCGACGACGCCTCGGAAATGGCCAGCGTGGCGCGCAAGATCCTGGCCGTGCTGGCCGCGCCGTTCGACCTCGAAGGCCACCAGCTGTATGTCAGCGCCAGCATCGGCGTGAGCCTGTATCCGTTCGACGCGCAGGACGTGGCCACCCTGACGCGCAATGCCGATACGGCCATGTACCACGCCAAGCACCAGGGCAAGAACCGCTACGCCGTCTTCAAGGCCGAAATGGAATTGCGCGCGCAGCGCCGCCTGCGCATGGAAGCGAACCTGCGCAAGGCTCTGCAGAACGAGGAACTGTATTTGCACTACCAGCCGCAGATCGACTTGCGCAGCGGGCGCATCGTCGGCGTGGAAGCGCTGATACGCTGGAACTGCCGCGACATGGGCCAGCTGAGTCCCGCCGAATTCATCCCCGTGGCTGAGGAAAGCGGCATCATCGTCGACCTGGGACGCTGGGTGCTGCAAAGCGCCTGCCGCCAGGCGGCCCTGTGGTGCAAGGCGGGCCTGCTCGATTCGCTCGAACACGTGGCCGTCAACCTGTCGGCCTGCCAGGCGCGCGACCCGGGCCTGATGGACGATATCCGCGCCATCCTCGACGAAACGCAGCTGCCGCACGGCTTGCTGGAGCTGGAAATCACGGAAGGCGTCCTGATGGACAATGTCCACGCCAACGTGGAATTGATGCGGCGCCTGCAGGAAGCGGGCATCCACCTGTCGATCGACGATTTCGGCACCGGCTATTCGTCGATGTCCTACCTGCAGCGCCTGCCCATCGACCAGCTGAAGATCGACCGCAGCTTCGTGCACGACCTGCCCGGCGAGGGTGAAGCCATCGTCACGGCCATCATCGCCATGGCGCACAGCCTGCACCTGAAAGTGGTGGCCGAAGGGGTGGAAACCTTGCAGCAGGTGGAGTTTTTGAGAAAAGCGGACTGCGACAACGTGCAGGGCTTTTTCTTCGCGCGCCCGATGACGGCGGCGCAGTTGACGGCATTGCTGCTCGAGCGGCGCGACTGGAGTACGCGCACGATTTTGCCGGCTTGAGTTGGTGCCAACGATGGTGTCGGATTACGGCCGTTGGCCTAATCCGACCTACGCCATGAACAGGTAGGTCGGCGTAGGTCGGATTAGCGGGGCCGCCGAGGCGCGCAGCGCGTAATCCGACACCACTACGCTACATCAAGCCAATTTCGCCGAATGCTCGCGCGTCGCGTGGAACGTCAATTTCGGCCAGCGCTCTTCCGTCAGGCGCAGGTTGACGCCCGACGTGGCCAGGTAAGCCATGTTGCCGGCCGCATCGTAGGCCACGTTGTGGCCCAGCGCGTTCTCGAAATCCTGCAGGATGCGCTTGTCGTCGCAGCTGACCCAGCGGGCGCTGCTGATGCTGGTGCCTTCGAACACGGCGTCGACGCCATATTCGTTGAGCAAGCGGCTGGCCACCACTTCGAACTGCAGCACGCCGACGGCGCCCAGTACCAGCTCGCCGCCCTGCACCGGCTTGAAGACTTGCACCGCGCCCTCTTCGCCCAGCTGCTGCAAGCCCTTGTGCAACTGCTTGATTTTCAAGGGATTACGGATGCGCACGGAGCGGAAGAAATCCGGCGCGAAGTACGGGATACCCGTAAACGTCAGCATCTCGCCTTCGGAAAAACTGTCGCCGATCTGCATGTTGCCGTGGTTCGGCAAGCCGATGATGTCGCCCGCGTACGCTTCTTCCACCTGTTCGCGCGACGATGCCATGAAGGTCACCACGTTCGACACCTTGATCTCGCGCCCCAGGCGCAAGTGCTTGACCTTCATGCCGCGCTCGAAACGTCCCGAGCACACGCGCAAAAAGGCGATGCGGTCGCGGTGGGCCGGGTCCATGTTGGCCTGGATCTTGAAGACGAAACCGGTAAATGGCTGCTCGGACGGGGCCACCGAACGCACGGTGGCGTCGCGCTCGCGCGGCGCCGGCGCCCAGTCGACCAGCGCGGAGAGAATCTCGCGCACGCCGAAGTTGTTGATGGCCGAACCGAAGAACACGGGCGTCTGCACGCCGGACAGGAATTCTTCGAGGTTGAACGGGTTCGACGCGCCATGCACCAGTTCCACTTCCATGCGCAGCTGGTCCATCTCGAGCGGGAACATCTCTTGCAGGCGCGGGTTGTCGATGCCCTTGATGATTTCGAAGGCGCCATCGGCCTTCTCTTCACCGGCCTTGAACAGCATGATCTCGTCGTTCAGCAGGTGGTACACGCCGCGGAAGTTCTTGCCCATGCCGATAGGCCAAGTGACGGGCGCGCATTGAATCTTCAGCACCGATTCGAGTTCGTCGAGCAGATCCAGCGGATCGCGCGTCTCGCGGTCCATCTTGTTCATGAAAGTGACGATGGGCGTGTTGCGCATGCGGCACACGGCCAGCAGCTTGATCGTCTGCGCTTCCACGCCCTTGGCCGCATCGATCACCATCAGCGCCGAGTCGACCGCCGTCAGCACGCGGTAGGTATCTTCCGAGAAGTCCTGGTGGCCCGGGGTGTCGAGCAGGTTGACGACGTGGTCGCGGAATTCGAATTGCATCACCGAGGAAGCGACGGAAATGCCGCGCTGCTTCTCGATCTCCATCCAGTCCGACGTCGCGTGACGGCCCGATTTACGCGCCTTGACGGTACCGGCCATCTGGATCGCGCCCGAGAACAGCAGCAGTTTTTCCGTCAAGGTGGTTTTACCGGCATCCGGGTGGGAAATGATGCCAAAGGTGCGGCGGCGCTGCACTTCGCGCGCGATCACGGCCGGCGCCTTGCTGCTCACTGACGCTGCGGCGCTGTCCGCATTGTCGCTGGAATCGGGGGTGTTGATGTCGTTCTCGTTGGCCATATTGGTGACCATAATATGGCCCTCGCAAAAAACCCTCTATTTTACAGAAGGATCGGCCTTCCGTGTGAACTGCTTCACTCTGGAGAAAAGCAAAATCGCCCGCTTCATCAAGGGGTCACAATCCGCAGGCAACATTGCACTGCAGAAATGTTGTCACCCTACCCTGGAAACCCGATGAAAATGCTCCTCACCCCCGCCATCCGACTCATGCAGCGCTTGCGCCTGCTGCCCAAATTCATGCTTGTCTGCCTGGTCTTTTTGCTGCCTTTGGTGCTGGCGACCACCCTGCTGATCTCGGAGCTGGGCAAGTCGCTGGCCCAGGCGCAGGATGCGCAGCGGGGCGTGGCCTATGTGCGCCAGTTGCAGGAAGGCACGCGCCTGCTGCAGCAGCGGCGCGGCCTCGAACATTTGCGCCTGAGCGGCAAGACGGGCATGGACAACACGGCCGTCAATGCGCGCATCACGGCCACGCTGGCCGCCCTGGCGCGCTTGCCGGCGGGCGCCGGCCTGCCCCAGGCGGCCGAGCTGACGAAGCAGTGGCAAGCCCTGCTGGGCCGCCAGACGGGCCTCGCGGCGCGCGACAGCTACGCGGCGCACACGGCGCTGCTGCGCCAGGCAGCCAAACTGGGCCAGCTGGTGGCCGACCGCTCGCACCTGAGCCTGGACCCGGACGCGGGCGCCAACCACCTGAGCGCAGTCTTCACGGCCACCCTGCCCGACCTGGCCGAGAGCCTGTCCGACATCGCCGGGCGCGGCGCCGCCTACATCGACACGGGCCTGTTCGAGGCGAATGAAGATCAACTCGTCAACGCCAACGCCCTGATCGCGCGCCACGAACTGGAACGCCTGCCGGCCCGCTTTGACGAAATCATCGCCGCCAAGCCGGAACTGCGCGCCAGCCTGCAGCCGTCCCTGAAAGCCGTGCCGGCCGCGTTGGCCTTCCTCGAACGCACGAAAAACGAAGTGACGAATTCCTACGACCAGACCTCGGGCGCGCAATTCCACGCGGCCGGCATGCAGGCGATCGACGCCCTGCACGCGCTCTCGGGCGCGTCGGCCACCGCGCTGGACGGCTTGCTGGCGCAGCGCATCGCCCGCGACGAGGCGCGCCGCGCCCTGATCCTGGCGGCCATGCTGCTGGTGCTGCTGGCCGCCGCCTACCTGTGCGCTGGCTTTTATGCCGCCTTCGCGCGCGACGTGACGCAATTGCGCGTGGCCGTCGGCGCGGCGGCGGCGGGCGACCTGTCGCAGCGCATCACCTCGCAGGCGCACGATGAAATCGGCGACCTGGTGCGCGACTTCGGCGCCATGACGCATGGCCTGGCCACCCTGGTGCAGGAAATCCGCGGCGGCGCGGCCGTCATCGCGGCCGCCGGCGCCGACATCGCCCAGGGCAACGCGGCCCTGTCCGGCCACACGGCCACGCAGGCGGACGCGCTGGGCGCCACCGTCGATTCGATGCGCGAACTGACGGCCACCGTGGGCCGCAACGAAGCCCACGTAGGACAGGGCCGCACCTTGGTGGCGACGGCGGCCGACGTGGCACTGCGCGGCGGGCAAACCGTGGGCGCCGTGGTCGACACCATGGCCTCGATCAAGGCCAGCTCGCACAAGATCGTCGACATCATCGGCGTCATCAACGGCATCGCCTTCCAGACGAATATCCTGGCCCTGAACGCGGCCGTCGAAGCGGCCAGAGCCGGCGAGCAGGGGCGCGGCTTCGCCGTCGTCGCCTCCGAGGTACGCAGCCTGGCGCAGCGCTCGAACGAGGCGGCGCTGGAAATCAAGCGCCTGATCGGCGATTCGGTCGCCACCGTCGATGCGGGCGGCGACCTCGTCAACGCGGCTGGCAACACCATGCGGCAAGTCGTCGACGCGGTCCAGCAGGTGGCCGTCGTCATCGGGCGCATCAGCAGCGCCGGCGCCGAGCAGAATGGCGAGATCGCCCGCATCAACCAGGCGCTGGCGCAAATCGACGACATGACGCGCCAGAACGCGGGCCTGGTCGACGAGGCGCGCGCCGGTTCGCAGCGCCTGCACCAGGAAGGCGAGGCGCTGACGCAAGCCGTCAGCCGATTCCGCCTGGGGGAGCACGAGATGCCAAACCCACGCCCGGCGCCCGCAGCAAGCATGCGCGACGGCTTGCCCAGCGTGCGTCCGGCCGGCCTGTGGAGCGCCAATAAACCGCGCGTCATATCACAAAATCGCGCGGAACGGCGCAAGGCTAGCTAGTCAAAAGTGTGCGCGTAGGACAAGGACTACAATTTCGCCTCAAAAGAGACTACAAGGTGGCGACTGCTAATCTTATGTTCGCCACTTACATAAGCTTTTAAAGTAGCTACATCGCGATCTGCACCGCGCGGTTGAAAAAAACGCCGTTACCACATGGAGACGAGAGTTTTTTTTGACCAGCAACGCGGCAGTCGCACTCCGATGTAAAAAGCCTGTGAGGAATACTATGAGCCATACTCAACTTATCGCCCCGGTCCAGAAGAACCAGTTGCTGCCGCGCGCCATGCCGGCGGCCGGTCGGGAAATCAAGCTTGCGTCGCGGGTTAGTCTCAGCAGTGCACAACAGAATGAATTGCTGGCCGCCCTGCCGCGCGCCGCCCTCGAATCGCTGTTCGAAGACCTGGAACTGGTGGAACTGCCTTTCGGCAAGGAATTGTATGCCTACGGTAACAACCTGGAATACAGCTACTTTCCTACCACCGCCATCATTTCCCTGCTGTACGTAATGGAAGATGGCGCGACGACGGAAATCGCCGTCGTCGGCCATGAAGGCGTGGCCGGTGCCTCGCTGCTGGCAGGCGAGCGCGCCATGTGCACGGCCGTCGTGCAAAGCGCCGGCTACGGCTACCGCCTGAAAACGCAAAGCTTGCGCGATGCCTTCAATCAAGGCGGCGCCCTGCCCCAGCTGCTGATGCGCTACACCAACGCCCTGTTTGCGCAAATGGCGCAGAACGCCGTTGGCGGTCGCCACAGCTCGATCGAGCAAAAGCTGTGCCGCTGGCTGCTGGACCGCCTGGACCGTTCGCCATCGAACGAATTGAAAGTCACGCAAGAGCTGATTTCCATCATGCTGGGCGTGCGCCGGGAAAGCATCACGGCCGCCGCCGGCAAGCTGCAGGAAGAAGGCTTGATCCACTATCGCCGCGGCAATATCACGGTGCTGGACCGCGCCGGCCTGGAATGCTATGCGGGCGAGTGCTACAAGGTCGCCAAGACGGAATACGACCGCTTGCTGCGCGACGTGTCACGCTGCTGATGCGCTGCTGATACGCTGCTGATCAGGCAAGATAAACAAAAAAATGGCCGGGCTGCATGCCCGGCCATTTTTTTATCTCAAAGAAAATTACGCTTCGATATCCGCGTCGATGTCTTCCGGCTCCGGCGTCAGCGGCAGCGGAATCACGGCTTCCACGCAGGTCCCCTTGCCTTCCGGTCCCTGGCGCACGGTGAGGGTGCCGCCCAGCAACAAAGCCCGCTCGCGCATGCCCAGCAAGCCGTGCGACATGGGTTTTTGCAGCGCGTCTTCCGTGATGCCGATGCCGTCGTCGATGACGCGCAGCACCAGGCCGTGTTCGTTGCGTTTCAAGGTCACGCTGACCATGCCGGCGCGCGCATATTTCATGATATTCGTCAGCGATTCCTGCACGATACGGAACAGGGCGATCGTCAGGGTGGCTTCGCGGTTGTCGATATTGATGGCCACGTCCGTTTCGCAGCGTACCGAGCTCATGCGTGCAAAATCCTCGCAATAGCTTTCGATGGCCGCGCACAGGCCCAGGTTGTCCAGCAGGCTGGGGCGCAGGTCTTCCACGATGCGGCGCTTGAGCTCCACCGTTTCCAGCAAGGTGGCCTTGGCGCGGCGCAACTGCGCGGCCAGTTCCGGCTGCGTGTGCGCCAGTTGCTGGGTGACGGCGCCCAGGTCCATGCTGATCGAGGTCAGGTTGGCGCCTAGCTCATCGTGCAACTCGCGCGCCAGGCGTGCCTTTTCCACTTCATTGACGCTGATCAAATGGCGCGACAGCACGGATAACTGCTCCGTGCGCTTGCTGACCGTCGATTCCAGGTTGTCGTTGGCATTTTGCAATGCATACTCGACGGCCGCGCGGTTCTGGAAGCTGCGCCGCACCAGCTGGTAAAACATGATCAACACAAGGATGGCCAGGGCATTGATGCCGATGCCGAGCAGCACGGCTTTCTGGTACTCGTGGTAAAAGGCGGCGCTGCCGGTCGACAGCGCTTCATTCTGTTCGCGCGTCATGATCACCACCTGCAGGCGGATCTCGTCCATGGTGGCGCGGTCATCGGTGACACGGGAAATGTTGACGATCTCGGCCAGACCGCCCTGCTTGTAGACCTCGATCGACTCTTGCAGCATCGACATCTTGCGACGGATCAAGGTTTTCAGCTGGCCCAGGTTTTTCAGCTGGGTGGGACTGCCCGCGAGCAAGGTTTGCAACTCGTTGAATTCGTTTTCGATTTCGGTGGTGGCCGTCTTCGACGGCCCCAGGTAGGTTTCGGAGCCGGAAATGAAATAGCCGCGCAAGCTGCTTTCCGCATCGAGCACGAGCACGTTCAAATACTGCAGGCGGTCCGCCACGCGGGCGCTCTGGCTGAGCAACGCGTTCGTGCCCTTCAGCGACTGCAGATTATGATAGAGACTGAAACCATTGAGTACAAGCAGCAAGGCGCACGTCACGCACAGGATCGTCTTGTAGAGGGGCAGGCGGTGATTCGGGGCCGGTTCAGCGGTGAAATACATCCTGATGTGCATCCTTAGCAAGGTTCGGCGCGGGAGAGAGCGCCGGCGCCGGCCAATTATAGTCCTCGCCACAAACTGCTGCACTGCACAAGTCGTGCTGGCCAGCGGGCTGAGCGATCATGTTTCCATGATCGCACCGCAACGCTAGTCAAGCAAATTGTTTTTCATTGCGTAATAGGTCAAGTCGCTGTTCGATTGCAAGCCCATTTTTTCCATGATGCGCGTACGGTAGGTACTCACCGTCTTGATGCTCAGCGACAAGGCCACGCCGATATCGGATACCGTGGCACCGCGCGCCAGGCGCAGGAAGACCTGGAACTCGCGGTCCGACAATTCCGTATGCAGGGCCGCATTCGTGTCGCGGTCGAACGATTGCGCCAGCAACTCGCCCACCGTGGAACTGACGTAGCGGCGCCCTTGGAACACGGTGCGCACGGCCGTCATCAGCTCGTCGGCTTCGCATTCCTTGTTCAGATAGCCATTCGCGCCCATCTTGAACAGGTTCAGCGCATATTGCTGCGCGGGATAGCCGCTGAGGATCAGCACGGGCAACTCCGGCTGGCCCTGGCGGATCGTGCGCAAGGTATCGATGCCGCTCTGATCGGGCATGGCTATATCGAGCAGCAATACATCGCAAATTTCGCGGCGGGCGATATCGAGCGCTTCGCGCCCGGTACCGGCTTCCGCCACCACACTGAAGTCGCTCGACGACGAAAAAATCTGTTTGAATCCAGCTCGTACTATTTGGTGATCATCACAAATGGCAACGCGTATCATTGTTTCCCCTTAAATTTTCCTGGCCTGGGAAAGACTACCGGAACCTGAACGCTGCTCCGGTTCAGCGTCACTAACAAAAACGCAACATTAACATTATATTCAAAATATGGCGTGCCGTACGGTAGCGTCAGCGCCAGGACGGAGCACCCATGCAGTATAGTCAACTTAGTCAACTGCGACCGGACAACCCCACCTATATTGGTACAAATCTTATTTTAGCAAGTTTAAAATCGCAATTAATTCATGGCGTATCCACGCGCGGTCCAGCGGCGCTTCCTGCGGCACGACGGGCATGGCCGGCAGTACAGGCAGCTCGTCGGCGATGGCATGCGAGGCGCCACGACTGTCGAGCTTGTTGCGCGCGCCGCTGATGGTAAAGCCCTGCTCATACAGCAATTCGCGGATGCGGCGTATCAGCAGCACCTCGTGGTGCTGATAATAACGGCGGTTACCACGTCGTTTGACCGGTTTGAGCTGGGAAAACTCCTGCTCCCAGTAGCGCAATACGTGCGGTTTGACGCCGCACAACTCGCTCACTTCGCCGATCGTGAAATAGCGTTTCGCCGGAATGGGCGGCAAGGCGATCAACTCGGTTTTACTGATGCGCTCGTTCATCGCCACTCACTCAGGCAGCACGTGCCAGCGGACTGGTCTCTTCGACCATGCTTTTCAGCTTCTGGCTCGCATGGAAAGTCACGACACGGCGCGCCGTGATGGGAATCTCTTCGCCCGTCTTCGGGTTGCGGCCCGGCCGCTGCGGCTTGTCGCGCAACTGGAAGTTGCCGAAACCGGACAGCTTGACGGCCTCGCCACGCTCGAGCGCGTTGCGGATTTCGTCAAAGAACGTCTCGACCATATCCTTCGCTTCGCGCTTGTTCAGGCCCACTTGCTCGAACAACAGTTCGGCCAGCTCCGCCTTGGTCAAGGTGGGTAAATCTTTTTCCGCTTCCTGGCGCACTTTGGCAACCAGCATGGCCCGATGCAGATCGGCAGCCAGTGCGGATTGCAGTACGGCGGAATCAACGTCGCTGTTATTAATTTTCCTGCCCTGCCTTTTCTGTGCCCCGAGCCCGCCATATGGCAAGCTCGTCTACGGTTGACGACGGAAAGGCCGTCACGCAAGGCGACGGCCAGTCCGGTAATTACGAACGCAGTTTCGCGTCGTGGCCCTGCTTGGCGGCATCGATCAGGACAGCCATCAGGCCATCGACGACATCGTCTTGCAGGGTGTTTTGAGTATCTTGCAAGCTAATCCGGAAAGCAAGGCTTTTTTCATCCGCTTCCAGACCTTTTCCACGATATTCATCAAATAAAACAATGGCTTGCACGATACGCGCTGCCGGGCTAGCCTTGGCGGCGGCGTGGAAGCTGTCGAGCAGATCCTGCACCGCTACCGATTGCTTGACGACCACGGCCAGATCGCGGCTGGCGCCAGGGAATTTCGAGATTTCCTGGTACACGGGCACGATACGTTGCGTCAAGGCAGCGGCATCGACTTCGAACAGCACGGGCGCCAACGGCAAGTCGTACTTTTGCATCCAGCGCGGGTGCAATTCGCCGATGAAACCGATGACCTTGCCATCGAGTTCCACGTTGGCCGAACGGCCCGGATGCAGGGCCGGGTGCTCCGCCTTGGTGAAACGCAAGATCAGCGGCGCGAACAGCGCTTCCAGGTCCGCCTTCACGTCGAAGAAGTCGACCGTGCGTGCGGGCTGGCCCCACTGCTCGTCGGCCACCGCGCCGTAGGCCATGGCGGCCACGCGCTTCGGCTGGGCGTAGCCAGCCACCGACAACGGGCCGTTGTCCACGCTGTCGTCGCGCTGGTAGATGGCGCCCACTTCGAAGATGCGCACGCGGTTCGTCTTGCGGTTCAGGTTGTAACGCACGTTGGCGATCAGGCTGCCGATCAGCGAGGAACGCATCACGCTCATCTGGCTGGCGATCGGGTTCTGCAATTTGATCGGGTTCGCGTTGCCCGAGAAATCGCGCTCCCATGCCGTATCGACAAAGCTCATGTTAACCACTTCCTGGAAGCCCAGGTCGGCCAGCTCATGACGTACCGCAAACAAGGAGCGGGTATTCTCCGGTGCAATCTGCATCACGTTCGCGGCCACGGGCGGCAAGGTCGGGATGTTTTCAAAGCCGTACACGCGCGCCACTTCCTCGATCAGATCTTCCTCGATCTCGATGTCGAAACGGTAGCTGGGCGACGTCACGGAAAACACGCCATCAAGCAAAGTGAATGGCAGGGCCAGGCGCGTGAAGATGTCGGCGATCAACTCATCATTGAGCGGCACGCCGATGACTTTTTGCGCGCGCGCCGTGCGCATCGATACGGGCTGGCGTTGCGGCAGGTTCACCACGTGGTCGTCGACGGGGCCGACGGTGGTTGCTGGCGTGCCGCAGATTTCCACGATCAGCGCGGTAATGCGCTCGATGTGCTCAACGTTGGTGGCGAAATCGACGCCGCGCTCGAAGCGGTGCGCCGCATCGGTCGAGAAATTCAGACGGCGCGCGCGGCCTTGAATCGCGTTTGGCCACCAGAATGCCGCTTCCAGGTAGATGCTATCCGTATCGTCCGACACCGAACTGGCGTCGCCGCCCATGATACCGGCCAGTGATTCGATTTCCTGCTCGTCGGCAATGACGCCGAGCCACTCGTCGACGGCGATGGTGTTGCCATTCAACAGCTTGACGGATTCGCCCGCCTTGCCCCAACGCACGTCGAGGCTGCCGTGGATCTTGGCCAGGTCAAACACGTGGCTAGGACGGCCCAGTTCCAGCATGACATAGTTCGAGATATCGACCAGGGCCGACAGCGGACGCTGGCCGCTGCGCTCGAGGCGCTGCTTCATCCAGTCCGGCGTGGCTGCCTTGGCGTTCAAGCCGCGGATGACGCGGCCCGTGAAACGGCCGCACAGGTCCGGCGCGCTGACTTTCACGGGCAGGATTTCATCGCTGGAAACCGGCACGGTACGGAATTGCGGCACGTTCAGGGGCACGCCCGTCAAGGCCGACACTTCACGCGCGACACCCAGCACGGACAGGCAGTCCGCCTTGTTCGGCGTCAACTTGATGGTGAATTTCAAGTCGTTGAGCGCAAAGTAATCGCGGAAATTCTGGCCGATTGGCGCGTCGTCCGGCAATTCCATCAGGCCGGCGTTTTCTTCCGATAATTTCAATTCGCGCGCGGAGCACAGCATGCCTTGCGACTCGACGCCGCGCAGCTGGCCCACCTTGATTTCAAACGGCTTGCCATCGGCGCCAGGCGGCAGCACGGCGCCCGCCATCGCGCAGACGACTTTCAAGCCAGGACGCACGTTCGGCGCGCCGCAAACGATGTTGAGCATGGTGCCCGTGCCGACATCGACCTGGCATACATTCAGGCGGTCCGCATTCGGATGTTTTTCCATCTCCAGGACCAGGCCCACCACCACGTTCGAGAACGGCGGGGCGACAGGATCGACGTCCTCGACTTCGAGACCGGACATGGTCAGCAGATGGGCCAGTTCGTCCGAAGTCATCTTCGGATCGACCATGGTACGGAGCCAGTTTTCGGAAAATTGCATAATCAAGCCTTCAAAGGGTCAAAGCTCACAGCGCGAGCGCACAGGCGCTCAAGCGCCATGAATCAAACGGAACAATGCTTAGTTGAACTGCTTCAGGAAACGCAAGTCGCCTTCATAAAACAGGCGCAGGTCGTTGATGCCGTAGCGCAGCATCGTCAAGCGTTCCAGGCCGGAGCCGAAAGCAAAACCGATGAATTTCTCGGGATCGAGGCCGAAGTTTTTCACCACGGTCGGATGCACCTGGCCGGCGCCCGACACTTCCAGCCAGCGGCCTTTCAAGGGGCCGGAGCCAAAGGCGATGTCGATCTCGGCCGACGGTTCCGTGAACGGGAAGTACGACGGGCGGAAGCGCACCTGCAAATCGTCCGTCTCGAAGAAAGCCTTGACGAAATTCAGGTACACGCCCTTCAGGTCGGCAAAGCTGATGTCTTCGGCGATCCACAGGCCTTCGACCTGATGGAACATCGGCGAATGGGTGGCGTCGCTGTCGACGCGGTAGGTACGGCCCGGCGCGATGACCTTGATCGGCGGCGTGTGCGTGCGTGCATAGCGCACCTGCATCGGGCTCGTGTGCGTACGCAGCAGCAAGGGCTTGCCATCGGTGTCATTGCCATCGATGTAGAAGGTGTCTTGCATGGAACGGGCTGGGTGGTTTTCCGGGCTGTTGAGCGCCGTGAAGTTGGTCCAGTCGTTTTCGATTTCGGGGCCGTCGGCCACGTCGAAACCGATGGAACGGAAGATTTCCTCGACACGTTCCCACGTGCGCATCACGGGATGGATGCCGCCGGGCATGCGGCCACGGCCTGGCAGGGTCACGTCGATCGCTTCGGCGTTCAGACGGCCTTGCATCTGGGCATCGGCCAGCGCATCACGGCGCGCCGTCAGCGCGTCTTCGATCTGCACTTTGACGGCGTTGATCAGGGCGCCTTGCGCCTTGCGCGCGTCCGGGTCCAGCTTGCCCAGGCCCTTCATCATTTCAGTAATCTGGCCAGTCTTGCCCAGGTAACGGGCTTTGGCGTTTTCAAGTGCGGCAGCGTCTGCGGCGGCGATAAAGTCAGCCTGGGCCGAGACGACGAGTTCTTCTAGGGAGTTCATGCGGCTTTTCCTGTTTTGGAAATCAATCCTGGATTTAGTAATCTAGAACCCAACAATCAAAAACGGAAACGGGGCATAAGGTGTTAAAACCCCTGCCCCGCTCTTTATAACGTCACCCTACGGATGACGTTGTGCAATCACCGATGCTTACGCAGCGATTTTTGCTTTAACTGCGTTGACAATCGCAGCGAATGCTGGCTTGTCCATCACAGCCATATCGGCCAGGACTTTACGGTCCAGTTCGATATTTGCTTTTTTCAAGCCGTTCATGAATACGCTGTACGTTACGCCATGCTCACGGGAAGCGGCGTTGATACGAGCGATCCACAGGCGGCGGAAAACGCGTTTCTTGTTGCGGCGATCGCGGTAAGCGTATTGGCCAGCGCGCATAACTGCTTGCTTGGCAACACGGTATACACGGCTGCGGCGACCACGGTAGCCTTTAGCTTGAACAAGAATCTTTTTATGACGGGCACGAGCTGTAACCCCACGTTTTACTCTAGGCATAGTAACTCCTTATATTGAGTGTGAGATTAAGCAGTCGGCATCATGCGGTAGACGGATTTCACGTCAGACGCAGCGACATTGGTGGTACCGCGCAGAGCGCGTTTCAGCTTGGTGGTTTTCTTGGTCAAGATGTGGCGTTTGAACGCATGACCACATTTAACAGTACCACCCGGACGCACGCGAAAACGTTTTTTCGCAGAGCTTTTGGTCTTCATTTTAGGCATAGCAATCTGTCCTCTTACGGACAGCTCCATTTATAACAGGATTGCAGGTGGCAACACGACGCTGCGCTTAGATGCCTGCTTTCACATGCTGTGCAGCGGATGCGAGTCCGCTACAGTTCGCGCGGCCCGGACATTGCTGTCAGGGCCGCGCAAATTCTGCCTGGAATCTGGTGTCGTACCAATGCTGGCACAAACCACGTCGATCCACAGTAAAACGCTATTGTAGCTTACTTCTTCTTCTTAGGCGAAAGAACCATGATCATTTGGCGGCCTTCCATCTTCGGGAACTGCTCGACCTGGCCATACGGCTCCAGATCGGCTTTCAGACGTTCCAGCATACGGAAGCCAATATCCTGATGCGCCATCTCACGACCGCGGAAACGCAAGGTGATCTTGGTTTTATCGCCATCTTCGAGGAACTTGATGAGATTACGCAACTTGATATTGTAGTCACCATCATCAGTCCCCGGACGGAATTTGACTTCCTTCACGAGGATGATCTTTTGCTTCAATTTGGCTTCGTGAGCTTTCTTTTGCTCCGAATACTTAAATTTGCCGTAGTCCATCAAACGGCACACCGGTGGCTGCGCGGTAGGCGCAATTTCCACCAGGTCGACGTTTGCCTCTTCCGCCAGGCGGAAGGCTTCAGCCAAACTTACGATACCGAGTGGCTCGTTATCGACCCCGCTTAAACGCATTTCAGGGGCAGTGATTTCGCCATTGATGCGATGTGACTTGTCAGTAGCTATTGTAATTTCCTTTAAAAATCTTGTAAGACGGTCGTGCAGCGAGTTTCCTCGTCAGGCCTTGGTGTCGACTTCATGTTTGAGTCGCTCAATCAGGGCATCGACGGACATGACGCCCAGATCGACATTGCCCCGCGCCCGCACGGCCACTGTATTCGCATCCCGCTCTTTGTCGCCAATTACTAAGATGTAAGGCAATTTTTGTACGGAATGTTCACGTATTTTATAGGTAATCTTCTCGTTACGCAAATCAGCCTGTACACGCAGCCCCGCTTTGCGCAGTTTTGTTGTAACTTCCTGTACATAGTCGGCTTGAGCGTCGGAAATATTCAACACCGACACTTGCACCGGCGACAACCACAACGGCATGGCGCCCGCATAGTGTTCGATCAGGATGCCGATAAAACGTTCCAGCGAACCGACGATCGCGCGGTGCAGCATGATCGGCACCTGGCGCGTGTTGTCCACGGCCACGTATTCCGCACCCAGGCGGCCCGGCATTGACGGGTCGATCTGCACGGTACCCACTTGCCATGCGCGACCCAGGCTATCCTTCAGGTGATACTCGATCTTCGGACCGTAAAACGCGCCCTCGCCCGGCAATTCCGTCCATTCCACGCCGCAAGCGCGCAGGGCCGAACGCAACGATTCCTCGGCGAAATCCCACGACTCTTCCGTGCCGATGCGGTTATCGGGGCGCAAAGCCAGTTTCACATCGATATTCGTGAAGCCGAAAGCCGTGTACACATCCATCGCTTGCTGGTGGAAGGCCGTCACTTCGCCGGCGATCTGTTCTTCCAGGCAGAAAATGTGGCCATCATCCTGCGTAAAGCCGCGCACGCGCATCATGCCGTGCAAGGCGCCCGACGGCTCATTGCGGTGGCATTGGCCGAACTCGCCGTAGCGCAGTGGCAAGTCGCGGTAGCTGCGCATGCCATTGTTGAAAATCTGGATATGGCCAGGGCAATTCATCGGCTTGAGCGCATAGGCGCGGTTTTCCGATTCCGTGATGAACATGTTTTCACGGTAATTATCCCAGTGACCGGTTTTTTCCCACAGGCCACGGTCGAGAATTTGCGGCGCCTTGACTTCCTGGTAACCGTTGACCTGGTACACATTACGCATGTATTGCTCGACCTGCTGCCAGATCGACCAGCCTTTCGGGTGCCAGAAAATCAAGCCCGGCGCTTCTTCCTGGAAATGGAAGAAATCGAGCTGCTTGCCCAATTTGCGGTGATCGCGCTTTTCCGCCTCTTCCAGGTTGTGCAGGTACAGTTCCTGATCTTCCTTCTTGGCCCAGGCCGTACCATAGATACGCTGCAGCATCTCGTTTTTCGAGTCGCCGCGCCAGTAGGCGCCAGCCAGCTTCATCAGCTTGAACACTTTCAGCTTGCCCGTCGATGGCACGTGGGGTCCGCGGCACAAGTCCGTGAACTTGCCTTCGGAATACAGCGACACTTCCTGGTCGGCCGGAATCGAGCCGATCAGTTCAGCCTTGTACGCTTCGCCGATACCCTTGAAGTACTCGATGGCTTCGTCGCGCGCGACCACCTTGCGCGTGACTTGCTCGTCCTTCTTGGCCAGTTCCGCCATTTTCTTTTCGATCGCCGTCAAATCTTCCGGCGTGAACGGACGCTTGTAGGCGAAGTCATAGTAGAAGCCGTTGTCGATCACGGGACCGATGGTCACTTGCGCATCCGGGAACAATTCCTTGACGGCATACGCCAGCAAGTGGGCCGTCGAGTGGCGAATCACTTCCAGACCATCGGCGTCCTTGTCCGTCACAATCGCCAGTTCGGCGTCTTGCTCGATCAGATAGGAGGTGTCGACCAGCTTGCCGTCGACCTTGCCGGCCAGGGCAGCCTTGGCCAGGCCGGTACCAATATTGGCCGCAACCTGGGCCACGGTGACCGGGCCGTCGAATTGACGGGCGGAACCATCGGGAAGTCGGATTGTAAGCATATTGATCTCCATATCGGCGCTGGCGCCAGGTAAAACTGCAATGTGGTGTGGACTGAAAAACTGAAAGGAAAACGCAGACGCAAAAAAACGCGGACTAGCCGCGTTTTTCACTTTCTTGAGACAAAGGAAACCCATTCGACTAGCGTCACTCCCAAAGCTTGGTAGTAGTTCGCGGTGTCATAACCGGTTTACCCTTTCTCTCTAACTGCATTCTGGTGGGCGGTGAGGAATTCGAATCCCCGACCCCTTGGATGTCGACCAAGTATTCTAACCAGCTGAACTAACCGCCCGTAAAACTTTTTTATCGATTACTGCATCAGCAATCGCCTTTAAAACCATTTACTGCCAAATTCTGGTGGGCGGTGAGGAATTCGAATCCCCGACCCCTTGGATGTCGACCAAGTATTCTAACCAGCTGAACTAACCGCCCCGAAGACCAGCATTATAGAGAGGCTTTCCAAGAATGACAAGGGCTGTTTTACAGGAAACTTTAATCAGTTCTCCGGGCGTCAGCTCCCTTTATATAGAGGGAGCCCGCAGCGCCTTGAATGCCGCTAGAATCGCGACATGAACTCCACTATATTAGCCTGGCTGAAAACCCTGAGCCGCATCTGCGGTTTTGAAACGGCCGACTCCTTCCCGCCCAATCATCCCTACGCACGCACGCGCTGGGAAGCCGCGTATTTCGATATCGCCTCCGACGTAAAGCCCGACGAAATCGAACGGCGCATCTGCGCGGCCATCGCCAACACGCCGAGCGTCTTCGCCTACATCACCAATCCCACGCCACGCATGCAGCGCGCGCTGCTGAACGTGATCCACGACCGGCTGCGGCGCCAGCCCGGCGCGGGCGCCACCGACCTGGTCTTGTTATTGATCAACGCCTACGCCAGCGACCACATCACGGAAGCCGTGCCCGGCCTGCGCGCCCTGATCTATAACACGGAGCACGAAGACACGAATCTGCGCGTGCATGCGATCCTGGAGTTACTGGTCGGCACGCCGCGTGGACTGGACGTCATCGATATGTAGATCAAACATGATTGGCGGGAACGTAGCGCGCCCGCAGGCGCATGAATGGCGTTTCCACCAATGCATATAAAAGCCAGCCCGTGGCAATGCTGAGAGTAATCATCACGAGGATCGCCGGCACGCTGTCCGGCCCGTAACCCCTATCCTGCAAGATCGGACGCAGCAGGATGCACAACTGCTTGTGCAGCAAATAAATCGCATACGACCACAGGGCCAGGCTGGCCGCGCCCGGCACGCGCAGTTGATACAAGATGCTGGTGGGACTGAGCGCCGCGATCAGCAATAAAGTAAAACTGGCCGCCAGGGCCGGATAGCCGAACACCGTTACCCCATAGCCATAGTGATCGGTGAGAAACACATAAAACATCATCGCCGTGCCAGCGATTCCCGCCAGCAAGCTGCGGTTGCCGTATGACGTGAGGCGCGTCCAGGCGATGGGGTGGTAGTTTTTCAGCAGCGCCAGCGCCACGCCCGCCACCAATTCGTCGAAGCGGCACCACGAGGCATAGTAGATGTACTTGTAATAACCGAGGCCGCCGCGCGGCAGGTGCACATATTCATCCCACAGATAAGCGCGCACCAGCATGCCGACGATAAAGCTGGCGACCACGGCCAGCCAAGCCCACAGCAGAGATCTACGGCAAGCGGCGATCAGCAGCGCCACGGCCGGCAGCAGCACGTAGAACTGCTCTTCCACACACAACGACCAGGCATGCGAAAACGCCGTGCCCGGCGTCAGGTTGATGTTTTGCGTAAAGGTCAGGAATTTCCACAGAGGCAATAGCGCGCTATCGCCGCGAAACGCGGGCCACAGGTAATACAGGGCCAGCACGGCATAAAAACTGGGCAAGGTGCGCAGGAAGCGCCGCGCATAGAAACGCGGCAAGGAAAAGCCATGCTCGCTGCGCAGTGCCGCAAAGATCTGGTTGCCGATCAGATAGCCGCTGAGGGCAAAGAACAGGTCCACGCCTACCCAGCCGATTTCTCCCCAGAAACCAAATGCCCCGCCCTCGCTGACGAACAGCAAATAATGGTTCATGAAGACAAGCACGATGGCCAGCGCGCGCAAGGTATCGAGGCCATACAGGCGGGAAGAAGGTGAAGAGGACGACATGGATCTCGGCAAGGGAAAACAACGGTGGCGCCGATCATGCCACGCCACACGCTGCCATGGCCACATTTTTACAGGCGTCCACGGCGAATCCCGCTAAAATATGCCGACCCCGCTTTCCCTTCCCGCAACAGCATAGGATATGTCCAGCATGAGCAGCGCACTCCACTTCAAGTCCATCAACTACACGGGCCAGGGCAGCGGCCCGCGCCTGATCGTCACCGGCGCCGTGCACGGCAATGAAACCTGCGGCACCAAGGGTATTCAACGCGTGATGGCTGAACTCGACAGCGGCGCCCTCTCCATCGTGGCCGGCAGCGTCACCTTCGTGCCCATCACCAACCCGCTCGCTTACGCCAAGGGCGTGCGCAGCGGCGACCGCAACCTGAACCGCAACCTGTTCCCGAACGACAATCCACAGGATTTCGAAGACCGCATCGCCAACTGGCTGTGCCCGCTGCTGGGCCAGCACGACGTGCTGCTCGACTTGCACTCGTTCAATGCCGACAGCCAGCCTTTCGTCATGGTGGGCCCGCGCAATAACGATGGCCCGCTGCAACCGTTCAAGCACGAAGACAAGGAACGCGCGCTGGCGCGCCGCCTGGGCGTACGCCGCTTCGTCGATGGCTGGCTGCAAACGTATGGCGCCGGCGTGCAGCGCCGCCTGGGCAGCAGCGACCAGGTCGGCATGGTGTTGCGCTATGGCGTGGGCACGACGGAATACATGCGCTCGACGGGCGGCTATGCCCTGACCCTGGAATGCGGCCAGCACGCGGATCCGACCGCGCCGGATGTGGCCTACAGCGCCATCATGAACACCCTCGCCTTCCTCGGTTTCATTGACGCGCCGCAGCCGGAACCCATCGCCGATACCGACATGGAAGCGCTGAACATGGTCGTCGTGCACGACAAGCTCGATGCGGGCGACCGCTTCATCAAGACCTGGTCCAGCTTTGACAAGGTCAAACAGGGCGAGCAGATCGGCGTGCGCGCGGATGGCACGCCCGTGACGGCCGAATTTGACGCCTATATCCTATTCCCGGACGTCAACGCGCAAGCCAATGCCGAGTGGTATTACCTGGCGCGGGTGGCCAGCAGCTTTTGATCAGTGACCAACGGATTTTGAAAACAGGTTAATCACGAGCACGCCGGCAATGATCAGCCCCAGGCCGATCAAGGCCGGCGTGTCGAGGCTTTGCTTGAACCAGAACCAGCCGACGGCGGAAATGAGCACGATGCCCACGCCGGACCAGATGGCATACACGATGCCGGTAGGAATGACCTTCAAGGTCAAGGACAAACACCAGAAGGCGATGCTGTAGCCAACCACGGTGATGACGCTGGGCCACAAGCGGCTAAAACCCTCGGACGCCTTCAAGGCGCTGGTGGCGATCACTTCGGCGATGATGGCGATGGCCAGGTAGAAATACGTCATGGCAAGACTCATGCTGGCATCCTTTATTGTGGGCTGAGCAATTTCAAGCCCAGGATACCGGACACGATCAGCGCGATGCAGGCGATGCGCGCGGCGCTGGCCGGTTCGCCCAGCACCATGATGCCGAAGATGGCCGTGCCGACAGTACCGATGCCCGTCCAGATGGCGTAGGCCGTGCCCAGCGGCAAGGTGCGCAAGGCCAGGCCCAGCATCACCACGCTGCCCAGCATGGAAACGGCCGTCAGCACAGATGGCACGAGGCGGGTAAAGCCGGCACTGTATTTGAGGCCGATGGCCCAGCCGATTTCCAGCAAGCCCGCCAATACCAGAATGATCCACGCCATACTTTTCTCCCGAGGCGGCAGGGTCGTCCCCACCATACAGCCCCCACATCGAGCGGGGTCGTCCCCACAGGAGCAAAGGGAAAAGTATACCATTGGGTGAAAAATCTTGCCCCAAGCACACTTTGCGCTAGTGCCATCGCTCTAATCGAAAGTTGCCAAAAAACATGCACTTGGCAGCATAATTGCCGCATCCACTCACTCTCGGGAACAACGATGCTACTTCTGGCCCAAATCCTTACCGCCCTTATCCTGCTGCTGCACGTCTACATCGTGCTACTGGAAACCGTCTTGTTCGATGCGCGCGGACGCAAGGTGTTTGGCCTGTCGAAGGAAAAGGCGGAGATCGTGCGTCCCGCCATGTCGAACCAGGGTTGCTACAACGGTTTTCTCGTCGCGGCGCTGGCGCTGGGCTTTTTTCACCCGGACGCGGCCATCGCTTATGCGTTCACCGTGTTCGGCCTGGCGTGCATCGCCGTGGCCGGCGTGTGGGGCGCGGCCACCGTCATGATGCGCATCCTCTACCTGCAAACCGTGCCTGCCGTCATCGCCTTGCTGCTGTTCCACTTCGCCTGATCCCTGCCGGGGCGGCCAGCCGGCCGCCCTGCCTCGCCCCGCTCCGCTCCGTGCCGCCTGCGCATACCCCAAATGGGTGATGTTTCCAAAAAACATGCCCGATACAATTCCTTGTAGCAATAAAAAAGATACCACCAGACACATGGTGGCAAGTCACAGTCCACAGGGGAAATCATGCAAGCACATCCAACCACCTTTGCCGCCACTCTGCTCGGCTGCCTCATGCTGTCCGCCTGCGGTGGCGGCGGCAGCGACGGCACCAGCTCGGGCAGCGGCTCCACCAGTGCCAGCGGCGGCACTTCGTCCACTTGCCAGTACAGCAATCTGATCAGCGATACGGAACGCAAACAGGCCAGCGCCTGCGGCATCCAGGTATCGGGCAACTATGCCCAGGCAGACTCGGGGTACGATAGCCTCGTGGCCGCCTGCAAGCAGGGAGACAAAGCCAAGGCCGATGCCTACTACAGCGGCACGTACCAGAAAATGGTCGACTATGCGCGCTCCGTAAGCAAGGACCTCGGTTGCGGGCAAAACAATGGCCCCACCTTGCCCAACAACACCACGGCCAGCAATTACAATTTCTGTGTCAAAAGCACCAGCGTCAATGGTAAGCTCAGCTATGAAGGCGCTTGCTACGGCCCCGTCAAATCCGGCGAAGGCGGCTGCGGCAGCGGCTATAGCTATATCAGCCAGTACGCCAGCCTCAGCACGTGCACCTCCGGCGGCAAAAGCTGGCTGGAATCGCGCTAGGGAAGTCGGGCGGCCGAGGCCAAGGCCGCCCGAGATATGTCTTGTCCACCGCTTGCCGCATGAGGATTGCCCATGACGCCATCGCTCGCCGTCGCCAGCCAGGCGCTGATTACCCTGATCTACGAAGCGGCCACGCAGCATGGCGCCTGGTCGCAATTCCTCGCCGCCTTCGCGCAACAACTGAAATCGCACGCGGGTTTGATCTGGGCCAATGATTTCAGCAACCGATCGGTCGACGTCCAGCTGCCGGGCAGCGGCCTGTCCGCCACGTATGGCTTCGAATCGGACGCCATGGCCAGCTTTGCCAGCTATTACGGCGCGCGCAATGTGTGGCTGGAAGACGCCACCCTGCACCGCGAAGGCGCCGTCGTCACCGGTTCCATGCTGTTTCCCGACCATTGCCTGAAGAAAACCGAGTACTGGGCGGACTGGCTGCGCCCGCAAGACATCTTTTATACGGCGGCAGCCATCGTCGAATTGCGCGCCGAGCGCTCCACCAACGTCACCGTGGTGCGCCGCGAACAGGCGGGCGCCTACGAGGCGGGCGAGCTGGCGCTGATCCGCAGCCTGATGCCGCACCTGCAGACGGCCTTTGCCCTGCAGCGCAAGCTGCGCCGGCTGGAAGTGCTGTCCCAGAGCTCCACCCAGGTGCTGGAATTGCTGCCGTTTGGCGTGCTGTTGCTCGACGCCACGTCGCAATTGCTGTACGCCAACGAACGGGCGCTGGCCATGACGGCTTCGACGCGCTTGCTGCAACTGCGCGAAGGCGCGCCCCTGTATTGCCCGCGCGAAGCGGACAACGGCGCGCTGCGGCGCATGCTGCACGAGGCGGCTCAAACGGGCACGACGGCGGCAGGCGGCCCCGGCGGCGTACTCAACCTGAACGGCTTGACGGGCGAACAGCTGCGCCTGCGCGTCACGCCCCTGCCCTCTTGGCACAGCCCGTTTGGCTCGGCCAGCGCCATCGCCGTCTTCCTCAGCGACAGCAGCGACTTGATCACCTCCCTGGCCGCCACCCTGCGCAATTTCTATGGCATGACGGTGGCCGAGGCACGCCTGACGGAAGCGCTCGTCAACGGCTACTCCCTGCAGGAATACGCCGAACGCCAGCGCATTTCCATCCACACGGCGCGCACGCAAATCAAGAGCGCCACCGCCAAGGCCGGCGCCCAGCGCCAGGTGGACCTGGTGCGCATCGTGTTGACAGGCCCGGCCGTGCTCCAGCGCAACCCCCTTCCCGCCTGAACCCTTCAACAACGCGCGCCGCCGGCACGCTTTTCATTTATATCGTAGAATCACGATATTAGAATTTTGGAAAAACGATATATACATCGCTGAAAAGCGAATTGTGTATTGAGGAGAAACAACATGGATATCGACGCCATCCACAAGGCGCTGGCCAATCCGGTGCGCCGGCAGATTTTGCAATGGCTGAAGGAGCCGGAACAGTATTTCCAGGAGCAGGACCACCCGCTGCACCTGGGCGTGTGCGCCGGCCTGATCGACCGCCGCCTGAACCTGTCGCAATCGACGGTGTCGGCACACCTGGCCAGCCTGCAGAAGGCGGGCCTGATTTCAGCCACCAAGGTGGGCCAATGGAGCTTCTTCAGCCGCAATGAAGACACTATCCAGGCCTTTCTCGACCACATGCAGCAAGGTTTGTAACAGCATCCACATCGCCGCGCGCGGCACTCTAGACAGGAAAGACAACCATCATGGCAACTTTATTCGACCCCATCACCATCGGTAGCCTGCAACTGAAAAACCGCATCATCATGGCGCCGCTGACGCGTTCGCGCGCCGGCAATCCGGGCCGCGTACCCAACGCCCTGATGGCCGAGTACTACACGCAGCGCGCTTCGGCCGGCATGATCATCTCGGAAGCGACGGCCGTCACGCCGCAAGGCGTGGGCTACGCCGACACGCCGGGCATCTGGTCCGAGGAACAGGTGGAAGGCTGGAAACACATCACCGAGGCCGTGCATGACGCGGGCGGCCTGATCGTGCTGCAACTGTGGCATGTGGGCCGCATTTCCGCGCCCGTCTTCCTCGATGGCGACTTGCCCGTCGCGCCCAGCGCCGTCAAGCCTGCCGGTCATGTGAGCCTGCTGCGCCCGAAACAGGAATTCGTCACGCCGCGCGCGCTGGACACGGAAGAGATTCCCGGCATCGTCGCGGCCTACCGCCTTGGCGCGGAAAATGCGAAAAAAGCCGGTTTCGACGGCGTGGAAATCCACGGCGCGAATGGCTATCTGCTCGACCAGTTCCTGCAAGACAGCACCAACTTGCGCACCGACAACTACGGCGGCTCGATAGCAAACCGCGCCCGTTTGATGCTGGAAGTGACGGACGCGTGCATCGAAGTATGGGGCGCGGACAAGGTCGGCATGCACCTGGCGCCGCGCCGCGATGCGCACGATATGGGCGATTCCGACCCGCACGCCACCTTCGGCTACGTGGCCCGCGAACTGGGCAAGCGCGGCATCGCCTTCATCTGCGCCCGTGAAGCCCTGGGCGAAGACCGCCTGGGCCCGTACCTGAAACAGGAATTCGGCGGCGTCTACATTGCCAATGAAAAAATGGACAAGACAGCGGCCGCAACCCTGCTGGCCAAAGGCGAAGCCGATGCCGTGGCCTTTGGCCTGTGGTTCATCGCCAACCCGGACCTGCCTGTACGCCTGCACAGCGACGCGCCCTTGAATCCGCTGAACCCGGACACCCTGTACGCACCCGATGCGAGCGGCTACACGGACTACCCGGCACTGGCGGCACAGGCTTAAGCAGCCTGAACGGCAAGCTGAACGGCATCCTGCAAGCCCCTTGGGCGGCACCGCGCTGCCCATCTCCCTGGCGGCGGGCGCAACGATACCAACGCATTAACTGCGTGATGATCGCGGCGCCCGCCGCCTCACTTTATTCGGCCTTATGTACGCCGCCGTTCCCCTATCTTCAGTTCAACGCCATCGGCGCCGTGCCGGCCGGGCCGGACGGCGCGCCTGCACGCTGCTGAAGACACGGCGTATCACTTCGACCGGCACCGCGTGCTCGCGCAAATAGGCCGTCGCCACCGTCCGTCCCAGGGCGTGATGGAAAGCAACGCCCCGCTCAACGAGCTCGGCCATCACTTTGTCCGTTCGCACCTTCTCCCCATTGACCTCGTCGATACTGTTTTTCATGCCATGGCTCCCTGTCGAGTGGATCAACACTGCATCAAGTTTTGACCACATCGTGCGCATTTAGTGCCCGACACAGAGGTCAAGCATCGTTAAAATAGCGGTAGCAAGCGCCCCGACACCGCATGAATAGCGGCCTCGGCTGCTTGTCGCCATCGCCAGCCCCGTATAGAATGCCTGCGCAGAATTTTGCTTCAAGGAAAATGGCCACCAGCGCCATCCGATCAAGAACAGTGTCACTGAAGGGTATCAATGGACGATTTATTTGTACAAGCGGGCGACTTGCCGACCTGGCGCCAGCGCTGCGCGCTGCGCGTGCTGCAGCTGTTCGGCTGGCGCCTGCGCTTTCGCCCCCTGCCGGGGCCGCGCGGCATCGCCGTCGTCTACCCGCACACGTCCAACTGGGATTTCATGGTGGGCCTGTTCGGTAAATGGGCGCTGTCCCTGCCCTTCCGCTGGCTGGCCAAGGATACCCTGTTCCGCGGCCCCATGGGCAAGGTGCTGCGCTATCTGGGCGGCGAACCCGTCGACCGCAGCACCACCAGCGGCACGATCCAGCGCCAGGCGGAACGCATGCTGGCCGCCGACTGGTACTGGCTGGCCATCACGCCGGAAGCGACGCGCAGCTACCGTCCGAACTGGAAAAGCGGCTTTTATCACCTGGCCGTGGCCGCCAAGGTGCCGCTGTTGCTGGTCTACATCGACTACCCGAACAAGGTGCTGGGCGTCGTCGACCATTTATATCTGACTGGCGACAAGGACGCCGACATGGCCGCCATTGCCGCCGTGTATGCGGGCCATCAGGGCTTGCACCCGGAAAAGGCGGCGCCCATCGTGCTGTCCGACAAGCGCCCCGGCGCTTAAACGATTAAGCAAGTCCCATCAACACCACGCCGGCGGCCGTCAAGGCCACGCCGGCCACGCGCAGCATGCGCTCGGCCAGTACCTGGCCGGTGAACCGTCCCGCGACCAGCAGAATAGCCGAAGCCAGCATGAAGCCGCAGGCGGCCGAGGCGGCCGGCAATTCCTGGCCATGCGCATTGCCATGTGCCAAGGCGAACAGGCCCACCAGTCCCATGCCGAGCCAGTTCGGCAAGGCCAGCGCCAGCGCGATGGCCAGCCCCACCAGCGCCACCGTGGCGGCGATGCCCGTTTCCAGCCCGGGCAGCGTCAATCCGACCATGCCGGCCAGCGCGCCAAGCAGCATCATGCCGAGAAACGTGGCGCTCTGGCCCAGACTGCGACGCTGCTGGCCGCCCCAGATGCCCACGCCCAGCATGGCCAGCAAATGGTCGATACCCGTGAACGGATGGGCGAAACCGGCCAGGAAGCCGGCGCTCTCGCCATGGCCGGGGTGGGCCATGGCCGGTAAAGCCAGCAGGCACAGCACCGCCACGGCGGCTGTTTTCTTCATCAGTCTTGCAGTCATTGCAGCTCCTTGCCTAGTTGATCGAGCAAACCTTGCTCACGGATAAAATCGATGACGACCTGCACGCCGTCGCCGCTGCGCAAGTTGGTAAATACGAAGGGGCGTTCGCCGCGCATGCGTTTGGCGTCCTGCGCCATGATGTCCAGGTTGGCGCCCACGTATGGCGCCAGGTCCGTCTTGTTAATGATCAACAAGTCGGAGCGCGTGATGCCGGGCCCGCCCTTGCGCGGGATTTTTTCGCCACCGGCCACGTCGATCACGTAAATCGTCAGATCCGACAATTCCGGGCTGAAGGTGGCGGCCAAATTGTCTCCGCCCGATTCGACGAGGATCAAATCAAGGTTGGGAAAATCCGCCTGCATGCGCGCGATCGCTTCCAGGTTGATCGACGCGTCTTCGCGAATCGCCGTGTGCGGACAGCCGCCCGTTTCCACGCCCATCAGGCGCTCGGCCGGCAAGGCATCGGCGCGCAGCAGGATTTCCATGTCTTCCTTGGTATAGATGTCATTCGTGATGACGGCCATGTCGTAGCGTTCGCGCATGCCCTTGCACAGCATTTCGCACAGGGCCGTCTTGCCCGAGCCGACGGGCCCGCCGATGCCCACGCGCAGAGGATTGGAAGTGATCGAAGTCATAGTATGGTCTCTCGTTGTTGTGTTCAGGAACGGTACAGGCGGCTGTACTGCACTTCGTGGCGCATCGACAGCAGCGACAGGCCGGGCGCCCAGTTGCCCATCTCGTCGTCTGGTAATGTTTGCGCCGTCAGGGCCGCCGCCTCCAGATCCGGACGCAGCGACAGCAGCAAACGCTGGCCCGCCACCTGCCCCAGCGGCACGGATTTCACGCAGACGAGCACCTGGTTTTCCGCCCAGGCGAACAGCATGGCCAGCAGCGCCTCTTCGCGGGGAATCGCCAGCGCCGCCACGGCGCAGGCATACGCGGTCGGCAGGGCAACTTCGGGCTGGCCCTGCAGCATGTCGATCAGCACGCCATCGGCCACGCCCAGCTCGGCCAGCAATTTGGTCAGTGAATATCCCATCTGGATGGTTTCGGCACGAAATTCCGCCGTGTCGCGCGAGGCGATGAAACGCTCGCTCCAGCGCTGCACGGCGCACAGATCCTGTTCCTCGAATGCCTGCATCAGCCGCCAGCACAGCGGTGCTTCCCAGCGCGCCACCACCTGCGTCAGATGCTCGGCGATCCAGCTACGCGCCGTGGCCGCGTCGCTCACCAGGCCGGATTCGAGCGCCGCTTCCAGACCCTGCGAATAACTGTAGGCGCCGATCGGCAAGGCCGGACTGGCGAACTGCAGCAGGTGCAGCAGGGCCGACGCCTGCATCATGCAGCGCCTGGCACATCGCCGGGACGGTGGATTTTCTGCCGCAGCGGCACGGGCGCCAGCAAGTGCTGGCCGTGGCCATCGTGGTGGCCATGGCCGCCGCCATACGCGCCCGCCTCCGGCTCGAACGGCGCGCTTTCTTCCGTCACGCTCGCCTGCAAGCCTTCCAGCATCTCCTTCAGTACCACGTCCTTGCGGATGCGCAAAAAGCCGTCGCCCACCTGCGCCTGCGTGTGGCGGTTCCCCAAGTGAAAAGCGCAGCGCAGCAGGGTATGCGCATCCTCGCAGCGCACCAGATAGGTCGGTTCGCGCGCGGCGACGATCCGCACCACCTGGCCATCCGGCCCCGTCATGCGCTCGCCGTCGCGCAGCACCGTGCCGCGCACGGTGAACACGGCCACGTCGTCGCCATTTGTCAGCACGGCGCGCAGCCGGCATTTTTCGCGCTGGTCGTAAGGCAGCACGAGTTGCGCGAAGGGCGCGCGGTCATCGTCCGCTCCCAGTTTGGTATGCAAAGTCAGCATGCTTGTCTCCCGCTTAAAATAGAAAATAGCGCTGCGCCATCGGCAGCACGGCGGCCGCTTCGCACACGAGCAGCTGGCCGTCGGCGCGCACGGCGTAGGTTTCCGGGTCCACTTCCATGTGCGGCGTGGCGCTGTTGTGGATCATGTCGTGCTTGCGCAAGCCGCGCATGTTCTTCACGGCGATGACGGATTTATTCAGTTTGAGCTGATGGCCGATATCGAGGTCGTAGGCCGCCTGCGACACAAAAGTAAACGACTTTTTCAGGCCGCCGCCGAAGGCGCCGAACATCATGCGGTAATGCACGGGCTGCGGCGTGGGAATCGACGCGTTCGGGTCGCCCATCTGCGCGGCCGCGATCATGCCGCCCTTTAAAATCATCGACGGCTTGACGCCGAAAAAGGCCGGCTTCCACAGCACGATGTCGGCGATCTTGCCCGCCTCGATGGACCCGACCACGTGCGAAATGCCATGCGTAATGGCCGGGTTGATCGTGTACTTGGCGATGTAGCGCTTGGCGCGGAAATTGTCGCTGCGCGCCGTGTCGGGCGCCAGCGGTCCCCGCTGCACCTTCATCTTGTGCGCCGTCTGCCAGGTGCGCATGATCACTTCGCCGACTCTGCCCATGGCTTGCGAGTCGGACGACATCATCGAGATGGCGCCGATGTCATGCAAAATATCTTCCGCGGCGATGGTTTCGCGGCGGATGCGCGACTCGGCAAACGCCACGTCTTCGGCAATCGCCGGATCCAGGTGGTGGCATACCATCAGCATGTCCAGGTGTTCGTCAAGCGTGTTGACGGTAAACGGGCGTGTGGGATTGGTCGACGAAGGCAGCACGTTGGCCTGCCCCACGGCGGCGATGATGTCGGGCGCATGGCCGCCGCCCGCCCCTTCCGTGTGAAAGGTGTGGATGGTGCGGTCCTTGAAGGCGGCCAGCGTGTGTTCGAGAAAACCGCCTTCGTTGAGCGTATCGCTGTGCAGCGCCACCTGGATATCCATGCGGTCGGCCACCGACAGGCAATTGTCGATGGCGGCCGGCGTGCTGCCCCAGTCCTCGTGCAGTTTCAGGCCGATGGCGCCCGCGCGCACCTGCTCTTCCAGCGGCAACGGCAGGCTGACATTCCCCTTGCCCATGAAGCCCAGGTTCATCGGGAAGGCGTCGGCCGCCGCCAGCATGGCGTGCAGATGCCATGGCCCCGGCGTACAGGTGGTGGCGGCCGTGCCCACGGCCGGTCCCGTGCCACCGCCCAGCATGGTGGTCACGCCGCTCATCAGCGCTTCCTCGATCTGCTGCGGGCAAATGAAGTGAATGTGGGTGTCGACGCCGCCCGCCGTGACGATCAAGCCTTCGCCGGCGATGATTTCCGTGGCGCCGCCGATGGCCAGGGTCACGCCGGGCTGGATATCCGGATTGCCCGCCTTGCCGATGCCGAAGATCAGGCCATTTTTCAAGCCGATGTCGGCTTTGACGATGCCCCAGTGGTCGAGGATGACGGCATTCGTGATGACGGTGTCCATCACTTCGGCCGCACAGCGCTGCGACTGGCCCATGCCGTCGCGGATCACCTTGCCGCCGCCGAATTTCACTTCTTCGCCGTAGATCGCATAGTCATGCTCGATCTCGATGAACAATTCCGTGTCGGCCAGGCGGATGCGGTCGCCCTTGGTAGGGCCGAACATTTCGGCATACGCGCTGCGGGGAATGCTGGCCATCTCAATCCTTTCCCGGTGGAGTGTCTTGCAGTTCGCCCATCACTGCGCCATTGAAGCCGAAAACCTTGCGCTCGCCCGCCAGCGCCACCAGTTCCACCGTGCGCTGCTGGCCCGGCTCGAAGCGCACGGCGGTGCCGGCCGTGATGTTCAAGCGCATGCCGTAGGCGCGCCAGCGCTCGAAGGCCAGCGCCGGATTGACTTCAAAAAAGTGGAAGTGCGAGCCGACCTGGATCGGCCGGTCGCCCCGGTTGGCCACCACCACGGTGGCCGTGGCGCGCCCGGCATTCAAGCTGATTTCGCCTTCTTCCAATTGGTATTCGCCTGGGGTCATGAGGGGCTCCTTCTCAAAAGACTACGGTATCGGGTGGTGCACGGTCACCAGCTTGCTGCCATCGGGGAAGGTCGCTTCCACCTGAATGTCGGGGATCATCTCGGCGATGCCGTCCATGACGTCGGCGCGCGACAGAATTTTTGTCCCGTCCGACATCAGCTGCGCCACCGACTTGCCATCGCGCGCGCCTTCCATGATGGCCGCGCTGATCAGGGCCACCGCTTCCGGATAGTTCAACTTCAAGCCGCGCGCCAGGCGCCGTTCGGCCAGCAATGCAGCCGTAAAAATGAGCAGCTTGTCTTTTTCGCGGGGAGTCAGGTCCATGTTTTTCCTTGTGCTTCTTTCCTGTTCAAGTGTTCCAGATGCGGGGCACGACGGCGTCGCGTCCCAGCATGGCGGGGCGCAGCAGCTGCCAGGCGGCCAGCATGACGCGGCGTGCCGCCTCGCTGTCGCCGCACAGCAGGCGCACCACCACCAGTGACTTCATGTGCGTGGCGCCAAACGCGGCGCCGGCCGGCACGGCGATCTCGCGCACGGCCGCCAGCACGGCGGCAGAAATGGGTGTGCCGATGGCGATCAGGGTGGCGCACACGGTGTGTCCCCCCAGGCCCAGCGGGCTGGCCATCAGCGCGCCGCCGGCCGCCAGCACGCCCTGCTCCCACCACAGCAGCTTGCCGCCGCGGCGGATCCGCACCTGCTGGCTGATGCTGCCCGTATTGAAAATTTCGCCCGAGGCGCTGCGGCCCAGGCAGACGATGTCGCAGCCGATGTAGCTGGCGTCCGGCGCCAGCTCCACCTCGTGGCGCAGGCGCACGCAGGCCTGGTCGAAGAAGATGCTTTCCTGCGGCAGCCACTCGATGGCGGCGCCGCTACCGGCGCGCAGCACGATGTGCTGGCCCGAGACATGGCCGTTGGCGCGGTACCATTTGGCGGCGCCCGGCGACGTGAGCAAGGCGCGCGCGCCCTCGCCCAGCGTGGCGTCGACGGCCAACTGGTCGCCGCCCACCACGCCGCCCGGTGGATGGATGATGATGGCGTGGCAGACGGCGTCGCCTTCCGGATACAGGGGCTTTTGTACGCGCAGGGGGCCGCTGTGCGTGCGCTCGACGAGGCGGCTGACGCCATCGTGCAGCGCAAAGCCCAGGCGCAAATGCGCCTGCCAGGCGCCGTGGGCGCTGGCTGATAAAGGCGTGACTGGAAGGGTGCTATCTGGCATGCGGGGCAATCGCGTAAATAAGCGATTACCTAAGCAGGATATATGCCAGCGTCAAGGGAAGGAAAAGTGAGAATCATGCACCGCGCTGCAGCGGACGCACCGGCATGGTGCATCGGCCGCACCGCAGTGCCTGTCTCTTACGCCACGGCCAGCGTACGCCGTTCACGCAGCAGGGCCGTGAAGGCTTCGGCGGCCAGGGGGCGGCTGAAGTAATAGCCCTGCATTTCATCGCAGCCGTGTTCCGTCAGGAAGTCGACCTGTGCGCGCGTTTCCACGCCTTCGGCGATGACGCGCATGTCGAGGTTGTGCGCCAGCGAGATGACGGAACGGGCGATGGCCGCATCGCTGCTGCTGGTGGTGACGTCGTCGACGAAGGATTTGTCGATCTTCAGCACGTCGATGGGAAAACGCTTCAGGTAGCCGAGGCTGGAATAGCCGGTGCCGAAGTCGTCGAGCGAAATGCCCACGCCGATATCCTTCAGGCGCGTGAGGGCCGCCACGGCCTTGTCCGGGTCGCCCATCACCGTGCTTTCCGTGATCTCGATGCCGAGGCAGGCGGGCGCGATGCCGTATTTGCGCAAGGCCGCCTCGACGAAAGGCACCGTGCGGTCCTGCGCGAACTGCTTGCCGGACAGGTTGACGGCCACCTTGACGCTGCCCAGGCCCGCGTCGTGCCAGGCGCGGATTTGCGCGCACACGCTTTCGAGCACCCATTCGCCGATGGCCGTGATCAAGCCGTATTCCTCGGCCAGCGCGATGAACAGGCCCGGCGGCACCTTGCCCAGCACCGGATTATCCCAGCGCAGCAGGGCTTCCGCGCCCAGCAAGGCGCCCGTGCGCAAGCACATCTGCGGCTGGTAGTGCACTTCGAATTCATCGCGGCCGATGGCGCCGCGCAGCTGCTGCTGCATCGCCAGCCGGGCGCGGATATCGCTGCCCATGCGCTCCGTGAAGAAGGCGTAATGGTCGCGCCCCATTTCCTTGGCGCGCACCAGGGCCGTATCGGCGTGGCGCAGCACGTCGTCGAGGCTGTCGCCGTCGGCCGGACACATGGCGATGCCGATGCTGGTCGTCAGCGCCAGGCGCTCGCCATCGACGCTGAGCTCTTCGCGCAAGCCGGCCAGGATGGTTTGCGCCAGGCCCAGGGTGCGCCCCAGCAGGGCGTCGTCCTGCAGCAGGATCTGGAATTCGTCGCCGCCCTGGCGCACCACCGTGTCGCCCTCGCGCACGCAGCCGGACAGGAAACGCGCCACCACTTGCAGCGCCTTGTCGCCCACGGCCTGGCCGTGCGAATCGTTGATGTTCTTGAAGCGGTCCAGGTCGAGGCACATCAGCACCACCTGCTGGCCGTCGCGCTGCGCGTTCGCGCGCGCCTGTTCAAAGCGCTCGCGCAGCAGCACGCGGTTCGGCAAACCGGTCAGCGCGTCGTGGTAGGAGAGGAAATCGATCAGATGCTGCTCGGCCTTGCGCTCGCTGATGTCGAGGAAGACGCCGATGTAGTTGACGACGGCGCCGTCGGGGCCGTGCACGGTGGAGACGCTGAGCAGGCAGGGATAGGTGTCGCCGCTCTTGCGCCGCGTCTGCACCTCGCCCGACCAGCAGCCGCTGCTGCGCAAGCCCTGGCGCAGGGCCAGCAGCACCGCTTCGCCCGTGTATTCGGCGTGCAGGCGCATGATGTCCGTGCCCACCACTTCCTGCGCCGCGTAGCCGGTGATGCGGGTAAAAGCGGGATTGGCCGTGACGATGACGCCGGCCGCATCGGTGATCAGGATGGCGTCCTGGGTCGCTTCGAAGACCTGGCCCGACAGGCGCAGCAATTCTTCATTGGCGCGGCGGATCTGCACTTCGCGCGCCAGGGTGCTGGCCACCTGCTCCAGTTCGGCCGTGCGTTCGGCCACCCTGCGTTCCAGGTTGGCGCGTTCCTGCGCCAGCTGCAGCTGCGCGCGCGCCAGGCGCACGTGGGCGTCGGTGCGGGCCAGGATTTCCTCGGCCTGGAAGGGCTTGGCGATGAAATCGACGGCGCCCAGCGCGAAGCCGCGCACCTTGTCGTCCGTATCGTACTGGGCCGACAGGAAGATCACCGGCACCTGGCGCAGCGACGGTATCTCTTTCAGGCGGCGACACACTTCAAAGCCGTCGAGGCCCGGCATGCGCACGTCGAGCAGGATCAGCTCCGGCGGACGCGCCTGGGCCGTCCACAGGGCCAGTTCGCCGTTTGGCGCCTGGCGCACGGCATAACCGGCGCCGCCCAGCAAATCGCTCAACAGTTTCAGTGAAGCCGGCGTATCTTCAACGATCAGTACTTCGCCCTTAGAGTTCACTTCCGAAAAATCGCGGTGCATGTAGCAGTTCTCTCAGCTTTGGATGAGGCGCGGCGGTCGGCTGCCGCGCTGGACAAGACATTTCTTTGCGATGAACTACGTACTATCATCATAATCTTTATTGCAATTTAGCACCATCCATCGGCGCCACTTAGTCCGTCTTTTCAGCGAATCCGATGTTGTCAGCCCACACTTTTCAAGCGGGCGCCAGCGCGCCCTCACTCTCCAGCAAGTCGCACAGCTGGCGGTACTGATGCTGGTCAAGCATGGCTTGCAGCGGCGCCAGCACGGGCGCCGCCACCGGCGGCAAGGCGCCCAGCAGCAGCGCCACCCTGGCCAGGTTCAATTCGCGCAGCGCCACCAGCAAGGCCGCGCGCTCTTCCCCGGCCAGCAGCAGCAAGTCTTGCGCCCGCAGTACCGGCGGCGCCTCGGGCGCCGGCGCCACTGGCAACGGCACGGACACCTGCACGGGCGCCTCGGCCGCCTGCGCGGGTATGCTGAAACGGAAGGTGGCGCCCTGCCCCGGCATCGATTCGACCGTCAGTTCGCCTTTCATCAATTGCACGAATTCGCGCGAGATGGCCAGGCCCAGACCCGTGCCATCCTTCGGTCCCGCGCTGTCGGCCTGCACGAAGGGCTCGAAAATGCGCTGCTGGTCTTCCGGGGCGATGCCGATGCCCGTGTCGCTGACGGCGAACGACAGCATCCATAGCCCGCCATCGCGCCGCTCGCCGCGCACGCGCAAGGCGACCTCGCCGCCGCCGGCGAACTTGACGGCGTTCGACATCAAATTCAACAGCACCTGGCGCAAGCGCGTCGCGTCGAGCACCACGGCCGCCGGCAAGCCCGCGCAATCGAGGCGCAGGGCCAGCCCCTGCTGCTCGGCGCGCATGCCCAGCATGTCCATCACTTCCTGCAGCAGGGGCGCCAGCGCCACCACGGCCGTCTGCGCGTGCAGGCGCCCCGCCTCGCCCTTCGACAGGTCGAGGATTTCATTGATCAGGGTGAGCAAATGATTGCCGGAGCGGTGGATGATGGCCAGGTTGCGCTTTTCATCGTCCTGCATGTTGGGCGAGGCGGCCATCAGGCGCGAAAAGCCGATCACGGAATTCAAGGGCGTGCGCAGCTCATGGCTCATGTTCGCCAGGAAGGTGCTCTTGGCGCGGTTCGCCGCC
The DNA here is from genome assembly GCF_019345455.1 of Janthinobacterium sp. NKUCC06_STL. NCBI lineage: Bacteria > Pseudomonadati > Pseudomonadota > Betaproteobacteria > Burkholderiales > Oxalobacteraceae > Janthinobacterium > Janthinobacterium sp. NKUCC06_STL. The sequence goes on from NZ_JAHKQY010000001.1 coordinate 90,382, forward strand.
TGCGCCTGGCTGACGGCCACCGACAGGGCGCTCGTGCGCTCGGCCACCAGTTCTTCCAGGTGATGCCGGTGACGCAGCAGTTCCAGTTCGGCCTCGCGGTGCGCCGTGATGTCGTAGTTCGAGCCCACCAGGCGCATGGGCTGGCCCCGCCCGTCGCGGAAGATCACGGCGTCGGCCTTGATGTAGCGGATGGCGCCATCGGGCCACAGGATGCGGTACTCGTGCGTGAAGGCCTGGCCGGCGTCCAGCGCGGCGCGCAGGGCCTCTTTCGCGGCCGGCACGTCGTCCGGCACCAGCGCCGCGCGCCAGATCGCCGCCGGCGCCACCGTGCTGTCGGCATCGGCCTTGAACTGCGCGTACATCTGTTCATCCCACTGCAAGGCATCGTTGATGACGTTCCAGTCCCAGATGCCGATGCTGGCCGCGCCGGTGGCCATCTGCACGCGCTCCTCGCTGCGCTGCAAGGCGCGGTAGCGGCTGTCGAGCAGCGCCACCATGTCGCGGATGGAGCGGTACAAGGTGCGCAGTTCGCCCAGGAACCACGCTTTCGGCGGCGTGCCGAATGCTTCGCCCTGCCCCGCCTGGACGCCGGCCGCATACTGGCCGATCGCCTTCAGGGGCTTGAGCATCAGACACCACATGAGCAGCCAGATGCTGGCCACCAGGATCACGTCGAGCGCCACGATCATGGCGCCGATGCCCAGCGCGCGCTGCCGCAGCTGCGCGTGCAGCAGGGCCGGCGTCGCATACACGGCCACGCTGCCGATGACTTGTCCGCCCATCGTCACGGGGCGCCGCTGTACCAGCCAGCCCGGTTCGGCGGACAGCGAGGAAAAGCTGTCGATGGCGCCGCTCGCGGTGCGGCGCAGGACCAGCGCTTCCTTGCCGATGCCCGGCGTCAGGGAACTGGCCACCAGGTCGCGCTTGCCCAGCATGCTGCGCATGATGGCCTGCATCTGCTTTTCATCGAGATTCCACAAGGGCAGTTCGATGGCCACGGCCAGCTGGTCCGCGCTCACGGCCAGGCTGCGATGCAGCTGCTGCCAGCGCTGCTCGCGTTCTGACTGGTAAAACAGCACGGCAAAGACCAGCAGCAGCGCGGTGACGACGAAGGTCAAGGCCACGCTGACGGCCAGCACGATGGACACGCCGCCCAGGCGCGCGACTCTGAATGCCTGCATCGTCATGCGTCTTCGCCCTGCGGCTCACTGGCCAGCTGCGCCAGCAAGGCGCACAGCGGCTGATACTGATGCTGTTCCAGCATGGCGCCGACATGCGCGGCCAGCTGCGGCAGGCTGGTCGCCACGCCGGCCAGCACGATGGCGCTGCGCCGCAAGTCGAGGGCTTGCACGGATTCGAGCAGCGCCTGACGCTCGTCCGCGCCCAGCTGACCCAGCGAGTGCTGCAGGTCAAAGGCGACGGACGGCACGCGCGGCGGCATGGCGCCGGTGCGCTGGAAGCGCACGCCCAGTTGCTGCTCCAGTATGGCGAACAGGTGTTCCTGCTCGATCGGCTTGCGCAGGAAGCCGTCGGCGCCGGCCGCCAGCGCCTCCTGCTTTTCTTCCTCGAAGGCGGAAGCGGTCATGATCACCAGGCGCGGCTGCACCAGCGCCGGCTGCGCGCGCAGCCAGCGCGTCAGCGCCAGGCCGTCCATGTCCGGCATGCGCCAGTCGCTGAGCACGATGTCGTAGCGCTGCGCCGCCAGCATGGCTTGCGCCTGCACGCCACCCGCCGCTTCCTGCAGCTGGAAGCCCAGCGGCGCCAGCAAGCCGGCCAGCAGCTTGCGGCAGTTGTCGTCATCGTCGACCAGCAGCACCGTGCGCCCGCGCTGGCCCGGCGGCAGGCGCGCCACGCGGCCCGGCGCCAGCGGCGCGGCGGCAGGGCATTGCACGCAGGGCGCGCGCAAGTCGAAGTGGAACACGGAGCCCGTCCCCAGGGTCGATTCGACGCGCAGCTCGCCGCCCATCAGGCGCACGAATTCGCGCGAAATGGTCAGCCCCAGTCCCGTGCCGGCCTGCGCCACGGCGCTGTCGGCCTGCACGAACGGTTCAAAGATGCGTTCCAGGTCGTCTTGCGCGATGCCGCTGCCCGTATCGCGCACGGCAAACGCCAGCGCCACTTGCCCGTCGCCGTCCGCCTGGCACGCCAGCGACAAGGTCACGCTGCCCTGCTCGATGAACTTGAGCGCGTTCGACAGCAAATTGAGCAGCACCTGGCGCAGCTTGGCGCCATCGAGGCGCACCAGCGGCGGCACGCCGGAACGTTCGATCCGCAGCGCGATGCCCTGATCGCCGGAGCGCATGCGCACCATTTCGAGCACCTCGTCGAGCAAGCCGTTCAAGTCGACGGGACCCGCCTGCAGCTGCATGCGGCCCGCCTCGATTTTCGACAATTCCAGGATATCGTTGATCAAGGTCAGCAAATGGTGGCCGGCGCGGTTGATGATGGCCAGGTTATGCTTTTCTTCCTCGAACATGCTGCTCGAATCGGCCATCATCTGCGAAAAGCCGATCACGGAATTCAAGGGCGTGCGCAATTCGTGGCTCATGTTGGCGAGGAAAACGCTTTTTGCGCGGTTCGCCGATTCGGCCTCGGTGACGGCCACCGACAGAGCCGCCGTGCGCTGCTGCACCAGTTCTTCCAGGTGGTCGCGGTAGCCGAGCAGCTCCTGCTCGCTGTGCTTGCGCTCGGAAATGTCGACGATGCCGCTGCGCACCAGGCGCCGCCCTTCCATCGGCAAGCGCACCAGCCGCACTTCGCAGGGGAAGATGCTGCCGTCGGCACGCCGCACATTGCGTTCAACGAGGATCGGTTCACCGAGCATGGCGCGGCGCAGATGCTCTTCCATCATCAGTCCCAGCGGCAGGCCATCGGGCTGCTCGCCCGTGTACAGGTCGAACGGTCCACGCGCCAGCAGCGCTTCGCGCGACATGCCCAGCATGCGCTGCGCGCTGCTGTTGGCATCGATGAAGCGGTCCAGGTCCAGGTCGTACACGACGATGGCTTCGGGCGCATGTTCGACGAGAATGCGGAAGCGCTGCTCGCTTTCGCGCGCGTCGCTCTCGGCGCGGCGCAGGCGGCGGCGCTGCAGCAGCAGGGCGCTCAGCATGCACGCCATGGCGAGAAACACGGCGCCAACCGACAGCACGGCGACGCGGTGTTCGTGCCACAGCTGCGGCGGGCGGTTGAAGAACAGGGTCTGCGGCGGCAGCCGGCTGAAGTCCGCATCCCAGCGCTGCAGCTGTTCCCAGTCATACATGGGCACCGGCCGGACGGGTGGCAGCAAGGCGCCCGGCGCGGCAGGCGCCTTGCCGGCCAACACGGCCAGCGACATCTGCGCCACCTGCTGCGCGGCGCCTTCGATGTGCAGGATGGAGCCGCCGATGATGCCTTTTCCCACGTTCGTGTTGTACATGCCGAAGGCGGGCACATTCGCCAGCCGCGCCAGTTCACCGGCAAACTGCACCGGCGTGGCGATGGCGCCGTCCACGTCGCGGTTGACGTTACCCGCCACCAGCAGCGTATCGGCGGGCAGGTGCGCCACGGCCACGCGCATCTGCTCCAGGGTCAGGTCATCGAGATAGCGCATGGCCACCTTGCCCTGCCACGCCTGCGCCGCCTGCTGCATGCCGCGCTTCAAGGCCTGGTCGGCCTCGCTGGCGCCGACGGCCATGACGATGGTTTTCGTTTCCGGGAACAGCGCCATCGCTTGCGCCAGGGTACCGGGAAAATCGACGTTTGCCTTTTGCTGCCAGATGGCCAGCGGGCTGCCGGCCGGCAAAGCCTTGCCAGAGGTGTTAATCGCCAGCACAGGCACGCCGCGCGCCAGCGGCGCCAGGTCGGACAGCAAAAAATCGAGCGCCGGCTGCTGCATGGCGATGATCAGGTCGGCCTTGCGCCCCATCATCTGCGTGTATCTTAAAAGCAACAAATCCCGCATCTCGTTGCGCAGCGCCGGGTCGCCCTGGGTGTTCAGGTTCAGGTGCTCGACCATGATGTCTTCGCTGGCCAAGCCCGCGGCGGCCATGGCGGCCACATAGGTGCGCGTGTACGATTCCACGCCGGCGCGGCCGTAATCGTAAGCGTTGAGAAACAGCACGCGTTGCCCCTGGTGCGGCGCCGCAGTGGCCGGCGTCGCAGCCGGCACGGCGGCAGGGGCCGCGGCAACACACAACGCCAGCAGCAATGCGCGGCCACAGCGGCGCACCGCTGCCCTGCCCATCCCGCCGCCAGGCACATCACGCATCATTCGCCATGCCCATGCTTACTCTCGCTGTCACCATGTTTCAACCAGGCGCCGACTGCTCAGCCACCGACACTTACAAAAACATGATAACGTCAACTGCAGGGGCAAGTCTATTGCTTAGGGCAATCTTTTGACAAGAAACCCGCTCGCAACACCCACCATCATTGCGCGGCGGCGCCACTGATACCGAACAGTTCCAGCTTCAGCCCTTTTATCCCGGATGGCACATAAATCGCAATCGCCTGGGCCTTGATCATGCTGTCATAAATACTGCCTTTGTTGTCGATCGAAAAGTAATACGTATTGGGCCGCACCGGCACTTCTGAAGGAACCTGGGCCATATGGCGCAACTCGGCCCCCGGAAGTGCCCGGCCAAGCAATAGTTCGATATTGTCCGGAGAGGATATTTTGAACTGCAACGGCACCGTGGCAACCAGTTCCAGCGCCGGCATATCGGCGTTGACAGCAAGACAGAGTTCGGTCTGGCGGTCAATCCGCTTGGCATCGAGCAAGCCGTGATAGTGGGTGTTCTGTTGCGTGTCGTTGGACAATGCAATCGGGAAGTAACGCGACAGCAGCACCGTATCGATCAGGTCGCGAATGATGCCATCGAGCTTGCCGAAACCGGGAGCCGCGTCGTCGTGACAATACGCCGGCAAGTCGTTCAATGTGTATTTTTTCGAAAACGTCATCAAGCCACCAGCCAATGCCATCAATTTTTCAAACAAATATACGGGGTGGTGGTACCGGTAACTGGCGCAATGACTGAGCGTGGCGCTGGCCGTGCTCAAGGTGTTGAGCATCCAGAACGAAGAAACATCCCCGCCATGAAATTCCACCGTATTTTTGCCCGGCTGACGATGGCGGCTGTACAGCGCCTCGATTTTCGCGCCCATGCGGTCAATCAGCGACTCGAGCATTTTCTGCAGCGAAGGCTCGGCGCTGACGCTCAGGCCCGGCGCAATGAAGGAGGCATCGATTTCAAAGCCGCCATTGCCGGCGCGATACAAACGGATCACCGGAATGGCAAGGTAATCGTTCAGGGGATCCAGTTGCGACAGCAGATACACGCGTTTCTTCAGGTAAGCCACATCGATGCTGACTGCCTCGCTGTACAGATCCGGGGTTTCGATATCGGCCTGGACATAGCGCGCGCCGGCAGCGCTCACATTGCCGCCGTGTGCCTGCAGCGCGGGCAGCGCGGCATAAAACGTAAAACTATGTTCGCTGGAAGGCAGCTTGGACAGGTCAACCGCACCGGGCAAGACATCGCCAAGCGGCGCGTCAAACAGTTCGCCATCCTGAAAGACGAGCGACATGGCGTCCGCCCGCAGGCTATTGTTGGCCAGTGCATCCGCATTCCAGCTGACACCATGCACGCCCCATAAATGTGGATTGATGAGTGAGGCCAGACGTTGCAGGCGCGCTTCATGGTAGCGGTCCAGCTGCTGGAATTGCTGGGGGCCGATGGCCAGCCCCTCGGACCACAGTAATTTGGATGGCAATGTCATGGCGTTCTCCATATTGACCGTTGGAATCATGCTGCCTTGCCAGTCTGATGTTGCCAGCTTGAAAGTCCTTGATGTTGCGCAGCAACCCTGCTCAATTATTGCGCAAACGCAATTTACCTTGGAGCAAACGCTCGGATACTGGCCATTCCGCCGCCAAAACACAGGAAAAGAGAGATGGAGGACTTGCTGCCGTATTTCGAACGCGAGCTGGTGATGCTGCGGCGACATTGCCGTGAGTTTGCCGAACGCTATCCGAGAATCGCCGGCAAATTGCACATGTCCGGCGAGTCTTGCGAAGATCCGCACATCGAACACTTGATCGAATCGGTGGCCATGCTGGCGGCACGCATCTCGAAACGGCTCGATGACGACTATCCGCAATTTACCGAAGCCCTGTTCGAAGCCCTGTTCCCGCATTATCTGCGTCCATTTCCATCGTGCACCATCGTGCACCAGTGCGCCCCAGCGGCTGGAACGGGTGTAGCGCACCTGCCGGCCGGCAGCGAAATGGACGCCACGCCTGTGCGCGGCGTGCGCTGCCGCTTCCAGACGGTCTACGCCATGACGACAGGCGCATCGGTACTGGAAAGCACGGTTTTCGATGCGATGATCAAGCCGCCGCCAGGCGTGCGCCTGCCCGCATCAGCCAGTTCCTCGCTGAACATTGGCATCCGGCATCTCGACGCGGCGCCCGCGTCACTGCGCGTCTTCATCGATGGCGAGGCTTCTTTTTCCGCCGCCTTGCGCGATGCCTTGTTCCTGCATGCAGTCTGCGCTTTTGTGTCCATCGACGCGGTGCAATGGATGGCGTTACCCGCCGTGCCGTTGACGCCCGTCGGCTTCGCCGACACGGATGCCTTGATACCGTTCGGTGCCCGCTCGCAGCCGGCCTACCGCATCCTGAGCGAATATTTTGCGTATCCGGAAAAATTCAATTTCTTCGACATCGATATCGCGGCGCTGAGTGCGGCCCTGCCGCCTGGTTGCCAGCGCTTTACCCTGCATCTGTGCATGGCCGGTTTGCGTCCCGATTGCGCTGCTGCGCGCATGCTGTCCAGCATTTCCAGCGACAACTTGAGGCTGGGCTGCAGTCCTGCCGTCAATCTCTTCCGCCAGGAAGGCGTGCCGATCGCCGTCACCCAGCAGAAAACCGACTACTCCGTGCTGGCCCATGCTACCCATGCCCATGGCTACGAAGTCGTCACTGTCGATGCGGTGCGTTTGCTGCGCCAACGGGGAGGCGAAAGCACGCTGACCGAATTTCGCCCACTGTACAGCCTGCGCCATGGCGAAGGTACGGCGCAACAAGGACACTACTGGGTCGTGCGCCACGACATGGCTTTGGCCATCAACAGTCCTGGCCACGAAAAGAAAATCACGCTGGTCGACAGCGACTTCAATCCCTTGATCAACGAAAAAGCCAGCTTGTCGCTGTCGCTGACGTGCAGCAACCGTGACCTTCCGCTATCGCTCAAATACGGCCAGCCGCAAGGAGACTTGCAACCGTGCGGCGGCGGACCCGCACTGCACATGCTGCGACGCCCCAGCCAGCCGCGGCGCTTTTCACAGGGCGCGGGCCTGCACTGGCGCCTGATTTCGCACCTGACGCTGAATCATCACGCGCTGGTCCAGGATGGTCTGCCGGCGCTGCGCGAAATGCTGACGCTGTATGACCAGTCTCAATCGGCAAGCTCGCAACGCCAGATCGGCGGCATCGTCGCGCTGGCGCATTCGCCGACCACGACATGGCTGCGGCACAAGCGCGGCACCTCGCTGGCGCATGGCGTGGAAGTGCGCATCACGCTTGACGAGGAGGCGTTCGTCGGTACCAGCATGCACCTGTTTGTGCAGGTGATCGATCACTTCCTTGGGCTGTATGTGCAAATCAACAGTTTCATCGAACTGGTGGTGCTGTCAGGGCAAAGCGGAGAGGAGCTGATCCGATGCAAACCAAGAAGCGGCCTGCAGAATCTGGTGTAATGCAGCACTTGCTGACCGAGCCCTACCGCTACCAGTTCGTGCAGGCGGTGCGTATCCTGCTGTGCTGGCTACGTAGTCAGAACGTATCCCATGTGCAAGCCTTCGGCCAGGTGTTGCGCTTCAAGAACAGCTTGTCGCTGAGTTTTCCCGCCAGTGAAATCGAACAGCTCTCGCTCAACGAGAATGAACAGCTGACCCTGATACCCACGTTCATGCGTTTTCTGGGCGTCGGCGGCACCTTGCCCTTGCACCACTCGGAGCGCATCGCCGCCTACCGCTTGTCGAGCAAAGACGCCGGCGTCTCGGCCTTTCTCGATATCTTTTCGCACCGCATGCTCACGCTGTATTACCAGGCGTGGGAAAAGTATCGACTGGAATCCACGCTGCAGACCCAGGCCACGGATGTACAACTGCCCTTGCTGATGGCGCTGGCCGGCGTGCGGCGCGCGGCGCTGCCGCCGGGCGGTGAAGCTGATGCCGTGACGCAGGACGTCGCGGCCTGGTACGCGGGTCTGCTGCGCTGCCGCCCCGTCTCCGCGCAGGCGATTGGGCCCGTGCTGGCCGAATACTGCGGCGTCCCCGTCACCGTGCAGCAATTTGTCGGTGGCTGGGACTATCTGGAAAGAAACCGCCGCAGCCTGCTCGGCAGCGTCAACTTTACCCTGGCGCGCGGCGCAACGCTTGGCCTGCGGCTGTGGCGCCAGGACATGCGCGTCTGCCTGCATATCGGCCCGCTCGATCCCGCTGGCCTGCAACGCTTCCTGCCGCGCAGCGCAGGCGCGGCGGCGCTGGCAAAGATGCTGGCGCTGTTTGGCGTACCGGACTTGCAATATGAAGTGCGGCTGATACTGAGTCCGCCATGTATTACCCCCCTGCTCCTGAGCGCCAACCCGTCAGAAAGACGGCGCCTGGGCTGGACGACGTTCTTGCAGACAGCACAAAACAAGGTCCGCGGCGCGGAAGTGCGTTATCTGCTGCAGCTGGCTTGAGCAGTTCATCCATGGAAAGCGAGGCAAGCATGAAACATGCGGGACGCGGCGTCATCCGGCTTGGAGACGCAACCGATCACGGCGGCAAGGTCACCAGCGCATCATCCGGCACTACCGTGATGGGGAAGACGGCGGCGCTGGCCGATGACACCACGTTCTGCCCCAAGTGCAAGGGCAGCTTTGCCATCACGCCCGATGGCGCCGGCGCAAAACACATGGGCAAGCCCTACGCCTATGACGGCGATGCCACCGCCTGTGGCGCTCATCTGATCACATCGCTTTAACGGAGGCAGGCCATGCATGCAAGCATCCAGGCGGCACTGTCGGCTTTCGACCTCGCCGCGCAAGAACGGCGCCTGCTGAAAATCGACTTCCCCCATGCAGATGGACCAGGTGGCGCCATCCTGCTGGTCAATTCGCTGAGCGGCACGGAAGAGGTGTCGCGCGACTTCCGTTTCGAGGCCGAACTGCTGTCCGATGATGCGCACATCGCGCTCAAGTCCATGCTGGGCCGCATGGCGACCATTTCCATGGTGCGCGACGATGGCACGTTGCGCCACTTTAACGGCTATGTGGGCGAGTTTTGCCTGCTGCGCGCCGACGGCGGCTTCGCGTGGTACCGCATGGTGCTGCAACCATGGCTGGCCTTCGCCCGGCTGCGCCAGGACAATGTGTCCTTTCATGGCCAAAGCGTGATGCAGCTGACCGAAACGACCTTTGCCCACTACGAACAGCGCGACTGGAAAACCAGCATCCACGGCGACGACCCGCAAATCACCTGCGCCAATCAGCACAATGAAACCGACTACAACCACCTGCACCGGCGCTGGGAGGCGCTGGGCTGGCATTACTGGTACGAACACCGCGCCGATGGCCATACGCTGTGGCTCGCGGACAATACCACCCTGGCTGACATGGTCGCCACGGCGGCCGGCGACGGCGCCATGCGCTTCCACTCCGAGTCGAGCTCCATGGAAGACGATGGCTTGCAACAATGGCAAGCCGTGCGCCGGATCGGCTCCGGGCAGCTCACCTTGGCCAGTTTCGACTATAAAAATCCCCAGCCACGCCTTGCCAGCGGCTACTCCCTGAATCGCCAGGGTGATGTATTTGCCCACGAACTGTACGAAAACACGGGCGCCTATGGTTATAAGAATGTCGATGATGGGGAGTCTCTGGCACAGCGCCGCATGGAAGAAAGCGACCATTTGCGCCAGTATTTCGAGGCGGCAGGCAATCACCGTGGCGCGCAGCCCGGCCTTTGTTTCCGGCTCGATGGCCATTTCAGCGCCGAGGAAAAACGCTATCAGCCTGGCCAGGAGCGCCCGGACAGCATCGCGGAACGCGAGTACCTGATTTTGTCAGCCGAGCATAGCGCCAGCAATAATTATCAGATTGGCCCCAGCGCGCCCTCGCACTATGCGAACAAACTGGTGTGTGTGCGCCGGGACATCCGCTGGCGCCCGGGACGCGGCTATAACAGCACGCCGTGCGTGGTTGCCGGGGTGCAGACGGCGCTGGTGGTCGGGCCTGCCGGAGAGGAAATCCATACCGATGCACTGGGACGCATCCGCCTGCAATTTCACTGGGACCGCCTGGGTGCATTCGATGAGCGCAGCTCGCCATGGATAAGAGTCATGATGCCGATGGCGGGTCCGCAAATGGGACAGATCGCCTTGCCGCGCGTGGGCCAGGAAGTCGTCGTGCAATTCCAGGACGGCAATATCGACCATCCCATCGTCATCGGCGTGGTCTACAACAGCGCCAATCCGCCGCCTTGGCAGCTGCCGCAGCAGCGCGCCCTGTCCGGCTTGCGCAGCCGCGAGCTGGGCGCCCGCAGCGCCAACCATCTCGTGCTCGACGATACCAAGGGCGCGATCCAGGCGCAGCTGCGCAGCGAGCACCAGGATAGTCGTCTGTCATTGGGCAACATCACCCGCATCGACGACAACGCCGGCCGCAAGGAAGCGCGCGGCGTGGGCTTTGAATTGGCCAGCAACGCCTGGGGCGCCTTGCGCGCAGCCAAAGGCATGCTGATCACCACAGAAACATCAACAGGAACGGGATCAGTCAAGCAGCTCGACGAAACACAGGCCCGCCTGGCGCAGGCACGCCAGCTGCAGCAAGGCTTGGCCGGCATGGCAGTTGACGCGGGTGCGCAGGACAGCGCAGCACAACAGGGCGCCGTCGCCGAGTCCATCCAGCGGCAAAACGCCGCGATCAAGGGCGCCGGCGGCGATTTTCCCGAGCTGTCCGAAGCGCATCTGCTGCTGGCGAGCCCGGCAGGCATCGAGCTGAGCACGGCCCAGTCCATGCACCTGGCCGCCAGCGAGCATGTGGCGCTCAGCAGCAGCAAGCATATTTCACTCGCCAGCGGCGACAGCATGTTTGCCAGCATCGCCAACACCTTCAGCCTGTTCGTGCACAAGGCCGGCATGAAACTGATCGCCGCCAGCGGCAAGGTATCCATCCAGGCGCACAGCGACGAAGTGGAAATCCTCGCTCAGAAAGTGCTGTCACTGATCAGCGAAGCGGACTGGGTCAACATCAAGGGCAAGAAAGGCATACGCCTGCACGGCGCCAACCACATGCTGGAAATCAGCGACAAGGTGCAATTCTTCACCTCTTCCCCTGTGCTCTTCAACGGCAACCTGGAAACATTGGCCCCGAAGAGCGTATCGCAGGAATTCAATGAGAGGCCCGTAACCCGTTTTGATCAGGCCGTCCGCTTGCTGGAAGTGGACGGGAAACCTGCACCCGATATCGCCTTTGAACTCATACGTGACGACGGCAACATTATTAGCGAAAAAAGCGGCGCTGACGGGCTGACGCCATTACAAAAGGGAGATGGTATGGACAGTTATACGATACGTTACAAAGGAGAATTGCCATGAGTGACGATAACGATTTGAATGAACATGGCAATCACCAAGGCGAGTTTCGGCAAACTGTCGGCGGGTGGGCTGAATACACCGTTCATATGACGGAAATAGAAGATACGATTCGTCATGACGTCACGATTCCGCCCAGAAAAATCATACCGATTATATTTTTACCCGGCGTTATGGGTAGCAATTTAAGAATGACAAAACAACGTCAAGACGATCTGAAGCGACCGGATAACAGATCATGGAGGCCAGATGACATGATCGACAAATCTGGTAATTTGGCGGTTGCAACCGGTAGTGGTTTAGGTGGTTGGTTTAGGGGAGCATCCCCCAGAGATCGACAATTGGTCTTTGATCCAAATGAAACTGAAGTTGAGTACTATCAATATTCTATCGAAAATGAACGCTTTTTCCCTGGTGGAGACGTAACCAAAGGATCTGACGCCCGTCATAACAACGTTCCTGACGATTTTCTTGGTGTTCCCCCATTGATTTCTGTTAGTTCTAAAAAAAATGCTCAGGTAGATGCAATTCAGAAACCTGGTATAGCTGGAAAATTCATTCCCCGTGAAATACGTGAAACGCCAGCACATATTGCACGGTGGCGTGGATGGAGCGAAGTTCTTTTCGCCGGCGCGTATGGCGAAATGCTTCAAAAAACAGAATTTTTCATGAATAATATAACAAAAAAAGGGCAAGTTTTACCTCACTGGAAAATTGACCCGTCCGATCAATCCACTGGCAGATATTCATATGGCCAACAAGCCTATCCGTCTGTGGCCAAGCTTCTTATAAAAGATCCAAAAGAATTTGGCGGTTCATCCGGAGCACCAATTAACACTTCGGACATGCTAAAAATTTCCCCATGCTGGTATCCGGTTCATGCGTTAGGATACAACTTTCTGCAGAGCAATGCCATTACCGCTATTGTTATTGCCAAACGCATACGTGGCATAGTAATAGGCTATCAAAAATGCGGCTTCAAATGCAGTGAGGTCATTCTCGTCACACATAGCATGGGAGGTCTGCTCGCCCGAGCCTTAATGCATCCTAGATATGGAAATATGCTTAATGATACAAGTGTAAAAATACTTGGAATATATCATAATGTGATGCCTACCTTAGGAGCCGCCAGTGCATACAAACGCATGCGTTTCGGTTTTAAGGAAAAGAGTGGCCCAATTAATACTCTCGAAGCCAAAATTCTTGGCATTGATGGTGAACACGCCACCGCAATTCTCGCAAATGCACCTGCACCATTAGAAATGTTGCCAAGCATGGCATATGGTCAAGAATGGATCAAGGTTGTTGATGCAACAGATAAATTACTTTGGAGCTGGCCACGAGGTAAGGATAGTGCGGTGGAAAGTATCTACTTACAACCTGCAAATGCTTGGTGGAGGATGATAAATCCTTCCTGGGTGAACCCTGCAAATATTCCGCCAAAAAAAGGGGGAGGTATCAACAATGTCATGCGACGATTGAAAGATGCATCAGAATTATTAAAAGAAATAGAACAAATATTTCATCCGAATACATATGCAAGCTATTGCGCCTCAAAAGAATTCTTAAGCTATGGGGAAATCACTTTCAAAGTTACCGAGGGTTTGGAAATTAAAAACTCATCCGACCTAGAAAAAATTATACCATCACCAAATAAATGGCAGCTATTGACTGACGATGCAAAAGGCAACCTTACTGTACAAGCAGGAACACGTGTTTTGAAACTGAAATTACAACCACCAAATTCTACTGGCGATGAAACTGTCCCATCGGATCGCTCAGCAAAACACATACCTGGGGAAAAATTTTCCCATGGCGCTAAATCTGAAAATGGATATGAACATCAAAATAGCTACTCTCATCCACATGTCCTGGCATCTATGCTCTATTCAATTGTGCAGATTGCCAAAAAAGCAGAATGGAAATGATCATGCTAAATTATAAAAAAATTCTCATTATTGCAATAATTGCACTAACATCAAAAACAATGGCAAATGAAACAATGCCGAGTAAAAAACATGAGGAAAATAAAATGCATACAAGCACAACACCAATAAAAAAAATAGAAAATTTATTTCAAAAAACAAAAAAACTTTGCTTTGGAAGATATTTATTAAATCTACCAAACGAGGCAGAGTTAATAATCGGAAATTCTGAAGTTGAACTATTTAAAGGAGGACCTGAATCCTTAAAATACCAAGCAGAGATTGACCTAAAAAAAATACGATCTTTGAATATTTCCCCTGAAATTATTTATAATGGAAATGGCCCAATAGAAAACAGTTGGCAACTGCGATACTACAATAGCAAATCAGCCAAAGAAGACAATTTCATAATTTATCGAACCTTAATCAACAAAGGGGATTTCATATTTGCCATAGGCGACGCAGTAGATAATGGCGACACCGAAAGAGCAACAGCGGAAAGACAATTCCTTCAAGCAAAAAATCTGCGTTTGCGTGCTACTGAAGAAATTCCTGTCACGCCAGGCCTTTGCGTAGAGCATGGATTCATAAGTGAAAATCAGTATAAATATCAAGAAATAGACGACGTAGGTATTTATTTACCCAGCTTGCCAGATGTTACTTTCTCCATCAGCTCAAATAAGGATGCATACGGCGACTACCCGCCGGCAGAATTTGAATCAAGGTTGCGTGGGGAATTATCACTACTCAATCGCATACAAGACGCAAAAAAAATGCAAGGCAATAACTATCCCAAGCGCACCTTGCTGCGCGAAGGCAAGCGCACTGTTCAACACTGGAAAGGCGAAGAGTCGCTGATACGGCGTACCGATGGTGTCCATGATTTTGAATGGGCATTGGTAGGCAAGCCGAAAGACATCGCAAATCCGTCTGTGCTGGAAGTCAAGATGTACACCAAAGTCGCCCACAACATGGTCGGCGCCGCCGAAGCCGCGTCACTGACCGACGAAGAGGCCATCGCCTTGTGGGACAAGCTGCTGTCCGGCTTGAAGTTCCGGGTGAAAGTGCCGGGTGCGCCGCCGGGTTCGTACTATATCGATCCCGACAAGCCGGCGCAGTGACAGCTGGATCAGCTCATGCTGGCGCCATGCCGGCCATTGCGCTAGCATGATCCTTTTGCCCGGAAAGCTTCCATGCCCATCATCCTGCGCCCCGCCCTGCCCCTTGACATCGACGCCCTGTGGGCCTTGCGCACGGTGGCCGTGCGCGTCGGTTGCGCCACGCATTATGCGCCGGAGCAAATTACTGTGTGGACGGCCTCGCCTGTACCGCCAGCGTATGCCGCCATGCTGGCTGCGGGTGGCGGCATCGTGGCGATGCAGGGCGAGGCCATTGCCGGCTACGCCATGCTGGATGTAGATAAACATGAAGTAGACGCTGTCTTTGTGGATCCCGCGCGCGCGGGACTCGGCATCGGCAAGCGCCTGCTGGCGGCGCTGGAAGACCTGGCGCGCAGGCGCGGCATTGCGCGCCTGCACCTGTCCGCGTCGCTGAACGCCGTGCCGTTTTACGCGGCGGCCGGCTTTACGGCCTTGCGCGAGGAAGCGTATGCGCACCCCAGCGGCATCAGCCTGGCCAGCGTGGCGATGGAAAAGGCGCTGGAGGCCGCCTGAGCCGTCAATCTTTTGTAGCCGCAGCTTCGGACTCGGCCAGGCATTGCTGCAGCTTCGCGATCAGGGCGCGCACTTCGTCGTCGCCCAGGTCCAGCGGGTCGCCCTGCGCGCCGACGGCGATCAGGCAGATGGCCGAGCCGTCGTACCAGGCGTCGAGGCGTTCCTTGCCCTCATTCATATTGCTCTGACTCATGTCGCATATCTCTCAGTAAATCAGCCGGTGCCGCGATGCTGGCACCGCCTTGCGGCACGGGAAACACGGAAGCCAGCTGGCCATTGCTTGCCATGCCAGGCAGCCACTTGCTCAGGAAATCACCAAGCGCGATGGCGCGTGGCTGGAAATGTTCCCAGTCGCCGCTGGCGCACGCTTGCGCAAATGCGGCTTCCGGCCAGAATGGGATGGCGACGTAGCCATGGGCTTGCGCCGTGGCCCAGCCTGCATGATACAAGCCCCACACTTCTTGCGTATCGGCCACCTTGCGCACAAAGTACGCATGGCGTTCGCCGGACAGCAGGCCCATCACCTGCTTGAACTTTTCAGGATGCACGGTTTTCCCCTACCCCGTCCCATACCCGCAGCTGCGGCGTACACCAGCCCGTCACCATGTCGAGGGCATCCAGTATCACGTCTTCCAGCGGCCCCTCCTGCGTGGCTGGGCGCAATTCCTGCAGCAAGGCGGCCACCTGGTCCGCCGTCACGCCGCTGGCCTTGTAGCGCAGCAAGATGGCGCGCAGCGTGAGCAAACCTGCCCTGGCGTCCAGCGCGGCCAGCAAATCCTTGTCGATCTCGGCGATGATGGTTTGCGTGGTTTGCAGCATCTCAATCCGCTTCCCACGCAATGCCGGCCGGCCGCGCGCCGCCTGTCTTGAAGAATGCGATGAAAGCCTGCTGGCATTGTTCCACATCCACGCACCACGCTTCCGGATACACATCCACCTGGCCATTGGACAGCAGGTAGCTGCATTCCCCCGTTTCCTCCTCGTCGCCCAAGGAGTGAAAGCTCAGCTCGTCCTGTCCCGACAGATACATCAGCCAGGCATTACCGCCATTGCGCAGCATGCACAGGGCTGGACCCTGCTCGGCATCCGTGGCCAAGGTCAGCCACAGTTCGCACTGGGCCAGCGCACGCGCGTCCAGCAGCGTCTGCTCCAGCGCGGGCACGCTATCGACCACACGTGGCTCGCCATGCAGATTCAGTTCCATCGTCATGCTTTTTCTCCGTTCAAGTCATCCATGGCCAGCGCCGTGCTCAGATACAGCTTGCCGCTGAGGTCGTGCAGCAGGCTGCTCTGGCGCAGGCGGTCCATCACGGGGCCCTTCACTTCGGCCAGGTTCAGGCTGATGCTGCGCTTGCTCAGCGTGCTGTTGAGTTCGATCAAGCCCAGCAAGGCCGTGCTGTCGATCTGGTTGACGGCCGACAGCACCAGCACCAGGTGGCGCGCCGTCGGGTGGCCCCGCAACTCGTCTTCCACCCTTTCCGTGACGGCTTCGACGTTGCCGAAGAACAAGCCCGCATCGATGCGCAGCAGCAAGACCTCGGGCAGGGTTTGCGCTTCATAGCGCTCCACGTTGCGGAAGTGCTCGCTATTCGGGATACGCCCCAGCACGGCGATATGCGGGCGGCTGGCGCGCCAGATCAGGGTGCCCATCGACAACAGCACGCCGATCACGACGCCCGCTTCCACGCCCAGCACCAGCACGCCGGCCGTGGTCGCCAGCAGCGCCAGCGCATCGCTGCGGTCGTAGCGCCAAGACAGTTTTAAGGTATCCCAGTCCAGCAGGCTGGACACGGCAAAGATGATGGTAGCCGCCAGCACGGGCAGCGGCAGCAGGGCCAGCCAGCCCGTGGGCGCCACCAGCGCCAGCGCCAGTAACCCAGCCGTGATGATGCTGGCCAAGGGGGTGTTGGCGCCCGCCTGGAAATTGACGGCCGAGCGCGAAATGGAGCCCGTGACGGGGAAGCCGCCCGACAGCGCGCTGGCCACATTGGCCGCGCCCAGGCCCAGCAGTTCGCGGTTCGTATGCAGCTTTTCTCCCCGTTTTTGCGCCAGGGTCTGGGCGGCGGACATGCTCATCAGGAAGATGATGAAGGCGATCAGCAGCGCCGGCGACAGCAAGGTGCGCCAATGGGCGCTCGAGGTGGCCAGGTTCAGGCCGGGCAAGCCGCTGGGCACGTGGCCCGTCGTCTGCACGCCCATCGCTTCCAGGCCGCCATAGGCGACCAACGCGATGCCGGCCAGCACCAGCGCCATCGGCGCCAGGCGCGCGCCCACGTCGGCCGCCACCTGGTTCAAACCGCAGCGCTGCAGCAGGCGCGACAGATAGCGCTTGGCCAGCCACAGGAACAGCAGGCCGGAGAGTCCCAGCACGAGGCTGGGCGTATGCCAGTGGGGAAGCGTCGCGCCCAGGAGCGGCGTGATCTGGCCCCAGATGATCAGGATCGCGGCGCCATTGCTGAAACCGCTGATCACGGGACGCGACAAAAAACTGGCCATGAAACCCAGGCGCAGCACGCCGCACAGCAGCAGGACGAGGCCGCTGATGAAGGCCAGCTGGGCGGCCAGCACGATATACAGGGAGGAACCGGGGTCGGCCAGCGGCGCCAGGGCGGCGGCCGTCATCAGGGAAACGATGGCCATCGGGCCCACCGATTGCGTCATGCTGCTGCCGAACAAGGCGTACAGCACGGGCGGCAGGATGCTGGCGTAGATGCCCACCACGGGCGGCAAGCCCGCCACCAGGGCATAAGCCATGCCTTGCGGCACCATCATCATGGCGACGACGATACCGGCAGTAATGTCTCCGGCCAACAGAGGACGCCGGTATTGCCTGAGCCAGAGCAGCATGGATGATCCCAAAATCTGAAAACCGAAGCCTATCATGCGACGCGGCCGGCTGACAGGGGGGGAGTGATCAGTCTGGCAGCAATTGCGCCTTCACAGCGTCGAGGATTTCCGCCGACAGGGCTTCGTCATCGACGGAACGGGCCAGCACCATGGCGCCTACCATGGCGGCAAACGTCGAAATGGCCTGCTGGCGCCGCTCTTCCGGTGTCCCCTCGGGCAGCAAACCTTCCAGCAGCGCGAACTGCTGCCGCGTCGCCTTCGTAAACGCGGGACGCGCGCCGGGCGACATGCGCGCCACGTCGACGCCCATGGCCGCCGCCGGGCAGCCGCCGCCGGGCTGGTCGCGGTGCCGGGTGGTCAGATAGCTGCCGACGATGGCGGGCAGCGCCTGCTGCGGGTCGCGCGCGATCTTCGCCCGCCAGCCTTCCAGCGATTTCTCCAGGGCATGCTGGCACGCCTCGATCATCAAGTCTTCCTTGGACGCGAAATGGCCATAGAAGCCGCCATGCGTGAGGCCCGCGTTCTTCATCAGGTCGGCCACGCCGATGCCGTCATAGCCCTTTTCGCGGAATAATCTGGCCGCCACCTCCACAATGCGCTCGCGGTTCAGCGCCGCCTGTTCCCTACTTACCTTCATGCTGCCCTCCCATATTTATGTCAATCATCATATAACTTTGCATCCGTTTGCGCCACTCTGTTAGCAAGCGCACCGTTTGATGCGCATGCCGCGTCGATACTGAACCTTCGTTTCCAGGGAGGCCAGCATGAACGAGAACAAGGACCAGTCCGCCGGTAACTTGCAGCGCAGCATCCAGCAAGAGCAGGATCAACGTGATACCGCCAAACCCGCCGAGCAGAAAAGCCAGCAGCCCGTGCAGACGGGCCACCGCAGCCAGCCTGCCCCGCCCCTGCCCGCCCAGCATCTGGACAAGCCAGGCATCGAAGGGCAGATGCAGTTGCAACCACGCTTCCTGGCGCCCGACTATTGCGGCAGCGGCAAGCTGGCCGGCATGGTGGCCATCATCACGGGCGGCGATTCCGGCATCGGCCGCGCCGTGGCCGTGCTGTACGCGCGCGAAGGGGCCGATGTCGCCATCATTTACCTGAACGAACACGCGGACGCCCACGAAACCAAGCGTTATGTGGAAGCGGAAGGCCAGAGCTGCCTCTTGATTGCCGGCGACGTGCGCGACCAGGGCTTTTGCCAGGACGCCGTCAGCCAGGTGCTCGATAAATTCACGCACATCGACGTACTGGTCAACAACGCCGCCTTCCAGGAACATGCCGAATCCTTGCTCGACCTGAGCGAGGAGCGCTTCGACCTCACCATGAAAACCAATGTCTACGGCTACTTTCACATGGCCAAGGCCGTGCTGCCCCATTTGCAGCGCGGCGCCTCCATCATCAATACGGGCTCCGTGACGGGCTTGCAAGGCTCGAAGCACTTGCTCGACTATTCCACCACCAAGGGCGCCATCCATGCGTTTACCATGGCGCTGGCCGGCAACCTGCTCGACAAAGGCATCCGCGTCAACGCCATCGCGCCCGGTCCCGTCTGGACGCCGCTCAACCCGGCCGACAAGTCTCCCGAGGACATCCAGAAATTCGGCGCGGACACGGACATGCGCCGTCCGGCCCAGCCGGAAGAACTGTCGCCTGCCTACGTCTTCCTGGCCTCGCCCGCCTGTTCCAGCTACATCAGCGGCATCGTCCTGCCCGTCACCGGCAGCGTGGGGGAATAAGCGATGGCGCGCGCACTGTGGAAAGGCGCCATCAGCTTCGGCCTCGTGCACATCCCCGTCGAGCTGATTTCCGCCAGCCTCGACCATGAACTGGACTTGTCCATGCTGGATCGGCGCGACTTCGCCCCCATCGGCTACAAGCGCTACAACAAGCAGACGGGCAAGGAAGTCGAGTGGGACGACATCATCAAGGGCTATGAATACAAGACGGACGAGTACGTGGTGCTGTCCGAGGAAGATTTACGGCAAGCCAATGTGAAGGCCACGCAAACCATCGACATATTGGCCTTTGTCGATGCGCTTGAGGTGCCGCTGACCTTTTACGAGCACCCGTATTATTTGCTGCCCGCCAAGGGCGGCGAAAAGGTCTATGCCTTGCTGCGCGAAACATTGCGCAAGGCGAATAAAGTGGGGATCGCCAGCGTGGTCATGCGCACCAAGCAGCATTTGTGCGCACTCGTGTGCGTGGGTGACGCCATCGTGCTCAATACCCTGCGCTACGCCGATGAGCTCCGTCCGACGGATGACCTGGACTTGCCTGACAGCAGCCTGAAAGCGGCCGGCATTTCCGACAAGGAACTCAAGATGGCCCTGTCGCTGGTGGAAGGCATGAGCGAGGCGTGGGAACCCGGGCAATACCACGACAGCTACCGCGAAGACGTGCTGGCGCTGGTCAAGAAAAAAATCAAGGCCAAACAGACCAAGACCATCACGCCACCCGCGCCCGAACCGGCAGAAGAGCAAGGCAGCAACGTCATCGACCTGGTGGCCCTGCTGCAACAAAGCCTGGGCAAGAAAGCGCCGGCCGCCGCGCCCCGCAAGCGTAAAGCCGCATCCACCGTGCGCAAACCGGCGCCCGCCAGACGCAAGGCGGCCTGAAGCACGCTTCGCAGCCAGGAGAACCTTGCATCATATAAATGAATTGACTTTGATCAAGCTTCTCGCTACGTTATGCACAGGCCTGCCGCCCGGCAAGCCCTGTCATGCGTGCGGGAAAAAATGGATGCCGAGTTAGATCAGCTGATCCTCAACGGCGCCCCTGGCGGCGTTGTCATCACGAACGAAGAGCATGCCGTCGTGCGCTGGACGGCCGGGGCGCAGCGCATTTTCGGCTATGCCAGCGACGAAGCGCTGGGCCACCAGCTGTGGGAACTGATCTCGCTGCCAGGACAGGCCGAGGCAGACCCGCTGATCGACGAGCAGCTGACCCTGCACGGCAGCTACGACCGCGAATCGCTGCGGCGACGCAAGGACGGTGAACTCATCTATGTCGACGTGGCTTGCCAGGTCGCCCACGTGGCGGCGGACGGTCCCCGCTACCTGATTTCCACCATGAAGGACACGACCGTGCTGAAGGCGGCGCGCGACGCCCAGTTCGTCGACGTGCGCTACCGCGTGCTGTTCGAATCGACGCCGGACAGCGTCATCATGGTCAATGCCACGGGCGCCATCGTGCTGGCCAACCAGCAGGCGCAGCGCCTGTTCGGCTATGCGGAGGGCGAATTGAGCGGCAGGCAAATCGATAGCCTGCTGCCGCAACGCCTGCGCCATTCGCACGTGGCGCACCGCTCGCGCTATTTCGACCAGCCGCGCACGCGCACCATGGGCGCCGACCTGGAATTGCTGGGCTTGCGCAAGGACAACGTCGAGTTCCCCGTCGAAATCAGCCTGTCGCCGATCCAGACGGAGATCGGCACCTTCGTCATCAGCGCCATCCGCGACGTCAGCGACCGCCGCCGGGCCGAGCAGAAGTTCCGCGGCCTGCTCGAATCGGCGCCGGACGCCATCGTCATCGTCAACGGCGATGGCGAGATCGTGCTCGTCAATTCGCAGACGGAACGCCTGTTCGGCTACTCGCGCGCGGAGTTGCTAGGGCGCAATGTGGAAGTGCTGATCCCGGCCCGCTATGCACACGACCATCCGCACCACCGCCAGTCCTTTTCCGCGGCGCCGCGCGCCCGCTCCATGGGCGCGGGCTTGGAACTGTACGGTTTGCGCCGCGATGGCACCGAGTTTCCCGTCGAAATCAGCCTGTCGCCGCTGGAAACGGACGAAGGCGTGCTGGTCTCGTCGGCCATCCGCGACATCACGGAGCGCAAGCGCATCGAGCGCACGCTCAACGAACAGAAAATCGAACTCGAGCGGGCCAGCCAGGCGAAGGACCGCTTTCTCACCAGCATGTCGCATGAACTGCGCACGCCGCTGAACGCCATCCTCGGCTTTGCCCAGCTGCTGGCCAACGAAGCCCTGCCCGCGACCGTGCAGCAAAAGCGCGCCTTCGTGCAAAACATCGTCACCTCGGGCCGCCACCTGCTTACTCTGATCAATGAAATCCTCGACCTGGCAAAAATCGAATCAGGCAGCCTGAGCCTGTCGATGGAAGCGGTGACGCTGCCCGCGCTGATCGAGGAAGTGCGCGTGATGGTGGAAGAGCAGGCGCAGCAGCGCCAGATCCTCCTCGTCTTTCCCGCCTGCGAGCCGCTGACGCTCAGGGCCGACCATACGCGCCTCAAGCAAGTGCTGCTGAACCTGCTATCAAACGCCATCAAGTACAACCGCCCTGCCGGCAAGGTGGAACTGGAAATTTCGCAGCCCGGGCCGCAACGCGTGCGCATCGCCATCCGCGACACGGGCAAGGGACTGGACGAGGCGCAGATGGCGGAACTGTTCCAGCCGTTTAACCGCCTGGGACAGGAGGCGGGCAGCGAGGAAGGCACGGGCATCGGCCTGGTCGTCACCCAGCGCCTGGTCGAGCTGATGGGCGGCAACATGGGCGTGCACAGCTGCGTCGGCGTGGGCAGCGTGTTCTGGATCGAACTCGATACCATGACCGCGCCGCCCGCCGGGCAGACGGAAGCGGAATACCTGCCCGAGCCCGCCGGCGACGCCGGGGACGAGGACGGCGGGCAGGCACTGCTGCTGTACGTGGAAGACAATCCGGCCAGCCTGCGGCTGGTGGAAGACATCGTCAGCTTCCTGCCCCACCTGCGCATGATCTCGGCCACCGACGCCCGCCAGGGCATCGCGCTGGCGCTGGAGCGCCGCCCCGATGTCATCCTGATGGATATCAACTTGCCCGGCATGAATGGCAACCAGGCACAACGCATCCTGCGCAACGATGCGCGCACCGCGCACATCCCCGTCATCGCCCTGACGGCCAATGCCATGAAGGGCGATATCCGGCATGGCCTGGCTGCGGGCTTTTTCCGCTACCTGACCAAACCCGTCGAGATCACCCTGCTCAACGCGGCCATTGAGGAAGCGCTGCAACTGGCGCGCGCCGTCCTGCCGTTCAAGCCGGAGGAGTAAAAGCCAGCTTTTTCATGGCAGAGTCGAGTCCTTTCGCGCTGCGCGCATAGCCATCCCACGGTGTGTTGCCAACATCGAGACGGCTGTGGACATTGCCCACATTCCACTGGTCGCCCGCCGTCAGTTCGTCGAGCTCTTCCCAGGCCAGCGGGACAGAAATGCCCAGCCCCGAACGCGTGCGGGCCGACCACGCGCATACGGTGGTCGCGCCCCGGCCATTGCGCAAATAATCGATGAAAATCTTGCCGACGCGGTTGCTCGGCCCGCTTTTCAAAACGAAGCGCTGCGGAATGAGCTGCGCCATGTGCGCCACGATGGCTTGCGAAAACGCTTTGACCGTATCCCAATCGTGCTTGGGCCGGATCGGCACGACCACGTGCAAGCCCTTGCCGCCGCTGGTTTTCAGCCAGGCGGGCAAGCCCAGCTCCGTCAGAAAGGCGCGCAGCAGCACGGCCGCCTCGCGGATGGCGGGCCAGGCCACGCCCTTGCCCGGATCCAGGTCGAACACCAGGCGGTTCGGCGTGTCGTAGGCGCGGGCCACCGCGTTTTGCGTGTGAAATTCCACCACATTCCACTGCGCCGCCGACAGCAGCCCCTGCAGGCTGGCTACTTCCAGCATGGGCGGGTGTTCCGGGTCCAGCCGTGCATCGAGCTGTCTGACGCCGGGCATGGTCGACGTATCGGCATGCTTCTGGAAAAACAGCTCGCCTCCCACGCCGGCCGGCGCGCGCACCAGCGACACGGGCCGGCCGCGCAAGTGCGCGAGCATCAACTTGCCCACCAGCGCGTAATAGCACACCAGGTCGATCTTCCTGGCGCCGCTGTCCTTGTCGATCACCCGGTCCGCATGGCTGACCTTGAAACTGGCCGGCAAGACGCTGTCCGGCATGGATTTGCTCTCCATGGTCTTCTCCCTGTCGATGTGCCGTGCCCGCTCGCGCACGATGGCGGCCGGCTGTTTATCCTCGCGCAAGCCGTGAAACACGGCGTGGCGCACGGCCCCGCCACTGGTCCATTGCGCAAAACTCACTTCGGCCACCAGCTGCGGCTGGACCCAGATAGGCTGGCGCACGCCGCCCGCCTTGCCTTCAAACGGACTCGTTTCAATGGCCAAGGCGTCGAGGCGGCGCCGCAAGTCGCGCAAGGCCGCATCGTCAAAGCCGCTGCCCACATTGCCCGCATAGCGCAGCTTGCCCTGCGCATCATGCACGCCCAGCAACAGCGAACCGATCCCTTCGCGCGCGCCCTGCGGCGCCGTATAACCGCCGATGACGAATTCCTGGCGCAAGCCGCATTTGAGCTTGATCCAGTCGCCCGAGCGGCGCGTGACGTAGGGTGAACCGCGCCGCTTGCCGATCACCCCTTCCAGTCCCAGCCGGCAGGCGTGGGCCAGCAGCCGCTGCGGTGCGGCGTCGAGCGCGTCGCTGAAGCGCACCAGGGGCGACGCGGGCAAGCTCTGCAGCAACTGTTGCAGCAGCGCCCTGCGCGCCTCGACAGGCTGGCCGCGCAGATCGTGGCCATCGAAATACGGCACGTCAAACAGGTAATACACGATCTCGCTGCTCGTTTCCGCATCGAACGCGCGCTGCAAGGCGCCGAAATCCGGGTGGCCGCCGGCGTCGTTGACGACGATTTCACCGTCATACCAGCCTGGCGGCAAGCCCAGTTTTTCCAGCGACCGCCGCAGCTTCGGCAGTTTCGCCGTCCAGTCGTTGCCATTGCGCGTCATCAAGCTGACCTGCTCGCCATCGCAACGCGCGAGGATGCGGTAACCGTCGAATTTGACTTCGAAAATCCACTCTTGCGCATCCGGTGGCGGTGCATCGACGAGGGTGGCCAGCTGGGGCGACAGGGTGGCGGGCAAATCGGCATCAGGCGGCGCGGCGGCCACCTTGCGCTTGGGCATGGCCTTGTTCCTGACGCTGTCGGGGAACTCGCCCACGACAGAGAATTCCGCTGCCGGACGGGCATAGTCGTCTTTTTCCTTGATCAGCAGCCAGGCAGGCTGCTTTTCGCTGCGTTTGTCGCCCTTACCCTTCATGCGCACCAGCACCCACTTGCCGTGCATCTTGTGGCCATGCAGGGTGAATTTCAATTCGCCGGCCGCCAGCGCCTTGCGCGCATCGGGCGTGGCCGGCTGGGGCTGCCACGTTCCTTTATCCCAGATGATGACCTTGCCCGCGCCATACTGTTTTTCGGGGATCGTGCCTTCAAAGCTCGCATATGCAATGGGATGGTCTTCCACCTGCACGGCCATGCGCTTGTCGCGCGGGTCGTAGCTGGGCCCTTTCGGCACGGCCCAGCTTTTCATCGTGCCATCGAGTTCCAGGCGAAAATCATAGTGCAGACGGCTGGCCCAGTGCTTCTGGATGACGAAGGTGAGCGCCTCGCCCGCTTCCTCGCCGCCATCCGCAGGCTCGGGCGTGACGGCGAAATTGCGCTTGGCTTGATAGGTTTTCAAGGCGGCTTTCATGGCGGACCCATGCGGTAACGATGGCCTTGAGTCTAGGCCGCTGCGGTCCCTGGCGCGGTACGCCAGCTAACAGAGTGCCTGCCCCGGCAAATGTAAGTGTTTGTAATTAGATCGAATCGCTGTCAACGCTATTGCCGTACGGCGCGTTTTTGCCTCAGTGACAGGGGAAATACATCTCCTGAACTACAACCCCACTTCTCGAGGAACTGCATCATGAAAAAACGCATTGTCAACCTGACTGCTACTCTGATCGCCGGCTTGTTCGCTACCGCAGCCTTTGCTCAAACGCCAGCCGCGCCTGCCAAGGCCGAAGCCAAGCACACCAAGGAAGTGGCAAAAGCGGAAGCCAAGGAAACCAAGGCCGTAGTCAAAGCCGATGCCAAGGAAGCGGCCGTCGTCGCCGATGCGAAAGCCGATGTTGCCAGCGCCAAGGCCGACGCCAAAGTCACCAAGGAAAAGGCCCATCACAAAGCGAAAAAAGCCAAGGCCAAGGCTGACGAAGCCAAAACTGAAGCGACCGCGGCAGCAGCCAAATAATCCCTACAGCGCGTTTCATGCGCCATGCAAAAAGACAGCTTCGGCTGTCTTTTTGCATTTTTACGCCGCCTTCTTCAATTAACGTCGCTTAAATCAGCCGATTGTAAGAAAGTGTAAACAAGGTCAACGGTAACCTTCCGGGCCGCGTTTTATGCTCAGTGACACGGGAATCATCCCTGCACCAACAGACATACCAGACAAACCACCACTGAGGACTGCACCATGAAAAAACGCATTTTCAACCTGAGCGCTACCCTGATCGCCGGCCTGTTCGCAACCGCAGCCTTTGCCCAAACCCCGGCAGCACCTGCGGCCGCTCCTGCAGCCTCGGTTCCTGCCAAAGTGGAAGCGGCCCACACCAAGGCTGTCGTGAAAGCGGACGCCAAGGAAGCGCAAGCCGTCGTCAAAGCGGATGCCAAAGAAGCGAAAGCAGTCGTCGCCGCAAAAACGGACGTGGCCAGCGCCAAAGCGGAAGCGGCTACCACGAAAGCCAAGGCACGCCACAAGGCCAAGAAAACCAAGGCCAAGGCTGACGAAAAGCTGGCATCGGCCACCGCCGAAGCAGCACCAGCAGCAGCCAAGTAATTCCCCACACAATCGCTTATCATTCGCCAGGAAAACACAATGAAAAAAGTTATCGCCACCCTCATCGCCGGCCTGTTCGCAACCGCAGCCTTCGCCCAAACCCCTGCCGCTCCGACAGCATCGGTTCCAGCCAAGGCGGAAGCTGCCCACACGAAAGCCGTGGTCAAGGCTGAAGCCAAGGAAACCAAGGCCGTCGTGAAAGCCGATGCAAAAGAAGCGGCCGTCGTCGCCGATGCAAAAGCAGACGTGGCCAGCGCCAAGGCCGACGCCAAAGTCACCAAGGCCAAGGCCCATCACAAGGCAAACAAGGCGAAAGTAAAAGCGGATGCGGCGAAAGCGGCGGAAACCGTTCCGGCAGCACCGGCAGCGCCAGCGAAGTAAGCGCGAACGACGCCACGCAAGCGCATCCGCCGGGTCTGCGCTTGCGTGGCCACTTCGCCCGCATTCCCAGGGACAGCTTCGGCTGTCCTTTTTGCATGGCGCGCCTTCATGCAAACTTCAGCGAACAAAGCAGCTTGTGCACGACAAAGCGGCGCAGATGGTGGACACTGGCACTCCAACCATCGCCGCGAAGCCTATTCCATGCGCCACCTGCTGCTGATTACCGCCCTGTCCCTGCCTTGCGCCGCCAATGCGCAAAACGCCCCCACCGCCCTCGAGCAAGTCCTGCTCGCCCAGGACCATGACAGCCATGGCGACTTGCGCGCCGTCGTCGTGCTGCGCAATGGCGCCATCGTCGCCGAACGCTATTACAACGGCGAGACGGCCGATACCCTGCACGACATCCGCTCGGCCGGCAAGAGCATCACCGCCCTGCTGGTGGGCGCGGCCGTGGCGCGCGGCCAGCTGGCGACAACAAAAACGGTGGGCGCCTACTGGACCGAAGTCGCCGGCAGCCCGGCGGGCAAGGTTGTCCTCGACGACTTGCTGACCATGCGTTCGGGCCTGGCCGCCTTCGATGAGGACGAGCAGTCGCCGGGCAATGAAGACAAGCTCGATGAGGCATCTGACCCCGCCGCCTTCGTGCGTGGCGTGCCGGCTGCAACAAAGCCGGGCAGCATCTACCGCTACAACTCGCTGGGGTCGTACATCGCCGGACGCGTGGTGGAAAACGCCAGCGGCGCCGATCTGGAAGATGTCGCCGCCAAGGTACTGTTTGCGCCACTGGTCATCACCCGCTGGAGCTGGGGCCGCGACGTGGCACACCATCCGAAAGGCCAGGGCAATCTGTCGCTGCGCGCGCGCGACACGGCGAAAATCGGCCAGATGGTGCTCGACGATGGCGTAGTTGACGGCAAGAGGGTGATCGACGCGGCCTGGCTGCACGCCGCGCTGGCGCCGCGCGTGGCCATCGGCGCCGTGGATCGCTACGCCGACAGCTACGGCTATTTCTGGTATGCGAAGACGCAGGACATCGCAGGACAAAAGATCGCCGTGCATTTCGCCTCGGGCAATGGCGGCAACAAGATCTATGTGATACCCGCGCGCCGCATGGTGGTGAGCATCGCCTCCAGCGCGTATGGCAAGGCTTATGGGCAGCGCCGTTCGGAAGACATCCTGAAGGCGATTCTGAAAGCGGATGCCACGCAGATGTAAGCGTTTGTAATGGCCGTCAACGCATGCGTCCCGGGGCGCGTTTTATGCTCAGTGATACGGGAATCATCCCGGCACCAACAGACATACCAGACAAACCACCACTGAGGACTGCACCATGAAAAAAGTAATTGCTACCCTGATCGCCGGCCTGTTCGCAACCGCAGCCTTCGCCCAAACCCCGGCAGCACCTGCGGCAGCTTCGGTACCCGCCAAAGTGGAAGCGGCCCACACCAAGGCCGTCGTGAAAGCGGACGCCAAGGAAGCGCAAGCCGTCGTCAAAGCGGATGCCAAAGAAGCGAAAGCAGTCGTCGCCGCGAAAACGGAAGTCGCCAGCGCCAAAGCGGAAGCGGCCACCACAAAAGCCAAGGCACATCACAAGGCCAAGAAAACCAAGGCCAAGGCTGACGAAAAGCTGGCATCGGCCACCGCTGAAGCCGCACCTGCAGCAGCCAAGTAATTCATTTTCACTGCATCAACCCGAAAAAACACCAAGGATATCATCATGAAAAAAGTCATCGCCACCCTGATCGCCAGCCTGTTCGCCACCGCCGCTTTCGCCCAGACGCCAGCCGTCGCGCCAGTCGCTCCAGTGGCACCGATTCCTGTCGTCGCCCCTGTCGTCAAGGCCGAAGCGCCAGCGGCAGCAGTCAAGCCAGCGGCGCACAAGAAAGCCAAGCATCACAAGGCGAAGAAAGCCGCTCCAGCAGAAAAAGCAGCACCGGCCACACCTGCAGAACCAGCAACGCCAGCCAAGTAATCAGCACGATGCAACATGAAAAGACAGGGTTTTCCCTGTCTTTTTTTTCGCCCGTGTTCGCTTATTTTGGCATCAGCACCGAGTCGATGACATTGATCACGCCATTCGACTGGTACACGTCATAGGTGCTGATGTTGGCGCTGTTGCCGCCCTCGTCCATCACCACGATGTTATGCATGCCGTTCATGGCGAACATCAGCTTGCCGCCGCTGGCCGTGGGCAAGGTGGCTTTACCGTCATGCATCTTGATTTCCCTGGCCAACGCCTTGAAGTCGTATTTGCCGGGCACCACGTGGTAGGTGAGAATTTTCGTCAGGGTCGCCTTGCTTTCCGGCTTGACCAGGGTCTCGACGGTGCCGGCCGGCAGCTTGCCGAAGGCCGCATTCGTCGGCGCGAACACGGTAAATGGGCCCTTGCCTTTCAGGGTATCGACCAGGCCGGCCGCCTTGACGGCAGCGACCAGGGTCGTGTGGTCGGCCGAATTGACGGCGTTGTCGACGATGTCCTTGGACGGATACATGCTCTGGCCACCGACCATGGTCGCCATGTCGGCGGCAAACGGGGCGCTGGCGGCCAGCATGGATGTAATGAACAGTGCTGCGGGAACGAAGGTGCGCATGATGGTATCTCCTGGATGACGGCGTTTGCGTGATTGCAGGAGTATTTACGCAGCCGGTCCGCAAACGGATTCAACTCGCTGAAAACAAAAAAACGGCGCCGTGCAAAGCACGACGCCGTTTTCGACAGGCTTATCGCCGAAGGCAGGAAACTAGTTGGCCGCGACCTGCGGCTCCGTTTCGCCCCAGCCGCCGCCCAGGGCGCGGATCAACGCCACCGTGGTGACGGCGCGGTTGCCGCGCAGCTGCACGGCGTTACGCTCGATGGCCGCCAGGTTGCGCTGCGCGTCGAGCAGGTCCAAGTAGCTGGAACGGCCCGCGTCGTACAGCTTTTGCGCCAGGTCGGCCGAGCGGCGCGCCGAGACGACGGCTTCGTCGATCTGCTGCGTCTGGCCCGACAGGATGCGCAAGCCGGCCAGGTTGTCTTCCACCTCGGCGAAGGCCACCAGCACGCTCTGGCGATACGTCGCCACCGATTCTTCCAGCTGCGCTTCGCTGCGGCTCACGGCTGCCTTGTTGCGGCCACCGTCGATGATCGGCATCGACATCAAAGCGCCCAGCAGCCAGGAGCGGCTGCTCCACTTGAAGATGTCCGAGAAGGTATCGGACGCGCCGCCGCCGGAAGCGTTCAGGCTCAAGGCCGGGAACATGGCCGATTTCGCCACGCCGATGCGCGCATTCGACGCTTCCATGGTGCGCTGCGCCGACGCGATGTCGGGACGGCGTTCCAGCAGGGACGACGGCATGCCGGCCGGGATCACGGGCAGGAAGCCGCTATCCTGCAGCGGGTTGACGGTCGCCGTGAAGCTGGCGGCCGGTTTGCCCAGCAGGACAGCCAGCGCATGTTCGCTGGTGGCGCGCTGGCGCTGCAGGCCGATGGCTTCGGCGCGCGTGGTCGACAGCTCCGTGCGGGCACGCGACAAATCGAACTCGCCGATGTCGCCCAGGTCATAGCGGCGCTGGTTCACGTGCACGCTTTCCTCGCGCAGGCGCACCGTCTGTTCCAGTGTCGCCAGTTCGGCATCCGTGGCGCGCAGCTGGAAGTACGTCTGCGCCACGTCGGCCTGCAAGGACAGCAGCACCGAGCGGTACGTCGCTTCCACGGCCAGCGCATCGCTGCGCGAGGCGCTGACGTTAGCTGCCACCCTGCCGAACAGATCGACTTCGTAGCTGGCCGTCAGGTTGGCCTGGTAGACGTTGGTCGCCGCCACCGGCGCGCCGTTCGGCAAGCCGAGCGACACGGCGGAAGCGCGGTTGCGCTGGCCGCCCACGTTCACGCCCACTTGCGGGATGCGGTCCGCTTCGGCGATGCCGGCAATCGCCCTCGCCTGCTTGACGCGGGCGGCGGCGACGGCCAGGTTGGCATTCGCTTGCGTGGCTTCGTTGATCAGGCTCGTGAGGGCCGGATCACTGAAGGCCAGCCACCACTCGCCGCGCGCCTGGCGCTCGGCTGGCACGCCCTGCTTCCAGCGCGTGCCATCGGCCGCCGTCTGCACGGCGGGCAAGGTTTGCGCTTCCTTGAACGCGGCCGGCGTCTCGATCTGCGGCTGTTTGAACTCCGGCGCCGCGCAGGCGGCCAGCAGGACTGCGGTAGCCATGGCGCTCAAGACGGGCTTGACGCGCCAGATGATTTCCTTGGTTTTCAATATATATCTCCTTCCAGATCCAGCGCTGGCGCGGCGACAGGCTTGGCGGCAGCGGTGGCTGGTTTTTTCTCAAAACGCTGCGCCAGGGTGCGCAGCAGTACGTAGAACACGGGCGTCAGGAACAGGCCGAAGAAAGTCACGCCCAGCATGCCGGCGAAGACCGCCACGCCCATGGCATGGCGCATTTCCGAACCGGCGCCGTTCGAGAACACCAGGGGCACCACGCCCATGATGAAGGCGATCGACGTCATCAGAATCGGACGCAGACGCAGACGGCACGCTTCCAGCGCCGCTTGCACGACGGTGCGGCCATGCTCTTCCAGTTCGCGGGCAAATTCCACGATCAGAATCGCATTCTTCGACGCCAGCCCCACCAGCACGAACAGTGCGATCTGGGTAAACACGTTGTTGTCGCCGCCCGTCAGTTTCACGCCCAACAGAGCACACAGGATCGACATCGGTACGATCAGGATCACGGCCAGCGGCAATGTCCAGCTTTCGTACTGGGCGGCCAGCACCAGGAATACCAGCAGCACGCACAGCGGGAAGACGTAGATCATCGTATTGCCGGACAAGATGTCCTGGTAGGTCAGCTCCGTCCACTCATACGAAATCCCCTGCGGCAGCACTTCCTTGGCGATGCGTTCCAGCGCGGCTTGCGCCTGGCCGCTCGATACGCCAGGTGCTGCGCCGCCATTGAAGTCGGCTGCGGCATACGCGTTGTAGCGCTGCACGCGGTCAGGACCATAGCTGTCCTTGACGCGCATCAGCGACGACAGCGGGATCATTTCGCCCTTGTCATTGCGTACCTTCAGCTGCGCGATATCCTGCGCATGCGAACGGAACGCCGCATCGGCCTGCACGCGCACCTGGTAGGTACGGCCAAACTGATTGAAGTCGTTGACGTACAGCGAACCGAGGTTGATCTGCAAGGTCTGGTAAATCGTTTGCAGCTGCACGCCCATCTGCTTGGCTTTCACGCGGTCGACGTCGGCGAACAGCTGCGGCACGTTGATCTGGTAACCCGAGAACACGCCCGCCAGTTCCGGCGTCTGGTACGCTTTCGCGGCCAGTGCCTGGGTGGCGTTGTACAGCGCGTCGTAACCGAGGTTGCCGCGGTCTTCGATCATCATCTTGAAGCCGCCGATGGTGCCGAGGCCGTTGACCGGCGGTGGCGGGAAGACCATGATGAAGGCGTCCTGGATACCGCCCAGGCGCTTGTTGATCTCGGCCGCGATGGCGCCGCCCGACAATTCCTTGCTGGTACGCTCGTCGAACGGTTTCAGGGTGGCGAAGACGATACCGGCGTTCGGCGCATTGGTGAAATCGTTGATCGACAGGCCGGGGAAGGCGATGGTCGATTCGACGCCAGGCACCGACTTGATGACGTCCGACATGCGGCGCACGACATCTTCCGTGCGGTCCAGCGAGGCGGCGTCAGGCAATTGCGCAAAACCCACCAGGTATTGCTTGTCCTGCGCTGGCACGAAGCCGGCCGGCACGGACTTGAAGGTGAAGATGGCGGCAACGACCAGCAGCGCATACACGCCCAGCGAAGCGCTCTTGCGGCCCAACACGCCTTTTACGCCCGCTTCATAGCGGTGCGAAGCGCGGCCGAAGAAGCGGTTGAACCAGGCGAAGAAGCGGCCGAAGACCATGTCCATGCCGCGCGTCAGTGCGTCTTTCGGCGCGTCGTGCGGTTTGAGCAGCGCGGCCGACAGGGCTGGCGCCAGGGTCAGCGAGCTGAAAGCCGAAATCACCGTCGAAATGGCGATGGTCAGCGCGAACTGGCGATAGAACTCGCCCGACAAACCTGGCACGAAGGCGATCGGCACGAACACGGCGCACAGCACCAGGGCGATGGCGACGATAGGACCGCTGACCTCTTTCATGGCCTGGATGGTGGCGTCGCGCGGTGACAAGCCTTCCTCGATATTGCGCTCGACGTTTTCCACCACCACGATGGCGTCATCGACGACGATACCGATGGCCAGCACGAGGCCGAACAGCGACAGCGTGTTGATCGAGAAGCCAAAGCCCAGCATCACGGCAAAAGTGCCGACGATGGAGACGGGAACGGCCAGCAGCGGGATGATCGATGCGCGCCAGGTTTGCAGGAAGATGATCACCACCAGCACCACCAGGGCAATCGCTTCGAGCAGGGTATGGATCACGGCTTCGATGGACGAGCGCACGAACTGCGTCGGGTCGTACTCGATGCGGTATTCCACGCCTTGCGGGAAGTCTTTTTTCAGTTCGTCCATCTTGGAGCGCACGTCGGAAGACAGTTGCAGTGCGTTGGCGTTCGGCGCTTCGAAAATACCCATGCCGACGGCCGGATTATTGTTCAGCAGCGAACGCAGCGAGTAGCTGTTGGCGCCCATTTCCACGCGCGCCACGTCTTTGAGGTGCGTCACGGCGCCGTCGGCATTGGTGCGCACGATGATGGCGCCAAATTCCTCGGGCGTCTGCAGACGGCCCTGGGTGTTGACGGTCAGCTGGAAGTCCGAGTTCTTCGCTGGCGAGGCGCCGATCACGCCGGCAGCCACCTGCACGTTCTGCTCGCGGATCGCGTCGACGACGTCATTGGCCGTCATGCCGCGCGCCGCCACTTTTTGCGGATCGAGCCAGATGCGCATGGCGTAGTCGCCGGCGCCGAAGATCTGGATGTCGCCCATGCCGGGCAAACGGGCCAGCTGGTCCTTGACGTTCAGCACCGCGTAGTTACGCAAATACATGTCATCATAGCGCTTGTTGGGCGAGACCAGGTGCACCACCATGGTCAGATTCGGCGACGATTTCACCGTCGTCACGCCGATCTGGCGCACTTCCTCGGGCAGGCGCGGCAAGGCGCGCTGCACGCGGTTCTGCACCTGCGTTTCGGCCTGCTCGACGTTGGTGCCGATCTTGAAGGTCACGGTCAGCATCATCGCGCCATCGGACGTGTTTTGCGAGGACATGTAGAGCATGTTCTCGACGCCGTTGATCTGCTCTTCGAGCGGCGCGGCCACGGTTTCGGCGATCACTTTCGGGTTGGCGCCCGGGTACTGCGCGCGCACCACCACGGATGGCGGCACGACGTCGGGATATTCGGAGATGGGCAGGCCGAAAATCGACAGCAGCCCGGCCACGAATATGACGATCGACAGCACCGCCGCAAAAATCGGCTTGTCGATGAAAAAGCGGGAAAAGTTCATGTTTATTCCTTGGAAGTCGATGCTGCTTTCGCGGCGATCTTGGCGTCTTTTGCTTCAGGTTTCGCGGGGGCGGCAGGCGCGGTCGGATCGAAATCCATGGCCACCATCTGCGGCGTCACCGGGGCGCCGGGGCGCACGCGCTGCAAGCCGTTGACGACGATCTTCTCGCCCGCCTTCAAGCCTTCGCGCACCACGCGCAAGCCGTCCGAGGTCGGGCCCAGCTTGACGGCGCGGTATTCGGCCTTGTTGTCGGCGCCCACCACGTAGACGTATTTGCGACTCTGATCCGTGCCGACGGCGCGGTCGCTGATCAGCAGCGCCGTGCTTTGCGCCTGCGGGCCGTTGCCGCCATCGAGCTGGATGCGCGCGAATAGGCCCGGCACCAGCTGGCGCTCGGCGTTGGCGAAGGTGGCGCGCA
The DNA here is from genome assembly GCF_019345455.1 of Janthinobacterium sp. NKUCC06_STL. Taxonomy (NCBI): domain Bacteria; kingdom Pseudomonadati; phylum Pseudomonadota; class Betaproteobacteria; order Burkholderiales; family Oxalobacteraceae; genus Janthinobacterium; species Janthinobacterium sp. NKUCC06_STL. The sequence goes on from NZ_JAHKQY010000001.1 coordinate 125,321, forward strand.
TGCGCACGCTGCCCGTCGCCGGGTCGAGCTGGTTGTCGACGAATTCCAGCTTGCCTTCATGCGGGAAGCCCGTTTCATTGGCCAGGCCGACCTTGACGGTGACGGGCGTGCCCTTTTGCGCCGTGCCGGCCACGCGCAGATACGTATCTTCATCGCCGTCGAAGCTGGCGTAGATGCGGTCCGTCGACACCACCGAGGTCAAAATGGCGGAGGCGTCGATCAGGTTGCCGACGGTGATTTCCGCCTTGCTGACGCGGCCGCTGATCGGCGCCTGCACCTGCGTGTACGACAGGTTCAGCTTGGCCGCTTCATACGCGGCTTGCGCCGAGCGTGCATTCGCGTCCAGCTCTTTCAGGCCCGACGCTTTTTCGTCGAATTCGCGCTGGGCGATGGCTTTTTCGGCCAGCAGCTTTTCAGCGCGCGACAGTTCCAGCTTGGCCAGTTCCGCCTTGGCGCGGGCCGAGGCAGCCGTGCCTTCGGCGCGCGACACTTCAGCCTGGAATGGGCGCGGATCGATGACGAACAGCACGTCGCCCTTTTTCACTTCGCTGCCCGGCTTGAAGTTGACGGCCGTGATGAAGCCGCCGACGCGCGAGCGGATTTCCACGCGCTCGATCGCTTCCAGGCGGCCCGAGAATTCCTGCGTTTCCGTGATCTGTTTTTCAACGACGGCGGCGGCCGAGATGGGCGGGCCGCCGGCCGCTGGCGCGTCGGGCACCTTGCTATTGGCCGAATCGCAGCCAGCCAAGCTCACGGCCACCAGTCCGGCCAGCGCGAGCGAGGCAGCCAGGGGCTTCAGCAGAGTGGAAAATTGTTGAACGTTTTTCATTTTATTTCCCTGTTTTATGAAAATTTCTAATGGTATGGGCGGCAGGAAGCAACCCAACTGAAAAAGTGAATGGTGGTGCCATGGCGCCCGACGGCGCTCGATCAAAGGTAAACAGGCCGCCAGCTGTTTAAAAGCGGACGGGGACGACAAAGCTGGCTGTGCGAGCGCACAACTCAGGCAAGATGGGAACTACACTGCATAGTGTAGCAACCGAAACTCAAAAAGTAAACTGATTAGTGTAAGTTTTTTTGCAGTGCCGCAGATGGCGGCGTCATGACTCGGGCTCCTGCCCCAGTCCAGCGACAAAGCTGGCGATTTCACTCAATACCTGCACTTTGCAGGCACACTCATTGCGGGCGGTAGCGTCTTGCAGCGGCGCGGCGGCCATGCGCCGCACGGTGGTCTTGATGCCGCAAGCGATCAATTTGCTGCCGTATTGTTCAGCCTCGTCGCGCAATGGGTCGTCTTCACTGGACAGGATGAGCGCCGGCGGCAGGTTCTTCAGACGGCTCGACTGCAATGGCGACGCGTACGGATGGGTACGGTCAGCGGCATTCGGCAGGTAGCCGCGGTAGGCGGCGGCGCACTGGTCCGCCACTTCCGCCAGGTCAGGACAGGTCGGCAAGTTGCGCATCGAGCAGGTCGACAGGCCGGGGTCGAGCATGGGCATGATCAGCACCTGGCCCGCGAGGGGCGGTCCGCCCCGGTCGCGCGACATCATGGCGCACACGGCGGCCAGGTTGGCGCCCGCTTCAATGCCCGACACCACCATCTGCTTGCCCGTCCAGCCCAGCTTGGACTTGTTCTTTTTTGCCCACAGCAGCACGGCATGCGCGTCTTCCACGGCGGCGGGGAATGGCCGCACCTTCGCCAAGGTGTAGTTCGCGGCCAGCACCACGTGGTCGGGGTTGCTCAGCACGAGGCAGCGCAGGAAGTCGTCCGCATCGTCCAGGTCGCCGGCGACAAAGCCGCCGCCATGGAAGAAGACGATCAGGCTCGACTGCCTGGCGCCCGGCACGCCGGCCGTGTAGACGCGTGCGCCGAGCGCATCCTGCGCGCCCTGCACCTGGATGTCGCGTATCTTCAGCGCCTGGCCAGGTGCCAGTTCGGCCGTGGTGTCGGCAACGCTCATTGCGCCACCACCGGCTGCACCGCAACATCGAGTACCGTGTCGTTCAGGCACAACAGGGCGGCGCCGCCCACTTCATGGGTCAGGGCGCTATACCCGCTGGCTTCGCTTTGCGCCGCCATCGAGTATGCATCCGTCGATACCATCGCGGCCAGAGCGAGCGAGCTCATAGCGAGAGCGAGCACTGCAAAGATTCCATTCCGATGACCCATGATATTTCTCCTGTTGTACTGCCTGCGGCATCACATTTATGCTGCAGTACAACAACTATAGACTTGATCTACAATCTGATAAAGAGTGCAATGACGAATTGATTGTTCAGGATTCTGAATAATCACGGATAAAGTGATAGGAATTCAAGTGAACAAGCTGCAAGCAATGGAAGTTTTCATCCAAGTCGTCGATGCGGGCGGCTTTACGCGCGCGGCGGAAAACATGCAGCTGCCGAAAGCCACCGTATCGACCCTGATCCAGTCGCTGGAAGCGAGCCTGTCGGTGAAGTTGCTCAACCGTACCACGCGCCACGTCAGCATCACGTCCGACGGCGCCGCCTATTACGAACGCTGTGTGCGCATCCTGTCGGACGTGCGCGAGGCCGAGGAATCGCTGTCGCGCACGCGATTGAGCCCCAGCGGACGCCTGCGCGTGGATGCGCCCACGGCCCTGGCCAGCGAACTGATCATTCCCGCCCTGCCCGATTTTTTTGCCCGCTACCCGGACATTTCGCTGGAACTCGGCTGCAGCGACCGCCCTGTCGATCTGATCGAGGAAGGCGTCGACTGCGCCGTGCGCGGCGGCGAATTGGGCGACCTGAACCTGATCGCGCGCCGGGTCGGCGTGCTGCATTTCATGACGTGCGCCTCGCCCGGCTATCTGGCGCACCACGGCACGCCGCTGCATCCGGACGACCTGCCCCGCCACCGCGGCGTGAATTTTTTCTCCGCCAAGACCGGTAAAACATTTGACTGGGATTTCACGCGCGCCGGCGAACGCATCCAGGTTGCCATGCCCAGCCATATCGCCCTGAACGATTCGAATGCCTACTCGGCCGCCGGCCTGGCGGGCTTGGGTATCGTGCAAATGACGCATTTCATGCTTGCGCCGCTGATAGAACAGGGCAAAATGGTGGAATTGCTTGGCGAATGGGAATCCGACCCGCTGCCCATCCACGTGATCTATCCGCCCAACCGCCATCTGTCCGCCAAGGTGCGCGTGTTTGTCGAATGGGTCGCCGATATGTTTACCAACCACCCGGCCACGCAGCTCAAGGGCAAGAGCAGTCCCGCGAGCGCGCGCGCCAACCTGACCGAGGTCCAGCCATGACCGTAGCAAGCACATCGCCGCACCCGCACCGCATCGTCTTTCTTGACCGTGACAGCCTGATCGCCAACGTGCGCCCGCCCGCCTTCGCGCACAGCTGGGAAGAGCATGCGCACACCAAGGGCAGCGAACAGACGGTGGATCGCCTGCAAGACGCCACCATCGCCATCACGAATAAAGTACCGTTGCGCGCGGCCGAGCTGGCGCAACTGCCCAGGCTCCAGATGATCGCCGTGGCCGCCACCGGCACGGATATTGTCGACCTGGCCGCCTGCCGCGAGCGGGGCATCGTCGTGGCGAATATCCGCGACTATGCGCGCGCCACCGTGCCCGAACATACACTGGCCCTGATGCTGGCCCTGCGCCGCCAACTGGTGGCCTACCGCGCCGATATTGAAGCTGGCCTGTGGCAGGCATCGGACCGCTTTTGCCTGTTCGGCCACCCGATCCGCGACCTGGCCGGCAGCCGTTTGGGTTTGCTCGGCTACGGCGCGCTGGGCAAGTCCGTTGCCCAGCTGGGGCGCGCCTTCGGCATGCAGGTGCAAGTCCACAACCGTTCACCTATCGATGAGGACGGCGTCACGCAAGTGAGCTTCGATGAATTGCTGGCCACTTCCGACGTGCTCAGCCTGCACCTGCCCTTGACGGACACCACGCGCAACATCATCGGCGCGCAAGAACTGGCGCGCATGCAGCCGACGTCGCTGTTGATCAACACGGCGCGGGGCGGCCTCGTCGATGAAGCGGCGCTGGCCCAGGCATTGACGCAGGGCGTGATCGCCGGCGCCGGTTTCGACGTGCTATCGAAGGAGCCGCCGCTGCCCGACAACCCGCTGTTAAATTTGCGCCTGCCCAACTTCATCCTCACGCCGCACACGGCCTGGGCCAGCGGCGAAGCCATGCAAAAGCTGGCGGACATCCTGATCGGCAACGTGGAAGCGTTCGAACGCGGTGCGCCGACGAACGTGGTGGCATGAGCGTCTTGCAGGAACTCGATGAACTGCTGTGCAGCGACGACGAGGACTACGACCGCCTCGACCTGTTTCACGAAGCGGACGAGCTGATCGGGCAGTTGCGGACGGCCGACGTGCCGGCGCTGCTGGGGCTGTGGCCTGCGCGCGAGCTATCCTGGCAGCAACGGTTCACGCAAGCGAGCACCGGCATTGACGGCGCCGCCCTGCGCGCCCTGCTGGCCGGTTTGCTGCAGATAAAGGAGACGCCGTACGGCGTGTTCGAACTGATGTCGCGCCTGCCGCCCGTGGCCGACACCTCTGCGCTCAGCGAGGCGTTGCTCGATTACGCCGGGCAAGCCTGGCATGCGAACCAGGCGCGGCAGCGCCAAATCCAGATCAGTTGCTGGAGCTGCGGGCTGTCGGGTCGATTATTGAAGCGGCTCGGTTTGCCGTCTTGGAGGGAAGCGGGCTTGTAGGAACTACGGCGCGGCAGGCCGCTCAAAGCTGAATCCCGGCGCATACGCGTGATAGCCGTCGAAATCGCCCTTGCCGATGGCGGCACCTTGGCTGCGGGCGATCGCATACGCCATGCTGAAGTGAAAGTAGAAATTCGGCAGGATATATAAATTCAAATACTCGTCGGCGGGCAGCGCGATGTCGGCAAAGCCGGCGCGGTCGCGGCAGATGCGTTCGGGCTGCCCGTCAAAACGTTCCACCGGAATGTCCTTGAGGTAGCGCATGGTTTGTGCGATCTGCTCCTGCAGACTGGCGGCGGCGCTGAAATCGGCCACCTCCAGCCCCGCCAGCGGGCAGCAGCCGCGCAGGGAAAAACTCACGGCCGCGCGCACTTGCTGGGCGAATGGCAGCATGTCCGGGTGCAAACGCGCCGCCAGCAGTTGCGGCGCCGTGCCGGTCTTGTCGAGCATCGCGGAAAGCTGCGCCAGGGAACGGCAAAAGATGGCGGCGGGGTTGATGTGCATCGCGTCCATCATGCCAAGCCATCCTGCTCGGCGACCTTCTTCAGCACACGGATCAGCCGGCGTTCATGGCGGCCCACGGCGGCCCAATCCCAGGCGTCGGCCGGGCCGAATGCCGGGTAATGGCGCTGCCATTTTTCCGCGCGCTTCTGCGAATTGACGCTCACATGCGAGTCCAGGCCCTTGCCGCTAGACAAGCGCAGGTACACGCGGATGACGCCCCAGCCTTCGCAGACGTAACGATACGTGAGGCCACCGCACTGGGCCGGGTCGAGGGCGATACGGCGCGGGGCAAAGTGCCCGGCCATGTCCGGGTAATGCACGGCCAGGAGCACGTCGCTAGCCCCTTCCGCTTCCAGCCTGGCCGCATACGCGCACAGCTCGGCAGGCGAGTGGAAATGCAGCGTTTCCCGTTCCGCCTCCGAATACACTTCTGCCACGGCCGCGCCGGGCTTGGCGAAGATTGCCTCGGCCATGGCCGCGATACCTGCTGTTGATAATCCCACTGTGCCTGCCTTTCCTGTTGCCTGATGGTTACGCCATGCGCCGCCATCCTAGCATGGCGTCAGCGCCGATGGCGGCTGAAAAACGCCCACATCACCTCATTCGCATCGATGGCGCGCGTGGTCTTGCCGATGGGCAGGCCGATATTGAAGGCATCGGCGCCCGGCCACGTGTGGCCGCCGTCCTTGACAGTGAGCAAGGCCACCTGCTGCGCGCCATTGCCTTGCGCCATATGCGTCACTTGCGTATCGTCACCTGGCACGGCGGGGATCAGACGCGCCGGTGGCACGGCGCCGTCGATGCCGTTGTGCTTGCGCCAGTAATCGAAGGTGCCTTGGGCCGACAGGTAGCTGGCGGCCTTGCCCTCAAACAGCACGACCTTGTCGGCCGTGCCCTGTATCAACAGCATGCCGACCTTGTCCGTTTTCTGGTGATGCTGCACCACGGGTTCCGGCATGGGCGCGCCCACCGAGGCGACGGCGGCGAACTGCTGCGGCAGCTCGGCCGCCAGGCGCAGGGCAAAGAAACCGCCGCGCGACAGACCCGTCGCATAGATCCTTTTGTCATCGATGCGGTAATCCTGCTTGAGTTTACTCAATATCGCTTGCGTAAAACCGACGTCATCCGTGCCCGCCAGGTAATCCATGCCGAAGCCCACGTTCCAGTCCTGCTTGATGCCTTGCGGATATACAACGATGAACTGGTGCCGCTCGGCCGTCCTGTTCATCTGTGTGTACAGCATTTGTTCCGCCATGCTCATGCCGCCGCCATGGAAATTGAAGACGACGGGAAAGGCTTGCTGCGGCTGGCTTTGGTAAGACGGCGGCGTGTAGACGATGTAGCGGCGCTTGTCTTCCTTGTGCTGCAACGATTGCACCTGGGCCAGCACGGGCGTGGAGAGGCAGGACAGGAGCAACAGGCTGATGGCGATTTTCATGGGCTTCCCTTCAAGTAAAAGAGCAGCCAGCATAAGCAGGGGCAGGTGAAATCGCGGTGAAATCCCGTGACTTTATTGCGCCTGAACAGGATGGATGGCGACACGGTAGCGCGTCGCGCCGGGGTGGAAAACAATGTCCCAGCGCATGGCTTGTGCCAGGCGCAGCAGCAGGTTCTGGCCATGCGCGAAACCGTGGATGCGCCGAGGCTGTCCCGGCGACACGGTATTCTCAATGCTGAGGCAACCTTGCGCAAACGCAATGCTGATGCGGCAATCTGGACCGCCATGGAACAGGGCATTCGCCAGGCAATTATTGATGAGCAACATGACCAGTTGCGGGTTGCCAACCACGTCCAGCCGCTCGGGCAAGTCCAGGCTCAGCAGGCTGGCATCCCAGGGATGGTCGTCGAGCAGGCGCAACAGGCATTGCTCGATGCAGCCGCGCAATTCCACCGCTACGCCCGGCAACTGTTCCGCCCGTGCCAGCGCGAACAGCACGTCGATGGTGGCGCGCATTTCGTCCGTGGATTGCCGCAGCTGCGCCTGCTCCTGCCCGCCCAGGGGCTGCGCCTTGGCCAGCGCCAGGGTGTTGTGCATCAAGGTCAGCGGCGTGCGCAATTCATGGCTGACGTCGCGGGTGAATGCCTGTTCGCGCTGCAACACCGCCTGCAGTTCGGCAAAGGTGGTTTCCAGGCGGCGCGCCAGGAAACCGATCTCGTCGGGGCGGTCGCGCTCGCTGAAATGGACGGCGCTGCCGGGCGCCAGTTGGCGCGCTTCCTGGGCCAGGCGCTGCAAGGGCAGCACCAGGCGCCGCGCCAGCCAGTACGCCAGCAGCAAGGCCAGGGCGATCAGCGCCAAGGCCACGCCAGCGACGACACCACCCACTTCCCGCGTCAGGCGCGACACGACCAGCACGGGCGCCACGTCGGCCAGCAGATAGCTGCGCCGGGGCTGGCCAGCGGCAACGAGGTCCAGCGCCAGCACGTGATAATGCTGGCCCGTCGTGGTAAACACTTCGCCGCGCGGGGCAGACGGCGGCACTTGCGCACGCACCGCTTGAGGCAAGTCAAGGTAACTGCCATAAACCGTGATGAGGTCGCTGCCAGACGGCGTAAGCTTGCCGTGCTGCTGCCAGCGCATGCTGACGGCCGCCGCTTCGCGTTCGAGCAGGCGCTGCACCAGCATGTCTTCCGTCACGTAGGCGATCACCAGCACCAGGCCCGTGTAGCATAGGCACAGCAGGACGGCGAAGCCGGCCAGCGCAGCGAACAGACGCTGCCGGATTGACTTAACCATCGCTGGCCGCCGCATCGAAGACAAGGCGGTAGCCCAGCTGCGGTATGGTCACCAGCGCGCCTGCCGCGCCAGCTAGTTCCAATTGCTTGCGCAGCGCATAGATGTGCGATTTCAGGGCGTCGCTGTCAGGCGGCTGGCTACCCCATAGCTGTTGCAGCAAGGCCGAGCGCGACACGGCGTGCGGATGCTCGCGGCACAGCAGCAGCAAGATTTTAAAACCCGTCTGCGTCAGCGGCAGCGGTACGTCGCCGAGCAAGGCGCGCCCTGCGCGCGTCTGCAAGGTGAAGGGGCCCACGCGCATTTCCTGGTGCACATGCAGCTGCTGCCGGCGCGCCAGCGCTTCGCAGCGCAAGGCCACTTCGCGCAAGTCGAACGGCTTGGTCAGGTAATCGTCGGCGCCGTCGCGAAATCCGCGCGCCTTGTCTTCATACGCATCGCGCGCCGTCAGCATCAAAATCGGCACATTGCTGGGCGCCCCCGCCTTGATGGCGCGGCACACTTGCAAGCCATCGATGTCGGGCAGGTTCAGGTCCAGCAGCACCACGTCATAGCTGTTGCGCGTGGCCAATTGCACTGCCAGCGCGCCCGTGCCCGCATGGTCCGTCTGCCAGCCCAGGCCGTCGAGGAAGTCGAGCACCTGGCGCGCGATGGCCAGATGGTCTTCCACCAGCAGTATGCTCAAGGAAAGTTTATTCATCACACGCCGGCAATGCGCGCGTACAGCCAGAAATTGCCGGATCTTCCGCGAATTTGCCGGTAGCAGCGCAGATAGCCTTCCCGCTCGAAAGCGCAGCGTTCCAGCACGCGGATCGAACGTTCATTGCTATCGAGCACAGTCGCCTGGATGCGCAGGAAGCCAAGGCGCTGAAAGCCCCACTCCACGACGGTCGCGGCGATGGACGCGGCCACGCCCTGTCCCCAGACGGCGGGCGCCAGGTCATAGGCGATTTCGGCCGTGCGATGCTGCGGGGAAATGGCATTGAAACCGATCGTGCCCACCAGCCGGCCACCCTCGCGCAGCACGACGGCCAGGCGGATGGAGGAAGACGCTTCGGCCGATGCGTAATCATCGAAATTGGCCTGCAGATCGTCGACGCAACGCAAGTTCCAGCTCGTGTGTTCCACGACAGCAGGGTCGGCCAGGTAGGCATACCAGGCGAGCGCGTCGCGTCGTTCCAGGTGGCGCAAGGTCACCAGGGGATGGCCGGAAACGGGTAAATCAACAACTTTCATTGCTTTGCATCCTCCTCAGGCGAGCGGGCAATCGGCGGCCAGCCAGGATGCGAAATCATCGGCGGCCAGTTCGAAATCGTCGCGCTGCATCGAGCCATGCCCCACCAGGTAGACAGCGCGCTCGCCGCCATCGAGCGCCAGCATGACAGCGCGCCCGCCGCTGTCGTCGCCGATGGTCATGTAGCCGGGGCAAAATTGCTGCGTCTCATACGTTTCATTGCGTTCCCGCAAGCTTTCCACGCCATACAGCAATACCTGCTCGCCGCGCATCCCCTCTTGCCAGTCGCCGAGAAAGCGCCGGTAGTGCGCCGGCAAGGCGTAGCCCAGCCAGCGCTCGAGCGCTTCGACTTGCTGGCTCACGCGGCGCCCTTGCGCCGTGCTTCCCATGTACGCCGCAGCAAGCCATACAGGGCCGAGTCGCTGACGTGGCCGCCGACGATCCAGCGTTCAGGCAAAAAACCTTCCTTGTTGAAACCCTGGCGTTCGAGCGCGTTGGCCGAGCCGGCGTTGAGCGGGTCGATATCGGCTTCCAGCCGGTTCAGGTCGCGCTCGATGAACGCGTACTCGATCAGCGCCGACAGCGCTTCGTGCATATAGCCTTTGCCCCAGTACGGACGGCCCAGCGCGTAGCCGATCTCGGCGCGGCGGTTCTGGCGGTGCTCGGAAAACAGGCTGCAGCTGCCCAGGTATTCGCCCGTCGCCTTCAGCTCGACGGCGAAACGGAAGAATTCCTCTTTCTCGAAAGCGGCGCTGTCCTCGGCGATCTGGCGCGCGGCGCGGCCGACATCCGTCCACGGTGGTTCGCTGAAATAGCGCATCACTTCAGGATCGGCATGCACGGCGAACAGGGCCGCCTCATCCGATGGCTGCGGCTTGCGCAGGATCAGGCGTTCAGTGGTGAGGGTTTTCGTGTAGGCCATGCAACTCCAATCCAGGGTTCAAAAGGGGTGATGCTTATTATTCCATGCAACTATAACGATGTGGCAATTTTGTGGCAGTGCTTTTAATGTACTATGGCAATATTTTCGACCATATCATTGATGCAACTTCATGATTCGCCTATGCACGCAGTAAAGGACGCAGCACGTACCGACGCCATCGCGGCGCAGCCCGAGGTCTTGAGCAAGCACAAACGGCCGGTGGTCGTCTGGGCCAGCATCGCCTTCTTTTGCATGTGCGCCATGCTGCTAGGCATGACCATCTGGATCGTCTGGTCTTCGCATGCGGTCCGCCTGCGCGAGGCCAGCACGGCAACGGAAAACATGGCGCGCGGCCTGGCGACGCAAGCGTACATGGAACTGGAAATTGCCGATGCGATGCTGGAAGATATTAGCGAGCACATCCGCAACGAAGGCAATAATGACGCGACCGGCGAGCGGTTGCAATCGCATCTGCAGCAGCTATCGAAAAATATCGTGGAAATTGCCGGCGTCTTCATTTTCGACAGCCGCGGAGATTGGCTGGCCAGCTCGTCCGGCGCCGGGCAGGACGGCAACAACGCGGACCGCGATTACTTTACGTATCACCAGACGCATGCGCAGCTGGGCAGCCGCATCAGCGCGCCCGTGCGCAGCAAATCGAGCGGACAATGGGTCTTGCCCGTGTCGCGCCGGGTGGAATCGGCGGACGGTTCCTTTGCCGGCGTGGTGCTGGTCACCCTGGGGCTGGCCTCCTTCGAACGCATCTACGATAGCCTCAACCTTGGCAAGACGGGCACGGCGTTCTTTGCCCTCGACGACGGCACCTTGATCTACCGCCGGCCGTTCCAGCCCAATGTCATCGGCATGGATATTTCGTCGGGCGCACTCTTGCGCGCCTACCGCGAAAAAGGGCCCGTGGGCACGGCCATGATGACGGCAAAGGTGGACGAAATCGAGCGGCTGTACAGCTATCGCCACCTGGAACGCTTTCCCGTCATCGTGGCGGCAGGCTTGTCGAAGGAAGACATCTTCGCCGAGTGGCAGCGCTTGAGCATGCAAATCGTGCTGGCGTCGCTGGCGGCAGGCGCGGCGCTGGTCTACCTGTTCCGCAAGCTGATGCGGCAAATTGCCGTACGCGACCGTATCGAAGCGAGCCTGCGCGTGGCCACGACGGAGCTGCGGCACGCCAACGCCGACCTGGCCGCGCGGGCGGCGCAGGACGGCTTGACGGGGCTGGCCAACCGCCGCTGTTTCGACGAGACCCTGGCGCATGAACTCAAGCGCGCCCAGCGCAGCGGGCACGCGGTATCGCTGATCATGCTCGACGTGGATTTCTTCAAGAAATTCAACGATCAATATGGCCACGTGGCGGGCGACGCGTGCCTGCAGGCGGTTTCTGGCGCCGTGGCGCGCAGCGTCGGCCGGGCCGAAGACCTGGCGGCCCGCTACGGCGGCGAAGAGTTCGCCGTCATCATGCCTGGCACCGGCGCGGCGGGCGCGCTGGAAGTCGCGCAGGCCATCCGGGCAGCCGTGGAAGCGCTGCAGATCCCCCACGCGGCCAGCGCGAACGGTGTCGTGACCGTCAGCCTGGGCGTGGCCACGCTGCAGCCGGGCCAAGACCGCCCCACGGACAGCAGCGAGCTGATACGCGAGGCCGATGCCTTGCTGTACCAGTCGAAAAACACGGGCCGCAACCGCGTCAGCAGCGGCGAAACCGTAGCATGAGGCCAATCTTGTCCAGGAAAAGAATCGCCATCACCTTGCCGGTCGCCATCATCGCACTGGCCGTCTGGCTGGGCTTGAGCATGGGCGGCCGCTGGCTGGAAGCGGTCGGCTACGCCTTGCCGGGCGCCGCCGTCACCGGCCGTATCGGCCTGTCGTGGGCGCTGGCCGCCCTGTTCGCGCTGGCGCTGCTGCTGGCGTCAAGCCGGCCCCGCGCAGCAGGCCTGTGCGCGCCGCAGCCATGGAAAACAGTGTGGCTCGTCTCGCCGCCCCTGCTGTATGCGCTGCTGATGCTGTTGCTGGCCTGGGCCGGCGGCTGGCCGCAGCCGCGCGTGCTGCTGATCGTCGCTGGCAATGCGGCGCTGGTGGCCATCTCGGAAGAACTGATGTTTCGCGCCATCTTGCTGCAGGGCATGCTGGACCGCTACGCCGTCTGGCCCGCCGTCCTGATGTCCTCGGCGCTGTTCGGCCTGGCCCATACGGCCAACGGTCTGGCCACGGGCGACGTCAGCGGCGCCTTGTGGCAAGCCGTGGCCGCCACCTTGCAGGGCGTCGGCTATGCGGCCATCCGCCTGCGCACCCGTTCGATATGGCCGATGGTGCTCGTGCATGGACTGTGGGACTACGCGCTGGTGACGGCCACCTTGCCCAACCCGGCCGAAGGCGGCGCGTCGATCCTGCCGACTATCGCCCTGCTGGCCGTGCTGCCCTTGTGCCTGTACGGGGTCTACCTGCTGCGCCCCAGCCAGCGGGCGGCCTTGTTGCAACCATAGGCAATCTGCATGGCGTTTTTTTCACGTGACTACGAGGTCTTCCTGCTGCTGGCCGCGCCCGATGCAGCGCCGCTCTGGGATGTGGAACAATGGACGCCGTTTGCCGCCAGCCTCGATGGTCTGATCGCGCAGGCGCGGGGCAAGACCGGCGTACGCAGCCATCAATACAATCCCAAGGGCAAACCGATTGCCTTTGGCCGCCTGGGCTGGGACGGCAAATCGCACGCCAGGTGGACGCACACGCCGGACACGACGGAAGCGCGCTTCATGAGCCTGGAAGGCTGGGCGCCATCGTGGACGACCTGCGAAAAAGACGACCAGGCGCCCGATCTGTTCCTCGCCCTGGCCAATGAATCGCTGCTGGGCCGGGCGGGCAAGACATTGCAGTTCAGCCAGCGCCTGGTGTGCGCCATCGCCACGGATATGGGACCGGATGCGGCCGCCGTCCTGCGCCTATCCCTGGCGCAACTGGCCGCGCGGCAAGACGCCGTCGTCTTCGCCCACACGCAACGCCAGTGGGGCCGCGCCGCGTATGGCGGTTTCACGGGCGCCATCCAGGATATGCTGATCGGTGGCCTGTTCCAGCCCGGCGACCCGCATGCGCGGCCGCTCGATGCGGCCACGTTCCGCGAAGCATGGACGCGCATCGGCATTTGACAGCGCCAGCCATTCCATGGCATCGTTGCACCATGCAATCGACCACCACTTTCCCGTCCATTATTGCCGCCATTCCAACCATGGTGGCTTGGCAGAAGTGAGATTGCCAAAGCCGCCCGGGAGGCGGCTTTGATTTGCAGTCACTGGTCAAACCGTCTCGCAGGCTTCATTTCTCTTGATAGCGAGCGACCATGTTCCCAACTTCCAGCACCAACGCTTCCCCTACCCTGCACCTCGTGTGCGGCAAGATCGCGTCCGGAAAATCCACCCTGACCGCCCGCCTTGCGGAGGCGCCGCACACCGTGCGCATCAGCGAAGACAGCTTGCTGGCGCAGCTGTATCCGGGCCAGATCGCCAGCCTGGCCGACTACGTGGCCTGCGCCGCGCGGCTGCGCGCGGCCATCGCCCCGTTGGCCCTGCAGATGCTGCGGGCGGGCGTGTCCGTCGTGCTTGATTTTCCCGCGAATACGTTGGCCAGCCGCGCCTGGATGCGCGAACTGTTCCAGCAGGCGGGCACGCCGCACATGCTGCATTACCTGGACGTGCCGGACGAGGAATGCAAGGCGCGCCTGCGCCAGCGTAATGCCGGCGGGCTACACCCGTTCTCGACGAGCGACGCTGATTTTGACGCCATCACGCGCCACTTCGTGCCGCCCGACTCTTCGGAAGGTTTTGATATCGTGCGGATTGCCGCTTAAAACGTCCCCGGCAGCAGGATCTTTTTATCCACCTGCTGCAAGTCGCGCAAGCCGCAAAAGGCCATCGTCAAGTCCAGCTCGTTGCGGATGATGTCCAGGCATTTGGTGACGCCCGGCCCGCCCATGGCGCCCAGGCCGTATAAAAACGGGCGGCCGATGTACACGCCTTTCGCGCCCAGCGCCACGGCCTTGATCACGTCCTGGCCCGAGCGGATGCCGCCGTCCATGTGCACTTCGATCTGGCTGCCGACGGCGTCGACGATGGCCGGCAAGGCTTCGATCGACGATTGCGCGCCGTCGAGCTGGCGCCCGCCGTGGTTCGAAACGATCAGCGCATCGGCGCCGCTTTCCACGGCCAGGCGCGCGTCTTCCGGATCCATGATGCCCTTGATGATCAGTTTTCCGCCCCAGCGCTGCTTGATCCATTCCACGTCGGCCCACGACAAGCTCAGGTCGAACTGCTGCTGCGTCCAGGCCGACAGCGACGACATGTCGGACACGGACGTGGCGTGGCCGACGATGTTGCCGAAGCCACGCCGTTTCGTGCCCAGCATGCCCGCCACCCAGCGCGGCTTGGTGGCCATGTTGAGGATATTGGGAATCGTCAATTTCGGCGGCGCCGACAGGCCGTTGCGCAAGTCCTTGTGGCGCTGGCCCAGCACCTGCAAGTCCAGGGTCAACACCAACGCGCCGCATTTCGCCGCCTTGGCGCGGTCGATCAGGCGGTTGATGAATTCGCGATCCTTCATCACATACAGCTGGAACCAGAACGGTTTCGTCGTGTTCGCCGCCACGTCCTCGATCGAGCAAATGCTCATCGTCGACAGGGTGAACGGCACGCCGAAGCGCTCGGCCGCCTGGGCCGCGAGGATTTCGCCATCGGCATGCTGCATGCCCGTCAAACCCGTGGGCGACAGGGCCACCGGCATCGACACGTGCTGGCCCACCATGGTCGAGGCCAGGCTGCGGTTTTCCAGGTTGACGGCCACGCGCTGGCGGAATTTGATCTTGGCGAAATCGCTGTTGTTGGCGCGGTACGTCGATTCCGTCCAGGAGCCGGAATCGGCGTAGTCGTAAAACATGCGCGGCACCCGTTTCTGGGCCAGCACGCGCAAGTCTTCGATGCAGGTGATGATACTCATGCGTTTCCTCGGTCGATGGCAAGTCGAACCATGATCGTGCATTTGCCTGCAATTGTCTATCCGGCAGGCAATGCCGCCACACTTACCAAGCGCGCGCGCCGAGGATTTTCTCGCCCAGTTCAGTCAACTGCGCCTGCGGATAGCGCAGCTTTTCCTTTTCCTCGGGGTCGCCGGGAAAGGCATAGCCTTGCGGCGCGCTGCGCTCGCGCCAGCTTTGCACGCGCCAGTCGCGCAGGGATTGATTATCTTCCTGGGCGGGCGTGAAGGAAATATATTGCGCCAGGCGCACCTGGTCCGTCGACGTGTTCGGGCGGATGCCGTGCGCCAGCAAGCTGTTGAAGATCAACAACTCCCCTTTCTTCATGGCGATGAATTCCATCGGGTACGGCACCGTCGCCAGGTCCGGCTGCCACGGGTTGCGGTCCAGCGGCACCGTCTTGCGCCACGCCAGCAAGTTGTTGAACAGTTGCGGATAGCATTGAAAACCGCCGCTCTCGGGCGACGTATCGGACAGGGCCAGCACGCCTTGCACGTTGACGGGCAGCGGGTCGAGCGTGGTATCGGCATCCCAGTGGATGAAGCCGCCAAACTTGCGCTTGCCATTGTTCGGCGTGTTCAGGTTGGCGCGGTCGATGGTCACCCACAAATCCTGACGGTCCCAGATGTCGACAAAGGCGTCATACACGCGCTGAGTCTGGCGGTTATCCCACAGGGTCTGGTTGTGGTAGGCCTCGACCATGCCGGAACCGTTGAGTTCTTTCATCGCATGGTCGCGCAACTGGTCCTGGTTCCAGGTGGCGGCGTCGTTCTGGTCGAGTCCTTGAAATTCCCACAGGAAATCGGTTGTGCGGCGCACCTGTTCCGGCGACACGGCATCCTTGACGATGACGTAACCGTAGGTTTGCCAGTGCAAAAAGTCGCTGTCGGACAGCACGCGCAGGGGCAGCTGTTTCTGGATGTCGCGCAACTGGGTTTGTTCCGTATAGGCCACGGACGGGTTGCCGGGACGGTCTTCGCCGTATTGGTATCGGTCTTCTTGCATCGCTGTCTCCTGTGTTGGTGTGAGACAGATTGTGCTGCGACATTGCCGCGTAAAATGCGTGCGCAGCAACCAATACTGATACTATCCTGACTATCCACCACCTCAAAACGTCACAATGACGCCTTTATTCGAACAAGTCACGATCCCGACTGGCCACTCCTGGGGCTTGCTGTGGCGCGAACTCGAGGCGATTCCCTTCCTCTGGCACTACCACCCGCAATTCGAGCTGACCCTGACGGTCAATGCGCGGGGGCAACGCTACATCGGCGACCACCTGGGCGACTTCGAACCGGGCGACCTGGTGCTGCTGGGGCCGAATCTGCCGCACACGTGGTCGGCCAGCGAGCGCATCGACAGCACGCAACCGATGCTGGCCGTCGTCGTGTGGTTTTCGCTGGAATGGGTGGAGCAGCTGGCGGCCTGCTTTCCGGAATTGCACAGCTTGCGGCAACTGGCGCGCCGCGCCGGCCCCGCCCTGCATTTTTCGCCGGCAACGAGCGCCCGCAGCGCGGCCAGGTTGCTGCAACTCAATGAACTGCCCGTGCCGCAGCGCCTGCCGCTGCTGCTCGACGTACTGCTGGACCTGGCCGGCGATGGCAGTGCGCAGCCGCTGGCGTCGGAAGCGCTGGCGCCGGTGCATGCCGATGGGCAGCAACAGCGCATGGCTATCGTGCTGGACTACATGCACGCGCATTTCCGGGAAGAGATTGCGCTGGAAACGCTGGCGCGGCGGGCGGCCCTGTCGCTGGGCGCGTTTCATCGCTGTTTCAAGCGCCACGCGCATTGCACGCCGGGCGAGTACCTGGCGCGGCTGCGCATCGGCCGCGCCTGCCAACAGCTAATCGAAAGCAATCTTGCCATCGCCGTCATCGCGCAAGAGGCGGGCTACCGCAATCTCGCGCATTTCAACCGCCAGTTCCGCGCCGCCAGGCACGTCACGCCGCGCGCGTTTCGCCTGCAATACCGGCGCGGCGCCACAGGCACAGCGTAAATCCATTCGGAAACGAAAAAGGGGATCAGATTTTACAATCTGACCCCCAATATTCTGGTGCGGCTGGCAGGAATTGAACCCACGACCCCTTGGTTCGTAGCCAAGTACTCTATCCAGCTGAGCTACAGCCGCCTAAGACAAGATTATAGCAGGGCTTTGCAGAATGGCAAAGGGCGCCGCCGCGATATTTCACAATTGATATAACAACTGAGATACCCATTGAGATAGCGCCACCCAGGCGCCGCGACAGCGCGCGCGACCTGCACCGACTGGCTGGCATACGGAAAATATTTTTTAAGCATCTAAATATAACACTGTTATTTAATAGTATTCTATTTAAGATAATCAAACAGTCTCCAGCCGCCCCATCCATTAAAGCAGAGGAAATAATGCGCCCTACCTTTACCGTCTCCACATTCGCAACGGCATGCGCCTTCGCCGCAATCTTTGCGACGCCAGCCGTGCAGGCCCAGACCATGATGAGCATCAGCGCCTTGCAAGGCGATGCGGCGCCGCCGCCCGTGGTGTTCATCTCGGATACGGGCCGCGAAGGCTTGTTTTACCTGTCCGGCACCGGTTCCGCCACCGATGCCGACGGCGCCACGGCTATTCTCAGCGGCAACAAACTCTACAAGCGCGCCTACAGCGGCGCCTTGCACGCGAAATGGTTCGGCCTGTCGGAAGCATCGAACAACAATACCCCGGCCGTCACCGCCGCCATCGGCCAGCTGAAATCCGGCCAGGAACTGGTGATCGATGCCGGCGAGTACAAATTCCAGGGCGCGCTGCGACTGCCCGCAAACAAGCGCATCCGCTTGACGTCGCTGGGCACCCTGTTTTTCGGGCCAGGCGACGGCCTCATCGTTGAGAACACGCACGATGTGTACCTGGAAAAAATCGTCGGCCTGAGCTGGACCAGCGCCACGCCCGATTACAGCAGCTACAGCGGCTCGGGCGTCACCTTGCTCAATGCCAGCAATACCAATCTGAATGCACGCTGGATCGAGGGATTCAGAAATGGCATCAAGGTTACAGGCGATGGCAGCGCCAAGGGGTCCCAGTACAACAAGGTGCAATTCAATTATCTGTACCAGAACGCGGTGGGCATCTACCTGACGACGGAAAGCACGGGCAGCAAGAACTGGGTCAATGAAAACACGTTCACAGGTGGCCGCATCGCTGGCGAAACGGGCTTGCGGGCCGAGAAAGGCCCGAACCAGACGGATTACTTCAACGGCAACAAGTTCTACAACATCGGCTTCGAAAGCCTGCTCAACGGCATCGATGTCGACCATTTCAGCCACAACACGATCATCGCGCCCCGTTTCGAACAGGTGCAATATGGCATCAACCTGAAAGCAAATACCTACAGCAATACCATCATCAGCAGCAGCATTTACGAAGGCAGCTTCGTCGGTGGCGGCGTGCCGGGCAATGCGGGCAAGTACACGACGGTGCTGGGAACCTTGCTGACGACGGGCGGCATGATGTCGGGAGCGCTCAGCATTTCGAATTACGAAGGGAAATTCCTGTCGCTTAACAGGGACCCCAGCCACAGCGCGAATAGCGCGACACTGGGTAAAATCCTGAGCCTGTCCAACCTGGTCAATGTCGTGCCATAAGCGCGACGCGGGCGGAAATGCAAAAAACCCGGAAAGCGAACTTTCCGGGTTTTTCTTTACTGCTGATACTGGTGCGGCTGGCAGGAATTGAACCCACGACCCCTTGGTTCGTAGCCAAGTACTCTATCCAGCTGAGCTACAGCCGCAAACTCTGACACACTTCGCCGGACGGCGCGAAGCTTGAAACTTTCATCAAGACGAAGCGAACTCCATCTTGGCAATACTGGTGCGGCTGGCAGGAATTGAACCCACGACCCCTTGGTTCGTAGCCAAGTACTCTATCCAGCTGAGCTACAGCCGCAAAACTTCTACAACATTCCATCAACAACATGGAGGTGAAACTTGGTACAACAAAACCAGGCAAAGTCTGATTTTCAGTATTCTGGTGCGGCTGGCAGGAATTGAACCCACGACCCCTTGGTTCGTAGCCAAGTACTCTATCCAGCTGAGCTACAGCCGCGCAGGCAAACATTATAGCGTATTCATTTCGCTTTGAAAAGTTCGATTTTTCAATCGCTTAGCTGATTTTGCTGCAATACCGCCCCGCAAGATCGACTACCTTTTCACTGCCAAAAAGCACACGCCTTTTTATCGATGGACACTTCTGCTTTCACAGGAGCCTCCAGCGAATCGAGAAGTTGCTGTCTCGAAAGAAGCGGGATTATAGGGACTGCTTCCCAGCCTGTCCAGTGCTATCTGCAAGTGGCGCGCAAGCGTGCGGAGGCGCCGCGCCGCTTGGGGCTACAATACCAGCCAGACAGGGGCGCTTGTGCCTCCCCTCATTCATCACGGCGGGCATAGACCTTCATGACCCATTTAACTGAGCTGAGCGGCGGCGACCCGGTGGGGCAAGAGCCCGTGCGGCAGACTCACTGTTGCAGGATTTCCGATGGCCAAGCCTGACCGCACGCAAGATCTGCTGCCTCCATCAGCGCCGCTGAGCCTATCGGACGAGCGCCTGGCCAACTTGCTGGAAAGCATCACCGACGGCTTCTGCCTGCTCGACCGCGACTGGACCATCCGTTATATCAATACGCGCGGCGCCGACATGCTTGTACCGCAGCGTCCGCCTGGCGCCAGCCTGGCAGGCAACAATTTGTGGCAAGCCTGTCCCGCCTTGCAGGGCACGGAACTGGAAACGCAGTACCGGCGCGCCATGGCGCAGCAGCACAGCTGCAGTTTCGAACTGCTGTATCCGCCGCTGGGGCGCTGGCTGGAAGTGCGCATCTTCCCTTCCAGCGACGGCTTGACCACGTACATCCAGGACATCAGCCAGCGCAAGGCGACCGAGGAAAGCTTGCGCCACAGCGAGGAAGACTTGCGCGCGCTGGCCAATTCCATCCCGCAACTGGCCTGGATCGCCAGCTTCGACGGCACCATTGCCTGGTACAACCAGCGCTGGCACGACTACACGGGCACCAGCGCCGAACAGATGGCGGGCGATGGCTGGAGCATCGCCTATGACGCGCAGCATTTGCCGCCCATGCTGCATGCGTGGAAGGCCGCCTTGCGCGATGGCACGCCCTTTGAAATGGAATTCCCCATCCGCGGCGCCGACGGCCAGTACCGCTGGTTCCTGACGCGCGCCAATCCCGTGCGCGACCGCGGTGGCCAGTTGCTGCGCTGGTTCGGCACGAGCACCGACGTCGACCAGGTCAAGCGCGCGCAGGAAGCCTTGCGCGATGAAACGCGCGTGCTCGAGTTGCTCAACAATACGGGCGCGGCCCTGGCCGGCACCCTGGACTTGCCGGCCTTGCTGCAGGAAACCGTGGATGCCGCCACGCGCATCAGCGGCGCGCGCTTCGGCGCCTTTTATTATGACGATGCGGGCGAGATCCACGACGGCGCCGCCCACCTGCCGTCGGCGCGCGCCGTCAACGGCATCAGTCTGTGCCAGGCCGAGGCCATCGCCACGGAACTGCGCCAGGGCCCTCCCATGCGCCAGAACGACTTGCTGGCCGCGCCCGACACCAGCGCCGACGGCGCACCGCCGCTGCGCAGTTGCCTGAGCCTGCCCGTCAGCTCGCGCTCGGGCCTGATGCTGGGACGCTTGCTGCTGGGCCATCCGCAGGCGGGCATGTTCAGTGCGCGCAGCGAACGCATCGTCTCGGCCATCGCGGCCCAGGCCGCCGTCGCGCTCGACAATACGCGCCTGTACGCGGCTGCCACGCGCGCCGCCGAAGAGCGCAAGGTGCTGCTCGACAGCGAACGCGAGGCGCGCGCCGAGGCCGAGCGCACGAACCAGTTGAAAGACGATTTTCTCGCCACCCTGTCGCATGAACTGCGCACGCCGTTGTCGGCCATCCTCGGCTGGGCTCAGGTGCTGCGGCGCGGCACGCGCGACCAGGCCGACCTGCACCGCGGCCTGCAAAGCATCGAGCGCAATGCGCGCGCACAGGCGCAGCTGATCGAAGACTTGCTCGACATGAGCCGCATCACCTCCGACAAGGTATTGCTCGACCTGCAAACCCTCGCGCCCGCCAGCATCATCGCCTCGGCCATCGAAACCCTGCGCCCGGCGGCCGACGCCAAGCACATCGCCATCCACAGCAGCATCGCCAGCGACGCGGGCAACATCACGGGCGACCCCAGCCGTATTCAGCAAGTGATCTGGAACCTGCTGTCGAATGCCCTGAAGTTCACGCCGCAAGGGGGCCGGGTCGATATCGGCGTGCGCCGCGAAGCATCGCGCCTGGCCATCACGGTGGCCGACAACGGCGTCGGCATCAAGAAAGACTTCCTGCCCCACGTATTCGACCGCTTCCGCCAGGCCGACGCCTCGACCACGCGCCGGCACGGCGGCCTGGGGCTGGGACTGGCGATCGTCAAGCACCTGGTGGAGCAGCATGGCGGCACGGTCGCGGTCAGCAGCGCCGGCGACATGCAGGGCGCCAGCTTTACCGTGCGTCTGCCGCTGGGGACGCCGGCCGCTGCCGCGCGCCAGGCGGGCAACGCCCCGTCCGCCAGCCATGACTTGCGCGGCGTCACGGTGCTGCTGGTCGATGACGAAGCCGATGCGCGTGAACTGACGGAACGCATCCTGCGCGACAACAACGCCGATGTACACGGCGCCGGCAGCGTGGCGCAAGCGCTGCAACTGCTGGACCAGGTGCACCCCGATGTGCTGATCAGCGATATCGGCATGCCCGACGCCGACGGTTTCGACTTGCTGGCGCAAGTGCGCGCACACGCTTCCCCCGATGTGGCGCGGCTGCCCGCGCTGGCGCTGACGGCGTTCGCGCAACCGCAGGATCGCCAGCGGGCGCTGGCCAGCGGCTTCCAGGCCTGGGTCTCGAAACCGCTCGACCCGGCCGAGCTGGTGACGGCCGTGGCGCAACTGGCCGCTGCGCACGCTGCCACGGAGCGCAAAACACCGCCCTAAAAAGATGATGCAAAGAAATACATA
The DNA here is from genome assembly GCF_019345455.1 of Janthinobacterium sp. NKUCC06_STL. Taxonomy (NCBI): domain Bacteria; kingdom Pseudomonadati; phylum Pseudomonadota; class Betaproteobacteria; order Burkholderiales; family Oxalobacteraceae; genus Janthinobacterium; species Janthinobacterium sp. NKUCC06_STL. The sequence continues at coordinate 147,472 of NZ_JAHKQY010000001.1, forward strand.
GTGCAGTACAAAATGACTATTTTCATGGGTTAGCCTTCCTACTTTCAGACGCGGCACTGTCCTACAAGCAACTATGCTGAAGTTTGCTACACTGAAATGCAGAAGCACACCTGCACGGCAGGCTGGAGACGGCGACCTTGGCCGGCGAGGACGACAGAAGCGAGCTCATGCGCTGTTGTGCGCCCTATCTTGTTGCAAGGCGCTACTATCATCCGACCGCCGCCAGCCGCGCCGTCAGCCCCTGGCTGCGGTAGAAGCCCGTGTTGCATAGACCGTATAACCGAGACCCTACATGCCCAGCCAAGATGAGATTTTGAAAGCCAAAATTTTGGTCGTCGATGATTCCCCCGACAATGTTGACCTGATGCTGGAAATCCTGCGCGATGCCGGCTACACCGACGTCACGGCCACCATGCGGCCGGCACAGGTCTGCCCCCTGCACCGGGAGCATTGCTACGACCTGATCTTGCTGGATCTGCAAATGCCGGAACTCAATGGTTTCCAGGTCATGAAAGGCTTGAAGGAAATCGAACATGGCGGCTACCTGCCCGTGCTGGCCCTGACGGCGCAACCGAGTTTCAAGATCGCCGCCCTGGAAGCGGGCGCGCGCGACTTCATCAGCAAGCCTTTCGACCTGATGGAAGTGCACAAACGCATCCACAACATGCTGGAAGTGCGCCTGCTGTACAAGGAACTGGCGCAATACAGCAAGCAGCAGCAGGAACTGGCGCTGCACGATCCGCTGACGGGCTTGCCGAACCGGCGCCTGCTGGAAGACCGCATCGAGCATACCTTGCAGCAATCGGCCCGCAGCCGCGGCAAATCGGCCATCCTGTACCTGGACCTGGACGGCTTCAAGGCCATCAACGACAGCTACGGTCACGGCTATGGTGACGACATCCTGAAAATGGTGGCGGCACGCCTGGTGGGCGCGTCGCGCAAGGAAGACACGGTGGCGCGCATCGGCGGCGATGAATTCGTCATCGTGCTGGGCAACCTGGCCGGCAAGGGCGACGCGCGCGAACCGGCGGCCAAGCTGATCGAAGTCATTTCCGAACCGTATTTCATCAACGACCTGACCCTGCGCCTGTCGACCAGCATCGGCATCGCCATCTACCCGGACGACGCCAGCACCGTCGAATCCCTGCTGGGTGCGGCCGACACGGCCCTGTATGAAGCCAAGCGCGCCGGCAAGAACCGCTTTTGCTGCACGCCGCACGAAGTGATCGCGTCGCAGGTCAACATGCAGAAAAGCAGTATTCCGTCGATCGCCTGAACTTACTTTCCGCGCGGCACGTAACAAAACCGGCAAGCCTCGCGGCCAGCCGGTTTTTTTATGTCCAGCAAGCTTTATTTCTTGCCAGCCGTCACTTCATGCTGGCCCGCATGCTGGTGGTCCGTTTGCGCATCAACGGTTTCCGGCGGCACTTCGATGCGCGTGATGCCGGCATCGACGGAGATCGGGTCGCTGGCGGGGAAGGTCATTTCCACGGCGTCGTCGAGCAATTCTTCCTTGGCCCGCTCTTCGCCGCTCATGCCCTCTTCATCGGCCAGGATGGCCAGCGCGCTGGCCCATTTGACGAAATTGAGGTTGGACAATTCGCGCACGGTGGTCACGCCAAACGCTTGCTGCAAGGCCTTGGCGTCCTTCGGGCTGACGCCGCGCAGGGCGCTGATGGGCGCATTGACGATGTCGCGGAAGCTTTTGTCGAGGTATTCCTTGTCGACGATGGTATCGATATTCATGGCATGTCCTTTCGTTTCGGTAAGCGGGCCAGTGCTGCATGGGGGAGGCACAGCCCCACTATGGCAGCGTAGAGCGCCCCGGTATGTGCGCAGCCGTACGTAACGGCAGGAACGGTAGCTGCTGGCGCAAACGATAATATTGTCTATCACATAAAAATGATGGAAGGAGATTAAAATTGCCGAAAAGACAGAAATTTTCCATCCATGCGCCCCGCGATGAAATCCTCATGTATGATCCACAACTTGAATTTGGTCCTCACCTTTCACCATTCACGGGGCGCTATGTCCGCACAAACAGATCCGAACAAGGAAACGGCCCAGGCCGATGCGGAACGCGCCGCCGATCTCAGCGAGTTGCTCGGTCATGTCAACACCAGCTGGGACAATGAACGCCGCGCCCTGTCGCGCCAGCTGCATGACAGCCTCGGTTCTTCGCTGACGGCCCTGACCATGCACTTGTCGCTGCTGACGCAAAAGATGCCGCAGGAAGCGGCCTTGCTCGACCGCGCGGCGACGATGAAGCAATTGCTGCTGAACGTGATCGAAACCAACCGCCAGATGCAGATGAAGCTGTGGAACGACAAGCTCGAGTTTCTCGGCGTGAACGTGGCGCTGGGCGAGCTGGCCGCGCAATTTGCCGAACAGCACAAGATCGCCGTGCGCTGCAGCCTGCCAGAAGATGAACTGATTTGCCCGCGCAACGTGGGCGTGGCCCTGCTGCGCACCCTGGAAGAAGCGCTCGGCAACATCGCCGCGCACGCCCACGCCACGCAGGTGGACATCATCATCGACGACAATGACGAGGCGCTGATGATGACCGTCAAGGATGACGGCGTGGGGCTGCCAGCGAGCGAACCCGTCGAAATGAGCAAGCACGGCCTGCGCGCCGTGCGCGAGCGCGTGCATTACCTGGGAGGCACCCTGAGCCTGGCAGCCAATCCGCAAGGCGGCACGGCCCTGACCGTGGTCTTGCCGCACATTACCCCAAAAGAATAGCCTTTGCCAGGCCGCATCGGGCCAGAACACTGCCGGAGCGCCCCGAACCGCAGAACGATTCGACGACAGGAGACCGCATGCAAGGACTCATCCCTACCCTGCTGGCAGCGCTGCTGGCCACGGGCGCCGCTCAAGCCGCCGACAAGGCCGTGCCGCCGCCGGAAACCGTGGACAAGCTGGCCTGGCTGGCCGGCTGCTGGAACGTCGACGGCGCCGAGCCCGGCTCCGGCGAACAATGGAGCACGGCCGCTGGCGGCACCCTCCTCGGCACCAGCCGCACCGTCAAGGGCGGCAAGACGACGGCCTTTGAATTCGTGCAGATTCGCCTCACCGACCCGGGCCAGCTGGCCTACATCGTGCAGCCGTCGGGCCAGCCGCCCGTGATCTTCAACCTGCTGCGCCAGGACAAGCCGAATGAATTCATCTTCGCCAACCTGGACAATGACTTCCCCAGCCGCATCATCTACCGCCATGACAGCGAACGCATTTTGCATGCCAGCATTACCGGCACCTTGAAGGGCAAGCTCACCACCATAGACTTCCCTATGACGCGGGGCCGCTGCGAAGCGGCGCCCCTCGCGCGCAGCAAGTAACAATCAACGTCAAAGCAGGAAGCGGGACCCGGCCCTGCTGCCCTGCCGGCATCAGGGCGACACGCGAACGCCAGCGCCCACAGGAGGATGCATGGTGAACGCGGCGGCCATGCCCAGCCAGCCCGCAAGCCAGGCAATGAAGGCCGCCACGTGGCCATACTCCCAGCGCCCACGCAGGCGCGCATAGGCTGCGGCGAACTCTGCCTGGCTCACGTCGGTGCTACTCCCCCATTCCGCATTGACAGGGGCGACAAGGAAAGCCCACAGCAGCAAGGAGGCAAGCAGTGCGGCTGCCGACGCGGCCAGCAGGCGGCCCTGGGGCAGGCGCCTGCAGCGAAAAGCCAGCACGGCAACGGCCGCCATGGCGGCCATTTGCACGACTCCCCCTACCGGACCAAACAGGGCATACAAGGTGCTCGTTACCTGCGCATACAGGGCAGGCGGATAGCCGAGCTTGACGGGCAGCTCCAGCAGATGCGTGGCACCTGGCGCGAGGCCCAGAGCGGCCAGAGTCAGTGCAATGACTTGCAGTAATCGTGATGGCATGCCTGCCTCCTCCGCCAGAGCGCGCACCGTCCACCGGCCATCGCAAGGAAAGATTTTCATCTGCATGGCGTTCGCCTCGCTGGCGCGATCACCCTTCCAATAAGACCAGGCGGGCGTGGTGGAGTTCAGCGTATCGACCGCATCTGGAAGCCTTTTTTGTAGCCGGTGTCGGGCACCCTGGCGCCGGGCGCATAGGTTGGCGAAGCCGTGCCCTTGCAGTGCCGCCGGGTCCACAGCGTGGCGCCCCGCTGACTGCCCGCGATCAGCGATTTCACGGGCAGGACGTGACCCTTGCGCAGCATCCAGCAAATGGTCGGCCCCAACTGGGTAAACGTGACCTTGTCGCCCTTGTAGCGCTTGCCCGTCCACAGGCAGAAGTGATCCTTGCCGCAGGAGGCGGCCAAGGCTTCGCTTGAACCGGCCGGTGCGATCCTGAGCTCGGTGCCATTGGCCAGTGTGATGATGGTAACGCCGTCAGCAGTGACCGCCTGCCGGGCAGCAGCCCCCTCTTCCGACGCAGTCTCAAGGACAAATGCGGCAATATCGGCCTTGGAAAGCACCGGCCGCTCGTCGTCCTGGGAGGCGGCGGTGGCAAACGGCACGGCAGCCAGGCACAGCAGAACGACGAACAGGCCAAGCCAGCGGCGGGGGCTGACGGCAATGTTGGCAAATGCATACGCAGGCATGGCATGTCCTCCGTTCCAGTCGGTACGTGTGGTAATGCAAACACCTTCAGTTAGACAGGCAGGTAGCGGGAGATTCCCTCGGACAGACGACAAAAAGGGGCCTTGCGGCCCCTTCTTGATCTGGCACAAACCAACTGTTTAATGCAGCTTGACCTGTGGTGTGCTGCGCTTGATCAGGAAACGTCCCATGGCCATGACGGCCGTGCGCACGCTGCCCAGCACGGCGTTATGGTGCATCAAGTGCAGGCTGACATACATCATGCGCGCGACAAAGCCTTCGACGAACCAGCTCAGGCCCTTCAGCGAACCCATCAGGGTGCCGACCGAGGTGGTGCGGCCAAACGACACGAGCGAACCGTAGTCCAGGTATTCATAGGGCTTGGTTTGCGGCAGCTTGCCCTTGGCTTGCAGCAGGAAAGTTTTCAGCAGGTAATCGGCTTGCTGGTGCGCGGCCTGGGCGCGCGGCGGCACCAGCTTGCCATCGGGCCCCGTGCAGGCGGCGCAGTCGCCCAGCGCGAAGATATTCGCGTGGCCCTGCACGTTGAGCATGCCCGTCACTTCCAGCTGGCCGGCGCGATTGGTCGGCAAACCCAGGGTGGCCAGGAATTCCGGCGCGCGGATGCCCGCAGCCCACACGCAGATGTCGGCCGCATAGCTGGTGCCGCTGGCTACCGTCACCTTGTCGGCTTCGATCGTGGTGACGCGCGTATCAGTCACCACGCTGATGCCATGCTGGTGCAGCAGTTTCGAGGCGGCAATCGACACGCGCTCGGGCAACGGCGCCAGGATGCGCGGCGCCCCTTCGAGCAGGGTGATGCGCACATCCTTGATGGCGTTGAGATTCTGGAAACCATACGCCGCATACACGCCACTCGCTTCGCGCAATTCGGCCGCCAGTTCCACGCCCGTGGCGCCGCCGCCGATGATGACGATGTCGACGCCGGGATGGCCCGCGTCGCCCTGGCGCTGCTCGGCCATGGCCAGCAGCTTCAGCAGGGTCAGACGGAAACGTTCGGCGTCTTCCGTGGCATTCAGGGAAATCGTGTTTTCCTTGGCGCCGGGCACACCGAAGTAATTCGAGGTGCTGCCCACGGCCAGCACCAGCTGGTCGTAGCTGACGGTGCGCTGTGGCAAGAGCTGCTCATCCTTGTCCGTGGCAATGGCGCCCACGGTGAGGCTGTTCGAGGCGGCGTCGAGCGCGATCAAAGGACCATAGACATAGGTAAAACCATTGTCGTGCGCCAGCATCTGGTACGACAGGCCCTCTTGATGAATGTCCAGGGTGCCGGCCGCCACTTCATGCAGCGACGGCTTCCAGATATGGTACAGGCGGCTGTCGACCAGGGTGACCTGGCCGGCGCCGAGCTTGCGGCTGAGTTTGCAGGCCAGCTCCAGGCCGCCTGCACCTCCCCCTACGATAACGATTTTACTATGCAAAGATCCTCCTGTTTATTAATCCCTGTGCCCGTTGCCGTTGCCGTGACCATTGCCATTGCCATTGCCATGACCTTTGCCCGGCTTGTTGTCATGCTTGTCGCGCTTGTCATCATGCTTGTCAAAGTGCTTGTCATGCTTGTTGTCATGACGGCCGCGGTCGCCGTAATCGGGACGGCCATGGTCGCCATGCTGCTGGCGGTAACGGGGCACATATTGGTTGTTATACCAACTATCTTGAACGAAATATACCTCTTGGTTACAGGCATTATACTTGCGGCAGTGCTTGGACCAGTGTTTGGCATGGCCGGGCGGCACGCGCAGGTAAATCGGACGGGCCGAATAGTATTGCGGGCGCTGCACAATGACGGGCTGGGCATAGATCAATTGCGGCGCGGGATAGTCGCCTATGTCGAGACGTCCGTAAAAGCCTGGCTGGCCGACGGTGACGGAGACGCCGACCTGGGCGACGGCAGCGGTAGCTGCCGACAGCAAGACGGCGGCAAGAATCAGGGTTTTCATGGGGACACTCCTTTTATCAGTTATGCCGCAATTGTAGACCTTGTGTGACCAACTGTTTGTTCGCAAGGACACATAAGGATTGCCGTGGCAATCTCACCACAGTTTGCCCAATGGCACGACCAGGCCACTAAACAGCGACCAGTCCGGCGACGCCGCCGTCAAGCCGCGCGCCATGCCGATGTCGATGGCCAGCCGTGGCGTGGGACTGTAGGTCGCGGCCAGCAGCAATTGCGCCGTGGCCGGCGCGCCGCGCAGGCGCGTGCCCGATACTTCCGCCGTGGCGCCCCAGCGCTCGCTGACGGGTGTGGAAAAGGAAGTGGCCCAGCCCGCTTGCACCCTGCCCGTACCAGGGTCGGAGGACCCCAGGCGCGTGGCGTTCAGGTTGGCGTCCAGGTGCACGGCGCCCAAGTCGCGGCTGAAAATGCCATTGAGCGACACGTCGCTCTTGCCGCTGCCGATGCTGTCTTTGGCTGTGGGCAACTTCCAGCCCAGTTCCAGGCCCAGCGCCGTGGCGCTGTCAAGCAAAAAGGCGCGCTTGAGCACGACCGTCGTATCGCCCACGCCCGTGTCGCGCCGGCCCGTGTCATCGCGTGCGCGCACCACACCCTCGCCTTCGAGCAGCACGCCCCACTCGGGCGTGAACGCCAGTTTGAAGGTATATGGCAGACTGGCGCGGCGCGTGTCGTCCGTTTTCGACAGCAGGCCACCGGCCTCGAATTCCAGCTGACCCGGCACGGGCAACTGGGCGGGACTGGCCACGGAAGGACGGTAAGGCAGGACGGGATCGCCCTGCTGCGCCTGCGCCACAGGCACCAGGGACAGCAGCAGGGATAAGCAAAGCAAGCGGGGAAATAACATGAAAGACCCGGAAGTAGTAAACGCGCAATAACGACAGCCTACCACCGCCGCGCCGATTGCGCCCGAGCCAGCCCCGTTTCAGGCCAGGCGCCGCACGTCCTGCCTGGCGGCTGGCGCTGCCCGGCGCAACGGCGTGACGTTGCTGGACGCTGGCACGGCCATCTGTTGCGCCTGGGCATGCAAGCGGAATACGCCCACCAGTTCCGTCAGGGTCTGCGCTTGGTCCTGCAGCGATTCGGCCGCCGCAGCCGCCTCTTCCACCAAGGCCGCGTTTTGCTGCGTCACCTGGTCCATCTGCAGCACGGCCTGGTTGACTTGCTCGATGCCGGCACTTTGCTCGGCGCTGGCGGCCGTGATTTCCTGCATGATGTCGGCCACCTGGCGCACGCTGGCGACCACTTCATCCATCGTCTTGCCCGCGTCATGCACGAGCCTGGAACCGATTTCCACCTGCTCGACGGAGTCGCCGATCAGGGTCTTGATTTCCTTGGCGGCACTGGCAGAACGTTGCGCCAGGTTGCGCACTTCGGACGCGACGACGGCGAAACCGCGTCCCTCCTCGCCCGCCCTGGCCGCCTCGACGGCCGCGTTCAAGGCGAGGATATTCGTCTGGAAGGCGATGCTGTCGATGACGCTGATGATGTCGACGATCTTGCGCGAGGAGGCATTGATCGATTCCATCGTCTGCACCACCTGCCCCACCACGGCGCCGCCCTTGCCGGCCACGTCGGATGCGGCGCCGGCAAGCGCATTGGCCTGGCGCGCATTGTCCGCATTCTGCCGCACGGCCGACGTCAGCTGCTCCATCGACGACGCCGTTTCTTCCAGAGAACTGGCCTGCTCTTCCGTGCGGGACGACAAGTCGAGGTTGCCCTGGGCGATTTCACCCGAGGCCGTATTGATGGTATCCGTGCCCGAACGCACCTGGCTGACGATGCCCACGAGCTTGTCGCGCATGGTTTTCATGGCAAACAGCAGGCTGGCGCTGTCGTGGCTGGCCGTGCGGATGTCGACGGTAAGGTCGCCCTCGGCGATGGCGCCGGCGATCCGGACGGCATACGCCGGTTCGCCACCGAGCTGGCGCGTCAGTCCGCGCGTGATCAGCGCCCCCAGCGCCAGTCCGGCCGCCACGCTGCCAAGCACCAGCGCGATCATGAAACTGCGGCTGGCCTGGTACACGCCGGATGCCTGCTCGGCAGCCGCCTTGGCCCGCGCTTCCTTCTGCAATGACAATTTATCGAGTACGCCGTCGAGCTCGTCGGCATGCTGGCGCGTCTTGGCCAGCAGCGCCGTCAGCTGCGCGCTGCGCTGCGCCAGCGGCTCGGCCGCCGCCAGCGCCAGCGACTGCTGCAAGGTGCTCACATACTCGGCTTCAACGGTGGCGAAGCGGGCAAACAGCTCCTTGGCGGCCGGCGTGACGAACAGCGGCTGGGCCTTGGCCAGGTTGCTCTTGTTCTCTTCCAGGTATTTGGCGATATCGGCCTGGCGCCCCGCGCGCTCTTCGCTGGTGGTCGCCAGCAGGAAATTGCTGCGCGCGCGGCCCACCTTGATGAGGGCGATATTGGCTTCCTTGATGTACGACAGCCCCAGCAACTCATGGTTGTACATCTGCCCCGCCATGGTGTCGATCTTGCCCATGTTGAAGATGCCGATGCCGGCCACGATGGCCCCCATCAGCGCCACGCAAAAGAAGGCCGCGAGCAGGCGCGTCCCCACTTTCATTTGATTCAACATGTTTCCTCCTAGACAAGACGATAGCCAATAATTTAAGCGTATGACTTGAATATAAGGAAAAAACGGCCACTAAAATGCTCGGATTGTCACTAAGCAACAATTCCTTGATTTAAAGCAACATACCCCGGAGCTTGCCGTGCTAGCAAGCCCCGAGGGGGGGGTGGGGGGGAGCGTCAATGCCCGCTGTGCCCGCCTGGCTTGCGCACCGTCATTTCCACGCCACCCTTGGCCGGCAGCTTGCCCCTGCCCTGGCCGCGCACGGGTTCCGGCAAGGCGCCCGTCCATTCATAAGCCACGCTGCCGGCCGGGTGCTTGTACCAGCCCGGATCGCGGTAGTCGCCCGGTTTCTGGTCCTTGCGCACCTTGACTGTCGTAAACATGCCGCCCATGCCGATGGCGCCGAACGGACCGTCGCCCGCCATCATCGGCAGGGTATTGTCGGGGATCGGCATCTGCATGTCGCCCATGTCGGCCATGCCGCGCTCGCCCATCACCATGTAGCCGGGCACGAGCTGGTTGATCTTCGCCGCCACACCCTGGTGGTCGACGCCGATCATGGTGGGCACGTCGTGCCCCATGGCATTCATCGTGTGGTGCGACTTGTGGCAGTGGAAAGCCCAGTCACCGAGGTCCGTGGCGGTAAACTCCACGGCGCGCATCTGGCCCACGGCCACGTCCGTGGTGACCTCGGGCCAGCGCGATTCGGGGCGTGTCCAGCCGCCGTCCGTGCCCGTCACCTCGAATTCATGGCCATGCATGTGGATCGGGTGATTCGTCATGGTCAGATTGCCCACGCGCACGCGCACCTTGTCGCCCTGGCGCACGACCATGGGGTCGATGCCGGGGAAGACGCGGCTGTTGAAGGTGAACAAATTGAAATCCGTCATGGTCATGATCTTCGGCGTGTAGCTGCCCGGATCGATGTCATAGTTGCTCAGCAAGAAGACGAAATCGCGGTCCACCTTCATGAAGTTCGGGTCTTTCGGATGCGTCACCCAGAAACCCATCATGCCCATGGCCATTTGCGTCATTTCATCGGCATGCGGGTGATACATGAAGGTGCCGGGGCGCTTGGCGACGAATTCATACACAAAAGTTTTACCGGGGGCGATGCCGGGCTGGGTCAGGCCCGTGACGCCATCCATGCCGTTGGGCAAGCGCTGGCCATGCCAGTGCACGCTCGTGTGTTCCGGCAATTTGTTCGTGACGAAGATGCGCACGCGGTCGCCCTCCACCACTTCAATCGTCGGACCTGGCGACTGGCCGTTGTAGCCCCACAAATTGGCCATCATGCCGGGCGCCAGTTCGCGCACGACGGGTTCGGCCACCAGATGGAATTCCTTGACGTTGTTGTTCATGCGCCAGGGCAAGGACCAGCCGTTCAGGGTGACGACGGGGTTGTATGGACGCCCGTTCGGCGGTGGTGGCGGCGCCTTGGTGTCGGCGCCGGCCATGCTGACGGCTTCCGGCAACGAGGCCGCACCGACTCGGCTGACGGCCGCCGCACTCAGGGCGACGGCGCCCGCATTCATGAAAAAGTTTCTACGTGTAATCATCATTATTCCTTCTCGGCTGGGCCGCTGCCATTGATGGCTGACTGCAATTCGGTTTGCGCGATCCAGAAATCGCGCTGGGTTTCGATGGCGCTGTTGACGCTGGCGACCTGCTCGCGCGCGTCGGCCAGCAGCTCGAATACGCTGGCCAGCATGCCGTTGTAGCGCAGCAGCACCTCGTGCGAGATCGTCTTGCGCAGCGGCACAACTTCATCGCGGTAGTGGCGCGCCAGGTCGTAGGCCGTGCGGTAGCTGGAATACGCCTCGCGCACTTCCGAGCGGGCCCGCACCGCCGTGCCCGCCGTGCGCTGCAGCGACTGCTCGTACAGCGCTTGCGCCTTGGCATTGCGCGCCGAACCCCAGTCGAACAGGGGCAGTTCCAGCGAGACTTCATAGCCGTTTTCGCGCGGCGCCTCGCTGCTGCTCTTGTTGGTGTAGCCCACGTCGAGCACGTTGAGGAAGCCCGTCACCTTCGACAAGCCCAGCGCGCTGGCCGTGGCGTGCGCGTCGAGTTTCGCTTTTTGCACGTCGAGCCGCTGTTCCATCGCCTGCGCCTCGATATTGCCCGCCTCCTCCGCCTGGGCCGGCAAGTCGGGCAGGCGCGGCGGCAAAGTAAAACTGGTCTGCTTGCCCCACAGGCCCAGCAAGCGCGTCAGGTGCTCGCGCGTCACCAATGCCTGGTGGCGGGCGCGGGCCAGGTCGCTGACGGCGTCCGCGTAAAACACTTGCTGGCGCGCCTGGTCGAGACGGCTCCAGTTGCCCGCCTGCCGCAAGCGCGTGGCCAGTTCGGCGCCCGCCTCGGCCGACAGCAGCGCGCGCTGCATGAACGCTTCCGTCTGCACGGCGGCGACCGCATTGAAATAGGCACGACGGGTGTCGGCCGCCAGTTGCACGGCGCTGCTGGCGGCTTGCAGCTTGGCTTGCTCGAAACGGCCCCGCTCGATGTTGACGCGCATCGGCATGGTCAGCAGGCCGGCCAGGTCGAAGCTGACGCCGCGGTCGATTTCGTTGCCGTGGCTGCCGTGCGAGCGGCCGAACGACAAGCCGGGATTGCGCAAGCGCCCCGCCTGCACGAGGTCCGCTTCGGACGCGCCCAGCTCGGCCAGCGCCACTTTCATGCCATGGTTGTTCATCAGGGCGATGCGCACGGCGCTGTCGGCATCCAGGGGCTGGGCCAGCAAGGCAGCCAGTTTTTCCTCGCCCCCCTCGCCGGCCAGCGCAGCGGGGGCGCCCGTGCGGACGTCGGCCAGTGTGGACACCGTCCGCATGCCGCCATCCTGGCTGAAGCTGGCGCAGCCGCTGAGCAGCAAGACGGCCGCCAGGGCCAGCGGCGTCAGGCAAGTTGATTGTGTGAAGCGGGCCATGTCAGTGTCCTTCATGCTGGTGGTGCTGGTGGTGCTGATGTTGCGGGGCGGGCTTGGCATCCGGCTTGGGGCTGGGCTGGGCCATCGGCATCTTGTGCCCTTCCATCTTGTGGCCATCCATTTTCATCATGCCCATGTGGCCACCGGCCTTGCCGACTTTGTCGTTGACGGCGCGCCAGGTCTGGTCGGGCGTGGCGTCTTCCTCGGCGGCGGGACGGTAGCCGGCAAAGGCGGAACGGTAAGTGGTGGCCGGCACGGATGCTTGCGCCTCTTGCGGGGCGGACGGGGACTGCGCTGCGGCGGCCAGCGGCAGTACAGCCAGCGCGAGGCTGAACAGATATTTCATGGTATTCCTTGAATGACAGGGTATGGCGCGGCGGGCGCGCGACTGGAACGCTGGCGCGGCCGGTGCAAGGCTCAGGATGCTGGGACGTGCGACGGCGGCACCGCCAGGTTCAACGGGCGGTCAGGCGGAGCGCGTGCTTCTCGGGGGACGTTCGGGACCAGGCGGTATATGCCCGGCGAACAGGGAATCGGGCGCCAGCGCCGGAGGCGGCGCGCGCAGAGTCAAGGCGTGCAAGGCGGGCATGCCGGGCGGCGCCGTGGCGCCCACGGTGCAGGCGCCATGGTTGCTGCAATCGTGGCCGTGATGGGTGGCGCCGCCATCGTCCATGGCCATTTTCATCGGCTGGTCCGCCATCCGCATGTCGGCCATGTCGTGGCACGGGGGCGCCTCGGTTGCGACAGCCGTGACGGTGACGACGACCGCCAGCTCGTCCACGCAGCAGCTGCGCATGGCCGACGCAAAGCCCTGCAAGGGCAGCGTGACGGCCAGCAGCCAGAGCAGCGAGCGGGCGAGAAAGCGGGAAAAGGCACGGTTCATGGCACAACTATAAACCTTCCCACATGAGGAAGGTCAAGTCCCTATTTGCGCACGTAGCCGTGCGTCAGCCAGATGACGTAGACACCGTAGTAGCCCTGCCCTTCGAATATGACCTGGCCGTCGGCGAAGGAGATTGTCTCCACTTTATTGACGATGAAATACGCGCGGTTGTCCGCCGCCTCCACGTCGCCCCAGTAGCGTGGAACCTGGCTCCGGTAGCCGCTGGCTCGCCCGATCGCGTCCATCAAATCGCTGATCATGAAGTCATACAGCATGTCGGCCAGCAGCGGCCGGTGGCCCGCCAGCATGGCCGTGATGTCGGGATAGCCGGCCTGCATCAGCTCGGGCAAGTCGCTTTCCTCGTCCTGCAGGTCATCCTCGCGGCAAGTCTGGATAAAACTGTTGAACGGCTCGTCGAGCAAATCGGCCAGCGCCGTTTCCGGCACGCTCAGGCGAAACGGATGCAGCGGCAGCACGCTGTGCTGGCCATAGTTGAGTCCGCGGCAGCCCAGATAAGCCAGCGGGTGCGGCCGGCCATCGACGTCGCAGCGGATGCCAGGTGCTTGCTCAAACGTCATCAATATCCATCCCTGCCATGCCCGTTGTCCTCGTTGTAGCTGATCAGGGTCACATGGTAAGCGCTGGCGGGCAAACGGGACAGGCTCAGATACAACAGAAAATAGCGGATCAGTTTATCAGGCAGGCTCCGTGATGCCCACGCAATTGCGCCCGTTTTCCTTGGCCACGTACAGGGCCGCATCGGCTGCCAGCAGCACGGCGTCCGCACCGCCGACCTTGCCCGCTTCCTGCTCCGACGACACGACGCCCAGCGAGACCGTGATGGCGCCCGCGCCGGGAATCACGGCGGCGGCCACCTTGGCGCGCAAGCGTTCGGCCACCTGCATGGCCACGTCCAGGTCGGCATCGGGCAGCAGCATGATGAATTCATCGCCGCCAGTACGGCACAGCACGTCGGCATCGCGCGAACAGGCGCGCATCAGCTGCGCCAGGCGCAGGATGACTTCGTCGCCCACGGCATGGCCCCAGCGGTCGTTGACTTGCTTGAAATGGTCGATGTCGATGGCGATGACGGAGAACGGCCGCGCCTGCGCCTGCCACGCATCGAGCGCCGCCGCCATGCCGCGCCGGTTCGACAGGCCCGTCAGCGGGTCCGTCTCCACGTCAGTCTTCAGCTTGCCGATCTTGTTCTGCAGCAATGCCAAGCCCTTCAGCAAGGCCCTCTTGATCTGCGCCGCCTCCACATACCAGGCGCGGATGGCGCCGATGTGCTCGGCCGTGCCGGGCGCATCCATGCGTCGCGCGCCCTCGGCCAGTTGCACCAGCGGCCGCGAAATCAGGCTGGCCAGCCACCAGATGAATGGCAGGCTCAGCAAGGCGATCGGCAGCGAATGCCATAGCGTGTTGGCCATCAGCTGGTTCAGCGGGGCCAGGGTCATGGCAGTCGGGCGCTGCGCCACGATGCCCCAGCCCGTCGACGGCATAACGGCATAGCCAGCCAGCATGTCCACGCCCAGGCTGTTGTGCATGCGCCGGTTGCCGCCGCCCTGCTGCGCGATGATGGTGTCGATGACGTCATTCTTGCCGGCCACGTCGCCCAGGCGTTCGGGGTCCGGGTGGTACAGCAGGCGCCGGTTCCGGTCAACCACGTACAGGTAGGAGCCATCGCGGTAGTAATGCTGGCCCAGCATGGTGTAGAGGATGTTTTTCTGTTTCAGGTAAATGCTGCCGCCCACATAGCCGAGGTAGCGGCCATCCTCGCCAAGGATGGGATGCGAAATGAAGACCACCAGGTTGCCGGCAGACGATACATAGGATTGTGTCACCAGCGGACGCCGTTCGCGCAGCGCCTGCACGGCGCCGGCCGAATCGAGCGTGCGGTTTTTCAGGGCCAGCGTTTCCGGCGACACGCCCAGCACCTTGCCCTGGGCATCGACGATGAGCACGGAATTGAAGCTGTTCGTTTGCAGGCGCAGGCGCTGCGCCTCGTCCGTCAGCCATTGCTCGTCGCCCATGCGCGATGGCAGGCGGCCGGCACTGTAGGCCAGCTGCTGGCGCGCCGACTGCAGGAAATCCTCGGCCGTGCTGGCAAGCTTGCTTGCATACGCGTGGTTCGCTTCCAGGGTGGTGTCGATCAGCAGCTGGCGCTGCACGCTGTAGCTGGCATAGAAGGTATTGGCCAGGGACACCAGGGCGCTGGCAAAGGCCACGAGCACGATCAAACGGCGCAAATTCATGCGCAGAACAGGTTTAGTCCACATGGAGTCGGCAAGATTTGGAAAGTATTGCACTAAAGAAAGAGCGCATTATACCGAGACACCCGTGCCAATATTGAAATCTTGGCATCCATGGTCAAAGAAAGTGTACAAGCGGCAACGCAGAGCGCTGCCGCCTTGATATGCATCAAGCGTGGATGGCGTGCTTGCGGACCCAGTCCACGTAACGCTGCATCCAGCCCTGGAAAAAGCCCAGGCTGGCCGGTCCGATGCCGCCATGCTCGTCGAACAGGCCCTCCTTGGCCTGGATAAACATTTCAGGCTGGTTCAGCAGCGGCACGTCCAGGTAGGCGAGCACATTGCGCAAATGCTGCTGCGCCAGGGCCGTGCCCGTGGCGCCAACGGAAACGCCCAGCACGGCGCCCGGCTTGCCGCCCCACACGCTCTGGCCATACGGACGCGAACCGTGGTCGAGGGCGTTTTTCAGCACGCCGGGGATCGAGCGGTTGTATTCGGGGGTAAGGAAGAGCAAGGCTTGCGAAGCGGAAATGTCGGATTTGAGGCGCAGCACCTGCTCGGACTGCGCGCCATCGTCATCCTGGTTGTACAGCGGCAAGTCGCCGATGTCGATGTGCTTGAAGGAAAACTCGGGCGGCGCCAGCTTGACGAGCGCATCGGCCAGCTTGCGGTTGAAGGAATCCTTGCGCAGGCTGCCGACGATGATAGCAACGTTATATTGACTCATATAAATCCCCGATCTTGGTTAATAGAAAGCCCTGGAGTGAAGCTCACGCCAGGGCTATCTTGCCACACAATCATCGGTTTCGCGCTGCTTAACGTGCGCCGGCAAGCCCTTGGTACTCGCGGTAGTAACGCCCGCCCAAATTGGTCAGTACCTCGTAGCCGATGGTATTGGCCATGGCCGCCACGGCATCGACCGGGTGTTCCGCGCAGATCAGGTCGACCAGGCTGCCCGGCGCGACGCGCTCTTCGGCGATGGCGCTCACGTCGAGCGTGATGGAATCCATCGAGATGGCGCCGATCTGCGGCACTTTCACGCCGTCGACGATGGCCAGGCCCTGGTTGCTCATGCTGCGCAGCCAGCCATCGGCATAACCGACGGACACCGTCGCCACCTGGCGCGGCTCGCTGGCCGTGTAGCGGCGGCTGTAGCCAACATGGTCGCCGGCGGCAATCGTGCGCGTCTGCAGCACCTTGCCTTGCAGGCGCACCACGGAGCGCAGGGGATTCGGTTCGCCACCCTGCGGCCCGATGCCGTACAGGGCCGCGCCGGGGCGCACCAGGTCAAAGTGATAATCGGGCGACAAGAAGATGCCCGAGGAATTGGCCAGGCTGGCGCGGTACTGCGGCAAACGGGCGCGGATGGCGATGAAACGGGCCAGCTGCTCGCCATTCATGGGGTTGCCGCGCTCGTCGGCGCACGCCAGATGGCTCATGATGTAGCGCACCTTGATGCCGTCGAGAAAGTGCGGGTCCAGCAGCCAGGCGTCGACTTCCCGCGGCGACAGGCCCATGCGCGACATGCCCGTGTCGACCTGCACATTCGCTTCCAAGGTTTTGCCCAGCGCCTGCGCATGCGCGCGCCAGCCAGCTACCTGCGGCTCGCTGTTGAGCACGGGGATCAGGCCATGGGCCGTGAATTCGCCTTCCGTGCCGACAGGCGGGCCGTGCAGCACGAAGATGGCCGCGTCGGGCGCCACGTGCGGGCGCAGGCTGATGCCCTCTTCCAGGTGCGCCACAAAAAAGTGCCGGCAACCTTCTTCATACAGGGCCGCACCCACTTGCGCGGCGCCCAGGCCATACGCGTCGGACTTCACGACGGCCGAGCAAGCGGCCGGGTGCGCCTTGTCGCGCAGCAAGCGGTAGTTGGCGCGCACGGCGTCCAGGTCCACCGTCAGGATGGCGCCGCTACGTTCCTTGGGAGGCATGCAGGCCGCCATCTCAGGCCGCCACGTGTTGCAGTTTGCCCTGGCCCTGCGCGCCGCTGTAGCGGCTGACGGACAGGTCGTCGGCCAGGATGGCCGGCTTTTTCGACGACATCAGGTCGGCCAGCAATTGCGCTGAACCGCAGGACATGGTCCAGCCCAGGGTGCCGTGGCCCGTGTTGAGGAACAGGTTGCGCAGCGGCGTGCGGCCGACGATGGGCGTGCCGTCCGGCGTCATCGGGCGCAAGCCCGTCCAGAAAGTCGCTTCGGCCGTGTTGCCGCCGCCGGGGAACAGGTCGTTGACGACCATTTCCAGGGTTTCGCGGCGGCGCGGGTTCAGGTTCAGGTTGTAGCCGGCGATTTCCGCCATGCCGCCCACGCGGATGCGGTCGTCGAAACGGGTGACGGCAATTTTGTAGGTTTCATCGAGGATGGTCGACACGGGCGCCTTGGCCGCGTTGACGATAGGCACGGTGATCGAGTAACCCTTCAATGGATACAC
Organism: Janthinobacterium sp. NKUCC06_STL; assembly: GCF_019345455.1. Taxonomy (NCBI): domain Bacteria; kingdom Pseudomonadati; phylum Pseudomonadota; class Betaproteobacteria; order Burkholderiales; family Oxalobacteraceae; genus Janthinobacterium; species Janthinobacterium sp. NKUCC06_STL. The sequence goes on from NZ_JAHKQY010000001.1 coordinate 165,069, forward strand.
GGGAATGTCCAGCAGCGGCTTCATGAAGCCCGTCGAATAGGAACCAAGCGCCACGACATAGGAATCGGCCTTGACGATTTCCGCGCCACATTGCACGCCAGCGATTTCATCGCCCTGCGTCAGCAAGGCATCGATGGACACGCCATAGCGGAACTTCACGCCCAGCGCCACGGCCATCTCGGACAGGCGGGTGGTAAACAACTGGCAATCGCCCGTTTCATCGTTGGGCAGGCGCAAGCCGCCGAATAGTTTATCCTTGACGGCTTCGAGTGCCGGCTCGGCGCGCGACAACTCGTTGCGCTGCAGTACTTCATATGGCACACCCGCATCTTTCAATACTTCGATATCCTTGGCGGCATCGTTGTATTGCTTTTCAGTGCGGAACAATTGCATCGTGCCTTGCTGGCGGCCTTCATAGGTGATGCCGGCCTCGGCGCGCAGCACCTTGAAGCAGTCGCGGCTGTATTCGGCCAGGCGCACCATGCGTTCCTTGTTCACGGCATACGCTTCCGGTGTGCAATTACGCAACATCTGCCACATCCATTTGAGCTGGGCGGCGCTGCCGTCGAGCGAGATGGCCAGCGGCGCGTGGCGCTGCATCATCCACTTCACGGCTTTCAGGGGAATGCCGGGCGCAGCCCATGGCGAAGCGTAGCCGGGCGAGATTTGCCCCGCATTCGCGAAGCTGGTTTCCAGTGCCGGGCCCGGCTGGCGGTCGATGACGGTCACCTCATGTCCTGCCTTGGCCAGATAGTAAGCACTGGTGACGCCGATGACGCCGCTACCCAGAATCACGATACGCATAGTTTCCTCATTATATTTTTTAGGCTGACGCCAGATTAACCGCTATCATATTGGGAAAGAGCCAGTATTTGTTCACGTATAAATCGAGATATTCAGCAATAAATCATGAGAATCCTTAAAGAATCGGCACGTGGCCTCGACAAGCTGGATCGCCACATCCTGCGCATCCTGCAACAGGATGGCCGCATCTCGATGAAAGACCTCGGTGAACAAGTGGGACTGTCCATCACGCCCTGCATCGAGCGGGTCAAGCGCATGGAGCGCGACGGCGTCATCACGGGCTACCACGCCAAGGTGAACCCGGCCGCGCTGGGCGCCAAGCTGCTGGTCTTTGTAGAGATTACGCTCAATCAAAAATCCGCGTCCGCCTTCGAGCAATTCCGCCGCGAAGTGCTGCAAATTCCCGAGGTGCAGGAATGCCACCTGGTGTCGGGCGACTTCGATTACCTGATCAAGGCGCGCATCCATGAAATGGCCGAGTACCGCAAATTGCTGGGCGACATGCTGCTGCAGCTGCCGGGCGCCGCGCAATCGAAAAGCTATGTGGTGATGGAAGAAATCAAGGAAACCCTGGCGCTGTCGACCGACGTATTGCAGAGCCGGTAAAAGTACCGCCAGCCGGTACCGGCAGGATTGCATCGTGCGCCTTTGTATAATCTTGTAGCACATTCGGGGCGACACAAGCACACTGCCCTCCTGACATCACGCCCGTCCCCTCTGAGATTGGAAGCAGTGATGCACATTGGGAGTCCGTATGAACACATTGATAAAACTGGCAGCTTCCTGCCTCGCGGGACTGGCCGTGGCCATGTGCACCGCCAGTGAATACAAAGTCAACCGCGCGCCGGACAATGGCGCCATCTATCAGAACATCAAGGTCGGCAAGACCACCCGCCTCGACCTCGACGCGGCCCTGGGCAACGCCACCGTCGTCAGCTTCGATCCCGGCTATGAAGTCTGGGTCTACAAGAACCAACTGCAAGCGCCCAAGGTGACGCGCCTTATTCCCCTGCTGGGCGAAAAAGGCACGCGCGAAGTGGCCGTCATGTTCGACCAGGCCGGTATCGTGAAGAAATTCCGCATCCACGAGCCGCGCGAGTAAGCCCATGCGGACGCGCCCACAGCGTCCTCTTGTTCTACACTGGCGTTTTATCCTCCGGTGCCTCCATGCAATTACCCGCAAGCCTCGCCCATATCTCGGCGGAACAAGACTGGCAACACACGACAGCGTATCCACCGCTCGGTTTTATTCCCTTCTCTGAAGGCGCGCTGGGCAATGGCGACACCTTCGGCCTGTATTGGCCCATCGGCCGCGAAGCGTCCGAACCCATCGTCGTCGAAACCTGGCACGACGAGTGGCGCATCCAGCCGCACTTTTCCAGCCTGGCGGCCTTCCTGCAAGCCCACGCGGCAGCGGAAGACGAGTATGTCGGCACGCCGACCCTGGCCGACGACCCCGCCTCGCCTCGCGCCGCGTTCCTGGAAGCCAAGGAACAGATCGCGCAGCGCAAGCCGGAGGCGGCCATCGCCCTGCTGGAAGCGGCGCTGGCCATCGTGCCCGAATATACGGACGCCCTGGTGCTGCTGCATGGCCAGTATGTGCGCGCGGGAAGAACCGATGATGCCATCAGGGTGGCCATCCAGGCCATCATCTCGCCACCGTCCTTTGGCGGCCCGCCCCTGAAAGCCTTGCAATGGCTGCGCGCGCAGCCGGTGCCGGACGGGGAAATTGACCCCGTCTGGCGCGCCTGCGGGCAATTGTCGTTCCACTTTGGCGGCAGCAAGGAGAATGCAGATTACCCCGTGCTAATGACCGCCATCGCCAGCTACCTGGCGCAAGACAACCATGTTGGCGCCTCGACCCTGATGCAAACGTATGCCGAATTGATGAGCGCGGAAACCGTGTCTTTCCAGGAACGCTATGGCTTCGATGCCAGCGCTTTCATCGGGCGGCAAATCGCCGTCAGCGCGATGCTGCCGCAGGGCAGCCGCGACCCTGCCACGCTATGGTCAGGCGACCTGGCCTAGCTGCTGCCGGAACAGCTTGCGGTACGCCGAGGGCGACGTCTGCAGGCTGGTACGGAAATGCTGGCGCAGCGACAGGGCCGTGCCGAAGCCGGCCTCTTGCGCCACGACATCGATCGAGGCCGCGCTCTTTTCCAGCATGCCTTGTGCATGCGCCAGGCGCTGGTTCAGCAGCCACTGCTTGAACGACGTACCCGTCGCCTGGCGAAAGTGACGCGTGAAATTGCGCCGGCTCATGGCGGCACGTTCGGCCAGCGCGTCGATGCTGTGCGCCTGGCCCAGGCTGGCCGTCACGCTGGCCAGCACGTCGGCAAAACGCCCTTCGCTGCCGGACACGGGCAGCGGGCGCTCGATGAATTGCGCCTGCCCGCCTTGGCGGTGCGGCGCCACCAGCAACCGGCGCGCCACCCGGTTCGCCACTTCGGCGCCCGCCAGCTGGCGCAGCAAATACAGGCAGCAATCGAGGCCGGCCGCCACGCCGGCCGACGTCAGCACGCCGCCATCGTCCACGTACAGCACTTCCCGGTCCACCCTGACCTTGGGATAGCGGACCGCCAGCCGGTCCGCCATACCCCAGTGCGTGGCCGCGCTCTTGCCATCCAACAAGCCCGCCTGCGCCAGGGGAAACGCGCCCAGGCACAGGCCCACCATGCGCGCGCCGCGCCGGCTGGCCGCCTGCAACGCCGCGACCAGCGGCGCCGCCGCATCACGGCAATCGTCGTGCCAGGCCGGCATGATGACGATATCGGCTCCCGCCAGCCCTTCCAGGCCGAACTCGGGCGTGATGCCGAAGCCGGCCGCCGTGCGCAAGGGCGCGGGATCGGCGGCGCAGACGCGCACGTGGAAAGGCGGCAGATCGGCCTCGTCCGTCTGGGCGCCAAACACGAGGCAAGGCACGGACAAGTGAAATGGCGTCATGCCGTCAAAGGCGATCACGGCTACCGTCAGAGGAGCGGCATGGGCAAGAGAAGTAGTCATGGCCCGATTTTATCGCACATGGGCCTTCGGGCCACTTTTTATTTGCATCGCGCGGCTTGACAATGGCTGTATCGGGGAAGTCCTTCCCCTTTCAACCATTCAGGAGTCACGCATGTCCAACACTACCGCACCACGCCGCGCCCTGCTCGTCATCGACGTGCAAAATGAATACTTCACGGGCGACATGCCCATCGAATACCCGTCCGTCGACATCTCCCTGCCGAATATCGTCACCGCCATGGCCGCCGCCCGCGCCGCCGGCGTGCCCGTGATCGTCGTCCAGCACGATGCGCCGGAAGCCTCGCCCATCTTCGCCAAGGGCAGCGACGGCTGGCAGCTGCATCCGCAAGTGGCCGCCTTTGCCGCCGACCACCGCATCAACAAGAGCATGGGCAGCGCCTTTGCGGGCACGGATCTGCGCGCCTGGCTCGATAGCCACGGCATCGACACCTTGAGCGTGATCGGCTACATGACGCACAATTGCGACGCGGCCACCATCTACCACGCCGCGCATGACGGCTTGCAAGTCGAGTTCCTGCAGGACGCCACCGGCACCCTGCCCTACGCCAACGCGGGCGGCACGGCCAGCGCCGAAGAAATCCACCGCGTCTTCAGCGCCGTATTCCATTCGAACTTTGCCGCCGTCGCCAGCACGCAGGACTGGCTTGATGCCGTGCGCGAAGGCAAACCGCTGGAAATAGACAATATCTATCTGTCGAACCAGCGCGCGCGCAAGGCGCAGGTGAACTGACGCCGGCGGGAATGGACGGGTATCATGCGTCCATTCCCTATTTGATGATGAACGATGCGAAAAATAACTGTGCTCGGTTCAAGCGCTGTTGGCTTGTTCCTGCTGGCCACGGCCGCGCTGGTGCTCGATGGACTCAACGACAAGCAGCCCCCCGCCGACGTGATCGTCGTGCCCGGCAATACGATCCTGCCTGACGGCATGCCCAGCCCACGCCTGCAGGCGCGGCTCGACGCGGCGCTCAAGCAGTTCCAGGAACACAGGGCGCCGCATATCCTCGTCAGCGGGGCAACGGGCAAGGAAGGTTTTGACGAGGCCGCGTCCATGGCCCGCTACCTGCAATCGCGCGGCGTGCCAGCCAGCGCCATCCTTGAGGATAATCAAGGCTGGACCACGGACGCCACGGCCCGCAACACGGCGCTTCTCATGCGCCAGCACGGCTGGCAGACAGCCATGGTCGCCACGCAATATTTTCATGTACCGCGCTTCCGGCTGGCTTTGGAGCGGGCCGGCATCACCGTCAGCGGCCAGGTGCACGCGCCCTACTTCGAGCTGCGCGACCTGTATTCCGTGCCGCGCGAAACGGTAGGTTACGCCGTGTATTTCATGCGCCATTGATACCAGTTCACTCGCTCCAGTCGCGCGAGCGCTCCACGGCCCGCTGCCACTTGTGCAGCCGGCTCAAGCGTTCATCGGCCGCCATGGCCGGTTCGAAACGGCGTCCCACCTGCCATTGGGCGGCGATTTCTTCCTGCGATTCCCAGAAACCCACGGCCAGGCCCGCCAGATAGGCGGCGCCCAGGGCCGTCGTTTCCGTCACGACGGGACGCACCACGGGCACATTCAATATGTCGGCCTGGAACTGCATCAGCATGTCGTTGCGGGCCGCGCCACCGTCCACGCGCAATTCGGAAAGCGCGATGCCCGCGTCGTCCTGCATGGCGGACAACACATCGACGTTCTGGTACGCCACGCCCTCCAGCGCCGCGCGCGCGATGTGCGCCTTGCCCGTGCCGCGCGTGATGCCGATCAGGGTGCCGCGCGCATATGGGTCCCAGTACGGCGCGCCCAGACCCGCGAACGCGGGCACGAAGACCAGGCCGCCCGAATCGGGCACGCTGGTGGCCAGCGCTTCCACTTCGGACGAGTCGCGGATGATGCCGATGCCGTCGCGCATCCACTGCACGGCCGCGCCGGCGATAAAGGCGCTGCCTTCGAGCAAATAATCGGTCTTGTCGCTGCCGGCGCCCAGGCTCCAGCCCACTGTCGTCAACAGCCGGTTTTTCGATGGCAAGGGGCGCTTGCCCACGTTCATCAGCATGAAGCAACCCGTGCCGTAGGTATTCTTCGCCATACCCGGTTTCAGGCACGCCTGGCCGAACGTGGCGGCCTGCTGGTCGCCCGCGATGCCGGCGATCGGCACGGACACGCCCAGCAGGTCAGCGTGCGTGTGCGCGGCCACGCCGCTCGATGGTACGACATCGGGCAGCAAGGAAGCGGGGATGTCGAGCAGCGCCAGCAGGTCCGTGTCCCATTGCAGGGTGTGGATATTGAACAGCATGGTGCGCGACGCGTTGCTCGTGTCCGTCAAGTGGGCGCCGCTCATCTTGTAGATCAGCCAGCTGTCGACGGTGCCGAAGGCCAGCTCGCCCCGTTCGGCGCGCGCGCGGGCGCCGGCAACGTTGTCGAGCAGCCATTTGAGTTTGGTGGCGGAAAAATAGGCGTCCAGCACGAGGCCCGTCTTTTGCTGGATCAAGTCCGCCTTGCCCTGCTCGACCAGTTGCTCGCAATAGGCGGCATTTCTGCGGTCTTGCCAGACGATGGCGTTGGCGACGGGTTCGCCCGTGGCGCGGTCCCACAGCACCGTCGTTTCGCGCTGATTGGTCACGCCGATGGCGGCCACATCGCTTGCCGCCACGCCGCTGTCGTGCAGCACCTGCTGCAGCACGCCCTCTTGCGAGGCCCAGATTTCGTTCGCGTCATGCTCGACCCAGCCCGGCTGCGGGAAAATCTGGCGGAACTCGCGCTGCGCGCTGGCGTGCGGCCGGCCCGCATGGTCGAACAGGATGGCGCGCGAACTGGTGGTGCCCTGATCTAAAGCAAGTATGTATTTGGTCATTGTCTGGTGGTGCAAATCGGGTAAAAACAGGCACGGAGCCATCAAGCTCCGTGCCCTCAGAACTGCGGCGGCAGTTTACCTTACCTTGCCTTCTTTCCAGGCTTGCAGCAACTTGTCGTAGGCAATCGTTTCACCCTTCGGTTTTTCATTCGCCAGCTTTTTCCATGGAGCGTGCTGGTCCGACAGATACTGGTTCGGATCGACCTTCGGATTGAGCTTGGGTGCGCAGGCCTTCATGCCGGCCCGCTGCAAGCGAGCCATGACCTGGTCCATTTCCTCGGCCAGGTTATCCATGGCGGCTTGCGGCGTTTTTTCCGCCGTGATGGCCGTGGCCACGTTCTTCCACCACAACTGCGCCAGCTTCGGATAGTCGGGCACGTTGTTGCCGGTCGGCGTCCACGCCACGCGGGCGGGGCTGCGGTAGAACTCGATCAAGCCGCCGTATTCGTTCGCGTGTTTCGTAAAATAATCGTGGCGGATGTCGGAATCGCGGATGAAGGTCAGGCCGACGATCGATTTCTTCAGCGACACGGTTTTCGACGTAACGAATTGCGCGTACAGCCAAGCGGCGGCCTTGCGGTCGTCCGGCGTGGACTTGAACAGGAACCAGGAACCGACGTCCTGGTAGCCGTTCTGCATGCCCTCTTTCCAGTACGGGCCGTGCGGCGACGGCGCCATGCGCCATTTTGGCGTGCCATCCTTGTTGACCACTGGCAAGCCCGGTTTCGTCATGCCGGCCGTAAACGCCGTGTACCAGAAGATTTGCTGGGCGATTTCGCCCTGCGCCGGCACGGGGCCCGATTCCGAGAAATTCATGCCGTTCGCCTGCGGCGGCGCGTATTTCTTCATCCAGTCGATATATTTCGTCAGCGCAAAGACGGCCGCCGGCGAATTGGTGGCGCCGCCACGCGACATCGAGGCGCCCACTGGCGTGCACTTGTCGGCCGCCACCTTGATGCCCCATTCGTCGACAGGCATGCCGTTCGGAATACCCTTGTCGGCCGCGCCAGCCATCGACAGCCACGCATCCGTGAAGCGCCAGCCCAGCGACGGATCTTTCTTGCCGTAATCCATGTGGCCATAGACTTTCTTGCCGTCCAGTTCCTTCACGTCATTCGTGAAGAAATCGGCGATGTCTTCATAGGCGGACCAGTTCTGCGGCACGCCCAGCTCGTAGCCATACTTGGCCTTGAACTTGGCTTGCAAATCCTTGCGCGCGAACCAGTCGGCGCGGAACCAGTACAGGTTGGCGAACTGCTGGTCGGGCAGCTGATACACCTTGCCATCCGGCGCCGTGGTAAAACTGATGCCGATGAAATCTTTCAGGTCCAGGCCGGGATTCGTAAATTCCTTGCCCTTGGCGGCCATGTAGTCGGACAGCGGCTCGACGGCGCCATAGCGGTAGTGGGTGCCGATCAGGTCGGAGTCGGAAATCCAGCCGTCATAGATGCTCTTGCCGGACTGCATGGAGGTCTGCAGCTTTTCCACCACGTCGCCTTCCTGGATGATGTCGTGGCGCACCTTGATGCCCGTGATTTCCTCGAAGGCCTTGGCCAGGGTCTTCGATTCGTAGACGTGGGTGTCGATGGTTTCCGAGACAACGGAAATTTCCTTGATGCCCTTGGCTTTCAGCTTGGCCGCCGCATCGATGAACCATTTCATTTCAGCAAGCTGTTGCTGCTTGCTCAGGCTGGATGGCTGGAATTCCTTGTCGATCCAGGTTTGCGCCTGCTTGGCGTCGGCCAGGGCCGCATTCGACACGAGCATGGCCGCAGCCGCGAAGACCGTGAACTTCAATTTCATCGTGAATCTCCCTTATAGTTGTCATCCGGCCTGCCGGAGGCTGGCCGCTTTTTCATCTACGATTTAACACACCCAACTAACTTAACGCACCTGACAGAAGCGTAGCGAGCGGCAGTGATTTGTGGCCGAGAAGCGCAACCGTACTTTAGTACGGTGAGCATCGCCGGCCGCAAAGCGCGCCGCGCAGTAGCTTATGTCAGATGCTCTCACCCCCAACGCATTACCACTAACAACACTACAAAACTGATGCCGGCACCTATCGCCTGCTGCATTTCCGTAAACCCCGCCCACGCCAGGTTGACATACGCGGCCGTCAGTAAACCAATGAACAGGCGGTCGCCGCGCGTGGTCGGCATGGGCAGGAAACCCTTGCGCTCGATGCTGGGCGAACGGATTTGCCACACCGTCATGCCAGCGAGCATCAAGCCGATGCAAATGAAGAAGATGGCCACTTCCGGCGTCCAAGCCATCCAGCCGAACAGGCTGGCTGTGCTATCGGTATTTTCCATGTCACACCCTCCCCATCGCGAAACCCTTGGCAATGTAATGCCGCACGAACCAGATCACCAGCGCGCCGGGCACGATGGTCAGCACCCCGGCGGCCGCCAGCACGCCCCAGTCCATGCCGGCCGCCGACACCGTGCGCGTCATGGTGGCGGCAATCGGCTTGGCATTGACGGAAGTCAAGGTGCGCGCCAGCAGCAATTCGACCCAGCTGAACATGAAGCAAAAGAACGCCGTCACGCCCACGCCTGACTTGATCATCGGCAAGAAGATGCGGATGAAGAAACGCGGGAAACTGTAGCCGTCGATATACGCCGTCTCGTCGATTTCCTTCGGCACGCCGGACATGAAGCCTTCCAGTATCCACACGGCCAGCGGCACGTTGAAAACCATGTGCGCCAGCGCCACGGCCAGATGCGTATCCATCAGACCAACGGTGGAATACAGCTGGAAGAACGGCACGAGGAAGACGGCGGGCGGCGTCATGCGGTTGGTCAAGAGCCAGAAGAACAAGTGCTTGTCGCCGACGAAGTTGTAGCGCGAGAAAGCATACGCGGCCGGCAAGGCGACCGTGACCGACATCACCATGTTCAAGGCCACATAAATCATGGAATTGATGTAGCCGCTGTACCAGGAGCGGTCCGTAAAAATCGTGTGGTAATTGGCAAACGTCAGTTGCTGCGGCCACAGGCTCAGGACCCCGACGATTTCCTCGTTGGTCTTGAGCGACATGTTGAGCATCCAGTAGATGGGCAACAATGACGCGAGCAGGAAGACGACGAGGATGGCGCTGCTCATTTTCTTGTGCATCATTTCTGGTCTCCCGTGCCAACGCGCTGCATCCACGTGTACAGCACAAAGCAGAACAGCAGGATGATGAGGAAATAGATCAGGGAAAACGCGGACGCCGGCCCCAGGTCGAACTGGCCCACGGCCTTTTGCGTCAGGTATTGCGACAGGAACGTGGTGGCATTGCCCGGTCCGCCGCCCGTCAGCACGAACGGTTCCGTATAGATCATGAAACTGTCCATGAAGCGCAGCAAGACAGCGATCATCAGCACATTGCGCAGTTTCGGCAGCTGGATGTAGCGGAACACGGCCAGGCGCGAGGCGCCGTCGATGCGGGCCGCCTGGTAATACGCGTCGGGAATGGCACGCAAACCCGCATAGCACAGCAGCACGACGAGGGGCGTCCAGTGCCAGATATCCATCACCATCACCGTCAGCCAGGCGTCGAGCGAATTGCCGTTGTAGTTGTAGTCAAAGCCCAGCTGGTTCAAGGTGTAGCCCATCAGGCCGATATCGCCGCGGCCAAAGATTTGCCAGATGGTGCCCACCACGTTCCAGGGAATCAAAAGGGGCAGCGCGATCAGCACCAAGGCGAGGGACGCCTTCCAGCCATCGGCCGGCATGCACAGGGCAATCAAGATGCCCAGCGGAATCTGGATCGCCAGCACGGAGCCGGAAAACAGCAGCTGGCGCAGCAAGGCGCTATGCAAGTCGCCGTCCAGCATGACCATGCGGAACCATTCGGTACCCACGAAGACCTTTTGCGTGGGGCTCAGGATATCCTGCACGGAATAGTTCACCACCGTCATCAGGGGCAGGATGGCGGAAAAGGCCACGCACAGCAGCACGGGCAGGATCAATAGCCAGGCGCGGCGGTTGTTGTCGGTTTTACCGTTATGTATCATCAGGCCACCCGCTTATCGTTGACATAGAACAAGGTGCGTTGCGGCGGAAAGCGCAGCCGCACAGCATTCCCGGCGACGGCATCGATGGCGCGCAGCTTGGCCGCCACCGTCGCGCCGCCCAGCTGGAATTCCGCCAGGTAATGCGTGCCCATGTTGCGCACGGCCGTGACCGTGGCGTCCAGGCAATGGTCGCCACCCTCGCCCGCTTTCACGCATTCGACGAATTCCGGCCGCACGCCCACCGTAATTTTCCCTTGCGCACCAGACAGCGCCGCGCGCGCGGCAGCGGACACGGCCAGCAGCTGTCCCGCCACGCGCACGCCGCCATCGTCCAGGGTGCAATCGAGCAAGTTCATGCCCGGATTGCCAATGAAGTAGCCGACAAACGTGTGTTCCGGTTCCTCGAACAGCGCTTGCGCGCTGCCCGTCTGCACCACTTCGCCCTGCGTCATGACGACCACCTGGTCGGCAAAGGTCAACGCTTCCACTTGGTCGTGGGTGACGTAGATCAGGGACAATTTCAGTTCGTGGTGGATTTCCTTCAACTTTCTGCGCAGCAGCCATTTCAGATGCGGGTCGATCACCGTCAGCGGTTCGTCGAACAGCACGGCCGCCACGTCGGGACGCACGAGGCCGCGGCCCAGCGAAATCTTTTGCTTGGCGTCCACGGACAAGCCGCTGGCGCGCAGCTTCAGGTCGCCCGTCAATTCCAGCATCTGCGCCACTTGCTGCACGCGCTTTTTCACCTCGATCTCTTTCCAGCCGCGATTACGCAGCGGAAACGCCAGGTTGTCGTGCACGGTCATGGTGTCGTAAATGACGGGAAACTGGAACACTTGCGCGATATTGCGTGCTTCCGTGGGCAGCTGCGTCACGTCCCTGCCATCGAACAGCACCTTGCCATGCGACGGTTTTACCAGGCCGGAGATAATGTTGAGCAAGGTCGTCTTGCCGCAGCCGGACGGCCCCAGCAAGGCGTAGGCGCCGCCGTCATGCCATTCCATGCTCATGGGCCGCAGCGCATAGTCGGCGGGTGCGGAAGGATTGGGTTTGTAGGCGTGGGCCAGGTCGACCAGTTCGATGCGCGCCATGTCACACCCCTCCTTGCGCAGGAGCAAACAGCAGCCCACCGTCTTGCGCGAAGATTAGCAAGGCATGCGGCTGGCAATACACGGTACAGGCGCTGCCGATCTCCAGGTTGTGCACGCCACCGAGCTGCGCCACCAGGGCCAGGTCGCCGCGGCGCGCATGCACATAGGTTTCCGAGCCGCTGATTTCGGCCAGGTCCACCGTAGCTGCGATGGCCACGTCGCCATCGGACTGCGGTGACAAATGCAGGCTGTGCGCGCGCACGCCGAGGATCACCTCCGTGCTGCCACCCAGGCGGGCGCGCTGTGCGCCGCTCAGGCGGATGGCCAGGCCATCGGCCGCCTGCGCCACGCCGGCAGCATCGACGCGGGCGGGGATCAGGTTGATGGGCGGGTCGCTGAAGGTGCGCGCCACGTCGATGGAATTGGGCGCGTTGAAGACGTCCAGGGTCGGCCCCTGCTGCAGCAAACGTCCCTCGTGCAGCACGGCCACGTGGCCGCCCAGCTGCAGCGCTTCCAGCGGTTCCGTGGTGGCGTACACGACCGTCGTGCTGCCGCTGGAAAACAGTTCCGTCAATTCGCGGCGCAATTCCTCACGCAGTTTGTAGTCGAGATTCACCAATGGCTCGTCGAGCAGCAGCAAGGACGCATCCTTGATCAGCGCGCGCCCCAGCGCCGTACGCTGCTGCTGTCCGCCGGACAATTCTCCGGGCGTGCGCTGCAGATACGGCGTGATGTGCAGGCGCTCGGCCAGCGCCAGCACCTTGGTACGTATCTGTTCCTCGGGTTCCTTGCGCAGGCGCAAGGGCGAAGCGATATTGTCGTAGACGGTGAAGGCCGGATAGTTGATGAATTGCTGGTACACCATGGCCAGGTTGCGTTTGCTGACGGGCACGCCCGTCACGTCGACGCCATCGGCCGTCACGGTGCCCCCGCTGGGCTTGTCCAGGCCCGCCATCACGCGCATCAGGGTCGTCTTGCCGGCACGCGTGGTGCCCAGCAAGACGTTGATGGCGCCCGGCACGAGGGCCAGCGACATCGGATATAAAAAGTCGTCAGCCCCCTGCTTCCTGCTGATCTTGTCCAGTACCAGTTGCACGCGCTTCTCCTCCAGTGATGGTTTCTTATTTTTCGCCGCACCCTCTGCGGGGTGCGGTCGCCAACGTGTGCTACTTATGACAACGGATGCTGCAACAGCCAGGCATCGAGCCTGTCCGCCGTCTCGCGCGGCAGGTGCAGGCCCAGCTTCGAGCGCCGCCACAGGATGTCGGCCGCGCTGACGGCCCATTCATGGCGCCGCACATAGTCAACTTCCGCCGCGTACAGGCCGGCGGCGATTTCCTCGCCCATGGCCGCCACGTCCGCCCGCCCGGCGAGCAGCACGTGGATGCGCGTGCCGTAGGCGCGTGCATAGCGCGCCACCAGCGCCGCCGGCAGCCACGCATACTCACGCTGCAAGCCTTGCACGAACTGGCCGAACTCGCGCACGGACCGGTTCTGCGGTGCGCTGCCGTACACGTCGCCGCCAGGCAGGCAGGCACTGGCTGTCCAGGCCGGTAGCGTATTGCCCAGCAAGGGCGCCAGCATGTCCATCGCTTCCTCGGCCAGCTTGCGAAACGTGGTGATCTTGCCGCCGAAAACACTCAGCAGCGGCGCACCTTCCCGGTCCAGCTCGAAACGGTAATCGCGCGTGACGGCCTTGGCGTCGGCCGCCGCGTCTTCCACCAGCGGACGCACGCCCGCATACGTCCACACCACGTCGGCCGGCACGATGGGCTTGCTGAAATAGTAACTGGAAAGCTCGCACAAGTAACGAATTTCCTCGTCATCGATTTCCACCTTGCCACGGTCGCCTTGGTAGTCGAGGTCGGTGGTGCCGATCAGGGTGAAATCGTGCTCATACGGAATGGCAAACACGATGCGCCCGTCCGGATGCTGGAAGATATACGCGTGATCATGCTCGAACAGACGCTTGACGACGATATGGCTACCCTTGATCAGGCGCAAATGGCGTCCCTGTCCACCGGGCGCCGCCTGCTGCAGGAACTCGGCCGTCCACGGCCCGGCCGCATTGACGACGCTGCGCGCCCGCACGGTCGTCTGCCTGCCGCTGGCGTGCTGCAAGGTGGCCAGCCAGGAAGCGCCCTCCCCCTCGCCTTCGCGCGCCAGCATCGTGCAGCGCGTGCGCGTCAGCACGTGCGCGCCCTTGTCCGCCGCATCGATGGCGTTCAGCACCACCAGGCGCGCGTCGTCAACCCAGCCGTCGGAATACACGAAGCCGCGCTTGAACTCGGGTTTTAACGGTTGTCCGGCAGCGTGGCGGGTCAGGTCGATGCCGCTGGAGGCCGGCAGGATTTCCCGCTTCGCCAGCATATCGTAGAGGAACAAGCCGGCGCGTATCAGCCAGGCCGGGCGCTGGCCCTTGGCGTGCGGCATGACGAAGCGCAAGGGCCACATGATGTGCGGCGCCGAGCGCAGCAGCACTTCGCGCTCGATCAGCGCCTTGCGCACGAGGCCGAATTCATAGTATTCGAGATAGCGCAGGCCGCCATGTATCAGCTTGGTCGATGCCGATGAAGTGTGCGCGGCAAGGTCGTCCTTTTCGCACAGCAGCACGGACAGGCCGCGGCCCGCCGCGTCGCGCGCGATGCCGGCGCCATTGATGCCGCCGCCCACCACCAGCACGTCGCATGCCATCGCTGTCTCCACACCCTGCTGTGCTACGGTCATCGGGACTCCGTGTCTGTCGGGGACACGCCGGCGAGGAAAGACTAGGCATCGCCGGCGACTGTCGTTAAGATCAATACTTAGCTAATACGAATACAATATGAATAAGGTTACGCCAGAATACGAACTCATAGCAACATATTTTTAGTACTATTTGTTCGTTTCTGTTCGTTTTGATTTTTAAAGAGAGCACCATGATCCTGAATCCCCGCCAGCGCCGCCTGCTCGAAGTGGTGCGCCAGAAGGTCACCATGTCCGTCGAAGAGCTGGCCCAGCAGCTGGACGTGACGCCGCAAACCGTGCGCCGCGACGTCAAGCAGATGGAGGAAGCGCGCCTGCTGGCCCGCTACCACGGCGGCGTCGGCTTGCCCTCGTCCGTGGAAAACATCGATTACAGCCAGCGCCAAGTGTTCAACAGCGACGCCAAGCGGCGCATCGCCGCCGCCGTCGCCGCGCAAGTGCCGCACGGCTGTTCGCTGCTGATCAATATCGGCACGACGACCGAGGAAGTGGCGCGCGCGCTGGGCCGGCACACGGGCTTGCACGTGGTGACGAACAACCTGAACGTGGCCGCCATCCTGGCCGACAACGCCGCCTGCGAAGTCATCGTGGCCGGCGGCGTGGTGCGCGGGCGCGATCGCGGCATCGTCGGCGAAGCGACGATCGACTTCATCCGCCAGTTCAAGGTCGACATCGGCATCATCGGCATTTCCAGCATCGACGAAGACGGCAGCCTGCGCGACTTCGATGCGCGCGAAGTGAAGGTGGCGCAAGCCATCATCGAGCAGTCGCGCGAAGTGTGGCTGGTGGCCGACCAGCATAAGTTCGGCCGCAAGGCGCTGGTGCGGCTGGCCGACTTGTCGCAAATCGACGTCTTGTTTACGGATGCGCCGCCACCGCCCCGCTTTGCCGAAGTATTGCGCGAAGCGGGCGTGAAGGTGGTGCTGGCCTGAGCGGACCACGTTTCTGCATGAAAACCTCGCACTGTCGCGCGGGCAATACGCCGTGTGTGGGCAAGCACACGCAATGATATGAAATATTTATCAATTCGGCAAAAATGCTGTTACCATTGATGCAACAAGAGTTATTTTTTTAATCTTCCTCTCCGGCAATACGATTATTGGCTTGTTATTGCTTTTTATCTATCCAGAGCAAGAAAAAAGGAAAAACTCTTTGCCGGTAAGTGATTTCCTGTGAAAACAGTGTTAAAACTACCTCAAGCACGATGATAGTTCCCAAACAAACCACTCGACAGCAAGCGTGAAGGCCTTAACCATGCCGGCAACGCCGCCCAGTGAAGGAAAAGAAATGAGCCATAATTTTGAAACGGCCGCCATGCCGCAAGCCGCCCATCCCAACAGCGTCCCCGTCAGCGAGCTGGAAGCCCACCTCGGTTACTGGCTGCGTTTCGTTTCCAACCACGTTTCCCACAGCTTCCAGAAAAAAGCCGAAGCCAATGGCGTGACGGTCTCCGAATGGGTGGTGCTGCGCGAAATGTTCCGCCTGGGCTGCACCTCGCCCACGGTACTGGCGCAAGTGTCCGGCATGAGCAAGGGCGCCGTCTCGAAACTGATCGACCGTCTGGAAAGCAAGGGCATGGTCAGCAAATCGATCCTGCTGGCCGACCGCCGCCAGCATTCGATCGAGCTGACCACGGAAGGCGAGGCGCTGGTGCCCGTGCTGGCCGGGATGGCAGACCAGAACGATGAGGAATTCTTCGGCAAGCTGCCGCGCCAGCTGCGCGACGACCTGCTCGAAGCGATGAAGGAAGTGGCGCGCACGCATCAGCTCAAGAGCGCGCCCCTGAACTAAGGCAATCCTGGCAAGGGTGACACGCTGGCGCGGGCGCTTCGGCTATGATGCTGGCCTGACTGTTTACCAGGAACACGCATGGCCCTGCACATCGAAACTCCCTTGCTCAACTCGCGCGCCCTGAGCCTGCACAGCGAACGCGCCATCTGGCTCAAGCTCGAAGCCTTGCAACCGCCCGGCTCCTTCAAGATCCGCGGCATCGGCCTCGCCTGCGAAGAATACGCGCGGCGCGGCGCCAGCCGTTTCATCTCCTCTTCCGGCGGCAATGCCGGCATCGCCGTCGCCTATGCGGGACGCCAGCTGGGCATTCCCGTCATCGTCGTCGTACCGGAAACGACCAGCGAACGGGCCAGGGCCCTGATCGCGCAGGAAGGCGCCGAAGTGATCGTGCACGGCGCCGCGTGGCAGGAAGCGAACGCGCTGGCGCAATCGATGCTCACGCCGCAAGACGCCTTTTTGCACCCATTCGACGATCCGCTGCTGTGGCAGGGCCACGCCGGCATGATCGATGAAGTGGCCAGCGCGGGCCTGAAGCCGGACGCCGTGGTGCTGTCGGTGGGTGGCGGCGGCCTGCTGGCCGGCGTGGCCGAAGGCTTGCAGCGCAACGGCTGGGATGACGTGGCCATCGTGGCCGTGGAAACGCAAGGCGCGGCCTCGCTGGCGGCCGCCGTGGCCGCGCATGAACACGTGGCCCTGCCGGCCGTGACGAGCATCGCCACCTCGCTGGCCGCGCGCCAGGTGTGCGCGCAGGCGTTTGCCATCAGCCAGACGCGCCTGCTGCACAGCGTGGTGGTGTCGGACCGGGCCGCCGTCGACGCCTGCCAGCGTTTTATTACCGACCAGCGCCTGGTGGTGGAGCCGGCCTGCGGCGCGGCGCTGGCCGCCGTCTACGGCAAAGTACCGGCACTGGCGCCCTACCGCAATGTACTCGTCATCGTCTGCGGCGGCGTGACAGCCACCACGCAGCAGCTCGACCACTGGAGCGCCACCCTGTAGCTAGGGCGCCGCCTCGAGCAGGGCCACGCCATCGCGGCCCTGCCCCTTGGCGGCATACAAAGCCTGGTCGGCCAGGTCCAGCAGCTGCGCCGGCGTCAGCGCGCCTTCGCGGAAGATGGCGATGCCGATGCTGGTCGTCACGGCCAACGGGCCGCTGGCCAGCGCGAACGGCTGGCGGATGGCGTCGATGATCTTGGCGCCGACCTGGCGCACTTCGGCCGCGCCGTTCACGCCTTCGAGAATGATCACGAATTCATCGCCGGCCAGGCGCGCCACCAGATCGCTGGCGCGCACGCTGCGCACCAGGCGCGCGGCGAACTCCTTCAGCACCTCGTCGCCCGCCTTGTGTCCCAGGCTGTCGTTGATGGCCTTGAAGCGGTCGATGTCGAGATAGGCCAGCGCCATCGGCGCGCGCGCGGCCCGCGTGCGCTGCATGCTTTGCGCCAGCTGTTCGTCGAAGCGGCGCCGGTTGGCGATGCCCGTCAGGGTGTCGGTGGCGGCGGCAAACTGCAGCGCCGTGTGCACCGCCTTGGTCTTGGTGATTTCGTGGATCAGGCCATACACGCCTTCCACCGCGCCGCTCTCGCCCACATCGGGCACGTAGCTGGTATGGAAAGTGCGCTCCCCCGCCTCGTTGTCGACCGTGAATTCATAGTCGACTTCCTCGCCCGCGAAGGCGCGCAGCAGGTGTTGCTCGCGCAGCTGGTAGGCTTCCTCGCCCAGCACTTCGCGCATGGAATGCATCAGGCTCTCCTTGGCCGAAACGCCGAACCACTTTTCAAACGTCGCGTTGATGAACTGGTAGCGGTGCTCGCGGTCGATGTAGACGATCACCACGGGCACATGGTCCGTCAGCAGTTTCAAGCGCCGCTCGCTGTCGCGTGTCTGCGCCTCGGCGATTTCACGCTCGGCCACCAGCGAATGGAAATCGCGGCTCAAGTCGCCGATCTCGTCGCGCCGCCCGATTTGCAGCACATCGATACCCAGGCGATGACGGCGAATCTCATGCACCTGGTGGCGCAAGCGCGCCAAAGGCTGCAACAGGCGCAGCACCACGCGCCAGCCGGCCAGGCCCGCCAGCGCCGCCAGCAGCACGGCGGCCAGCAGGATCTTGCTGCGGATGGCGTGCAGCGGCGCGAACGCGTCGCTCATCGGATACACGGACGCCAGTATCCAGCCCGTCGAGGCGATGCGGTGATAGGCAAACAGCGCGTCGACGCCTTGCGTGGTGGTGCCCGTCAGCCAGCCCTCGTAGCCCTGCATGGCGCGCCGCGTGGGCACGCTGACGGGGCCATGCGCTTCGATATGCTGCATGATGCGCGACTTGTCGGGGTGCTCGACGATCACGCCGGTGCTGGTCATGATGTACAGGTAGCCGCCCGGGCCCGGCTTGAGGGCGCCCAGACGGCCCAGGAAATCGGGCTGGCGCAGGTTGACGCTGGCCGCCAGCACATAGCGCACGGCGCCCTGCGCGTCGAACACGGGCTGCGTCACCACCACGATGGGCATGCCGGAAATGCTGCCGTTGAGCGGCGCGGAAATCACCGAGCGCCGCGTCTTCAGCGTCTGTTCAAAGTAAGGACGGCCCTTCACGTTCAGCCCCGCCTGCGGCTTGAAGGGACTCACGCTGGCCAGGACGACGCCGTCGAGGCCGACCACGCCGGCCGAATAAAACTCCGTGCCCAGCACCGTTTGCGCGGCCAGGAAACGCTGCAGGCTGGCGCCGTCGTGCGCGCCGCCGGCCGCCAGGCTGTCCGCCATCGCGCGCAGCACATTGCGCTTGGCGTCAAGTTCTTCATCGATGAAGACGGCGGCGCTGGACAGCGATACGTACTGCTGGCGCCCCGTCACGTCACGCATGCCGCGCTCGGCCACGGCCAGGGTGGCCAGCGCCAGCGAGGCCACCGCGCCCAGCACGAGCAGGAAGACGACCACGCTCATGCGCGCCTTCAGACTGGCGGGCAGGTGCCGGCGCAGCCATGTGCGCCAGGTCGTCACGGCAGCTGCTGCAAATGCCGGCACAGGCGCTCGACCGATTCTTCCAGCGCCAGGGTGCCAGTGTCCAGGGTCAGCGCAGCCGCCAGCGGCGCTTCATAGGGGGCCGACACGCCCGTGAATTCGGCGATCCGCCCCGCGCGCGCCTTCGCGTACAGGCCCTTGACGTCGCGCGCCTCGCACACGGCCAGCGGCGTGCTGACGTGGACTTCGATGAAATGCGCCGCACCGATGATGGCGGCGGCCATGGCCCGGTCGGCGCGGCTGGGCGAGATGAAGGCGGCGATGACGATCAAGCCCGCCCCGTTCATCAGGCGCGCCACTTCGGCCGTGCGGCGGATGTTTTCATGCCGGTCTTCGGGCGTAAAACCGAGGTCGCGGTTCAAGCCATGGCGCAGCTGATCGCCGTCGAGCACCGTCACGGCGCGGCCCTGCGCCTTGAGCGCCTGCGCCAGCGACAGGGCGATACTGGTCTTGCCGGCGCCGCTCAAGCCCGTCAGCCAGACCGTGGGGTGTTGTCCTGCTGTCATCACACTGCCTCTCTTTTGTAGAGCTGGCAATATAACAAAGCCGCGCAGGAAAGGACAGATTATCAGGCTGCGCTGCGCGCCTCCAGCAGCAACTGTCGTATCTCGGGCACGCAGGAGCCGCAATTGCCGCCCGCCTTGACGCAGGCCGTCACCTGCGCCGTCGTCGTCAGTTTTTGCGCCTGAATGGCGGCGCAAATGGTGTTGCGCCCCACGCCAAAGCACGAACACACGGTGGGACCGGCGTCCATGCCCTTGCCGATGGGCTGGCCCAGCAGCACGCCGGCGCGGTCCGCCGTATCCATTTGCGCGTGCGCGAACAGGCCCGCCAGCCAGCTGCGCGACGGCAGGTCGGGACGCGGCGAGACATACACGCATTGCGCGATGCGCCCCTCGTCCAGGTGCACGGCGCGGTACACGCCGGCGCTGGCGTCCGCGTAATCGAGCCAGTCGGCATTGTCGTCCGTGACGCCGAGCAGCGCGCGTGCCCAGGCGCCCAGATCCCCGATACGCTGGCGGCCGGCCAGCTCGTAGCGCAGGAACTGCTCGCCCTGGATGCGCGTCCAGTGCGCCACGCCGTCCAGATTCAAGGGCGTGCGGCTGAGCACAAACGCATGCCAGTGCACGCGGAACTGCTCGATGCGCACGGGCGTGTGCTTGAATTCCGGTTCGCCCGAGACGGGGTCGACGACGGGGTTGACGACGGCGCCAACGCGCGCGTCGGACGCATTCGCGTCGCTCCAGTGGATCGGCACGAAGACCTGGCCGCGCGCGATGCCGCCGCCATGCACGACCCGCGCCACCATCGCGCCCCAGGCGCTGGAAATGCGCGCCAGCTCGCCTTCGCGCACGCTGTACAGCAGCGCATCCTGCGGGTGGAGGTCGATGAATGCTTCGGCGATATGGCCCGACAGTTTCGCCGCCTTGCCCGTGCGCGTCATAGTATGCCACTGGTCGCGCACCCGGCCCGTATTGAGGATGAGCGGATAGTCCTCGTCGGGCATGTTGCGCGGCGCGCGCGGCGCCGTCGGCACGAAACGCGCGCGCCCATCGGCATGCGCGAAGCGACCATCGCTGAACAGGCGCGCCTGGCCCTGCGGCCACTGCTGCGGCGCCAGGGCATCGTAGCGCGCCGCATCCAGGCCGGCCAGGTGGCCCAGATTGAACAGGCGCTTTGTGTCCCCGCCGTTGCGGAAGGCGGACAGGCGCACATGTTCATCGAAGATGGCTTGCGGCGACGTGAAATCGAAGCCGGCATACCCCATGCGCCGCGCCACGTCGCACAGCACGTCCCAGTCGGCGCGCGCTTCGCCGGGCGCCGGCAAAAAGGCCCGCTGGCGCGAGATGCGGCGCTCGGAATTGGTCACCGTGCCATCCTTTTCACCCCAGCCCAGGGCTGGCAGCAGCACGTCGGCATGCGCGTTCGTGTCCGACCCGGCGCTGATGTCCGACACCACCACCAGTTCGCACCTGGCCAGCGCGCGGCGCACCTGGTCGGCGTCCGGCATGCTGACCAGCGGATTGGTGGCGATGATCCACACGGCTTTGACTTTACCCACCTCGATGGCGTGGAACAGGTCGACCGCCTTCAAGCCGGGCTGGCTGGCGATGCGCGGCGAGTCCCAGAAGGTTTGCACGGCCTCGCGGTGCAGCGGTTTTTCGAGATCCAGGTGCGCCGCCAGCATATTGGCCAGGCCGCCCACTTCGCGCCCGCCCATGGCGTTCGGCTGGCCCGTGAGGGAAAACGGTCCCATGCCGGGCTGGCCGATGCGCCCCGTCGCCAGATGGCAGTTGATGATGCTGTTGACCTTGTCCGTGCCGGAAGA
Organism: Janthinobacterium sp. NKUCC06_STL; assembly: GCF_019345455.1. NCBI lineage: Bacteria > Pseudomonadati > Pseudomonadota > Betaproteobacteria > Burkholderiales > Oxalobacteraceae > Janthinobacterium > Janthinobacterium sp. NKUCC06_STL. The sequence goes on from NZ_JAHKQY010000001.1 coordinate 186,715, forward strand.
CGACTGGTTCACGCCCTGCGAAAAGGCCGTGACGACCTTGCGCGTGGCGGCAAATGCCTGGTAAAACGCCAGCAAGGCTTGCGGGTCAACCTTGCAGATGGCCGCCACCTGCAAGGGATCGCTGCAATCCACATGGGCGGCGGCCAGCGCTTCGTCCAGTCCCGAGCTGTGACGCGTGACGAAATCATCGGCGATCACGCCTTCCTTCGCCAGATAGCACAGCAAGCCGTTGAACAGCCACACGTCGGTGCCCGGTTTCACGGGCAGGTGCAAATCGGCCAGCTCGCAGGTGGCCGTGCGGCGCGGGTCGATCACCACCAGTTTCATGTGCGGCCGGCTTTCCTTGATACGCGTGATGCGCTGGAACAGGATCGGGTGGCACCAGGCCGTGTTCGAGCCCACCAGCACGACCATGTCGGCCAGTTCCAGGTCTTCATAGCAGCCCGGCACGATATCCTCGCCGAACGCGCGCTTGTGGCCCGCCACGGCCGACGACATGCACAGGCGCGAATTGGTGTCGATATTCGCGCTACCCACATAGCCCTTCATGAATTTATTGGCGACGTAATAGTCTTCCGTCAGCAGCTGGCCCGAGACGTACAGGGCGACGGCGTCGGGGCCATGCTCGGCGATGATGGCGCGCAAGCCGCCGGCCACCTTGTCCAGCGCGGCATCCCAGGAAGCGCGCCGCAGGACGCCATCGACGCGCACCTGCGGCTGCAGCAGGCGTTTGTCGAGGTCCAGGGTGTCGCCGAGGGCCGAGCCTTTCACGCACAGGCGGCCCTCGTTGGCTGGATGGTTGGTGTCGCCGGCGATGCGGATGGCGCCGTCGGGCAGGCGTGTCGCTTCCACGCCGCAGCCGACGCCGCAATACGGGCAAGTGGTTTTTACGGGCGTGCAGCTTGTCATGGGGAGGTCCTGTCAGGCGGCCTGGGCGCACAGCGCCTGGCCAAACAATAAATGGGCGCGCAGCTTGCTGATGTCGCGGCGCTGCTGGATCAGGTCGAAATACCAGGGACCGTCCTGCACGTCGCCATACAGCACGGCGCCAGCCAGGCGGCTGCCCTGCACCACCAGGCGCTTGTAGACGCCGCGGCGCGGATCGCGCAGCACCAGGTCTTCGCTGCCCTCGCCGCCGATGATGTCGCCGGCCGAGTACAGGTCGATGCCCGTCACTTTCAATTTGGTGGCGCTGGCCTGCTGCACGTAGCGGCGGTGGCCCGCGCCGGCCAGGTGGGCGCCGCACACGCGCGCCTGCTCCCAGATCGGCGCGACCAGGCCAAACGTGGCGCGCCGGTGCTGCACGCATTCGCCCACCGCGTACACGCGCGGGTCGTAGCTTTGCAGACAATCGTCAACGACGATGGCCCGTTCGCAGTGCAGGCCGGCCGCTTGCGCCAGCGCGATATTGGGGCGCACGCCGGCCGTCATCACCACCAGGTCGGCGGGGATCGACGTGCCATCGGCAAAACGCACGCCCCGCACGCGGTCGCTGCCGAGGATTTCCGCCGTTTGCGCGTGCATCAAAAAACGCAGGCCGCGCGCTTCCAGCGCCGTTTTTAGCAGCATCGACGCGGGTGCGTCCAGCTGCTGGTTCATCAGGGCGCCGCTCATGTGCACGACGGTGACGTCCATGCCCTGGCGCTGCAAGCCGTTGGCCGCTTCCAGTCCCAGCAAGCCGCCGCCGATGACCACCGCATGGCGGTGCGTGCGCGCCGCCTGCAGCATGGTATCGACGTCGCTGATATCGCGAAAACCGATCACGCCTGGCAGCGCATGGCCCGGCACGGGCACGATGAAGGGCGTGGAGCCGGTGGCCAGCAGCAGGCGGTCATAGGCGACCGTAATGCCGGACAGCGCTTGCACGGTGCGCGCCTGGCGGTCGATGCGCACCACGGGGTCGCCCGCATGCAGGGTGATGCCGTTGTGCGCATACCAGTCGCGCGTGTGCAGCATGATGTCGTCCACCGACTTTTCGCCGGCCAGCACCGGGGAGAGCAGGATGCGGTTGTAATTGCCGTGCGGTTCGGCGCCGAATACGGTGATGTCGTACAGGTCCGGCGCGAGTTTCAACAGTTCCTCGACCGTGCGCATGCCGGCCATGCCGTTGCCAACCACGACTAAAGACGGCCGCGCGGCGGTGTTCATATGGCCACCCACACCATGTCGGCAAACACGCGCGCGGGCCAGGCGGCAACCGAGTGTTCAGGCGCTTCGATGCACTCGCCGCTGGCCAGGTCGAAGTGCTGCTTGTAGATGGGCGAGGCCACGACGACGCGCTCGCCGATGCTGCCGACCAGGCCGCGCGACAGCACGGAAGCACCCGCGTTCGGGTCGACATTGTCGATGGCGTACACGCGCGGCGCGGCATCGCCGACGCGGAAGACGGCCACGTGGCGCCCATTCAGCAGCGCACACACACCCGTGTCGGGCACGATGTCAGCCAAGGGGCAGATGGAGACCCAGTTGTCGGCGCTGGCGCCGGAAAGTTCATTCATCGCGTTCATGCTTCACGCCTCCACGGCAAGGATGGGGATCACGGTGCTGCGGCGTTCCATCTCGGTAGCGGGCCGGATCTGGCCCCGCTCTTCGACGAACACCACGTTTTCATCGTTCTTCTCGCTGTTGACGAAATGGCGGAAGCGCTGGCGCACGGCGGGGTTGGACACGGCTTCCTTCCATTCGCAGGCGTAGGTGTCGACCACGTGCTGCATGTCCGCTTCCAGTTCCGCCGCCATGCCCAGGCTGTCGTCGATGATGACGCGCTTGAGATAATCGAGACCGCCTTCCAGATTGTCGCGCCACACGCTGGTGCGCTGCAGGCGGTCGGCCGTGCGCACGTAAAACATCAGGAAGCGGTCGACATAGCGCACCAGGGTGGCTTCATCAAGATCGGACGCCAGCAGCTCCGCATGGCGCGGCTTCATGCCGCCATTGCCGCAGACGTACAAATTCCAGCCCTTTTCCGTGGCGATCAGGCCGATGTCCTTGCCCTGCGCCTCGGCGCATTCGCGCGTGCAGCCGGAGACGCCGAACTTGATCTTGTGCGGCGTGCGCAAGCCCTTGTAGCGGTTTTCCAGCTGGATGGCAAAACCCACGCTGTCGGCCACGCCATAGCGGCACCAGGTGGAGCCGACGCACGATTTGACCGTGCGCAGCGACTTGCCGTAAGCGTGGCCCGACTCGAAACCGGCCGCGATCAGCTCTTCCCATATGGCCGGCAACTGATCGACTCTTGCGCCGAACAGGTCGACCCGCTGGCCGCCCGTGATCTTCGTATAGAGACCATATTTTTTCGCCACCATGCCCACGGCGATCAAGCCGTCGGCCGTCACTTCGCCGCCCGGCATGCGCGGCACCACCGAGTACGTGCCATCCTTCTGGATATTGCCGAGGAAGTAATCGTTACTGTCCTGCAGGCTGGCGTGTACGGGCGACAGCACGAAATCGTTCCAGCACGAAGCGAGGATATTCGCCGCCACGGGCTTGCACACGTCGCAACCAAGGCCCTGGCCATGCGCGCCCAGGAGTTCGCCGAAGCTGCGGATTTTGCCGACGCGTACCAGGTGGTGCAATTCCTGGCGCGAGTACGCAAAGTGCTCGCACACGTGATTGTTCACCATCAGGCCCTGCTTCTGCATTTCCGCCTTCATGATCTGCGTGACCAAAGGCACGCAGCCGCCGCACGCGGTGCCCGCTTTCGTGCAGCTTTTCAAGGCGGCTATGGTCGTGGCGCCATCGGCGACGGCCGCGCACAGCGCGCCCTTTGACACGTCGTTGCACGAGCAGATTTGCGCCGACTCGGGCAAGGCGTCCACGCCCAGGCCCACCTTTTGCTGGCCATCGGCCTGCGGCAGAATGAGAAATTCGGGGAACTCGGGCAGCTCGATTTTATTCAGCATCATCTGCAGCAAGGTGCCGTATTCGCTGGCGTCGCCCACCATCACGCCGCCGAGCAGGTATTTGCCGCAATCGGAGACGACGATTTTCTTGTAGATCTGCTTGCGTTCATCCATGAACTGGTAGGAGCGGCTGCCCGGCGCATTGCCGTGCGGGTCGCCCAGGCTGGCCACGTCCACACCCATCAGTTTGAGCTTGGTGCTCATGTCGGCGCCCTTGAACGTGGCTTCACCCTCTTCCTGGAGCACATGGCGCGCCGCGATGCGGGCCATTTCGTAGCCGGGCGCCACCAGGCCGAAGACCAGGCCGCCCCACAGCGCGCATTCACCGATCGCATAGATATCGGGGTCGGAGGTGACGCAGCTGTCGTCAATGGCGATGCCGCCGCGCGGTCCCACCTCCAGGCCGCAGGCGCGCGCCAGTTCGTCGCGCGGGCGGATGCCTGCCGAGAAGACGATCATGTCCGCTTCCAGGTGGCTGCCGTCGGCGAACTGCATGCGGTGCGTGGCCGCCTCGCCATCGACGATGGCCAGGGTATTTTTTTGCGTGTGCACGGTCACGCCCAGCTCTTCGATCTTGCGGCGCAGGACACGCGCGCCGCCCTCGTCGACCTGCACGGCCATCAGGCGCGGCGCGAATTCCACCACGTGGGTGTCCAGCTTCAAATCGCGCAAGGCTTTCGCGCATTCAAGGCCCAGCAATCCCCCGCCGATCACCACGCCCGTTTTGGACTTTCCACCCCAGGCCAGCATGGCTTCCAGGTCTTCGATGGTGCGGTAGACGAAGCAGCCATCCCTCTCCTTGCCGGGCAGCGGCGGCACGAACGGCGTCGAGCCGGTGGCGAACACCAGTTTGTCGTAGGCCAGCACTTCACCGGTGCTGACGGTGACGGTTTTCGCCACGCGGTCGATGGACACGGCGCGCGCATTGAGTTTCAGGACAACGTTGCCCTTGTCGAAAAAGCCGGGCGCCACCAGGGACAGGTCCTCGGCCGATTTGCCGCTGAAAAATTCGGACAAATGCACCCTGTCGTAGGCGGGGCGCGGCTCTTCGCACAAGACCGTCACGGACAGGCGCGTATTGTTTTCCAGCGCCAGCCGTTCAAGGAATTTATGTCCGACCATGCCATGGCCAAGGACGACGATGTTCAAGGGGTGGTTCATGCTTGTCTCCTCAGGCCGCGGCCATGTTCGGTTCGGCCGCTACACGGGTAAAGCGCACGGCGATGGCGCACAGGGCCGAGATCACGACCAAGGCGCTCAGGATGATCAGGGTCTGGCGGATGTCGCCCGTGCCCTTCATCAGGAATCCGGCCGCCACTGCGCCCACGTTGCCGCCGGCGCCGATGATGCCGGCCACGCCGCCCAGTGCCTTGCTGTCGATGAAAGGCACCAGCGCGTAGGTCGCGCCGCACGCCATGTGGGTGAACAGGCCGAAGACCAGCATGGCGATGACGGCCCAGGTGACGCTGTCAACCTTGGCAAACCACAGCAGGCCCACGCCTTCGCCGATCATCAGCATGAACAGCAGGGTGACGCGGCTGTTCAGGTTGCCGCGCAAGGCCAGCTTGTCGGACATCCAGCCGCCCAAGGCACGGGCAAACAGGGCCAGCAAGCCGAAGCTGCCGGCGGCCAGGCCGGCCGATTTCAGGGACAGGCCGAAATGGTCGACGTAATACACGGCGGCGATGTTGTGGATGAAGATTTCGATGCCGAAGCAGGCGCCGTAGGTGACGAACAGCAGCCAGACGCGGTAGTTGGAACTGGCCGCCTTGAAACTGTCCCAGCCGCCGGCCGGAGCATGTCCGGCCTTGCCACCTTCGATGGCCACGCCTGCGGCGCGCAAGTCCGAGTAATTACCTTCAGGGCAATCCTGCGTATAGCGCCAGTAGAGAACGGCCATCACCAGCATCAGCACGCCCGGCACCAGCAGGGCCACGCGCCAGCCCAGCGATTCGGACACGCCCAGCATGACTACGGCACCGAGCAGCAGCGGCATCAGCGCCTGCGCCGCACCGCCGCCCGCATTGCCCCAGCCGGCGGCGGCCGCGTTGGCCGTGCCGACAACACGCGGGGCGAACATCACGGAGGTGTGATATTGCGTGATGACAAAGCTGGCGCCGACGGCGCCGATGCCCAGGCGGAAGAACAGAAAGCTTTCATAGCTTTGCGAAGCGGCCACGCCCAGCACGGGAATGGCGCCCAGCAGCAGCAAGCCCGTGTAGGTCTTGCGCGGGCCGTAGCGGTCGCACAAGGGCCCGACGATCAGACGCACGAGGATGGTGATGGCGACGGCCGCGATATTGATGTTCGCCACTTGCGCCAAGGAAAGGCCGAACTCGCCCTTGATGACCGGCATCAGGGGAGCGCAGGCGAACCAGGCGAAGAAACACACGAAGAATGCCATCCACGTCAGGTGGAATGCGCGCATGGGCGGCGTGGCGAGGGAGAAGAGCGCGATGCGCGTTGCTTTTTGGCTGGCCATATAGGTTCCCGAAGTATCCCGAAAATAACAAAAATGCAAACAAAAACGGCGCCCGCCCCCGCCGATGAAAAATCAGCCTGGGCGGACGCCGTTGTCCATGTGGTCCGTCGTTGGACCGTTGTGCGTTTATTCAGGGGATCGCCGTTGATCCGTAACTCTTGTGTAGCAAGCGCCGTGCCAGCTTGCCGCACGGGCAGACGCCCTTATCGATACGAGGTTTGCGCCAGATCATGGCCAATCACGGTGCAAACGCGCCACTTGCTGGTGCATGCGGGAACCAGCAAGTGGCAACTCTTGTCTAAGTACTATCTGAAGCAGTAGCGGGAGGCCACGATGGTCAAGACACTGCGGCGTCGTTTATCGCTCCCTTGGCCACCCTGGCCGTCATGGCTGGCATGTGCGTGCGCCGGACTGTTACTGATGGCGTGGAGTAACACTGCCGCCGCGCAAGAGACTAAGGAACACAGCGAGCTCGATGCCACCGTCGTCGCGCCCTTTCAGGCCGCGCGCGGCGAGCGGGTCACGCAGGCGCGCACATTTGTCCTGCGCCTCGCCTATCCTGACGCAGGCCGCACCCATGCCGTGCGCTGGAGCCTGACCCTGTTCGGCCCCGGCCCTCAAGGGGCCGTGCTGCGGCGCTGGTCGGGCACGGAACAGGTGGGGACCAAAGGCAAAAGCGTGAACTTGCCCTGGGATGGCCGCGCCGACGCCGATGCGCGCGAACGCAGGGTGCTGGCGCCGGACGGCTTGTACGAACTGCGCCTGCTGGCCGTGGCCGATGCCGGCACGCCGCAGGAGGCGCAGGTGGAACAGCAATGGCCCGTCCAGGTGAAGCGTGGCGCCAGCACGGCGCCCAGGGTGAGCGCCTTCCAGGCCGGCCTGCAACAACTGCCCAGCCTGGAAGGCCAGCCCGCCTACCGCATCGTCTACGCCAACCTGCATAGCCAGACGCGCCACAGCGACGGCGGCGCGGCGCTCGACGCCTGCCGTGGCGCGCAAGACCCGCAAACGGCGCCCTTCGGCCCCATCGATGCCTATAAATATGCGCAAGAACACGGACTCGACGCCCTGCTGACATCCGAGCACAACCATATGTACGACGGTTCCGACGGCACCAACGCCGCTGCCACTGCTGCCGAAGCGACAGCCCTGTACCAGACGGGCCTGGCCGAAGCGGCCGCGTATTCGGCCGCCCACCCCGGCTTTCTGGCCCTGTACGGCATGGAATGGGGCGTCATCAACAAGGGCGGCCACCTGAACATTTTCAATAGCGAGCAATTGCTGGGCTGGGAAAAAAATGCCAGCGGCGAATTGCTGGCCGACGTGGAAACGCCGAAGGGCGATTACGCGGGCCTGTACCGTTTGATGCGCGAACGGGGCTGGATCGGCCAGTTCAACCACCCGGCGCCAGCGGGCCAGTTTCTCGTCAACGGCCAGCCGCTCGGCTACACGCCGGACGGCGACGCGGCCATGGTGCTGTGCGAAGTGATGAACACCTCCGCGTTTTCCACGAATGACGAGGAAACGGAAAACCGGCGCAGCAATTACGAGGCGGCCTGCAACCGTGCCCTGGCGGCCGGCTACCACGTGGCCTTCAGCAGCAACCAGGACAACCACTGCGCCAACTGGGGCGCGTCGTATGGCAACCGCACGGCCGTGCTGGTGGCCAGCCCGGCCGCCGGCATGCCCGTTTCACGCGACAGCTTCCTCGACGCGCTGCACGCGCGCCGCGTCTACGCCACCATGGACAAGCACGCGCAACTGCTGTTCACGGCCAACGGCAAGCTGATGGGCGAGCGCTTCGACAACCACGGCCCCTTGCGCCTGGCCATCCATTTCAGCAACAGCGCGGGACGGCAAGCGGCCGATGTCGCAATCTTCCACGGCGTACCGGGCGGCAACGGTTCCGTTACCCCCATCTCGGACCAGGCCGAGCTCACCGTCACGCCCGCGCCCGGCCCCCATTTCTATTACGCACGCCTGACGCAGGACGATGGCAACATCGTCTGGTCGGCGCCCGTGTGGGTCAATCAGTTGCCGTGATGGCGGCAGGGCGGGCGGCATGCCGGGCCATCAGTTCGGCCACCCAGTCGATAAAGACGCGCAGTTTCTTGCTGACATGGCGGTTCGGCGGATAGGCGAGATATAGCGGCATGGGATCGACCGTCCATGCCGGGAACAGCGGCAGCAGCTCGCCCCTGGCCACGTGCGGGCGCGCCATATAATCGGGCAGCCACAGCACGCCCATCCCCGCCACCCCGGCCGCCAGGTAGGCGTTGCCGTCGTCGATCGACAGCACGTACTGGCCATGGATCTTGACGCTCTGGCCCTCGCGGTGCATCACGTAGGGAAAGCCGTTGCCGCTGCGCCCCCAGCGAAAGCGCACGATGCGGTGCGCGCTGTCCTGCAAGTCCAGCGGATGCAAGGGCGTGCCCACCCGTTGCAGGTAGGCCGGCGCCGCATACACGCCCAGCGGCAAGTCGGCGAGCTTGCGCGCCATCAGCGACTGGTCGGTGATGTCACCGCCGCGTATCACGCAATCGACATTGTCGGCGATCACGTCGACCATGCGGTCGCTGGCGCCCATGTCGAGCACGATATCGGGATACAGCGCATGAAACCCGGGCAGCGCCGGCACCAGCAGCAAGGCGGCGAGCGGACTGGGCACGTCCACCCGTAACTGGCCCTGCGGCAAGGCGGCGGCGTGCGGCAAGCTCGTTTCAATTTCTTCCAGGGTATCGAGCACCTGCACGATGCGCTCGTAGTAGGCGGCGCCATCGGCCGTCACATTGACCTTGCGCGTGGTGCGGTTCAGCAGTTTCAGGCGCAGCCGCGCCTCGAGCTGCTGCACCAGCTGCGTCACCGTGGTGCGACTCATGTGCAAGGTCGCGGCAGCCCGCGTAAAACTGCCTGTCTCGACCACCCGCACGAACGCCTTCATCGCATCAAACCTGTCCATCCGCACCTCCGCCATTCGATTGTTTGGATTATACAAACAGTGCAGACGATTCTGGCCGCTTTATCAGCAGGCCGGCAGCAGATAAAGTGTTCTCCAGGCAGCAACTTCGCTGCATCAAAAAGGAAAGCTGATGAAACGCGACGTCGTATTCCCTCCGGGCCGCCAAGCCCTGTATGAACAGAACCGTTATTCGCCCGCCGTGCGCGCCAACGGCCTGCTGTTTGTCTCCGGCCAGGTCGGCAGCCGCGAAGACGGCTCGCCCGAACCCGGACTCGAGGCCCAGGTCCGGCGCGCCTTCGACAACCTGAACGCCATCTTGCAAGCCGCCGGCTGCACTTTCGACGACGTGCAGGACGTGACCATTTTTATCGTCGACCCGCAAGCTAACTTCCAGCGCATCTGGGATATCGTGCAGGCAGAGTATTGGGGCCAGGCGCCGCACCCGACGGTCACGGCTGTGGGCGTGACGTGGCTGTATGGTTTCCAGTTCGAGATCAAGGTGGTGGCAAAGCTGCCTGGCTAGCACTCTGCGTCCGGAGGCGCGCAGGAGAAATAGCGGCAGGTTTTCGCTCGCACGATTGCCCGCCGCAAGGTGCGCTGGCACTGATCTATGGCAACATTGCGCAACCGCCCCATGCCAGGAAATGGAATGAAACCAAAAGCGCTGATCATCGCCAATATTGAAGCGTACTTGCTGGAGCCGCTGAGCGCAGCTGGCTTCAAGTTCTCGCCTAGCCAGCTGACCTTCAAGCGAGCACAGGACGAATTCGTCCAGGCCATCCATTTCCAGGCCAACCGCCATAACGAAGAGGATGTCTGCGCAGCATTCTGGAGCCACTATCAGGTCTCGTCCAGAGCCTGTACAAGCTGGCACAAGGCGCGTTACGGCTATGAACCTGTCAACAATATCGTTGGCGAGGTGGCGGACTGGAATATCAAAAACTGGCAATTCCCTGTCATCGATGGCAAACAGGACAAAGAACACCAGCTCGTCGATCCGGCCCATCGGGCAACAGTCATGGCCTGCCTGCGGGACAATCTGCTGGAGTTGGCCCTTCCCTGGCTAGACCACCATTCCAACTGGGAAAATGCCGCCCTGGCCCTGGTCGAAGCGCATGACTCGCATGCCAGAGCCTGCGATTTTTATCTGATGGCCGGCAAGCAGGAACAAGCCTTGTGGGCCTTGAACGAAGGCATTGCCTACTGGGAAAGAAACCCCAAGGCATCTTATCCGCAAGAAAAAGAGGAGATCGCTTTGCGGATGGAGAAATACGTCCATGCCTGAAATCACGTGCCCCTACGACGGCGACTGCGGGCGCCGCTTCGCCCCCAGCGCAATGGATGCCGCGGATGGCGCGTTTTTAACAACGGCCATCGCCAAAAAAATGACCTTCATGTTCCTGCACTGCCCCGCATGTGCAAGGATGTTCCAGTTCAATCCCGTCGCCTGGACGGCGCAGGCTTGCGAGGCGGTCGCGCCGAAGGCCGCGCGGGTAGCGAAGAAAAGCGGCAAGCAGCTGGAAAAATTGCTGGCAAGGGAAAAAGTGGCCCTGCCCCTGGCCTATCTCGAGCACCTGCGCAGTGGAAAATCGCGTTCCGATGTGGCGATTTTCACGGATGAAGATCACTTCACGCTGTACAGACTGGACCAGCTGTGTCAGGACGTCGAGGTGGATGGAACCAAGTATCTGGCAGTCCGGCAGCTGGCAGGCTTTGCGCTGGCCCTGGCGCAAGCGGCGGGAACGGCTTCGAAGCAGGCGGCACCATTCAGTCCTGCCGAGCTGGCGGCTTGCCTGGCCATCGGCGAGGAAGCCACGCGCATCCTGTTCATCGACAGCCGCGACAACGATACATTGTGGATTTATCACCCTGACGGCGGCGATGTCGACAGGACGCGGCTCACAGTGAGTGCATTGCTCGGGCCTGGCGCCCCTTGAGGGCGCAACACGCCGCAGATTCTGCGGCCTGCCTCCATTCCAGCAAACAATATTTGAAAAACATGTTATTTTTTAAATAGTCGTTCATAGACACTGGTTCCCCGCAGCAATCCATGGCACCATGGATGCGCCGCTTTGCCTGCAACGCGGCCTCCATCGGACCAACCAGGAACCCTCTATGTCGTCATATCGCACTCTCGCCGGCAGCATGCTGCTCGGCCTGGCCGCAGCGGGCATTGCCCATGCGCAAGCTCCTTCCCCCGCCGCCGCCGCTGCTCCGGCCGATCCCCATTTGTGGCTGGAAGAAGTCCTCGGCGACAAGCCGCTGGCCTGGGTCAGGCAGCACAACGCCGTCGCCACCAAAGAGCTGGAGGCCCAGCCCGGCTTCCCGGCCCTGCAGGCGCGCCTGAAAACCATCCTCAACTCGAAGGAACGCATTCCCTACGTCAGCAAGGAAGGCGAGTTTTACTACAACTTCTGGCGCGATGCCCAGCACGTGCGCGGCATCTGGCGCCGCACCACGCTGGCGCAGTACCAGCTGGCCGAACCCGCCTGGGAAACCGTGATCGACCTCGACCAGCTGGCCGCCGGCGAGAGTGAAAACTGGGTCTGGGGCGGCGCCTCCTGCCTGTATCCGAAAGGCGAACGCTGCCTCATTTCCCTGTCGCGCGGCGGCGGCGACGCCAAGGTGGTGCGCGAATACGACGTGGCCAAGCGCGCCTTTGTCGACGGCGGCTTCACCCTGCCCGAAGCGAAGGGCAGCGCCAGCTGGATTGACCAGGATACCCTGTTCGTCTCCACCGATTTCGGCCCCGGCTCGATGACCAGCTCCGGCTACCCGCGCATCATCAAGCAGTGGCAGCGCGGCACGCCGCTGGCGCAGGCGCAAACGCTGTATGAAGCCAAGCCCGACGACCTGAGCGCCGGCGCCTACAAGGATTTCACGCCCGGCCACGAACACCAGTTCATCGAGCGGCAAATCGATTTCTACAGCGGCGAAATGTTCCTGCGCGACGGCGCCGAATTGAGAAAAGTGCCGAAACCGGACGACTCCACGGCCTTCACCGTGCGCGACCAGCTGGTCATCACCCTGCGCTCGGACTGGAAGGTCAATGGCAAGACCTATGTGCAAGGCTCCTTGCTGGCCACGGATTTCAAGGCCTTCATGCAAGGCAAGCAGGAACTGGAAGTGCTGTACGCGCCCACGGCCACGTCGTCGCTGGACAATGTCACGGCGACCAAGTCGGCCATCCTCGTGACCACCCTGGACAAAGTGAAAAACCGCCTGACGGAACTGCGCCACGTGAACGGCAAGTGGCAGCGCCGCGCCGTCGATGCGCCGAAGCTGGGCACCCTGGCCGTCAGCGCGCTCGACCCGGTCGAATCGGACCAGTACTTCCTGACGGTGACCGACTTCCTCAACCCGACCACCCTCTACCTGGCCACGGCGCAAAGCGACAAGCGCACGAAAATCAAGTCGCTGCCCGCCTACTACGACGCGGCGCCATACAAGGTGGAGCAGTTCGAATCGACGTCGAAGGATGGCACGAAGGTGCCGTATTTCGCCATCATGGGCAAGAAGACCAAGTTCGATGGCAGCAACCCCACCGTGCTGTATGGCTATGGCGGCTTCGAAGTGTCGCTGAAACCGAGCTACAGCGGCACCACGGGCGTGGCGTGGCTGGAAAAAGGCGGCGTGTACGTGCTGGCGAATATCCGCGGCGGCGGCGAGTTCGGTCCCCGCTGGCACCAGGCAGCATTGAAGGAAAACCGCCAGCGCGCGTATGACGATTTCATCTCGGTGGCGCAGGATCTGATCAAGCGCAAGGTCACCAGCCCTCGCCACCTGGGCATCATGGGCGGCAGCAATGGCGGCCTGCTGACGGGCGCCGTGCTGGTGCAGCGTCCCGACCTGTTCAACGCCGTCGTCAGCCAGGTGCCGCTGCTTGACATGCGCCGCTATAACAAGATGCTGGCGGGCGCCTCGTGGATGGGAGAATACGGCGACCCGGACGTGGCGGAGCAATGGGCCTACATCAGCAAGTACTCGCCGTACCAGAACGTCTTCAAGGACAAGAAATATCCGCGCGTGCTGTTTACCACCTCGACGCGTGACGACCGGGTCCACCCCGGCCATGCGCGCAAGATGGTGGCGAAGATGGAAGAGCAAGGCCACGACGTGCTGTACTGGGAAAACACGGAAGGCGGCCATGCGGGCGCGGCCAACAACGACCAGCAGGCACTGATGTGGGCGCTGACCTACACCTTCCTGCTGGAGCAGCTGAAGTAAAGTGGTGGTGTCGGATTACGCGCTCACGCGCCTCGGCGGCCCCGCTAATCCGACCTGCCCGGCATATCGGCCGTCAAAGCCGTAGGTCGGGTTAGCCCAAAGGGCGTAAGCCGACAACATTGTTGGCTTGCGTCCGTGGTGGTGTCGGATTACGCGCTCACGCTCTAATCCGACCTACCCGGCATATCGGCCGTCAAAGCCGTAGGTCGGGTTAGCCCACCGGGCGTAACCCGACAAACATTGTTGACTTGGGCCGGTGCCAAAATATCCTTACTTCGCCTGCGCGCTGGGGCGTTCCGCGATGCGGTCGCGGTAGGCCTGCAAGTTCTGCAAGCCTTCCGCGCCGGGCCGGTACTTCATCAGGCCGCGCGCGAATTCCAGCGCGCAGAAGGCCGTGATGTCGGCAATCGTGAAACGCTCGCCGGCGATGTACGGCTGTTGCGCCAGCACCTGGTCCAGCCATTGCGCCGTCTCGCGCAGCTTGCCCGCTTGCGCCGTGGCGAAATCGGGAAACTGCGGGTTTTCCAGCGCCACCAGGGCCGGATGGCCGTGGCGCACCCAGTTGGCGGCGGCGCTGAACAAATGCAGCTCCACGCGGCGGTCGGCCATCTCGATAAACGCGCGCTCCTCGAAGCCTTCGCCCATCAGATTCGGCTGCGGCTGCAAGCCTTCCAGGTAAGTGCAGATGGCGCGCGTCTCGGTCAGCACGCGCCCATCGTCCAGTTCCAGCACGGGCACGCGGCCCAGCGGGTTTTTCGCCAGGAAGGCGGGATCGCGGTGCTGGCCCGCCATCAGGTCGAGCGCCACTTCCTCGATGCCGGTGATGCCCTTCTCGGCGATGAACATGGTGACGCGGCGCGGATTGGGCGTGCGGGGGCTGATGGTCAGTTTCATGTGCTTGGGTCTCGTCTCGTTATGGTGTTGGACTATCGGCTGCGGCACCAGCCTGTGGCAATGCAGCCAGGCGCCCATCATACCAGCGCACCGCCATGGTGCGGCATCCCTGGCGCGTTGACTTTGCCCCCGTTTCCACTTAGATTGCTGTACGGGAACGCTGGCTGTCAGTTCAGCGATGTCCCGCTACCGCCATCCACGCTCGCGGCCTACCTGGCTGGCGGGCGTTTTACCCATGAACGAAGGGCATACCATGCATCGCACACCGACTCCGCGTTTCCGCCGCAGCCAACTGGCCGCCGCCGTCCTGGCACTGACCGCCGTTACCGCCTTTACCACGGGCCACGCCGCCCCCGCCGCCAAATACGCCTCGGCCAGCCACGCCCTCGGCACCACCACGCAGCTGCCGCGCGGCGTCACGCCCTTGCACTATGCGCTGTCGATCACGCCGGATGCCGCCGCCTCGACCTTCAAGGGCGCAGCCGCCATCAAGGTCGCCGTCGACGCGCCGACCAGCAGCATCACCTTCAATGCCCTGAACCTGGCGTTTTCCGGCGCCGCCATCGAAGGCGCGGGCGGCAGCAAGCAGGTGATGCGCAAGATCGATATCGATGCGGACAAGCAGACGGCCACCGTGCATTTCGCCCAGCCGCTGGCCAAGGGCGAGTACCTGTTGCGCATCGACTACAGCGGCAAGATCGGCACGCAGGCCACGGGCCTGTTCTCGCTCGACTACGATACGCCGCAAGGACGCCAGCGCGCGCTGTACACGCAGTTCGAAAATTCGGACGCGCGCAGCATGCTGCCGTCGTGGGATGAACCGGACTACAAGGCCACCTTCGCGCTGGACGTGATCGTCCCGAGCAGCCAGATGGCCGTCGGCAACATGCCGGTCGCCAGCAGCGAAGACCTGGGCAATGGCACCAAGCACGTGCGCTTCGCCACCACGCCGCGCATGTCGACGTATCTGCTGTTCTTCGGCCTGGGCGACTTCGAGCGCGCCACGGCCATGAGCGACGGCACGGAAATAGGCGTCATCACGAAGAAGGGCGCGCTGGCGCAAAGCCGCTTCGCGCTCGACGAATCAGCCGCCCTGCTGCGCGAATACAACGATTATTTCGGCGTGCGCTACCCGCTGCCCAAGCTCGACAACATCGCCGCGCCGGGCCGCAGCCAGTTCTTCGGCGCCATGGAAAACTGGGGCGCCGTCTTCACCTTCGAATACGGCCTGCTGCTCGACCCGACCATCTCGACGCAGACCGACAAGGAAAACATCTACACCACCCTGTCGCATGAAATGGCGCACCAGTGGTTCGGCGACCTGGTCACCATGCGCTGGTGGGACGACCTGTGGCTCAACGAAGGCTTTGCGTCGTGGATGGAAAGCCGCACGACGGAGCGTCTGCACCCCGAGTGGAACACGGCCCTGTCCAACGTCGGCGGGCGCGAATCGGCCATGAGCCAGGATGCGCTGCGCACCACGCACCCGGTGGTGCAGCGCATCGCCACCGTGGAACAGGCCAGCCAGGCCTTCGACGGCATCACCTATCAAAAAGGCGAAGCGGTGATCCGCATGCTCGAAGCGTATGTCGGCGCCGACACGTGGCGCACGGCCGTGCGCAACTACATGCGCAAGCATGCGTATGGCAATACGGTGTCGGACGACCTGTGGCGCGAAGTCGATGCGGCCGCCGGCAAGCCCGTCAGCGCCATCGCCCATGATTTCACCCTGCAGCCGGGCGTGCCGATGATCACCGTGAGCGACGCCGTATGCAGCAAGGGCAATACGCGCGTGACCTTGACGCAGACGGAGTTTTCCAAGGACCAGCCGGACAAGAAGCCGCTGTCGTGGAAAGTGCCGGTGATCGCCTCGACGGTCGGCAACGGCAAGCTGGCCAAGGTGGTGCTCAAGGATGGCAAAGCGACCCTGAACGTGCCCGGTTGCGGCGCCTTGCTGGTGAACGCGGGCCAGAGCGGCTACTACCGCACCCTGTATGCGCCCACCGGCACGCGCGCGCTGGCGGGCAGCTTCGCGCGCCTGGCGCCGATCGACCAACTGGGCTTGCTGGCGGACAGCCAGTCGCTGGGCATGGCGGGCTTGCAGGACCCGGCCGGCTTCCTGGAACTGGTGAAGGCCACGCCGCTGTCGGCCGACCCGCAAGTGCTGGGCCGGGTGGCCGCATCGCTGAACGGCCTGTATGAGCAGTACGCGGGCGACCCTGCGCGCCAGCAGGCTTTTGGCCGCTTCGCCATGGCCCGCCTGGCACCGATGATGGCGCAGACGGGCTGGGAAGCGCGTGCCGGCGAAGCGTCCAGCGTGGCGACCCTGCGCGGGCGCCTGATTGCCATCCTTGGCGACATGGGCGAACCGGGCGTGATCGCGGAAGCGCGCCGCCGCTACGCGGCCAGCGAACAGGATCCCTCCGCCATGCCCGCGCCGCTGCGCCGCACCATCCTGGGCGTCGTGGCCCAGCATGCGGATGCCGCCACCTGGGAGCAGCTGCACGCCAAGGCGCAGCAGGAAAAGACGCCGCTGGTCAAGAACCAGCTGTACGACCTGCTGGCGTCGACCGACGATGCCGCCCTGGCGCAGCGCGCGCTGGCGCTGGCGCTGACAGATGAACCAGGCGTGACCAACAGCCCGGCCATGATCTCGCGCGTGTCGCGCAGGCATCCGGAACTGGCCTTCGACTTCGCGCTGGCGCACCTGGAGCAAGTCAATGCGCGCGTCGACGCCAGTTCGCGCAGCCGCTACTTCCCGCGCCTGGCGGCCGGTTCGGCGCAGCCGGACATGATCGCCAAGCTGGAAGCATATGCGCAGGCCAACCTGCCGGCCAGCGCGCGCGGCGACGCCGACAGTTCCGTGGCCGGCATCAAGTACCGCATCAAGGTGCGCGCCGAGCGCCTGCCGGCCGTCGATGCGTGGCTGGCCAAGCAAACGGGCTAAGCGCCCGCGCCCGGCGCCGCAGGACGGCGCCGCCGGGCATTTTCCAGCCCAGTACGAAAATCCGGGCAAAAAAAACCGGCTTCGCAAAGTGCGGTAGCCGGTTGAAACGCTGTTTCAGAGCGCAGGGATAAAACGGAAAACACATGAAAAAGTGGAAATCGTGCCGGTCATTGAGGTGTCCGGCAACCTTGCGCCCGGGGTTTCCGTGCGCCATGTATCCACTATGCCAGTCCTTCCCTCGGGCAGGCTTAGGACTTCATTAAATCGCTGGCCGTTTCCTGTTTTTCCCCGCTTTGCTTGCCCGCGTGGCAATATTTCCTGCCGCGCCAGCCTGTCTGGTGCCGATGGTTGAGCTCACCGGCTAAGCTGTTGAGTCATGCCTGCATCCTATCGCTCCCGGAACGTAGTGATTTGCGCACCGCATGCTGTGTGCCAACAAAAGCATCATAACAGCGCCATATGACCGCCTTATGACGCAGCTCTAACATTGCACGCGCGCCGCCGTGCGGATCGCGTACTATTCCCCCATCGCCCTTGCCCCGTCTGCCCCATGTTCAGCCAGAACCTTCGCACCGTTTTTCTGCTTGCCTGCGCCGTGCTGGCCGCTTGCACGCCCTTGCCGCACACACCAACTCCTGCACCGGCCGCTCCTGCCACCATCCCCGCGCCAGCGTGGCAGCGGCAAGGCGTGCACCTGCTGCACATCGCGCCCGAAGAATCCCTGCTGACCATCACCGTGCGCCGCGGCGGCGCGCTGGCGCGGCTCGGGCATGACCACGTGGTGGCCAGCCGCAGCCTGCAAGGCGTGGTGGCGCCCGCGCTGGGACGTGCGCAGTTCCGCTTCCGGCTCGACGAGCTGCGTGTGGATGAAGCAAGCCTGCGCCAGGCCGCCGGCCTGACGACGACGCCGTCGGCCGACGCCATCGCTGGCACGCGCCACAACATGCTGGTGCGCGTGCTCGAGGCGGAACGCTATCCGTGGGTGAGCATCGACGCGCGCCGCACGGGCGACAAGGAGGTGTTTGACGCCGACATCACCCTGCATGGCGTGACGCGCACGGTGCAGCTGCCGGTGCGGATCGAGCAAGCGGCCGATGGACGCCGCCTGCAGGCCAGCGGCAGCCTGCTGCTGAAACAGAGCGACTTCGGCATCGTGCCGTTTGCCGTCCTGGGCGGCGCCATGGCCGTGCAGGATCAGATGGAACTGGCATTTCGCATCACCGCCCGGCAGGAGGTCAGCGCGCCAGGATCAGGCGCAAGCCCAGGCCGATGAAAATGGTGCCGGCCACCCGGTCCAGCCACAGGCCGGCGCGCGGGCGGCGGTTGAGCCACAGGCCGACGGCGCCGGAAAAATAGCCGAGCAGGCCGAACAGCACGCAAGCCTGCGCCGTGAAGACCAGGCCCAGTTGCGCCGTCTGCCAGCTGGCATTGCCCTGGCCCGCGACGATGAACTGCGGCAGGAACGAGAGAAAAAACAGCACGACTTTCGGATTGATACTGTTGGCAAACAAGCCCTTGCCGAACAGGCGCAGCAAGGACTCGTCCGGCAAGGCGGCCGCGCCATCGACTCTGGCGCCGCCACGGCTGCGCAAGGCGCCGATGCCCAGCCACACCAGATATAGCCCGCCAGCCACTTTCAGCGCGGTAAATGCGGTGGGCGAGGCGGCCAGCAGGGCGGACACGCCGATGGTCGCCAGCACGGTGTGCGTGAGGCAGCCAAGGGCGCAGCCCAGGCCGAACGCCATGCCCTGGCGGCGCCCGCGCGACATGCCCACGCCCAGCACCATCAGGTTGTCGGGGCCGGGACTGGCGGTAATGAGGACGGCGGCGGCCAGGAAGGCCAGGAACTGGTCGGGACTGAGCATGAAGATCTCGCGGGCAAAGGCGCCATGATACCGGAGCGGGCGCCATGCCTGCAGGACATGAAATTGCCGTATGTCACCGAGAGTCGATTAAAATGGGCACTCCACAGCAAACGGCGTTGCCGCCGGTTCCCGCGCGACCATCACCCAACCCATCGATGCCAGCCCACCCGCCCCCTTCCCGCCACCGCGCTTCCAGCTCCCGCGTCTGCGCCTGGCTATGCGGCTGGCCGCTCCTGCTCAGTCTGCTGTTTGGCCTGCTGGGGCTGGCGGGCGCGGCGCAGGCGGCGCCCTTGCCCCTGAGCACGCAAGGCATCCAGCACCTGGGCAAGGGCGGGCAACTATTTCTCGCCGGAAATGAGGCCGCGCCTGCCGATGCGGCCGCCCTGCCCGCCTGGCTGGCACGCCAGCGTCCAGCCGCACAAGTCGACCTGTTCGGCGGCGCCTACTGGCTGCATGCGCAGGTGCGCAACGACAGCAGCGAAACGGCCTGGGTCATTGACCCGAACGACACCCTGATCGACCTGGTCGACCTGCACGTGTACGGCCCCGGGCCGCACGCGGCGCCGCAAACCTTGCTGACGGGCTACCAGCGTCCGCACGAATATTTGTTGCACTACGGCAGGAACGTACAACTGGCGCCAGGCGCCACGTATGACATCCTGATCCGCTTTTCCAGCCCGTATTACGCGCGCGCGCCCCTGTTCGGCGTGAAGACGCAGCAAGACTACCGCAAGCTGGTAGGCAAGGAAAACTTCCTGATGGTCGCTTCCATCGGCGCCCTGCTGGCGCTGGGCCTGTTCAATTTCTTCATCTTTTCCATCACCCTGGAAAAAGCCTCGGCCTATTACGCGCTGTACGTGCTGACCTATGGCCTGGCCTGGGCCATGACTTTCCACGTCTTTGCCGACCTGTTCGACTGGCATCTGCTGCAGCTGCATTACGTGCCGTTTTTCCTGCTGCCCGTCTTCAGCACCCTGTTCTACATGCACTTCCTGCGCCTGCGCGACTATTCGCCCCGGCTGTACCGCATCAGCCAGGTCAACCTGGCGCTGCCCCTGCTGCTGCTACCCAGCTGCTTCTTCGCCCTGTCGTATGCGCACACCCTGGCCACCATCGTCATCAGCATCTGGATGCTGCTGGCGCTCGTCTGCGGCATCGTCGTCTGGCGCCGCGGCTACCAGCCGGCGCGCTTCTTCGTGCTGGCCTTCGTCGCCCTGATGCTGCCAGGCTTTCTGATCCTGCCGGCCAACCTGGGCCTGATGCCGGCCATGGTGGCCAACGCCCAGCTGGTGACACTGCTGGGCGGCACGCTCGACGGCTTGCTGCTGGCATTTGCCCTGGCCGACCAGATCCGATTGCTGCGCAACAACCTGGAACAGCGCGTGCAGGAACGCACCCTGGCGCTCACCCTCAGCAACGACGCCCTGCTGAAGGCCAAGGAGCACGCGGAAGTGGTCAGCCGCCACCGCATCGATTTTCTGTCCGCCATGAGCCACGACATCCGCACGCCGCTGGCCGGCGTGATCGGCATGCTGAAATTCGCCTTGCGCGACCAGTCAGTCAAGGGCCGCACGCAGGAGTACCTGCGCATCGGCCTGCACAATGGCGTATCGCTGTTGACCATTCTCAATGACATCCTCGATTTCTCGAAGATCGACGCGGGCAAGCTGACCCTGGAAACCGTGGACTTCGACCTGCTGGCGCTGATCGGCGACGCGGCCGGCATCGTGCAGGGCCAGGCCGACGCCAAGAGCCTGCTGCTGCGCCGCGAACTGGCGCTGGACCTGCCGCGCTACGTGCGTGCCGACCCCACGCGCCTGCGGCAAATCCTCATCAACCTGCTGGGGAACGCGCTGAAATTCACGGCAAATGGCGAAGTGCTGCTGGAAGTGCGGCGCGCCCGCACGCCGCCGCGCCGCGACGGCTGCAGCGAGATTGAATTCATCATCAGCGATACGGGCCCCGGCATCGACGCGGACACCTTGCCGCGCCTGTTCCAGAAATTCGAACAGGCCGACCACTCCACCACGCGCCGCTACGGCGGCACGGGCCTGGGCCTGGCCATCTGCAAGGAACTGGTCGAACTGATGCAAGGCACGATCGGCGTGGAAAGCCGGATCGGCATCGGCTCGCGCTTCCATTTCACCTTGCCGCTGACGCCGGGCAGCGCGCCGGCGGCCGACGCGCGCCGGCCGGCACGCCACGCGCGCCACGCCTGCCGCCTGCGCATCCTGTGCGCCGAAGACGTGCGCACCAACCAGATCATCATCGGCACCCTGCTCGAAAGCATGGGGCATGCCGTGACCATCGTGGAAAACGGAGAACAGGCGCTGCGCGCGCTGGGCACGGAACCCTACGATTGCGTGCTGATGGATGGCCGCATGCCGCTGATGGATGGCGAACAGGCCGCGCGCCTGATCCGCGACGGCGGCAACGCGCAATTCCCCATTCCCGACGCGCACATCCCCATCCTCGCGCTGACGGCCAACGCCAGCGAACATGACCGGCAACGCTACCTCGCTTGCGGCATGGACGATTTCCTCAGCAAACCCGTCGACGAAGCGCTGCTGTTCGAAAAAATCGACGCCCTCATCGACCTGCTGCTGGCGCGCGGCCAAGCGCTGCCGCGGGCAGCGCCCGTCGAAGATGACGCCCTGGCGCGCCAGTTCGGCCTGGACGACGCCAACGACGAGCCGCCCGCGCCGGCCGATCCCATGACGGCGCCCGTGCACATTGTGCCGCTGGCAGGCCTGTCGCCGCAGCACTTGCAACGCATCGCGCAAGCGTTCCTGACGGAAGCACCGCGGCGCCTGGACCTGGCCTGCCACGCCGTGCGCGATGGGAACGCCAGCGCGGCCGCTGCCGCCTTCCACGCCTTGAAGGGCAGCGCCGGCTACCTGAGCCGCCCCACCCTGCACGGCCTGTGCCACCAGATGGAAACCCTGGCGTCGAACGGCCAGCTCGACAACGTGGAGCAGTTCCTGCCGCAGCTGCAGGCAGCGCTCGATTCGGCGCGGCGCGACCTGGAAGCTCAGCCCGCCGGCTGAGCCATCCAGCCCTGCGCTTGCAGCCACGCCAACAGCAGTTGCGGCCAGGCGGCCGGTTCGCTGCCCGGCTTGCCCAGTCCCCAGCCATGGCCGCCGCTCTGGAACTGGTGCAGCTCGACGGGCACGCCCGCGCGGCGCAGGGCGGCCGCCATCAATGTACTGTTTTCGGGCGGCGACACGCGGTCGTCGAGCGCCTGCGCGATGAAGGTGGGCGGCGTGCGCGCATCGACGTGCAATTCCACCGACAAGGCGTCACGGGCCGCCTGCGCGGGGTGGGCGCCCAGCAGCTGCTTTTTCGCATGCGTCGTGTCGAATGGCGCTTGCATGGTCAGCACGGGGTACAGCAGCACGGCAAAATCGGGCCGCGCCGATATGCCATCAATCGCATCGACGGGCGCATAGCGGGGCGCGTCCCGCAGGACGGCCGTCATGCCGGCCAGGTGCGCGCCGGCGGAAAAGCCCAGCATGCCGATGCGCGCCGGGTCGATGCCCCATTCAGCCGCGCGCGCACGGATCACGCGCATGGCCCGCTGGCCATCCTGGAATGGCGCGCTGACGCCACCGCCCTCCTGCGGCAAGCGGTACACGAGTTCAAACGCCGTGACGCCGTGCGCCTGCAGCCAGTTGGCCGTGGGGCCGCTCTCCTTGCCCGCCTCGATATGCGCATAGCCGCCGCCGCTGACCACGAGCATGGCGATACCGTTCGGCTGCGCCGGGCGATGCGCGATCAGATACGGTTGTTCCACCTGCGTGATGGAGCCTTTGGCGCTGTCGTGCTGCGGCCCCGGCGCCGCGCCACCGGGCGGCGCGCCGGGCCACAGGAATAGTGCGCCGGCAGGCGCGGCGCCCGCGTGCAGGTGGAGCAGGACCAGGCACACCAGCATCAGGCGTTTCATGCCTTGAAATCCGTCTCGCCCTGGATCACGGCCGGATACCCGGTCATCGCGCGCGACGTCTGCATGCCGGCCATCACGGCCGCTTCCACGCAGCCCGCGTTGAGGCCCGTCCTGATCCAGTCGCCCGTCAGGAACAGGTTGGAAAAGCCCGACTGGTCGGTGGCCAGCCGGTACTGCGTGCTACCCACCACCGACATCACGTAACGCTCGGACGGGTCGACGTTGGCGCGCCAGTACTGGCTGTCGAAGCGGGCCGGCCCCGCCCCCTCCTTCGCGTCGACCAGCCATTGCCACGGAAACGCGCCCGGCGCGCCCGCCTCGGGCCACAGCGCGCCAATTTCGCGTTCCAGTTGGTGCAGCGCGCCCTGTTTCGCCCTGGCCGCGCAGCGGGCGGGGAAATCCGTGTCGGTGACGGGCGGGTAGCTGTCGACGGGGAAGGCGCTGCAAAAGTAGGAGACGTTTTTTGGCTCCAGCCCCGCCGGCCAGTCCTCGTGCGCCAATAACTGGTCCATCGGCGCCCAGGTGTCGTACGGCTCAGTAAAAGCCGACAGCACCGGCTGCTGGCCCTTGGGCTGCGTGGTCCAGCCCATCTGCGCCAGGTTCTTGTTGAGCCACACCTGATAGGCCTGCGTGGCGACGGTTTTCACCTTGTCGGCCGCCAGTTGCAGGGCCGGGCTTTGCGCCAGCAGTTGCGGGCACAGGGCTTGCAGCGAACCGATGGAAATACCGAACACCACCTTGTCGAAATCGACGCCCTTCTTCAACACCGTGGCGGGCAGCGCGCGGCCGAACGCCTGCTGGTACTGCTGCGGCCAGCCGCTCCAGTACGATTCCAGGTTGACGTCCTGCGCCTGCAGCAGCGCGGCCTGGGCCGGTTCGATCTGCGCGTAATCGGGCGCGCTGGGCCAGCAAGCCAGGCCCTTGACGTCCACCAGCGGCGCGTAGCCGGCGGCCGGGTCCTTCAATTGCACCTGCTGCGTGATGCGGATGCTGGCTATGTCGCCCGCGCCCGGCACCAGTTCTTCCACGCGCTGGAAGAATTTGAATTCCACGCCCCGCTTGGCGAGCACTTGGTACAGCGGCGTAAAAATCGTGTCGCCCATGCCGGCCTGCATCTTGAACATGATGCCGCCCTTGTAGGCCAGGCCGATGCGCGCCATCGAGCGCAAGAGCGTCCCCGCCTCGATGTTCGGTTTGGAGAAATCGCCGCCCTCGTAGGCAAACACCAGGTCGTAAAAGCCACGCACGGGCGCCGAGTTGACGCTGAACTGCTCGTCGCCGCCATGCTTTTTCAGCCAGGCGCGGAAATCGATGTCGTTGATGACGTCAAAGCCGTGCTTGAACACGCCATCCTCGAACATGCCCTTCATGACCGTGATGCCCAGGTCCAGGCAAATGAACAGGCGGCGCAATTCATCGTCGCCATCGATCAGGGCACGGTAGCGCAGGCGCAGCCACGCGCGAATGCCGTTCAGGGTGCTGGCCAGCAGCTGGTGGCGCGCCTGGTCGTGGCGCGTGGAGTCGGGCGCCAGGTCCGCCACCAAGGCCGCCAGGGCGCCCACGGACAAGCCCACGTCCAGCCCCAGTTCATCGGCCTGCCCCACCACTTCATCGGCCAGGCGGCGCAGCCAGCCCGGCCACACGCCCTCTCCCTGCGAGGCGCTGGCGCTGGCACTGGCACGCTCGATGCGCGCGTCGGCGTCCGCCACTTGCCGGATCTGGCGTATCCACTGCTCGATCCAGCCCACCATGGCGATGGCCATCTGCCACAGGGTGACGTCTTCGCCGCCCTCGCCCGGCTCGCCCGGCAAGGTGGGAAAGACGATGGACCAGTTGCGCCACTTGCCCTTGACGTCTTCCGACAAGGCCACGTAATCGTGTTGCTTGAAAGCGTCGCGCCAGGTGGCCAGCGGCGCACCGGGCGGACGCTCCAGGCTGGCATACGCTTCCTTGATCATCTTGAAAGCGTTCGCGTAGAAGCCGAACCAGATGTGCAAGCCGTGCTCCTCGATGCGCTGGCCCACTTGCGCATTGCGCCCGCTGGCGCCCTTGCCGCCCAGGCGCCAGCCCAGCTGGTAGACGGTGATGGCGTGCCGGTTTTGCCAGCCCGGCTGGTTCGTCAAATAATACGCGGTGGTCATGGCCGCCACGCCGCCGCCGAGGATGGCGATCTTTTCCGGTGCGATGCGGGAATTGTCGACCAGTTCCTCGCCCGGCATGGCCGTGAAATCGAAGTTCACATTGAACGGCAAAATCGCCGCCTGCGGCCCCAGTTGCAATCCCAGGGTCTGGTCCAGCGGGAAGCTGTCGAACGCGTGCAAGGTACATTCGTATTCATAGCCGAGCAGGCGCGCGCTGTGCAGGCGGTTGATCTCGGCCGGCGCGGCCACGAGGGCCTGGTACACGGCTTTCACGCCCGCGCTGTCGGGGAATTGTTTAAGGAAAATCTGGTCGATGCGCGGGTTGCGCAGCAAGGACAGAATATCGGCCCAACCGGCCTGGTCCATGTCGAAGAAATCCGGGATGGAGAGGAAAATCTGGAACGCCTGCTCGATGAGTTCCAGGAAACTGTTGACGGGTTTGTGCGGCCCCGTCTGCACGGTAGCGTTGACTTCCAGCAACGGGTGCAGCGCCAGTTTTGTTTCCGGCGAAAAATGCTGGAAGCCCTTGGCGGCCACGGAGCAGCGCAGCGGCTCGCTGCCGGCGGCGGGAATTTCGTAGTCGCACAGGTATTTCGGATAGCCAAACAGTTCGCGCCCGTTAATCAGGGCCATCGCGTCATCGACGAAAATATGGCACGGGTACCAATAGACATGCGCGAGCTTGCCCGCGTCATCCATCTGGCCGACCATGATCCAGGTGACGATGTCGACTTCCGTGATCCAGCCCTTGGCCTGGTCGACGGGATTGGCGGAGTCCGCATGGTTGACGCGCGTAAAGGTCAGCATCACATACGGCGACAGGGCTTTCAGGGTCATCTTGCTGCCCGCCACCTGGTTCAGGGTGGTATTCACGGTCGCTTGCAGTTTCGCCAGGTCGCCCCGGACGAAATAGCCGTACATTTCCGACTGTTTCAATTGCAGCGGCGCATGCATCATCACCGAACCGCCCTGATAGATATACGAAGGTCTTGCCGAAGGTGTCGCCGTCATTGCCCTGTCCCCTTTAAGTTTCAGTCAAACAAGATTTCTACAGTGTATTTGAGAAAGATCAATGAATGATATGAAATAAATTAAAGGATTTGCCAAGATGCATAGGCTCATCCGGAAAGCTGCCTGCGCACGACGGCCGGGGCAAGTCCATGCCATCGGGTGTACGATGAAGCATCTTGAGCGTTACGAGCACCATGCCATGGCAATGATTACCACCGACTACGTTTCCACTTATTCAGGCAACCGTTTTTATCCCTTGCGCCCGCATATCGACAAGGTCGCCATCGAGGACATCGCCCACGGCCTCGCTTACCAGTGCCGCTTCAATGGACAGACGCAAGTGTTTTACTCGGTCGCCCAGCACAGCCTGATCGTCGCCGAACTTGTGCCCCCCCATTTGCGCCTGGCCGCCCTGCTGCACGACGCGGCCGAAGCCTACCTGGGCGACATGGTCAAGCCCTTGAAAGTGCTGCTGCCGGAGTTTGCCGTGCTGGAAGACAAGGTCAGCGCCATCATCGCCGCCACCTATGGCCTGGACTTTTCCGATTACGCGCCCATCAAGCAGGCCGACCTGATCGCGCTGGCGACAGAAAAGCGCGACCTGATGCCGCACTCGGCCGAGCGCTGGGCTTACCTTGACGGCATCGCCCCCTTGCCCGGTATAATCGAAGCCATGGGTCCGGCCGAAGCCAAGCAGCGCTTCCTGCATGCGTTTGCCCAGCTGGGCGGGCTTGGCCTCGCTGCCTGAAGCCCTGCACCCTGCCGCACGGACGGGCGCTAAGCTCCGGTTTTTGCACGGCTTTTTTAGATATCCACAGCAACTGTGGATAAAGTTGTTGATAAGCCCCTCTTGACAAGCCGCAACACCAGCATTGATGCGGGTTTCAACAATTTGCTGATTTCACAGGCAATTTTTTACCCCAATGAAATCAATGACTTGCAATCATGAATTTGCGCTTGAGCAAACTTGCTCTGCCCCCATGAAAATATATTTTTCTGTGCATAAGCATTCCTGGCGACACGGCGTCTTGCTTGAACCGCATTGTTTTGACAAACCCCGCAGACTGGCATAGTGTGGAGTGGCGAGCACGATCAACGGTGGATAAACGCATGAACATGGATAGCGATAGCGCCGCCAAGGGGGCGGACGAACCGGACTGGCTGGTCGATGAGCCACTGGGACGGACAGACGCGACGGCAGAGCCTGCCACCGCGGCGCCATGGCGCGTGCTGATCGTCGATGACGATGTCGACGTGCATGTGGTCACCAAGTTCGCCCTCAGCCAGGCCAGCTTCCAGGGGCGCCGGCTGAGCTTTTTGCACGCGTATTCAGGTGCCGAGGCGCTGGCTTTGCTGCGCGGCACGCCCGATATCGCCGTCGTGCTGCTCGATGTGATCATGGAAACCCAGGATGCCGGCCTGCAAGTGGCGCGCCAGGTCCGCGAAGAATTGCACAACAGCGCCGTGCGCATCATCCTGCGCACGGGCCAGCCCGGCCAGGCGCTCGAGCACCGCATCATCATCGACTACGACATCAACGATTTCTGGTGCAAGACCGACCTCACCACGCGCAAGTTGTTCACCACCGTGATCGCCTCGCTGCGCACCTATGCCACCTTGCGCGAAGCACAGCAGCAGGTCGCCGAGCTGGCCGCCGCCCTGGCCCAGTGCGGTGACACGCCAGCGGCGCCAGCCGGCGGCACGCCCTGAGCATCGGCCGCTACTTTCAGTCATAAAAAACAAGAACACTGGATAGGCATACAGGCTTGCGGCATGCCCCATTTTGGCCCCTTTTTCCCGCCGATGGCGTGTGCCGAGCGGCGCCAATTTCCTAAGTGGCGGATTGTTAAGCGCTTTTTCAGATATCCACACGGACTGTGGATATCTTTGTGGATAAGGGCCTATTGACAGCCTTCAAAGCCACAGCCCATGCGGCTTTCAATAAACTGCCCAATCAAACAGCAAAAATAAAATCCATTAAAATCAAACACTTACAAACTCACACATAATCACAGGAAAATTATTTCGTCAATTTCGTTATCCCATCATTTGTGCATAACTGAGCCGTAATGATCAAAGCGACAACACCAGGCTAACGCTGCCGGCAACACAGTTGCCGTGCGGATATTCAATGCAGGCTCTGGCGGCGCTGCTCCGGGTGCAGCAGTACGCGCTCGATCAGTTCGGGGGCGACATTGTATGACTTCAGGTATTCCAGCGCGCACAAGGTGCTGAAGGCGGCCTGCACGGCGATGCCCAGATTGACGATATCGCACATCTTCTGGTCGATGCGCACATGGCGCACCACTGGTATGGCAGGCATATGCAGCGTTTCTGTGGAATGAGGCATGATGGACAACTCCTGCGAAGGGGACGGAGGGGGAGACGGCGTAGCGGTGCGAACCGCGACAGCGCGGAAAGGGACAGTGCTCGTGTTGCCGCTAAAAGTATTGCCGATAAACTCTCGATGTCAATGGCAGGGAAACATGAGCCACGGTTTTTTTCTTGCAGGCACAAGCGCTGCCGAAAGCGATGGACAAGCGCGAACGGCCACGGCGATAATCAGCTATGCCCTCACCGTCCTCCCTTCCGCCCGACCTGCCCCGTCCACAGCCCGCCTCGCTTGCCGACCTGTTCTTCTCGTTCACCTGGCTGGCCCTGCAAGGCTTTGGCGGCGTGCTGGCCGTGATCCAGCGCGAGATGGTCGAGCGCAAGCGCTGGCTGACGCAGGAGGAATTCCTGGAAGACTGGGCCGTGGCGCAAATCATGCCCGGGCCAAATGTCGTCAACCTGTCGCTGATGGTGGGCGGGCGCTATTTCGGCTTGAAGGGCGCGCTGACGGCGCTGGCCGGCATGCTGGCCGCGCCCCTCATCATCGTGCTGGTGCTGGGTGTGCTGTACACGCGCTTTGGCGACAATCCGCAGATGGCGGGCGCTTTGCGCGGCATGGCGGCCGTGTCGGCCGGCATGATCGCCGCCACGGGCGTGAAACTGGCGACCGCGCTGACCAAGCATCCGCTGCCGCTGTGGCTGACCTTGTCCATCACCGTGCTGGGCGTGCTGATGGTGGCGATCTTGCGCTGGCCCCTGCTGTATATCCTGCTGGGCCTGGGCGGCATCGGCTGCCTGCTCACCTATCGAAAGCTGTCCGCATGAATCCGCCCCTGCAACTGGTGTTGAGCACGGGCGACTGGCTGAACCTGTTCGGCCACTACCTGATGCTGTCGCTGATGTCGATCGGCGGCGCCATTTCCACCACCTCCGAAATGCACCGTTTCCTCGTCGAGCAGCACGGCTGGCTGACGCAGGCGCAATTCAATGAATCGATCGCCATCGCCCAGGCCGCGCCCGGCCCGAACGTGCTGTTCGTCGCCCTGATGGGCTGGAACGTGGGCATGAACGCGGGCAGCTACACGGCCGCCTACCTGGGCGTGTTCATCACGATGGTGGGCATCATGCTGCCCAGCACCACCCTTACCTACGTGGCGGCCCAGTGGGGCTACCGCAACCGCGACCTGCTCCCCGTGCGCGCCTTCAAGCAAGGCATGGCGCCCATCGTCGTCGCCCTGCTGATTTCCACGGGCATGATTTTGGGCGGCGCCAACCATGACCTCCGCATGGACTGGCCCCTGTGGAGCCTGTCCATCGTGGCTGGCCTCATCATCTGGCGCACGAAGATCCATTTATTGTGGCTGCTGGCGGCCGGCGCCGTGCTGGGCTGGCTCCAGCTGGTTTAAGCTACACGGCCAGGTGCCGCTTCACGTCGTCGCCATCCATCTGCGCAGCCAGTCCGCTGGCGACGACGCTGCCGCGCGACAGGACGATGAATTCGTCGGCCAGCTCGCGGGCAAAATCGAAATATTGTTCGCATAGCACGATGGCCATGTCGCCGCGCTGTTTCAGCAAGGAAATGACCCTGCCGATATCCTTGATGACGGAGGGCTGAATACCCTCCGTCGGCTCGTCAAAGATGATTAATTGCGGCTCGGCCAGCAGGGCGCGGGCGATGGCCAGTTGCTGCTGTTGCCCGCCGGACAAATCGCCGCCGCGCCGCTGCAGCATCTCTTTAAGCACCGGAAACAATTCATACACGTGGGGATCGATGCGCGACGCTTGTTTGCCCCGCTTCACCGCCATGCCCATCAGCAAGTTTTCCTCGACCGTCAGGCGCGCAAAGATGTCGCGCCCCTGCGGCACGTAAGCGATGCCCAGCTTGGCGCGCGCGTGCGGCGTCAATCGCGTGATGTCGCGCCCTTGGAACACCACCGTGCCCTGCGCCACGGGCAGCACGCCCATCAGGCATTTCAACAAGGTCGTCTTGCCCACGCCATTCCTGCCCAGCAAGGCCAGGCATTCGCCCTTGCGCGCCGACAAACTGATGCCGCGCAAGGTGTGCGAGGAGCCATAGTATTGATTCAATTGCTCGACTTCCAGCATATGTGTTCACCTTCCCAGATAGACTTCGATGACCCGCTCGTCGGCCTGCACTTCGTCCATGCGGCCCTGCGCCAGCACGGACCCTTCATGCAGCACGGTGACGATGCCTTGCTGGGCAATGTCCGTGACGAAACCCATGTCGTGCTCGACCACCATGATGGAATGCTTGCCGCGCAATTCATTGAGCAATTCCGCCGTGCGCGCCGTTTCCGCATCCGACATGCCGGCCACCGGTTCGTCCAATAGAATCAGCTGCGGCTCCTGCATCAAGAGCATGCCGATTTCCAGCCACTGCTTTTGCCCGTGCGACAGCAAACCGGCCGGCCGCGCCTCGTGGCCATTCAGGCGTATCAGGCGCAAGATGGCTTCGATCTTGCCTGCCTGCTCCGAGCTTAAACGTGCAAACAGGGTGGGCGCCACGCGCTTGTCCATTTTCATCGCCAGTTCCAGGTTGTCGAACACCGTGTGCTGCTCGAACACGGTGGGGCGCTGGAACTTGCGGCCGATGCCCGCGTGGGCAATCTGCGCTTCCGTCATGGTGGCCAGATTCATGGTTTGGCCAAACCAGGCCGTGCCGGACGTGGGCCGCGTCTTGCCGGTGATCACATCCATCATCGTCGTCTTGCCCGCGCCATTCGGACCAATGATGCAGCGCAATTCACCGACGGAAATATCGAGACTGAGCTTGTTGATGGCCTTGAAGCCGTCGAACGACACGCTGATGTCTTCCAGGTAGAGGATGGCGCCATGCGTCGTATCGACGCCCTCGCCTTTGACGCGCGCATAGCCGGCGCCAGTCTCCGTGCCGGCCATGCCGGGCAACATGCGGATGCTCATGCGGCCTCCTCTGCCACGACGGCCATTTTTTTGCGTTTAAGCTTGCTCAACACACCGAGCATGCCCTGCTGCATGAACAGGGTCACGACGATGAACAGCAAGCCCAGCGCGAACAACCACAGTTCCGGCAAGGCGGCCGTGAACCAGCTTTTCAAGCCGTTGACGGTGAACGCGCCCAGGATGGGGCCGAGCAAGGTACCGCGTCCACCGACGGCCACCCATACGACCATTTCGATGGAATTGGCCGGCGACATTTCGGACGGGTTGATGATGCCCACCTGCGGCACGTACAGGGCGCCGGCGATGCCGCACAGCATGGCAGACAAGGTCCAGACGAACAGCTTGAACCACAGCGGGTTGTAGCCGAGGAACATCAGCCTCGCTTCGCTGTCACGCACGCCCTGCAGCACCCGGCCCAGTTTCGAGCGGACGATGGCGCGCGCGCCGATCAAGGCGGCCAGCAGGAAGGCCAGGGTCAGCAGGAACAGCACGGCCCGGGTGGCGGGCGCCGTGATGTCATGGCCAAGGATGGTCTTGAAATCCGTGAACCCGTTGTTGCCGCCAAAGCCGGTGTCATTGCGGAAGAACAAGAGCATGAAGGCATACGTCATCGCTTGCGTGATGATGGAAAAATACACGCCCTTGATGCGCGAGCGAAACGCAAAATAGCCGAAGACAAAAGCCAGCACGCCGGGAACCAGCACAACGAGGGCCATGCAATACCAGAAGTGTTCCGTAAATGCCCAGTACCAGGGATAGGTTTTCCAGTCGAGAAAGACCATGAAGTCGGGCAAGCTGCTGTGGTACTGGCCCTGGTCGCCGATGGCGCGCATCAGATACATGCCGTGGGCATACGCGCCCAGCGCAAAGAACACGCCATGGCCCAGGGACAAGATCCCCGTGTAGCCCCAGACGAGGTCCAGCGCCAGCGCGGCCAACGCGTAGCACATGAACTTGCCCACCAGCGCCACCGTATAGGCGGACACGTGCAAGGCATGGCCTTCGGCAAACGCCAGGTTAAACATCGGCAATAGCGCCGCCAGCAGCGTGCAGGCGGCAATGGCCAGCCAGACGGGCCGCGTGAACAGGCCCTGCTTTATTGGATAGGAGGAAGTCATTCGACGCTGCGTCCCTTCATGGCAAACAGGCCCTGCGGCCGGCGCTGGATGAAAATGATGATGAACACGAGAATGGCGATCTTCGCCAGCACGGCGCCCGCCACCGGTTCGAGGAATTTGTTCACTTCACCCAGGCCCAGCGCGGCGATCACGGTGCCGGCCAGCTGGCCCACGCCACCGAGCACCACCACCATGAAGGAATCGACGATGTAGCTTTGGCCGAGGTCCGGCCCCACGTTGCCCAGCTGCGACAGGGCCACGCCGCCGAGCCCGGCGATGCCGCAACCGAGGCCGAAGGTCAGCATGTCGACCTTGCCCGTAGCCACGCCCACGCAATCGGCCATGCGGCGGTTTTGCGTGACGGCCCGCACGAACAGGCCCAGCCGTGTCTTGTTCAAAATCAACCACACGGCCACCACGACAACGACGGCAAAGCCGATGATGGCGAGGCGGTTATACGGCAGCACGAGGCCGCCCAGCACGGTGACGCCGCCCGACATCCAGGCCGGATTGGCCACTTCCACGTTTTGCGCGCCAAAGATCGTGCGCACGGCCTGCATGAGGATCAGGCTGATGCCCCAGGTGGCCAGCAGGGTTTCCAGCGGCCGGCCATACAGCCAGCGGATCACCGTGCGCTCGAGCGCCACGCCCACCAGCCCGGCGACGAGGAAGGCGGCCGGTAGCGCCGCCAGCAGGTACGCATCCTGCAGGCCAGGCAGGAAGTTGCGGAAGAACAGCTGGCACAGATAGGTCGTGTAAGCGCCTATCATCAGCAATTCGCCGTGCGCCATGTTGATGATGCCCATCAAGCCAAAGGTGATGGCCAGCCCCAGCGCGGCCAGCAGCAGCACACTGCCCAGCGAGATGCCGTAGAACACATTGCCGGCGAACTCCATGCGCGCCACCCGTCCCTTGATCTGGCGCATGGTCTCGATGGCGGCCAGTTGCACGGCTTCGTCCGGCTCGCCCCCTTTCTCCAGCATGGCTTGCAGCACGGGCAGCAAGCGCGCATCGCTGCTGCCGGCCAGCGCCTGCACAGCTTGCTTGCGTGTGGCCGCATCGGGCGCATGCAGGTTGGCGCTGGCGATCAGCACTTGCAATAGTTGTTTAATTTCAGCATCGTTTTCCCGCCCCAGCGCCGTGCGGATCAAGGGGATTTGCGCGGGATCGACCGCCTTTTGCAAGGCTTGCGCGGCAGCCAGGCGCGTGGCCCGCTCCGGCGCCAGCAGCTGCAAGCCCGACAAGGCGCCCGCCACGGCCGAGCGCAAGCGGTTGTTGACCATCACGCCATCGATGCCTTCCGGCATCGGCACGTTCTGGCCGCTTGCCGGGTCAACCGCCTGCTCGCCATCGACGATATACACCTTGCCGTCGGGCGCGGCATATAACTGATCGTCCTGCAAGGCTTGCAGCACCTTGGCAGCCTCGGGCGTGGCCAGGGCGGCGATCTGGGCGACGGCGGCGACCCTGGCGTCGGGGTCGTCGCCGGAGAGGGGCTTCAGCAGATCGACAGGGATGGCTGCCTGCGCCAACGGGGAGAACAGCAGGCAGGCGAGGACCAGCAGTTTGGGGAAAAGCTGCATGTGCATGGATTCCATGTAGTAAAGCCGATGTCTTGATAGGTATCCTTCCCCCAAAGACAAGGACAGGGGTCAGACCCGGCGGGGGAATGCGCCCCAATGGGGCCGCATTCCGATCGCGAGGCTACTGACCCCAGCTCTTTGCCTGGGGTTGCGATGACGATTCGACGCGCAAGCTTCTACAACTTCTGCTTGCCCTCATTCCCCTTGATAAACGGGCTCCACGGCTGTGCACGTATCGGTTCCTTTGTTTTCCACACGACATTGAATTGCCCATCGGCCTTGATCTCGCCGATCATCACGGGCTTGTGCAGGTGGTGATTGGTCGCATCCATGGTCAGGGTGAAGCCCGACGGCGCCTTGACGCTCTGGCCGGCCATGGCGGCGATCACCTTGTCCGTGTCCGTCGATTTCGCCTTTTCCACGGCTTGCGCCCACATGTGGATGCCGACATAGGTCGCTTCCATCGGGTCGTTCGTCACGACCGAACCCGCGTTCGGCAGCTTTTGCGCCACGGCATAGGCCTTCCACTGCTTGATGAAGGCGGTATTCACGGGGTTCTTGACGGATTCAAAGTAATTCCATGCCGCCAGATGGCCCAGCAAGGGCTTGGTATCGATACCGCGCAACTCTTCCTCGCCCACGGAAAACGCAACGACGGGCACGTCCGTGGCTTTCAAGCCGGCATTGCCCAGTTCCTTGTAGAACGGCACGTTCGAATCGCCATTAATGGTGGAAATGACGGCCGTCTTGCCGCCCGTGGAAAACTTCTTGATGTTGGCGACGATGGTTTGATAATCGGCATGGCCGAACGGCGTGTAGACCTCGCTGATATCGCTATCCTTGACTCCCTTGCTTTTCAGGAAGGCGCGCAGGATCTTGTTGGTGGTGCGCGGATACACGTAATCCGTGCCCAGCAGCACGAAGCGCTTGGCGCCGCCGCCATCCTTGCTCATCAGGTATTCGACGGCGGGAATCGCCTGCTGGTTCGGTGCCGCACCCGTATAAAACACATTCTTTTCCAGTTCCTCGCCCTCGTATTGCACCGGGTAAAACAGCAGACTGTTGAGTTCCTTGAACACGGGTAAAACCGACTTGCGCGACACGGATGTCCAGCAGCCAAACACGACAGCTACTTTATCCTGCGCCACCAGCTGGCGCGCTTTTTCCGCGAACAAAGGCCAGTTCGATGCGGGGTCGACGACGACGGCTTCCAGCTTCTTGCCCAGCACGCCACCCTTGGCATTGATCTCGGCAATCGTCATCAGCGCCACATCCTTGAGCGACGTTTCGGAAATGGCCATGGTGCCCGACAGGGAGTGCAAAATGCCCACCTTGATCGTATCGGCGGCCAGGGCTGCCTGCATATAAGTGGACGTGGCCAGGGCCAGTGCGCCGGCGGCGGCCGCTTTCAGGATGATGCGTCGTGACATGGGGACTCCTGTGATGGGTTCGTGGGGATCGAGCTGGGCCTGCGATGTTGTTAAAGCAGAATGCATGCCAGCACCAGCAGGTGTCCGCCATGGTGCACGCGGCTTTTGCCGCACGAAAAAAAACCTGGCTGCACAAGGACTGTGCAGCCAGGTTTCAAATTGCCGTAAAACGGTGCGCCGGACGCAACAATCCCGGCATCAATCCTTGCGAGGAACTCCACGCAGGCGGCGCCAGCCCTTGCGTCCCAGCGGGAACAGCAGCACGAAAGCGATCAGCCACGGCAGGATATAGGCCATGGCCGTGATGGCGTTGGCCACGCCTTCCGACAGGTTTTCCGTGAAATTGCCCAGCGCACGCTTGACGGGCCGCCAGAACGATTGCTTGCCTTCGGCACTGATGACGACGTTCAGCAAGTCCGTATCGATGCGCTGCATCAACAGCGCGTTGGCCGCCGTCGCCTGTTCCAGCTCCACTTGCACGGTGGCCAGTTCCTTGCTCACCTTGATGAGAGCATCGACGTTCGTACCCGAACGCTTTTCCAGGTCTTGCAATTGCGCCTGGTATTGCTTGAGCATCTCCAGGCGTTTCTTGCTGTCGAGCACGGGACGGCCCAGGTCTTCCACCTTGGTGCCCTGGCTGGTGACGTCGCCTTCGGCCGCGACCAGCGCGACGAGCTTCTTGATGCCGGCCGGCTTGGCGCGCATGCTGATGCGCGCATGCACGTAGCGGCCGCTGTCGACGCTGGAGTCGAGCAGCAGGCAGCCGTTTTCCGTGTCGGCCTTGCAGGCGGCGACCACTTTTTCATACAGGGGCCGCACTTGCGCCTCGTGCGTATCGACGCTGACATTATGCTCATAGGCAAGAAACTCGCTGCCCTTTTCCTTGCCCTCAAGGCGCGCGGCGCTCGACTGCCCACCGCTCTCGCCCTTGCTGCCGCAACCGGCCAGCAACATCAGGCCGATCAGGCCAATACAGATTTTTTTCATGGTTTCTTTCTTTGGATTATTTTTGCAGAGGCAATAATTCAATATCGGGCAAGTTCGCCGCCACGTCCTGCACCGTCGCATGGCCGGTCAGGGACGCCACCACCTGCGGCAACGGTGCCGGCCAGATTTCCGGCAAGTCGCGTTCCTCGGGCGCCAGCACGGGAAAGGCCAGCTGCTCGCGTGGCGGCGTGAAGGCGGCATCGACGCCGGGCTTGTTGCCGCGCGCATCGATGCGGTACCAGCCAAACTCCTGCAGATACACGGCATTCAAGCCATGCAGACAAAACGGCGGCCCCACTTCGCCGACGGCCAGGCGCTGGTAGCACAGGCCGGCAGGAATGCCGTTGGCGCGCAGCAATGCGGCCAGCAAATGGCTCTTCGCATAACAGTATCCCGTGCCATGCTGCAAGACATCGGAAGCGCGGCAAGTGACGGGATTGCGCTGGTAGTCCCAGCTGTGGGCCACCTCGTCGCGCACAAAGGCAAAGCAGCGGGCAGCGATGGCGGCGTCGCCCACCGCGCCTGCCGCCAATGCGGCTGCCTTGGCGCGCACGGCCGGATGGTCGCTGTCGATATACAGGCTGCTGGCTAGATATATGGAAAAGTCGGGGGAAAAGTCGGTAGACATGGCATCCAGGTCATGCAAAAAGATAATGCGCGATTCTAGACGAAACAGCATGAAATCGAGCGTTTCCTTGCGCAGGAACAAAGAAAATCCACGCGTCAGGCTCTCTGCGCGGGGGGCGGCGACTTTGGCGCCGGCCCGGTAGCTGGTATCATGCGGGCAAACGCAGCCGGCCACATAGGCCCGGCACAAGCACTACCCTGCGAAGCGGCCCCGCCACCGGGCGCGCCGCCGACGCCACCCTACAGATCAGAGAAACGAGTTCCCTATGAGCACATCATCGTCCCACCCATCGTTCTGGCGCCGTGTCCCGCTGGCCTTCGGCGCCTTCTTCAGCACCCTGTCGGACGCCGCCTATGCGGCCCGCGTGGAAAAGCTGTCCCTGCCCGAGGCCGCTCCCGTCGCGCCAGTGGCCGCGGCCCCGGCGCCAGCCCCCGTGCCGACGCCGGCCGCCGCACCCGTCATTTTGAAAGAAGCGACGCCAGACGCCGCCCTGCAATTGCTGGCCCTGCTGCAACGCGAAGCGCGCCTGATCGACTTCACCCAGGAAAACCTGGGCAGCCATGCCGATGCCGACATCGGCGCGGCCGCCCGAGTCGTGCATGAAGGCTGCGCCAAGGTCATGCGCGAATACTTCACCATCGACGCCGTGCGCCAGGAAGCCGAGGGCAGCCGCATCGTGCTGCAGGAAGGTTTTGACAGCGCGCAAGTACGCCTGACGGGCAACGTCGTCGGTTCCGCGCCCTTCACGGGTACCCTCAGCCATCGCGGCTGGCGGGCGTCCAGCGTGCGCCTGCCGAAACTGAGCGAGCAGCACGACGCCACCATCCTGGCACCGGCCGAGGTGGAACTGTGAACGACACAACGAACAACACCCCGCGCTACGCCATCGGCATCGACCTGGGCACCACCCACAGCGCCCTGTCGTATGTGAACCTGGTCGAGAGCGACGGCGAGCAATCCAGCCACGGCGTGCTGAAAGTGCCGCAACTGTCAGCGCCGGGCACCGTCGAAGAGCTTTCCTTGCTGCCGTCGTTCGTCTACCTGCCGCACGCCGATGAAGTGGCGGCCGGCGACCTGGCCCTACCCTGGGTCACCGAGGAAGCGCAAGCGCCGTTCGTCGTTGGCGAAATGGCCCGCAGCCGCGGCGCCACCACGCCGATCCGTCTGGTGTCGAGCGCGAAAAGCTGGCTGTGCCACCCGGGCGTGGACCGCCGCGCAGCCATCCTGCCGAACGATGCGCCGGCCGAAGTCGCGCGCATTTCGCCCATCACGGCCGCCACGCGCTACCTGACGCACTTGCGCCAGGCCTGGGACAACGCCCACCCGCAAGCGCCGTTCGCGCAGCAGGAAATCACGGTCACGATTCCGGCATCCTTCGACCCGGCCGCGCGCGAGCTGACGATGGAAGCGGCGCAGGCGGCCGGCTACACCTCATTGACCTTGCTGGAAGAGCCGCAAGCGGCCCTGTACAGCTGGATCCAGACGAGCGAAGGACGCTGGCGCAAGGAAGTCAAGCCGGGCGACATCATCCTGGTGGTCGACGTGGGCGGCGGCACCAGCGACTTTTCGCTGATCGCCGTGCTCGAACGCGACGGCGTGCTGGAACCGCATCGCGTGGCAGTCGGTGAACACATCCTGCTCGGTGGCGACAATATGGACCTCGCCTTGGCCCACCTGGTGGCCCGCAAGCTGGCCGCCAACGGCACCCAGCTCGACGCCTGGCAGATGCGTGCGCTGACCTATGGCTGCCGCAGCGCCAAAGAAAGCCTGCTGGCCGACAGCGGCATGGAAACGGCGCCGATCGTCGTGCCGAGCCGCGGCTCGAAACTGATCGGCGGCTCCATCCGCACGGAACTGACGCGCGCGGAAGTATCCACCTTCATCCTCGACGGCTTCTTCCCGCAGGTGGAAGCATCGAGCCGCCCTGCCGTGCGCACGCGCGCGGGCCTGACGCAACTGGGCTTGCCGTATGCGCAGGACGCGGCCATCACGCGCCACCTGGCGGCGTTTTTGGGCCGGCAAGTGGCGGCCACCAGCGAGCTGGAAGGCTTTGCCGGCCGCCAGGCGGACGGCGCCAGCTTTTTGCACCCGACGGCCGTGCTGTTCAACGGCGGTGTCTTCAAGTCGGACTTGCTGGTCCAGCGCATCATGGCGACCGTCAACGACTGGCTGTACATGGAAGGCGCGGAACCGGCCCGCATGCTGGCCGGGGCCGACCTGGACCTGGCCGTGGCGCGCGGTGCGGCCTACTACAGCTACGTGCGGCGCGGCCATGGTGTGCGCATCCGCGGCGGCACGGCCAGCGCCTTTTATGTCGCCATCGAATCGGCCATGCCGGCCATCCCCGGCATGGAACCGCCGATCCAGGCCCTGTGCGTGGCGCCGTTCGGCATGGAAGAAGGCAGCGAACTGGAACTGCCGGGCCAGCAATTCGGCCTCGTCGTGGGCGAGCCCGTGCACTTCCGCTTCTTCGCCTCGTCCACGCGCCGCAACGACCAGATCGGCGACTTGCTCGACTTCTGGGGCCCCGATGAATTGCAGGAGCTGAGCGAAATCCAGGCGACGTTATCTGCCGAAGGCCGGTCGGCCGGCGACGTGGTGCAGGTCAAACTGCACGCGCGCGTGACGGAAGCGGGCACC
Organism: Janthinobacterium sp. NKUCC06_STL; assembly: GCF_019345455.1. Lineage (NCBI taxonomy): Bacteria > Pseudomonadati > Pseudomonadota > Betaproteobacteria > Burkholderiales > Oxalobacteraceae > Janthinobacterium > Janthinobacterium sp. NKUCC06_STL. The sequence continues at coordinate 226,746 of NZ_JAHKQY010000001.1, forward strand.
CTGGAACTGCTGGCCGTGTCCCCTGACGGCGCCGAGCGCTGGAAAGTGGAATTCGACGTGCGCGGCACGCCGCAGCCATAAGCATGCGCGGCGCGAAGGTGCAGCCGGCCTTCCTGGTCGGCATCGACCTGGGCACCACCAACACGGTGGTGGCGTATGCGGCGGCTGGCGATGCGCAGACTGAAATAAACCTGCTCCCCATCGAGCAGCTGGTCGCGCCAGGCGAAGTGGGCGCACGCCCCTTGCTGCCCTCCCTGCGCTACCACCCTGCCGCCGGCGAACTGGCGGCGGGCGACTTGCAGTTGCCTTGGCCGCAGCAAGACGTAGCGAGCGTCGACCATGCAGTACTGGGCGCCCTGGCGCGCCAGCTCGGTGCCCAGGTGCCGGGCCGGCTCGTTTCCAGCGCGAAGAGCTGGCTGTCGCACGCGAACGTGGACCGCCAGGCGCCGATTTTGCCGTGGGGCGCCGATGCCGACGTGGCCAAGGTGTCGCCCGTGGCGGCCAGCGCCAGCTACCTGGCCTACGTGCGCGCCGCGTGGCATCACCGCTTCCCGCATGCTCCGCTCGAAGAGCAGGAACTGGTGCTGACCATCCCCGCCTCGTTCGACGAGGGTGCGCGCGCACTTACTTTGGAAGCGGCGCGCATGGCGGGATTGCCCACGGTGCGGCTGGTGGAAGAACCGCAGGCGGCCTTCTACGATTTCCTGCAGCGCCGGCGCGCCACCCTGCGCGACGACCTGGCCGACACGCGCCGCATTTTAGTCTGCGACGTGGGCGGCGGCACCACCGATTTCAGCCTGATCGACGTGGCCTTCGATGACGACCGCGAACCGCAGCTCACGCGCAGCAGCGTGGGCAACCATTTGATACTGGGCGGCGACAATATGGACCTGGCGCTGGCCCACCTGGTGGAAACGCGCATGGCCGCTGGCAGCGAAGGCGGCATGAAGCTATCGGCCGCGCGCTTGTCGCAGCTGATGGAGCGCTGCCGCGCCGCCAAGGAATTGCTGCTCTCCAGCGACGCACCCGACAAGGCTGCCGTCACCCTGCTGGGTGCAGGCTCGCGCCTGATTGGCGCCAGCCGTTCCGCCGACGTCACGCGCGAGGAAGTGGCGGCCATGGTGGTCGACGGCTTCTTCCCGAAGGTGGAACTGAACGATGTAGCAAAAAAGGGGCGTGCCGGCATCGTCGAATTCGGCCTGCCGTATGCACAGGATGCGGCCATCACGCGCCACCTGGCCAGCTTTTTACAACAGCATCAAGGGGCACTGCCCGATACCCTGCTGCTGAACGGCGGCGTGTTCCGCGCCGACGCGCTGGCGCGCCGCCTGGCCGACACGCTCGCCCACTGGCGCGGCGCTCCACTCACCATTCTGCATAACGATAATCCCGACGTGGCCGTGGCGCGTGGCGCCGTTGCCTACGCGCTGGCCCGCCGCGGCCAGGCGCCGCGCATCGGCGGCGGCTCGCCGCGCAGCTATTTCCTCGTGCTGGGCGAAGCAGGCAAGGACAAGCGCGCCGTCTGCATCCTGCCCCGTGGCAACGCCAGCGGCGAAGAGATCCGCCTGACGGAGCGTCTGTTCGCGCTGCGCCTGGGCCGGCCAGTGCGCTTTCACTTGGCCACCTCCCTCGCGGAAGCGGGCACGCCGCCGCAGCTGGGCGAGATCGTCGACCTCGACGCCGGAGAATACCTGCGCCTGCCGCCGCTGGCCAGCGTGCTGCAAGCGGAAAACGGCGACAAGCGAGAGATCACCGTGCAGCTGGCAACCGTCATGACGGAAGTGGGCACCCTGGAAGTGCATTGCGTGGCTGAAGCCGATGCCAGTCAGCGCTGGCTGCTGGAATTCCAGCTGCGGGGCGAAGACGACACGCAGGCCGAAACGTCCAGCGTGTCGCCGCGCGTGAAAGAAGCCATCGAAAAGATCGAACGCATCTTCGGCGGCAAGGCGCAAAAGGTCGACACCAAGGAAGTACGCCAGTTGCGCCAGCACCTGGAACGGGGGCTGAGCGGACGCGAAAGCTGGGACACGCCGCTCTTGCGCCAGCTGTTCGACGCCCTGCTACAACGCGCACGTGGCCGGCGCCGCTCCGCCGAACATGAGCGGGTGTGGCTGAACCTGGCCGGCTACTGTTTGCGTCCCGGCTATGGCGATGCGCTCGATCCGTGGCGCATCGAGCAGCTATGGGCCATGTTCGACGCGGGCGTGCAGCATCACAAGGACAATCAGGTGTGCGCCGAATGGTGGACTTTGTGGCGCAGGGTGACGGGCGGCTTGAATTCGGAGCAGCAACTGCGCCTGCTCGACGACTTCGCCTTCAACCTGCAAGCCGACGCGGCCCAGCGCGGCAGCCGCCCCGTCACCATGGTGAACGGCAGCGACGACGACATGCTGCGCCTGGGCGCTTCGCTCGAGCGCATCCCCGGCGCCTACAAGGCCGAAGTGGGCGCGTGGCTGATCAAGCGTCTGCAGAAGGCTGATAAAAAAGGCGAAGCAGCGGACACGAACACATTGTGGGCGCTGGCCAGGGTCGGCGCACGCCAGCCCTTCCACGGCAGCGCGCATGAAGTGGTCGACAGCGCCACCGTGGCCGACTGGCTGCACGTGCTGCTGGCGCTGGACTGGAAAAAGACGGAACCAGCGGCGTTTGCCGCCACCCACCTGGCGCGCATGACGGGCGACCGCTCGCGCGACATCGCCGACGAACTGCGCGCCACCATCCTCGTCCGCCTGAAAGCCGTCGGCGCCCCGCCCCTGTGGCAGGCCATGGTCAGCGAAGTGACACAGCTGGACGAAGCTGTTACCCGCCGCATGCTGGGTGAGACGCTGCCGCCAGGGTTGAAGCTGATCGGCTGACATCATTGATCACGTAGGTCGGATTAGCCCGAAGGGCGTAATCCGACAACATCGTCGGCAGCACCTGTCGGATTACGCGGCGTGCCGCCGCTAATCCGACCTACTCGTTACGCGCCCCGCGATACCGCGGCAAACCATCTGCCAGTTTCACCCATTCCACTTGCGTGTCCGTATAGATATGGCTGTGCGGCGGCAGTTGTTTCGGGTCGTCCAGACTGCCGGTAGTCAGGCCAACCTCGTCCGGGTCGCGCTCGTCCTCGAACGTCAGCTGGGTGCCGCAGCGGGGGCAAAAACTGCGGGTGCAGTGTTCGCTGGAAGCATACGGCGTGGCCTGTCCCCGCAGCCAGCGAAAGTTCGCCCTCGGCACGCTGAACCAGGCGACAAACGGCGCGCCCGACGCGCGGCGGCACATCGAGCAATGGCAGGCCGTTTCATGGAAGGCGCCCGTGCCCGCTTCGTAGCGCACGTCGCCGCATAAACATCCTCCGCTCAGCATGGCATCCTCCTGCAAATGAAAAAGGCGCCCAGTTTAGCGCCGCTGCGACGCCACGGTTTGCGCTAGATCAGGGCGATGATCAACAGCAGCACCGCCAGCGGCGCCTGCACCAGCACGATGCCAGGATGCGTGCGGCGCAGCTGGGCCCACACGGACAGGCCAGGCACTTCCTCGTGCGGATGGTGGGCTTCGTCGCGCAGCGACATCGCGTGCAGGAACATGCCGGCGATCAGCGGGCCGGGATTGACCCACCAGCCCTGCTCGAGCAAGCCGCGCGACAGGTAGATGGCCAGCGCGCCGATGGCAAACGGCGAGGCCCACACCAGCACCAGTATCAAACGGATGCCATAGAATTCCGCCAGTGTCCCCATGCGGTGCAAACGGCTGACATCGTGGTCTTCCATGCGCTTGTCGATGGCCAGTTCGGCACGGCCGTACAGGGTCCACAGGCCGCCGAACAGGCAGCCCAGCAGCACGCCAATGACGATGTCGGCCACGAATACCGCATATTTGTTGACGTCGGCAGTGCCGATGCCCAGCGAGGTGTGGGCGGCCGCATGCAGGTGCAGGCCGGCCTGCTCGCCTTCGGCCGTCGTGTAGCGGTCGCGCACGTCATACGTGCTGCCGATATACACGACGTTCTTGCGCAGCGCCCCGGCATCCACGCCGGCCTGGCCGTCGCTCAGTTTGACGCGCGTGCGCGTGGGGTGCAGGAATTGCGGCGCCACGGCGGCCGGGTGAAACGGCGCAGTGACGGCGTTCTGTTCGGCCGCCGCCTTGGCGTCGCCGCGGATGACGGGTTCGAACGCCCAGCGCGCCAATTCCTTTTCGCTGCCCGTGCGCCGCGCCAGCTGGCACACGCGGCCGGCCAGCGCCACCACTTCCTTTTGCTCGGACAGGGCGGCCGGCATGGGCTGCTTCTGTTCCTGCTCGTCGGCGCCATGCGCCAGCTCGAAAGCCACGGCCGCCAGCACGGGGCTTTTCAGCTCGATGCGCGTGACGGCGCCCATGCGTTCGCGGATGCGCGGGCTGGCAAAGTGGATGCCGGCCGCGCAGCGCGCGCGTATCCACGGCAGGTTCGCGTTCTGGTCCGATTGCTCGGGCAAGATCAGCACCAGTTGCCGGCCATGCGCGGCCAGCCGGTCCAGCAGGCGGTCCAGCGGCCGCTCGCCCGCCTTGTGCTGTTCGTACACGGCCGGCGCCAGATCCAGGTCGATGGCCAGCACCTTGCTGCCGCGCGCGGCGGCGCTGGCGATCAATTGCTCCAGGCGAGAACGTTCCAGCGGTTCGCGCTCGTCGAAGACCTGTTCAAACGCGGGCTGGTCGATTTCGATGATGCCGGGCCGGTAGGCGGCGCCCGGGTCCTTGCCCCGGTCCAGCAGCTGCTCCTGCGCCGCGCTGGCGCGCAGCATGGCCGCATCGAGCCATTCGAGCACGTGCAACCCTTCCAGCGCCAGCATCAGCGCGGCGATCAGGCTGGCGCCGATCACGTGATGCAGCAGATGCGTGCCCGTCAGCTTGAAAGCCGAGCCAAGCTGCACGGCCGGCCACAGCAGGCGCCGCCAGAGTGGCGGGCGCGGTTGATCCGGCTGGCTGGTTTCCACGGTGCGTTCCCCTTGCGTGCGCTGCAGGAATATCATTCAAGCAACAAATAATGACGAAAGGATAGTGTATTGCAGTTGTGCCCGTTTCGCCGCACAACTGGCACGGGTCAACCCGGCAGCCTACTGCGGCTTGGCCAGCAGCAGCTCGCCCAGCGCTTCGAAGGCCGGCGTGGTGGTCGGATCGTTGGCCGCGTTGGCCGCCGTCGGCGTCGAGGCGAAACGCACGATCACCATTTCCGCTTTCGGATCGATGTAGATGCGCTGGCCGTACACGCCGCGCGCCATGTAGGCGCCATGGTCGTTGTGCGTGACCCACCACATGTCGCGGTAGCTCCAGCCCTTGAGCAAATCGTAGCCGCCCTTGGCGAACAGCTGCTTGTCGCCGCCACGGCGGATATCGTCGACGGCCGCCTTCGGAATGATTTGCTGGCCGTTGTAGCGGCCATCGTTGCGCAGCATCTCGCCGAAGCGGGCCAGGTCGCGCAAGCCCGCATTCAAGCCGCCGCCGGCAAACGGCGTGCCGGTCGAATCGACCGACATGTAGCCATCCTGCTCGGCGCCCAGCTTTTGCCAGACGTGCTCGGACAGATACGCGTTGACGCTCTGCCCCGTGACACGGGCGATGATCCAGCCCAGCACGTCGGAGTTGACCGTGCGGTAGCCGAAGCCCTCGCCATGTTTTCCCTCATGCTGCACCGTCTGCAGATACTCGAAATAGCTGCGCGGCCCCGTGTAATCGTTCGGCTTGGGCAGCGGGTTGCCGGCCGCCGCGTGCTGCCACACTTCCGCATTCGGGTCGGCGTAATCTTCGCTGAATTTCAGGCCCGTGGTCATGTCGAGCACCTGGCGCACGGTGGCGTCGCCAAACGCGGACTTGGCCAGTTCCGGCACATACTCGGCCACTTTCTTGCCCGGATCGAGCTTGCCTTCGGCCACCAGGGCCGCGCCGATGGTGCCCATCACGGACTTCGTCACCGACATGGCGCCATGCTGGCCGCCCTCCTTCAACACGCCGAAATAGCGTTCATACACGATGCGGCCCCGGTGCAGCACGACGATGCCGTCCGTGTAATTGGCGCCCAGCGACTGCTCCCACGTCATCGTCTCCTTCGCGCCCAGGGGTGTGAAGCGCAGGCTGTCGATATCGTTGCGCAGCGCGCGCGGCAAAGGCACGGGCGCGGTCAAACCGCGCGCCACGTCCACCGTCGGCATCAGCTGGCGGAAGTGCGACACGCTCCAGCGCAGCTGCGGAAAATTGAAATAGCTGCCATCGTCGAAGCGGATGATTTTATCGGCCGGCGGCGGCGCGCCCACCATCCATTGCAATGCAGCCGGATCGCTGGCGGCGGCCGACAGCGGTTTGGCAACCACCTTGCTTGTCTCTGCCGCATGGGCGCCGGCGGCCAGCGCCAGGCAGGCTGCGGCCAGCGCCAGGCAGGCTGCGGCCAGGGCCAGGCGGCGGATGGGTGGCAATGTCTTCATGCATATCTCCTGTCATGGCTGGCGCCGGCAACGGCGCTCGCTTCATGCGATGCATGCTAACAGAGAAACTTTTTATCTTGTCCTGCGGCATCCTATTGTGCGGGCCACGCGCTGAGACGAACGTCTCACGCGCGCGCCATGCTGCAGCGCAGGATGCGCGGCCCCGCGCTTCGTGCTAAAAACGGAGACACCATAAAAACAGACACGAGACACTGGAGAGCGCCATGCCCTACATCCGCCAGACCAGCCATATCGACCGCGTGCGCGACCTGATCGCCGGACGCATCGTCAACCCAGGCGCCGATACGGCCAGGCTGGCGTCGTCGTACCGGCGCTCGCTCGACGACTACCGGCTCGACCCCGCTTCCACCACGGGGCCGCGCATCCTGACGGGCGCCGAACTGCGCGCCATCCAGCAATCCGAGGAAGATTTTCTGCGCTCCACGGGCCAGTGTTTGCCGCGCCTGCACGCCATGGTGCGCGAAGCGGGTTACTGCGTCATCCTCGCCAATGCGCGCGGCGTGACGATCGACTACGTGGTCGACACGGACCAGCGCAAGGATTTCAAGAAGGCGGGCCTGTACCCCGGTTCGTGCTGGTCGGAAGAAGAGGAAGGCACGTGCGGCATCGCCTCCGTGCTGCTCGACCATGAAGCCATCACCGTGCACAAGACGGACCATTTTCGCGCCGCGTTCACGGGCCTGACCTGCAGCGCGGCGCCGATTTTTTCGCCGCACGGCGACTTGATCGGCGTGCTCGATGCATCGGCCTTGAACTCGCCCGACGCACGCGACAGCCAGCGCCTCGTCAAGCAGCTGGTGCGGCAAGGCGCGACCCTGATCGAGGACGGCTTTTTTCTCAAATCCTACAGCCATTGCTGCATCCTGCTGGCGCACCGCAACCGCCACTTCGTGGAAGTGCAGCCGGAGATGCTGCTCGCCATCGACGAACATGGCGACATCGTCGCCGCCAACCGCTGCGCGCGCGACGTCATCGGGGGCCTGGACGCCCTGCCGCGTCCCGTCACCGAAGTACTGGAAGTGCGCGCCGAACGGCTGTTCGATGCGCGCGCGGGACACAGTCTGCTGTCCTTGCGCCTGGCCGGCGGCAGCACCTGGCTGCACGCCCGCGTGCGCGCGCCGCTGCGCCAGGCCAAGGCGCGTGCGCGCGCCACCCGTGAGGCGACCGTCGTGCCAAATGTGCTGGAATACACGGCGCCGGAACTGGCCGAACGCACGCGCATCGTGCAGGCCATGAACACCGCCAAATGGCGCCCGCTGCAGGCGGCCGCCATGCTCGGCATCTCGCGTGCCACCCTGTACCGGCGCCTCAAGCAGCTGCACATCGTGGCGCCGCACCGGCAATGATGCGATAAACGCGCTGAGACTTCCGTCTCAATAGCCGTCATGCTGCGCTGCGCAATGCGGCGCCGGAACGCCAGTGTTACAACATCGTCAGCGGCAACACAGCCGCATCCCATCATAAAGTCAGCAGACTTGGAGGAGACACGATGCAAACCGATATCAACCCGCACGACCTGGCCGTGGCCGGCATCCTGGAGCAGCTCGAAGGCTTTCTTCGCGCCAGCGACGGCACGGGCGCCGCGCAACTGTTCGAACAGGATGGCTACTGGCGCGACCTGGTGCTGTTTACCTGGAACCTGAAAACCCTGGAAGGCCGCGAACAGATCGCCGCCATGCTGGCGGCCCAGCTGGGCGCCGTGCAGCCGCTCTCCATCCGCATCGCCGACGGCGAACATGCGGTGGAAGCCGGCGGCGTGCTGCAAAGCTGGATCACGGTGGAAACGAACGTGGCGCGCGGTGTGGGCTTCATCCGTATCCGCGACGGCAAGATCTGGACCCTGCTCACCACCATGAGCGAATTGAAGGGTTTTGAGGAAGCCAAGGGTGGCCGGCGGCCCATGGGTGCGGAACACGGCGCGCGCACGAATCGCAGCAGCTGGCTGGAACAGCGCGAGCAGGAAGCGACGGAACTGGGCTACGCGCGCCAGCCCTATTGCGTCATCATCGGCGGTGGCCAGGGCGGCATCGCGCTGGGCGCGCGGCTGCGCCAGCTGAACGTCCCCACCATCATCATCGAGAAAAACGCGCGACCTGGCGACAGCTGGCGCAAGCGCTACAAGTCCTTGTGCCTGCACGACCCCGTCTGGTACGACCACATGCCGTACATCCCCTTCCCCGACAACTGGCCCGTCTTCACGCCGAAGGACAAGGTCGGCGACTGGCTGGAGATGTACACCAAGGTGATGGAGCTCAATTACTGGGGCTCGACTTCCTGCGAATCGGCCAGCTTCGACGAAGCCACGGGCGAGTGGACGGTGCAAGTGCTGCGCGATGGCCAGGCCGTCACCCTCAAGCCGAAGCAACTGGTGCTGGCCACCGGCATGTCGGGCAAGGCGAACATGCCGAAGTTCAAGGGCATGGACGTGTTCCAGGGCGAGCAGCAGCACTCGTCGCAGCATCCGGGGCCGGACGCGTATGTGGGCAAGAAGGTGGTCGTCATCGGCGCGAACAATTCCGCGCACGATATCTGCGCCGCCCTGTGGGAAGCGGGCGTGGACGTGACCATGGTGCAGCGCTCGTCGACGCACATCGTCAAGTCCGATTCCCTGATGGACCTGGCCTTGGGCGACCTGTATTCGGAACGGGCGCTGGCGGCCGGCATGACGACCGCCAAGGCCGACCTGACGTTCGCCTCGATTCCGTACAAGATATTGGCCGACTTCCAGAAGCCCGTCTTCAAGGCCATCCGCGAACGCGACGCCGACTTTTACGCGCGCCTGGAAGAACGGGGCTTCATGCTGGACTTTGGCGACGACGATTCCGGCCTGTTCATGAAATACCTGCGCCGCGGCTCCGGCTACTACATCGACGTGGGCGCCTCCGAGCTGGTCGCCGACGGCAAGATCAAGCTGAAAAGCGGCGTCGGCGTGCAGGAACTGAAAAGCCATTCCATCGTGCTGTCCGACGGCACGGAACTGCCGGCCGACCTGGTGGTGTACGCCACTGGCTACGGCTCCATGAATGGCTGGGCGGCCGACCTGATCTCGCCGGAAGTGGCGAATAAAGTGGGCAAGGTGTGGGGATTGGGTTCGTCCACGACGAAAGACCCTGGCCCGTGGGAGGGCGAACAGCGCAATATGTGGAAGCCCACGCAGCAGCAGGCGCTGTGGTTCCACGGCGGTAACCTGCACCAGTCGCGCCACTATTCCCAGTACCTGTCGCTGCAGTTGAAGGCGCGCATGGAAGGGTTGAACACGCCCGTGTATGGGCAGCAGGAGGTGTATCACTTGTCGTGATGTCGACTACCTGGACGAAAAAAAACGGCGGGCTATTTGCCCGCCGTTTTTTTCAGCTTCAACCCAAGAGCAAAAACTGGGGTCGGACCCTCAGGGTCCGACCCCGGCAGTGCAGATGTCGGGTTTAAAAATTACTGCTTGATGGCTTCGATGGCGAACGTCAAAGTCACATCATCGCTGACCGCTGGCGCATATTTGCCGGCGTTGAATTCCGAGCGCTTGATCTTGGCCGTGGCGTTGGCGCCGCAAGCGTCTTTTTTCAGCATCGGGTGCGGTGCGCAGGTGAACGAGGTGACGGTCAGGGTAACTGGCTTGGTCACGCCTTTCAGGGTCAAATTGCCGTCGACGGAGGCCAGCTTGTCGCCATCGAAATTGAACTTGGTCGATTTGTAGGTGGCGACCGGATACTTGGCCGTGTCGAGGAAGTCTTCGCCCTGGATGTGCGAGTTGAACAGGGTCGAACCCGTGTCGACGGATTTGGTGTCGATCAGCACTTCGACGGCGCCCGTCTTGGCGGCGCGGTCCAGCGTGACCTTGCCGGTGGTGTTATTGAAACGGCTTTGCTGCGTCGAGAAGCCCATGTGGGTGTACTCGAAACGGGGGAAAGTGTGGCTGCCATCGATGACATAGACTTCAGGCGCGGCAACAGCGGACAGCGAGAAGCCGGCGGCGGCGATAAAAGCGAGCAGTTTTTTCATTGTAGGTTCCTGATAGAAAGTGGAGGATGTCAAAACCGCAAGCAGCTGCAGGCGGGGGGCGCATGCGGCTGATTGTCTGGCTTCAGTTGCAACAGATTATGCATGGCATGAAGATCGATGTAAAACGGAAAATATACCTAGTTAGCATCGATAAAATCGATAATAGTGGGCAATACGGTCCGCGACAGCGCCTTCTGCTGCCGATTATTGTCTGCATTGCCAAAAATATCCAGCGTTATCCAGCACCTCGAATATAGCATCAGATGAGAATGATTCTTGTTATTATTTGATGGGCTTGCTATTATTGCCGGCTTTGACAACGAGGAAACGCGCGGTGCTTGAACGCTATTACCAGGAATTGCTGCGCTTGATTTCGCGCTCCACCGGCTGCCGCGACAAGGCGCAGGACGTGGTGCAGGAAGCCTACGCCCGCATCCTGGCGCGCGAGCCGCTCGGCGGCGCACCTGCCCTGCACAGCGGCGCGGCGCCCGATAGCGGCCAGCGCGCGCTGCTGTACGTGACGGCAAAGAACATCGCCATCGACGAACAGCGCTTGCGCCAGCGGCGCCCCCACGACGACATCGACACGCCCCATTTCCAGCTGTGCGCGCCACGCGCCGACGAACCCGAACAACGGCTGCACGACCGGCAAACCATGGAGCGCCTGCTGGCCATCATCGACGCCTTGCCGCCGCGCTGCCGCCAGGCGTTCGCGCTGTACAAGTTCGATGGCCTGAGCCAGATCGAGATCGCCGCCCAGATGGACATCTCCGTCAACATGGTGGAAAAACACATCATCAACGGCATGCTCGCCTGTAAAAAAGGCATGCCCGAGCGGGATACGCTATGAAACAGCGCATGACATCACAAGACACGACGGCCGACGACATCGACTTCCTGGCGGCGCAATGGCTGCTGCGCCACGACGCGGGCCTGGCCGCGCACGAACTGGCGGCGCTGGATGCATGGCTGGCCGCCGACGCGCGCCACCAGCAAGCCTGGCAGGCGCTGGCCCGCACCGATGCGCTGCTGGCCAGCCTGCCGGCGCAGCGCGTGGCGGCCTTCAGCCAGCCTGCCCCGGCGGCGGGCGCGCCGTCATCGCTGCTGCGGCGGCTGCGCCAGGCAGCCTCCTTCCCGCCACGCGGCGCGCTGGCCGGCGGCTGTCTGCTGCTGTGCGGCCTGCTGGCCTGGCCGCTGGCCAGTCATTGGCAGCAACCGGGCTTCCAGCACGATTACAGCACGGCGCGCGGCCAGTTCGCCACGCAAGTCCTGCCCGACGGCAGCCGCATCGAACTCGATAGCGGCAGCGCCGTCGACGTGGCCCTGTACCGCGACCGGCGCAGCGTGCGCCTGCTGCGCGGCCAGGCCATGTTCCATGTCCACGCCGACCCTGCGCGTCCGTTCCAGGTCATCGCGGGAGCGGCCACGGCGACGGTGCTGGGCACGCATTTTTCAGTGCGCCACGTGGGCGCCACGACACAGGTGAGCGTGGCGCAAGGCACGGTGCGCGTGGAAAGCGAAGCCGGCGCGCATGCCGAAGTGCTGCAGGCGGGCGACACGGTCACCGTCACGCCCCATGGCGTGAAGGCGCTGGCCAGGGTCAACGCGCAAGCGGTGGGCAACTGGCGTGCGAGGCGCCTCGATTTCGAGGACGCCACCCTGGCCGAGGCGCTGGCCGAATTCGAGCGCTATGGCGATACGGGCCTCGTGCTCGGCGATCCCGCGCTGGCCGGGCTGCGCCTGAACGGCAGCTTCGACGCGAAACTGCCGGCGCAATTTGCCGCCGCCCTGCCGCTGGCCTTGCCCGTGCGCGTGGTGCGCCGGGACGGCAAGCTGCATATCGTCGCCCGCTGATTTGTCCCCATGACGCGAAATAAAATTCATCCGCACGTCAGGGTAAATGAGACTCATTCGTTTTAACTATGAAGGACCACCACATCACCATAGGAAAAACCTGCATATGACTCCACCGCGCCCTCCCCTGCACGCCCGCCTGTCTCCCCGCCTCTCTCCCCTCTTCCTGGCCATCGGCCTGGCCTTCGCCACGCCCGCCGTGCATGCCGCCGCCGCGCCGGTGGCGCAGGTGGAATGGCAGATTCCCGCGCAGCCGTTGAACCGCGCGCTGAACGAGCTGGCGCGCCAGGCCGGCATGGTGCTGCTGGCCGACGCGCGCCTGACGCAGGGACGCCACAGCGCGCCGCTGCAAGGCCGGCATTCGCTGCCCGAGGCGCTGCGCCAGCTGCTGGCCAGCAGCGGCCTGCAGGCGCAGCTGCAAGGCGGCACGACCATCATCATCAGCGCGCCCGCGCCTGTCTCTACCGGCGCCGTGCAGATCGGCACGCTGCGCGTGAATGGCCAGGGCGGCAGCGGCAGTTTCGAGGCGGACGACACGGATCCTGCCGACCTGCCCTTCCTCACGCCAGCCGCCTCCGTGTACATCGGGCGCGAGCAGATCGAACGCTTCCGCGGCACCTCGCCGGCCGACATCTTCAAGGGCGTGGCTGGCGTGCAGGTGGGCGACAGCCGCAACAGCGGCGCCGTCGACGTCAACGTGCGCGGCATGCAGGGCCAGGGCCGCGTGCCCGTGCTGATCGACGGCAGCCTGCAATCGTCGACCGTCTACCGCGGCTACGCGGGCATCGCCGACCGCAGCTACATCGACCCTGACCTGATCAGCGCCATCCGCATCGACAAGGGCCCGAACCTGTCGGCGCAAGGCGCGGGCGCCATCGGCGGCATGGTCAGCATGCAGACCCTGCGGCCGGAAGACATTTTGCGACCAGGCCAGCGCACGGGCGTGCGCCTGCGCGGCGGCATCCAGGACAACAGCGTCTCGGCGCCCGCCGATTTCGGCAGCACGCCGCGCACGCAGCGCAACAAGCTGGGCAACCCGCGCAGCGGTTTTGGCAGCATCGCCGTGGCCACGCGCCAGGATGACTACGACCTGGTGGCCGCCATCAGCCAGCGCAGCATCGGCAATTATTTTTCCGGCACACGGGGCTTCGAACGCTATCAGATGCTCAATGAATGGGGCGACGACAATGGCGTGACGCAGTTCTTCAAGAAGGGCGACGAAGTGCTCAACACGGCCAACCGCACCACCTCGGCCCTGCTGAAGGCCAACCTGCGCCTGCCGCACGAACAGAAGCTGGAGCTGGGCTACCGCTATTTCGACAGCAGCTATGGCGAAATCATGCCCTCGCAAATCTACCGCAACAGCACCGGCAGCATTCCCCAGTGGGACCCGAGCCAGGTGCGCACCAACGCGCTGACGGCGCGCTACGAGTGGAAACCGGAAGGCCAGCAGCTGATCGACCTGAAGGCCAACCTGTGGCTGACGGACATGCAGAGCAAGTCGCGCAACGGCGACATCTTCAGCAATCCGCTCGAAGGCAAGACCAATCCGGGCGACCATGAATGCAAGGAGTGCGTGGAAGTGCTGTACCTGGCGAAGAACCAGGCGCGCCGCGTTGGCGCCGACCTGACGAACACCTCGCGCTTCGCCACCGGCATGGGCGCGCTCAAGCTCGATTACGGCTTGTCGCTGCAGAACGAGGATATCGGCCCGGCCGACAGCGTGACCATCCTCGACGACGACCTGAATGCCAACCACACCCTGCGCAACGGCAAGCGCCACGAGCAAAGCGCGTTCGCCTCGCTGCAGTGGCAGGCGCGCGACTGGCTGAGCATCGAGGCGGGCGGACGCTTCCAGCGCTTCGACTCGCGCGACCGCAACCGCCGCGCGGAACAGCAATACCAGCCGCAGGGCTGGCAATGGGTCACCATGTGGGACAAGGACGGCGGCCAGCTCGGCGCGTCGAAGTGGTACCAGGATGCGCAGGGCCAGTTCACGGCCGCCACCAATCCCGCGCTGGTGGGCGGCATGGTGGAACGCTATGGCGAAGAACCTGCGCCGCTGGACGTCTCGCAGGTCGCCAACTGGAGCGGCAACGACTATGTCTTCCGCGACGCCATCCCCGGCCTGTTCACCTACAGCAAGCCGATCCGCCGCAAGGACCACGGTTTTGCGCCCACGTTTGCGCTGACGGCGCGCCTGTCCGACAGCGTCAGCGTGTTTTTGCGCGACGCGCGCGGCTTGCGCATGCCCAGCCTGTATGAATCGACGATGGGTTTCTCGGCCACCTATTCGTCACCTCTGAACGCGGAGCGCAGCCACAACCGCGAGATCGGCGTAAGCGTGATCAAGGATGGCGTATGGAGCGCCACCGACAAGCTGCGCCTGCGCGTTGCGTATTTCGACAACGTCGCGCACGGCTACATCACGCGCCGCCCGATTCCCGACTTGCCGGCCCACGCGCAGAATTTCTCGATGGCGAACACGGACAAATACAGCGTCTCGGGCGTCGAACTGCAATCGTCGTATGACCGGGGTAGCGTGTTTGCCGACTTTTCCGGTACCTGGAACCGCAAGACCCTGATCTGCGACGCGGCCACGGCGGCCTATTTGCGCAAGGCCAGCAAGTGGCAATCGGAGATCTGGAACACGCCAGACTGCTCGCCCATCGGCTTTAGCAGCTCCTACGTGAGCAACCATATCCAGCCCAAGCTGAGCGCCAACCTGACCCTGGGCACGCGCTGGCTGCAGGAAAAACTCACCGTCGGCACGCGCCTGACGCACGTCGGCCACCCGTTGGCGCGCCAGGACGACAAGGCCGTGTGGCAGTCGTGGACGGGCACCTCGCCGCAGGTGCTGACGCAGGCCTACACCCTGGCCGACCTGTTCGCCAGCTACAAGATCACGCCCAACGCCACCGTCGACGTGGCGGTGGACAACCTGACGGACCGCTACTACCTCGATCCGCTGACCCTGAGCCTGATGCCGGGACCGGGCCGCACGGCGCGCGTCACGCTTGGCCTTCGTTTCTGATTTGATTCATCCTTATAATAGAGAGCAGATATTCCATGCATGCAGCAAGCGACACCACTTTAAACGCCGTTCCGACCAATGCGGCCCCGACCCGCAGCCAGCGCCTGAAAGCCGACACCATGGCCACCCACGAATTGCTGGACCAGCGCATCATGGCCAGCGCGCCGTTTTCCAGCCGAGACAATTACGCACGCTTTTTGCAGGCGCAGTACGCGTTCCTGCGCGACGTCGACGCGCTGTACGACAACGCGCAGCTGGCCGCCCTGCTGCCGGACCTGGAGCAGCGCCGCCGCTACGACAGCATCGCGGCCGACCTGCGCGACCTCGAGACAGCATTGCCGGCCGATGCGGCCACGCCGCCGTTCGACGCGCAACTGGACCTGGCCACGGCGCTGGGCTGGCTGTACGTGAGCGAAGGCTCGAAGCTGGGCGCGGCCATCCTGTATAAACTGGCCGGCAAGATCGGCCTCGATGAACACCATGGCGCGCGCCACCTGGCCGGCCATCCGGACGGACGCGCGCGCCACTGGCGCGATTTCACGTCCGTGCTCGATACGGCCGTGCTTGACGATGCCGGTGAAGCGCGCGTGATCGATGGCGCGCGCGCCGCCTTCCTGCGCATGCATGGCCACGTGGAGGCGTGCGCCTGATGGAGGAGCCAGTCATCCAGGCAGTTGCGGAAGCGCATACGGCACGCCTGCGCCGCTGGGCGTGGACGGGCGCCGGCATGCTGATGGTGGCGCTGGGCGTGATCGGCGCCATGCTGCCCGTCATGCCAACGACGATCTTCCTGATCCTGGCGCTGGCCTGCTTCAGCCGAGCCTCGCCGCGCCTGGAGCACTGGCTGCTGCACCACCCGCGCTTCGGCGCGCCGCTGCGCCAATGGCGCGAACACCGCGCCGTGTCACGCCGCGGCAAGGTCCTCGCTTGCCTGGGCATGGCCATCGGCTTTGTCGCCATGTGCCTCGGCCATCCGCCCTGGTGGGTCATCGTCCTCGTGGCAACGATGGAAATCGCCGTCATCATCTACCTGCTGCGCCGCCCGGAAGGCCCGGCGCCTGCGCCAGAAAAGACGCCGCCGGCGGACTGGCACAAGCCGCTGACCATCGCCACCGTCTTCGCCATGCATGGCGCCCTGCTGGGATGGGCGCTATACCACCGCGCGCCAGCGGCGCCCCTGCTGGCCATCGCGCCCGACTCCGCGCAGCCGGCCATGCTGTACTTGCCGGCCGCTGCCCCGCCGCGACCTTTGGAGCAGAATCTTGCTGAACGGGTCAGCGCGGCCGCCGCACCATCGCGCAGCGTTGCCAAAAAGGCAGCGCCGGCAATCAGACAATTCGTGCTGCCGCAGCCCGATGCCGCGCCCATGGCGCCGCAAGCCGAGAGCATCGCGGCCGTTGCCGAGGTGCGCCATGCGCCCGTGATACCGGCACCGGCGGCGGCACCATCCATCGCGACGGCACCACCCTCGCCTGCGCTGCCGCCCGCGCCGCAGGAGCTGCGCAGCGGCGTATCTAGCTGGGAAGGCAAGGTTTTGGCGCGCATGGAGCGCTTCCGCCGCTATCCGACGGCGTCGCGCGCGAAGCAGGAACAGGGCGTGGTGTATCTGCGCTGCCGCATCGACCGCGATGGCCAGGTGCTGGCGGCCGCCATCGAGCGCAGTTCCGGTTCCGCAGCGCTGGATCAGGCCGCGCTCGACACTTTGCAACGGGCGGCGCCGCTGCCGCGCATTCCCAAGGAACGGCCGGACCCGCTGGAATTATCGATTCCCGTCGAATTTTCCATCGGCTGATCGCATAAAAACCGCGTTTACTCTCGCCAAACACCCATATAGACATTATTTGCATATTCAAAGCAAGATTCTGTCGTAGGAGTAATAACACGATCGGAGGTATACTACGCAACCGACGTAACAGGCCGGGCGATTTGGCCCCTGCAAGCGCGCCTGTCACGGTCCAATAAAAAAGGAAACACTGCATGACCACACCACACCGTACGCCGGTGATTCGCATCGATGGCGCAAACAAGACCTTCGCGCTGCCCAAAGGCGAACAATTCCACGCGGTCAAATCGGTCACGCTGGAAGTCTATCCCGGTGATATTTTCGGCCTGATCGGCAAGAGCGGCGCCGGCAAATCGACCTTGCTGCGCCTGATTAACCTGCTCGAGCGCCCTGACAGCGGCACCATTACCGTGGCCGGGCGCGAACTGACGCGCCTGGGCAAGAGCGAATTGCGCGACGCGCGCCAGAACATCGGCATGATTTTCCAGCAGTTCAATCTGCTGCAAAACGCCAGCGTCTTCGACAACGTCGCCTTCCCCCTGAAAATCCATGGCACCACCAAGGGCGAGGACATCGCCGCCAGGGTCGAGGAATGCCTGGCGCTGGTGGGCCTGTCCGACAAGCTGCACAGCTACCCGGCGCAATTGTCCGGCGGGCAGAAGCAGCGCGTGGCAATCGCCCGCGCCCTGGCCAGCCACCCCGACGTGCTGCTGTGCGACGAGCCGACGTCCGCGCTGGACGCGGAAACGACGCGCGCCCTGCTCGACACCCTGCGCGACATCAATGTGCGCCTGGGCGTGACCATCGTCATCGTCAGCCATGAACTGTCGGTGCTGGGCGCCATCTGCAACAGGGTCGCCGTCGTGGAAAACGGCGCCATCGCCGAACAATTCGAGTTGAGCGACACGGCCACCCCGCGCAAGACGGCGCTGGGACGCGAGCTGGCGTATTACGGCACCGAGGCGTTTGAAGCCACCGCATGGAAGGATGCAACACATGTTTGAAGAATCGATCAATAACGTCATCAAGCTGCTGCCGGAAATCTGGGTGGCGCTGGGCCAGACCATGACCATGCTGGGCATTGGTCTTACCGCCGCCATCCTGATCGGCGGCCCGCTGGGCATCCTGCTGTTCCTCGTCTCGGAAGGCCAGTCGCTGGAAAACCGCCCGCTGTCGACGATCCTCGGCTGGCTGGTGAATACCGTGCGCAGCTTCCCCTTCATCATCCTGCTGGTCGCCCTGACGCCGTTTACGCGCATCATCGCGGGCACCTCGATCGGTCCGCTGGCCGCCGCCGTGCCGCTGTCGTTCGCCGCCATTCCCTACCTGGCGCGCCTGGTGGAACAGAATCTGCGCGAAGTGCCGCGCGGCGTGATCGAGGCGGCGCACGCCATGGGCGCGTCCGAGATGCAAATCATCTTCCGCGTGCTGCTGGTGGAAGCGCGCTCCGGCCTCGTGCTGGCGCTGACCGTGCTGTCGATCAGCTTCCTGTCGTATTCGGCCGTGGCCGGCGTGGTGGGCGGCGGCGGCATCGGCGACCTGGCCATCCGCTACGGCTACTACCGCTTCGAGACGGACATCATGGTCGCCACCGTGGCCATCCTGATCGTGCTGGTGCAAACCATCCAGTTCGCCGGCACGCGCATCGCCAAGCGCCTCGACAAACGTTAATTCATCTTCAGTATTTCAGTACAAGGAAAAGCATGAACCATATTCGCCGCAACCTGCTCCTGGCCGCCGCCAGCCTGACCTTCGCCACCGCCGCCCACGCCAAGGACCCGAAAGAACTCGTCATCGGCACCAGCTCCGGCCCGTATTCGGACCAGCTGAAGCTGGGCATCAAGCCCATCCTGGAAAAACAGGGCTACAAGGTCAAGATCGTCGAATTCAACGACTACGTGCAGCCGAACTACGCGCTGGCCGAAGGTTCGCTGGACGCCAACGTGTTCCAGCACATCGTGTATCTGACCAAGTTCGCCACCGATAACAAGCTGCCACTGAGCTCCCTGATCACCGTGCCGACCATGCCGATCGGCCTGTACGGCGGCAAGCAGAAAACGCTGGCGGACGTCAAGAACGGCGCCACCATCACCATGCCGAACGATCCGACCAACCAGGCGCGCGCGCTGGTGATGCTGGCCAAGATGGGCTGGATCAAGCTGAAACCGAACGTCGACCCGCTGCGCGCGTCCGAACGCGACGTGCTGGAAAACCCGAAGAAGCTGAAACTGGTGCCGCTGGAAGCGGCGCAACTGCCACGTTCGCTGGCGGACGCCGACTACGCTTTCGTCAACGGTAACTTCGCCCTGGCCGCCGGCATGAAGCTGACGTCGGCCCTTAGCGTGGAAAAGATCTCGGACAGCTACATCAACCTGGTCGCCATCCGCACGGCCGACAAGGCCAAGCCATGGGTCAAGGACCTGGAAGCGGCCTACCGCTCGCGCGCCTTCCTCGACGCGACGAACAAGTATTTGGCCGGCTACGAAAAGACGGACTACCAGCTGGCGCTGGAAAAGACGCTGAAAAAATAAGACGGCGCATGGAATGCAAAAAGACGGCCAGGTTCACACCTGGCCGTCTTTTTTATTGTCCGCGCCGCGGGGGCGCAGTCGATCAATGCTTAGAAACGGTAGCCGACACCGACACCGATCAGGACAGGATCGATCTTGACTTCGCTGATCTTGGCGCCAGCAGCCAGTACGTCGCTGCGGATCTGCACTTTCTTGATGTCGAAGTTCAGCGACCAGTTTTTGTCCAGCTTGTAGTCGACGCCAGCTTGCAGCGACAAGCCCCAGCTGTCATGTTCCAGGCGGCCGGCGCCGTTCAGCAATTTCACGTCCGAGATATTCGTGTAGTTCACGCCGGCACCCACGTAAGGGCTGAACTGTTTTTCAGGCATGAAGTGGTATTGCAGCGACAGGGTCGGTGGCAAATGCTTGAAGCTGCCGATCTTCGTGCCAGACAGGGTGACGTCATGCTTTTGCGGATACGTCAGGATCAGCTCGGCAGCGATGTTCGGGGTGAAGAAATACGAAATATCAATTTCGGGAATCGTCTTGCTGCTGACATGTATCGTGTCCGATGCGCCAGCGCCAAAGACCGGCGTGGATTTGTTGGCCGGATCGATATGCACGGCGCGCGCACGGACCAGCCATGGGCTTTCCTGTGCCATTGCGTTGCCGGCGAATGCGCCGATGGCGGCCAGGACGATTGCTGCTGCAGTTGCGGACTTTTTCATTCTAGTTCCCTCTTTTTGTCGTTAAGTAACGCTGCGAAGTCTAAGAGTGCAGTGCAACAAAAACTTTGATCCACATCAAATAGTGCTAGATGGCATCATTAGAGGCATTTTTTCCTTTGCCCAGATCAAGAAAATGCGGCAATGCAGCGTGACCGCGTGCACGGCTCCCATGTCGGCACGCCATGCTGACGCAAGTTGCCCGCCACGCAATCGCCACTTGCGCCGATGTCACTGGATTGCCACCGCCCTGCGCAGCATAATATTTCCACTTCGCACGCTATAAATGAGAATAGTAATGATTATCATTTGCGATATAATGAATGACCTCGCTAGGCGACTATAAAAAGGAATGGGAGACATGGATATATTGAGGGAACTGCGTGAATCGGGCTTGAAAGTGACCATCCCCCGCTTGCGGATTCTGCAGCTGTTTCAAGAAGGCACGATCAAGCACCTGAGTGCGGACGATGTCTACAAACTCTTGCTGGCCGAAAAAATCGACGTGGGCCTGGCCACCATCTACCGCGTGCTGATGCAGTTTGCCGAAGCGGGCATTCTGTTTCGCCGCCACTTCGAATCGGGCCACGCCGTCTTCGAGCTGAACGAAGGCCAGCACCACGACCATCTGGTCTGCACGGGTTGCGGCAAGGTCGATGAATTCGTCGACGAAGGCATCGAACTGCGCCAGAACGAGATCGCCGCCGAGCGGGGCTTCGTGCTGCACGAGCACGCGCTGTCGCTGTACGGCACCTGCGCCGAGTGCACTGCCAAAAAAGTGCCGCCGCGCAAGCCCTCCTGAGGCAGCGCGCAAGGTAGCGCCTGGCAAGCCACCTGCGCTACACTGCGTGCGCCGCAGTTCAACAAGGAAGAAGCATGTACATCGGAGAAATCGCCCGCCTGGCGGGCACCTCGCCCAAGGCCTTGCGCCACTATGAAGCGCTGGGCTTGCTGGGGGACGTGCGCCGCTCGGGCGCCTATCGCGTCTACACGCAGCAAGACCTGGCGCAAGTCAAATTGATACGCCAGGCGCAGGCCCTGGGCTTCCGCCTGGCCGAACTGCTGCCCATCCTGGCCGGCGACGATACCGACTGGGCCGCCCTGTCGCAGCACATCGCTGACAAGCGCGCACAGATACAGCAGGAGTTCGCCCGCCTGCGCCAGCTCGACGCGCAGCTGGCCGACATCGACACGGAAATCCACGACTGCCTGGCGCAGCAGCGTCTGCAAAAGGCCGCTTGACTCTGTCACTAGGGGCAGGCTTTAGCATGCAAGCTCTTCTTTAACGGACAGCCTGCATCATGACCACGACGACACCCAAGCGCATTTTGATACTCCTCGGCCACCCGTCCAGCGACAGCTTTTGCGCCGCCCTGGCCGATGCCTACGCCGCCACGGCCCGTAGCGCAGGCCACACGGTGCGTGAGCTGCGCCTGGGCCAGCTGGACTTCGACCAGAACCTGCATGAAGGCTACCGCCAGGTGCAGCCGCTGGAAGCAGACTTGCTGGCCGCGCAGGAAGCCATCAGCTGGGCCGAACACCTGGTCTTCGCCTACCCGATCTGGTGGGGCGGCGCGCCGGCCCTGCTGAAAGGCTTCGTCGACCGCATCTTCCTGCCCGGCTTTGCCTTCAAGTATCGCCCCGGCAAGGCTTTCCCGGCGCAGCTGCTGAAAGGCCGCACGGCCCAGCTGCTGGTGGCGATGGATACGCCGCCCTGGTATTTCCGCTGGGTCTACCACATGCCCGGCATTCACCAGCTGCGCAAGACGACCCTGGAATTTTGCGGCGTCAAGCCCGTCAAGGTGGCCAGCTTTGGTCCCATGATCGATTCCACCGCAGCGCAGCGAGCGCGCTGGCTGGAACAGGCACAGGCGCTGGCCCGGCGCCTGTAAGTTGCTTGCCATGTAGCCATCATGCATACGGTTTTGACAAGCTGGTAATCAAGCCGTCACATTCCAAGGCTACCATGATGATATTGCCTGTTTGTCAGTCGCCTTGCTGTTGCGACAACAAGGGTCCGATCGTCATGTAAAGGTAGCCGCTGTGGAGTTCAACGCTTCTCGATTGCATCTTCCCCGTTATCGCACGTCCGTGGCGGCTGACCTGTGCATCCCCACGGAATCCGTGCAGGCCGACGCCAGCAATTTCGCCGTGCTGGAACTGTTCACGGAACGGCGCGACATGATGAGCCTGCCAGTCACGGAGCAGCAGAAGCCCATCGGCTTGATCAGCCGCAACATCTTCATGTCGCAAATGTCCAAGCCCTTTTATCACGAGGTGTACGGCAAGAAGAGCTGCATCGCCTTCATGGACAAGGAGCCGCTGATCGTCGACGGCGCCATGAGCATCGAAGACCTCACCTTCCGCGCCGTGGAAGCGGGCGAGAAGGCGCTGGCCGATGGCTTCATCATCACCGCCGATGGCGCGCTGGCCGGCGTGGGCTTCGGCTTGCAGCTGATGAACGTGGTCGCCACCATGCAGGCGGAAAAGAACCGGCAAATCATGCACAGCATCGATTACGCCAGCGTGATCCAGCGCGCCCTGCTGCGCACCTCCGATGCGGAACTGCGCGCCACCCTGCCCGACGCGCATCTGGAATGGCAGCCGCGCGACGTCGTCGGCGGCGACTTCTACTTCTTCGAACGCCATGCGGGCGGCTGGTTCGCCGCCATCGCCGACTGCACCGGCCACGGCGTGCCGGGCGCCTTCATGACACTGATCGCTTCGTCGGCCCTGAGCCAGGCCTTGCGCGAACTGGGGCCGCACGATCCGGCCGCCCTGATCGGCGCCGTCAGCCGCGCCATCAAGACCCTGCTGGGCCAGGACGGCGCCAGCAGCAGCGAGGCCAGCGGCCACGCCGGCTCGAACGACGGCATGGATTGCGCCTTCCTGTGCTACGACACGGCCAGCGCCAGCCTGCGTTTCGCGGGCGCGAAACTGGCGCTGCACGTGGTCGCGCCGGGCGAAGAGGCCGTGCGCGCCATCGATGGCGCGCGCATGGGCGTGGGCTATGTCGACACGCCGGCCGGCTACTGCTGGCACAACGAGACGCTGGCCATTCCCGCCGGCAGCCTGCTGTTCCTCACCACCGACGGCTTGCTCGACCAGATCGGCGGCGCGCGCGACATCGCCTACGGCAAGCGCCGCATGCGCGAGCAACTGCTGGCGCGGCGCGACGCCCCCGCCGGCGACGTGGCGGCGGCGCTGCTGGAGGACAGCGCGGCATGGCAGGGAAAACAGCCGCGCCGCGACGACCTGACCTTTTTCTGTTTCCGCCTGTAGTTTTGGCGCCATCGAGTCACCTTATCAACAAGAAACCGGGTCACCGGCTAGCCAGGAGCACGGACGTGCTGTACGAAGAATTCAACGAGTTTTGGGATGTGGCCCGCAAGCGCAACATCATCTTTTTTTACGTGGGCTATTTCTCGCAGCACGTGGTGAATGCCATTTCCGAAACCATCAAGGCGCGCCTCGATACGGCCGGCGCGGCCGGGCCCACGCGGCGGCGCATCTTTTCCTCGTTCATCGAGATGTCGCAAAACATCATGCATTATTCCGCCGACAGCCTGACGCCCGATGCGCAGCTGGACCAGCAGATGCGGCGCGGTTCATTCTGTATCGGCACGCGCGGCGACAGTTTTTTTCTGCTGTGCGCCAACCCCGTCTCGACGGACAACGTGGCGCAGATCCGCGCCCGCCTGGAACCGCTGCACACGATGACGATGGAAGAAATCCGCCTGGCGTACAAGAAGGCCTTGCGCGAAGAAGCGCCGGCCGACAGCAAGGGCGCGGGCCTGGGTTTTCTGACCATGGCGCGCGACGCCAGCGAGCCGCTGGAATTCGAATTCGTCCAGGATCCCCAGGAACCAGGCCACACCATCTTCTGCATCAAAGCCATCATTTGAAAGAGCCGACTCAGGAAAGCATATGCAATTACCGTCACCACTGTTCATCGCCGCGACCCCGAGTTCGCCCGAAATCGACTTCCGTTTCGAGCAGCACACCCTGTCGATCAAGGGCGAGTCGTATCCGGAAAACGCGGCCGCCTTCTATGGCCCGCTGATCGCCGCCGTGCGCGCCTACCTGGAAGGCTGCAACGAGGCGGCCATCACCGTCAACGTCTCGCTGGCCTATTTCAACAGCTCCAGCACGAAGATGCTGTTTACCCTGTTCGACACCCTGAACCAGGCGGCCGTCGATGGCAACCAGGTGCGCCTGAACTGGTATCACGACGAGGACGACGACACCATCCTGGAATTCGGCGAGGAGCTGCAGCAGGACTTTACGGCGCTGGACTTCCACGACCATCCCGTGCAGGGCAGCTAGGGCATGCGCGCCGCCATCTCCGAAGCCGGACTGGAGCCCGACCTGTTCACCGTGGAAGCGGCGGCGCTGGCTGCCGCGCGCCGCATGCACGCCGACAGTCACGCCAGCGGCGAAGCGCAGCGCCGCGTGCTCGGTGAATTGATCACTCACTACGAACGGCTGATGCGCGAGACGCGGCGCCTGATCGGCCGCAGCGACCGCGCCGAGCGCGACATGCATCTGCTGAACCGCCAGTTGCAAACCCTGGCCGGCCAGCTCGAATACCGCGCCACGCACGACCCTCTGACGGGCGCCCTGAACCGCGGCGCCGTGATCGACCATGCCTCGCGCTGCCTGGCGCAGGGCGACATGGCGCTGATCGTGCTCGATATCGACCTGTTCAAGCAGGTCAACGACGACTTCGGCCACCCGGCCGGCGACGGCGTGATCCAGGCCGTGGTGGACTGCCTGAAAGGACTATTGGGACAGGAAACGGCCATCGGCCGGGTCGGCGGCGAAGAGTTTTCCGTCGTCTGGCCCACTTCCTCGCGCGACGACGCGGCGCAAGTGGCGCAGCGCATCTGCGAGAGCGTCGGCCGCCAGCGCCATGCCGCGCCCATCACGCGCCCCATCACCGTCAGCGTGGGCTTGAGCTGGAACCGCGCCGGCACAGCCTTCGAAACGGCCTACAGCCACGCGGACCAGGCCCTGTACCAGGCCAAGCGCGAAGGGCGCAACTGCGTGCGCCAGTGGCTGGAGAGCTGAATCCGCGCACTGACTCAGCGAATATGCTCGCGCGCCATGCTGCCGTCGCGGCGCATGGCGGCAGCGGCGCGCTGCATGGCCGCCACCTGCGCCTCGGGCAATTGCTTGTTGCAGGCGAGGTAAGTCTGCACGCGATTAAAAGTCAGCAGCGGCACCACCTTGCCCTCCCACTCCTTGCCGGCAAACGGCTTGCTGCCCACCGCCATGCCCACGGCCCACAGGTCGATGCGTCCGAGCAGCAGCTTTTGTGGATTGAGCCACTCCTGCGTCACGGGTGCCACGCTCAGGCCGCGCTGGCGCAGGTAATCGTCGCGCGCGTCGCCGAGCACCGTGCCGATCGCCAGGCCGCGCGCATCATCGAGCGTGCGCAGCGCCAGGTGCCGCTCGGCCAGACCATACAGTATCCATTCCGCTTCGTTGAGGGGGCCGATCCAGCGAAACTGCGCTTCGCGCTCCTGCGTGCGGCTGGTGGAAAAGATGCAGGTATCAGGCTCGCGCAGCGCCTGCGCGTACGCGCGCTTCCACGGCAGCAGCTCGATGCGGTAGGAAAGACCGGCGCGCGCCATGATGTCGCGCACCTTGAGCGTTTCCCGTCCCACGACGACATTGCCTTCCATCATGCTCGACGGCGGCAAATGCTCGCCGACGATGCGCACGTCCGCCGCCGCGGCCAGCGCCGGCATCAGCAGCGCCACTGCCAGCAGCCACGCCATGCTTGCTTGTTTCATGCTTGCTTTCATCTGCTACAGGGGATTGAAGCCGATGTTACCATCGGCTCACCCTGGCATCGCCGCATATTGCCAATTAAACCACTTATTTTCCGCAGCGTGGCAACAAGCCAACGCCGGGAGAACGCCATGCGGAAGGGGATGGGGAGGAAAGTAACTGGCGGAAAACAGTAGGAGTCGAACCTACGGGAGAACGTCTGACGCCCTCCACCGGGTTTGAAGCCCGGCCACATCACCGGATGAGTGTGCTTTCCGCGGTGCCTGAGCCTAAGTACTTAGCTATTGGGCAAGGCTGCCGTATAGGACCACAGCGCTTGCGGGCGTAATAGATGCCCATTGCCAACACGGCGAGTATAACCGACGCGGTCAAAGAATTCCAAGACCTGGATCGCCCGCTTGCGGCCCAGGCCGCTGGCGTCGCGGAAGGTGGCCGCACCCACGGCGCCGGAACCGGGCGCCAGGCCCTCGTCCAGCTCCGCTTTTTCGGCCAGTGCGCGCACCAGTTGCGCCAGCTCGGCCAAGGCCGACGGATGGTAGAACAGGTCGTGCACGACCTGGCTGATCTGCCCTGCCTTGGCAAGTTTGCGTAACAGCTTGCGCGTCTCGTCCTCGGCCAGGCCGAAGCCGCGCGCCAGGTCGCGCGTCCACGGTGGATCGAAGCGCCCCTGCTCCAACGCGGCCAGCAAGGGTTCGGCCACCGCCTGCTCCTGCGGCGTCAGTTCCACGCTGTGCGTCGGCAAGTGCAGGCTGGCGCCGCGCGCGAGGATCTCGCCACGTGCCAGCAAGCCTTCGACCAGCTGGCTCCACAAGGCGTCTTCCATCTCGGCGTCGACGATGCGTTTCAAACGCCACAGTTCCGGCCCCGCCTCGTCGGGCGCGCGCGCGTGGAAGACGTCCAATGCTGCCAGCACGCGCGCTTCCAGCGCCAGCAGCGCCGCCGGTGCCAGCAACAGGGCGTCACCGCCGCGCAGGGCGATGCGCCGCGTGTCGGACGGCAGCGCCAGGGAGTCCGCCGGCAGCAGGGACAGGCGCACCAGCAGCGATTCGCGCAAGCCCAGCGGACTTTGCGCCATCAGGGCCGCATAGTCGCCCTGCGCGATGAACGCGGCCAGCGCATCGAGCCACGCCAGCCTGGCCGGACTGCGGCGCTTGCGCGCGGGGCCGAACGGATCGAGCACCATGCCGCCGCCCACCGTTTGCGTCGCTTGCGCATTGCGCACGACGAAGCGGTCGCCCGGCACGCCGTGCATGGGTGCGTCGAACACCAGCTGTACTCTGCCCGTCTGCCCCGGCGACAGGGTTTCGCCATCGAGCATGACGGCGCGCGCCAGCTGGTGCGCCGCGCCCAGGTGCACGTGCAGCGGCGACCAGGCTTTCAGCTGCACGCCCGCGTCGGGCAGCAGGGTCAGTTCCACGTCGAGGCGTTCGGAGCACTGCGCCAGCGCGGGCGCGACGATCCAGTTGCCCCGCTCGATGCGCTCGCGGTCGATGCCGGCCAGGTTCAGCGCCAATCTCTGGCCCGCCATGCCCGTCCCGGCTGCGCGGTTCTGCGCATGGATGCTGCGCACGCGCGCCTGTGCATCGCCGGGCGCCAGCTGCAGCATGTCGCCCACCTGTACGCATCCCGCCAGCGCCGTGCCGGTGACGATGGTGCCCTGCCCCGACAAGGTGAACACGCGGTCCACGCCGAGGCGGAACAGGCGCCGCTCGTCGCGCTGCGGCAGGCTGCGCGCCACCTGCGTCAGGTGCGCCAGCAAGGCGGCCACGCCGGCATCGTCGTCGCGATTGGCGGCCGTGGGAAAGATCGGGCTGCCCGCCAGCGGCGTGCCGGCCAGCAGCGCTTCGATGTCCGCCTCCACCTGCGCCACGCGGGCGCCATCGGCGCGGTCGATCTTGGTCAGCGCCACGGCGCCGCGCGCCACGCCCAGCAGCCGCAAGATGGCCAGGTGCTCGTGCGTCTGCGGCATGATGCCATCGTCGGCCGCCACCACGAGCAAGGCGAAATCGATGCCCGTCACGCCGGAAGCCATGGTGCGGATGAATTTTTCGTGACCGGGCACGTCGATCACGCCCAGTACCGTGCCATCCGCCAGCGGCAGGTAGGCGTAGCCGAGTTCTATCGAAATGCCGCGCGCCTGCTCTTCCTTCAGGCGGTCCGTGTGCACGCCCGTCAATGCACGCGTGAGGGTCGTCTTGCCATGGTCAATATGGCCCGCGGTGCCGACGATCATGCCGTCAACTCGGCGAGCTGCGCGATGAAGGCCGTCTCGTGCGCCGCTTCCAGGCAGCGCAGATCGAGCCATAAAGTATCTTGCCCGATGCGCCCGATCACGGGGCACGGCAAGGCGCGCAAGCGCTGTTCCAGCACGCCCAGGGGATTGCTCAGACGCGAGCCGGGCGCGCTGCGGATGGCCAGGCCAAAGCTGGGCAGCTGGTCGACGGGCAAGGCGCCGCTGCCGATCTGGCTTTTCATCGCTTCGGCGGTGACTACATAGGCGGCACCAAGTACGCCTTGCAGCAGCGGCAGCACGGTTTGCGCCTGCGCGCGCATGGCGGCGGCGGGACGCGTCAACAGGCGCAAGGTGGTCAACCGTTCGGCCAGCAAATCCGGCGCGCGGTACAGCTGCAGCACCGGCGCCAAGGCGGCCAGGGTCAGCTTGCCGACCCGCAGTGCGCGTTTCAGCGGGTTGCGCTTGATCTTCGCGATCAGATCGGCCCGCCCGACGATGACGCCGCACTGCGGGCCGCCCAGCAATTTGTCGCCGCTGAAGGTCACCAGGTCGGCGCCCGCTTCGATGGTTTCGCGCACCGTCGTTTCATGCGGCAGACCATATTGCGCCAGGTCAACCAGGGTGCCGCTACCCAGGTCCACCGCTGTGGGAATGGCATGTTTTGCTGCCAGCGGCACCAGTTCGTCGAGCTCCACGCTTTTCGTGAAACCGGTGATCGCGTAATTGCTGCAATGGACCTTCATCAGCAGGCTGGTATGCTCGCTGATCCCGTTCGCATAATCGGCCAGGTGCGTGCGATTCGTGCTGCCCACTTCACGCAGCACGGCGCCCGCGCGCGTCATGACGTCGGGGATGCGGAAGGCGCCGCCGATTTCCACCAGTTCGCCGCGCGAGACGACGACCTCTTTATTCTGCGCCAGGGTGTTCAACATCAGCAGCACGGCGGCCGCATTGTTGTTGACGATGGTGGCCGCTTCGGCCCCCGTCAGTTCGCGCAGCAATTCCTCGACCAGGTCGTCGCGGTCGCCGCGCTTGCCCGTCTCGAGGTCGAATTCCAGATTCATCGGCCACTGCAGCGCTTCCACCACGGCTTGCACGGCCGTATCGGGCAGCAGCGCGCGGCCCAGGTTGGTGTGCAGCACGGTGCCCGTCAGGTTGAAGACGGCGCGCAGCTGCGAGCGCGCTTGCGCCTGCAGCCGTTCATCCATTTGCGCGGCGATGGCGGCAATCGATGCGCCCTCCTCGCACACTGCACCGGCCAGCATGGCCGTGCGCAGTTCAGCCAGCACGGCGCGCGCGCAGGCCAGGGTCTGCACGCGGCCATAGCGCGCGATCAGGGCCAGGCAAGCCGCGTCGCCCAGGATGCGGTCTACCGACGGCAGGCGCACGGTTTGCCCCGTCGTCATGACTGCTGGCCCTCGCTGTTTTCATTCTTCCCCAGCCACAGCAGCGGATTGCCGCTGGCGCGCTGATAGCCCGCTTCGCCCACCAGCAGGTCGAGCATCAGGCTGGCCAGGTCGTCGGCCAGCGGTTCGACGTTGTAATCGTGTTCCTGGTTGAAGACTTTTCGATACGTATGGCAATCGTCGCAGGTTTCCGCGCGCGCCACCTTCTTCGGGTCGTTCGCCTTGTTGGGCAGCTTGTCGTCTTTCGCCGTCACCGGGTCGAACGGTTTTGCATCGGCCGCGTCCAGGCCCTGGTAGGCGATCTTGCCATTCTGTTCGCAGGTCGAGCACTTGACGCGCACCATATGCCATTCGCTTTCGCAAATGCCGCAATGCAGGTAGCGGTAGCCCTGCGACTGGCCGCCGATGCGGATCACGCTGGCGACAGGGTGCGAACCGCAGACGGGACACAGGGTGCCCGTTTCCAGGTCCGGCACGCGCGCGGCGCGCAGTTCGCTGGCCGACACCGACCACAGGATTTGCAGGGCGGCCGCGACGAACGGCGCATGCATGGGATTGAGGTTGTCGCCGTTTTCATCGAGCACGGCATCGGCGCAGGCGTCCAGCGCTGGCACGTCGAGCGCGCGCAATTGCGCCAGCACCTGCGTCAGGCCGCCCGACAGGGCCGGCTGGTTTGCCGCCGTGGCGGCCAGTTCATCGAGCAGGCTGGCGAAAATGTCGCGCCAGACGGGCGGACGGGCGCCGCTGACGGGCAGCACCGGCATGCGGTGCTGGATGGCGCGGCGCAGCGCATCGGGGTCGGCGGCAGGCACGGCGCCCGGCGCCAGTTTTCCCACCACGGCGGCCTGCGCGTCGGCCAGCGCGGCCATCAGCACCAGGTAACCCTGCATGCCCGCGTCGACGGGGATGCCCTTGATCTTGCCTTGCGCCAGTTCGCGCAAGCGCAAGGCGCGCGCCTTGAACAGGCTTTCAGGCTGCGGCAGCAGCAGGCGCGGAATCGCGTTGTGGTCCAGGCCTTCGATTTCGCCTGGCTGAAGAATGCGTTGTACCAATGGAGTTTTCCCATCAAAAAAGGGGGCTGTAAAGTATTCTAATCGATATGGTGCAGCGCAAGCCGCAAAGGAAAAAAGGTCAGTCCCTTCGGGATCGGAATGCGTTCCATTGGAACGCATTCCCCCGGCGGGTCTGACCCCAGCTTTTGCACTTGGGGCAAAACGTACCCTAACTGCCTACTTTCTCGTATTACGGATCACCGATTCAAACCACTTCGGATGATGCTTGCGCGCCCAGCCGTAGGTGACGGTGCCGCGCACCATGGCGCCGATCGAGCCCTTGACCCAAATAGCCGCGTAGATGTGCACGATGATGGCGCAGATGATGCCGAACGCGCACACGGCGTGCAGCAAGGCGGCCGCGCGGATGACGGGGATCGGGAAGTAGAACGCGAAATACGCGCGCCAGATCACGATGCCCGACAGCAGCAAGCCCACCATGCAAGCGAGCAGCACGAAGAACAGGATCTTCTGGCCGGCATTGTATTTGCCGATCTTCGGAAGCTTTTCTTCGCGGTTGTTGAGCACGTCGTCCATCTGTTTCAGCCACTGCTTGTCGCCGTCCTCGAACTTGTTGTGGTGCCAGAAGCGCACCACGAGGATCGCAAACGAGACGAACATCACCAGGCCGGCAAACGGATGCAGGATGCGCGTCCATTGTCCGCCGCCAAACAGGTTCGCCAGCCACGCCATCGAGGGATGGAACATGGCCAGGCCGGACAGGGCCAGCATGACGAAGGTGATGGCGGTCACCCAGTGATTCGTGCGCTCGTTGGGGTTATAGCGTTCGATCAAGGGATTGCCATCCTTGTCGCGCAGCTTGCCATCGTGATGTTCACTAGGATTCATGCTGTTCCTCCTTGATGCGCTTGGCCTCTTCCAGCGCTTCGTGCTCTTCATCCTTGCTCACTTCGTTCGGGCCGACACGCGTGTAATGGAAGAAGCCTGCCAGCGCCGTGGCAGCCATGCCGGCCACCGCCAGCGGTTTGGACCAGCCCTTCCAGAAGCCCACCATCGGGCTGATGCGCGGGCGTTCCGGCAAGTTCGAATACAGCTTCGGCTTGTCGGCATGGTGCAGCACGTACATCACGTGCGTGCCGCCCACACCCAGCGGATCGTACAGGCCCGCGTTCTCGAAACCGCGCGACTTCAGGTCGACGATGCGCTCTTCCGCATGCACCTTCATGTCTTCCTTGGTGCCGAACACGATGGCGCCCGTCGGGCACGTTTTCACGCAGGCCGGTTCCTGGCCCACGGCGACGCGGTCCGAACACAGGGTGCACTT
This sequence comes from Janthinobacterium sp. NKUCC06_STL, assembly GCF_019345455.1. Taxonomy (NCBI): domain Bacteria; kingdom Pseudomonadati; phylum Pseudomonadota; class Betaproteobacteria; order Burkholderiales; family Oxalobacteraceae; genus Janthinobacterium; species Janthinobacterium sp. NKUCC06_STL. The sequence continues at coordinate 258,878 of NZ_JAHKQY010000001.1, forward strand.
GTAGGCGCGGTCATCCTTTTTCGAAATGCGGGGCACGTCGAAAGGACAGCCGGCCACGCAGTAGCCACAGCCGATGCAGTTTTCCTGGTGGAAGTCCACGATGCCGTTCGTGTACTGCACGATGGCGCCCGGCGCCGGACAGGCTTTCAGACAGCCCGGGTCCTCGCAGTGCATGCAGCCATCCTTGCGGATCAGCCATTCGAGGTTGCCATCGTTGTTTTCGTGTTCGGCAAAACGCATCACCGTCCACGATTGCGGCGTCAGGTCCGTCGGATTGTCATAGGTGCCATGGTTTTCGCCGACTTCGTCCCGCAAGTCGTTCCATTCCATGCACGCCGTCTGGCAAGCCTTGCAGCCGATGCATTTCGACACATCGATCAGCTTGGCCACGGTGCCCGTCACCGGGCTGCGCGCTTGCGGCGGGGTCACCGTGGTCGCCGACAGGCGCCGGATATCTAAGGATTGCAGTGCCATTATTGAGCTCCCATCATGCTTTTTCCACCTTCACGAGGAAGGACTTGAATTCCGGCGTTTGCGAATTCGCATCCCCCACGCCCGGCGTCAGGGTATTGATCAGATACCCCGGCTTGGCCACGCCCGTAAAGCCCCAGTGCAGAGGCAGGCCGACGGTGTGCACCTGCTTGCCCTCGATCATCAACGCCTTGATGCGCTTGGTGACGACGGCCTTGGCGATGATGTGACCCCGCTTGGAACTGACGCGCACTTCACCGCCGGCAACGACGCCGATGCTCTTGGCCAGCTCTTCGCCGATTTCAACGAATTGCTGCGGCTGGATGATGGCATTCAGACGCGCATGCTTGGTCCAGTAATGGAAATGCTCGGTCAGGCGGTAGCTGGTGGCCACATGCGGATATTCCTCGTGCGTGCCGAACATTTTCCGGTCATCGGCGAACACGCGCGCGGCCGGATTGCTGGTCGCCTGCGGGTTTTTCGGATGCATGGGGTTGTAGCCCAGCGGATTTTCGAACGGCTCGTAATGCTCGGGGAACGGACCTTCGGCCATGGCGCCGCGCGCAAAGAAGCGCGCCACGCCCTCGCCCAGCATGATGAACGGACCCATGCCGTTTTCCGGCGGTTCGTCGACCTTGAAGTCGGGAATATCGGCCCCGCTCCAGTTCGTGCCATTCCACTCGATGAGCTTGCGGGTCGGATCGAAAGGCTTGCCCTTCAAGTCGCATGAAGCGCGGTTGTACAGCACGCGGCGGTTCGCCGGCCACGCCCAGGCCCAGCCCAGCGTCTGGCCGATACCGGTCGGGTCGCTATTGTCGCGCCGTCCCATCTGGTTGCCCGCCTGCGTCCAGCTGCCGGCGAAAATCCAGCAACCGCTGGTCGTCGTGCCATCGTCGCGCAATTGCGCAAACGAGGCCAGCTGCTCGCCCTTTTTCACCAGCAGCTTGGTCGGATCCTTGAGATCGTACAAGTCAACCAGCGCCTTGCCGTTGAATTCGCGGGCGATTTCTTCCGGCTGCGGGTTATGCGGCTGCGCATAATTCCACGTCAGGTTGAGAATAGGATCGGGGAACTTGCCGCCCTCTTTCTGGTACATGCTGCGCATGCGCAGGAACAGGCCCGACATGATCTCGAGGTCGCTGCGCGCCTGGCCCGGCGGTTCGGCCGCCTGCCAGTGCCACTGCAGCACACGCGAGGAACTCACGAGCGAACCGCGTTCTTCGGCGAAGCAGCTGGTCGGCAAGCGGAACACTTCCGTCATGATCTTGGTCGGATCGACTTCGTGATACTGCCCGTGCGCCTTCCAGAATTCGCCCGTTTCCACGGCCAGCGGATCCATGATGACGAGGAACTTCAGCTTCGACAGCGCTTCCGTGACCTTCTGCTTGTTCGGCGCGGACGCCAGCACGTTGAAGCCCTGGCAGATATAGCCCGTCATCTTGCCTTGGTGCATGTTCTCGATCGCTTGCATCAAGTCATACGGCTTGTCGAGCTTTGGCAGGTAGTCGAAGGCGTAGTTGTTTTCCGCCGTGGCAAAGTCGCCCCACCACGTCTTCATGAAGCTGACGTGGAATTTGCGGTAATTGCTCCAGTAGCTGAGCTGGTTCGGCCGCAGCGGCTTGGTGGCGCGCGCGGCGATATAGCCATCGAAATCCTGCTCGGCCTCGTTCGGCAAGGTCATGTAACCTGGCAACAGGTTCGACATCAGGCCCAGATCGGTCAAGCCCTGGATGTTCGAGTGGCCGCGCAAGGCGTTCATGCCGCCGCCCGCGATGCCCATATTGCCCAGCAACAGCTGCACCATGGCGCCCGTGCGGATGGTTTGCGCACCCGTCGAGTGGTGCGTCCAGCCCAGCGCGTACAGGATGGTACCGGCGCGTCCCGGCACGGCGGTCGAAGCCAATGCTTCCGCCACCTTGTGGAACTTGTCGGCCGACACGCCGCACGTACGTTCGACCATTTCGGTCGTGTAGCGCGCGTAGTGCTTCTTCATCATCTGGTAGACGCAGCGCGGGTGTTCCAGGATCGGGTCGACCTTGGCATAGCCGTCTTCACCGATCTCGTAATCCCAGGTGGCCTTGTCGGTGTACTTGCCTTTTTCCTTGTCGAAACCCGAGAACAGGCCGTCCTCGAACGCATAGTCTTCGCGCACGATGAAGGGCATGTCCGTGTAGTTGCGCACGTACTCATGCTGGATCTTGTCGTTCGTCAGCAGATAATTGATGATCGCGCCGAGGAAGACGATGTCCGTGCCGGTACGCGTGGCGCAGTAGTAATCTGCCACGGATGCGGTACGGGTAAAACGCGGATCGACAACGATCAGCTTGGCCTTGTTATGCGCCTTCGCTTCCGTTACCCATTTAAATCCGCAAGGATGTGCTTCTGCTGCATTGCCGCCCATGACCAGGATCACGTCGGCATTCTTGATATCGACCCAATGATTCGTCATCGCGCCACGGCCAAACGTCGGGGCAAGACCTGCCACCGTCGGTCCGTGTCATACACGCGCCTGATTATCAAAGGTCAGCATCCCCATGCTGCGCACTGTCTTGTGGGTCAGATACCCGACCTCGTTGCTGCCGGCGGACGCGGCAAGCATGCCGGTGGAGAGCCAGCGGTTGACGGTCTTGCCGTCGGCATTCTTTTCGATCAGGTTGGCGTCGCGGTCATCCTTCATCAGGCGCGCGATCTTGTCGAGCGCCACATCCCAGGAGATCGGCTGCCATTCCGTGCCGCCCGGTGCGCGGTACTCGGGCACTTTCAGGCGGTTCGGGCTGTGGATGAAGTCGACCAGGCTGGCGCCTTTCGGGCACAGGGTACCGCGGTTCACCGGGTGATCGGCATCGCCTTCCACGTGGATGATGCTGGAGACGGCATTTTTCGCGCCGTCGCCCAGTCCATACAGCAGGACGCCGCATCCTACCGAACAGTAGGGACAGGTATTGCGTGTCTCGGTGGTGCGAGACAGCTTGTATTGCCGCACTTCCGCCATCGCCTGGCCCGGTGCGAAACCGAGCAGGGCGAGGCTGGAACCAGCAATGGTCGCGCCAGTTACCCGAAGGAACTGGCGCCTGGACATCTGAACCATATTCAGGCCTCTATGATGTGAGTAAATAAAAGTCATACGGCGTCGTGGTCGTGTCATATCACTAAGATATAAGCACCATGCCTGTGCCGTATGACAGTATTTTACCCCTCAAACCCAGTCAAGGCTCAGTCCGCCCTAAAAAATTGCACATAGTCAACATTATTTTATCAGTACCGAACAGTTCCTCTAATCAATACCAGCCTGCCCGGCGCAGCGCCCGTCCATGAAAAAACCCGCTCGCGAGCGGATTGTGAGGAAACGATAAAAATTACAGGCTGTAGCGCAAGGTCAGCGCCACATTGCGCGGCGCGCCCGGCAAGCTCAGGTTCGGGCTGGAACCGTGGCCCGACACGATGTAGCGCGTGTCGCCGATATTGTTGATGTTGAGTTGCACTTCATAGCGGCCCGTGCGGTACGCGGCCATGGCGTCGGCCGTCACGTAGCCGGGCAAGACCACCGTGTTGCCGGCATTGGCGAAACGGCTGCCGACGGCATTCGCGCCGCCGCCCACGGTGAAGCCGTGGCCCAGGTCTTTCGTCAGCCACAAATTGGCCATGTTGCGTGCCGTCAGGGTGGCGCGCTTGCCTTTGACGTCAACGGAGCCAGCTGCATTCACGCTCGTGTCCTTGGCGATGGAGTCCGTGATGGTGGCGTCCAGCCAAGCGTAGCCGGCCATCATTTTCCAGCCATCGTGCAAGTCCGCATTGAAGGTCAGTTCCAGGCCATCCGTGCGCTGCGTGCCGATGGGCACGATGCGGTTCGTGATCGGTTCGCTGCTCTTGATATTGTCCCGCTCCAGGCGGAACAGCGACACGGTGGCGTTGGCGCGGCCGCCCCACAGGTCGTACTTGGCGCCCACTTCCGTGTTGCGCGTGGTTTCCGGCGCCAGGTCGGCATTGTTGGCGGCCAGGGCGAAGTTTTCGCCGCTCGGCTGGAAGGAGCGGCTCCACGACGCGTAGTACGATTGCACGGCGCTCGGTTGCCAGACGAGGCCCGCGCGGGGGCTGTAGGCCGAATCCGTGCGCGACAAATCCGCCGTCGTCACGCCAAGCGCATTGGCCAGGCGCGACTGCTGCTTGTAGCGGTCGTAGCGCAAGCCGGCCAGCGCCTTCCACTCGTCGCTGAAGCTGATGGCATCCTGCACGTAGGCGGCGGCCGTGTCATAGGTACCGAAGGTATCGCCGCGCGCGCCCAGCTTGCTGCGGCTGACCTGCGGCAGGACGGGATGGAAGATCGATACGTTCGACGCCACCGCGGTCGAGGCCCAGCTCGACGCATCCTTGTTTTGCTTGCCGAATTCGGCGCCGTACAGCACTTCATGGCGCAAGGTGCCCGTGACCAGCTTTTGCGTCAGTTCCGTCTGGTTGAACCAGCCGCTCTCGTCGCGGTTCAGCTTGGCGTGGCCCAGGTTCATCGTGCCCTTGACTTCGTTGACGTTGCCGGAAATATTCGTGTTGTTGCGGTCCAGGTGGTAATCGTAATAGCGAAAGGCATTACGCAGCGACAAGCTGTCGCTGAACTTGTGCGTCAGGGTGGCTGCCGTGGAGACCACGCGCGACTGGCTGAAGTCCGCATCGCGCGCATTGGCGGCGCCAAAATAGGTGCGCGCGTCGACAGCGACGGGACGGCCGTGGTAGGACGGGATGCCGAAGTCCGTCAGGCGGCGGTCTTCCAGATACTCGCCCTGCAGCAACAGTTTGGTGGCGCTGGACAGACGGATGGCCACGGAAGGCGACAGCGCCGTGCGGTTGATGAATTGCTGGTCGCGGTAGCTGTCCGACAACTCGCGCGCGCCCGTGAAACGCCAGTCCACCGTCTCGCCCACGCGGCCCACGTCGACTTCGCCACGGCGCCCGGCCGTATTCGTCAGGCTCAAGGCCAGGTCCGTGATATCGATACCTGGCTTCTTCGTGATGCGGTTGACCAGGCCACCCGAGGAACCGCGGCCGTACAAGACGGCGGCCGGTCCCTTGATCACTTCCAGGCGCTCCACGTTCGACAGGTCGCGGAAATACAGGGCGTCATCGCGGAAGCCGTCGACGAACTGGTCGCCGATGGCCGTGAAGCCGCGGATGAACACCTGGTCGCGCTGGCCGTCGCCCGTGGACAGGCCCACGCCGGGGATGTTCTTCATGATGTCCTGGATCGACATGGCGTTCTGGTCGCGGATGACGGCGGCCGGCACCACGTTGATCGTCTGCGGCACGTCGCGCAAGGCCATTTCCGTCTTGGTGCCGCTGGCCGAGGTGGCGGCGACATAGCCCTCCTTGTCCTTCGACGCCGTCACGGTGACGGCGGGCAAACTTTCCTGTGCCCAGCTTGCCAATGGCATGGCGCCGAAGGTCAAGGCGCCCAGTACGGCGATGGTGATCGGTTTACATCCTGGCTTGCGCTGTTGCTGCATACAATTCCCTGGTCGATGTTTTAATACGAATGATTATCATTAGTATTTTATCAGCCAATGCGGCGCAAAGTAAGCACTTCTGTAAGTGATAGTACTTATGGACTAGGTACTTGATGTAAAAACACAACAGGAAATCAATATCAAAAAACAATTAAAATTGCTTTGAAAAACTATTTCTCTGCGTCAATGCTATACTTGCGGCTTGCTGGGCAACGGTCAGCCTGACCGACATGCCCCTTGCTTTACCTCCATCGCCACGCTCAGCGTGGCGCGCCGCACAGCCATCACGCGGCACCCGAAGACCCCGATCCCCTGCGCCTTGCGGCGCCTGTCCGCCCCTGCTGGCGGCGGCGATCATGACTATTAAACTGTTAGGAATTACATGAAAAACCTGAACATCGGCAGCCGCCTTGGCGTCGGCTTTGCTGTCGTATTGTTGTTGCTTGCCGCCTTGACCGTCACCGCCCTCGTGCGCATGCAAACGGCCAGCGACCTGACTTACCGCCTCATCAATACCAGCATCAAGAACCAGCGCATGGTGGCCGAATGGTCGAAGATCATTGAACTCAACAGCGTACGCGGCGTCGCCTCGTTTGAAATCACTGATCCCGTCGTGCGCGCCAAGATCGAGGAAGACTTGAAAGTCGATGCGGAGCGTTCCAGCAAGCTGCAGGACGACATCATCGCGTCCCTGCTCAACCCGGCCGTGATCGAGCAATTCAAGGTCGTGCGCAAGGTGCGCACCGACTACGTGACGACGCGCGCGCGCGCCTTCAAGATGAAGGCCGACGGCGACATGGCAGGCGCCAAGATCGTGTTCGACAAGGAAGTCGCACCGATCACCGTGGCTTATCTGGCCGAAGTGAAACGCTTTGCCGGCATGCAGATCAAGGCCGCCGACGGCGTCGGCAACAGCATCATCGAAGCCTACAGCGGCACCCGCGTTTTCCTGATCACCATGGGCGTGCTGGCTGTGCTGATGGGCATCGGTTTCGCCTGGTGGATCACGCGTTCGATCACCGGCCCCATCCGCGCCGCCGTGAAAGTGGCGGAAACCGTGGCAGCGGGCGACCTGAGCAGCGTCATCACGGCGCAAGGCCGCGATGAAACGGGCCAGCTGATGCACGCCCTGAAAACCATGAACGACAGCCTCGTCGGCATCGTGGGACAAGTACGCAGCGGCACCGACACCATCGCCACGGCGTCCGCGGAAATCGCCGCCGGCAACCAGGACCTGTCGTCCCGCACGGAACAGCAAGCCAGCTCGCTGGAAGAAACGGCCTCGTCGATGGAAGAACTGACGTCGACCGTGAAACAGAATGCCGACAATGCGCGCCAGGCGAATAAACTGGCCGGCGACGCAGCCGGCATCGCCAGCCGCGGCGGCGCCGTGGTGGCCGAAGTGGTCGCCACCATGGGCGAGATCAATACCTCGTCGAAGAAAATCGTCGACATCATTTCCGTCATCGACGGCATCGCCTTCCAGACCAACATCCTGGCCCTGAACGCGGCCGTGGAAGCGGCACGCGCCGGCGAACAGGGCCGCGGCTTTGCCGTGGTCGCCACGGAAGTGCGCAACCTGGCACAGCGTTCGGCAGCGGCGGCGAAAGAGATCAAGGGCTTGATCGACGACTCCGTGCAAAAAGTCGACGTGGGCACGGACCTGGTCGACAAGGCCGGCAAGACGATGGAAGAAATCGTGCAAAGCATCGGCTTCGTCACCTCCATCATGAGCGAGATCAGCAACGCCAGCGAAGAACAGAGCGCGGGCATCGAGCAAGTCAACCAGGCCATTTCCGAAATGGATCAAGTGACCCAGCAGAATGCGGCCCTGGTGGAAGAAGCGTCGGCAGCGGCCGAAGCGATGCAGGAACAGGCGAGCGAACTGGCGCAAGTGGTCAGCGTCTTCCGCCTCGACGCCAATGCGGCGGCCACCGACCGTTTCAGCGTGAAAACCGCACAGCGCAGCGCGCCGGCGGCGACAGCCCCTGCCGCGCCAGCCCGCAAGGCCTCCACCCCCGCCCTGCGCCTGCCCGTGATGCGCAACAGCGGCAAGGCCGCGGCGCCGGCCGAAGGCGAGTGGGAAGAGTTTTAAGTCCGCGTCAACAGCAAGAACAGCTATTGCCGGCGTATCTCGGCAATGGCTGCCTCCAGCACCTCGTCGCGCCCGGCCCGTATGCCGGCAAGCGTGGGCCTGACCTCGATATCGGGGATAATCCCCACGCGCTGCGTGGGGCGCCGGTCCGGATAAAACACGCCGATGCCGCTGATCAGGGTACTCAAGCCGCCGGGCAGCGAAAACGTCGAGATATTGCCATCCGCGCCAGCCGTGGTGCTGCCGACCACCTTCGCGCGCGGCGCCACGCGCAAGGCCATGGCCGTGTATTCGGCCTGGCTCTGGCTCACTTCATCGACCAGCAGCATGACCTTGCCCGCATAGCGCGACGCTTGCGGGTACAAGGCCACAGGCTGGGTCCAGTGGAAGGCGCCGGGGTTGCCAAGGTCGCCTTTGGTAAAGCGGGCAAACGCCGTGGGCCGCTCGACCAGGTAAGCACCCAGGGCAAAGACGACAAACTCGCGCGGGTAGTTGCGTAGATCGATAATCAGGCCGCGGCTGCCTGCCGCCGCTGCCATATGCGCCGCCACGTCGGCCCGCTTGAGGCTCGACAGCTTGAGGTAGGCGATATCGTCGCCCAGGCGCTGGAACGTTTCCCCTTCCCTGTCATGCGTGTCCTGGCCCGCTTGCCGCCCGGCTGGCACGCGCTGCGCCGTCAATTCCACATCCTCCTGGCCGCGGCGCACCTGCAGCCGGATTGCACCGCAGGCGCCAGCCGTCAGCCTGCCCGCCATGTCGCGCAAGCGCGCCGCCTCATTCGATGCCGCATAGTGGGGCCGCCAGGTGGCGACCAGTTGCGCCACCGGCACGCCATCGACGCTGTCAATGACATCGCCAACCTGCAAGCGCGTCGCCGCCCCGGCTTCGGCTTCCCGGTAACCCACCACCACCGCGCTCGTGCCGATGAAGCGAATCTTGACTGGCAGCCGGCATTGCCCCACGGGCGGACGCACGTGCATCGAACTCCACAGATTAGTATGGGTATCGTGCAGGCGCGCGATCACCGCCATCATTTCCAGCTGATAGCTGGCGCGGTCCCTGGCCAGCGCGATGCGCGGCAGCGACTGGCGCAAAACGTCATCCCAGTTTTCCCCTGTCAGATCGCGGTAGGGTGCCCAGTATTCGATGATATTCCAGAAGCGAAACAAGGCCAGCAATTGGAAGCCGGCATCGGGCAGCACCAGGTCCGGATAGGCTGGTTCATGTTCGAAAACGGGATTGCCCACCTGCTCCTGCATGCGCAGATAAAACTGGCTGGCCGACGCCGGCCGGTGCAGATAAATGTGCCGCAGATCGGCGCGCAAGCCCGCACCCAGCAAGTTCGCATCATCGAGCCATTGCAGGGCGGGACGCAGATGCAGCTCACCCTGTGCCGGGACGGCACAAGGGTCGCAGCCGGCAAGCGGCCCCAGACCGGCGATCCAGTCCCGCAGCACGGCATCGCCCGCCGCCCTGTCGGGCGCGTCCAGCATTTTCGGCATGACACGCAGGAGTTCGTAGTCCCACTGCCGCCCGCCTGCGGTGATCAAGGGGTGATGGTATTTCAGGAAACCCCATACCTTGCCAAGCACGGCGAGGTTGTCGACTTGCGCCGGCGTCACGGCATCGAGCGCGATGCGCGAGCCGGCATCGAAGGCGTGATCCGTTTCAAACGCGGTGTGGCGGCCATCCTGCGAAAAAGCCGGCGGCGCCGCAGCGACGAACAGAAAGGCAATGGCTGGCATGCACCAGCGCGCAAGTCTCAGACAGGGTATCCATTTCATCGAGCATCCATATCGACAGCCATTCAGCTCAGGCGCGCTTGCGCATCCGCAACCAGGGTGGCCAGCTCGCGCGGCACCGCTTGCGCCAGGAAATCGAGCGCCAGTTGTTCCGGATCGATGGCCGCGTCCAGCGGCAAGCCATGCTCGAAGCCGCCCACCATGATGCGGCAAAAATGCGGCGATTCCGCCCGCGTTTCCACATACCAGCAGCCCGCATGGCCCTGCACGAAGTATTCGCCGATAAAGTAGCCCAGCATGGTTTTCACCCACTGCCAGCTCTCGTCGCGGATGACGATGGTGCGCATGGCAGCATCGATGTACGGCAGGTATTCGGCCGCGTTGGTCAGCACTTCGTGCGCCGGCTGAATGCCCAGGCGCTCGACGAAATTCACCAGCGAGGCGCCCAGCGCGTCATAGTAGGCATCGAAATCCGCCTGGCTTTGTTGCAGTAATTTTTCTTGTTCGTTCGACAGCATTCACACTCCACAGACTTTCAACAATGTCCTATTTTACGCCACGCCCACATCAACTCCGGCCCGCTGCAGCAAGGCCTGGTTGCGGGCGGACAGATGCGTCACTTGCAGGTGCTTGCCGGCCTTGTCATAGCGTTCGTACAGGGATTCGATGGCGGCGATGGCCGAGTGATCGGCCATGTGCAGGTGCCGGCAATCGAGGATGACGCGGGCCGGGTCGGCCGCTGTCTGGAACAGTTCCAGGAAGTGCGTGGTGGAAGCAAAAAACAGGGTGCCGTGCGGCAGGTAGACGCGCAGGCCCGCGCTGGCGTCATCGATATCGGCACGCATGTCGCGTGCATGCTGCCAGGCAAAATTCAGGGCGGCGATGACGATGCCGCACAGCACGGCCAGCGCCAGATCCGTGAACACCGTGATCACCGTCACGGCGACGATCACCAGCGCATCGTGCAAGGGCACCTTGCCCAGCACGCGCAAGGAACCCCAGGCAAACGTCTGTTGCGCAACGACGAACATCACGCCGACCAGAGCGGCCAGCGGGATGCGTTCGATCAGCGGCGACAGAAACAGGATGAACAATAAAATCATCACGCCGGCCGTCACGCCCGACAGGCGCGAACGCCCGCCCGAGCTCAGGTTGATCATCGTCTGCCCGATCATGGCGCAGCCGCCCATGCCGCCAAACAGGCCAGAAACGACGTTCGACGCGCCCAGGGCGATGCATTCGCGGTTAGGCTGGCCCCGCGTTTCAGTCATCTCATCGGTGAGATTAAAAGTAAGCAAAGTTTCCAGCAAGCCCACCATGGCCATCAGCGCCGCATACGGGAAGATGATGTGCAAGGTGGCCATGTCCAGCGGCACGGCGGGCCAATGCAGGGCCGGCAAGCCGCCGGCGATATGCGCGAGGTCGCCCAGGGTGCGCGTGGGCAGGTGCAGGAAATGGCTGAGCACGCCCACTCCCAGGATGGCCACCAGCGCGGGCGGCAAGGCTTTTGTCAGGCGCGGCAGCACGTACACGATGGCCATGGTGAGCAGCACCAGCCCAGCCATCACGAGCAAGGGCGTGCCTTGCAGCCAGGTTTCGCCTTGCGGCGTGGCTTGCCGAAAATGTTCCAGCTGGGCCATGGCGATGACGATGGCCAGGCCATTCACAAAGCCCAGCATCACCGGATAGGGCACCATGCGGATCAATTTTCCAAGGCGCAAGATGCCGAACAGCGCCATGATGATGCCGCTCAGCACCACCGTCGCCAGCAGGTACTGCACGCCATGCTGGGCCACCAGCGCCACGATGACGACGGCCATGGAACCGGCGGCGCCCGAAATCATGCCGGGGCGCCCGCCAAAGATGGCCGTGAAGGCGCAAATGATGAAGGCGCCGTACAGGCCCATCAGGGGATTCAATTGCGCCACCAGAGCGAAGGCGATGCATTCAGGCACCAGGGCAAACGAGGTGGTCAGGCCGGCCAGGACGTTTTTTTGTATGTTCGAGAACCACTCATCCCGAAAAGTTGCGTTGATCATCGAGTCGTATCCAAAGTCGGAACAGGAAAATGCCGGCCTGATGGGCAATCATCAGGCGCAGCCATGCCAGCGGGCGTCACAGAAAAGCTGCGCTGAGGTCGAACGGAGCAGGAAAGTCGTCAGTGACTACATGGGTATGGCGGAAAGGGGAAGTTTCATAAGGCGCCAGGCGGCGCAGCTGAGCTTGCCGGCATTATACAAGATGCGCAGCCGGCAAAAGGTAAGCGTCGGCCCTGCACCGGTTTGCTGGCACATGTCCTGGTGGAGAAATTCGCCGACCACTTGCCGCTCTACCGCCAGAGCGTGATCCATGCACGCGAGGGCGTGGACCTGGAACCCCGGCAACCATCCTGTACTCGCTCAAGCTATGGCCGGCACTGACACGCTACTGCGATGATGGCACTATCGACATCGACAACTCCGCCGCCGAGCGTGCCCTGCGTGGCGTTGCTATTGGCCGCCACAACTATGCGTTTGCGGACGCTGACCGTGCCGCCGCCATCTATTCGCTGACCGGTACGGCCAGTCGGCGTCCATCCCGCCAGCGCCGGCTTCCTCCGCGATTTGCAGGCATTCGTCGCATGGGAGAAGACACGGGCATCCGTGCCGCTAGAATGGCGGGCGAGTTAAACACAAGGAATTTGATGAGATCTCCCCCATTTTTGCCATTCAACGCGCCTCCCGTATCGGAAGTCAAGCACGACCGCCACCTTGTGCGCCGCTACTTGCTGCAGTCGGCGCTGCGCTTAAACGCCGGTTCACTCTTGTTCCTGTCGCTGGCGATCGCGCTGCTGCCGCTCTGGCTGAACCACGCCCCGGCCGCGCCGGGCGAAATGGAGACCCGCAAGCTGACTCCGTACATTGTCAGCGGTGTTGTAGCGGCGGTGATGGTCTGGCTCGCGCTGATGTCGAATGGGATCGCACGCGGCTTTCTGGCGCGGCTGGGCGAAGAGGGCAAGGCGCTGAGTGTCGAAGCGATGGCTTCCTTGGTTACGCGTCACATCCATGCGCCGTTCAATCCCTACACCACCTTTGACCTGTGCACCGAGTCCCTGTCAGGGCTGGCGCTCGGCACGGCACTTGGCTACTTCGGTCCGCCTGCGTTTTTTCACGACCCATTCAAGGGCCGGATCGTGCTGGGTCGCTGGCGCCCGTTGGCGCTGGGGCGCCATGTCGAGGTGAGAATATCGTCCGATTTGGGCCCCAGCTGCCACATTGAGCTGCGCTGTCGACCGGGCCTGGCCTGGTTCGCGATCCAGCAGGGTGAGTCGCTAAAGACTGCCGAGATGGTGTCTACCCAACTGCAACAGCACCTCGCGCGCCATACAAGCGCGCTAAATGCGGCTCGGCGTGAGCGCGAGCTGGAACGCACCTCTCTGCAGGCACGCCTTTCAGCCTTGCAGGCCCAGGTAGAGCCGCACTTCCTGTTCAATACCCTGGCAAATCTCAAGTATCTGATCCGCACCGACCAGATGGCCGCGCAAGAGATGCTCGACCATCTGGTCGGCTACCTGCAAAACGCGATGCCCGATATGCGCTCGGTGTCCTCGACCCTGGGACGAGAAATGGATCTTGTTAGCGACTACCTGGCGGTGATGCGCATCCGCATGGGCACGCGCCTGCGCTACGCTGTCGAAGTGGCCGAGGAATTGCGCAGCCTGCCATTCCCGCCGGCGATGCTGATCTCGCTTGTGGAGAACGCCGTCAAACACGGTTTGGAGCGGGCCAGCCGACCGGGCCTGATTACCATCAGCGCAAGGCAAGAAAGCGACAGCACGGACGGGCTGCTGAGCGTGTCTGTTGTCGACGACGGGGTCGGCTTGACCGAACAAGCCGGGCAAGGAACGGGATTGGCGAATATTACAGAACGCTTGCTGCTGCTATATGGGCGGAAGGCTAGCCTTTTTGTGGAGCCAGGCGACGGACAAGGCGTATGCGCAGTGTTGACGGTGCCTATTGTCGGGAGCCACGCCTGATGCCAAGCGCTCTGATCGTCGAGGACGAGCCTCTGCTAAGGGCGGAGCTGGTGGACCAGCTGCATGCCTTGTGGCCCGAACTGCAAATCGCCGGCCAGGTCGAAAACGGCATCGACGCGGTGGCAAGCATCGACATGCTGAAACCGGACATCGTATTCCTGGACATACAGATGCCCGGCCTGAACGGCATGGAGGTGGCGCGCCATATTCCCGAGTCGTGCCAGGTAGTGTTCGTTACAGCGTATGCGGACTATGCCTTGGCCGCTTTCGATGCCGGCGCGTCCGACTATCTGGTCAAGCCGGTGACGACCTCACGCCTGCTGCAGACGATCCGTCGCCTGAAGTCGCGCACGGCCGCAAGCCCGCCGCCGGCCGTGTGGGAACAGCTCTTTGAACAGGAGAGCGTACCGGTGTACCTCAAGTGGATCAAGGCCTCAAGCGGCAATTCGGTGCGGCTGGTGATGGTGAGCGAAGTGCTGTACTTCCAGTCGAACGAAAAGTACACGCGGGTGGTGACGGACAACGGCGATTCGCTGATTCGCTTGCCTCTCAAGTCCCTGCTCGATCAACTGGATCCGCAGTTGTTCACGCAAATCCACCGCAGTGCCGTCGTCAATCTGCAAGCCATTGACCGGATTGAGCGCATTGAATCCGGGGTGCGCAGCGGCCCTGGGCTGGAGGTCATCCTGAAAGGCCGGACCGAGCGCTTGACCGTTAGTGAGGGATTTGCCAAGCAGTTCCGCCAGATGTAGCAGGGATGTTAAAGCCTCCCTGCCGATTGGCCGCCTGCGTGACGACGGCGGATTTGTTGGTTCAGTTCGCAGTAAATCATTTAAATATATTAAAAAAGGACAATAATGAAAAATAAATGGATAGTCTCCCTGGCTTTGTTATTGCTGACCGTGACAGGGGCAATCGCAGCCACACCCCCGATGGCGCCGACAGTGGAGGTCAATCGGGAAGTCCGGTTGGAGGTCATCGATACGCTGATTGCCAAGCTCAATGCCCACTACGTTTTTCCAGACAAAGCCAAACAAGTCGAGCTTGTCTTGCGCCAGCATCAGCGCGAGGGCAAGTACGATAGGGTCACGGACGGTCAACAACTCGCCAAACAGCTGTTCGATGACATTGATGGCGTTATCCACGACAAGCATGTGTTCATCGATGTCAGTGCCCATCCGGTGCCGCCCGATGATGCAATGCCGCCACCACAGACGCGGGCGGAATGGGAAAAACAA
Organism: Janthinobacterium sp. NKUCC06_STL; assembly: GCF_019345455.1. Lineage (NCBI taxonomy): Bacteria > Pseudomonadati > Pseudomonadota > Betaproteobacteria > Burkholderiales > Oxalobacteraceae > Janthinobacterium > Janthinobacterium sp. NKUCC06_STL. Next base: position 273,931 of record NZ_JAHKQY010000001.1, read on the forward strand.
GTGCCGCCTGCCGTGCTTGAAAGGGTTCTTGCATCAAACCTTGGCGTGGAAAAGGTGGATCACCTTAGTCCCAATATCGGCTACCTGGAGATTTCCTCATTCGGACCGGTTTTCCTCGTATCCGACAAGTTCGCCGCAGCGATGAATAAAGTCGCTAACACCGATGGCCTCATCATCGATCTGCGCAACAACGGCGGTGGCGGGGAAGACTCAGTGGCGCTACTGATCAGCTATCTTGTTGACGGGCGCACCCGCCTCAACGACATCTGGGAACGTGCGACCGGTATCACCACGCAGTATTGGACGCAGGATAAGCTCGACGGCAAACGCTATGGGGGCAAGAAACCGGTCTTCATCTTGGCAGGCCCCGATACGAAGTCCGCCGCCGAATCATTCGCGTACCAAATGCAGGCGCTGAAACGCGCCAAGGTGATCGGGGAACGCACCTGGGGTGGCGCCAACGCTTCGCGGCCATATCGTCTCAGCGAGCATTTTGCTATCTTTATCCCAAGCAAGCGCCCGATCAACTCAATGACCCATACAAACTGGGAGGGCACGGGCGTCACTCCGGATGTAGCGGTAAAGGTGAACGATGCGCTCGCGGCGGCTAAAGTTTTGATGCAGCGACAAGTTCATGGGGACGCACCACGTCCTACCAAGGATCACTAAAGACTATGCTCGATATGCCGGGTGCGAAGTTCATATTTGTCACGATGAGGCAGAAACAGCCCAGTGCAGCCTGTTGGGTGGCGTAATTCTTCACTTCGGCGGCAAGAGTTTCACCCGGTCTGATTTTCCGGAGACAAAGGCAGATATCCCCTCGTACCGCCCGACTTCGCCGAGGACGCTGTCTGCTACGGCTATACCGAACTCATGTCAGACCAAAAGCGGCACCTGACGATGTGGATTCCGGCCGGCCGGTCATCGCAGCACTCGATCGAGCACCTGCGCCAGCGCGGTCGCGTCGGACTGGCCTTCGATGCGCACGCGGACTTGGCCCAGCTCAAGCATGATGCGAGCGACCGAGACGCCCGGTTCGAGCGACAACGCCACCAAATTTGTGGGCGTAAATATTGTGCCAAAATTCGATCATGGATGACGGTGGTCAGGCCGTCCAGACGGCGCTGGGAAAACGCTTGCAGCAAAAGCCAGGCAAATGCACGGACAAAAAAATAGCCCACTCGAAAGTGGGCTATTTTTTTTCATCTGGAGGCGAGGACGGGAATCGAACCCGTCTAAACGGCTTTGCAGGCCGCTGCATAACCTCTTTGCTACCTCGCCAGAGGAACTGCTAGGGTGCGCCTTGCGGCCCACCTTGAAAACTGGAGCGGGAGAAGAGTCTCGAACTCTCGACCTCAACCTTGGCAAGGTTGCGCTCTACCAACTGAGCTACTCCCGCATTGGAGCTTGGTTACCGCCTAATCGCGCCACGCATGGTGGCGGATAAAAAAAGGAAGCCAGCTTAGCTTCCCTTTAGAATTCTGGAGCGGGAGAAGAGTCTCGAACTCTCGACCTCAACCTTGGCAAGGTTGCGCTCTACCAACTGAGCTACTCCCGCATTGGAGCTTCTATTTTCTGCTACTGCCATCTTGCTGTACTGCTTCAGCTTTCGCTGGAGCGGGAGAAGAGTCTCGAACTCTCGACCTCAACCTTGGCAAGGTTGCGCTCTACCAACTGAGCTACTCCCGCATACGAACCGCTATTTTACTGCTTTTTACTACCGTTTACCAGTGCTGCTTTACTGCTGATCCAGTATTCACTGGAGCGGGAGAAGAGTCTCGAACTCTCGACCTCAACCTTGGCAAGGTTGCGCTCTACCAACTGAGCTACTCCCGCAGTGGACAACATTGTATCAGAAGCTCTACTACATCGCCAGTACTACTTTTTACTGCATACGCTGTTTTTACCTATGACACGATCCAGAAAACTGGAGCGGGAGAAGAGTCTCGAACTCTCGACCTCAACCTTGGCAAGGTTGCGCTCTACCAACTGAGCTACTCCCGCGTCATCAACAACAGGCCAGCATTATAGAGGGATTACAGGGGCTGTCAACGGGCAATATCTGGTCTTTTGCAAAATATTCCGCCGAAAATAGCCGCCTGCCTATTCTTAGTGCAAATTTCCCGCTTTTTCTTTAATGAGCGGCCATGCCAGGCGCAAGTAATAGAACATCGACCACACCGTCAGCACGCAGGCGATCCACAGCAGCTTCTCGCCCCACACGTGGGTATCGATCGCGCCAAAGATCACTTCGTGGTACAGCAGCAAGGGAATGGCCGTCATTTGCGCGGCCGTCTTGATCTTGCCGATCGAGCTGACGGCCACCGATTTCGATGCGCCGATCTGCGCCATCCATTCGCGCAGCGCGGAAATCGTGATTTCACGGCCGATGATGATGAAGGCCAGCACGGCATTGACGCGGTCCAGCTGCACCAGCACCAGCAAGGCGCCCGCCACCATCAGCTTGTCGGCCACGGGGTCGAGGAAGGCGCCGAAGGCCGAGGTCTGGTTCCAGCGCCGCGCGAGGAAACCATCGAACCAGTCGGTCACGGCCGCAACGATGAAGACCAGGGTGGCAACCAGGTTCTGGTCGCCATGCAGCAGCATCGACGGCGGCAAATAAAACACGCCGACGACGAGCGGTATCAGGGCCACGCGCAGCCAGGTCAAAAGGATGGGAATATTAAAAGGCATAAGGGTGCAATCGGCCGACGGGTAAATTGAATATGAGAAAGCGTGAAGCAAGCGCCACTAGTCTACATGGCCCAGGGGTATTAGCCTAGTCCGGTTGCCGCAGCACCGGACCAGGCCCTATTCATTAATGCAACTGCTTGTAGATTTCTTCCGCCAGTTGCGTGGAAATCCCCTCGACCGACATCAGGTCCTCGACACTGGCGTCGACCACGCCGCGCAAGCCGCCAAAGCGCGACAGCAGTTTCTGGCGGCGCTTGGCGCCGATACCCTCGATTTCTTCCAGGCGCGAGGTCTGGCGCGTCTTGGCCCGCTTGGCGCGCATGCCGGTAATCGCAAAGCGGTGCGCCTCGTCGCGAATCTGCGCGATCAGCATCAGGGCCGCCGATTCCTTGCCCAGTTCCTGCGCCGCGCGCCCATCGACGAACAGCAGGGTTTCCAGGCCCACCTTGCGCCCTTCCCCCTTGGCCACGCCGACGATCAGGCTGATATCGAGCCCCAGCTCGGCAAACACCTGGCGCGCCATTTCGATCTGCCCCTTGCCGCCGTCGATCAAGACCACATCGGGCATCACGCCATCGCCATTCGCCACCTTTTCATAACGGCGCATGAGGACCTGGCGCATGGCCGCGTAATCGTCGCCGGGGGTGATGTCGTTGATGTTGTAGCGCCGGTATTCGCCGTTCTGCATGGCGTGGTGGTGGAACACGACGCACGAGGCCTGCGTCGCCTCGCCCTGCGTGTGGCTGATGTCGAAACACTCGACGCGCAGGCTGTCGAGGTCTTCCGTTTCGAGGCGCAACGCCTCGGCCAGCGCGCGCGTGCGCGACTGCTGCGAGCCCTGCTCGGACAACAAGCGCGCCAGCGAAATCTCGGCGCCCTTCTGCGCCATCTCCAGCCACTGGCGGCGCTGCCCCTGCGGCTGGAAGATCAGGTTGATGCGGTGGCCGCACTGCTCCATCAGTGCCACCATCAGGGCTGGCTGGTCGAATTCGATATTCAGGATCAGGGTGCCGGGGATGAATTTTTCCGTGTAGTGCTGGGCCAGGAAGGCGGCCAGCACTTCCACCTCGATGGCTTCCTCGGCAATCGCCGCCGCATCGCTGAGCTGGCTGGGGAAGTAGGCGCGGTCGCCCAGGTGGCGTCCGCCGCGCACCATGGCCAGATTGACGCAGGCGCGCCCGCCCTGCACCAGCACGGCGAGGATGTCGACGTCGGCGTCGCCCGTCGTTTCCATGCTTTGCTGGTGCAGCACGCGCGACAGCGAGGCGATCTGGTTGCGCACCACCACGGCCTGCTCGAACTTCAGCTCGGCGGCAAACGCATGCATCTTCTTTTCCAGGTCCGCCATCACTTCGCTCTGGCGCCCGCGCAGGAAGCGCGCCGCGTTTTCCACGTCGTTTTTATAGTCTTCCTTGCTGATCAGATCCACGCACGGCGCGCTGCAGCGGCCGATCTGGTGCAGCAGGCAGGGCCGCGTGCGGTTGGCGTAGACGCTGTCTTCGCAGGTGCGGATGAGAAACACCTTTTGCAGTATCTGCATCGATTCCTTGACGGCCCAGGAACTGGGGAACGGCCCGAAATACTGGTTTTTCTTGTCCACCGCGCCCCGGTAATACACCATGCGCGGCGCATCGCCGTTGGTGATTTTCAGATACGGATACGACTTGTCGTCGCGGAACAGGATGTTGTAGCGCGGTTGCAGCGCCTTGATCAGGTTGTTTTCCAGGATCAGGGCTTCCGCCTCGCTGTGCGTGACGGTGGTTTCCAGGCGCGCGATGCGCTCGACCATCATGGCGATGCGGGGGCTGGCCAGGTTTTTCTGGAAGTAGCTGGAGACGCGCTTTTTCAGATCGCGCGCCTTGCCGACGTACAGCACCTTGTCGGCGGCGTCGAAATAGCGGTACACGCCGGGCAGGTTCGGCAGCTTGGCAACCGTGGCCAGCACCTGCGCGCGCGGGTCGGGCGGCGTCTCCGCCAAGGAAGGTTCGGGGCTTGCTTCGGTCATTGCTGGCTCATTGTTACACTGCTTGCTCCACGATCACGAACGCGACCGCATATTCTTCTTCATCGCTGATGGTCACTTGCGCGCTCAGCCTGTGCTTTTCCATGAACTCGGCCAGCACGCCGCTGCAGACGATCATCGGCTTGCCGCTGGGGTGGTTCAGCATCTGCGCGGCGGGCCAGGTCATCGGCATGCGCAAGCCCAGGCCGATGGCCTTGGAAAACGCCTCTTTTGCCGCGAAGCGCGTGGCGAGGAAGCGCACGCCGCGCACGGCATTCCTGGCGCTGCGGGCGCGGAATTTTTCCAGCTCCTGCGGCCCCAGTATTTTTTTGGCGAAACGCTCGCCATGAAGCGCCAACGCCGCCTCGATGCGGGGTATCTTGCAGATATCGGTGCCGATGCCGTAGATCATGCTGCCTCCTTGCTATCTGTTATCAGGCCCTGTGCCCGAGGCGCGTAGCCACCATGATGGCCTTCATTTCGCGCACGGCGTTTTCCCAGCCGACAAACACGGCGTGCGCGACGATGGCGTGGCCGATGTTCAATTCAGCAATATCGGGAATGGCGGCGATGGCCTGCACATTGGTGTAATGCAAGCCGTGGCCCGCATTGACCTTCAAGCCGCGGCCCACACCGAACAGCACGCCCGCCTTGATGCGCTCCAGCTCCGCCAGCTGCTCGGCGCCCTTGGTGTCCGCATAGCGGCCCGTGTGCAGCTCGATCACGGGCGCGCCGAGCTCGGCGGCGGCGGCGATCTGCTGCTCGTCCGCATCGATGAACAGGCTCACGCGGATGCCCTCGCCTTGCAATTGTTTCACCGCCGCCTGCACTTCCTTGAAGTAGCGCACCACGTCCAGGCCCCCTTCGGTCGTCACTTCCGTGCGCTTTTCCGGCACCAGGCAGACGTCCGCCGGCTTGATGCGGCAGGCAAAATCGATCATCTCGGCCGTGACGGCTGCTTCCAGGTTCATGCGCGTGAGCAACTGCGGTGCGATGGCGATGACGTCCGCATCCTTGATGTGGCGGCGGTCTTCGCGCAGATGCAGGGTGATGCCGTCGGCGCCGGCCTGCTCGGCCAGCAGGGCCGCGCGGACCGGGTCCGGATACGCGGTGCCGCGCGCATTGCGCAAGGTGGCCACGTGGTCGATATTGACGCCCAGGTCGATGACGGGGCCGGAAGGCTGCAAAAAGCTCATAGTGATGGTATCCATAAAGTGCTGTCGTGCGGCAAACCGCCGCTACAGCTGCATTAAATCGATCAGTATCTGGCGCGTATTCAAGGTGGCGCCGCCCAGTTGATGGGCCAGCAAAAAGCGCATCAGCAGCTTGCTTTGCGCCTGCGTGGCCACGTCAAGATAGTCTTCGCGCTCCATGTCGAGCAGGGTCTTGCCCGTGATCTTCGGCCAGGCATCGCTGGCGCGCGCCGGGCGCGGCCCGCGTTCCGGGTCGACCACGTACACCTGCCCCGCCTCGACTGCCTGGCGCGTGCCCGTGCAGCGCGTCAAGTCCGCCGCCACGCCCGTTTCCTTGAGCAAGGCGCGCTCGAACTTGCGCAGCACGATGGGCGGCGGCTCATTGTGCGCCAGTTGATTCAAGGTGGCAACGTAGTGGTCGAACAGGACGGGATGCGGATCGTCGCGCGCCAGCAATTTCACCAGCAACTCGTTCAGATAAAAGCCGCACAGCAAGGCGGTCTTTTCGAGCGGCAACATGCCACCCACCCACTCGGCGCCCGTCAGGATGCGCAGTTCGGATTTGCCCGTCCAGCCGGCCTGCAGGGGCTGGAAGGTCTGCAGCACGCCGCGCAACTGTGAATGGGGCCGCTTGGCGCCCTTGGCGACGAGCGCGATGCGGCCGTACTCGCGTGTAAACACGTCGACGATGAGGCTGGTTTCTTTATGCGGATAGCTGTGCAGCACGAAGGCTGGCTGGCCCGTGACCTTGCCGTCGCGCGCGGGCGGACGGCTGCGCCGGGGCGCGGCGGATGCGGGAGTTGCGGCCGGCGGCGCAATGGCCGCCGGCGCGGGGACAACGATAGAGGCTGGCGCAGGATGGTGCAGCGCTGGCGTGGTGGTGCTCATGCGTGTGGCGTCGCCCCCGGGTTGCGGATTACTCGTAGCCGTAGGCGCGCAAGCCCGCCTCGTTGTCGGCCCAGCCCGACTTGACCTTGACCCAGATTTCCAGGTACACGGGGCCGCCGAACAGCTTCTCCATATCCAGGCGGGCCTGGGTGGAGACTTCCTTCAGGCGTGCGCCCTTGTTACCGATGATCATGGATTTATGAGTATCGCGCTCGACCAGGATGGCGGCAAACACGCGGCGCAGATCGCCTTCCTGCTCGAATTTCTCGATCAGCACGGTGCTCGTATACGGCAGTTCGTCGCCGACAAAGCGGAACAGTTTTTCGCGCACGATTTCCGAGGCGAGGAATTTTTCGCTGCGGTCGGTGATGTCGTCCGGTCCGAAGATCGGCTGGTTTTCCGGCAAGAAGCGCTTGATTTCGTTCTGCAAGCCTTCCAGCTGGAAATGCAGCTTGGCGGAGACGGGCACGATGGCGGCGAAGTCGCGCATGGCGGCGATCTTTTGCGCGAACGGCAGCAGCACGGCCTTGTCTTTCACACGGTCGGATTTGTTGATGACGAGGATGCATGGCACTTCCTTCGGCAGCAGATCCATCACTTGCTGGTCGGCCGGGCCGAACGTGCCCGCCTCGATCACATACAAAATCACGTCCGAGGAAATCAGGGTGTTCGTCACGGTCTTGTTTAGCGTCTTGTTCAGCGCGTTCGAGTGGCGCGTCTGGAAGCCAGGCGTGTCGACGTAGATGAATTGCGCGTCCGGCACCGTCTGGATGCCCGTGATGCGGTGGCGCGTGGTTTGCGCCTTGCGCGAAGTGATGCTGACCTTCGCGCCGATCAGCACGTTCATCAGGGTCGATTTGCCCACGTTCGGGCGGCCCACGATGGCGATATAGCCGCAGCGGAAGTTGTCGGGCATTTTGGTGGCTGTCATGCTAGTGTCGATTCTGTTTAGTGTGAGCGGCGATCGCCGGGGCAGCCGGGGCTTGCGCGTCGTCGCTCTGGATGGTGGCAATGCCGGCCAGCTTGAGCTGGGCGGCGCGCGGTTTCGGCTTGCGGCTGGCGGCAGGCGACTTCAACAACGCCTGCTCGGCCACGTCCAGCGCCAGTTTGGCGGCGGCTTGCTCACCGGCGCGGCGGCTTCCGCCACGACCGTAGACCTGGATGTTCAATTTCGGCACCAGGCATTCGATCTCGAATTCCTGGCTGTGGGCGGCGCCGTGGGTGGCCACCACGTTGTACTGTGGCAGCGAAATTTTCTTGCTTTGCAAAAACTCCTGCAGCAGGGTCTTGGCATCCTTGCCCAGGGTTTGCGGGTCGACCGAGTCGAGGATGGGGATGTAGAAGGCGCGGATCACCGTGCTGGCGGCGTCAAAACCCGTGTCGAGGAAAATCGCGCCCAGCAAGGCTTCCAGGGTGTCGGCAAGGATCGATGGACGGCGGAAACCGCCCGATTTCAGTTCGCCTTCGCCCAGGCGCAAAAATTGCGACAATTCCAGCTTTTGCGCGATTTCATACAGCGACTGCTGTTTCACCAGATTGGCGCGCAGGCGCGACAAATCGCCCTCGTCGATGGACTTGAAGCGTTCGTACAGGATGGACGCGACCACGCAGTTGAGGATGGAGTCGCCGAGAAATTCCAGCCGCTCGTTATGCAAACTGCTGTGGCTACGATGCGTCAAGGCTTGCTGCAACAGGCCAGCATCCTGGAACGTATAGCCTAAACGGGTTTGCAATAACTGAAGATTCATTGTTGTTTCTGTGTCATCTGAGTAATTCGGCTGGCCGCCGCGCGGGGAATTGGCGCGGCAGCCATGCGGGCGGCTTAGTGTATGCCACCCACTCTTTTCGGATTGCTGAAGTTCATCCACACCAGGAAAGCCTTGCCGACGATATTCTCGTTCGGCACGAAGCCCCAGTAGCGGCTGTCCGCACTATTGTCGCGGTTGTCGCCCATCATGAAGTAATTGCCTTGTGGCACTACACACGTAAAACCGTCTTCGTTGTAGTTGCACGCCTCCTTGTGCGGGAAATCCTTTACTTCGCGCAAGTTCAACGTAGGAGCAGGCTCGTCGTTAAGGATGCGGTGGCTCACGCCCGTCAGGTTTTCTTCCAGCTGCTTGTGGTAGACCGTGCTTTCATCGTCCAGGTAGTCGTCCAGCGGCGTGTACGCCACTTCCTTGCCGTTGACCGTCAAGCGCTTGTTTTCATAGGTGATTTTATCACCGGGCACACCGATCACGCGCTTGATATAGTCTTGCGACATATCTTTCGGGTACTTGAACACCATCACGTCGCCGCGCTGCGGATCATTGACTTCAATGATGCGCTTGTTGACGATAGGCAGACGAATGCCATAGGTAAACTTGTTCACCAGGATCAGATCGCCAACCAGCAAGGTCGGCACCATCGAGCTCGACGGGATCTTGAACGGCTCGTACAGGAACGAGCGCAGGCAGAACACGAGAGCGATGACGGGGAAGAAACTGCCCGAATACTCGACCCAGGTCGGCTGGCGCAACAGGGCCGCCTCGATGCTGGCGCGGCTGCCGCCCGCATCGGACTTGATGCCCTCGGCGGCCAGCTTGGACTGGCGCGCATCGAATTCAGCCAGGGCGCGGTCGGCCGCCTTGCGGCGCTGCTTGGACAGATAAAACACATCCAGGCACCAGACCAGGCCCGTCAACACCATCAGCACGAACAGGATTAAAGCGAAATTTCCTAAAATCACTTGCAGGCTCATTGATTAACCATCCACTTGTAAAATTGCCAGGAATGCCTCTTGCGGAATCTCCACGGAACCCACTTGCTTCATGCGCTTCTTACCCGCTTTTTGTTTTTCCAGCAATTTTTTCTTGCGGCTGATGTCGCCGCCATAGCACTTGGCCAGCACGTTCTTGCGCAAGGCTTTCACGTTCTCGCGCGAAATGATGTTGGCGCCGATGGTCGCCTGAATCGCCACGTCGAACATCTGGCGCGGGATCAGTTCGCGCATCTTGGCGGCCACCTGGCGGCCACGGTACTGGCTGTTCGAACGGTGGACGATGATGGCCAGCGCATCGACTTTTTCGCTGTTGATCAGCATGTCGACCTTGACCACGTCGGCCGCGCGGTATTCCTTGAACTCGTAATCCATCGAGGCATAGCCGCGCGACGTCGATTTCAATCGGTCGAAGAAGTCCAGCACGATCTCGGCCATCGGCATTTCATACACGAGCTTGACCTGGCGGCCGTGGTAGCTCATGTCCATCTGGATGCCGCGCTTGCCGATACACAAGGTAATCACGGAGCCGACGTATTCCTGCGGCATGTACAGATTGACCGTGACGATAGGCTCGCGCACTTCCTCGATGCGCGACGGATCGGGCATCTTCGATGGATTGTCGACGTTGATCATGGTGCCGTCGCGCTGGATCACTTCGTACACCACGGTCGGCGCCGTCGTGATCAGATCCATATCGAATTCGCGCTCGAGGCGCTCCTGCACGATTTCCATGTGCAGCAAACCCAGGAAACCGCAGCGGAAGCCGAAGCCCAGCGCCTGCGACACTTCCGGCTCGTACATCAGGGCCGCGTCGTTCAGTTTCAGCTTTTCCAGCGAGTCGCGCAGCGCGTCGTACTGGTTCGCTTCCACAGGGAACAGGCCGGCGAACACTTGCGGCTGCACTTCCTTGAAGCCAGGCAATGGCGCGGCGGCAGGACGGCTGACCAGGGTGACAGTGTCGCCCACTTTCGCCGCTTTCAATTCCTTGATGCCGGCGATGATGAAACCCACCTGGCCTGCCGACAATTGCGGCAAGGATTGCGAACGTGGCGAAAACACGCCGATGTCTTCCACCAGCTGCACCGAATCGGTGGCCATCAGGCGGATCTTGTCTTTCGGTTTCAGGGTGCCGTTGACCACGCGCACCAGCATGACCACGCCCACATAGGCGTCATACCAGGAGTCGACGATCAGCGCCTGCAGCGGCGCGTCCGGGTCGCCCTTCGGTGGCGGTACCTTGACGATCAGTTGTTCGAGCACGTCCAGCACGCCGAAGCCCGTCTTGGCCGAGCAATGCACGGCGTCGGCCGCGTCGATGCCGATCACGTCTTCGATCTCGGCAATGGCGTTCGGCGGGTCCGCGTTCGGCAAGTCGATCTTGTTCAGGACGGGCACCACTTCCACGCCCAGGTCCAGCGCCGTGTAGCAGTTGGCCACTGTTTGCGCTTCCACGCCTTGCGACGCGTCAACGACCAGCAGCGCGCCTTCGCACGCCGACAGCGAGCGCGACACTTCATAGCTGAAGTCGACGTGGCCTGGCGTATCGATCAGGTTCAGGTTGTAGATCTGGCCATCGCGCGCCTTGTAGTGCAAGGCCGCCGTTTGCGCCTTGATGGTAATGCCGCGCTCGCGCTCCAGATCCATCGAATCGAGCACCTGCGCCTCCATCTCGCGGTCGGACAAGCCGCCGCACAATTGAATGATGCGGTCAGCCAGGGTCGATTTACCGTGGTCAATATGGGCGATGATGGAGAAGTTGCGTATGTTGTTCATTAACTAATATAAGTGCGAAGTTGACGACACTGCTTTAACAGGAATCATGGGGATCATGCTCGGGCCAAACAGGGCCAAAACCGGGCGCCCCACTCATGATGAAAAAAAGCGCTCCGGGCAGGACATCTGCATGCCCAGGCGAGCGCTTTTGAAGCGACAGAAGCTGCTGCCTCGGACAGTAGCTTTTTCGACCTCCCCATTTTACCGGATTTCAGAGTAGAAAGCCCGTCTTATGAGGCCGGCACGGGGGCAAGCCGAGATTTTCGGCGGTTTTCGGCACCAGAATGGTGCAATGCAGTGTCAATATTGCCATTCAAGCTACGCCAGGCAGCGCCGCACGGCCGCCTCATCGAGGAAATAATGGCACAGCTCGGGCTGCGCCAGATCGCCAAACAGCACCGGCACCAGCTCATCGAAACGGGCCAGCAGCGAGGCGTCGGGCGACGCATCGATGTCGATCACGTCCACCGTGAACGGTTTTCCGGGCGGCTGCAGCAGGAGCAAGGCGTCGAGCATGTCCTGGCAAAGGTGGCAATAACTGCGGGAATAGAGGGTGAAGTGCATGAAGAAAAGGAAAAGGCATCCCGACTGGAGCCGGGATGCAGGTGAATCAGAGACTTACTTGGCCGACGGACGCAGCGAAACGAATTGCGCCACGTCGCCACGGCGCACCAGTACGGCCGACGTCTTCTTCGGATCGAGCTTGGCGACCAGGGCGTTGAACTGCTTGGCGTCTTTCACGGCAACATTGTTCAACTGCAAGATCACGTCGCCAGGCTGCAGGCCGGCCTGGGCCGCCACGCCATCGGCATCGTCGACCAGCACGCCCGCGTCGATCTTCAATTCCAGCTTCTTGGCGGCCGGCACGTCGCTGACCTTCAGCCCCAGCGCATTGACGGCTTGCGTTTCCGGCGCCTTGGCGCCCTTTTTCGCCGTTTTCTCGCTTTCGAGCTCGACGACGGTGACGGGAACATCCTGCTGCGCACCCTTGCGCCAGACGGTGATCGTGGATTTGCCGTTGACGGCGGCGCCGCCAACCAGGCGCGGCAGGTCGGATGAACGCTCGATCTGGGCGCCGTTGAATTTCAGGATGATGTCGCCTGGCTTGATGCCCGCCTTGTCGGCCGGGCCGCCCGGCTCCACCATCGATACTTGCGCGCCCTTGGCGTTCGGCAAGCCCAGCGATTCCGCCACGTCCTTGCTCACTTCGCCGATCTGCACGCCGATGCGTCCGCGCACGACCTTGCCCGTCTTTTTCAGCTGCTCGCCCACGCGCATGGCTTCATCGATGGGCACGGCAAACGAAATGCCATTGTAGGCGCCGGACAAGGTGGCGATCTGCGAATTGATGCCGATCACCTCGCCGCGCATATTGATCAAGGGACCACCGGAGTTGCCAGGATTGACGGCCACATCGCTCTGGATCAGCGGCAAGTAGTCGCCCGTGTCGCGCGACTTGGCGGAAATGATGCCGGCCGTCACCGTGTTTTCCAGGTTGAACGGCGAGCCGATGGCGATGACCCATTCGCCCACGCGGATCTTGTCCGAGTCGCCGATGGTCAGACGCGGCAAGTTGGCACCCTCGATTTTCAGCAGGGCCACGTCGGTGCGGGCGTCAAAGCCGATCACCTTGGCCTTGAATTCGCGCTTGTCCGTCAAGGTCACGTACACCTCGTCGGCGCCGTCGACCACGTGGGCATTGCTCAGCACGTAGCCATCGGCCGAAATGATGAAGCCGGAACCGACGCCGCGCTGCACTTCCTGCTCCTGCGGTACGGCGCGGCGGCCGCCGCGTGGCGCCTGCTGGCGCGGCGTCGGCATGGCGCCGCCAAAGAAGCGGCGCAGGAATTCCTGCATTTCCTGCTCATCCTGGCCGCCCGCGCCAGCCCCGGCGGCGCCCATCTTCAAGCGCTCGGTGGTGCGGATATTCACCACGGCCGGGCCGACGGCGTCGACCAGGTCCGAGAAATCAGGCAGTTTTATGGCGGGCACGGCGGCCTGCGCCTGTGGCGCCAGGCCCAGCATGGTGGGAGCAAGGAAGACGCCAGCCGTACCGAACAATAAGGCGGAAAGCGTCTTCACTGAAAACGACTTGCTGGCGGCACACATGGTTTTTTTCATGGAAAGGATCTTTTCGAATATATAAACGGATCAAAACGCGAATCAGGCGATTGCCTGCGCGCATGATTGGCCATCATGACGGCAATCCAGGGGCAAACCCACCTGACAACGCGCATGGCAGCAACAATATATCGCAAAAGCAAGATATTGCCTGCGCACAGTGTCAATCGTACCGAAGGCCAGTGTCAAGGGGGCGACGGGAACGTTAAGCCAGGCATAAGATGGAAAACGCGACAGCTAAGTAATCCTCAGGAAATTATTGTGAATTTATGACGAACAGAACCGGATGCTATGCAAGGCGCCCGTTGCGACGCAGTGCGAGCACTGCTAGCAGCGGGCAACGCCGCAGAGCGCCGGTTATGGAAGTCAGAAATCATAATAATTTATTGGGGGTTACTTAGCGCTGCGCCAGCGGCCCTGCCTCCAGCGGTTCGGCCGCGCCCGGCACGATGGCAGCAGGCAGCGGTGGTAGCGGCTCAGCATGGGCAGCCAGCCCCTCAGGCGACGGCTCCGCGGCCAGACGGCTGGCCAGGCGCGCATCGAAGTGGGCGCTCAGTGCATGGCCGTACTGCTCCGAGCGCAGCACGTCACCGATATGGCGATAGGCGTCCCAGGCCTGCCGCCCCGATGGCGTATCGAGGGCGGCAAAAGCCAGTTCGAGTTCGCTCGCCGCCAACTCGCCATCGGCCAGGGCGGAAATAGTCTCGTGCAATCGTGTGTGCGTATCCATGATGGATCCTGCCATTTCAAAAAGATCGGTGCGGAAACCGGACGCAGCCATGCCAGCCTCATACTCCCCAGATTACCAGCGCTTGTCAATCGGCATGTCCAACAACGGTTTCAATTTCTCCGCGATCACTTCGCGCGCGCGAAAAATCCTGCTGCGCACGGTGCCGATGGGGCACGCCATGATTTCCGATATCTCTTCATAGCTCAGGCCCTCGATTTCGCGCAGCACGATGGCCGTGCGCAACTCGATGGGCAGCACATCCATTGCCGCATTGACGGTGGCCGCGATCTGCTTGCTGGCCAGCACCGATTCGGGCGTATTGTTGTCTCGCAATTTATTGCCATCATCGAAGGACTCCGCCTGTTCGGCGTCGGCATCGCTGGATGTGGCGGCACGCCGCCCCTGCGTGACGAGATAATTCTTGGCCGTATTGATGCCGATGCGATACAGCCAGGTATAAAAGGCGGCCTCGCCGCGAAAATGGCGCAGCGCCCGGTATGCCTTGATAAAGGTTTCCTGCACCACATCTTCGGCCTCCGCCGGGTCATGCACCAGCCGCGACACAAGACGCATCAAGCGGCGCTGATATTTCGATACCAGCACATCGAATGCCCGTTTGTCGCCAGCCTGCACCCGCTCGACCAGTAACTGATCATACTCGCGCTCTGTCCTCACGCCCAATGTCCCTGTAGTCATGCAGCGTGGGCGCCTGTATGGATATAGAGTTGGCCCGCTGCAAGAAGTTCAGTGTTCGCCCCACTTTTATTCTTCCCTGTTCCGCGCCGCGATAGCCCGGCAAGCCACGGCCAGCGGGCGGAAGGCGGCGCAACTGCCGCCGCGCTGCACCAGCACATTAGTGCGCCGCCCGGCGGCATCCGCCAGGCACAGCACCAGCAGCGACGGCCACAAGGTCGAGCCCGGCAACAGGCGCAGCCCCGGCGCAGCCTCAGCCGGCTCCGCCACCCCGGCAACACCGCTTCCAGGCACATCGCCATGCTCCAGATATACCGCCAGCCGCAACTGGCCAACCGGCGAAATATCAAGCGCCTGCGGCTTTCTGCGCCAGCGCAGCAAGGCCAGCAAAAACACGCCGCCAGCCGCACTCAGCAAGGCTGCAAACAAGCCCAGCGCATAGCCGCCCACCAGTTGGCCGGGCACGGGCAGACTGTGCCAGACACCACTCAAGGGCCAGGCAGCCAGCAAGGCGCACAGCCCTAGCACCGCTTGCAACAGGCGCAAGCAGACAGGCGTGCGAATGACAGCCGCTACCGCGATCGACATACTTCATGGGAAAAAAAAGGCGCGCCGGCACCATGCCGGGCAAATTCAGGCGCCAACGAACGTTGGCGCCGAATCAGCGCTCACTACGATTTGACCGTAGCGAGCGCTTGAAAGTTCCTGCTTATTTCGCTTTACCGAAAATCAGCGTGCCATTCGTTCCGCCGAAGCCGAACGAATTCTTCACTGCATAGTCGATCTTCATATCACGCGCCGTGTTGGCACAGAAATCGAGATCGCACGCCGGATCCTGGTTGAAGATATTGATGGTCGGTGGCGACACCTGATGGTGCAATGCCAGGACCGTAAATACCGCTTCCAGACCGCCCGCGCCGCCCAGCAAATGGCCCGTCATCGACTTGGTCGAGTTGACGACAATATGCTTGGCGTGATCACCGAAGGTGCGCTTGATGCCCATCACTTCCGCCACGTCGCCTTGCGGGGTGGACGTGCCGTGCGCGTTCAGGTATTGAATCTGATCCGGGTTCAAGCCTGCGTTGTCGAGGGCCGCGATCACCGATTTGCTGCCGCCGCTACCATCTTCCAGCGGCGAGGTCATGTGATAAGCATCTGCGCTCATCCCGAAACCATGCACTTCGGCATAGATCTTGGCACCACGGGCCACCGCGTGCTCGTACTCTTCCAGCACCATGACGCCAGCACCCTCGCCCAGCACGAAGCCGTCGCGGTCGGTATCCCACGGACGCGATGCCGTTGCCGGATCGTCGTTGCGGGTCGACAAGGCACGCGCCGAAGCGAAACCGCCCAGGCCCAGTGGCGACACGGTCGATTCAGCACCGCCGGCGATCATGACGTCGGCATCGCCGTACTCGATCATGCGCGCTGCGGCACCGATGCTGTGCAGACCGGTGGTACACGCCGTAACGATCGCCAGGTTCGGGCCCTTCAGACCATATTTGATCGAAAGGTTGCCAGAGATCATGTTAATGATCGAGGCAGGCACGAAAAATGGCGAGATACGGCGCGGACCGCGCTTTTCGTACTCGGACTTGGTGTCTTCGATCAGCGGCAAGCCACCGATACCGGAACCGATGATCACGCCGATGCGCTCGGCGTTTTCTTCGGTGACTTCCAGACCGGAGTCCTGGATCGCCTGGATGCCCGCAGCCATGCCGTAATGGATAAAGGTATCCATATGGCGGGCTTCCTTACCGGAGATGTACTCTTCGATATTGAAACCTTTGACTTCACCGGCAAAATGCGTGGTGAATGGCTGTGCATCAAACTTGGTAATCGTGGCAATGCCGGATTTACCTTCAACGATTGCGCCCCACGCCTCGGCAATAGTATTGCCGACAGGTGAAACGCAGCCCAGGCCGGTGACAACAACACGACGGTTTTTAGAACGGCTCAAGCGATTCTCCTGAAGTCGGTCAGACAGGCTTAGGCCTTGACGTGTGCGGTGGCGTAGTCGATCGCCTGTTGCACGGTGGTGATTTTTTCAGCTTGTTCGTCAGGAATTTCCATTTCGAATTCGTCTTCCAGGGCCATGACCAGTTCCACGGTGTCCAGGGAATCGGCGCCGAGATCGTCGACGAAGGAGGATTCGATTTTGATGTCTGCTTCTGCAACGCCCAGTTGCTCAGCGACGATTTTCTTAACGCGTTGTTCGATATCCGACATGTTATGGCTCCAAAGTGTGTGTTACGGAAAGTGCGCGCATTTTATCAGGTTTGCGCGTCCGAATACTAATTTCGGTGTCTGCTGCTAATTCGACCGAAGCTGCTGCTAAAAGATGCGATTATAGACAAAAACGGCCGTTGAATCATGCCACAAACGCCCGCCCTGTCTAGCTTTCACATCAATTCATGTACATTCCACCGTTCACGTGCAGGGTCGTGCCCGTGATATATGCCGCTTGCGGCGAAGCCAGAAAGGCCACCGCCGCCGCCACGTCTTCCGGTTTGCCCAGGCGGGACAGGGGAATTTGCGTCAACAGTGCCGCGTGCTGCTCTTCGCTCAGGGCCTTGGTCATGTCGGTATCGATGAAGCCCGGCGCGATGCAGTTCACGGTAATGTTGCGGCTGCCGATTTCGCGCGCCAGGGCGCGGCTCATGCCTTCCACGCCAGCCTTGGCCGCCGCGTAATTCATTTGCCCCGGATTGCCCGACGACGCCACCACCGACGTGATATTAATGATACGCCCAGTTTTGGCTTTCATCATGCCGCGCAGTACCGCCCGCGACAAACGGCCGACGGCCGACAGGTTCGTCGAGATAACGCTGTCCCACTCTTCATCCTTCATGCGCATGGCCAGCTGGTCTTGCGTGATGCCCGCATTGTTGACCAGGATCGACAGGCTGCCGTAGGTTTTCTGCACTTCGTCGACGACGGCCGCGCAGCGCGCCGCATCGGTCACGTTCAGTACCAGCCCCTTGCCCGCCACGCCTTCGGCGGCCAGGTAATCGGTGATCGCTTGCGCGCCGCTTTCCGAGGTGGCGGTGCCAACCACGGTGGCACCCTGCTTGCCCAGTTCGGTGGCGATGGCGCGGCCGATGCCGCGCGAAGCGCCCGTGACCAGCACGACTTGATTTGCTAAATTCATGAGTATCCTTAAAGATGGCTGACGGCAGCCACAGCTACACTGCCGTCTGCTGTTTACTTGAGCTGCGTCAAAATGCGTTCCAGCGATGCCTGGTCGACGATAGCGTCGCCCACCAGTACCGGATCGATGCGCTTGGCCAGGCCCATCAGGACCTTGCCCGGACCGCATTCGATCACTTGCGTGATGCCGTCGGCCGCCACTTTTTGCATGGTTTCGACCCAGCGCACGGGGCTGGCCGCCTGGCGCACGAGCGCATCCTTGATGCCGGCCACGTCGTTGACGATGGCCACGTCGACGTTGTTGATCAGGGCGATTTGCGGCGCCGAGAACGTCAAGCCGGCCATATACTCGCGCAAGCGGTCCGATGCCGGCTTCAGCAGCGACGAGTGGAATGGCGCGGAGACGGGCAGCTTCATGGCGCGCTTGGCTCCCTTGGCCTTGGCCAGTTCGCAGGCGCGCTCGACGGCCGCCGTATGGCCAGCGATGACGACTTGCGCTGGCGCATTGAAATTGACGGGCTCGACCACCAGGGCCGGATTTTCCGCCGCCGCTTCCGCACAGGCGGCGCGCACGTCGTCGTCCGACAGGCCCAGCACGACAGCCATCGTGCCCTGCCCCACGGGCACGGCTTCCTGCATCGCTTGCGCGCGGAAACGCACGAGCGGCACGGCGTCCTTGAACGAGATGACGCCAGCGGCGACCAGCGCCGAATATTCACCGAGACTGTGACCGGCCACGACCGTCGGCACGGGGCCGCCAGCCGCCAGCCAGGCGCGATAAAAGGCCACGGCCGCCGTCAGCATCACCGGTTGCGTGTTGGTGGTCAGATCCAGCTCTTCCTTCGGACCTTCGGCGATCAGCTTGCCCAGGTCGAATTGCAGGGCGTTCGACGCTTCGGCGACGGTCTGCGCAACCACAGGGTTGCCGGCGAAACCGTCGAGCATCGCAATCGCTTGCGAGCCTTGGCCTGGGAAAACAAATGCAAATTGTGTCATGTCAACTCCGTTTTTTTACTATTTATTCAGAGAACCAAATGCAACTGCTGGGGTACGACCCGACGGTCGGACCCCGAAATCAGCCTTCGGCCATCACATCTTTGCCAGCACAGCGCCCCAGGTAAAGCCGCCGCCCACGCCTTCCATCATGACGTTGTCGCCCTTCTTGACGCGGCCATCGCGCACGGCGATGTCGAGCGCCAGCGGGATCGAGGCGGCCGAGGTGTTGCCATGCTGGTCGACGGTGACCACCATCTTTGCCAAAGGCAAGCCGAGTTTCTTGGCCGTACTGTTCATGATGCGAATGTTCGCCTGGTGCGGGATCAGCCAGTCGATCTGGTCCGACGTCATGTTGGCGTGCTCCAGGGCTTCGTGCGCAACTTTCTCCAGCACGGACACGGCCAGCTTGAACACGGCTGGGCCATCCATGTAGAGGAAGGCGCTGCCGTCCAGCGCGCCGCCAGCCAGGCTGCCGGGAACGCTGAGGATGTTCGAGTGGCGGCCATCCGCGTGCAGCTTGGTGGCCAGGATGCCCGGCTCTTTTGACGCCGTCATGACGATGGCGCCGGCGCCGTCGCCGAACAGCACGCAAGTGCCGCGGTCGTCGAAATTGAGAATGCGCGAAAACACTTCGGCGCCGATCACCAGCACGTTTTTATGCATGCCCGACTGGATGAAGCTGTCGGCCGTGGCCACCGCATACACGAAACCGCTGCAGACGGCTTGCACGTCGACGGCGGCGCAGTTGTTCGTGATGCCCAGCTTGTTTTGCACGATGCAGGCGGTGCTGGGGAAGCTGCCGAAGAAATCGGGGGTCGAGCTGGCAACGATGATCAGGTCCAGGTCGTTGCCGCTCAGGCCAGCCATTTCCAGGGCCTTTTTGGCCGCTTCCACGCCCAGGTCCGAGGAGTTTTGCGACGGCGCCGCGTAATGGCGCGCCGAAATGCCGCTGCGCGACACAATCCATTCATCCGAGGTCTCGATGCCCTTGGCGGCGAGCTGTTCGGTCAAATCCTGGTTGGTGACGCGCTTCTCCGGCAAGTAGCTGCCGGTACCGATAATTTTGCTGTAAGTTTTGCTAAAAACAGTCATGCAAATACCCGTCCACTAAATGGTAGAGCTTGTTGATGTAGGTTCGTCCGGTACTGGCGTGCGCGGCATCAGCTCGGCGATCAGGCTGGCCAGGTGCGCTTGCACGTCATTTTTTGCCGCATCAAAGGCGCGGCGCAAGGCCCATTCGAACGAATAGGCATCGGCGCTGCCATGGCTCTTGAAAACGAGACCACGCAAGCCCAGCAGGCTGGCGCCGTTGTAACGCGATGGATTCAGGCGGTTGCCGATGGCTTTCAGGGCCCCGCGGGCGATCAGTGCGCCCAGCATGGTAATCGGATTGCGCTTGAATTCGGAAGTGAGCACGTCTTTCATGAAGCGCGCCAGGCCTTCGATGGCTTTCAGGGTCACATTGCCGACAAAACCGTCACAGACGACGATATCGGTCGTGCCCTTGAAGATATCATTGCCTTCCACGTTGCCGTAGAAGTTCAGCGCACCACGCTCGTGGTCGGCCTGCAGCAGCTTCGAGGTGAGTTTCACCACTTCATTGCCCTTGATATCTTCCGTGCCCACGTTCAGCAAGCCGATCGTCGGGCGTTCGATACCTTCCATGGCGGACACGAGCACGGAACCCATGATGGCGAACTGGTGCAAGTGATGCGGTTCGCAATCGACGTTCGCGCCCAGGTCCAGCATGTAGGTCGGGCCGTTCTTTTGATTCGGCAAGATGCTGCAGATGGCCGGGCGGTCGACGCCGGACATGGTTTTCAGTACGTAGCGCGACACGGCCATCAGGGCTGCCGTATTGCCGGCGGAAACGGAGGCTTGCGCCACGCCGCTCTTGACCTGTTCGATGGCCACGCGCATGGAGGAATCCTTCTTGCGGCGCAGAGCCACTTCCAGGGGATCGTCCATGGTAACTTGTTCGGAGGCATGCAATACCGACAGGCGCGGATGCGTGTCGGCTTTATGTTTTTTCAGTTCGGCACGGATCACGTCTTCCAATCCAACAAGGATCAGTTCGGCTTCAGGCTCATGTTTTACGAAGGAAATTGCTGCGGGGATAGTGACTGAGGGACCGTGATCTCCGCCCATGCAGTCGATAGAAATTTTGATTGTCATTTGTGTTGATTCAATACCGCTGCGGGCGTGCGGCAAGATGTGAATCGGACTGGAGCATATGCAGGGCGCAGCATGTCATGCACCGCCTGAGCAAGCTTGATTCAAAATGACGGGTGCGCAAGATGAATTGCAGCCGATAAAAAAGAAGAAGCGGCGCCACGCCGAATAACCACGCAACACCGCTTTCATCTTACCCAACAAAAACGTCGATTACTCGTCGTTTTTGGTCTTCAACACTTTACGGCCACGATAGAAGCCGTTAGGGCTGATATGGTGACGCATGTGTGTTTCGCCGGTAACTGGCTCGACGCTCAATTGCGGCGCGACCAGGAAGTCGTGCGAACGGTGCATGCCGCGCTTGGAAGGGGTTTTCTTGTTCTGTTGAACTGCCATGATGACTCCTAATACATAAGTTCTAAAATTTTAGCACAATCGATTGGCAAATACATGCGAATCGAGTATCCCAGCGGCAAAGACTACCCGAAAATAGCCCGGACCGACATCGTTTATTACAATTACATTTCACTACACTTGCCATACTCGATTACTACACGCGTTTGACACGTTCCTTGATGGGGAAAACCCCTTTACTACTTTATTCTGGCTTCAAGTCTTTCAGTGCCGCAAACGGCGACTTCTTTTCAGTCTTGAGAGCATCGAGCTGCGCCGTATCGGGGCAGACGTCGTGTTTGGGTACCTGCGGCAGGGCCAGCAAGGCTTCATCTTCGATCAGGGCCGCGGCATCCATGCTGCGGCTGCCGACGATCACGTCGATCGATTCATCGTTGATGATTTCTTCGATCTCGTCCGCGTGCTCGTCATCCTTGCCCAGCATCAGAGTGGTCGTCGAATCAATTGCGTAAGCATACGGAGTCAGGCAGCGCTGGCAAACCAGCTGAACGGTGCCGTTGACCGACAAGGTCAGTTGTGGGTAGCCCAGCTTGCTGGTGCCGCCGACGATCTTCCAGGCGATCTCGCCGGAACTATCTGCACAATCCTTGGTCAACCGGGTCATTTCAGCGACAGGAGTTACACCCTCGCGGCTCCCGCTGATACGACAAAAATCAAAGGCGTCGATCACAAAAGCATTCATTGGTAGAAAATTTCCCCGGAAAACCTGCGATAATAACAGGGTTTTTAGCACGGAGTCAAAGGCTAAGCATCTTTTTTGACGCAATCATTGCCATCAACATGACAACTTCATCAACACCGTCATGCCGCATGGAGCCTCGTTGTGGGCTCTGCGCCCTGGAACCACGTGAAATTCCACTGACATCGACCAGCGCGGCCATGCCGGCCGCCATCCACTACCGAATGATACCAACTTCCGCCCCATTGCGCTTGATTCTTGCATCAAGTTCGACCTACCGCAAGGAATTGCTGGAACGCCTGCGCCTGCCTTTCGAGGTGGCCGTGCCCGATCTCGACGAAAGCCCCCTGCCCGGTGAAAGCCCCAGCGCCACGGCCCTGCGCTTGGCCCAGGCCAAGGCACAAGCCGTGCTCGACCGCTACCCTGGCAGCCTCGTCATCGGCTCCGACCAGGTCGCCACCCTCGACGGCGCACAGATCGGCAAGCCCGGCAACCATGCCAACGCCTTGCTGCAGCTGCAAACCATGCGCGGGCGCCAGACCGTGTTCCACACGGCACTGTGCCTGCTCGACGGCCGCCAGGCGTTGCCTGTGGCGCAAGTGGAAGACGTCCAGACCCTCGTCACCGTGCGCGACTTGCCCGATGCCGAGCTGGACGCCTACCTGCGCATCGAGCAACCGTACGACTGCGCCGGCAGCGCCAAGAACGAAGGCCTGGGCATCGCCCTGCTTGAACGTATCGACAGCACCGACCCGACCGCCCTCACCGGCTTGCCGCTGATCGCCCTGACCGGCATGCTGCGCAAGGCGGGCGTGACGTTTTTCACCATTTAATTACCGACAAGAAGAATATGACCGGCACCCTGTACCTGATTCCCAACCACCTCGGCCTCTCTGACAGCCCGGCCGACCCGCTGGCCCACATCATTCCAGAGCAAGTACGGCAGATCACGTCGCAGCTCGATTATTTCGTTGCGGAAAACGCCAAGACGGCGCGCGCCTTTTTGAAATTGATCGCTAACCAGCATCCGCTGGCCAAGCCGCTGCAGGAAATCACGATTTCCGAACTGAACGTGAATACTCCGGCGCAAGCGCTGGCCGGCTTGCTGGCGCCTCTGCTGGCTGGGCGCGATGCGGGCCTCGTATCGGAAGCGGGCGTGCCCGCCGTGGCCGACCCCGGCGCCGATCTGGTGCGCCTGGCGCATCAGCACGGCATTAAAGTGCGCCCGCTGGTGGGGCCGTCGTCGATCCTGCTGGCCGTGATGGCCAGCGGCTTGAATGGCCAGAGCTTTGCCTTCAACGGCTACCTGCCCACGGACGCCGCCCTGCGCGCCAAGCGCATCAAGGAACTGGAAAGCCGCTCGCGCAATGAAAAGCAGACCCAGTTGTTCATCGAAACGCCGTACCGCAACGCCGCCATGCTCGAAGCGCTCGTGGCGCAATGCGCGCCGTCGACCCTGATCTGCGTCGCCACCGACCTGAGCCTGGACACGGAAAGCGTGCAGACGTGGAATGGTGGTCAGTGGAAGAAACAATTGGCCACCGGCAAGGCGCCTGACTTCCACAAGAAACCGACCGTGTTCCTGTTGCTGGGACAGTAATCTCCCGTCCATAAAAAAAACGCCACGATCGAATGATCGTGGCGTTTTTTATTGCGGCGCTACCAAGCCGAGTATGACTACACTCTTCTTGTGCCCGTATTTTTCTGTCCGCCCTTGCCCGTTTCCAATACAAACTTCGCGCCATCGTCGCGGCCCAACACTTTGACCAGGTACGGCATGACTTCGCGCAACATCGGCTCCAGGGTGTACGGCGGGTTCAAGATGAACATGCCGCTGCTGTGCAAGCCGAAACCGTCCGGCGACGGGGTGTTGACCGTCAGGGTTACGTGCAGCCAGTCCGAGCTGGGCAGCTGCTTGAGCTTGTCGGCGAACTGGCGCGATTCCATGCGCTGCAGCACCGGGTACCAGACGGCATACATGCCCGAGGGGAAGCGCACGAGAGCGTCGGCCAGGGTGTCCTTGACCTTGCGGTAATCCATCTTGTCTTCATACGGCGGGTCGATCAGCACCAGCGCGCGGCGCGATGGCGGCGGCAGCAGGGCTTTCAGGCTCTGGAAGCCGTCGGCCTTGGTGATGAGCACGCGCTTGCCGCGCACGGTAGGACGCTCGCCCTGGGCCAGCGCATGCGCCTCGACCTTGCGGAAGTTGTCGGCCAGAATCTTTGCATCGGCTGGATGCAGCTCGAACAGGCGCAGACGGTCTTGCTCGCGGCTGACCTTGTCGGCGCAGTACGGCGAACCCGGGTAGTAGCGCATCTTGCCGCTCGGATTCATTTCCTTGATCAGCTTCATGTACTCGGCCAGCGAGGCCGGCAGGTCCGTGCGGTCCCACAGGGGCGCGATGCCCGTTTCGTACTCGGCGTTTTTCGAGGCATAACCGCCGTCGAGCGCATACACGCCCGCGCCGGAGTGGGTATCGATATAACTATAGGCGGTATCTTTTTGATTCAGATATTGCAACAACTGAATCTGCACATAATGTTTCAACACATCGGCGTGATTACCCGCGTGAAAGGCGTGGCGGTAACTCAACATAAGCTGGCTAATTCCATAATAAAAATAAATAAAGGCGGGAGCGCTGACACCGGGCAGGGCATGAAAACAGACTGGAGGGGTCAGGCTGCGGGGCCAGGAAACAGCATGGACCAGCGTAATCAGCGCGCAATTACCAGCATTATCCACCAGAAAGGTCGATTGCATCAAAAAACCCGGCTAAACAAGCTCATGCATTACCAGGACTGGCGTCGCCGGGCGCGGTAGAATACGCGCATCGGGCGCCCGGCGCCCATCCGCCCTACTATATAGATACGACCATGCACAGTCTGACCCTCACGACCGACAACCGCGCCGACGTCGCCACAGCCCTGGCCGGCACGCGCTGGACGGTGGCCTGCCTGTGCGCGCTGTGGTGCGGCACTTGCGGCAGCTACCGCGCCACGTTCGAGGAACTGGCCGCGCGCCACCCGGACACCGTCTTCGTCTGGATCGATATCGAAGACCAGGCCGACGTGGTGGGCGACCTCGACATCGACAACTTCCCCACCCTGCTGATCCAGCACGAGGACAACGTGGCCTTCTTCGGCACCGTGCTGCCCGACGGCGGCCTGGCGCACCGCATGGTGCAGGCGCAGCAAGCGCTCAGCGGGGACGAACTGGCGGCGCTGGCCAGCAGCACGCAGGAACGGCGCGACTGGCAGCGCGACTGCAATCTGCGTCATTTACTGGCCGCCACCCTGGCTTGATGTAAATCAACTCAGGCGCAGCGGCAGGCTGCGCAGCCTTTTCCCCGTCAAACTGAACACGGCGTTGGCCACGGCCGGCGCAATTGGCGGCGTACCCGGTTCGCCCACGCCTTCCGGATGTTCGGCGCTGGCGATGATGATGGTTTCCACCTCGGGCGTTTGCCCCATGCGCAGCACGGGATAGTCGTGGAAATTGCCCTGCTCGACTTTCCCCTCCTTGAAGGATATCTCGCCGCCCAGCGCCGCCGACAGGCCGAACAGCACGGCCGATTCCATCTGCTGGGCGATGATGTTCGGATTGACGGCGATGCCGCAATCGATGGCGCACACCACGCGCTGCACGCGGATTTCGCCGTTTTCCACCGACACCTGCGCCACTTGCGCAACGATGCTGCCGAACGACTGGTGCAAGGCCACGCCATGCGCATGGCCGGGCGGCGGAGTGCCTGCTTTGGCAACTGCCGCGTCGAGCACGGCCAGGTGGCGCGGATGCTTCACCAGCATGGCGCGGCGGAAGGCAATGCCGTCCTGTCCCGCCGCGTGCGCCAGTTCATCGATAAAGCTTTCCTTGAAGAACGCGTTGTGCGAGTGGCCCACCGAGCGCCAGTAGCCGATCGGCACGGGGCTGTCGGCGATCACGTGGGCGATGCGCTGGTTGGCGATTTCATACGGCATGTCGAATTCGCCTTCGGCCGTGGTCTTGTCTGGCCCCGCCCCAGGCAAGCCGAAATTGCGCTGCAAAAACTGGTGCGTGATGGAGCCGCTGACGGATTTATTGTCCCAGGAAGCGATGCGGCCATGCTCGTCGAGGCGGGCCGCGAAGCGGGCCAGCGCGGCGGGACGGTACATATCGTGCCTAGTATCCTGTTCCCGCGTCCACACCAGCTGCACCGGCGCGCCACCGCACTGCAGCGCGATGGCGACGGCTTGCGCGATCATGTCCACTTCCAGGCGGCGGCCGAAACCACCACCGAGCAGCAGCACCTCGATGCTGACGTCCTTCGCGTCGACGCCGGCCACTTTCGCCGCCACATCGACGGCGATGCCGGGCGCCTGCGTCGAGACCCACAGCATCACCTTGCCATTTTTCACCTGCGCGGTGCAGTTGACGGGTTCCATGGCGGCGTGCGCGAGGAACGGCGCGCGGTACTCGGCGCTGACCTGGCGCATGCCCTGCACGGCTTTACCTTCCACTTCGCCGCTGGCGTGGTAGGCATAACCGGCTTCACTATCGAGCAGGCGGGCAAACTCCGCATACACGCCAGCGCTGGACAAATTCGCCTGCGGGCCAGCCTTCCACTGCGTCGGCAAGGCGGCCGCCGCCTGCTTGGCGCGCCACCAGGTGTCGGCCACCACGGCGGCGCACGAGACGCTGCGCTGGGCCAGCTGCGGCGTCAGGTCCAGCACCTTTTTCACGCCGGGCATGGCCAGCACGGGCGCCGCGTCGAAGGCGGACAGGGCATCGCCCAGGCGCGGCGGCAGATGCAGGGCCGCGTACAGCATCCCGGGCGGACGCGCATCGATGCCGAAACGCGCGCTGCCATTGACTTTCGATGGCGTGTCGCGGCGCGGCGCCGGCTGGCCGATCAGTTTGAAATCCTTGGGCGACTTCAGCACGGGCGTACCTGGGGCTATGCCGGCGGCGCGCTGCGCCAGGCTGGCGTAGCTGGCGCGCCGGCCGTCCGGGTGAACCACTTCGCCATTTTCCGTGCGGCATTGCGCGGCCGGCACCTGCCACAACGCGGCAGCGGCCCCCACCAGCATGGCGCGGGCCGACGCTCCCGCCTCGCGCATGGGACCCCAGCCATCCTTCACGCTTGACGAACCGCCCGTGACGATCACGCCCAGTTCGCGCGCCGCCTTGGCCACCGTCCACTGGGCCAGCGCTTTGACGCGTCCGTGGTCGTCCGGGTGGAAAGGCAAGCCATCCTGGAGCATGGCCACATTGCCGAAGATTTTATCCATGGGCGCCTGAATCAGCTTGACGCTGGCCAGCGGCACGTCGAGTTCCTCGGCCACCAGCATCGGCAAGGCCGTGTGCACGCCCTGCCCCATCTCGCTGCGCGGCATGGCGAGAATGACGCTGCCGTCGGTTTGAACGGCCAGCCAGCCATTGAGCGCCACGGCCCCATCGGCCACCGGCAGCGGCGCGCTGCCGTGCAGGCGCTGGCGCGGCGGCAGCACGCCCCAGCCCAGCACCAGGGCGCCCACGCCGGCCACGCCGAGGCCCAGGCCGCCGAGCAGGAAACGGCGACGCGACGTGTTTTTTTCTGCGGCCATGGGATACCCTTTATTCGTTAGTGATCGATCCAGCGCTCCAGCATATCCTGTGCCAGCACCGGACGGCTATAAAAATAACCTTGCGCCAGCTTGCAGCCATGGCGCAGCAGGAAAGCGGCCTGCTCTTCCGTCTCCACGCCTTCGGCGATCACGGACAATTGCATGCTCTTGCCCAACTGAATGATGGCAATCGCAATCGCTTCATCATTGACGTCGGTCGAGATATCCTTGATGAAGGAGCGGTCGATCTTCAGGGTTTGCACAGGCAGCTGTTTCAGATACGCGAGCGAGGAATAGCCGGTGCCGAAATCGTCGATGGCCAGGCCCACGCCGATGGCGTGCAAGTCGTTGATGAAACCGAGCGCGTCGCCCGTGTTCATGATGACGGACTCCGTCACTTCCAGTTGCAGCCGCTGGGGTTCCAGCCCCGTTTCTTTCAGAATGTCGGCCACCATGCCGGCGATGCTGCCACGCTCGAACTGCTTCACCGATAAATTCACGGCCATCTTCGGCACGTGCAAGCCCTGCGCCTGCCAGCGCATCATCTGGCGGCACGCCTCGTCGAGCACCCATTTGCCCAGCTGGTTGATGAAACCGCTGTCCTCGGCCAGCGGAATGAAGCGCGCCGGCGGCACCAGGCCCAGTTCCGGGTGGTTCCAGCGCACCAGCGCCTCGACGCCGACCAGCCGGCCCGTGTCGATTTCCACCTGCGGCTGGTAATTGAGGAACATTTCGTTCTTTTCCAGCGAGCGGCGCAAAAAGGTTTCCAGGCGCAGGCGCTCGACGCCTTCGCCCGTCATCGACGGCGCATAGAAGCGGTAGCCGTTGCGCCCGCGCGCCTTGGCCTGGTACATGGCCACGTCGGCATTGCGGATCAACATGTTCAAGTCCAGCGCATCATCCGGATACAGGCTGATGCCCACGCTGCAGGTGACGAACAGTTCGTGATCGGCCACCGTGAACGGCTGGTCGAACATGGTCATCAGCTTTTCCGCCACCTGCGTGGCGCCATACTCGCCGTCGACGCGTTCGAGCAGGACGATGAACTCGTCGCCGCCCAGACGCGCCAGCGTATCTCCTTCGCGCAGGCGGGCCGCCAGCTGGCCGGCCACCTTTTGCAGCAATTCGTCGCCCACATGGTGGCCCAGGGTGTCGTTGACGTTCTTGAAGCGGTCCAGGTCGATGAACAGCACGGCCAGCTGCTCCTGGTCGCGCGCGGCGCGCAGCAGCGCGTGCTGCAGGCGGTCGTGGAACAGCAGCCGGTTCGGCAGCGCCGTCAGCGGATCGTGGTGGGCCATGTGGTCGAGCTTTTCCTGCGACTCCTTGATCAGCGTGATATCGCTGAACACGCCCACGTAATGCGTGGTGCCGGCGCGCGCGTCGCGCACGGCGCTGATGGTCAGCCATTCCAGGTACAGTTCGCCATTCTTGCGCTGGTGCCAGATTTCGCCGCGCCAGAAACCGCTGGTTTTCAGCTCGTTCCACATGGCCTCGTAGAATGCCGAGTCATGGCGCGCCGAGCGTGTCAGCGACGAGTGCTGGCCCACCGCTTCGGCCTCGGCATAGCCGGTGATTTGCGTGAAGGCGGGGTTGACGGTGACGATGATGCCGCCGGCATCGACCACCATCACGCCGTCGGCGATATGTTCGAGCACGGTGGCCGACAAACGCAGTTTTTCCTCGGCTTCCTTGCGCGCCGTGATGTCGGCATACACCCAGATGCTGCCTTCATTGGGGCGCAGCGGATCGAGCGCGCAGCCGCTGACCAGCGCCCAGAACAGGCTGCCGTCGCGGCGCTGGTACTGGCGCTCCTCGCTGAAATCGCCGCCCATGGCCAGCGCCGGATACTGGCGCTCGCCCGCCTCCTCGAAGTCATACGAACTGGTAAACACGATGGCCGTCGAATTGCCCGTCATCTCGGCATGGTCGTAGCCGAACAGTTCCTCGCAGCGGCGGTTGACGGAAATGATGCGGCGGTGGCGCACGAACATCACGCCGAACATCACGTTGTCGAGAATCGCGCTCTGCTCCGTCAGCAGCGCTTCGATGCGCATCTCGTGGTGCTTGCGCTGGCTGATGTCGGCGATGATGCCGTCGACCCAGGTGACGCCCTGCTCGCCCGCCTGCGGCTGGCCATTCTCGGCCACCCAGCGCTCGATGCCGAAGGCGTCGAAGATGCGGTATTCCAGCGCATACGGCCGTACCTCGGCCACCGCCTGGCCGACGGCACGGCGGTGCGCGCGGCGGTCTTCCGGGCAGATCAGGTCTTCCCAGGCATGCGTGGTGCCGCGCATGAACTGGCGTGCCGAATAGCCGGAAATGTCTTCGATGGCGTCGCTGACGAAATCGATGGGGCCGTCGGGCCGGTAACGGAAGACGGCGCCCGGCACCTGCGTGACGATGGTGCGGAAGCGCTCTTCGCGCTGGCCCACGTCCTCGAACAGCTGGCCGATGGCCGCGCGCATTTGCTCGAGCTGGGCCGTCAGGCGACCCAGCTCGTCATTGCTGTGCGAGGTCAGGGGCGTGTCGAAATCGCCGTGCGACAGGCGGTCGGAAAAACGCGTCAGGCGGCGCAGCGGTTTGAGCAGGCGGCGGTTCAGGAACAGCACGATCAGCGCCATCGACACGGCCAGTTGCGCGCCCAGCACGAAAATATACGACATCTGCTTTTCGCGCAGCTCCTGCTGGCTGCGCGCATCGTCCATCTCGACGACGACGTGGCCGATGCGTTCGCCGCGCACGAGGATGTCGCGTTCGGCGCGGTACAGATTGCCCACGGGCCGCTGCGGCGCTTGCAGGCTGATGAATTCCGTGTCGCCCTGCCCCAGCACTTTCACCAGCAGCACGGAGCGGTCGCGCATCACTGACTCGACCAGCGAGTGGGCCGATTCCGCATTCATGTTCCACAGCGACTCCTGCATGCCCAGCGCCAGGATGTCGGCATTGCGCTGCAAGGCTTCGTTCAGGCTGGTGCGCGCAGACTGGCGCTCATGCACGCCGACCAGCACATAGCTGCCGAAGATGGCGGGCACGACGAGGCCGCCAAATACCACCAGCAGCAAGGCGCCATAGATCGACGAGCCGTACAGCACGCGCAGGCTGGCGCGCAGGCGCTGGTAAGGTGAATTAAACATGCGGCAACAGGGCAACAGGGATCAGGCGGGCGATCATTGACTTTACAGGGGAATCGGGTGGTCAGGCGGGAAGAAACTTTATGAGGAGCAATTATGCATGCAAAAAGCGGGGAAAGTCACCAATAAACACACGCCAGCGGTGTCCTCGTGTCATATAAACAGGATGGAAAAACCACACGCGGGCCGGCGCGCCCGGCCGGCGCCAGCAGAAAAACGCTCGGCTTGCTATCATCGCGCCACTTTACCTAGAGGAACCACCATGACCTTCTCCATCTACTCCGCTTCGATCCCCGTCTTCAAACAGATCCTGGGCAGCCTGGCCGCCATCCTGGACAAGGCGGAAATGCACGCGCAAGACAAGAAAATCGACCCGAACGCCCTGCTGCAATTCCGTTTGTTCCCGGACATGCTGCCGTTCGTGCGCCAGATCCAGATCGCCACCGACTTCGCCAAGGGCTGCGGCGCGCGCCTGGCCGGCGTGGCCGTGCCACCGTATGAAGACAGCGAACAGAGCTTTGCAGAACTGAAAGCGCGCATCGTGAAAACCATCGCCTTCCTGGAAAGCCTGCCGCAAGCGGACATCGACGGCAGCGAAACGCGCGCCATCACCACCGGCAGCGGCGAAAAGACCAAGCACTTCACGGGCCAGACCTATCTGTTCCACTACGCGCTGCCGCACTTCTTCTTCCACGCGACGACGGCGTACGACATCCTGCGCCACAATGGCATTGAAGTCGGCAAGAAAGATTTTATCGGTAGCTATTGATCGTTAGCTGTGAAAATGGGGTCAGTTCCTTCGGAATCGGAATGCTTCCCGTTGGGAAGCATTCCCCCGTCGGGTCTGACCCCAGCAGTTGCAGTTGGGTTAAATCAGGTATTCCGGCGCGGATACCCCTGCGCCAATATCCTCACCCACACCACTTCCTTCTCCTCATCCGTCATCGACACCCAGTGGGCCACTTCCACGACGCTGCGGCCACAGCCACGGCAGATTTCATCGAAGGTCGTCGAGCACACTGCCACACAGGGCGTATCGGGACGCGGCGGCAATTCCTTGTCACCCATCAGGACACCTTCGGCAAGCCGAGCTTTTCCCAGCCTTCGTTGCCCAGCGCTTCCAGGGTGGCGATATTCTTGTCGAAAATCTCCGACGCTTCCGGGAAGGCCTCGACGGCGCGCTCGATGCTGTCTTCGCGCAGCAGGTGCAAGGTCGGGTACGGCGAGCGGTTGGTGTAGTTGCTGATGTCGTCCTCGAACGTCTCGGCAAACTGGTAATTCGGGTGGAAACTGGCCACTTGCAGTTCACCGGCCAGGTGCATGTCTTCCACGGCCGCGTCGGCTACATCAAGAAACTCGTTGTAGTCGAGGAAATCGTTCAGGGTGTACGGATGGATCAGCAGGGTCGTGTCGATTTGCTCGGGATCCGT
The DNA here is from genome assembly GCF_019345455.1 of Janthinobacterium sp. NKUCC06_STL. Classification (NCBI taxonomy): domain Bacteria; kingdom Pseudomonadati; phylum Pseudomonadota; class Betaproteobacteria; order Burkholderiales; family Oxalobacteraceae; genus Janthinobacterium; species Janthinobacterium sp. NKUCC06_STL. The sequence continues at coordinate 306,340 of NZ_JAHKQY010000001.1, forward strand.
GTCGGCCAGGGTTTGCAGCTCGTCCATCAGCATCGCCAGCAGATCTTCGGGATTGCTCGACTCGCACACCACATAGCGGATCTGCTTCTTGACGTGCACGGCCTTGGCGAACGGGCACAGGTTCAGGCCGATCACGGCCTTTTCCAGCCAGGCAACGGTATTGGCGATGATGACGGCGTTGTCGTCGTCGTGGCGCGGCGGGGTGTTCATATGCTTGACTCTCTATCAATATGGCGACCGGCGGCTGAATGGCCGGCCAAAGCCAAATTGTACGCACTTTTGCGCAGCCTCATGCCGGGCGCCATCCAGGCTTGCGCCAGCCTCGTCGCCATGTATGCTATAACAGCGGCCGAATCACGCATTAGGCAAATTAAATTTGCAATAATGACAGCATTTGCGAATGGAAACTCAGCCGTTTCCGACTTATTGCCGCTTATTTCCTGTCATCATGCTGACATAATTCTTGACTCCGGCATGTGGATATACGTACACTCGCTGCTGAATCATGGGTCTGTCCGATGTTTCTCCGACGACAACAATGGAACACTATGCACGAAAACTCCTTTAAATCTACCGTCCTGGCGGCGTTGGCCCTGGCGCTTGCGCCCGCCCTCAGCCAGGCGTACGAAGCCGGTGTTGAGAGCGATAACGCGCCAGTCGCCGCCGCCGCACCCGCCCTGATCCCGATGACCGCCCAGGTCACGGCGAAACTCCCCACCCTCGACAACCGCCTGCAAAAGACCGACCGTCTGCTGAAAAACCTCAGTGACAATTCCGATCCGCTGCGCGAAGCCGACGTCTGGGGCCGCATCCGCAGCGGCTATGCGATTCCCGACATCAACAACCAACTGGTAGCGAACCACGTCAACTGGTACGCCACCCGCCCCGACTACATCGCCCGCACCACGGCGCGCGCCTCGCGCTACATCTTCCACGTGGTGCAGGAACTGGAAAAGCGCGGCATGCCGACGGAACTGGCCCTGCTGCCGTTCATCGAGTCCGCCTTCAACCCGCAAGCATTCTCGAGCGCCAATGCGGCCGGCATGTGGCAATTCGTGCCCGCCACCGGGCGCGATTTCAACCTCAAGCAAAACATGTTCAAGGACGAGCGCCGCGGCGTGCTGGCCTCGACGGACGCGGCCCTGACGTACCTGCAGCGCCTGTATGACATGTTTGGCGACTGGCAACTGGCCCTGGCCGCCTACAACTGGGGCGAAGGCTCGGTGCAGCGCGCCATCAAGAAAAACCAGGCGCTGGGCAAGCCGACGGACTTCGAAAGCCTGGCCGACCTGATGCCTGCCGAAACGCGCAACTACGTGCCGAAACTACAAGCGGTGAAAAACATCATCGCCAATCCGGCCCAGTTCGGCCTGACCCTGCCCGTGATCGACAACCAGCCGTATTTCACGGCCATCGACAAGACCAGCGACATCGACATCACCGTTGCCGCTCAGCTGGCCGAACTGTCGATGGATGAATTCAAGGCCTTGAATCCGCAATTTAACCGCCCCGTCATCATCGGCGGCGAAAAGACCAAGATTCTGTTGCCGCAGGAAAACGCCGCCAAGTTCACCACCAATCTGGCGCAATGGGGCCATGCCTTGTCGAGCTGGACGACGCACAAGATCACCAATGCGCGCGAACGCATCGAAACCCTGGCGTCGAAATTCGGCACCACGGCCGACGTGCTGCGCCAGGCCAATAACATTCCCCAGCGCACCAGCCTGCGCGCCGGCTCCACCATCCTCGTGCCGAAAACCTCGGCCACGATGAACAAGGACATCACCCAGGAAATTGCCGACAGCGCCACCATGCTGCTGGAAGCGGACCGTCCGGAACGGGCCGCCAAGGCACTGCGCCGCGCCGCCAAGGGTGGCAAGGTGCAAGCCGCGCCAATTTCCCTGGTGAAACCGCGCATCCAGCGTGGCGGCGGCAATAGCCGGGCAAAAGCGCGTCACTGATCGCCTGAGTTATTGACGCACCGCACCGGCCGCCACAGCTTTGCTGTCGCGGCCGGTTGCACATCCGCCTTACCCGTCCACCACCCAGACAGGAGTCGTCATGGCTTTCTTGCAAGGCAAAAAAATCCTCATCACGGGCTTGCTGTCGAACCGCTCCATCGCCTATGGCATCGCCAAAGCTTGCCACCGCGAAGGCGCCACCCTCGCCTTCACCTATGTGGGCGAACGCTTCAAGGAGCGCATCACGGAATTTGCGGCCGAATTCGGCAGCGAACTGGTGTTTGACTGCGACGTGTCCAGCGATGAACAGATCAACACCGTCTTCAGCGACCTGGCGCGCCACTGGGATCAATTGGACGGCCTGGTGCACGCCATCGGCTTCGCGCCGCGCGAAGCGATCGCCGGCGACTTCCTCGACGGCCTGTCGCGCGACAGCTTCCGCATCGCGCACGATATTTCCGCCTACAGTTTTCCCGCCATGGCCAAGGCTGCCTTGCCGTTGCTGCATCCGGGCGCCTCGGTCCTGACCCTGACCTACCTGGGCGCCGTGCGCGCCGTGCCCTACTACAACACCATGGGCCTGGCCAAGGCATCGCTGGAAGCGTCCGTGCGCTACCTGGCCGAATCGCTGGGTCCACGCGGCATCCGCGCCAACGGCATTTCCGCCGGCCCCATCAAGACCCTGGCCGCTTCCGGCATCAAGGATTTCAGCAAACTGCTGGGCTTTGTGGCCGAACATGCACCCCTTCGGCGCAACGTCACCATCGAAGAGGTCGGCAACACGGCCGCCTTCTTGCTGTCCGATCTGGCCTCCGGTATCACGGGCGAGATTACCTACGTCGATGGCGGTTTTTCGCAAGTGATGGCGGTCAATCCCGAAGTAGAGTGATGCGGTGATGGTCGATATTTATCGGTTGTCACTTGACAACCGACTGATATCGACCTACATTGGAGGCATCGCATGGCGCGCTCCTCGCATCCGAAGAAAGAAATCGAAGCGGCGCTGCGCCACGCGGAAAGCCAGGGCTGGAGAGTGGAAATGGGCGGCAGTCATGCCTGGGGGAAAATCTATTGCCCCTACAATGACGAGGGCTGCCGCTGCGGTGAATTTTGCATCGCCTGCATCTGGAGCACGCCAAAGAATCCCGGCAACCACGCGCGGGCAATCCGGCGAGTGGTCGACAATTGCGCTTTCAATAAACTGATCCACGACTGCATGCAACGCAAACCCAGGGGCTAACAATTATGGATTACATCTTTACTCTCAAGTACCGCCTGCCCGACCACGAAGCCGATCTCGACGCGCTGGCCGAACGCCTCGGCAGCGGCGGTTGCGACGACGCCCTGGTCGGCATAGGGCAAGCGGGACGCCTGGCGCTGGAATTCACACGCGAGGCCAGCAATGCCAGGGAAGCACTGCTCAGCGCCCTGGCCGACGTCAAGGCCATCGTGCCCGACGCCGTGCTGGTCGAGGCATCGCCCGACCTCGTGGGTTTGAGCGATGTGGCGCAGGTACTCGGCCTGTCCCGGCAAAACCTGCATAAACTGATGAGCAAATACCGCCACAGCTTCCCGGTGCCCGTACATGAGGGCAGCGCCACCATCTGGCACCTGGCCGACGTGCTGGCGTGGCTGCATGCCAAGGGAACGTATCAGCTGGAACGCAGCCTGGTCGAACTGGCACAGGTCACCCGGCAAATCAACCTGGCCAGAGAAACGCGACAGGCGCCGCCGCTGCCCGCCGACATCGTGGCCATGCTCAATTAAAACGCGCAAAATCTACGTATTCCTACTGATTTCACATAGGAAACATCATCAAAACGTGGTAGGACTGTCGTTTCTTCCCATTTAGACCGTGCAAAACGGCATCAAATACGGTATAGTGTCGTTGTGCGCTGCAATATGTTTCCTTGAAGCGAAGACAACACCGCAGTCCAGCACTACAAACTTAGCAGCTTCGCAAGCCTTAGCGCATCCACAGGATGCCGCTTATAAAGCCCTCCCGCCTTGTGTGTCGCACCTGACACCGTCCCGGCGCAAAGCTTTTGTGCCGAAATTTCTTTCTAGTTGAGTCATTTCGTTTTGGTTGGCGTTGCTATTTTGCGTTCTGCTTTTTGCAAGAACGCTGATTTTTACGAAAGAAAAGAATGACATTTGAATCCTTAGGCCTGCATCCGTCCATCATCGCCGCTCTGACCGAATCGGGCTACACCGCGCCAACCGCGGTACAGTCGCAAGCGATTCCAGCCGCGATCGAAGGCCGTGACCTGCTGGTCTCGTCGCAGACCGGTTCGGGCAAGACGGCAGCTTTCATGCTGCCATCGCTGCACAAACTGGCCAGCGCCGAACAAAGCGCCGCCGGCAAGACGCCGAACCAGGAAATGCAAGCATCGCGCGCCCGCGGCGAGCGTCCACGTTTCAAGGCTGCCCAGCCAAAAATGCTGGTGCTGACGCCAACGCGCGAACTGGCTCTGCAAGTGACCACCAACACCGACAAGTACAGCACCGGCATCCGCCGTATCAAGGCTGTGTCGATCCTGGGCGGCATGCCTTACCCTAAACAGATGCAATTGCTGGCCAAGAATCCTGAGATTCTGGTCGCGACCCCTGGCCGTCTGATCGACCACATGGATTCGGGCAAGATCGACTTCTCGCAACTGGAAATCCTGGTGCTGGACGAAGCCGACCGCATGCTGGACATGGGTTTCATCGACGACATCGAAAAAATCGTGGACGCGACGCCAGAAGGCCGTCAAACCATGCTGTTCTCGGCAACCCTGGACGGCGTGGTCGGCAATATGGCCCGCCGCATCACGAAAAACCCGCTGGTCATCCAGATCGCCGGTTCGTCGAACAAGCATGAAAACATCACCCAGCGCGTTCACTTCGTCGACGATCTGTCGCACAAGAATCGCCTGCTGGACCACCTGCTGCGCGACGAAACCTTGGACCAGGCTGTTGTGTTCACCGCTACCAAGCGTGACGCCGACACCATCGCCGACCGTCTGAACATCGCCGGTTTCTCGGCTGCCGCCTTGCACGGCGACATGCATCAGGGCGCGCGTAACCGCACCCTGGACGGCATGCGTCGCGGCCAGGTCAAAGTGCTGGTCGCCACCGACGTTGCCGCCCGCGGTATCGACGTGCCAACGATCACCCACGTGTTCAACTACGATCTGCCGAAGTTCCCGGAAGACTACGTCCACCGCATCGGCCGTACCGGCCGCGCTGGCCGCAATGGCCTGGCCATCTCGCTGGTGAACCACGCTGAAGGCATGAACGTCAAGCGCATCGAACGCTTCACCAAGCAATTGATCCCGGTCAATGTCATCGAAGGTTTCGAGCCGAAGAAAACGGCGTCGGCACCACGTTCGAGCGCCCGTCCAGGCGGCTGGAAACCAGGCGACAACCGTGGCGGCGCGAAGCCAGCGCAACGCACGTTCAGCAAGCCAGGCGCACCACGCAAAGACGGCGCACCGAGCACCGGCGGCGGCTACAAGGGTTCCAACCCGCGCAGCACCGACGGCGCACGCCGCAGCTACGGCGACCGTTAATCACGGCGCCATGCCGCCAATAGGCGGCAGGCAATAAAAAACGGCCACCAGATCACTCTGGTGGCCGTTTTTTCATGTCCGCCGCATTTATTTTTTCGATACTTTCTGGCGCGACAGCTTGCGCAGCTTGGCCTGCTCGAAGCGCGCGTGCTGTTCCGGCGTCTCGAGCACCAAAGGCGGCACGGCCACGGGCTTGCGGTTGGCATCCACCGCCACCATCGTGAAATAGCAGCTATTGGCATGGCGCACCAGGCGCTGCTGGATGTTTTCCGTCACCACGCGGATGCCCACTTCCATCGATGTCGTGCCCGTGTAATTGATCGACGCGAGGAACGTCACCAGCTCGCCCACGTGGATGGGCTGCAGGAACATCACCTGGTCCACGGACAAGGTCACCACATAGCTGCCCGAATAGCGGCTGGCGCAGGCATAGGCGACGCTGTCGAGGTATTTCAGGATGGTGCCACCGTGCACGTTACCGGAAAAATTGGCCATATCAGGCGTCATCAGGACCGTCATCGTCAGTTCGTGGGCCGACCAGTTCATCGCGCTGTCCAAAGTGTTCTCCAAAGGGGAAATTAAAAGTGAGGGAAGATGTGAAAACCGGCCACGAGGGCCGGTTGTGAGCCTTACAGACCCAGGGTGTCGATGTCGGCCAGCGATTCGCGGCCCTTGTCGGAAATGTCGTGGCCTTCGCCGTCGGCGCGCGCCACGATGTGGGCTTTCTTGCCCAGGAAATACGCCACGTCCGACTCCAGCTTGGTCAGCGGATCGGTGGCGACGGCGCGCAGCCCCATGATGCAGCGGCGCAGGAACAGCAGTTGTTGTGCTTTCTCGGTGATGGACAGACGGCCATCGCGTGCATAACTGAGCAGCTTCAGGCCGGACAGGCGCTTGGCATTGCGGGCAACGCAAGCACTGGGGCGCTCGGTCTTGATGCCGCGTGCAACTTGCTCCAGCGCGTCATATTCATCGGTTGTTAATTTCTCGTTCTTCATTACTTTTCCATAAAAGGCCAGGTGTTCGGCCCCCATGGTACGCGCCCCGCTGCGCATCGGCAACAGGCAACGTGAATCAGTCTCCGTCCGCGCGGCGAACGGATGGCTGAAAGACGGGCTGGACAGCCCTTATTTATAGCTGCGCAGCAGTAACCATGCCAGACCGCAACCCGCCACGGCGCCCGCCAGCGCCAGTGCCAAAAGGTTTTTGCTGGTCATCACAGGCCGCCGGCCCAGGTAGATTTTGTTATGCAAGGAATTGCCCACGATGGTCTCCTGTACAAGAATTTTTATGATGTCTCATTATAAGAACAGAATCGTGACGGCCGCATGACACTCGACAGTTAGAGCTTGATTTGTATCCAGTCGGCAACATTTATTGACGTTTTTGTTGTTTAAATGGCGTGGCGCCGGCGGCCGCCCCGCAGTCCATTTCCGATTGGAAATAAACGCGGCGCACGCCTCCCCACCGCAGGCCATGGCACGGTGCAACGGTCCGAAAACCGCTCAATGCATTTTCACGGGCGGTGGCGGCGGCGTCGGCTCCTCGACCGGCACGGGATCGATGTGGGGCGGCTGTTCCGGCGGCGGCGTGAGCGGGTCGCCTTCCGGCGGTGGCGGCATATCGGGTTCGGGCGTGCTGTGCGCACGCAACGGGGCAAGATGAAATTGTAGCTGCATGGTGGCCTCCTTTGCCCCACTGTAGCCGATGCAACCAAATCCTGGCGCCCGCCAGTGGCGCGCTGCGGGGGAACTAAACGGCGTGGCGCCACTCCAACTTGGCAGGCATCCCCTCCAGCTACGAATGCAAGCGATTCCCATGGCGCGCAAGAAAATCCTCTTTATGGCCGAGGCAGTGACCCTGGCCCACGTCGGCCGTCCCCTGAGCCTGGCCCAGGGCTTGGACGAGGACAAGTACGAGGTGCATTTTGCCTGTGCCGACGGCTATGACTTTTGCTTCAAGCAAGCGCCCTTCCGGCGCTGGCGCATCGACAGTATTTCATCGTTGCAATTCCTGCAGGCGCTGGCGCACGGCAAGCCCGTCTATACGGAAAGTACGCTGCACGCGTATGTGGAAGACGACTTGCGCCTGCTCAATGCCGTCCAGCCCGATCTCGTGATCGGCGACTTCCGCCTGTCGCTGTCGGTCAGCGCGCGCCTGCAGCGCATTCCCTACATTACCGTCAGCAATGCCTACTGGAGTCCCTGGGTGCGCCAGCACTACACGGTGCCCAGCCTGCCCCTGACAGGCATGCTGCCCATCTGGCTGGCCGATCCCCTGTTCCGCCTGATCCGCCCGCTGGCCTTCGCCTCGCACGCCGTGCCCCTGAACCGCGTGCGCCGCCGCCATGGCCTGCCATCCTTGGGCAGCGACCTTCGGCGCATCTATACGGATGCCGACCACACCTTGTACGCGGATATTCCGCAACTGTTTCCGCCGCAAGCCATGCCGGCCACGCACGACTACCTGGGCGCCGTCATCTGGGCGCCGCCGCTTGATTTGCCCGACTGGTGGCAGCGCCCGGAACTGAGCAGCGGACGGCCCATCATCTATGTCACCCTGGGCAGCTCCGGCCAGGGGCAATTGCTGCCACGCGTGCTGCGCGCGCTGGCGCCCCTGCCCGTCACCGTACTGGCGGCCACGGCCGGCACCATCCGCGTCGACGCCGTGCCGCCGAATGCCTATGTCGCGCCCTTTCTGCCCGGCGACACGGCCGCCCGGCGCGCCAGCCTGGTGATCTGCAACGGCGGCAGCCCCACCAGCCAGCAGGCGCTGACGGCGGGCGTGCCCGTCATCGGCATCGCCGGCAACCTCGATCAATTCCTCAACATGCACGGCATCGCCGGGGCCGGTGCCGGCCTGCTGCTGCGCGCCGACCGCTTCCAGGAAACCGCCCTGCGCCATGCCGCCACGCGCATGCTCGACGATGGCCGAGCCAGGCTGGCGGCGCGCCAGCTGGCCACGGCCATGCGCAACTATGTGCCAGGGCAACGCTTGCTGCCCCATATGCACGCCCTGCTGGGCTCGTTGCCACCGGGCGGCCTGCCTTGACGGGCGGCGTCGGTTTTTCTTACAGAGCGTCCGACAACACCTGCAGCACTTCAACAAAAGCACGCCAAGTCCTTGATTTCAAAAGAACCTCATGCGTTGGCATGGAAGTCGCTTAGATCTGGCCATGAGCACCTGCCGACAGGACTCAAGCAAGACTCTCAGACTCACTCAACCACGAGGTGAATACAATGAAACTCTCGAAACTGAAACTGCTCCCGGCCGCAGCGGCACTGGCCATGCTGTGCGCCGCCGGTAGCGCACAGGCGGGCGCCTACGGCTATTCCTACAACAACATCTTCGGCCTGGTGATCGCCGTGCCAACGGGCCAGATCACGGTGGCCAACAGCACCACCATCTCGCGCAGCACGGCCACCCTGAATGGCGTAAGCGTCATCAATGGCGGCTCCGGCTCGCTCGATGCCCCGCGCGCCAACGTCGGCGCCGTCACCAAGGGCGAGAATGACTTCACGCAGCAAGGCCCCACCAACACCTATTCGCGCGGCGATGCGCAGATCGTCAGCACGCAGTTCCCTTCGTTCCCGCCCGGCTCCACCTCCACCCAGGTGGTGAACGTGGCCGAAGCCCACCTCGCAGGCCCCGCCGGCACGGCCGATGCTTCCGGGCGCAACGGCTCGACCACGGGCTTTTCCGTCGATTTCATCGTCGGCTCACCCACGGCAACGCTGAGCTTTGACTTCCTGGCCTCGCCCTTCATGCAGGTCTTCCTGCAAAGCACGGTCGGCCAGCTATCCACCGCCACGGCCAACCTGGTCGTCACCTTCACCATCACGGATGCGACCGGTGCGACGGTGTTCAACTGGACGCCCGATGGCGCGATCGGCTCGGGCATCTTCGGCGGCACGGAAAACGCCGATGGCGCCAACCTGAACACCAGCCTGGCGACCAATTTCCTCACGCGCGGCAACCTGTTCACCTACGACCCTTCCGGCTGCGGCACGCCCACGGGCACCGGTGTCGGCACGGTGTGCGGCAGCAACTTCAGCTCCGTCAGCAATGCCTTGACGGCCGGTAACTACACGCTGACCCTGAATGCGGTGGAAAGCGTGGATCTGGTGAAACAGCAAGCGACACCGGAACCGGGCACCCTGGCCTTGCTGGGCCTGGGTCTGGCTGGCCTGGGCTATGCCCGCCGCCGCAAGGTCGCCGTCTGAACCAGGCAACAGGGGGGATTCACAGGCGAGGAGGCTCTCCTCGCCTTTTTTATGTGGCAAACCTGTCGGTTTTCCTTACAACGCGACCGATCAGGAGATGAGGATTTTCATGACTATATTTTCTTGCACCCGGCTGCCAACATTCCTGTTAGCTTTTCTGCTGCTGGCCAGCAGCGGCACTGCCAGTGCCGCCGCCTACGGCTATTCGTACACCAGTGTCTTTGGCCTGGTCATCAGCAATCCCACCGGCTCCACCAGCTTGCTCAGCAATATCGACCTGTCGCGCACCACCGCCACGCTCAACGGCAGCAGTATCATCAATGGCGGCAGCAACGAGATCGACGCGCTGCAAGCGAAGCGCGGCGCCGTTACCAAGGGAGAAAACGACTTTACCCGGCAAGGCATGGGCAACGCCTCGTATGCGCGCGGCGAGGCGCAGATCGTCACTTCGCAAATTCCCCCTTTCCCACCGGGCTCGACCAGCACGCATACGGTGAATGCGGCGGAAACCTTTCTGGCGGGCGGCGGCAGCGCCGACGCCTCGGGACGCAATGGCTCCAGCACCGCGATGACGGTCAATTTCGTCGTCGGCCAACCGGGCGCAACCCTGGCCTTCGACTTCCAGGCCCTGCCCTTCATGCAGCTGTACCTGGACACGCTGGCCGGGACGGGCTCGGCGGCCACCACCAACATGGCGCTGACATTTACCATCATCGATGAAAATGGCCAGATCGTCTTCAACTGGGCGCCCGATGGCAGTCTCGGCTCCGGCATCCTGGGCGGCACCGAACTGGCCGATGCCGCCAACCTCAATACGGGCTACGCGCAAACGCCGCTCACCAGCGGCAGCATGTTCACCTACGACCCCAGCGGCTGCGGCGCGCCCACCGGCACGGGCATCGGCACGACGTGCGGCGGGCAGTACGGCGCCGTCACGGATAACCTGGCGGCGGGCAACTACACCCTCGTGTTGAACATGCTGAACAGTTCCGAACTGGCCTACGTGCCAGGCGTCACGCCAGTGGCGCTGCCCGGCACCTTGCCGCTATTGGCGGCTGGCCTGGCAGCGCTGGCTTGCCTGGCGCCACGACGCCGACGCAGACGCTGATGCTGGCGCGCGCCTCACTGCCCCGCCGTGGGCGCCACCAGCAAGTCCTGCAGCGGCCGGCGCAGCGAGCGCGCACTGGCGGCCGGCCCCGCGCCTATGCGTCCGAGAAACACGGCCCGGTCAAATGCCGCCGCCCCCAGCACGGCCTGGCATTGCACGGCCAGCTCCTGCGCCATTTCCTGCATGCCATCGGTGCGTGAAAAAGTGCGCCGTTCGCGCACATAGCGGGCAAAGATCAGCGGCGTCAGTTCCGGCTGCAACTGCAGGCCCAGCTGCGTGGCCGTCAGCCAGAAACGCTGCATGGCGCGGCCAGCCGCCACGTAATCGTCAATATGGCGCGGTGACGCCTCGGCCAGCAACACGAAATGCGCGCCGCAATACAGGCCCGGCAGCAAATCCATCTGCAGGCGCGGCGCGACGGTGCCCGCCAGCCAGGTATTGAAAAAATCCACGCGGCGCCAGCTGTGCATGACCCAGCGCATCAGGCGCGCCGTCATTGGATCGACGCCGAGCGCCTGCTCCGGGATGCGGTCGCTGCTGTAGCGCGCGCCCCATTCGATCACGTCGCGGTGTACCTTGTGCGCCTCGGGCATGGTCAGGCGCAGCTTCGCGTTGTCGAACATCAGGCGGGCGCAGGCCAGGCGCGCGCGCCCGCCTTCGAACCATTGCACGCCATAGCCCGGCGGCAAGCTGGCCGCCAGCGCCGCCTTTTCGCTGGCGCGCAAGCGGCGCGTGCTGAGCCGCCGCCGCTGCACGCTGCGCTGCGGCAAGAACGCCGCCAGCGGATCGGGCGGCATGCCAGGGCTGTCGAGCAGATGCACGTCAAACGTGGGCAAGGTGTCGGGCATCGACAGGCGCCGGCGCGCTTCCATGCGCAAGCCGTGACAGCTGGCCGCCAGCGCCATGCTTTCGAGCAAGGCACCGAGCGACAGCTGGCTGGGATGGCCGTCGAGGTCGTACACACAGTGGCTGCGCGTATCAAAGCCATGCACGACCACGTGGCGCGGGCCCGCGACTTCAAAGCGCCACGGCTGCGTGTTGTCGCCGCTGGGGGCCCAGCGCGCCTGGTCGAGGATATTTTCCAGCACAGAATCGATCTGCGCGATCTGCGGTGCTTGCGCCATTTATGCCCCCTGCGCCGCGCGGCGCCGCTTGATGATGGCCATCGTCAGGCGCTGCAGCGGATGACGGTTGCCGCCGGGACGCCAGGTATGCACGAGCTTGTTGCGATAGGCGTCGAAATGCATGCCGTGCGGCGCCGCCATCACCTTGCCCCGCTTTAACAATATCTTCAAGGCTTCCGTGGCGGCCGCGCCCGCGCACAACTGGCAGCCCATGATGGTCGACGGCCCGCGCCGCTCTTTCAGGTTGATGGATGACGGGTCAACCAGGTAGGGAGCGTGCAAGCCGGCCGGCGCCAGGCCGACGAGAAAGCGCAGGGCTTTTTCTTCCTCGGGCAAGTCGCCCCAGCCAAAATAGTCTTCGAACGTCATGCCGCCCGGCATGAAGCTGAGCACGGCCGTGCCCATGCCCAGCGGCGCGGCCGTGATGGCGGGGATGCCCAGGCGGGCGCAGGTGGCGAAGGTGGCCTGGCGCGCGGGGAAGGCGAAAAAATCCAGGCCGTCCACATACAGGTCGACACCGGCGAAGAACTCGGCCAGGTTGCTGTCGTGTATGCCGTCGGGAAATTGTTTAATCTCAAGTTCAGGATTGATGTCACGCGCCATCTGCGCCAGCACGGCCACCTTGGGCTGGCCCAGTGTGGACACCATGGCGCCGGCCTGGCGGTTGAAGTTGGCGATATCGAAGGTGTCGAAATCGGCGATGTGGAAGGCGCCGATGCCCAGCCGCGCCAGGGTCAGCAAGTGCACGCCGCCCACGCCGCCCATGCCGGCGATGGCCACGCGCTTGCCGCGCAAGCTATTTTGCTCCGCCTGCGTGACCCAGCCCAGGTTGCGGGCGAACGCCGCGTGATACGAAAAACCGTCTGTCATGCTCACCTCTTCTGTGCATCCCTTGCGGACGAAAAAGTTTGGACAGGTGAGCCGGGGATAAGTTCCCCGTATGACAGAAAAAAGCGCTTAGCGCGTCAGGCGCCGCGCCGCAGGCACGCTGCGCTGTAACGCTGCCGCTGCCGGCGCCGCTGCACCCACCTTGAACACGCTGACGATCTGCGCCAACCCTGCCGCCTGCTCGTTCATCGCTTGCGCCGCCGCCGACGCCTGCTCGACCAGGGCCGAGTTTTGCTGCGTCATGTTGTCCATCTCGACGATGGCCTGGTTGATCTGCTCGATGCCGGCGCTCTGCTCGGCGCTGGCAGAGGAAATCTCGGCCACGATATCGGTGACGTGCTGCACGCTGGAAACGACTTTTTCCATCGTCTCGCCCGCCAGCGCCACCAGTTTTTCACCGGCGCCCACTTGCTCGGCAGAACTGTCGATCAATTGCTTGATTTCTTTGGCCGCCGCGGCCGAACGCTGCGCCAGATTGCGCACTTCGCTGGCGACAACGGCGAAACCACGGCCCTGCTCGCCCGCGCGCGCCGCTTCCACGGCCGCATTCAGGGCCAGGATATTCGTCTGGAAGGCGATGCCGTCGATGACGGCGATGATGTCGCCGATCTTCTTCGACGAGGCATTGATGGCGCCCATGGTATCGACCACCTGGCTCACCACGCCGCCCGCCTGCGTCGCCACTTGCGATGCAGAAATGGCCAGCTGGTTGGCCTGGCGCGCATTGTCCGCATTCTGGCGCACGGTGGACGTCATTTCTTCCATGGTCGAGGCCGTTTCTTCCAGCGATCCCGCCTGCTGTTCCGTGCGCGCCGACAGGTCGTGGTTGCCCGAAGCGATCTCGCCCGACGCCGTGGAAATGGATTCCGCATCGGTGCGCACCTGGCTCACCAGATGGGCCAGGTTGTCGCGCATGGCCTTGATGGCCATCAACAGACTGGAGGTATCGCCGGGACGCGTGTCGATGTGCGTGGTCAGGTCGCCCTGGGCGATTTGCGCCACGATGGCTGCTGCATAGTCGGGTTCGCCGCCGAGCTGGCCCAGGATACGGCGCAGCATCAGGGCCGCCAGGGCGCCCACCACCAGCATCAGCGCGCCGCCGATGGCCAGCAGCACGCCCGCCTGGGCCCAGAACTTGTGGTTGATGTCATCGATATACGTGCCCGTGCCGATCAGCCAGTCCCACGGCGCAAATTTCACCACGGCATACATCTTCGCCACCGGGTCCTTCACGCCGGGACGCGAGCCGTCCGCCTGCACCAGGCCGATACGGCTGTTGGCCAGGGCCAAGCGGTAGCGGTCGCCCGACTGCTTCATGTTCTTTTGCGGCGTGCCGATGCGCGCGGGATTCGGGTGCACATATAGCAAGTCGGTGCTGAAATCGCGCACGAAATAATACATCTCGTCCTTGACGAAGCTGCCGATGGCCAGCTTGGCCTGCTGCTGGGCCTGCTCACGCGTCAGCTTGCCCGACTGTTCCAGCGCATATGCCTTTTCCACCGAGGCATTGGCCAGTTCCACCAGCACCGTCAATTGCTCGACCCTTTCCGCCATCATGGTCTGGCGCAGCGAATACAAGGAGAATGAAGCGATGAGGACGATGCCCAGCAAGGTGCTGAAACACAGGAGGAGAATGCGCGAACGGAGAGTCATGGGAGCCTGGGTAAAGAATAAAATGTGGAATTATAAACAATTTCCATATGGAAATCTTTTCAGAAAAGCAAAGCGGGCGGCGCTACCAGGCTGATGCCCGGCAGGCACCGCCCGCATATGTCTTGCTGAAGTCTGAATGAAAGGTCAGGCCAAGGCTTCCTTGGCTGCCTCTTCCGGCGTCAAGCCGTCGTAGAACTGGTCGGTAAACCACTCGACCTGCTCTTCGATGTGGTCCTGCGCCTGCGCCACGGTGGCGCCGCCAGCCACGAGGAAGCCTTCGACCTCGATACACCAGTTGATCAACTCCAGGGTTTCCGGATCGAGCTCTTCTTTCTTAGCCATCGTATTTCCTTGCTTGTTAAATTGCGATATCACATCAATAAGCGGCAGTTTAACAGCTTCGCCATGCTGCCGCCCATGCAGATGAAACACGAGGATTACTTGGCTGCAACGTTTTTACGTTCCGGATACAGCACCACCTGCACATAATTGTGCATGTCCAGGTAGCGCTGCGCCGCCAGTTTGACGGCTTGCGGCGTGATGGCGCGCACGCGCTGCTCGTAGCGCAGGATGTGCGCGGGGTCGCGCCCCTGCGTCACCGAACCCATCAACTGGTTCATCCAGTAATTATTTTCCCGCAAGGATTTCTGCTGGCGCGTGATCCAGTTCAGCTTGACCTTTTCCAGGTCCGCCGCCGATGGCCCGTCCGTCTTCATCTTGTTGATTTCGGCAAAGGCGGCGGCGATCACCTTGTCCACGTTTTCGGGTCCCGTCGGCAAGTTCAAGGCCACGGAATAATGGCCGTACGGATGCTGGCCCATCGACGTTTCGAAGCCGCCGCCATAGATCATGCTCATCTTTTCGCGCAGCACTTCGATGACTTTCAGGTTCAGCACCTCGCCCAGCGCCTGCAGGGTCAGCTTTTGCTCGTCCGAATACGCCACGTCGCCATTGAAGGTGATGGAAATCGTGCTTTTGGGCTCGCTGCCCATGTAGATATCCTTCTTGACGACCCCGGTCACCGGACGCATGCCCACGTCGCGGTAGGCGTGCGGCACGTCGGCCACGGGCAAGGTGCCCAGGTAGCTGGCGATCAGCGGCTTGATCTTGTCGAGCTCGAAGCTGCCCGCGAAGATGAAGGTCATGCCGCGCGCGCTGGAAAAACGCTGGCGGAAGATGTCCAGCGAACGGTCCAGGCCCACCTTGTCGAAGTCGGCCGCGCGCGGCACGCCGTCGACGCGCGGGTTGTCGCCAAACATGGCGTGCTGGATGGCATCGTAAAACACGGCTTCCGGCTGCGCCATGCTGTTTTTCGCCAGGTCCTGCTGCTTGCCGATGAAGGACTGGTACAGGCCCGCATCCTTGCGCACGTCGTTGAAATACAGATGGACCAGTTGCAGCATGGCTTCCACGTCGGCGCTGCTGGCCGAGCCGCCAAAGCCTTCGCTCAGCTCGCCCAGCGAGGCACCCACGTTGACCGTCTTGCCAGCCAGTACCTTTTGCAAGTCCAGCGGCGCCAGGTCTTTCAGGCCCATGCTGCCGACCACGGCGCTGGCATAGCGGGCGTTATAGATGTCGGCGTCGCCGAACAGCGACTGGCCGCCGAAGCGCGTCGAGCCCATCAGCACCTGGTCATTCTTGAAGTCCGTCGGTTTGAGCAGCACGCGCACGCCATTGCCCAGGGTCAGTTCCGTCACGCCGATGGCACTGTTCAGCTTTTCAGCGACGATGCTGCCGCCAGCTGGCGGCGCATCCATCAGCTTGCTGGCCAGCACTTTTTCCGTGCGCGGCTCGATGATTTGCTGCTCGGCTTTCGCCACGGCGTCGAGCAATTGCTGCTGCGTCGGCACGGTCGAGGCCGCACCGCCCGCCTTCGGCTCGGCGCCCATGAAGACGACCAGTTTCTTTTGCTGGTCAGGAATCACCTTGGCCACCGTCTCGTTGATTTCCTGCAAGGTTACCTGCGGCAAGAGTTCCTGCGCGTACAGCAATTCATTGGCGATACCGGGGATGGCTTCCTGCTCCAGGAAGTTGCGCGAGTATTCGGCCACGAAACCGGCCGAATCAGACTTGTCGCGCTCGCTGTACGCGCGCTCGTAATTGCGCAGCATATTCTTGCGCGCGCGGTCCAGCTCATCCTGGCTGAAACCGAAACGGCGCGCCCGCTCGTCTTCCTGCACCAGCGCATCGACGGCCGGCTGCACGCCGCCCTTGCCCAGCAAGGCATACGCGCTGAACGATTCATAGCCGCGCACCAGCTTGCCCATGCTGCTGCCACCCTGGATGAACGGCGGGTTCGCCTGCTGCGTCAATTCCTGCATGCGCGCGCTGAGCATTTGCCCGTACAGGTTTTCGATCATCTGGCGGCGGTAGTCGGCGATGGTGACGGGCTCCTGCGCGGCGCGGATCGGGTAGCGGATGAAGACCGTGTCGTCCGGCGCTTCCTTGTCCGTGATCACCAGCGCTTCCGTCTGCGAGCGCTGCGGCACTTCCGCATACAGGCGCGGACGCGGTTTCGCGGGATTTTTCAGCTTGCCGAAATGCTGGCGGATCATCGCTTCAGCCTGTTTCGGCTCCACATCACCGACCACCACCACGGCCATCAGGTCGGGACGGTACCAATCCTTGTAGAAACGCTTGATGGCTTCCGGCTTGAAGGTTTTCAGCACGGACTCCTTGCCGATCGGCATGCGTTCCGCATAGCGCGAACCGTTCAGCAGCTTCGGATATAAAACCTTGTTCATGCGGTCGCTGGCGCCCTTGCCCAGGCGCGCCTCTTCCAGCACGATGCCGCGCTCGCTGTTGATGTCGGCCGGATTGAATTTCAAACCATGCGCCCAGTCTTCCAGCACGAGAAAACCCTTTTCCAGGTTTTCCTTCTTGTTCGTGGGAATCGGCAGCACGTACACGGTTTCATCAAAGCTCGTGTAGGCGTTCAAGTCGGCGCCGAACTTCACGCCGATCGATTGCAGGTATGAAATCAGTTCATTGCGCTTGAAATGCGTGGAGCCATTGAAGGCCATGTGTTCCGTGAAATGCGCCAGGCCTTGCTGGTCGTCATCTTCCAGGATGGAGCCGGCTTTCACCACCAGGCGCAATTCCACTTTCTGCGCAGGACGGGCATTTTTCTTGATGTAATAGGTCAAGCCGTTCGGCAGTTTTCCAACGGTAACTTCTGGTGCCAGCGGCAAGGGATCGCTCAAACGGATTTCCGCCTGGGCCATGCAGGCGCACGCCAGCAAGACGGCGCCCGAGATCAGGCGTAATTTACTCAGCTTCATGTATTCTCAACGGTAAGATTCAGTAGGCATACCTTACACTGAAATCCTGTTTCCGCCATTAAAAACAGCTTAGGAAAACCCTGTTTCCCCAGGCAACTTTGCCGAATGACAAACTCAGCAATGCCCTGCCAGCTTTTGTCAATTGTGCTAAAGTATTGCCGCCGGTCATGTGGACCGGCACAACAATACGTCTTCGGGGCGGGGTGCGATTCCCCACCGGCGGTAAGACCGGCAACGGTCAAGCCCGCGAGCGCTTGTCAAACTTCGTTTGGCAGGGTCAGCAGATCCGGTGTGACTCCGGAGCCGACGGTATAGTCCGGATGAAAGAAGATGTGCAGTAAACGCGATGTCCGCTCGACCTGTCGATGCGGCCGGCTGCGTCTATTCGCTTGCCCTGCAGCGTTTTTCGCCTATGCGAGGAGCGTTTCACCATGTTAGTCAACAGCTATACCTTGCTTTCCAACGACCTGGAAGGTCGCATCCAATCCGCCCTGGCCGCCATGCGCGCCGGCATTCCCGTCATCCTGCTCGACGATTTCGACCGTGAAAACGAAGCCGACCTGATCCTATCTGCCGAGAAACTCACCAACGAAACCATGGCTTTGCTGATCCGCGAATGCAGCGGCATCGTCTGCCTGTGCCTGCCGACGGACGTCGTCAGCGCACTGGAATTGCCGCCCATGTCGTCCGACAACGGCAGCCGCTACGGCACGCCGTTCACGGTCTCCATCGAGGCGCGCGACGGCGTCACGACGGGCGTGTCGGCCGCCGACAGGGTCACCACCATTCGCGCCGCCATCGCGCCAAATGCGAAGCCCGCCGACCTGGTGCGCCCCGGCCACGTCTTCCCCCTGCGCGCCGCGCCCGGTGGCGTGCTCGAGCGCCGTGGCCACACGGAAGGCTCCGTCGACCTGTCGCGCATGGCGGGCCTGAACCCGGCCGCCGTGCTGTGCGAGCTGATGAACCCGGACGGCACCATGATGCGCGGCGACGATATCGAACGTTTCGCCGAACTGCACGGCATGCCGATCCTGACCATCGAGGAACTGGTGGAATGGCGCAGCACGCGCGAGCAATAAACTGTCAGGCGGCGACGGTCTTCGGCAGATGCACGTGCCGGTAGACGAGGCCCGCCGCCAGGCCATACGCAACGGCAATGGTCGCGTAGGCCAGCGGCAAGCGCAGCGACCAGTCCTGCACCATGTGCAGGATGCTGCCGATCAGGGCCACGCCCACCAGCGCGCCGATTTGCCGGTTCGCATTCAGGGCCGCCGCCACGCTGTTCGCATGCTGCTTGCCGGCCACCCGCATCACGGTGGCCGTCATGGCGGGAATGGCGATGCCGATGGCCACGTTCATGATGGCCGTGCCCAGCGCCAGCAGCGCAAACGGCGTACCCGGACGCAAGCCCATCAACAACAAGGCCATGACGGCCCCCACCAGCAAGCCGGCCAGCATGGGCAAGCGCGTGCCATGACGGGCCGCAATACTTCCCGCCATGAAATTGCCTACCGTATAGGCCGCCATCATGGGCAGCAGGCGCAAGCCCGACTGCAAGGCGTCGGCGCCGCCCGACTGCTGCAGGAACAGACTCAACAAGAACAGCTGGCCAAACACGCAGAAATTGATCAGGAAACCCACGCCATTGGCCGCGCCAAAGCTGCTGCTGTGAAATAGTGCGCGCGGCAACAGCGGATGGCTGCCGCTGCGTTCGCGCCGCAGCAATTGCCCAGCGGACAATACCGTCAAGGCCCCCGCCGCCAGCACACCGGGCGACAGCCAGCCCAGCACGGGCCCTTCGATCAAGGTAAAACTCAGACCCGCCAGCGCCGCCACGCCCAGCGCATGGCTGAACAGCGATAAATCGCGCGGCTGGCGCGCCGGCGCGGCCAAGAGCACTTGCGCCATGACGATGGCCAGCACGCCCAGCGGCACATTCACCCAGAACACGCTGCGCCAGCCGAACTGGTGCACGAGGATGCCGCCGATCAGGGGGCCGGACGCACCGGCCACGCCCACCAGCGCCGACCAGGCGCCCAGCATGCGCGTGCGCTCGCGCTCGTCGTCAAAGCTGTGCGTCAGCAGGCTCAGGGAACTGGGCATGAACAGGGCCGCGCCCGCCCCTTGCAGCAGTCGCGCCGCCGTCAAAAAATGTCCATCGGGCGCGGCGCCGCACAGCACCGAGCCGAGAATGAAGATGCCCAGGCCGCCCTGGTACACGGCTTTCGGCCCGTAGCGGTCGGCCAGCGCGCCGCCGGCCAGCAGCAGCGCGGCAAACGTCAAGGTGTAGCCGTCGACCACCCACACGAGACCCGTGAGGGGTATGGCCAAGTCCAGGGCGATATCGGACAGGGCCACGTTGACGGCCGTGACGTCGAGCATGGCCATGACGAAGCCGAAGGCCAGGGTCAGCAGAATCAAGCCGCTGGCGCGGCGCGGTGTGGGGGCAGGCATGGAATTCCTTGCAGGGACAGCGGGGCAGCCATTATGCGAGCGTTGCAGGATGCAGTAAACAGGCATAAAATCGGCAGCTTGATGCAAAAATGCATCACCAATCACAAGGAAACGGATGGACTGGGATAACGCGCGCATCTTTCTCGCCATCGGCCGGGCCGGCACCCTGCGCGGCGCGGCCGCCCTGCTGCGCATCGACCAGGCCACCTGCGGGCGCCGCCTGGCCGCGCTGGAAAGCTCGCTGGGCGCCACCCTGTTCCTGCGCACGCCGTCGGGCTACGTGCCCACGCCGGCCGGCGAACTGGCGCTGACGGCCGCCGAGGCGATGGAGCGGGCGGCCGACAAGCTGCAGCGCGAGATGCAGGGCGTCGACAACCGTTTAAGCGGCCTGGTGCGCGTGGCCACCACCGACACCATGGCCAGCCATTTCGTCATCCGCGCCATGCAGCAGCTGCATGCGGCGCATCCTGACATCCGCATCGTGCTCAACGTGGCGCCGGCGCTGGCCAGCCTGACGCGGCGCGAAGCGGACCTGGCCGTGCGCGGCGTGCGCCCCACCGACCCGGACCTGATCTCGCGCCACCTCGTCAAGCGCAGCCTGGGCCTGTACGCGTCAAAAAGCTACCTGGCCGAGCGGGGCGAACCCGTGCGCGGCACGGCGCTGGCCGGGCACGACATCGTCATTTACCACCATTCCGTGACGCCGCGCCATGGCGACAAAATCGCCGGCGAGTCCGTCGCCAACGCCCGCGTCGCCATGGAAGTCAATTCGGCGGCGATGCTGCAGGAAGCCACGCGCGCGGGTCTGGGCGTGGCCGAGCTGGCCACCCACCTGGGAGACATCGATCCGCTCCTCGTGCGCATCTGGCCCGAGCGGGCGGAAAGCTATGACGTGTGGCTGGTCATGCATGCGGACCTGAACCGCTCTGCCCGCGTGCGCGCGGCGGCCGACGCGATCATCGCGAGCGTGGCCGGCGAATAGCGGGTTGCCGTGCACGGCCGCACGGCTGGACAATCGCTTGTATCGAACGCATCCAATGTTAAGATGCCATGATGACCCTTTCCGTCTCCCTCATCATCAGCCTGCGCCGCCTGCACCGGGCCACCATGGCCTGGCTGGTCAGCTGGTGGCGCATGCTGCATTTCGCCATCCTCGTGTTTTCGCTGGCCCTGTCGCCGTCGAGCTACAACCGCGACAACCGCCCCATCCTCGCGCACCGCCTCGTGACGAACACGGCGCCGAACCTGGTCTGGTTCAGCGTCGCCTGCGCGCTCGTCAGCCTGGTGCTGATACGCATCGTCGTCGTCAGCGCGCAAAGCTACGGCCTGTCGCGCTATGCGCTGGAAATGGTGGTGCGCGTGCTGGTGCTGGAACTGATACCGCTGACGGCCGCCCTGTTCGTCGCGCTGCGCCTGACCTTGCCCGACGGCATTGCGTTCGCGCAAATGCGCTCGTCCGGCATGCTCGATACCATGCAGCGCCAGGGCGTCGACCTGCTGCGCCGCGAATACTTTCCGCGCGTCATGTCCGGCATCTTCGCCGTGTGGATGCTGGCCATCGTCAGCTGCGTCACCTCGCTGATCCTCGCCTACATCACCATCTACGGTTTTACGCCGTGGGCGCTGCAAGGCTACACGCGCGTCGTGGGGCAGATCTTCAATCCGGCCGTGGCCCTGATCCTGATGCTCAAGGTCATCTTCTTCAGCTTTGCCGTGGCCCTGATCCCGCTCGCCTCGTCCTACTATCCGGAGGAGCCGCATGGCCGGCGCAACCGGCTGTGGGCCGCGCACGGCCTGTCCGAAATGCTGCGCCTGTTTTCCGTCATCCTGCTGGTCGAAGTGGCTTCGCTGATGGGCAATTACTACTGATGCCCCGCCACCGCCAGCCAATCTTGAATCACCCATACCAGAGCCAGAAGCCATGAGCCAACCTCAAAATCCCGACCAGACCGACGTCACGGCGCCCGACGCTGTGCTGCCCGCCCCGCCGCCCGTGCGCCACGCCGAACTGAAGGCGGCCATCCTGCTCGTCTTCATGTTCGTGCTGGTGGTCGGCTCCGTCGTCTACCTGATGTATGCGCGCGGCGCCTTCGAAGCCACGCAAACGCTGGTGCTGACGGCCGACGATTCGGACGGCGTCGGCGTGGGCGCCGACCTGACCTTTTCAGGCTTTCCCATCGGCCGCGTGCAGCGCATCGAACTGGCGCCGGACGGCCGCGCGCGCGTCATCATCGACGTGCCGCGCAAAGACGCGCACTGGCTGCGCACCAGCTCCATCTTCACCCTGGAACGGGGTATCGTCGGCGGCGCCAAGCTGCGCGCCTACAGCGGCATCCTGACGGACCCGCCGCTGCCCGACGACGCCACGCGCGACCTGCTGGTGGGCGACATGGCGGCGGAAATCCCCCGCCTGCTGGCCGCCGCCAAGGATTTGCTCAACAACCTGGGCAACCTGACGGGCAGCGATTCCGCGCTCGACGGCACCATGCGCAATGTGCAGGCCGTGACGGGCAAATTGAGCGGCCCGGGCGGCGCCATGGGCTTGCTGACGGGCGACGACAAACAGTCGCGCCTGCTGATCGAGCGGGCCAACGCCCTGCTGATCACGGCCGACCAGCTGGCGCGCCGCACGGATGGCCTGGTGGCCAATGCCGATACGCGCGTCTTTGGCGAAAAAGGCGTGATGACGGATGCGCAGGCGACCATCGTGCAGCTGAACGCCCTGCTGGCCGACACGCGCAACAGCCTGAAAAAAGTCGATGCCGTGCTGGTCGAGGCGCAAGCCGTGGGCGCCAACGCCAAGGCGGCCACCGCCGACCTGGGCCCGCTGCGCGCCGACGTGGAAAGCAATCTGCGCAAGGTCGAGCAGCTGGTCAATGACATCAACCGCAAATGGCCGTTCAAGCGCAATCCGGAGATCAAACTGCCATGAGAAAACTCAACGCCACCTTGTCCGCACTGACCCTGAGCGCGCTCGCCGCCTGCTCCAGCGGCCCGCCCGTACCGGACTGGAAAATGAATGCGCAAAGTTCCGTCGAACGCTTTCAAGCGGCCTATTTGAATGGCAACGCCCTGGTCGAGCAGACGGAATTCCGGCGCGCCCGCAGCCAGGTCGCCGGCACGGGCAAGCTTGACCTCGTGGCGCGCATCGAACTGCTGCGCTGCGCCACGCGCGTGGCCAGCCTGGCCTTCGAGGATTGCGCCGGCTTTGACGCACTGCAAGCCGACGCGACAGCCGCCGACCGCGCGTATGCGGCCTGGCTGGCTGGCAAGGCGCAGGCGGCCGACGTCGCCCTGCTGCCGGAAACGCAGCGCGCGGCCGCCGGCGCCAGCGCCGACACGGCCGCCGCCAGCGCCGTGGCCGCCATCAAGGATCCGCTGTCGCAACTGGTGGCGGCCGGCGTGCTGCTGCGCTCGGGCCGCGCCACACCGGAACTGCTCGATACGGCCGTCGCCACCGCCTCGGACCAGGGCTGGCGCCGTCCGCTGCTGGCGTGGCTGGGCGTGCAGCGCCTGCGCGCCGAGCAGGCGGGCGATACGCAGGCGGCGCAGCGCATCGCGCGGCGCATGGCGATCGTCGAGCAGCCGCTGGCGCCCTGAGCGCGTAGATGGCGGCCCAAAGCAGGCGGAATCAGGCATAATCGAACGAGGATGACATCAAGGCCGTGCAGGCAGCGAGGTGTGACGATGCAGTTCGAGGATTTCGACCTTTCCACTCCCGATACCGGCCGGCATGCCGGGACGGCGCCTGGCGATGACGCATCGGCCGCCACGGCCGTGCGCCTGCAATACCTGCTCGACAATACACCTTCCATCATCTATTGCACCGTGCCCAGCGGCGACTTCAAGATGACCTTTGTCAGCAACAATGCCCTCAACGTGCTGGGCTACCAGCCCGAGGAGATGGTTGCCGATCCCAATTTCTGGTTCGACCACATCCACCCCGACGATGCGCCCGGCATCTTTTCCAGCCTGGCGCAGATCTTCGTCGAAGGCGCGCGCGCCTACGAATACCGCTTCCGCGTGCGCGACGGCAGCTATCTGTGGATGCACGACAGCCTGCGCCTCGTGCGCGACGATCACGGCGTGCCGTTCGAGGTGATCGGCTCGCTGACGGACATCACGGAACGCAAGGGCATGGAAGCGATGCTGCAGGCGCGCGGCGAAGAGCAGCAACTACTGATCAGCAAGTTGCAGGAAGCCCACGACCAGCTGCTGCAATCGGAAAAGATGGCGTCCATCGGCCAGCTGGCGGCCGGCATCGCGCATGAAATCAATAACCCGATCGGCTTCGTCAATTCGAACATGAGTTCGCTGCAAGGCTATGTCGGCACCCTGTTCGACGTCATCGCCCAGTATGAAGCGGCGATGGGCGAGCCGCTCGACGGCCCAGCCCGGGCCGAAAAAGTGGCGCAGGTGCGCGCGCAGGCCGACCTGGCTTTCCTGCAGGACGACATCGGCGACCTGGTGCGTGAATCGATGGATGGCTTGAAGCGCGTGCGCGACATCGTGCAGGCGCTGAAGGATTTTTCCCACGTGGGCGAGACGGACTGGCAAGTGGCCAGCCTGCATGCGGGCCTGGACAGCACCCTCAATATCGTCGCCAACGAATTGAAATACAAGGCGCGCATCGAAAAACACTATGGCGAGCTGCCGCAGATACTGTGCCTGGCGTCGCAGCTGAACCAGGTCTTCATGAACCTGCTCGTCAACGCGGGCCAGGCCATCAGCAGCGACGGCGTGATCAGCATCCGCACGGGCCACGCGGGCGACTGGGTGTGGGTGGAGATCGGCGACACGGGCGCCGGCATCGCGCCCGAGCACCTGAACCGCATCTTCGAGCCGTTCTTCACGACCAAGGCCGTGGGCAGCGGCACGGGCCTGGGCCTGTCGCTGTCGTACGGCATCGTCAACAAGCACGGCGGACGCATCGAGGTGGCCTCGGAAGTGGGCCGCGGCACGCGCTTTACCGTGCACCTGCCGCTGCAGCCGCCCGCCGCCGCGAACGCCTAGACGTCCTTCAAGGGCGCGTACACGCGGATGCTCAGGCGCCCGCCATTCTTGCCTTCGAAGTCGAGCAGCTGGGAAATCACGCGGGCCGTCAGCACGTGTTCGGCCGCCAGCAGCATCAGGCCATCACGGCTGATCAGGTCGCGCGACAGCACCATGCCCGGCTCCAGCTGGCCCGACAGCACCGTCAGGTCGCGCGCCGGCGGCTCCGTCTCTTCCATGATGCCGCGGAAAGCGGCCACCACGGCCGGGTCGTAGCGCTTGCCGACGCTGTCGTAGATCAGGGTGCGGGCCTCGTCGGCGCGCAGGCTGCGCTGCACCATGGCGCCGATCTGCAAGCCGTCGTAGTCGGACGCCAGCGCCAGGATGCGCGCGCCCATCGGAATGGCCAGGCCCACCAGGCCATCGGGAAAGCCGCCGCCGTCGAAGCGCTCGAGCTGCGAGCGCAGGATCACGGAGACGGCGCGCAGCTCGTCGAGCGCCATCAATAACTGTTCGGCGCGCAGCGGATGCTTGCGGAAGGCGGCCAGCTGCTCGCCATTCCAGGCGCTGGCCGGCAATTCCAGCACGTCGTCGCTCAAGCTGAGCTTGCCGATATCCTTGAGCAGGGCCGCGATGAACACGTCGCGCGCCTCCTGCCCTTCCAGGCCCAGCGCCTGCGCCAGCTTGCGCGACAGCTCGGCCACCCGCCGCGCATGGCCGGCCAGCTTGCCGCCACGCATCTCGATCAGGTTGGAAAATACCTTGATGGTCGTCACGAACGTCGCCTTCAGGCGCTCGTTGGCCGCCTGCACTTCATCGTGCGACTGCTTCAGCTGCTGCGTGCGCGTGGCCACCTTCGCTTCCAGGCTGGCGTTGAGCGCCTGCAGCTCCACGTTCTGGCTGGCCGTCAGCGCTTCCAGGCGCAGCTTTTCCTGCTCCAGCGCGCGCCGTTCCAGCGCGTGGCGCACCACCAGCACGATATCGTTCTCGTCCCACGGCTTGGTCACGTAGCGGTAGATCTCGCCCTGGTTGATGGCGTCGAGGATGGACTGGATGTCGGCATAGCCGGTCAGCAGCAAGCGGATGGTGCCGGGCCAGCGCTGGCGCACCTGGGCCAGGAACTGCGCGCCATCCATGTGCGGCATGCGCATGTCGGAGATGACCAGGTCCACCGTCTCGCTCTCGAGCAGGGCCAGGCCGGCCGCGCCGCCATCGGCCGTCAGCACGCGGTAGCCGTGCGGGCGGAACAGCCGCCGCAGCGACGACAGGATATTCGGTTCGTCATCGACGCACAGGATGGTGGGCGGCGCGGTGCTGGTGCTCGTATGCATGCTGTCCTGTTCGGTCATGGTGCGACGGCCTGCGCCTGGCGCACGGGCAAGGTGATGCGGAAGGTGGTGCCGCTGCCGATGACGCTGCGCACGTCGATGCGGCCATGGTGTTTCTGCACCGTGGTGTAGGCCAGCGACAGGCCCAGCCCCGTGCCCTTGCCGACGGCCTTGGTGGTAAAGAAGGGGTCGAAGATGCGCGACAGGTGCTCGGGCGCGATGCCGCCGCCCGTATCCTCGACCTCGATCCACACTTCCGTCGCATTGTCGCTGCCCGTGCGCAGGGTGATGCGTCCGTGCGCCTCGCCCATGGCGTGGGCCGCGTTGACGACCAGGTTCATGATCACTTGGTTCAGCTCGGAAGGCTGGCATTCGATGTCGGGAATGTCGCCATATTCGCGCACCACGTCGGCCTTGTACTTGACCTCGTTATTCACGATATTGAGCGTGGTATTGATGCCCTGGCGCAAGTCGGCCCAGACCCACTCCTGGTGCGCATCCGTGCGCGAAAAATCCTTCAGGTCCTGCACGATGCGGCGCACGCGCGAAATGCCTTCCTTCGACTCGCCCATCAGCATCGGTATGTCGCTGCGCAGGAAGTCCAGGTCGATCTGTTCGCGCAGCGCCCGCAGGCGCGCCGCCACCACGGGGTCGGCGACGGCCGGCTCGGCTTCCTCGTAGGCGTCGAGCATGCTGAACAGGTCGTCCAGGTAGCCTTCCAGGGTGCCGACATTGGAAAACACATAGCCGATGGGATTGTTGATCTCGTGCGCCACGCCGGCGGCCAGCTGGCCGATCGAGGCCAGTTTTTCCGACTGCAGCAGCTTTTGCTGGGCCAGCGACAGCTTGCTGTTCAATTCCGTCAGGGCCAGGTTACGCTCGCGCAATTCCAGATCGGCGATCTGGCGCTGGCGGATATCGTCGGCCAGGCGCTCGTTCATCTCGGCCAGCTGGGCCGTGCGCTCGGCCACCAGGTGTTCCAGGTTGTCGTGCGCCTTGCGCAGCGCCAGTTCCGCCAGGCGCCGTTCGCTCACGTCGCGCAGGGTTTCGATGGCGCCCACCAGGCGTCCCTGGCGATCGCGCAGAGGCGCCGCCGTGAAATGCAACCAGTGGCCGTCGGGGCCGATATCGGCAAAAAAATCCTCGGCCTCGAAGGCGCCGGGGATCACCGGTGAACGCTTCAGCTTGCCAAGGTAAAGGTCATTTTCGCCCAGCGCGATGTCGTCGGCCACCAGCAGGTCGGCCAGGCAGGCGCGCGGCTGCGGATAAAACGCCTTCCAGTGGTCGCGCGTGCCGACCATCTCGGCGGCCGCAAAGCCCAGCAACTGCTCGCAGGCGCTGTTCCAGTGCGTCACCACGTGCTCCGTATCGATGGCGAAAGTGGCCACGGGATGGCCGTCGAAAAATGCCGACAGCGCGATGGTGTCGCCCTGACGGCGTTCCGGCGTGGCCGGCAGCGCCTGCCCTGCATCTGTTTCCATGGCCTCTATCCTGTTCATGCCAGCATGATCCGCGACATTTCATCGAAGGTGTGTTCCGTTTGCCCCAGCAGCGCCAGCCAGGCCTGCTCGTCCAGCGCGATGCTGCGCCAGCCCGTCGGCGACAGGGGCGGCACCAGCGCATCGTCGACGCCAGCCAGGTCGAGCGCCAAGGCGACGGCATTGGCCATGTGCACGGCCAGCGGCAGGCCGCCCGCTTCCAGACGGTCGATGGCATGGTGGTCGGCCACCGCCTGCTGTATCGCCTCGGGAAACTTCCAGTAGGCGGCAAGGGCGCTGCCCACCTGCGCGTGATCGATGCCGATGACGGCCAGTTCCGCCTCGGCCATCTGGCAGTCATGCGCCTGGCGGTGGCTGCGCACGAGCGCGTGTTCGGCCGGGAAGCGCGTCACCAGCACCAGGGTGCCCAGGTCGTGCAGCAGGCCGGCCGTGAACGCCGTTTCGGGATTGACGCGCAGGTGCGGCGCCAGCAGGCGCGCGGCAATGGCCGTGGCCAGCGAGTGACGCCAAAAGGCCTGGAAATCGAAGCCGCCGGCCACCGGCGCGAAGCTGCTCGTCAGGGCGCACGCCGTGACGACGGTGCGGATGCTGTGAAAGCCCAGCACGGAAACGGCTTGCGGAATACTGGTGACCTTCGATTGCATGCCGTAGAACGAGGAGTTGGCGATACGCAGAGTCTTCGCCGCCAGGGCCTGGTCCAGCTCGATCTTTTGCGCCAGCACGTGCACGTCCGTGTCGTCCTGGTCCATGCTCGACAGCAGCTCCAGCACCACCACTGGCAGCGAAGGCAGTTCCTGGATCTGGCGGATGATGTGTTCAAAACTGAGGCGTGTCATGCGGTGCCCCCTTGCCGGTAGCGCTGCAGCAGCACCAGCAGTTCGGCCCCGGCGGAATCGGCCGGCGTGGCGCGGAACAGCACGGCCAGCCGTTCCAGGCGGCGCACCCGTTCCTGCTCGGCATGCGCCTGCGCGGCGGGGTCGATCGCCTCGTCCATGACGACGCGGCAGCGCTCCACATTGCGCCGGCGCAGAGCCGTCAGGTTCGCCGCCGTCAGGGTGGCGCCCTGGGCCAGCAGCACGGCGCCGCTGGCGTCGTTCAAGGCCTGCGCCAGCACCATGCCTTCCTGCGCCTGCTCCATGGAAATCTCGCGTCCGCTTTCACTCATGTATCTGCTCCATGACGACTCAGGGTGACGAGGCTGCCGCGCGAGCGCGAATGCAGGCCCATCGGATGGACGGCCACGGTGTACGGCTGGCCATCGATGGCGGCCAGGCAAGGCGCGCCCTGCCCGTCGAACAATTGCGGCAAGACGATCGCCGCCTCGTTGCCCAGCAGGGCCGCGCCCCGTTCGAACAGGTTGGCCGCCGCCGCGTTGATGAAGGCGATCATGCCGTCCTCATCAAGCCCGATCACGGGCAGCGGCAGAAATTGCAGCAATTCGCGCGCGATGCCCAGGCTGACTTCATCGCGGCTGATCTGGTGCTGCTGCTGGCGCACCAGCGCCTGCATGGCGGCATTGGCGGCCGCCAGCGCCTGGTTGGCGTCGCGCAGCTGCGCATTGAGGCGCACATTGTCGTCGTCGATGCCTTTCAGGCGAAAGGCTTCGGCGATATGCTCGCGCAGCTGGTGGTCTTCCCAGGGCTTGGTGAGGAATTTGAAAATGGCGCCCTCGTTGACGGCGTCCGTGACGGCCTGCAATTCGGTATAACCCGACAGCATGATGCGGATGGTTTGCGGGCGCAGCAGCTTGGCCTTGCGCAGGAAATCGGCGCCCAGCATGCCGGGCATGCGCTGGTCCGAGACGATCACGTCGACGGCGTGGCTGGCCAGCACGTCCAGCCCTTCCTGGCCGCCGTTGGCCGTCAGGATATGGTAGCCGTCGCGCCGCAGCAAGCGCTTGAGGGAAGCGAGGATATTCGGTTCGTCATCGACCAGCAGCAAGGTGCGCGGCGGCGCCGCAGCCTGCTGCCCGGCGTCCGCCGCCAGCGCCGCAGTACCCGGCATGCCATGCTCGTCGTGCACATCCATCGGACCATCCTCTCATCGCCACGGCGATATCGGAGCTTGCCTGGAGGGGAAATCTGCCGCGCAAGATAGTCTTGCGAGTCTTGCGCGGCAGCCAGATTGCCTTGAAATTATACGACTAAATATTCCTTCATTACACTTATCTGCCACTTATCCAGCACTTATCCGCGCTGTACAGGACAAGGCGTGTCGCGGTAAAACACAAAGCCGCCCAGGCCGATGGCTTGCGTGTCGGCCTTCACGGCGTAGACCAGCGTATTTTTGGCGGCCTCGACCCTCAGCAGGTTCTTGTGCAGCACCGTTTGCGCGTGCGACAGTTCCAGCGACGGCGTCGGCGCCAGTTGCAAACGCAGCTCGGACGTGGCCGCATCGTAGGCCCAGCGGCCCGGATTGAAAAAAGCGAAGCCGCCGTCGAAACGCAGGCTGCCATCCTTGAACTGGGTCAGGCAAATGCCGGGAAATTCGCTGGGCGGGTTGTACCAGGTGGCGGCCACGGCGGCGTCGGCCGGCGTTTTGCCCGGCATCTGCATGCCGGTGCTGTCATTTTTTCCGCCCATGCCGGCGCAACCGGCCAGCGCCAGCGCGCAAGCCAGAGCGCCCGCGCGCGTGATGAAGGTCATGTGCATTCCCGTCCCCTTGCTTTATAGAAACATCATCTTAAAGCGGGACGGCCAGCCGTTCAAGCGGCTAGCGCACATAAGGGGGATTTAATTGCCTTCGGCCGCCTTCGCAGCCGCTTCTCGCAATTTGTCCTTTTTGCTCTTGCGCGCGCCCTTCACGCCGCCATTCACCGTATCGGTGACGGGATGCACGGGCGCGGGCAATTCCGTCGGCTCGAAACCGGCCACCACTTCGCGCACGATGCGCAAGTCGTTGCGGTTCTCGATCAGACGGAAATGCGCTTCCGTGTCGGCCGTCACGAAACTGATGGCCGTGCCGCTTTCGCCGGCGCGGCCCGTGCGGCCGATGCGGTGCGTGTAGTCGACGGCCGAGCGGGGCAAGTCATAGTTGACGACGGCCGGCAAGCCGGCGATGTCGATGCCGCGCGCGGCCACGTCGGTGGCCACCAGCACCTGCAAGCGGCACGCCTTGAAGTCGGCCAGCAGCTGGCTGCGCGTACCCTGGCTGAATTCGCCATGGAAGGCGCCCACGTGCAGGCCGGCGCGCTGCAGTTTGTCGGCCACGTGTTCGGCCGCGTACTTGGTGGCGACGAACACCAGCACGCGCTCCCACTGCTGCTGCAGGATCAGGTAGCGCAGTAGCTGCGTGCGGCGCGGCACGTCGACCGTGATGGCGCGCTGCACGATGTCGGGTTTGTCCTGCGGTTCGGACGCCACTTCGATGCGCACGGGGTCCTTGAGCAGGCTGTCCGCCAGCGCCTGCACGCTGTCGGGGAAGGTGGCGGAGAAGAACAGGTTTTGCCGCTTGCCCGGCAGCAGCGCCAGGATGGCGTTGATTTCCTCGCTAAAACCCATGTCGAGCAAACGGTCGGCCTCGTCGAGCACGCACAGCGACACGCCGCCCAGCTTCACGGCGTTCTGGCGCACCAGGTCCAGCAAGCGGCCCGGCGTGGCGACGACGATGTCGGCGCCGCCGCGCAAATCCATCATCTGCGGGTTGATCGATACGCCGCCGAACAGCACGGAAATCTTCAGTTTGATCGGCAGCGGCTTGGCCAGCGCGTGCACGGTCTGCCCCACCTGCGCCGCCAGCTCGCGCGTGGGCACGAGGATCAGCGCGCGCACCTGGCGCGGGCCGGAAACGGGCGCCATCAGCGCCTGCAGCAGCGGCAGCGCGTAGGCTGCCGTCTTGCCGGACCCCGTCTGGGCCGCGCCCAGCACGTCGCTGCCGCGCAGGATGGCGGGAATGGCGGCTGCCTGGATGGCCGTCGGCGCGGCATAGCCGGCCTTGTCGACGGCACGGACCAGGGCGGGAATCAGACCCAGTGAGGAAAATGGCATAGCGGGCCTTCTTTATTCGTAAAGTGAGACCGGCCGCGAAAGGCGGCCGGTCGGAATTGCGACAGTATAAGGCAGACGGCTACTGACGTGGCATTTGCAGCTTCGAAAAGCCCGCTTCGTCATAGCCGGGCATGGCGCGGCGGATGGCGTGCGAAAAATCAGGATCGTCGTTGGCCGCACGCGCGCGCGCCGTGACGTGGCCGCCATCGCGCAGCTGCTGGAAGCTCAGGCCGGGCACCAGGCCCTTGACGTCGAACAGGTAGCGGTCCAGGTAGCCCGAGGCCATCAGCCGGTAGTCGAGCGGCAGGCCAGGCACGATGCGGCGCACCATCTCGAAGACGATGGTGGTGCAGTTGGCCGTCAGGGTGTTGTAGAACCGCGGCTGGTTCTTCAGCGCTTGCGCCTCGTCCAGGTAGGCGAGGAACAGCGAGCGCATGGCAGCTTTCGGCATCATGACGCGGTACAGATGCATGTCCTCGCCGCGCGCATTCGTGCGCACGCGCAGGATGTCGCGCTCGTCGGCGGCGATCAGGCTCATCTCGAAATGCTTGAAGAAGCCGCCGATGGCGGAAAAGCTCTCGCCCTTCTCCTTGCGGATCTCGATGGAAAACGTCAGAAAGCGCCCGTCGGCAAAGCCGAACGAGATCAGGGTATGCGCAATGTACGGGCCCGTCCAGTACGACAGCGCCGTGTCCACCGTGCGCAGTTCGTCGAGGTCGTAGCTGCGCTGCTCCCACTTGACCGTGTAGTCGTCATCGCTGCGCCAGTCGAAATTGCGCACATTGTCCAAGGTGACGAGATTGCCCTTGACCGTACCCGTGACGTTGCGCGCCACGTCGTCGGCCCACACCCTTTCCTGCTTCGGCGTGATGAAACTCCACCACACGAGCAGCAGGATAAAACCGGCCGCATACGGTAGCAACACGCGCATGTCGCCGCGCATCCACCACAGCGCGATGCTGGCCACGCCCAGCGCAGCCCACAGCAAGGCGCCGATGCCTTGCGCCGCCGTGCCGCCGGATAGCTGGTACCACAGCGCCAGCGCGCCCCACAGTGCAGTCAACAGGAGAATCAGGGAAACGGCCATTTTGCCGAAGGTGCCCAGCACGGAGCGGGCACGATGTGATAAGAAAGTCATGCCTCAATTATAGGGGCAAGTGACGATGTGCAAGTATTTCGGACGTACCGGCCTGCCTTGGGACAAGCGCAACATATTATTTCGATGGCATAATGACTTCTTTTGCAATCAATTCTGCCTGCGTATGCAACTCCATGGTTTTTCCATCCTCAAGGGTTTAACTAAAATCTTGCTTGAAGGGCAGGAATTTGACCTGCACAACGATTACGCATTCACGCAGATCGACTACCGCATCGCTGCGCGGCAGTTGCAGCTGCATTGGGTACGTAGTGACGGCGACTGGATCCGGCCCGGCATGCCACCTGCGCTGACGCTGGTCTGCGAAGGTGTACATGTGCTGAAAATCCGGGAATCCGGCGACGGCGAGCATGTCAACGGGGAGAAATGCCTGTCCTCCATCGGCTTCATGTGGAATGCCATGCGCGATGACATGGACGGCGTCGCGTCGCACGAGGCGAGCGAAGGCTGCACTGATCTCGCGTTGATGTTCATGAGTGACCTGAGCATCAAGATTGCTGCCGCCGAGGCACGCATCCTTGTTGATGCCGGGCCGGCCAATCAAGCCGCATCCATAGCAGCATAGTAGCAACCACAACACTCAGGTGCCCCCTTGCAGCATCCAGCCCTCTACACCCTCGCCGGCAGCCTCAATTCCCTCTTCATCGTCGTCAGCTTGTACGGCCTGTGGTCGCAGCTGCAAAAGATCTGGCAGCGCAAGCACGATGCCAGGGTCGGCGCCGGCAAGACGACGGACATTTTATCCATCAACCAGTTCACCGTCAGCTTCCTCGCCTATTGCGCCTTCTTCGTGTACGGCTATTCGATCACGCCGTTCAACCATTACATCGTCTGGCCGCGCCTGATCGCGTCCTTGATCGCGCTGGCCATCCTGTTCGAGATTTACCGCGACCGGCGCAGCCGGGCATCGCGCAATGCCCTGCTGGCGTGCGCGCTGCTGCTGTGCGCGGGCGTGGCGGGCCTGGCCTTCGGCCCTACCTTCACGGATGAAAAGCGCGTGATCTCGCAAAGCCTGATCGTCGCCGTCACCGTGCTGCTGGCGCAGGGCTATGCGCACCAGATTGGCCTGATCTGGCGCTCGGGCAAGACGGGCGCAGTGTCCCTGAAAATGAGCCAGTTCATCCTGGCAATGGATGTCAGCACCATCTTCTTTGCCTGCGTCATGGGCCTGCCGACGGGCTGGCCCTTGCTGCTGCTGGCCAGCGTCAGCGCTGCGACCAAGCTTGCCATCATGTGGCTGTTCCGCTGGGAGAAGTCCAGCCCCGCCGCGCAGATCAAACGCCAGGCGCCGGCCTGAGCTTACTGCCCGCTCAGCGCGCGCATTTCCGCATACAGGTTCGCCTTGCCCTCGAAGCCGATGCCGACCAGGTCCGGCATGGTGATGTGGCCGTTTTCGACGCGCACGCCGTCGGGAAAACCGCCGAACGGCTGGAATAAATCGGGATACGATTCATTGCCGCCCAGGCCCAGCCCTGCCGCGATATTCAGCGACATCTGGTGGCCGCCGTGCGGGATGCAGCGGCTGCGCGACCAGCCGTGCTGGTGCAGCATGTCCAGGGTGCGCAGGTATTCCACCAGGCCGTAGCTGAGGGCGCAGTCGAACTGCAGCCAGTCGCGGTCGGCGCGCATGCCGCCGTAGCGGATCAGGTTGCGCGCATCCTGCATGGAAAACAGGTTTTCGCCCGTCGCCATCGGCTTGTCGTAATAGCTGCGCAGGGTCGCTTGCAGCTCGAAGTCGAGCGGATCGCCCGCCTCTTCATACCAGAACAGGTCGTACTGGCGCAGCGCCTTGGCGTAGGCGATCGACGTATCGAGGTCGAAACGGCCGTTGGCGTCCACGCACAGCTTCTGTCCGTCCTGCAGCACTTCCATGATGGCGTCGATGCGGCGCAAATCCTCGTCCAGCGAAGCGCCGCCGATCTTCTTCTTGACCACCGTATAGCCGCGGTCGATATAGCTGCGCATCTCGTCCTGCAGTGCACTCAAGCTCTGGCCCGGATAGTAATAGCCGCCGGCCGCATACACGAACACCTGTTTGTCGGGCACGCCCGTGCCGTGGCGCTCGGCCAGCAACTGGAACAGCGGCTTGTTCTCGATCTTCGCCACGGCATCCCAGATGGCCATGTCGACGGTGCCGATGGCCACCGAACGCTCGCCATGGCCGCCCGGCTTTTCATTGGTGTACATGCAGTCCCACACCTTGTGCGGGTCGAGGTTGGCGCCGTCATACGTCACGAGGCTGGCGGGATCGGCGTCGAGGATGCGCGGGATGAAGCGCTCGCGCATCAGCATGCCCTGGCCGTAGCGGCCATTCGAATTGAAGCCGTAGCCGACGACGGGCTTGCCGTCACGCATCACGTCGGTGACGACGGCCACCAGGCTCAGGGTCATCTTCGTGAAGTCGATGTAGGCGTTGCGGATGGGGGAAGAGATGGGGATGGTCTTTTCGCGGATTTCAACGATTTTCATGCGGGTCTCCTGTGCTTGAATGGTGACGCCAGCTTAACCGCGATACGCAGTCGTATAATCGATAGCAATTTAAACCATTCTTCACTTGAAGTTAATAATGAAAAGCGACGCCACCACGGAAATGGCCTTCTTTGTGCTGCTGGCCAAGCTGGGCAGCCTGTCGGCCACGGCGCGCGAGCTGGACATCACGCCGCCCGCCGTCAGCAAGCGATTGCAACTGATGGAACAGCGCCTGGGCGTGCGTTTGCTGAACCGCAGCACGCGGCGCATCAGCCTGACGGGCGATGGCGAAAGTTATCTGCAGCAGGCACGGCAGATCCTCGACGATATCCGCGCCATGGAAGAGTCCCTGGCCAGCGGCAGCGCGCAGCCGCGCGGATTGCTGCGCGTCAACGCCACCCTGGGTTTCGGGCGCACGGTGATCGCGCCCCTGCTGTCGCAATTCGCCCTGCACCACCCGCAGCTGGAAGTGCAGCTGCAGCTGACGGACAGCCCCATCAACCTGGTCGAGCAGGCGTACGACCTGGGCATCCGCTTCGGCGACCTGCCCGACACGCGGCTGTCGGCGCGGCGCATCATGTCGAACCGGCGCTTCCTGTGCGCCTCGCCCGCCTACCTGCAGGCGCACGGCACGCCGCAGACGCCGGACGAGCTGGCGCAGCACCGCTGCATCGTGCATCGGCAGAATGACGACGCCTACGGCATCTGGCGTTTGAGCCGGGGCCGCGCCACCCACACGGTGAAGGTGCGCGGCACGGTGGCCAGCAATGATGGCGACGTGGTGCTGGGCTGGGCGCTGGACGGGCACGGCATCCTGCTGCGCTCGGAATGGGACCTGACGCGCTACCTCGACAGCGGCCGCCTGCGTGTGGTGCTGGCCGATTACGCGCTGGCGCCGGCCGACCTGTACGCCTACTACCCGAGCCGCCACCAGCTGCCCGCCAAAGTGCGCGCTTTTATCAATTTTCTCATCGAGCAGTTGCAGCCAGAAGCGGCCACAGCGGCCAAATCAGGTTAAACTACAATATTGCGATATGGCAATATTATGAAGGAGTAGGTTTTGCTAGTCATACTCGGATTTCTCGTCGTGCTGTTTTCCGTCTTTGGCGGCTTCGCCATGCAGGGGGGGCATTTGGGTGCCCTGTTCCAGCCGCTGGAACTGCTGATGATCGGCGGCGCCGCGCTGGGCACCTTCTTTGTCGGCAATGACGCCAAGGCCATCCGCGCCACGTTCGCCGCCCTGCCCACCCTGTTCCACGGCTCGCAATACACGAAAGCGCGCTACATGGAGCTGATGGGTCTGATGTATGAAATCCTCAGCAAGATCCGCAAGGAAGGCCTGATGTCGGTCGAGGACGATATCGACGACCCCTACCGCAGCGCCATCTTCGTGAAATACCCGTACACGCTCGGTGACGAGCACATCCTGGAATTCATCACCGATTACCTGCGCCTGATGGTGTCGGGCAATATGGACGCCTACCAGATCGAAAATCTGATGGATAACGAGATCGAGACGCACCATGAAGATGCGGAAATGCCGATCCAGACGATTTCGCAGCTGGCCGACGCCATGCCCGCCTTCGGCATCGTGGCCGCCGTGATGGGCGTGGTGCATACGATGGCGTCCGTCGGCTTGCCGCCGGCCGAGCTGGGCGTGCTGATCGCGCAGGCGCTGGTGGGCACCTTCATCGGCATCCTGCTGGCCTACGGTTTCATCGCGCCGCTGGCCAGCTTGCTGCGCCGCAAGCACCATGAAACGGCGAAGATGTACCAGTGCGTGAAAGTGACCCTGCTGGCCAGCCTGAACGGCTATGCGCCGGCGCTGGCCGTGGAATTCGGCCGCAAGGTCATTTCCGCCACGGAACGCCCATCGTTCAGCGAACTGGAAAACCACGTGCGCCAGGTGCGCACGAAGAACTGATACGGCCGGTTAGCCTCAATCGTCAGGCTTCCGGCGCCGTCCAGACCAGGTTCCACAGGTGGCCATCGATATCCTCGAAGCCCTGGTCATACATGAAGCCATGGTCTTCGGGCGGATGCGGTATGCGGCCACCGGCCGCGGCCGCCCTGGCGATCAGGCCGTCCACCTCTTCCCGGCTTTCGCAACTGAGGCAAATGACAACTTCATTGGCCTCCTTCGCCTTCGCCACCGGCTTGCCGATCAGTGACTGGAAGAAGGCTTCGGTCGTCAGCATGGCCTGGATGCTGCCGTCGACGATGTTCATGAACGCCGCGTTCTCGCCGCTGAAGCGGGGATCGAAGGTAAAGCCAAGGGCGGAAAAGAAGGCCTTGGATGTGTCCAGGTCCTTGACGGGCAGGTTGAGGATGATCTGTTTGTGCATGGCGCTTCCTTGCTCACACGTTGACGAAAAAACCGTACCTCCAGAATACCAATAAAAACTAAAGGAAGGCGCGGGCCAGGCTGGAGCGCGCGCCAGCCACCGCGCGCAGGCGTTCTTCAAGGTAGGCGCTCACGCGCGGATGCTGGCTGAAGGCGACGTTGAAGCGGATGTGCTGGTCGGGCGTGTCGTTGGCCGAGAACGCGGCGCCGCGCATCAGCAGGATCTTGTTGCGGTAGGCGTCCTGCACCAGCAAGTCCACATCCAGCCCTTCGGGCATGCTGCCCCACAGGAAAATGCCTGCGTCGCCGGGCTGCTCGAACAGCACGCCGGCCGCGCTCAGTTGCCGCGTGCTGGCGTTGCGCGCCACCATGATCTTGCGTTGCAGCCGTTCCAGGTGCTTGCGCAGGTTGCCGGCCTTGAGCACTTCCAGCAGCACGTATTCGTTCAGCGCAGGCAAGGTCATGATGGAATGGATCTTGGTGCGCATCAGCAGCTTGAGCAGATTGGGCGCCGCGGCCAGGTAGCCCATGCGCAGGGCCGGGCTCAGCGCCTTGCACAGGCTCGAATAATAGATCACGCCGTCGAGTCCGGACAGCGACGCCAGCCGCGTGCTGTGGCCCGGCTGGAAATGGCCGTGCACGTCGTCTTCGGCGATCAGGAAGCCATGCTGCTGCGCCAAAATCAGCACCTTGTGCAGGTTGGCGGCGCTGCTGCTCCACCCGGTGGGATTGTGCAAGGCCGTCTGCATGAACAGCAGACGCGGACGGTGCGCGCGGCAGGCCGCTTCCAGTTCGTCTAGGTCGAGGCCATCGGGGCGGCGCTTGATGGGCACCAGGCGCACGCCGTCCTGGCGCAGCCTGCCGAACATCAGGAAGTATCCGGGGTCTTCCACCAGCACCGTATCGCCGGGCTGCAGAAACGTGCGGCAGATCAGATCGATGGCATGGGTGCCGCCGAACGTGGTGAGGATGTGGCTGGCGTCCGCGGCGATGCCGATGCCGCGCATCAGCAGCGCGATCTGCTCGCGCAGTTCGGCCAGCCCTTGCGGCGGACAGCGCGAGGCCATGCCGGCCGCGCTGCGCGCCAGGCCACGCTGCACGGCGGCCGCAGGCAGCGCGTCTTGCAGCCAGGTGGGCGGCAAGGCGCCGCTGCTGGCCAGCAGCACGCCCGGCCGCTGGTCATTGACTTGCTGGCTCAGCCAGACCGGCTCCTGCTCCTGGCCCGCTTCCAGCGCCACCTCGTCGGGAATGGCGCGGCTGGCGTCAGTGGGTGCGCACACGAAGAAGCCCGTCGTACCGTGCGTATCGATGACGCCTGCGGCCACCAGCCTGTCATACGCCACCACCACGGTGTTGGTGCTGACCGCGAGCTGCGTGGCGAGCTGGCGGATCGACGGCAGCCGGGTCCCGCCAGGCAGGATCCGTTGCGCAATCTGCAGGCGCAATGCGGCCTCGATCTGCTTGAACAGAGCGATGGGAGAGGAACGGTCGATGGCGAGCATGGGTGGAAGTCTAGCGTAAAAACGTCACGGCGAGGAGCAGCAGGATGGCACCCATCGTGAGATTGAAGATGCGCTGGTTGCGGGGCGCTTTCAGCACGCTGCGAATCGAGACGCCGAACAGCGCCCACATGGCGTTGCACGGCGTGCCCACCACGGTGCCGATCAGCGACACCAGCAGAGCGTTGGCAAGCATATTGCCCTGTGCAGGCATGAAGACGGACGCCATGGTGACCGCCTTGAGCCAGCTCTTGGGGTTCAGCGCCTGAAACAGCGCGGCCTGCGCAAACGACACGGCTTTCGCTGTGCTGCCTCCCGCCACCGAGGCGCCGGCAAGCTTCCAGGCCAGGAACATCAGGTACAGCGCGCCCGCGATGCGCAGCACCTGCTGCGCCATCGGATACGCGACGAACACACTGCCCAGCCCCACGCACATGAGCATGGTCTGCACAAAAATGCCGGCCTGGATGCCAAGGATCACCGGCAGCGCACCGCGATAGCCGAAATTGGCGCCGGTGGTGGCCAGCATGACGTTGTTCGGCCCGGGCGTGGCGGACATCACAAAGCAATAGCTCATCAGAGGCAGGAGTTCGGTCATGGCAGGCAATCGCAGCGTGGAGAAGGCCCCAGTCTAAAAGCGTGGCACGGCAGGGACAAGACACAAGGCGCCGCATACAAGCACATGCTGTATCAGTCGAACGACTGCTACAGCGGCGATATCGACCACTCCGCACGGAAAAGCATTTGGAAAGCGCTGCTTTTTCCCGGTTGCGGTCGACAGCGCCGAAGGGCATTGTCAACATTGATAACGGACTTCAGCGTCCACCGCAGGCGTACAACGCAACTGGCGGATTGCCAGTGGGCTCAAGCGAGTCGAATTGTCATTTCAAAGGCGCTTCCACATTGGCCGGGATGCCACCCCTTCATCAATGCCTGTCGAATAGCGTGTTCCACGACTGAGGGCGTGATAGCACGCGTAAAATTACCCAGCCAAATATCCGGACGTGCGATATCTGTTCTCACCAGAAGGGTGGTTCGGCCACCGCTTTCAGATTCCACTGCGAAAGACAGATTCGCTTCCCCCATGGCCTGTGTATAGGTGGGCAGACTGACCGACCATCGATATGGTAAAGAATCGACAATAATCCGGCGGCTTCCTTTTCTTGCAATGGACATGATATTTCCTGTGCTTCTGCTCCTGGCTGCGGACTCAATCAATCAACGCAACACTTTAACTTAAATGCATCGTTGCAGAGTGGAAATTATGCGAAAGAAAAACCGAATCAATTGCGCTGCGCCCTGTGGAACCCGAGATTAACGTTGCGAGAGGTTTAGCCGTGGAACGGGTGATATTGAAGACCTTGGCGGCTTCGCGGTCGGACAGTCCGGTTGCCGGTTCCACATAACGCGTTTCTGACAGGACGCGGGTTCTTGGTACGACCTTTTTCTCCTTGATGTAACATGCCAAGGTCAACAAAGAGGCTTATGAATTCAAACACCCAATCCGAGCCGGTTCGCGCCATAGATACCGTCGTATTCGACCTTGGCAATGTTCTTATCGAATGGAATCCACGCGCCCTGTACAGAAAGATTTTTGGCACTGACGAGGCCGGTATGGAGTATTTTCTCTCTGAAGTATGCAATACCGCTTGGAATGAGCAACAGGATTGCGGGCGGACATGGGCGGACGGGATCGCTACGGCGATCAAACAGCATCCTGAGCATGAACCTCATATTAGAGCGTTCCATGAGCGCTGGGAGGAAATGATCCCAGGGGCCATTGATGCAACTGTGGATGTCCTGGCGCAGCTTCGTACGCTAGATATTCGACTTCTCGCCCTCACAAACTGGTCCGACGAGACCTTTCCTATCGCTCAGCGCCGCTTCCCCTTCCTGAGTTGGTTTGAAGGTATTATTGTCTCTGGCCGGGAGCGACTGATAAAGCCAGACCCGGCCATCTTTAAACTAATGATTGATCGGTATCAGCTCCGCCCTGGGTCCACTGTCTTTATCGATGACAATATTTGCAATGTTGAAGCTTCCGCAGCAGAAGGGATTCACGGCATCCACTTTAAAAGTGCCCCCGAGCTGGCATGCAAACTGAGGGCGCTGGGTATTCCACTGGCCGATCGGAGTTGCTGATGGAAAACGACTGGCTGACATACGCTAAGCAACTACAAGCTTCGGCATGGGCATCGGCCAGACCGCGATCCGTCGCTGGCTGCAGCAGGACACTGCAGAGCAGAACGGGCAGCCCTGCATCGGCAAGCCGCTCACCGCCGGTCATCCCCCCATTTTTAGAGTGCGTTAAAAGCAGAGATTAAGCGGCCAAGGCAATCGCGTCAAATCGTCGAGAAATGCGCTTGATCGACGTGCTGTTCGGCCACTTCGCGCGCCAATGTCGCTGAAAAAATGGATTGATCAGCGCTTCCCTCAGCTCTTCTCCTCAAAGCATTTGCCGACAGGCACCCGGCGGCTTGCCGATGACGCGCTTGAAAGCACGACTGAACGCGGCTTGAGATGTATAGCCAAGGCGTCGGGCGACGACGTCGATGGACACTCTTTCGTGAGTGAGCAATTGTGTGGCAAGACGCATTCTCAATTCCGTGGCATAGCGCAGGGGCGGCACACCGATGGTGGTTTCAAAGCGTCGCGCGAAGACAGAGCGGGAGATATGACACTCCGCAGCCAACTGTGCAACCGTCCATTCACGACCAGGCTGGCGGTGCAGCGCCAATATGGCACGAGCAAGGCGCGGATCCCGCAATGCGGCGAGGAGACCAGAAGCGTTTTCACAACCGCATTCAATCCAGCCGCGCACGATCATTGCTGCCGCGACCTCCGCCAGGCGAGCCAGAATGCCTGCAAAGCCAATACGGCCGGCGCAGATTTCACGTTTCATTGAATCAAGAACAGGCAGTAAGCCAGGATAGCCTTGCGCTTGCGTGTCAGCCACCATGACGGTTGGCATCAGCTTGCCGATCCCTTGCATCCCGCCGAGATCGAATTCCATGCAGCCGTAAAAAATAACCGCACTGGGCACGGGGTGCGTACTGGGACATGTGTCGACTCCGCTAACGGATTCACCGAGGGGCGCGGCATCGAACTTTGCGATGTCCTGAAATGCAATATCCGCATCCGACAGAAGCTGATGTCTCCTGCCGTGAGGCATGAACACCGCGCTACCGGCAGACAGCTTGTGCAACTCACCATCATCGGTACATATGAAGGCAGTGCCAACGGCCAGGAAGTGGAAGTAGGCATGGCCTGGCTTGTCTTCAAAGCCTATGCCGAAAGCTGGGCCGGTCTGAATACGGCGGTACTGGACTCCACGCAGGCGCATACCTGCCAATAGTTCGCTGACGAGATTAGACGATGGAAAAATTTGATTTTGCTTGCTCATGTTAGGTGTTTCGATCAAAACATCAGGAGTTACCATCATAGATCATCCTGCATTTTACCTCTAGACTTTCGACTCCGATTGTTTTAGGGATTGTAGAGATGAACAACGATGTTTTTGCTACCGAGCAAACGCCCAACGCAAACGATGCGTCTGTTTCAGAGCCAGCGACAGCAGCATGGATGG
This sequence comes from Janthinobacterium sp. NKUCC06_STL, assembly GCF_019345455.1. NCBI lineage: Bacteria > Pseudomonadati > Pseudomonadota > Betaproteobacteria > Burkholderiales > Oxalobacteraceae > Janthinobacterium > Janthinobacterium sp. NKUCC06_STL. The sequence continues at coordinate 349,445 of NZ_JAHKQY010000001.1, forward strand.
CCGTGTTTTCACTGGCAATGGGGGTTTTCGGTTTACTGACGGCGGAGTACCTGCCAGCCAGTCTGTTGACCCCGATGGCCTTCGATCTTGGTGTATCGGAGGCACTAGCTGGTCAGGCAGTGACGGTGACGGCCGTCGTGGCCATGTTCGCCGGGCTGTCGGTGCCAGGTCTCACGCGTCATTTTGACCGGCGTGTCGTCTTGTTGGCTTTCACAGTGCTGATGATCGCCTCCAATTTGCTAGTGGCGTTGTCCTCAAGCTTGACAGTATTGTTGGTGATGCGCATTCTTCTGGGCGTCGCGTTAGGCGGCTTTTGGAGCATGGCGGCAGCCGTGGCTATGCGGCTGGTGCCGGCAAAGTTGGTGCCGCGAGCGCTATCCATCATATTCAGTGGCATCGCCATCGGGACGGTCGTTTCCGTACCGTTGGGCAGCTACCTGGGAGGGCTATATGGCTGGCGCAGTGCATTTATAGCAGCCGCGGCTGTCGGAGGGCTGACACTTTTGTTTCAATTGTTCACGCTGCCCCGTATGGCGCCGCGCACGATGATGCGCACGACATCGGTACTGCAATTGCTCCGTCGCCCGGGAATTGGGATCGGGATGTTGGGCTGCGTACTTGCCCATACCGGGCAATATGCATTGTTCACCTATATTCGCCCCGCTCTTGAAAGCGTTGTCCATATCGATGTAAACGGTTTGTCTCTGATGCTCCTGGGTTTTGGTGTCGCCAACTTCGTTGGCACGCTGCTGGCCGGCTGGCTAATGGAGCGTAGCCTGCGTGCTACTTTAGTGCTCATGCCTGCGCTGGTGGGCTTGACGGCATTCGGCATGATCTTACTGCCAGTCCAAGGAACAGGCCTGATGCTTTTGGTCGCTCTGTGGGGCCTGGCGTTCGGCGGCGTACCTGTCGCCTGGTCCAACTGGGTAGCCCGTGCTGTCCCTGATCAAGCGGAGACAGCTGGTGGCATGGTCGTCGCCGCGGTGCAATCGTCAATAGCTGCCGGCGCTGCATTGGGTGGCATGATGTTCGGGTTTGGTGGAGTGACGGGCGTTTTCATGATTGCTGGCGTGGTGATGCTGTTCGCGGCTCTCGTTATCGCTTCAAGAGTTCGAGTCGAACTGCCGCAGTGACCCGCCACGAGTTCGCCAGACGCACTTCAGGCGATCAAAATACTGCTTTTCGCTGATGACCAGTTCACCGCCAGCGTACGATATCCTCGGTCTCACCGAGCGTTCATCCAGATGCTCGGGAAAGAGAACACTCTGGCTGCGGTCGGTTCCCTCGACAAAACGCTTCATCCTGCTCTCCTGATTACGTCAAATGAGATATTAACGCTTCAGAAAAAATCTCGTTTACATTGGGGTGCGTTTTCACACACTCTGGCCCCAAAGCAGAAGTTCAGTTTGTCGGTGGTAGTCGCTCTAAACGCACCCTCACTACACTATCTTCATTTTCGACTTTTCGATTGAAAATACGAGGTTAGCGATCTCGCAAGGGCTCTATGCCGGGATGAGGAATCTATGCAATACCCAGGGATCGAGAGAAGGCAGCGTATGCAGCAGGAGCGATTCGCATAGCAAAACTAATATGCAGTTTACTTGCGCACAGGACACAGATATAGTCTAGGCAACAAATTAATGCAGACCTGATTGGAGCATTTAGGCATGAACCCATCTTCTACCCGTCCCGTCAGGCCTGTAATTCTTGTCGTGGACGACACGCCGGATAATCTCCTGTTGATGGCCAACTTGCTCAAGGATAGTTATACGGTCAAAGCTGCAAATAACGGCGAGAAGGCGCTGCGCATCGCGCGCGATACACCGCCGCCCGACCTCATCCTGCTCGACATCATGATGCCTGGCATGAGCGGGCACGAAGTGGCGCAGGCACTGCAGGCCGACCCGGACACGCGCGACATTCCCATCATCTTCCTGACCGCCATGGCCTCAAGCGAGGACGAGACGCACGGTCTGGAACTGGGCGCGGCCGACTACATCACCAAGCCGATCAGCCCCCCCGTGGTGCTGGCGCGCGTGCGCACCCAGCTCAAGGTCAAGGACGCGGCCGACTTCCTGCGCGACAAGAACGAGTACCTGGAACAGGAAGTCCAGCGCCGCACGCGCGAGCTGGGCGCGATCCAGGACGTCACGATCCACGCCATGGCCTCGTTGGCAGAGACGCGCGACAATGAGACCGGCAACCACATCCGCCGCACTCAGCACTACGTCAAGGTGCTGGCCGAACACTTGCGCGAGCATCCGCGCTTCCGCGCTTTTCTCGACCCCGACACCATCAAGCTCTTGTTCAAGTCGGCGCCGTTGCACGACATCGGCAAGATCGGCATCCCCGACCGCATCTTGCTCAAGCCTGGCCGCTTCGAACCCGAGGAATTCGAGATCATGAAGACCCACACCACGCTCGGGCGCGACGCCATCGCCCACGCCGAACAACAACTGGGCATGGACGTCGACTTCCTGCGCCTGGCCAAGGAGATCGCCTACTCACACCAGGAAAAATGGGACGGCAGCGGCTACCCCGAAGGCCTGGCCGGCGATGCCATCCCGATTTCGGCACGCCTGATGGCGCTGGCCGACGTCTACGACGCCCTGATCAGCCGCCGCGTCTACAAGGAAGGCATGTCGCATGAAAAAGCGGTTCAGATCATCGCCGAGGGGCGCGGCTCGCACTTCGATCCCGACGTCTGCGACGCCTTCCTGGCCAATCTGCAGGTGTTCCAGCAGATCGCCGCGCGCTACGCCGACAGCGACCACGACATGGCCAAACAGGCCGCCGCCATCGCGCACACCCTGCCTGCACAGTGAGCACCGGCATGCGTTCGCCCTTGGCCTATCTTGAACGGCTGCGCCTGCGCCAGAAGCTTGCGGCCGGCTTTTGCGCGGTGCTGCTGCTGGCCCTGGCGCTGGGACTGCAAAGCCTGCGCACCCAGGACCAGTTGAGTAGCGACATGCAGCGCCTGCTCAGCGAGGGCATGATCGGCATCGTGCAGGTCAAGGAGGCCCGCATCCAGCTCAACCGCTTCGAGCTAATGCTGCACAAGGTGGCCAACGCCCCGGACCCTGTTGCCGTCGACGAGGCGCTCGAACAGCTCGACAAGGCGCGCGAGCAGCTGCACTTTGCCGTCGACGAGGCCCGCGCCACCCTGCTGCGCATCGACAACCTGCAACGCCATAACGTCTTTGAAAGCATGCTGGCGCGCGCCGAGCGCATCGCCGACGAGGCAATCGAGCTGGCACGGCTGCACCGCAACGGCGAAGCCAACGCCCTACTCAACAGCGAGCGCTTCCAGCACGCGATGCGCACCGCCGACCGGCAGATGGCCGAGATCGCCGCCGTGAAGGATTCCAACGCCCGCAGCACCATCTACCACATTCGCCAATTCGCCCTCACCAGCAGCACCCTCACCTACGCCCTGCTGATCGGTGGCCTGGCGGTGGCGCTGCTATGCGCCTGGTGGATCAGCATCTCGATCCGGCGTCCGGTCAACCGCCTGCGCGAGGCGGTCGATGCGCTGGCCGCCGGCCAGCTCGACAGCGTGATTCCGCACACTGACTACCAGAACGAAACGGGCGACCTGGCCCGCGCCATCGCCAAGTTGCAGGTCGAATCGCGCCAGCTCGACATGCAGCGCTGGATCAAGTCGCAGGAAGCCTCGATCCAGGCCGAATTGCAGCAGGCGGCCAGCCTGGACCAGGCCGCGCAGCGCCTGTTGACGCTACTCGCGCCGCTGGTGCAGGCTGGCCAGGGCGCGCTCTACCTGCTTGACGAAGACGCCGCCACACTGCGCCTGGCCGCCAGCTACGCCGCCGATCCGGACCATCCGCCGGCGCCGCAACTGGCGCTGGGTAGCGGCCTGCTGGGCCAGTGCGCGCAGGACCGCCAACCGCTCCGGCTCGACGCCCTGCCGGACGACTACGCGCAGATTCACTCGCAACTGGGGCGGTCGCGCCCACGCCACCTGCAGGTGCTGCCACTGCTACACGGCGAGCGCCTGATGGGCGTGCTGGAGCTGGCCGGCTTCGACGCTCCCAGCGAATCGGGCCGCGTGCTGATGGACGAGCTGCTGCCCAAATTGGCGATGTCGCTGGAGATCAAGGCGCGTAGCCACGCGGTGCAGACCATGGCCGCCGAACTCGAAGCGCAGCAGGTGGTGCTGAAAGCCACCGAGGCCTGGTATCGCGGCATCATCGAGGCGGCGCCGGACGGCATGCTGGTGATCGATGCGCACGGCCTGATCATGATGACCAACCCGCAGCTCGACCAGCTGTTCGGCTACGAGGCCGGCGAGTTGGCCGGCTTGCCGATTGAAGTCCTGGTGCCGCCGGAGGCGCACGGGCGCCACGTCGGCTCGCGCGACGGCTTCATCGCGCACGGCACTGCGCGCCAGATGGGCACGGTCGGCGCCGACCTGCACGGCATGCGCAAGGACGGCAGCCGCTTCTCGGTCGAGATCGGCCTGTCGCGGCTGCCGGCCATCGCCGAGCGCGGCGTGTGCGTGTGCGCCTCGGTGCGCGACATTAGCGACCGCAAGCTGGCCGAGGCCGAAGTGCTGCGCGCCAAGGAGATCGCCGAGGACGCCACCCGCGCCAAGAGTGACTTCCTGGCCAATATGAGCCACGAGATCCGCACGCCGATGAACGCCATCATCGGCATGAGCCACTTGGCGCTACGCACCGATCTCGACAAAAAACAGCGCAACTACATCGAGAAGGTGCACCGCTCGGCCGAGAACCTGCTGGGCATCATCAACGACATCCTCGACTTCTCCAAGATCGAAGCGGGCAAGATGAGCATCGAGCAGGCGCCGTTCCGGCTGGAGGACGTGCTGGAGAATTTCGCCAACATGATCGGCCTGAAGGCCGAGGACAAGGGCCTGGAACTGTTGTTCGCCACTCCGGCCGACCTCCCCACGGCGCTGGTGGGAGATTCGCTACGGCTGGGCCAGGTGCTGGTCAACCTCGGCAACAACGCCGCCAAGTTCACCGAGCGCGGCGAGATCGTGGTCGGGGTCGAGCTGGCGGCCGAGGCCGGGGAACAGGTCGAGCTGCACTTCTGGGTGCGCGACAGCGGCATCGGCATGACGCTCGAACAGTGCGAGCGCCTGTTCCAGTCCTTCAGCCAGGCCGACAGCTCAACCACGCGCAAGTACGGCGGCACCGGGCTGGGCCTGGCCATCTCCAAGAAACTGGTGGAGTTGATGGACGGCCGGGTCTGGGTCGAGAGTGTCCCGGGCCATGGCTCGACCTTCCACTTCAGCGCCCGCTTCGGCCGCCAGGCCGAGGTGCAGCCGCGCCGCATGTTCCATGCCGACGAGCTACTCGGCCTGCGGGTGCTGGTGGTCGACGACAACGCCAGCGCACGCGAAATCCTGTCGACCATGGCGCGCAGTTTCGGCTTGGAGGTGGACCTGGCCGACAGCGGCCACAGCGCGCTGCGCACCATGGTCGAGGCCGAGCGCAAGGGCCTGCCCTACGACCTGGTGTTGCTGGACTGGCGCATGCCAGGCATGGACGGCGTCGAGACGCTGCAACGCATGCAGAGTGGCGCCGTGAACCACATCCCATCGGTCATCATGGTGACGGCCTTCGGCCGTGACGACGCCCAGGAAGCGGCGGCGCGCCAGAAGATCGCGCTGCCAGCGGTGCTGACCAAGCCGGTCACGCCGTCGACCCTGCTCGAAGCCATTGGTGAGGTGCTGGGCAAGGGCGTGGTGGCGGAGACACGACAGGCCGAGCGTCAGGACCGCAGCGTGGCCGACCAGGCCCGCTTGGCCGGCGCCCGCTTGCTGCTGGCCGAGGACAACGACATGAACCAGGAACTAGCGCGCGAGCTGCTTGAAAGCGCCGGCATCGTGCTCACCATCGTCAGCGACGGGCAACAGGCGCTGGACCTCCTGACCCAAGCCGGGACCGCCGCCTTCGACGGCGTGCTGATGGACTGCCAGATGCCGGTGATGGATGGCTACGAAGCCACCCGCCGCCTGCGCGCCCAACCCCGCTACGCTCAGCTGCCGATCATCGCCATGACCGCTAACGCCATGGCCGGCGACCGCGAAATGGCGTTGACTGCCGGCATGAATGACCACATCTCCAAGCCGCTGAACGTCACCGCCATGTTCGCCACCATGAGCAAGTGGATCCGCCCGGCGCAGTCGGCATTAGCAGCGCCCCCAGCGGGGCAGCCAGATTCCGCAGGCAAAGTGGTTGCGGCCCTACCTGCCGAACTCCCCGGTATCGACCAGCGCGCCGGCCTGGCGACCAGCATGGGCCGGCAGGACCTTTACCTGCGCATGCTGGTGCGCTTCCGCGACGGCCACGCTAGACTGCGGGGGGAATTTGAGGCTGCGCGGCAAAGCGATGACCCCACAGCGGCGGCGCGGGTAGCCCACACCTTGCGCGGCACCGCCGGCAACGTCGGTGCCAAAGGCGTGGCGGCGACAGCTACCGCACTGGAACTGGCATGCAAAGCTGGTGTAGCCGAAGCCGAACTGGCTGTGCTGCTGACGGCGGTCGAAAACGAACTGGCGCCGGTGCTGCTCGGCCTGGCGGCACTGGGCAACTATACTGCAGCGGCAGAGAACACCCGGGCCGGGGCCATCGCAGCGGCTCCCGCCCTGCCGCCGGACGCGGCCGCCACACTTGCCCAGCTGCGCAAGCTGCTGGCCGACAGCGACACCGCCGCGCTGGATGTGCTGGAGACATTGGAATCGCAAGCCGCCGGCCACCCGCTGGCGCGACAGCTGCGCAAAGTCAGCCAGGCAATTGAACGCTTCGACTTCGACGCTGCGCTGGAAGCGCTTGATGCCGTGGTGCAGCCAGCCTGACAAGCAAGGCCGCCGCGCGATTTGCCTTAGGCCGGGGGCGGCACCGACGGCAGGCTGACAATCAGGGTGGTGGTCTGGAGCTCGTCATCGACGGCGAAGGCCACCTCGCCGTATTGCGCGCGCGCCAGCAGGCGTGCCGAATACGTGCCCAGGCCGGTGCCGCCGGACTTACCGTCGGTGACGAACTTGTCAAAGAAGCGTTCGCGTATCGGTTCCGGGATCACACCCTTGTTGACTATCTCGATGCGCAACGGGCTTCCGGCGTACAGCGTGGCAATGACACGGGTGCGCTCTGGCGCCGCCTCGCAGGCGTTCTTGATCAGATTATTCAGCAGCGAATAGGTCAGCATGGCATCGCCCAGCGCTAGCGGAGCGTCGATGCCGACATCGAAATCGGTGTCGACCGCCAACACCAGCTGCTTACCCGCGTAAGTGGCGCGTGCCGTCTCCACCACCCGCCGCAGCATGTCGCTGATGGGAAGCAGCGCTGCATGGAGCACGTATTTTTCCGTCTCGATCTTGTACAGCTCGGTCGACAGGTTGACCATGTCTGTCACCTGCAGCATGGCCTGCTCCGCCAGCCGCAAATGCTCAAGTTGTCGTCGGTCCAGGTCGGCGGCGTCGATCAGCGACTGCACGATGCCGATGGCGCCGGCTAGTGGCCCCTTGAGGTCGTGCCGCGTCATGGCCTCAACGTCATCGCGCAGGCGGGCGATGGCCAGCATATTATCGTAGTCGGTCTGCAAGTGACGCCGCAGCTCGACGTAGCGCATGAAGTTGTCGACCCGAAGCTTGAGCTGGACCGGGTCGATTGGTTTGGTAATGAAGTCCACCGCACCCAACTCCATGCCCTGCAGGCGCGCGGCGTCGTCGGTCAGGGCTGTGACGAAGATTATGGGCACGTTTTCCGCGCCGGGATGCTGGCGCATGCGGCGCGCCACTTCAAACCCGTCCATGCCAGGCATCATCACGTCCAACAGCACCAGGTCGGGTGGCGTGTCGCTGCAGCACAGAGCCAACGCTTTCTCGCCGTTGTGCGCTGCCTTGATGCGGTAGCGGCCCTTGAACACATTGGCCAGCACGTACAAGTTGTCGGCAGTGTCATCGACCAGGAGCAAGGTCGGCGGCAACGGTTGCGGCGGTGGCAAATGAACCACAGCCGGTGGCACGACGACGACATCGTCTACGATTACAGCAACGAGCGGCGCATCGATGTTCGTGTCCGGCACTGGTGGTGCAACCTGGTGCGCCATCGCGCGCTTGATGCTGGTGGCCAGCCGGCCCGCCGTGTAGGGTTTGACCAGCAGGTCGCTGACACCGCTGCTGATGGCCGTTTCGATGCGGCTGCGCTCGGCCTCGGCGGTGATCATAATGAACGGCATGTGCATATGGCGCGGACTGGAGCGTATCATCTGCAGTAGGGCGATGCCGGTCAACGCTGGCATATTCCAGTCGGAGATCACCAAATCATAACGCTTGCGCTCAATCATGCGCCAAGCTTCGGCTCCATCGGATGCAAGCTCCACCGCCCCATAGCCGAGCGAGGTCAGTTGGCCAGCAGTGACCTTGCGCATTGTTTCGACGTCGTCGACCACCAGTATTCTCAGCACTTCTGCCATGTCGCCCCCCATGTCGGGCCTGCTACATTGCGTAGCAGACCGCCTCATTTATTATGAGGCATTTTTTTGCTGGGTTGGAGCAAAAACATTTCAACCCATCGTTATTATGTTATAAGGCACAAATAGTGTGACATGAAAAAACGGTGACCATTCTGCTTTGTTCGCGCTAGTAGCCGACGACGTGTTAGCCACGATCTACGGCAGTTCAAGCAGATAGGACTGGCCCACAGCGCAATACGAAGAAAAAATCGCGGTACCATCGAAGGCTATCAATCGGTGGAATACGGCCTCACCGCGTCGGCTAGCGGAATACTTCACCTGAAGCTCAAGAGGAGCAATCACTCAGCATTTCAACTTCAGTCCGCCTGGCAGGGATTAAGATGTGTTCATTGGCTCGCGTGACGGAACGACTCCTACCCAAATAGCCGCCAACTTCGGCTTCTGGCCGATACCGCACAGTCAAAATGATTCAGTGCACGAACTTACTGCCTTCAGCGCCAGCAAGAGGTTTGGTCCGGTGCGCCAAGTCCTCTCACTGTCACTTACGGCCCCGGCGCCGTCTCATCGGGGCAGCTGACCTCATCCTCTGGCGTATATAAGGTCATCGGCACGCGCTGGCCGTCGACTTCCAGTTCGCGCACCTTCGGCGGCACCAGCTGGAATTGGCCCGCTTGCAGCTTTTCGCGCAGGGGCTTGCAGCGCAGGGCGTCCACGGGGATTTGCCCGCGCGCGGTCCAGCTGCCGTCTTCCTTTTCCGCTAGCAATACCGACGAGGCGCGCGGATCAATGCTGATCAGCAGCACGTCCTCTTTGCCATCGCCATCGAAATCGAGCAGGTAGGCATCGCACTGGGGCCCTGCCCGCTTCAGGCAGGCGGGCAGGCGCCAGGCCGGGCTCACTTGCGTCCAGTCCTGGCGCAGGAAACTCTCCGGCAACTTCGCCGTGGCCGGACGCAGGGTCAGGTTGATCGACACGTCGCTCAGCGCCCCCGTCTCGTCAAGGCGGTTCTGGCGCTTGAGCATGGCTTCGGCACGGGCCCGCACGATGGCCGCGTCTGGCCCCGTCGTGCGTTTCGTCAACTCCTGCAAGGCTGCCTGGCCATAGCGGGCGCCCTGGAAGCGCAGGTATTCGAAATCGAACTTGTCCACGCCGATCTTGCCGCTGTCCAGGCGCGCCATCTGGCTGGCCACGGAAATGCGCGCCGGGTCCGCCAGCGGAGAAAACAGGGCGAACAGCACCAGCAGGGTAACAAAGGCGGTGGCCACGTTGACGTTGGCGATCAGGTGCAGCCAGTCGCCATACTTGCTGGCCGCCCAGGCATAGCCGGCGGCGTAGCAGGTGGCGACCAGCAGGCAGGCGGCAGCGATCAGGCGGTCGGAGGTCCAGCCATGCGACATCACACGCAGGGTCAGCGCATAGATGGCGATGCCCACCACCCACGGCAGCAGCAGGCAAGCCAGGCGCGTTCCCAGGCGGATGCCGCGCGCCACGCCATGGCCCACTTCGCCATTCTGGAAGGCGGCATTGATCAGCACCACCAGCACGCCGGCCATGCCCAGCAGCACGGACGCCGCATGGCGCGTGGCCCACAGGCGCTCGAAGCCGATGAAGGGCAAGGTCAGCAGGAAACCGGAGACGAGCACGGCGGCGATCGGCATCAGCCACGACAGCAGCACCAGCAGCAAGGTGCGGATGCCGCGCACGATGGACGGACGCACGTCCGTGATGTGGATGGCAAACGAAAACGCGAAGCAGATGACGGGAATCACGAACCAGGCCTGGCCCAGCAGTTTTTTCAGGAAACTCAGTTTGATGAGCAAGAACAATTGTCCGCCCAGCCACAGCACCAGCCACAGGCCCAGCACGAACAGCAGGGAAAACAGCAGCTGGATACCGAGCTTCCAGGCGATTTCAAAGTAGGTCGGGTAGCGGGCGATGCGCTGGCCATCCTGGGCGCTGGCCAGCACCAGCGCGTGGGCGATATAAAAGCCGACCACGCAAAAACCGAACAGCTGGGCGGAAATGACGCGCAGGGGCGCGCCCGGCTTGTAGTTGCCCCAGATCACGTGCTCGGCGCCGCGCGCCACGTCATGCCAGGCCAGCACGGCCATCACGACGGCGGCGCCCGCCATCCACAGGCCGATGCGCTTGACCGACATATGGCCCAGGCTGGACACCAACAGGATCGGTAGCAGCAAGCTGATCAGCATCAACGGACCGAGCAGGTAGGCTTCCGTGGCGGGCCACACCTTGTCCTGGGCCGTGCTGTACAGCCAGTACAGCAGCAAGCCCTGCAGCAGGCCCGTCACCAGGCGCGTCACCGCGATGCGCGGCGCCACCACCGGATCGAGCAACGCCATGTTTTTTCCTGCGACATCCTGCTGCATAATCATCCTCTTAATAGTCGTTCATTGCAGTCATTGCTGTACTGCGAGCACGGCCATTATTGCATTTCGTTATCGTCATCTCAACAGCGATTCGCGCGCATGCCCTCCCCGCGCGTCTTCGCTGCGGCGCAATGGCAGGCTTTGCGCGAGGCCCCAGGCCAGTTCCGGCACGAGGAACAGCCACAGCACGGGTTGGCCCGTCACCAGCAGCGCCCACGCCATCCAGGTGGAAAACAGATAGCGGGCCGCCGCGTCGTAGCGGCCGAAGCGCGGCTGCGGGTCCAGCATGCGCAGCACCGACCAGACCATCACCACGCTGCCAAACAAGCTGCTGATGAGCAGATGAAACGGTCCGAAGACGGGCAGCGGCAGGCCGCCCAGGCTCACGTTGAGCGCGTTCAAGTGTTCGCGCAGCAGCAAAAACGTCCATGGCGTGGTAAACGGGGCAATCATGAGCACATCATAAATGGCGCTGGCGCGCACCACGCGGCGGAAGGCGGAAATGGACAACATGGGAACTCCTGGTTATGGAAAGCACCCATGATCGAGCTTGGAGTACACTCCATGGTCAAGCATTTTATGAAAGAAATTCCATGCAGATCGGCGAGATGGCGCAGGCGACGGGCTTGAGCCGCGATACCCTGCGCTTTTACGAAAAGCGGGGCTTGCTGCGCGCGCGCCGTGGCGCGAATGGCTACCGCGACTACCCGTCCGAGGCGGCCGACTGGCTGCGCTACCTGCGCACGGCGCAGCAACTGGGTTTTACGCTGGCCGAAATCGAGGCCGACATGCCGCTGCTGGCGGCCGCCGGCGATCCCGCCACGGCGGACCTGCTGCGCGCGGCGCTGGCGCGCAAGCTGGGCGAAATCGATGCGCGCATCGCGGGATTGACGCAATTGCGCGGCGAACTGGTGCTGCGTATGGGGCCGCAGGCGGCCGAGTGTCCATTGCGGGGCGATGCCGATGCAGTGCGCTAAATTACTGCCGTAGCTCTTCCTGCTGGACGCGGGCGGCGTGCAGGGCGCCGAACTGGCATGCGGCGACTTCCTGTCCCGGCTGGGCAAGAAACCCGCGTATCTCGTCTACCAGGGTTGCCAGCAAAACACGGAGCGCCAGGACCAGCCGTTCGAAGCGCGCTACGAAGTCGATGGCAAGCATGCGCAGCAGATGGAAGCGTATCTGCGGCGCTGCCCTGGTGGGGCAGGCTCTTAGTCGAGTTCCTGCCGCGCCACCAGGATGCCGTCCGCATCGGCGTAGATCCAGTCGCCCGGATGCACGGCCACGCCGCTGATCTGCACGCGCACGTCGCGCTGGCCGGCGCCCGTCTTGTTGCTCTTGCGCGGATGCGTGGCCAGGGCGCGCACGCCGATCTGGCAGACATTGAGTTCCTCGCTGTCGCGGATGCAGCCATCGACGACGATGCCGGCCCAGCCGTTGCTTTCGGCCAGCACGCCCAGCTGGCCGCCCACCAGCGCGCGGCGCAGGCTGCCGCCGCCATCGATCACCAGCACATGACCCTGGCCCGGCGTTTCCAGGGTGCTGCGCACGAGCGCGTTGTCTTCGAACACGTGCAAGGTGGTAGCGGGGCCGCTGAAACGCACGCGCTGGCCAAAGGCGCGGTACACGGGCGGCAGCACAGCCAGGGTGCCGTCGTCCAGCATGGCCGCATAGTCGTCGCACAGGTCGGTGGTGGCAAAGGTCATGGGGACTCCTTGAGTGGCAGATGGCAACGATTCTATGCCTTTTGCAACGCCGCGGCACGTGTTTTGCCGCCCACGCCCACAGCCGTAGCAATCGCCAGCGCCTGGAACACGCCGATGAAGACGAACAGCATGGCCGGATGGTCGCCATCCATCAGCGCGCCAAAGAACAGGGGCCCGACGGCCAGGCCGCTGTCGAGGCCCGAATACACGACGCCATACACGCGCCCGGTGGCATTTTTCGGCGCCGCCGCGCGTATCATCAGGTCGCGCGACGGCCCCGCCACGCCGGACGTCAAGCCGATGGCGCCCATCAGCACCACCGCGCCCCAGGCTGGCACGACGGCCATGGCCAGCAGCACGGCCAGCAGCGCGGCGGCGGAAAAGGCGATCGCCACGTTGCGGTCCGGCTGCTTGCTGCGCGCACCCACCACGCCGCCGGCCAGCATGCCCACGGCCGAGGCCAGCATATAGGCCGTGTAGGCGCTGGTAGCCAGCGCCAGGCTCATGCCATACAGCTTGACAAGGGCCACGCTGGCAAAGCTCTGGATGCCGCCCAGGGCGATGGCGGTAATGAAGAAAAAGGCAAAGCACATCCACACGGCCGGCAGGCGCAGGAAATCCAAGGTGCCTTCGCCGCCAGCCGCCTGGCCTGGCGCGGCCTTTTTCACCGGTTCGGGACGGATGGCGTGGCGGTTCAGGAACAGGATCAACAGCACGCCGAACGGCAGCACGGCCGCGCATTGCAGCGCCACCCGCCAGTCATAATGGGTGGCAACATACGTCATGAACAGGGGCGACAAAGCCCAGCCGATATTGCCGCTGATGCCATGCACGGAAAAGCCGTAAGCCACGCGCGCCGCCGACACGCGCTGGTTGAGGATGGTGTAATCGGCCGGATGGAACACGCTGTTGCCCATGCCTGCCAGCATGGCACCGAGCATCAGCGCCGCATAGCTGTGTGCGGAGGACAGGGCCAGCGCCGACACGCCCAGCAAGAAGATGCCGGAAAACAACACGGCACGGGCGCCGAAGCGGTCGACGACAAAGCCGGCCAGCGCCTGTCCCACGCCCGAGATGATGAAGAACACCGTCATCAGCAGGCCCAGCTCGGCATACGACAGGTCGAAGGCGGGTTTCAGCCAGACGAACAGGGCCGCGAGGATCAAATGGTAGAAGTGCGACACGCCATGCGCCAGCCCCACCAGGCCGATGACGCGCGCATCGCTGCGCAAGGTGGGAATTTCGGATGCCGAGTGAGTTGTGATCATGTCATACCCTGTCTTATACTGGTGAAGCTCAAGTGTATGCAAAATACCATCGTCTGTTTTCCGACAGAACGACATAATTTATCGAATTAAGGCCAAGCTGATGGGTGTACCTATCCTCCACCATACCCGCATGTGTCCGCCACGGGAAGCGCCCAGCGCGACCATCCCCGTGACGATGGTCGCGCGCGACTTGCAAACCGATGAATTTCTCTTGCCGCACAGCCACCCCTGGGGCCAGGTGACCATGGCGCTCGAAGGCGTGCTGCGCATCACCGCCAACAACAGCAGCTGGGTGCTGCCGCCCATGCGCGCCATCTGGATCGCGCCCAACGTGGAGCATGCCGTCACGATACTGGAAAAAACCCGTTTGCGCCCCCTGTGCATCCATGCCGCGCGCGCGCCATTCGCGGGCCGCGACTGCAAGGTGCTGGAAGTATCGAACCTGCTGCGCCAGCTGATCATGGCGCTGGAGCAATTGGACCCGGGCCAGGAACCGGCGCGCGAGGCGCTGCTGGCCGAGCTGATCCTCGATGAATTGAAACGCTCGGCCACGCATCCCATCCGCGTGCCCTTGCCCAGCGACAAGCGCCTGAAAACCCTGTGCGACAGCCTGCTCGAGAAACCGGGTTCGCACCAGACCCTGGAACACTGGGCGCAGCAGGTCGGCGCCTCGGAGCGTACCCTGGCGCGGTTGTTTGAACGGGAATTGGGCATGAGTTTCGGCCAGTGGCGCCAGCAAGTGCGCCTGGCACACGCGGCGCCCCTGATCGCGCGCGGCGTGCCGCTGTCGCAGGTGGCCGAAGAACTGGGCTACGCCAGCCAGTCAGCCTTTTCCGCCATGTTCAAGAAGACTTTCGGCAGCTCGCCGTCAGCCTTCTTTGCCCAAGGCGGGCGCCCTTAGGCCATGAAGTCGAATAAAGAGTTCTTGCCCGTATAACCCGGCAAGGCCGAGTTCGTTCCCATCTGTTCCTGCGCCGAATACGCTTTCACCAGCGCCTGCGCCTGGGCCGTCAGCGCCTTGGCCAGCACGGCTTTCTTGTTGGTCAGGGTGGTGATGTCCTTGCCGACCGTCTGCACTTCCTTGCGGATGATGCTCGTTTCGCCCGTCAGCTCGCCGATCTTGCTGACGAACTGATCCGCCACACCCTTGCCGTTATTGGTAAACATCTTGCTGACGGCGTCCGGATCGGCCGCGATGGCCGCCTTGAGTTTTTTATCGTCGAGCACCAGCTCGCCACTCTTGCCCAGGGTCACGCCGGCGCTGCCCAGCACCGACGATGGCACACCCGTGCTGGCCGTGCGCAGCACTTGCTCCATCTGCGAACGCACCTGGCCCAGAGCCGTATCGGACTTCAAGTCGCCCTGCTGCAGGCTCTGCAGCTTGCTGTTGAGTTCATTGTAGGCCGTGACGAAGCTGGCCACGTTGGTCGCGATCTGACTGCTGTCCTTGGCGATGACGAGGTCCGTCACACCCTTTTTCTTCAATTCGATGGTGGCGCCGTCGACAGCCGTCGTCAGGGTATTCGTGGCGCTCTTGATTTCCTTGCCGTCGACGGTCAGCAGCGCATCCTGCGCGGCGGCGGTCTGCTGCATGCCCTTGCCGGCGCCGGGCGCATAGCTGAGCAGATTGCTGACGGCCGCGTCGCCGGACACGCTGATGCGCATGCTGCTGTCGGTGCCGCTCTTGCCGTTCAAGGCCAGCGAGTAGCCATCGGGACCCTTAACCACGCTGGCGTCGATGCCCTGCTGCTTGAGCGCGGCGGCGATGCCGTCGAGGCTATTGTTGCTGCTGTCAATCGTCAGCGAAATGATCTTGCCGCTGCCGGGCGTAAATTGCTTGCCGTCGGCCGAACCCACTTCGATCTTGACCAGCGCGGGCGCACCGGTGCCGATCGGCGCGCTCGAGGATTTCTGCGCGCCGCTGAGCAGGGTCTGTCCCTGCGCCAGTTGCTTGACGTTCAGTTCATGGCTGCCACTGGCGGCCTTGTCGGTGGTGGTGGCGCTCAGCACATCCTTGGCGCTGGACGTGGCCGATGTGGCCAGGCCGCTGCCAGCCATGTTCTTGGCCACGGTCTGGAATTTCGCCAGCGCCGATTGCAACTGGCCCAGGCCCGAGAACTTGGCCTGGTCGCGTGCCAGACTGGCGTTGAGCTTGACGACGCCCGTGTTCTGCGACTGCATCTGGCGCTCCACCTTCGCATACACATCGGCCGAGATATTGCCCTGCGTCGTCTGCTGCGTGTTGTTGGTGTAAGCCCTGCTGTTGATGGTCGAATTAAACATGGTAGGCGTTCCCGTCGGGTGTAAGGTCAAGGCGCACGGTTCAGGTCGTGACCGTGCTGCGCTGGAGACGGACGGCAGGCGCGCATGGCGCGGCGGCGTCCCTCTTCTGGTTGATAATTATGCAGTATTACCGGAATATCAAAACAGCGAACAGAACAAGTTTTTCCTGACTGCAAACCCATATGCACCATTTTAGCGCATTTCACCTGCAGCACGCTCCCGGCTTTCCTCAGCGCATGAATTTCGAAATGGCGCTGCTGACGGCCATGTCCAGGTGCAGGAAAGTGAGTCCCACCTTGAAACCTGCGCTGCTGAAAATACAGTGCGAGACGGACACGCGCGCCTCGATGATGTGCGCCGCGCCATCGTAAAACAGCTCGAACAGCACCTTGCCCTGCTTGCCTGTAGGCACCGGCTCCGCGATGACGGCCGCCATCCCGCCCGGCCCCACATCAAGCGTGCGCGCCGCCACGGGACCCGCGCCATCCATTACCAACATTGCCTTGGCACGCAATATCTTGCGTGCGCCCTGCCTTTGCTCAACTGACACTATATTCCGCTTCTCTAACTATGCATTGTCGATGCGGATTCACGGGGTGAATCCATCGGACAAATATTATAGTTCCAAACGGAAATTTTGTTTGACTTGTCTCAAGCTTGGCATTTAAACCATACCAACTTTTACTCCAGATCGCGCAATTTATTGAACGCCTCGTCGATGCGCTCGACGCCGATGACCTTGAGGCCTTCAATGACTTGCTTGGGCAAGTTCGACTTGGGCACCACGGCCAGGGTAAAGCCCAGCTTGGCCGCTTCGCGCAAGCGCTCCTGCCCCCGTGGCGCGGGGCGGATTTCGCCGGCCAGACCCACCTCGCCAAACACGACCAATCCCCGTGGCAGCGGTTTGTTGCGCATCGACGAGTTAATCGCCAGTAACACGGCCAGGTCGGCCGCCGGCTCCGTGATTTTCACGCCGCCGACGGCATTGATGAACACGTCCTGATCAAAGGCGGCGATGCCCGCGTGGCGGTGCGCCACGGCCAGCAGCATGGCCAGGCGGTTCTGCTCCAGGCCGACGGACAGGCGGCGCGCATTGGGCAAGTGGCTCGTGTCGACGAGGGCCTGGATTTCCACCAGCAGCGGACGCGTGCCTTCCTGCGTCACCATCACGCAGGAACCGGGCACCTGGTTATCGTGCTGCGACAGGAACAGCGCGGACGGGTTCGACACTCCCTTCAAGCCCTTTTCCGTCATGGCGAACACACCCAGTTCGTTGACGGCGCCGAAACGGTTCTTGATGGCGCGCACGAGACGGAAGCTGGAATGGGCGTCGCCCTCGAAATACAGCACCGTGTCGACGATGTGCTCGAGCACGCGGGGGCCGGCCAGCGCGCCCTCTTTCGTCACGTGGCCGACTAAGATGATGGTCACGCCCGTCTGCTTGGCCGCCCGCGTGAGCTGGGCAGCGCATTCGCGCACTTGCGCCACGGAACCGGGCGCCGAGCTGAGGGCGTCCGAATACACGGTCTGGATCGAATCGATGACCACCACTTCCGGTTTCAGGTCGTTCAAGGTGGAGAGTATCTTTTCCAGCTGGATCTCGGCCTGCAATTTGAGTTCCTTGGCATCGATGACGAGGCGCTTGGCGCGCAGGGCGATTTGCGCGCCCGATTCCTCGCCGCTGACATACAACACGCGCTTGTGGTGCGACATGTTGGCCAGCGCCTGCAGCAGCAGGGTCGACTTGCCGATGCCGGGGTCGCCACCGATCAGCACGACGCCGCCAGCCACCATGCCGCCGCCCAGCACGCGGTCGAATTCCTCGATGCCCGTGCCGAAACGGGGCACGTCGATGGCGTCGATATCGTCAAGCGACAGCACGGGCGCCGTCTGCGCCAGCGACATGTGCTGCGGATTCGAATAGCGGTTGTTGCCGCCCGTTTCGGGCAGGCTTTCCACCATGGTATTCCACTGGTTGCACGAGGTGCATTGCCCCATCCATTTATTGCTGACGGCGCCGCAGTCGCTGCAGGTGTAGACGGTCTTGACTTTTGCCATGGTGTACTTTGCCCGGGTAAGGAATAATGCTGTTTATATATACAGTAGAATCACAGTATATACAAACAAGGCGGCGAGGTCACGCCTCGATCACCGGAACGCGGGGCGCCAGTGCGCACATCAGCTCGTAGCCGATGGTGCCGGCGGCCAGGGCCACCTCGTCGATCGGCAAGCCCTGGCCCCACAGGGTGACGGCACTGCCGACTTTTGCGCCCGGCACGTTGGTCAGATCGACCATCAACATGTCCATCGAGACCCTGCCGATGAGTCCCGTGCGCACGCCGTCGACCAGCACCGGCGTGCCTTCGGGCGCGTGGCGCGGGTAGCCGTCCGCATAGCCGCACGCCACCACGCCCACCTTGATATTGCCGGCCGCTTCGTAACGGCTGCCATAGCCGACCACGTCGCCAGCGGCGATATCCTGGATGCCGATGATGCTGCTGCGCAAGGTCATGGTGGGCAGCAAGCCGAACGCCTGCGCCGAGGTGCCGCCGGGAGCGCCACTGGGCGTGCCGCCATACAGCATGATGCCGGGACGCACCCAGTCGCTGTCCAGATGGTGCATCAGCAGGCCGGCCGAATTGCACAGGCTGCGCGGCAAGGCTGTGCCAATGCTGGCCGCGCCCGCCTCGAAACGCAGCATCTGCTGGGCCAGAGGCAAGCGCGTGGGCGCCGCCTCGTCCGCATTGGCGAAATGCGTCATCAGGGTGATCGTGCCGACGTGCGGGATGGCGCGCAGGCGCGCATACGCACCCGCCACGGCATCCGGCGTGAAACCCAGGCGGTTCATGCCCGTGTTCATTTTCAGGTGCACATCGATGGCGTGCGGCAGGCGCGCCGCTGCCAGCATGGCGATCTGTTCTTCGCAATGCACGCTGCCATTCAGTTTGTGCTGCGCCATGACCTGCAAATCGCTGGCGTCGAAAAAACCTTCCAGCAGCAAGATGGGCTTGGTCCAGCCCAGCTCGCGCAAGCGCACGGCGTAGTCGACCTCGACCAGCGCCAGGCCATCGGCTTCGGCAAAGCCTCGCATGGCCCGTTCCAGGCCGTGGCCATAGGCGTTTGCCTTGACGACGGCCCACACCCTGGCGCCGCGGGCGCCGGCACGGGCGCGCGCCAGATTGTGTTGCATGGCATCGAGATGGATGGTGGCGATGAGGGGCCTGGGCATATGCGTCGTGTACGGCGAGTGAGAAAGCCGTATTTTACCGGATGCACCGCATGCGGACATGGCAGGCGCCGACGGTCGTGTGCAGAGGACATCATTTATAAAATGCTTACATGTATGTGTATTTTTCTACGGCAGAATAATTAAGCTTCACTTAGACAAGACTATGCAAAGCAGCCCCTTCCAAACTTGGGGTTTGCCGTTTTTTCGTGGTATAAAGCAAGCCAGATATGATTTCAGGCATTCCAGAATGAATCGTGGTTTTTATACCATCATGGCGGCGCAGTTCTTTTCCTCGCTGGCAGATAACGCCCTCTTTTTTGTCGCCGTCGATTTATTGGTGTCCATGAAATCACCGGCGTGGATCACGCCGCTGCTCAAACTGTCATTCGTGCTGTTTTACGTGCTGTTGGCCGCTTTTGTCGGCGCCTTCGCAGATGCATTGCCAAAAGGCAAGGTCATGTTCATCGCCAACATGGTCAAGATTTTCGGCTGCGCCCTCGTCTTCTTCCACGTACATCCACTGCTGGCCTACGCCGTCGTCGGTTTTGGCGCGGCCGTCTACTCGCCCGCCAAGTACGGCATCCTGACGGAACTGCTGCCGCCGGAAAAACTGGTGGCGGCGAATGGCTGGATCGAAGGCTTGACCGTCACCTCCATCATCCTCGGCACCGTCATGGGCGGCGCACTCGTCAGCGGCCACGTGTCCGACATGCTGCTGTCCATCGACATCCCCCTGATCAATACGGGCATTACCAGCAAGACGGAAGCGGCCCTGTGCGTGGTGGTCGGCATCTATGTGCTGGCGACCCTGGCCAACCTGAAGATTCCCGATACGGGCTGCGTGTATGCGCACCAGGAACGCAATCCTATCAAACTGATTACCGATTTTGCCAATTGCTATTCCATCCTGTGGAAAGACAAACTGGGCCAGATCACCCTGGCCGTGACGACCCTGTTCTGGGGCGCTGGCGCCACCTTGCAACTGATCGTGCTGGAATGGGCCAAGCAATCCTTGAACATGCCCTTCGACAAGGCGACCAGCCTGGTGGGCGTAGTCGCCATCGGCGTGGCCGCCGGCGCCGTGCTGTCGGCGCGCTTCATTCCGCTGCGCAAATCGCTGACCGTCATT
Source organism: Janthinobacterium sp. NKUCC06_STL (assembly GCF_019345455.1). Taxonomy (NCBI): domain Bacteria; kingdom Pseudomonadati; phylum Pseudomonadota; class Betaproteobacteria; order Burkholderiales; family Oxalobacteraceae; genus Janthinobacterium; species Janthinobacterium sp. NKUCC06_STL. The sequence continues at coordinate 369,907 of NZ_JAHKQY010000001.1, forward strand.
CCGCTGGGCATCGCCATGGGCGTCATCGTCATGATGATGACGCAAGTGCATTCCGTGTGGATCGCCTACCCGCTGCTGATACTGATCGGCGCCCTGTCCGGCTTCTTCGTCGTGCCCATGAATGCGCTGCTGCAACACCGCGGCCACGTGCTGATGAGCGCAGGTCATTCCATCGCCGTGCAGAACTTCAACGAAAACCTGTCGATTCTCACCATGCTGGCCGTGTATTCCATCATGATCCGTCTGCACCTGCCGCTGAACATCATCATCACCCTGTTCGGCCTGTTCGTCGCCGGCACCATGTACATGATCATGCGCAGGCACAAGCTGAACCAGCTGGAGCACGACAATCTGTCTTTGATTGGCGAGCAGAAACATTAATTAGGGTGGTGTCGGATTACGCGGCGTGCCGCCGCTAATCCGACCTACATGACCTAAGCTGGTAGCGTGCCGATAATCCGCCGCGCTGCAGCCTGCTCCGTCCAGTCATGCGGCACGACAAAACCGCGCGTGCGCTCCACTTCCCAGCCTTCGATAGTATCCACTGTGGCCACCATCACCGGTTGCGCCAGATCAAACAAGCGCGCCCGCAAGGCATCCACGTCCAGCACTTCCTCGTCGCGCCCCTTGTATGGCGCCAGCCATTGCAGGCGCGGCAGCACGACGTAGCGCTGCTGCGGCAGTTGCGCCGGCGTGCACCAGAAGCCGTGTCCATGTTCCGGGGAAATGCCGTCCATGGCGGGCGTGGCGCCCGGTGCATAAAACAGCCAGCCTTTGACCAGCGCCTGCGCCGCGCGCACGGGCTGCGACAGCAAGCTTTGCGCAGCAGGATGGCGGGACAAGGCCAATTGCTTGTCGAGAATTTTGCGCATCTTCAAGCCCAGGGTATCGGCCAGGTTCGGGCCGATCAAGTGGTTGAAGACACCCGGATCGGGCGCGCCTTCGAGCAGGTAGAACTTGGTGGCGAATTCCCAGTGCAGCAAGCCATCTCCATCATGCAGCAGAAAATCGAACTCGCCCACCGTGTCGTTACGGTTCACTTGCACTTGCAAGCCATGCGCAGCCAGCACGCCGCGCTGCTCAAAATAAAAGGCCAGCAGCTTTTCAGCGTACAGGCCCAGGCGGGAATAGAATTTCGGCCCCAGCGCCGCATCGAGCGGCGACGGGTCATCCTGCAGCGCCGCCAGCCACGCCGCCAAGGCAGGCGTGACGGGCGCAAGGCTGGCGATGCGTCCGCCCCAGTGGCGGCTGGACGGATCGAGCAAATCGGGCGAGTCGAGCAGCCAGGCCAGCGCGCGCACGCGAGGATGCGTCAGATGCCCCCAGCGCTGCTCGAAACGGGCCTGGAAAGTGCCGACGGCAGTCTCACCCACCGTGCGTGCTTTTCGCCAGGCACAGGTCGGCCCAGGCGCGCGCCTTGGCCTTGCCCGTCTCGTCCTGCAGCAGCATTTCCGGGTGGAAGGTGGCCACGACGGAGGCATTGCCCAGCTGGCGCACCGTGCCGCGCACGGGTTTTTCGCCGGGATTGATGCCGGCGGCGGCCATGGAACCCAGGGTGACGATGGTGCGCGGCTGCAGCAGGGCCAGTTCGCGGTCAAAATAGGGACGGCAAGCGGCGGACTCCGATTCAGTGGGCAGGCGCTCCTGCCCCGCCTCGTCGAGCGGACGGCATTTCAGCAAATGCGTGATGTACACGCCGCTGCCCGCGTCGACTTCGATGGCTTTCAACATATTGTCGAGCAACTTGCCCTGCTCGCCCGGCAAGGCGCGCCCTTCGCGTTCTTCCAGGCGCGACGGGCTGCTGGCCAGCATCAGCCAGGCGCCCTGACGGTCGCCACGCCCCATGACAACGCCCTTGCGCGTCTTGCACAGATCGCAGCGCGCGCATTTAGCGACGGCCGCCGTCAAGCCATCCCAGTCGAGGACGGCGATATCGGCATCGCTCAGCTGTTTGACGGGCGGCGGTGGCGGCGCATCGTCGAACCAGGCCGTGTCGTCCGGCTCGGCGGCGGGAACTGGCAGCACGGCAACAGCGACGGGCGCTTCGGCCGGCACCTCGGCGACCGCCTCAGCAACCACCTCGATCACGGCTTCTAAGGCTTCTGCCACAGGCGCCGCCACAACGGTTTCCATTTCCACGGGTGCCTCGACGGCCTCGGCTGCGGCACCCTGGCGCAAGCGCCACAGGGGACCGACGCCCATTTCATCGAGGAAAACGGCGCTGCGGCTCATAAGGTATAACGCATCACGATGGCGTCCTCACGTTGCGAGTTACTGGCCGGATAGTATCCCTTGCGCCGGCCGATCTGTTCAAATCCATAACGCTGGTAGATGTCGAGCGCGCGCACGTTCGACGGGCGCACTTCCAGCAGCATCGATTCCATGCCCAGCTGGCGCGCGCAGGCGCAGGACTGGTTCAGCAGGAAGCGGCCCAGTCCCTGACCCTGGATGGCGCCCTCGACGGCCACGTTGAGCAAATGCGCCTCGTCGACGACCAGCATCAGCAAAAAGTAGCCAAGCAAGGTGCCATCCACGTCGCGCAAGACCCAAGCCGGGTAGCCGCTCTTGAGGGAGTCGACGAAGTTGCCATGCGTCCAGGGATGCGGATACACGCGCTGTTCCAGCGCCAGCACCTCCAACAGGTCCGCTTCAACCATCGGCTGATAGTCGAGGCGCAGCAAGTCCCAGCCTGCCGCGCTGTCCTTGTCCTTGCCCGCCTCCATCATTGTGCCGACTCCGCAGCGGCCTTGGCGGCCTGCATGTCGAGGCGTTCCGCACTCGTGTAGGCGATCTTGTTGCGCAAGTACAAAGGCTGCGCCTCGGCCGCCGTCACGAACTGACCGGCCGCAAAGGCGATGCGCGCCAGCTGCGCCACTTGCACGGCGTGCGGCATGATGGCGGCGTCAGCCTTGGCGGCGCACGGCAGCGCGGCCAGGGCGTCGGCATAGGCGCTAAAACCGTTGCCGCAACCGGTGACCTCGCCTTGCGGCGCCACACCGGCCGGCGCGCTCAGGGCCGGTGACGCAACAATCTGCAAGCCATCCTGGTAATCGTATTGCGCCCAATACACTTCGCTCATGCGGGCATCGAGCACGGTCACGATGCGCTGCGCGCCATGCTGCTGGTGGCAAGCGAGGGCCATGGCGTCGAGCGTGACGACGGGCACGACGGGCAGATTGGCGCCGTAGGCCAGGCCTTGCGCGATGCCGCAAGCCGTGCGCACGCCCGTAAACGAGCCGGGACCGGAGCCGTAGGCGATGGCGTCGACGTCGGCCAGGGTCACGCCCGCTTCAGCCAGCAATTCCTGCACCATGGGCAAGATGGACTGAGAATGGGTGCGCACACCCGACGAGGCGCGCGACAGGACGACATCGCCGCGCAACAAGGCGCAGGAGGCGAGTTCGGACGAGGTTTCAATAGCAAGCAGGGTGGGAAGTAAGGTAGACATAGCGTATTTTACCTTGCCAGGCCCGGAAGCGGCATGCCGTGCAGGTCAACAACAGCCTACTTGCACAGCCCGTGCGCGAGGACGGCTATAATAAAAGGCCAAGCTGATTGCTTGACCGGCGTCATTGCGCCATGCCCGGCAATCCATACGCGACACTATCACCCCACTCTTGCCCTGGTCCGCTCCGTGAATCCACTTCTTGCTAAACTGCAACCATACCCGTTTGAAAAACTGCGCCAGCTGTTTGCCGGCGTGACGGTCAATCCCGAATATGCGCCCATCAGCCTGGGCATGGGCGAACCCAAGCACCCGACGCCGGCCTTCATCGAGCAGGCGCTGACCGACAATATCCACGGCCTGGCCAGCTATCCGACCACCATCGGTTCGGAAGCCTTGCGTACCGCCATCGCCGGCTGGCTCGAACGCCGCTACGGCATCCCCAAGCTCAATCCTGCCACGCAAATCCTGCCCGTGAACGGTTCGCGCGAAGCGCTGTTTGCGCTGGCGCAAACGGTGATCGATCCATCGGCCGATTCGCTCGTGATCAGCCCGAATCCGTTTTACCAGATCTATGAAGGCGCGGCCTACCTGGCCGGCGCCGAACCATATTTCGTCAATTCCGACCCGGCGCGCAATTTCGGCTGCGACTACGACAGCGTACCGGCCAGCGTGTGGGAAAAGGTCAAGCTGCTGTTCCTGTGTTCGCCCGGCAACCCAACTGGCGCCGTGCTGACCCTGACGGACTGGGAACACCTGTTCGCCCTGTCCGAGCGCTACGATTTCGTCATCGCCGCCGACGAATGCTATTCCGAGATTTACCACGGCGACACGCCACCGCTGGGCGCGCTGCAGGCGGCGCACATGCTGGGCCTGTCCACCATCGAGCGCCCGTATGCGCGCCTGGTCGTGTTTTCCAGCCTGTCGAAGCGTTCGAACGTGCCGGGCATGCGCTCGGGCTTTGTGGCCGGCGATGCCGAAGTACTGAAAAAATTCCTGCTCTACCGAACCTACCACGGCGGCGCCATGAGCCCTGCCGTGCAGGCGGCCTCCGTCGCGGCCTGGAACGACGAAACCCATGTCGAGGAAAATCGCGCCAAGTACCGCGCCAAGTTCGACGCCATCACGCCGCTGCTGCAATCGGTGATGGACGTGCAATTGCCGGACGCCGGCTTCTACCTGTGGGCCGACGTCAGCCGCACGGGACTGTCCGACACCGAATTCGCGCAACGCCTGTACGCCGAATATAATGTGACGGTATTGCCTGGCAGCTACCTGGCGCGCGACGCACACGGCATCAATCCGGGCCGCAACCGCATCCGCATGGCCTTGGTGGCTGAAACGGCCGAAGGGCTGGAAGCAGCGTTGCGCATAGTAAAATTCTGCCAGCAGCTTTCCGCATCCGCATCAACCAACTAAATTAAACAAGACATCATCATGAGCCAACAACTGCAAACCATCATCGACCAGGCCTGGGAAAACCGCGCCGAGATCAATCCGGGCAACGGCACGGCCGAACTGCGCGACGCCGTTTCCCATGTCATCAATGGCCTGGACAACGGTAGCATCCGCGTGGCGGAAAAAACCACGGGCGACTGGGTGGTCAACCAGTGGGTCAAGAAAGCCGTGCTGCTGTCGTTCCGCCTGGAAGACAACGTCGTCCTGCCGTCCGACGGCACGATGCAGTTCTACGACAAGGTGCCGACCAAGTTCGCCAATTACACCAAGGAAGACTTCGTCAAAGGCGGTTTCCGCGTGGTGCCGCCAGCCGTCGCCCGCCGCGGCAGCTTCATCGCCAAGAACGTCGTGCTGATGCCGTCCTACGTCAACATCGGCGCCTACGTCGATGAAGGCGCCATGGTCGACACCTGGGCCACCGTCGGCTCCTGCGCGCAGATCGGCAAGAACGTCCACCTGTCCGGCGGCGTCGGCATCGGCGGCGTGCTGGAGCCTATGCAAGCGAACCCGACCATCATTGAAGACAATTGCTTCATCGGCGCCCGTTCGGAAATCGTCGAAGGCGTCATCGTCGAGGAAAACTCGGTCATCTCGATGGGCGTGTACATCGGCCAGTCGACCAAGATCTACGACCGCGCCACGGGCGAAGTCACCTACGGCCGCGTGCCAGCCGGTTCCGTCGTGGTGTCCGGCAACCTGCCTTCGGAAGACGGCAAGTACTCGCTGTACTGCGCCGTGATCGTCAAGCGCGTGGATGCAAAAACCCGCGCGAAAACGGGCATCAACGAATTGCTGCGCGGCATTTAATTAGTCGCAGCAAGGCGCACGCAGCATCCTGAATGTCCCGCTTCGGCGGGACATTTTCATTTCTGAATGGCAACTTCAATCGTCGCGCAGCCATCCCCCATCCTGCCCTATACTGGATGGCATGAATACTCCTCCCGTATTGATCGTCGGCGCCGGTCCTACCGGCCTCATGCTTGCCTTGCGCCTGGCGCGTCATGGCGTCGATTGCCGCATCATCGACCAAAATAGCGGCCCGGGCCAGGCGTCGCGGGCCATGGCCGTGCATGCGCGCACCCTGGAGTTTTACCAGCAGCTGGGCTTTGCCGACGAGCTCGTCAGCCTGGGCATCAAGATCAATGCCATGCACATCCACGAAGGCGGCGAGGAGCTGGTGAAACTGGCGCTGGGCGAGATCGGCGAAGGGCTGAGCCCCTACCCTTTTGTGCTGAGCCTGCCGCAAGACGAGCATGAACGCTTCCTCATCAGCAAGCTGGCGGCGGCCGGTGTGCACGTGGAATGGAACGTCGCGCTGGACCTGTGGACGCAGGACGATAGCGAAGTGCAAGCCATTCTGCTGAAAGACGGCGAACGTCAATATTGCACGTTTAACTACATTTGCGGCTGCGACGGCGCCCGCAGCAAGGTACGCGAAATCGCCGGCTTTGAATTTTCCGGCGGCACCTACGACCACCTGTATTACGTGGCCGATGCGCAAGTGGCCGGCAAGAACACGGATTTGCACGCCCACCTGGGCGCGAACTCGTTTGCGCTGATGCTGCCCGTGCGCACGAGCGGCATGCAGCGCCTGATCGGCATCCTGCCCGACCGCCCCGATGGCGCGCCGGCGCCCGTCTTCAACGACGTGCGGGAATCGGTGCAAACCTTGCTTGGTATCGAGGTCGAGCACGTGAACTGGTTTTCCACGTATAAAGTGCATCACCGGGTGGCGGCGCAGTTCCGCGAGCGGCGCTGCTTCATCCTCGGCGATGCGGCCCACCTGCACAGCCCCGTGGGCGGCCAGGGCATGAACACGGGCCTGGGCGACGCCGTCAACCTGGCGTGGAAACTGGCGCAAAAGCTGCGCGGACAAAGCAACGACGCCCTGCTCGACACCTATGAAAGCGAGCGCATCGTGTTTGCCCGCAAGCTCGTCGCCACCACCGACCGCGCCTTCCAGGCCATCGTCGCGCAAGGCATCGCCGGGCAATTCCTGCGCCGCTGGCTGGTGCCGCACGCGCTGCCCTTCCTCTCGGGCTTCGCGCGCGCGCGCCGTTTACTGTTCCAGACCGTGTCGCAAATCCAGATCCATTATGAAGACAGCGCCCTCTCCGCCGGCCACGCGGAATACCTGCGCGGCGGCGACCGCCTGCCCTGGTTCTCGGACGGCACGCAAGACAACTTTCTCGCCCTGCGCAGCATGGATTGGCAATTGCACATCTATGGCGAAGCGGCGCCCGAACTGCTGGACGAGGCGCGCGTGCTGAAACTGCCCGTGCATTGCTACACCTATAACGTGGCCGCCAAGCTGGCCGGCCTGGGCCGCGACGCGGCCTACCTCGTGCGCCCCGACGGCCATATCGCGCTGGCCCTGCACCAGCAGGAAAGCGGCGCCCTGCGCGCCCTGGCCTTGCGACTTGGCCTGCATTTCGGCCCGGCCGACTCGGGCAAGGCGGCGCCACGGCCTGTGTAGGCCAGCCAAGGTTTGTGGCAAATCAAAGTGGGGAATTTAATTTCCTTGCTTTGTTTGCTTTGTTTGCTTTGTTTGACTTCGTGTCCTATGCTGAAACATGCGTTTCAAGGAGACAGCCATGTCGAACACATCGAACACACGCTCCCCTGTCAGCGATGGCGACACCAGCACGATTGATGAGGCCGCCACCGGCAGCGGGCATGCTTCAGCCGCGCCCTCGCTGGCCAGGCAGCTGGCGAATGCACTCGCTCCCAATGCCACGGGCTTGCGTTTTAACATTGCACAAGATACGTTCCAGGAAGCCTATGCATCGCTGCTGGACGCCGTGCCGCGCGACGACCGGCCCGCGCTGCTGGCGCAAATGCGGCGCGACCTCGATATCGTCGCCGAACGCGAGCTGAACCTGACCTCTGATATCGGCGCGCATGCAGGACACATCAATACCCGGCAATTCATGCGCGGCCTGGAAGAGCAGGAGCGGCAGCAGCGTCAAAAAGACCTGGCCTCGCACAGCTTGCTGTCTGGCCCCGAACTGCGCGCCCGGCTGAAAGTCACGCCGCAGGCGCTCAGTGCGGCACTCAAAGCCAGACGCCTGTTCGCCTTGCGCGGCGCTTCGGGCGAATATGTCTATCCGGCATTTTTCGCCGATCCCCGCCACGACCGCCACATCCTGGAAAAAATCAGCAAAATCCTCGGCGACTTGCCGGGCGCCGCCAAATGGGATTTTTTTATCGCTCCGCGCCTGTCGCTGGGCGGCAAGTCGCCGCTCGAAGCCCTGGCCAAAGGCAAACTCGATGCCGTGATGGCGGCCGCCCGCGCCTACGCTGACGAATAACCGCGCGACCGTGGCAACCTTGCGCCTGCCCCGTCTGCCGTAACTGCCCGCAGCGCTACAGACGGTGCGCTGCGATCCCGCAGCGCTGTACCGTGTCTCCGGCCACGCCACGGGCGAACCGTATTTCGGCAGGGCGAACACCTACCGCTTCGACGATCCCCACCCACAGGCGGCGGCCCGCTTCGGCACCTGCTACCTGGGCACGTCGCTGGCTGTGGCGCTTGCCGAAACCTTGCTGCATGACCGCAAACCCATCCATAACCGCTTCGTGATCGAGCTGGCCGTGATACAGGCACGCTTTGTGATTCGCTTCGCCGGCAAACCGCTTATCGTGGCTGATCTGACTGGTGCCGCCCTCAGGCAACTGGGTGGCCATGCGGGGCTCAGCGGCACGTCGTCGTATCAAACGACCAAGGCCTGGTCGGCCGCCATCCATGCGCATCCGGACGCGGTCGACGGCATGCTCTACATGTCACGCCACAAGAATGATGAAACGGCGCTGGTACTGTTCCACCGCGCCGCGCCCAAGCTCGCGATGAAGTCCGCCACGCCGCTTTCTGTCCATCCGGACTTCGGCCAGGTCGCCACACTGCTTGGCATCCGCAGCGCCTGGCACTGAATCTGCCAGGATCATGCAACCTTGTTGCACCGCCGCATCGACTACGCATCGACTGTATAATGTCGGCTAACATCGTATTTTTCCCTGGCGCAAGCGCCGCGATCAAGCGAACCGCATTCATCCCCCTTGGCCCTACCCATGACGACCATTACACTCTACGGTATCCCCAACTGCGATACCGTCAAAAAGGCCCGCACCTGGCTGGCCGCGCAGCAACTCGATTTCACTTTCCACGACTTCAAGAAGCAGGGCCTGGAACGCGCCACGGTCGAAGCCTGGCTGCAGCAATTGCCGTGGGATGTGCTGGTCAACAAGAAAGGCACGACCTGGCGCGCCCTGTCCGACGAGCGCAAGGCGTCCACCGTCGATGCGGCCAGCGCTTTGGAGCTGATGCTGGAAAACCCGTCCATTATCAAGCGCCCTGTGCTGGACAAGGATGGCCAGTTCAGCGTCGCGTTTTCCGATGCGCAGTACAAGACCATTTTCTCGCTGTAACCCCCTAGTTGACCACGATGTTGCCGGCACGACCTTACACATGACCACCTCCAAAACCCTCGCCCTGACCGAAAAACTGATCGCCCTGTCCTCGGTCACGCCCGACGACAAGGGCTGCCAGCAGCACCTGATCGATATCCTCACGCCGCTGGGCTTTGTCTGCGAGACGATACAGTCGAACGACGTCACCAATCTGTGGGCGCGCCGCGGCACCACGTCGCCCGTGTTCGTCTTTGCCGGGCATACGGACGTGGTGCCGACGGGCCCCGTCGAGCAATGGCGTTCGCTGCCCTTCATTCCCACGCACCGTGACGGCAAGCTATACGGCCGTGGCGCGGCCGACATGAAGACCTCGATCGCCGCCATGGTGATCGCCTGCGAGGAATTCATCGCCGCCACGCCAGACCACACGGGTTCGATCGCCTTTCTGATCACCAGCGACGAGGAAGGCCCGGCCACGGATGGCACCGTCATCGTGTGCGATAAATTGAAAGCGCGCGGCGAACAGATCGACTATTGCCTGGTGGGCGAGCCGACGTCGAGCGCGCAGCTGGGCGACATGATCAAAAACGGCCGCCGCGGTTCGCTGTCGGGCCGGCTGACGATCAAGGGCGTGCAGGGTCACATCGCCTACCCGCACCTGGCAAAGAATCCTATCCACGAAGCGGCGCAGGCGCTGGCCGACCTGGTCGAAGAGAAATGGGATGCGGGCAACGAGTATTACCTGCCGACCTCTTGGCAAATGTCGAACATCAACGCGGGCACGGGCGCGAATAACGTGATTCCCGGCGACATGGTGATCGACTTCAACTTCCGCTTTTCCACGGCCAGCACGGCGGAAAACCTGCAGGAGCGGGTGCACGCCATCCTCGACAAGCATGATTTGCAATATGATTTGCAGTGGACCCTGAGCGGCCTGCCCTTCCTCACGCCGCGCGGCACCTTGAGCGACGCGCTGTCGTCCGCCATCCTCGAAGAAACGGGCCTCACGACGGAGCTGTCGACCACGGGCGGCACCTCGGATGGCCGGTTTATCGCGCAAATCTGCCCCCAAGTGATAGAATTCGGGCCGCCCAATGCCAGTATTCACAAGATCGACGAGCACATCGAACTGCGCCACATCGATCCCCTGAAGAATATTTACCGGCGCACGCTGGAGCATTTGCTGCCCGTCTGAACCAGAATACCGAGGCCCGTCACGGCGGGCCAGAACACCGTCTTTTCGAGAATGCCATGACCCCGAACCCGTTTTCCACGCCACGCGACCTGCTGCGCTACGCCGTTACCCGTTTCAATACCGCCAAGCTGTTTTTCGGCCACGGCAGCGCCGAAGCGTTCGACGAAGCGGCCTATCTGATCCTGCACACCTTGAAGTTGCCGCTCGACAAGCTCGAACCTTTCCTCGACGCCAAACTGCTGCCATCGGAAGTGGCCAGCGTGATGAGCGTCATCGACCGCCGCAGCATCGACCGCGTGCCAGCCGCCTACATCACCAAGGAAGGCTGGCTGGGTACGTATAACTTCTACGTCGACGAGCGCGTGATCGTGCCCCGCTCCTTCATCGCCGAGCTGATCCCTGAATACTTTTCGCCATGGGTGGCCGAACCGGAAGCCGTGGAAAACATCTTGGAACTGTGCACCGGTTCGGGCTGCCTGTCGATCATGATGGCCGACGCCTTCCCGAACGCGGCAGTCGACGCCGTGGACATTTCCGCCGACGCGCTGGCCGTGGCCAAGCGCAACGTCGACACCTACAAATTGCAGGACCGCGTCACCCTGATCGAATCGGACCTGTACACGAACGTGCCGGCCAAGAAATATGATTTGATCATCAGCAACCCGCCGTACGTGAATTCCGCGTCGATGGGCGCCCTGCCCCAGGAATACCTGGCCGAACCGCAAATCGCCCTCGACGGCGGCAGCGACGGCATGGACCTGGTGCGCAAGATCATCGCCGGCGCGGCCGAACGCCTGACGGACGACGGCATCCTGATGATTGAAATCGGCAACGAACGCGAGTACGCGGAAGCGGCCTTTGGCGAGCTGGGCCTGACCTGGCTGACGACGAGCGCCGGCGACGACATGGTCTTCCTGCTGACGGCCGAGCAGTTGAAGCTGGTTTGATCGACTTGGTAGGTCGGATGAGCCCGAAGGGCGTAATCCGACGGGCAGCGCCTACTTGTCGGATTACGCTACGCTAATCCGACCTACCTGAATTTTACGGCGAGGGTTAAACCCCAGCCTTTACAAAGAAAAAAATGATACGTTTCCTACAAGTAAGCCTGATGCGCGGCATCAAACCGTTGCTCGAACAAGTCGATGTCACCCTCAATCCGGGCGACAAGATCGGCCTGATCGGCGCCAATGGCGCGGGCAAATCGAGCCTGTTCGCCATGATGCGTGGCGAATTGCACCCTGACCAGGGCGAGATCGATTTCCCGGCCAAGTGGCGCGTGGCTTACGTGGCGCAGGAAACGCCGCCGCTGGACCGTGCCGCGCTCGACTACGCGATCGATGGCGACATCACCTTGCGCAAACTCGAAGCGGAACTGGCGCGCCTGGAATCGGAGCCGGCCACGTCGGAAAACGGCATCGCCATCGGCGAAATCTACAGCGCCATGGCCGATGCGGACGCATATACCGTGCAGTCGCGCGGCGAGCAATTGCTGCTGGGCCTGGGCTTTACCCTGGACCAGATGCAGCAACCTGTCGCCAGTTTCTCCGGCGGCTGGCGCATGCGCTTGAATCTGGCGCAAGCGCTGATGTGCCCGTCCGACCTGCTGCTGCTCGATGAACCAACCAATCACCTGGATCTGGACGCCATCATCTGGCTGGAAGACTGGCTCAAGCGCTACGCCGGCACCTTGCTGATCATTTCCCATGACCGCGACTTCCTCGATGAAGTCGTCAACGTGGTCGTGCACATCGACGAGCGCAAGCTGAAACGCTATTCGGGCAACTATTCGAGCTTCGAGCGCCAACGCGCGGCGCAGATGATCCTGGCCGCCGGCGCGCTGGAAAAGCAGCAGCGCAAGCGTGCCCATCTGGAATCGTTCGTGAACCGCTTCAAGGCGCAAGCCTCGAAGGCCCGCCAGGCGCAAAGCCGCATGAAGGCGCTGGCGAAGATGGAAGAGCTGGCACCATTGCGCGCCGCTGCCGAATTCTCGTTCGAATTCCGCGAGCCCTTGAGCGCGCCGAACCCGCTGCTGGTGATGGAAGACGTCGATGCTGGCTACAAGATCGAAAACGAAGCGACGGGCGAAATCACGCATAAAACCATCGTCAACGGCATCAAGTTTTCGCTGCAGATCGGCCAGCGCATCGGCCTGCTGGGCCAGAACGGCGCCGGCAAATCGACCCTGATCAAGACCATCGCTGGCGAACTGATGCCGCTGACGGGCGACGCCACCATGGGCAAGGGCCTTAACATCGGCTACTTCGCCCAGCACCAGGTGGAAATGCTGCGCCACGACGAATCGCCGCTGTGGCATCTGGCGAAGATCGCCCCGACCGTGCGCGAGCAGGAACTGCGCAACTTCCTGGGCGGCTTCAACTTCCCCGGCAACATGGTGACCGCCTCGATCGCGCCGTTCTCGGGCGGCGAAAAAGCCCGCCTGGCGCTGGCCCTGATCGTCTGGCAGCGCCCGAACCTGCTGCTGCTCGATGAACCAACCAATCACCTGGATCTGGAAACGCGCGAAGCGCTGACGGAAGCGCTGGCCCAGTTCGAAGGCACGCTGGTCGTCGTGTCCCATGATCGCCACTTGCTGCGCGCCACCACGGACGAATTCATCATCGTTGCCGACGGCAAGCTGCAGCCGTTCGACGGCGACCTGGACGACTACAAGGACTGGCTGTTCAAGACCAAGCTGGGTAAAGGTACCGATGTGCTGCCAGCCGCAGGCAAGGCCAACAAGACCGATTTCCCCGTGGTCTCGCCCGTCGTTGCCGCAGCAGCCCCTGCCGCGCCCGTGCGCGACAAGCGCAAGGAAGCGGAAGAGCGCCAGAAAACGGCCGCCCTGCGCAAGCCGATCGAAAACAAGATCAAGCGCCAGGAAGAGCAGATCGCCAAGCGCAATGCGCAAAAGGCGGAAACCGACGCCAAACTGGGCGAGCCGACCATCTATGACGCCGCCAACAAGGCGAAATTGAAGCAATTGCTGGCCGACCAGACCTTCTTTACCAAGGACCTGGCGCAGCTGGAAGCGGAATGGCTGGACTTGCAGGATCAGTTAGAGAAACTCGGCTAACGCCAAACACAAAGACGACTCACGGGTCGTCTTTTTTTACGCCGCCTGCATGGGGCTGGGGCTGCGGATCGCCATCAGGCGGTCGATGTCGACGAGGATCAATCGGCGCCCCGCCACCGTGCCCAGGCCCAGCAGATAATCGGCTTCCGCCTCGCCCAGTCCGGGCACGGCCACGATATCGGCGGGCGCCAGGCTGACGATATCGGTGACGCCATCGACCACCATGCCCATCACGCCATTGCTCAGCTGCAAGATGATCACGTCCGTGGCCGGATCGGGCGCGCCCTGGGCGCTGCCGAACGCGGCGCGCATGTCGACGATGGGGATGATCACGCCGCGCGAGACGGCCACGCTGTGCAGCACTTCCCCTTCCGAGGAAAAACGGTCGAGTTCCTTCAGCGGACGCAATTCCCGCACGCGGCGGTAATCGAGGCCGTATTCCAGGCCGCCCAGCCGGAAGCTCAAGTACTGCGTCAGGTATTGCGCGGTTGCGGCGCCAGGCGTGATCGTGGGCTGCATGATGTTCCTTTCGTCCGGTAAGCGCTGCCAGGATGCGCAGTGGCGCAATGTTGGCCCCATGCTAACCAGCATCGCCGCGAACGGCGTTGAGAAACATCAACTTTCCCGGAAGACATCATCGGCTGGCCACCCCGCCCTTGCGCCGGCGCAGCCATCTTCCCTTACAATACCCCCATCGTTTCCCCACAGGCAGGCCATGCAACACCTCGTCAATCCCGCTGAAGTTGAATTTTCCGCCATCCGCGCCCAGGGGCCGGGCGGGCAAAACGTCAACAAGGTGTCCAGCGCCATCCATTTGCGCTTCCCCATCGCCGCCTCGTCGCTGCCGGAAGCGTACAAGGAAAGGCTGCTGGCCCTGCGCGACAGCCGCATCAGCAAGGATGGCGTGCTGGTGCTCAAGGCGCAGCAGTCGCGCAGCCAGGAGCAGAACAAGGAAGAAGCGTTGCGGCGCTTGCAGGAAATCATCGACAGCGTGACCTTCCTGCCCGCCGTGCGCCGCGCCACCAAGCCCACGCGCAGCTCGCAGCGGCGCCGCCTCGACAGCAAGAGTACGCACAGCGTGCTGAAACAATCACGCGGCAAAGTCACGGACTGATTACGGCGGTGGCTGGTACGTCCAGTCCAGGCTGCCCGTGCTATCCGCAAACACGGGCTGCGTGGCCGGCGTGGCGCTGCGCAGCAAGGCCTTGATTTCCTTCGGCGGCCGGTCGTAGACCTTGGCCGGTCCAGGCGGCACGACCAGGGCGCGCACCGTCGTCTCGCCATCGATCAGGCCCAAGGTGCAGCGCGACTGGCCCGCCGTTGCCTGCCGTTCCTGGCGCAGCTGCGCCACCAGCGCCAGCATCTGCGCGTGCAGGATTTCCGACTGTTTTACTTCCACGCGCAGGCGCGCCACCTCTTTCAGGACGGGAGCGATGCGCGCGGCCAGCTTGTCGTACTGCACCTGCTGTGCCGGCTGCAACTGCAATTCGCCGCGCCGCAGCTGGCCCGCCAGGGTCAGGTAGTTGCGCACCTCGGGCAATTGCGCAATGGCATCGATCTCCTGCTGGCGCTTGTGCTGCACCTGCAGGAATTGCGCCGCCTTCGCCAGGCTTTCCGCAATCTTTTGATCGAGGGCGCTCAGGTCGGGCACGAGGGGAAACAGCAGCATTTCCACCTGCCTGCGGGGGCCGGCGCTGCCGATGCGGATGGTGCGCGCCGCCACGGCGCAGCCTTCGGCCAGTTCGATGACGACCTCGTCGGCAATGATCTCGCAATTGCTGGCGCTGTCGACCACCACGCGCGTGCCGGCAATGACGCAGCTTTCCGCGCGTTTTACGTGCACTTCGCCGCTCAGCGCCTGCAGCACGGAACCGGACGCGACGCCCTCGACCCGCACGTCGCCGTGTTCATTGAAGGCCGTGCCGCCCACCAGATTGCGTCGTAGCCATATTAATCCGCCATGCGAGTGCAGATGGCCATACACATCGCCATGGATGGTGATATCGCTGCCGTCGAGCTGGCGCTGCTCCTGCACTTCGCCATATTCCTCGTAGGCGGCGCGCAGCTTCAGATTGCCCGTGGTGCGGCTGCTGACGCCTTCGCGGCTGACGATCTTGTTTTCGATCGACATCTTGCCGTGCTCATCGACATTCACATAGCCATCCTGGGTGGCGACGAGGAAAGCGCCATCGCTGAAATGCTCGACCGCCGTGCCTGGCCCCGCCACCGTGGCCAGGTCCAGTTCCAGCGGCGCGGGCGGCGGCAGCGCCTTGCCGGCCAGGTCGTAGCCGGGCAAGCCGGGCGTACCAGGCAGCAGACGCAGCAGGCGCGCGTGTTTTTTGACTTGGGGAAAGCGGTTCTTGAAGCTGAGCAAATCGAGGCGACCATCGGAGCGTTCGCGCGGCGCATCGTCGCGGTGGATGCCTTGCGACACTTCGACCAGCTGGGCGTCGCGCCCAGGCTGCGGCGGCAGCACCCGTGCCACCGTGATGCGCTCGGCCTTGCCGCTGGCGAGCATGGCGCGCACGGCCACGCTATCGATGCCGTAGTGCACGCCCTTGCACCACAGGTCGGCCACCAGCTCGTCAAACTCGCGGCGCGCCGGCACTTGCCCATCCGCGTCCGCAGGCAACGCTTCAAAGTAAAACTCGGCGCTGTCGCCACGGATCTTGATTTGCTGATACAGCGCGCGGCGCGGGGGCGGGAATGGCGACACGCGCACGGCGATGCGCAGCAAGGCGTCGCCCTTGGGCGCGGCGCGGGGAGCGGGGGCATGGAACAGGGTCAGCAGGAACAAGCCGTAATCGAGGCCGGCCAGCAGCTGGCCCGACTGGAACAGCTGGTCGACGGCGGCGCGCAACTGCGCCGGCGCCAGCGACAGATCCAGGAACACGCCCTCGTCGCGCTGGAGCAGGCCGTGCGGCAGGCCGCCTGCGGGGGCCGCATCCGGAACGCGTGTGTCGTCGTCGCTCACCACTTGCCTCCCCCAGCAACAATGTCAGAGAATTGCCTCATTGCGTTAGAACAATATCACGGGGCGTGGCCGTGTGCCTGACTGAGCAACAATGTTGGCGGCCAAATGCAAACAGGGCCACCTCTTGCGAGATGGCCCTGTCGGAGGGGGATGGATGCCTAGCGGCGCGGCGGATTCGAGTAAATGTCCTGGCCCACTTCGTTGATCTGGCGGCGCAGGTCGCGGCGCTCGTCGGGCGTCATGCGGCCCGTGCGGCGCGAAGCGTCGGCGCCTTCGTTGGCGCGGCGCTGCTCTTCGGCGCGCGTGTCGAAACTGCGTGCGTCACGCTGTTCGCGCAGTCGCGTATCATTGCTGTTGCTGCGCTGTACCTGCTCATACCGCTGGGCCTGCATTTGCTGCTGGTCGTCACGGCGTGGTGGCGGCTGGTTTTGCGCCGATGCCAGGCTGACGGCAAACACGGAACAAATGGCAAATGCGGACAGCACAGTCGTGCGTGCGGCGATAGCTGCGCTGGGAGCGGCGTGAATTTTTTTAGTAAAGATATTCATTGAGTTCCTCTTCCGCGATGCCGTATAAACTAAAGCTGATTTCCACTGTGGCCCCAGTGTATGATGCTTTACACGGTGCAGTAAGAGTAATTGGGTAAAGTTTGTAACACTTTGTAATGGGTCGCCACAGCCCCTTGCCGACGCCGCGCGAGGCGTTACTATAGCAACTAATATAAGATAACACGACACCCTAAATGACCACAACCTCCACTTCCGGCAGCAACACAACAACGCAATCGATTCACGGCCACCAGGCAAAAATCATGGTGGTCGATGACGATGTGCGCCTGCGCGACCTGCTGCGCCGCTACCTGACCGAACAGGGCTTCAATGTCTTCACGGCAGAGAGCGCGACGGCCATGAACAAGCTGTGGCTGCGCGAACGCTACGACCTGCTGGTGCTCGACCTGATGCTGCCGGGCGAAGACGGCCTGTCGATCTGCCGCCGCCTGCGCGGCGCGGGCGACCAGACGCCGATCATCATGCTGACGGCAAAGGGCGAGGACGTGGACCGCATCGTGGGCCTGGAAATGGGTGCCGACGATTACCTGCCGAAACCGTTCAATCCGCGCGAGCTGGTGGCCCGCATCGGCGCCGTGCTGCGCCGCAAGGGTCCCGATGAAATCCCCGGCGCGCCGTCGGAAACGCCGCAAACCTTCGAGTTCGGCGACTTCGTGCTGGACCTGGGCACGCGTACCCTGAAAAAGAATGGCGAAACGGTGCCGCTGACCACGGGCGAGTTTTCTGTGCTGAAAGTGTTTGCCCGCCATGCGCGCCAGCCGCTGTCGCGCGAAAAATTGATGGAACTGGCGCGCGGCCGCGAATACGAAGTGTTCGACCGCAGCCTGGATGTGCAAATCTCGCGCCTGCGCAAACTGATCGAACCCGACCCGTCGAGTCCGCTGTTCATCCAGACCGTGTGGGGCCTCGGCTACGTTTTCATCCCGGACGGACAGCCGCGCTGATCGCAGGCGAGGCATGATGAAGCTTGTTCCCGATATCAGCCTGGCGCGGCTGAAAAGCGGCCTGTTCTGGCGCACCTTTTTGCTGCTGGGTACTTTGACCACCGTCAGCATGATCACCTGGATCGGCATGATTTCCGTCATCCAGCGCGAGCCGCAGGCGCAGCAGATTTCCGCCCAGATCATTTCCGTCGTCACCATCACGCATGCGGCATTGACGCACTCGGCGCCCGAGCTGCGCCGCGAGCTGCTGTTCGACCTCGTCAGCAATGAAGGCATCCGCATCTTCTCGCTGGAAGAGGACGACCGCATCGAGCCGCCGCCCGACAATTACCTGATGCCCGAGATCGAGGCGCAGGTGAAGGCCAAGCTGGGCAAGGACACGCGCTTTTCCGCGCGCGTCAACGGCGTGGCCGGCTTCTGGGTCAGCTTCAAGATCGACGACGACGAGTACTGGCTGATGCTGGACCGCGAGCGCCTGCGCGGCCTGACGGGCTTCCAGTGGCTGGGCTGGGCCAGCCTGGTGTCGCTGCTGTCCCTGCTGGGCGCGGCCATCATTTCCAGCCTGATCAATCTGCCGCTGTCGCGCCTGACGGCGGCCGCGCGCGACATCGCCAAGGGCAAGCAGCCAGCGCCGCTGCCGGAAAAAGGCCCGATCGAAATCATCGAGGCGAACCGCAGCTTCAACCAGATGGTCGATGATTTAAAACAGGTGGAATCGGACCGCGCCGTGATTCTGGCCGGCATTTCGCACGATTTGCGCACGCCGCTGGCGCGCATGCAGCTGGAAGTGGAAATGGCGAATTTGTCGGACGAGGCCCGCGAAGGCATCCAGTCCGATATCGGGCAGATGGACGCCATCATCGGCCAGTTCCTCGACTATGCCAAGCCGACGGAAGCGTCGAGCTTTACGGATGTCGACCTCAGTGGTTTGCTCAGCGACATGACGCGCGAAGCGATGCGCCTGCCGGACGTGAAGATCAACGCCAGCATCGCCGACGGCGCGCATGCGATGGGCAACCCCACCGACCTGCGCCGCGTATTGAACAACCTGATCGAGAATGCGCGCCGCTATGGCAAAACGCCCGGCAGCGACGTGACGGAAATCGACATCGCCTGCCAGGTACGCACCAGCCACGGCGCGAAAAAGGTGATCATCGAAGTGCAGGACCACGGCACGGGCGTGCCGACAGAAAAGATCGAGCAGTTGATGAAGCCGTTCACCCGCCTCGACACGGCGCGTGGACAGGCGAATGGCGCCGGCCTGGGCCTGGCCATCGTCGACCGCGTGCTGCTGCGCCATGGCGCCGATTTACAAGTGCGCAACCGCGAAGGCGGCGGCCTGGCGTTTCAGATCAGTTTGCCAGCGGCGTAAGCTAACACGCCGGGGTCAGTCCCGTCGGGCCTGACCCCGGGTGATTAAACCGACGCCTGCTCCTGCACCAGCAATTTGTTCATCAGCAATTCCGTCGCCCCGTAGCCGTACAGGGAATCGCTTTCCATGCCCGGCGTGTCGAAGGGAATCGACTCCTCGCGATTCAGCTTGGCAGGGTCGGCGTCCGCATAACTGGCGCGCCAGGCGCGCTGCAGGGATTCATTGCGGCGGATAAAGGCCGGCATGGGCCAGTCGTCACGGTTCCAGCGCGGGCTGTCGCCCAGCAGGGGCCAGCGCTCGTTGAGCAGGGCCATGTCGCCCGTGCGCAGGCGGCGCACGGCCTGTTCCGGCCGCAAGCCTTCCAGCTCGTCCAGCGTGGGCAAGCTGTCGCGCTTCGGCCCGAACATATACGCCAGCATGATGCGCCCGGCAGGCGCCCTGCGCGCCACCACGCCGACGGCATAACCGCCGCCCGGCAGGGGCACGGCAAACCAGCTGCCTTCTCGGTATGGTAATGATTTCATTTCTGCAAACTCCCCCAAAATCGTGTTCGGGGCACAGTCTACGCGAAGCAAGGCGAAAGTGGCGCATGGTACGCCACGACAACAAACCAATAGTTACAATATTTTCTCATCATAGTGATACTGGGCAACAATTGGCCCCGCCTTGAACAGCGCTTCCTTCATGGCCGTGTCCAGGCGCGCGTCGCGGCGGCGCATCCATTCGAGCAGCATGGCCGCTTCCTTGCGGCTGGTGTCGCCCGCATGCGCCAGCACGCGGCGCAGTTCCGGGTCCGTGCACGCCTCGAAGCGCTGGCTGTTCAGGTCCAGCGCCTGCAGCGCGGCGATGGTGGCGCCGATGGCGCGGTGCATGTCGAGCGCGGTGGCCGGCAAGCCGGATTCTTCCAGTGGGACGTTGGTCATGCGCATTCCTTTTCGCGTAGTGGTGACATCGGCTGCATTCTCCACCGCGCGGACGAAAAGCTCAAGCGTCCACGACACGTTTCCACCCGTTCGGCCATAATCATGGCTCAGCAACAGCCTAAACCCCAGCGGCAGGAGCCCCATGTTCAATTTCGACTTTTACAATCCGACGCAAATCCTTTTCGGCCAGGGCCAGATCGCCGCCATCACGGCGCTGATCCCGCCGCAGGCCAGAGTGCTCATGACGTATGGCGGTGGCAGCATCAGGCAGAACGGCGTCTATGATGAAGTCAAGGCGGCGCTGGCCGGCCATACGGTGCTGGAATTTGCCGGCATCGAACCCAATCCCAGCTATGAAACCCTGATGCAGGCCGTGGCCATGGTAAAAAGCGAGCGCATCGATTTCCTGCTGGCCGTCGGCGGCGGCTCCGTGGTCGATGGCACCAAATTCATCGCCGCGGCCGCCCTGCATGAGGGTGAGGCGTGGGACATCCTGGCCAAGGGCGGCAAGATCGTCGAGGCCGCCCTGCCCTTCGGCACCGTCTTGACGTTGCCGGCCACGGGGTCCGAAATGAATGGTTCGGCCGTGATCACGCGCAAGGCGACGCAGGAAAAGCGCTCGTTCATGAGCCGCAAGGTATATCCGAAATTCTCCGTGCTGGACCCGTCGAAAACGTTCACCTTGCCGCTGCGCCAGGTGGGCAATGGCGTCGTCGATGCGTTCGCGCACGTCATGGAGCAATACCTGACTTACCCTGTGAACGCATCCGTGCAGGACCGCTTCGCCGAAGGCATTTTGCTGACCCTGATCGAGGAAGGCCCGAAAGCCCTGTCGCACCCGGACGACTACGACGTGCGCGCCAACGTGATGTGGAGCGCCACCCTGGCCTTGAACGGCCTGATCGGCGTGGGCGTGCCGCAGGACTGGTCTACGCATGCCATCGGCCACGAATTGACGGCCTTGTACGAGCTTGACCATGCGCAGACCCTGGCCATCATCCTGCCCAGCATGCTGCGCGTGCGCAAGCAGGCCAAGCGCGCCAAGCTGCTGCAGTACGCGGCCCGCGTGTGGGGACTCGACGGCGGCGACGAGGATGGCCGCATCGAGGCCGCCATCGCGCGCACGGAATTCTTCTTCCGCCACATGGGCGTCAAAACGCGCCTGGCCGACTATGGCCTGAACCACGCCAGCGTGGATGCCGTCGTCTCCGCCCTGGAAGCGCACGGCATGACGGCGCTGGGCGAGCAGCGTGAAATCACCCCCGCCGTCAGCCGCAAGGTGCTGGAACTGAGTTTATAGATTCCAGCCACACTGTTGTAAAACGGTCAGCCGGGTGGGACAGCTGGCCGTGGTTCATGCTAAGCTGTCGTTTCGCTAGGGGTCCTGGAGCAGTCATCCGGGTGAGAGATACCCTTCGTACCTGATCTGGATAATGCCAGCGAAGGAAAGCGCAAAGTACCTCCCTCCTTTGATAGCTCCTGCGTTGGCGCCAGCCGAACAAGCAGCCTGCCGTGCTCTTTACCGAGTCGGCTTGAACCACGAGCAATCTATGTCCACACCGAATTTATCCGTTTCTGTTTTGACCCTGGCGATCCTGCACGCGTTTGCCGCACCCGCCCTGGCCGCGAATGACACCGCCGAAGCCGTCGACCCGCAGGCGCAAAGCATGGCCGAAGTCGTCGTCACGGCCAGCAAGGCGCCGGCCGCCAGACGCGCCTCCGTGGGCGGTTTTTCCGACGCGCCGCTGCTGCAGACGCCGGCGTCCGTCACCGTCATCGGGCAGAAGGAAATACAGGATCTGCAGATCCGCAACCTCAGCGACGCCGTCAAGCTCGACGCCAGCATCAATGAATCGTACAACGCCGTCGGCTACGCGGAACAGTTCACCATCCGGGGCTTCAAGCTCGATACGAACTCCAGCTACCGCAAGGATGGCGTGGCGATCCCCGGCGACACGCAAATTCCGCTGGAAAACAAGGAACGCATCGAAGTACTGAAAGGCCTGGCCGGCTTGCAGGCGGGCGTGGCAGCGCCGGGCGGCGTGATCGATTTCATCGTCAAGCGCCCGACCGCCGCGCCATTGCGCACCGTCACGGTGGAAACGCGCGAGCGGGGCACCCTGTACGGCGCCGTCGACCTGGGCGGCCGCCTGGAAGACACGCGCTTCGGCTACCGGGTCAACGTGGCGGCCGAGCGCCTGCGCTCCTACATCAAGGGCGCGGACGGCAACCGCAAATTCATTTCCGGCGCCTTCGACTGGCAGATTTCCCCGCAAGCGCTGCTGCAGCTCGATGCCGACTACCAGGACAAGGCGCAAGTGACGGCGCCCGGCTTCCAGCTGCTGAGCAATGGCAGCCTGCCGGCCAACGTCAGCGCCGACGCCATGCTCAACAAGCAACCGTGGACGCACCCGGTGGAAACCGTCACCAGCAACCTGGGCCTGCGCTTCCAGTACGCCTTCAATGAGGACTGGCACGCCACCCTGTCCGCCAACCAGCACACGTTCAAGCGCGACGACTACACGGCCTACCCGTATGGATGCAGTCCGGAAGGCTGGATGCCTGTGTTCTGCAGCAATGGCGATTTCTCCGTGTGGGACTTCCGCAGCCTGGGCGAAACGAAAAAGCCGCTGAGCGCGCAAGCCATGATCCAGGGCAAGTTTGCCACGGGCAGCTTGCGCCATGAAGTCACGGCGGGCGTGTCGTATTTCAACCGCAAGGACCGGGCCGGCAAGTATGTGTATGACGAAGTGGGCATCAGCAATATCTACCGCCCCGTCATCGTCGCCCCATCCGACGGCGTCACGGGTCCCGTGCGCCTGGTGCGCAACGACAAGGAAAAATCCGTCTTCGTGCAGGACATCGTCAGCCTGGCACCGAACTGGAAGCTGCATGGCGGCGTGCGCCACATCGATGTCGATGGCTATCAGTACGTGCTCAAGGCCGACAAGGAAATCCGCGCCAGGCACGACTTCCTGCTGCCGAACGTGGCGCTGGTGTACAACCCGCAAGACAATATCGCTGTCTACGCGTCGTACTCGCAGGGCATGGAACACGGCGGCACGGCCGACCGCTATGCGGAAAACGCCAACGTGGAACTGACGCCTAGCCGCTCGAAGCAGATCGAACTGGGCGTGAAGGCGGACCTGACGCCCGACTTCATGGTCGCCGCCACCCTGTTCCAGATCCGCAAGGGCCTGGAATTCAACCAGTACCTCGACAGCAGCATGAGCACCTACAACTTCGTGCGCGCAGGCCAGGCCCAGCACCGTGGCCTGGAACTGTCGGCGCAGGGCAAGGCTTTCGCCAACCTGAACCTGGGCGCCTCCGTGACGGCCCTGAACAGCCAGCAATCGGATACGGGCAGTGCTGACTACGATGGCAAGCGCGTGCCCAACGTGCCCGCCTTCAAGGCCGCCGTGCGGGCCGACTATGCCGTGCCGCAAGTGGCGGGCCTGAGCGTGAATGGCAGCTGGGAATATGCGGGCAAGAAGGC
Source organism: Janthinobacterium sp. NKUCC06_STL (assembly GCF_019345455.1). Classification (NCBI taxonomy): domain Bacteria; kingdom Pseudomonadati; phylum Pseudomonadota; class Betaproteobacteria; order Burkholderiales; family Oxalobacteraceae; genus Janthinobacterium; species Janthinobacterium sp. NKUCC06_STL. The sequence goes on from NZ_JAHKQY010000001.1 coordinate 393,763, forward strand.
GTTCGAGAACAACAATACCACCTTCGTGCCCTCGTACAGCGTGTTCAACCTGGGCGCCGCCTGGGCCACGCGCATCGCTGACACGCGCGCCGTGCTGCGCGCCAGCGTCAACAACGTGACCGACAAGTTCTACTGGCGCGACGTGACGCCGGAAGCCGGCGGCTACCTGTTCCCGGGCGCCAGCCGCACGTTCAAGGTGTCGGCGCAGTTTGACTTTTAATTGAGGGAAATGGCGGGCGCTGCAGTGAGCGCCTGCCGCAGCAAAGGCGCGGCCTGGGCCAGGCGCGCCTCCAGGCTGTCGTGCAGCACGTGGTAGACGATGCCACGCGCATCGAGTTCCTCCAGCAGCAGGCGATAGATCAGCTGGCGCACGGCTTCCGATTCGCGCTGCAAGCCGTCGGCCACCCACGGGCTGTCGGGCGCCGTCACCAGCGTCACATCGTACCGCGTGGCATCGGCCAGCGCCGCCAGCGGCGCATCGGCGCCATGGAAATAATGGCGGCTGTAGACCACCGTCATCAACGGCGTCGTATCGCAAAACAGGAAGTGACGGGCTTGCGCGGCGGCTACCGCTTCGCGCTCAACTTGCGTGCGCGCGATGCCATACTGGTCGGCCGCGACGGGCACCCTGCCCTGCGTTTCGACGAATTCGCGCAAATACTCGGGCACCCAGACGCTGCCGTAGCGTTCGGCCAGGGCGGCCGCCAGGGTCGACTTGCCCGACGATTCCGCGCCCAGGATGGCCACGCGCACGCAGTGGCCCATCACTTGAGGACCATCGCGCTCGGCGCGGCCGGTGCCGACTTTCTCCACGCCAGCAAGCCGATGATGGCCATCACGACAAAGAAGGCATACAGCACGGCCGTCAGGGTCAGGCCCTTGTGCAGGTACAGCCACACGTACAGCACGTCGACGATGATCCAGGCGATCCAGTTTTCCAGCTTCTTGCGCGACAGCAGGAATTGCCCCACCAGGCTGCCTGCCGTGAGGAAACCGTCCGCGTGGGGCACGTCCGTGTCCGTCGTCGTCAGCAGCCAGGCGATGAGCAGGAAGCCGACCAGCCAGCCCATGCCGCAGGCCAGCCAGCCGCGGCCATCGAGGCGCGTGACGGGCAAGGTCTTGCCGCCGCTGGCCGGATGCAGCCACTGGTACCAGCCCCAGAACGAGACGCTGATGAACAGCAGTTGCAAGGCCATGTCGCCATACAGGCGCGACTCGAAAAACACAAAACCGTAGGCGGCCGAGGAAATGATGGCGAACAGCCACGCCCAGTGATTCTGGCGGATGTTCAGCGCAACGGTTGTCAATGCCAGGACAAAGGAAATCAGTTCAAGCGGCGTGGTGGCAAAACCCAGCAGGAGAAGCGTATCGTTCATGGGAATCGTGATGAGGCTGGTGGTGCAGTATGCAATACCAGCCCTGAATAAGCAAGATTGCCTGCTCAGTGCGCTTAGGCGAAGCCGCCCTTCACGGCGCGCGCCAGCGAGCGCTGCACGATCAGCTTGTGGAAAGGCCGGATCACCAGGATGTAGGCGCGCCCCACCGCATTATGGCAATGCACGACGCTGGACATGGTGATGCGGCCATGCGGCCCCGCGTCGCGGTGGCGCAGCACCGACAGGCGGAAATCCAGGTGACTGTCATCCTCGCCCACGATGATTTCATCGTCGCTGACGGCAAAGATGCGGAAGATGCCGATGCGCTTGCCTGGCCGGGCTTCCATCTGCCTGGCCGTGCGGATGCCGAAGCGCGCCACGATGGCGTCGCGCACCACCATCAGCTTGCGCGCCCAGCCCGGCTGGCTGCCCAGCAGGATGCGCGCCAGGCTTTCCATGTCCATCTGGCGCGCCTGCGCGGTCGGCAGGTCGACGGCATACGCGTCGGCCAGGTGGCTGCCCGGGTACAAGGGGGCGATGCTGGCGCCGGGCGGCAAGGCCACGGCGCGTACAGCGTTGTTCATCTCTTGCATGTGCTCTCCATGTGTTCAGTGATAACATGAGCATCATACACGACAATGTGAACAGCGATAACATAGAATGACAAGCACAAGTACTTACCATCACGGCAACCTGCGCGACACCCTGGTCGCCGCCACCATCGCGCAACTGGCGCAGCAGCACGACGCCACCCTCTCGCTGCGCGAACTGGCGCGCTCGGTGGGTGTGTCGATCGCCGCCGTGTACCGCCACTTCCCCAGCAAGGAAGCCTTGCTGGCCGACGTGGCGGCGGCCGGTTTCGCCAGCCTGATCGCCAAGTGGGAAGCAGAACTGCCGCCGCAGGGCAGCCTGCCCTCCGAACAGCGTTTTCAGCTGCTGGGCCAGCAATACATCGAATTCGCCCTGGCCGCACCGGCCCACTACAGGCTGATGTTCGAGCACCAGGACGTGCGCCAGTTCCCCGCCCTGCTGGAAGCGGCGCAGGCGTGCTTCCAGTACGTGCTGCAAACGGCCGGCGCGGCCGTGCGCGAAGCGGGCCTCGATGCGCGCTGGGACAAGGCCGCCGCCAGCGCCGGCTGGTCGCTGGGCCATGGCTACGTGATGCTGCTGCTGAGCGGCCGCCTGGCCATGGCGGACGGCGGCGACGATCTATCGCCCGCGATGGTGCCGCGCTTTTTCCAGTTGCCGGTGGAGGCGTTGCGACAAGCCGCCTTGCCAAGCGGGACTACGGCAATCAAGTCACATTAATCCAATTATCGGCAGGCGCCACCTTCAGGAGCGGATGATTCATGCACAATATATCGATAGACACGCTCTCCGTGATTGCAAGACAATGCCTTGCGCTCACCTGTTTGCAACGCTTTTGCCAGCAGCATGCCCTTCACCATCCCGCCCTGTCCGCGTTCACCGGCCACGTGTGGAAAGTGGCGCAGCTCGCGCCTGGGGATTTTGCTGCGTGGGAACGCGGCTTTGCTGCCCTGGCCGTGAACGGCATGGGCGATCCCTGGCCCGATGACATCCGCATGGCCATCCCCGGGCATCTGCTCGGCACGCTGGAGGAACTTGTTCAGCATGTGCTGGAAACGAGCGCCTGTAGCTGGTATGGCAACGATCTTGCGGCCAGCCGGCGGCAGCTGGAAGCCGTCCTTGCCATCTGTGCCAGGCACGATGTGGCCGTGCCGCAGCTTGCGCACTATGCGCAGCACGATGCGGCGCTGCGCGGCGGCTGGGGGCCGGTGCTGACGGACGAAGAAGTCAGAGCCTGGCAAGCCCTGATATAGCATGCGGCAGGCAACTGATCGAGCAGCCGCTCCTCTTCATCCGTACCGGCATCGACTTGCTTGACCACGGTCGGGAAGCGCGCGCCTGTTCTGATTTGCTCGAAAGCATGGCACAGCTGGCCAATTGCCGGCACGTCGGCTTCCATGCACGCGTTCGTGTCAAAGCTCAGCGAAAGGGACCGGCGTTGAAGGCAAAGGCTGACAATGCCTGACCCTTGAAGGGGGAGGCGCCCAGCACTGCCAGCGACGCGCTGCAGCAAGCGTGTCGTCCATCGTGAGCAAAACATTGCACGATGGCAGGAATCGGGTAATCTATGCCCATCTCAATGTATAGAACGGCGACGATGAAGCGTGCAGAAGCAAGCGTTGACATGCTGTCCGGGCGCTTGCCGGCCAGCGATGAAGCGCAGCGGCAAGGGCTGCCCCCCCTGCCCCTGCCATTCATCCACCAGGCAGAGGACGGCATGGCGCCTGCGCTGCAGATCACCGTCCTGCATTTCCAGCCCTATCCATTCCAGAGCGCCGCCTTCCATGCGCATGACATCGCCCTGCCCGCCGCCATCGCGCGCAGCGTGCCAAAACGGCAAGCGGAGTATTTTTTCGGCCGGCTGGCAGCGCGCGCCGCGCTGGCGCGCCTCGGCATCGCCGACGCGCAGATCGGCACCGGCGCCTCGCGCCAGCCCTTGTGGCCAGCCGGCGTGGTCGGCAGCATCAGCCACGGCGGCGGCTATGCCGCTGCGGTGGCCTTGCCGGCGCAGTGGCACGAAGCCATCGGCATCGACATTGAAGCGGTGGTCGGTGTGGAGATGCGCGAAGCCTTGCTGAGCACGGCGATCGGCCTGCCCGAGCTTGCCCTGCTGCATCAGCTCAACAGTGTGAACGCCCTGGAGTTTTTGATGACGGTGGTGTTTTCCGCCAAGGAAAGTTTTTTCAAGGCCGCCTTTCCCACGGTCGGCTACTATTTCGACTTTACCGCCGTGACACTGACCGCATTCGACGAGGCCAGGCGCACCCTGACGTTTCGGATCAACCAGACGCTGTCGCCGCGCCTGCACGCCAGCGCCCGGTTTTCCGTAGATTACGACTTGCTCGATGCGCACACCGTCATCACGCACTGCGGCTGGCGCGGATGGGTGTGATTCCTGGCTAGGATCCCTGCGACGTGGACGTGACGAATATTTCGCGCATGCACACGCTCTGCGGCAGCTGGTAGGCAAACGCGATGATGCCGGCCACATCTTCCGGAGCCAGCAGGGAGTCGAGCGTGCCCAGCCACTCCTCGAACATGGCGCGGGCGGGCGCCGAGGTCGTGCTGCGCAACAGGGGCGTATCGACCACGCCGGGCGAGACGGTGCTGACGCGGATGTTGTGCTCAGCCATGTCCAGCCCCAGCGCCGCCGTATAGCCGTGGACGGCAAATTTGGAAGCGCAATAGCCGGCATGCATGGGAAACGCCTGACGGCCGGCAATCGAGCTGACATTGAAGACCGTGCCGCGCCGCTGGCGCAGCATGCCTGGCAACACACTCTGAACCAGGTTGACGCTGCCGACGACATTGGTATTGAGCATCTCGGCAAACTCCGCCGCGTCCTGCCCGGCGGCCGCGGCCAGCCGCATGATGCCCGCGCTGTTGACCAGGCAGTCGACGGTGCCATGGCGCTGCTCCGCCTGGCGCACGGCTTCCTGGACTGCCTGCGCATCGGCCACGTCCAGCGCGGCACAGATGGACTGCGGCAAGTCCAGCGCCTCCAGTGCCGCCTTGCGGCGGCCGATCAGCAGCAGCGGATGGCCGGCGGCGCTGAACTGCCGCGCCACCGCCGCGCCGATCCCGGAACCGGCGCCACTCACCACGACGAGCGGGCGGCTCAACTGGCCATCCTGGCCGGACGTTTGCGCTGGGCGCGATCCTGCACGTCGGCATACATTTCCTTGACCGCATTGGCGGTGAAATGCGCCATGTATTCGTCGAAACCGCCCTTTTGCACGATAGGCAGCGGCGGCACGGGCAGCTTGCCGAGCAGGGCCTGGTACAGCGGCGCAATCGGATCGTTCTTGTGCGCCTGGCGGAAACCGTTGGCCGTCACCGCGGCGTTCTCGGCGCCCGAAATCGACGCGGTAGGCGTCATGTCCTCGGGGCTGACGCCGATCTGCGTCTTGACGAACTGCATGTGCTCGTCGCGCCAGGTGCGCACGTATTGATGCATATACACCACCTGGCGCAGTATGTCGGCGCGCGGGTCGCCGTGCTGCTGCAGCAACGCCAGCACGATCTGCTGCAGCCGCTCGTCATCGCCTGCCAGCTGTTCATCCATCGCCGCCAGTTGCAGGCGCAGGGCTTTGACCAGCGACGGATAAATCGTCAGGAACAAGCCCTTGCGCAAGTTGTGCGAATGCGAGCCGCTGGTGATGCCGAGCGCCGGGCGGATGGCGAAATACGCTTTCGGGCTGAGCGTGCGGACGATGGGACGGATGTTGTCGGTCACCACTTGCAGCAGCTTGCTGCACAGCGCCAGCGAGCGCGCATGCGTGCCGAACGTGGCTTGCTCGTTGCCCAGCAAGGCAACGATGATCTCGCTGGACACTTCATTGACCAGGCCCACCAGCACTTCGCTGATCTGGTGATAGGCGCGAAATTGCATCAGGCAGGTCGGATCCTTGAGGTCGACGCAGTTGACCGCTTCGCGCACTTCATCATTTTGAATCAGGCGCTGATAGAACAGGCCAGCGTCCTCGCCCGCCTCGCGCCGCACGCCGGGCAGGCGCACCTGCTCCATCGCGCTGAGCCAGATCGACTCGTAATTGCTGTTGACGAAGCTGTGGAAGAAGACAAAACGCTGCGGATCGTCGAGATCCTTGTCGCCCAGATCGCTGTACTGCTCGGTGGCCTCGGCCCGCAGGATGGCGTGCATGCGCGCGGCCTGCACCAGATAATCCTGGAAGACGGCCGAATCGCGGATGCTGATGCTGTCGCCCTGCTGGCCGCCCTGGTCCACCTGCACCAGCAACTGGGACAGGCTGTACAGGGTTTCGTGGAAACGATTGGCCCAGCCGATCTTCAGCGACGCGTCGGCGATGTGGCCGCGCTTGACGTCGTCCGTGATGCGGCGCGCCAGCACCACCAGATTATTCAGGCAAATCTCGGCGCCACGGAAGATGGCGATGGCCGCGCGGGCTGGCACTGCATGGCCGCTATTGTTGATCAGGCGGTCCAGGTACTTAATGCCGTGCAATAACTCGTAGTTGGCCAGCACGGCAGTACAGTCGATCTCGCCGTTCGTGGCGAATGCGGCACGGCGATGGCGGATTTCCTCTTCGTCAAAGGATTTGGCCAGCAGCTTGGTGGTGGCGTGTTCCTCGGTGACCGGCAAATTACTTTTGCTCTGCAAATACGCGCGCACATCGTCCAGAATGGCTTGCGTGGCGGAGACGGTTGGGGTTTCCATTAAATTCCTCATAGGGCGACAAGGTCAGGGCTGCAGGCAGCAGCCGGCGGGCGAATCGCGGACAAGTATAGAAATCTCTCCCCTGCGCCGAAACTGTCATTTCCTCCAGTTATACGGGGAACCCATCTGTAGTCCAATGGCCCGCTCCAACCGCCCCTACTACACTGGATCCCCGCATGAGTCCTCCATCTTCACGCGACACCCTGCAACAACTGCGTCAGCACATGGCGCGGCTGTACGGCCTGCCGGTGCAACTCAGCCTGCTGGCGGCCCTGCTGCACGCCTGCCAGCACATCTACGGACAACGCACGCAAATATTGCTGCACTGGACGGGACTGCCCTTGACGCCGGCCGGTGACGACGCCTCGGCCTGGCTGCGGCAACTGCTGGACGCCTGCGAAGCGCCGGCGGCGGGCAGCGCCCCCGGCCGCCCCGCGCAGGCATTGACGCTGGCCAGGATCGAAGTGCGCACGCCCCAGCGCAGCGTGATACTGGCGCCGTGCGATCCGATGCCATCCGACGACTGGAGCATCCGCGGCGCGCCCGGCGGAGAGGCGCTGCAACAGGCCTGGCAACAGGCCGCCGCCACCCTGGCGCAGACGCTGGAGGCCGAATCGCTGGTCGAACTGTCGCGCGCGCTGGGCCTGCCGCCGGCCGCCACGCCGCAGCCGGCGCTGTACCTGGTGCATGGCGCCGATGGCAGCGCGGCGCCCTTCGCCGCCCTTGCCGCCCGCCTGGATTGCCGCGTGTTCGCGTTCAACCTGCGCCAGGCCGGGCGCCGCCAGCCAAGCATACAGGCCCTGGCGGCGCACTACGTCAGACGCATGCTGAGCGGCCCGCCCGCGGCGGCCTACCGTATCGGCGGCCATTCCTTCGGCGCCATCGTCGCTGCCGAAATGGCGACGATATTGCGCAGCGTCGGCAAGCAGGTCGACCAGGTGGTGCTGCTGGATCCGTCGCTGGCCATGGCCGCGCGCGACCGACAGAGCGACGCCGGCAACGAAATGCTGACCCTGTATCTGGCCCTGCATCCCGAGATGACCGAGCAGCAGGTCACAGGACACATGGATACCGATGAACTGGCCGCGCGCATCGCGCAGCGCATGCCCAAGGGCCGCATCGACGAAGTGTTAAGCAACCGCCACGCCTGCCTGGCCCTGCTGCAGCGCTACCGGCCGACGCCGGGCGGCGCCGACGGCGCCAGCTGCCTGCGCCTGCATGCCCGCCAGCCTTTCATCGCCAGCTGGAACGCGGCGGCCATGGCGCACCGCCAGCCCGGCATCGAAGTGCCAGGCAACCATTTTTCCATGCTGGCCGAGCCCCATGCCGGCAGCCTGGCCCAACTGATACAAACGCACCGAGAATCCAACCATGACCACTCCCTACACTCCTGAATATCCCCATCGGCTGGTCGAGCGCCAGGCCCGCCTGACACCCGCGCTGCCAGCCCTGTGCTCGGCCGCCGGCAGCGTGTCGTATGGCGAACTCAATGCACGCGCCAACCGCCTGGCGCGGCTGCTGCAAACGGTGCATCAGGTGCGGCCGATGGACAGTGTCGCCGTCTGCAGCGCGCATGAGCCAAGCCGTTCGCTGCTGTTGCTGGCGCTGGCCAAGTGCGGCGCCGTGTACGTGCCCGTGGATATCGAATGCCCCACCGAGCGCCTGCAGCGCATCGCGCATCAGGCCGGCGTGCGCCTGCTGCTGACGGCGCTGAGCGAGCGCCGCATGGCGGCCGAGACCACGCTGAACGTGCTGCCGTGCGCGCAAGCCGAGCTCGCTGCCCGCGACCTGTCCGACGCCGACATGGCGCCGCTGGTGCCGGTGACGGCGCCGCTGTACATCATCTTCACCTCCGGCTCGACGGGCCAGCCCAAGGGCGTCGCCGTCTCGCACGCCGCCGCCTACAACCATTTCAGCTGGATCGTGCGCTACCTGAACGTCACGGCCGGCGACTGCTGGCTGCAAAGCATACATCCGTGCTTCGATCCATCGATGCATGAATTGATGGCCCCGCTGATGGTCGGGGCCCGCATCGCCTTCCTCGGCGGCGAGCGCAACATCGACGGCGACCGCATCGTCGACGCCATCGAGCGCCACCAGGCGACCCACATGACCACGGTGCCCACCATGCTCACCCTGATCCTGCAAACGCCGGGCGTGGAACGCTGCACCTCGATGCGCGCGATGTGCGTCGGCGGCGAGGTCTTCCGGCCGGCGCTGGCGGCACGCGCCAGCGCGCTGCTGCCGGCGGCCGGCATCTACAACGTCTACGGTCCCACGGAAGCGACCATCATGGCCAGCGCCTGGCGCTACGACGGCCAGCCCGCCGATTCGCTGCCGATAGGCGAGCCGGTGCCGCACACGCGCTTTTACCTGCGCGACGGGGAAGGCCGGGTGCATCGGCTCAGTCCCTTCCTCGAAGGCGAGCTGTGCATCAGTGGCGCCGCGCTGGCCAACGGCTATGTCAACGATGCGGCCGAAACGGCGCGCAAATTCATCGCCAATCCGCTGCCGGAGCCGGAAGCGCCGCTGCTGTACCAGCGCCTCTACCTGACCGGCGACGTCTGCCGCGTCGACGCCGACGGCGAACTGCATTGCATCGGCCGCGTCGATGACCAGGTCAAGGTCAACGGCCAGCGCGTCGAACTGGCGGAAATCGAGGCCACGCTGCTCGATTCCGGCCTGCTGGACGACGTCACCGCCCTGCTGGCGGGCACACGCCTGGTGGCGGCGCTGGTGCCTGGCGCGGGCGCCGCCGACGACGCCCGCTGGCTCGAGCGCCTTGCCGCCCACGCCGCCCGCGCCCTGCCGCCCGCCTGGTTGCCCAGGCAATACCTCCCGCTACGCGAAATCCCGCGCCAGGCACTGAGCGGCAAGGCGGACCGCAAAGCCTTGCAGGCGATGTTCGCCAGCGACAACGTGGCGGCGCCCCTGCCGCACGCCGCGCGCGACTCCGCGCAGGCGGGCGCCTGCATAGAGCGGCTGGCGGCGGCCCTGGCCGACACCCTGGGCATGCCTGGCGCCGCGCTGGAGCACGACCTGCCGTTTGCCGAACTGGGACTCGATTCGCTCGGCGTGCAAGTGTATGCGCTGCGCGTGAGCACGGACTTCGGCGTGCGCCTGCGTGCCGAGGAACTGTTTGAATTCTTCACGCTGGAACTGCTGGCGCAAGCCATCGCCGCGCGGCAGGACAGCGGCGCCGAATCCCTGGCCCACGCCGGGGCATAAGGATGAGCATGCAAACCAGCAGCGATATTTGCATCATCGGCGGCGGCATCAGCGGCCTGTATCTGGCGCTGCGGCTCAAGCGCAGCGCGCCGCAATTGCGCATCCAGCTGTTCGAGGCGCTGGAGGCGGTCGGTGGCCGCGTGCAGACCGAACCCATGTTGAGCGGCCAGTTCCGCGCCGAATTCGGCGCCGTGCGCATCGAACCGGACCTGCAGCCTTTGATGGACCAGTTTGTGCAGCAACTGGGCATCGCCACCAGCGCCATCACCTCGCATGAAGCCTGCTCGGCGATCCGGCCCGACCTGACGCGCCTGACGCCGGCCGAACGGGCCGTGGCCGAGCAGGCCGCCGGCGGCGACGTCGCCTGGGCGCTGCTGTGGCACGGCATCGCGCAGGTCATCGGCACGCAATGGCCGCTGGCCAGCGACCATCTGGAACGTCCGGCCCGCGCCGCGGAAAAGGCCAGCTTCCGGCGCCTGGCGCAGTTTGGCGGACGCCCGCTGTACCAGCAGGGCATGTGGAACGTGCTGAGCGAGGTGCTGAGCCATGAAGCCGTCGAATTCACCCGCGAAAAAGGCGCGTTCTACAATTTCAAGAACCAGAATCCCAACGCCGCCGACTGGATCTGCCAGCTGCTCGACATGCGCCTGATGCAGCGCCCCTCGTACATTCCGCAGGGCGGCATGCAGGAGCTGATCGACGCCGCCGAACAGGCCGTGCGCGCGGCCGGCGTCGAGATCCACGTGCGCCACCAGTTGCTGGCCTTTGGCGAACGCGCCGATGGCGCACTCGATCTGCAGTTGCTGCATGACGGCGAACGCGTGACGCTGCGCACGCGGCGCCTGATCCTGGCCCTGCCGCGCAGCGCCCTGGAAGCGCTGGCGCCGTCGCTGCCCGCGCCGGTGCAGGCCAGCCTGGACGCCGTGCTGTGCTTCCCCATCGTCTGGGCCTCGTGCGTGATGGCCGATCCCTGGTGGGCGCCCGGCACCCCGCCCGGCAGCGGCGAAGGCGCCACCACCCGCGCCGCCCATTTCGAATCGCATCCCGAGCAGCCCGAAGCCTACGGCCTGGCGATGTTCTACAACGACGACCCCTGGTGCCACTACTGGGCCAACCTGACCGACACGCCAGGCGCGCGCTTCCCGCACAAGGGCCGGCCGGTGCACAGCAGCGACGAGCGCCTGCGGCAGGCCCTGGTGCGCACCTTGCAGCAGACCTTTGGCCGCGACGACGAGCCGCAACTGCTCGAATGGGGCTTGTGCGACTGGAGCGCGGCGCCGTTCGGCGCCGGTGTGCATTTCTGGAAACCCGGACGCGATTCGGAACAGGTGATGCGCACCCTGGCCGCATTCGCCCTCGGCGACGACGGCCGCGCGCCGCAGGTGCATATCTGCGGCGAGGCCTATTCCGACTTCCAGGGCTTTTTCGAAGGCGCGCTGCGCTCGGCCCAGCGCGTGCTGCAGGCGCTGCCGGCGAACGCGACTTCCTCCCATCAAGGATCAGACCATGAATGCCACTAATCTCCCCTCGCCGAGCGACATCGCCATCGTCGGCATGGCTTGCGAACTGCCCGGCCAGGCCGATACCCTGGCCGGTTTCGAACATGTGCTGATGCACGGCATCGACGCCACCAGCGCCTTGCCGGCCGAGCGCTTCGACAGCGCCACCCGCGACGGCCTGGCCGCCGCCGCCCGCCATGGCGGCTATCTGCAACGCTCGCCATGGATGTTCGACGCCGGCTGCTTCGGCATCGCGCCCAAGGAGGCCGCCTACATGGATCCGCAGCACCGCCTGCTGCTCGAATGCGCCTACCACGCGCTCGAGGATGCCGGCCTCGATCCGGCGGCGCTGCGCGGCAATCCGTGCGGGGTGTTTGTCGGCGTCAGCACCAGCGATTTCGGCCGGCGCATGGCTGCCAGCGGCGACTACAACGGCTACCTCAGCCGCGGTGCGCTGGGCAGCATGGCGGCCGGCCGGCTGTCCTACCATTTCGGCCTGGAAGGCCCCAGCCTGGTGGTCGACACGGCCTGCTCGTCGTCGCTGGTGGCGCTGCACCAGGCCGTTTCAGCGCTGCGCGAAGGGCGCTGCGGCATGGCCATCGTGGCGGGCGTGTCGCTGATCCTGGCGCACGACTACAGCGCCGACCTCGCCGCTGCCGGCATGCTGGCGGCCGACGGCCGCTGCAAGCCCTTCACCCGCCATGCCGACGGTTTCTCGCGCGGCGAAGGCGTCGGCGCCATCGTGCTGCTGCCGGCCGCCGACGCGGCGGCGCGCGGCATGCGCGCGTACGCCCACGTGCTCGGCAGCGCCATCAACAGCGATGGCCGCAGCAACGGCATCACCGCGCCATCGAAAAGCGCCCAGCGCCGCCTGATGGAACAGGCGCTGCACAGCGCCGGCCTGACGCCGGCACAGGTGTCGCACATTGAAACCCACGGCACCGGCACCGCGCTGGGCGACCGTATCGAACTGGACGCGCTGGGCGAGGTATTCGGCCGGCGCGACACGCCGCTGTTCCTCGGCGCCGCCAAGGCCAACATCGCCCACTGCGAGGGGGCCGCCGGCATTGCCGGCATCATCAAGATGGCGCTGAGCCTGCATCGGCGCCGCATCGCGCCGCACTGCTTTGCGCACGATATCGATGCGGCCGTCGCCAGCGCCCTGCCGCAGGCGGTGCTGCCCGCGCAAGCGCTGGCCTGGCCCGGCGACAGCCGCCGCATCGGCGGCGTCAGCTCCTTCGGCATGAGCGGCAGCAATGCCCACGTGCTGCTGGGCGAAGCGGCCGACGCGCCGCTGGCGGGGCCGGAGGTCGCGGCCAACGGTCCGCAGCTGCTGCAGCTGTCGGCCCGCAGCAGCGGGGCACTGCAGGCCCTGGCGCAAGACTATGCCGGCTGGCTGGCGCAGCCGGACGTGCCCGCCGCCGCGGCCGTCTGCCACGCTGCGCTGTTCCAGCGGCAACAGTGGAACCAGGCCCGGCTGTCAGTCGCGGGCAACAACGCATCCGAGCTGGCAGCGCAACTGCTCCGGCGCCTGGACACGCCCTTGCGCCCCCGGCCGGCCTCGGCACGGGTCGCACTGGTATTTACCGGCCAGGGCAGCCAGTACACCAACATGGCGCGCCAGCTGTACCAGCAAAATACCCTGTTCCGCTCGCTGCTGGAGCCGCTGGCCGCCCGCCTCGACCTTCTGGCGGGCGAGGATACGCACATCCTCGACGCACTGTTTACCGGCGACGCCGAGCTGCGCCAGCCGAGCGGACGCGAGCGTCAACGCAGCGCCCAGCTGTCGCTCTTCCTGATCGAATATACGCTGGCCGAATTCTGGCGCGCGCTGGGCTTGCGGCCGGTGGCGGTGCTGGGCCACAGCGTTGGCGAATACGCCGCTGCCTGCGTGGCCGGCGTGATGGACTTCGACGTGGCCGTGCGCATGCTGCTGGCCAGGGCCGACGCCATGGAAGCGGCCTGCGCCGCCAGCGACTCGGCCATGCTGGCCGTGGCCGCCACGCCGCAGCAGCTGGCGCCACTGCTGGCGCGCATCTGCGCCGACGAACCGGCGCTCTGGATCGCCGTGCGCAATAGTGCGCAATCGGTGGTGGTGGCGGGCCGCGCCACGGCGCTCGCGCAACTGTCCCAGGCCGCCGCGGACGCCGGCCTGGTTTGCACGCCGCTGGCCACGCGGGGCGCTTTCCACACGCCGCTGATGGCGCCGGCCGCCGCGCAATTCGCCGCCGCCTGCGCGGCGATCGCGCCGGCGCTGCGCGCACCGGCCGCCGCCGTGCGCTTTTATAGCTCGGTCGACAGCGACGACCCGGCCGCGCTGGAGCAAGGCGTCGATCAGCTGCGCTACTGGAGCGAGCAGATTCAGACGCCCGTCAATTTTGCCGACGCCATTGCCCGCCTGCTGGCGGACGGGCCGGACCTAGTGCTGGAAATCGGCCCGCGCGCCGTGCTGACCCCATTGACGGCCAGCGCCGCGCGCCTGGCCGGCCGCGCCATCGTCTGCCTGCCCAGCCTGGACATGCGTCACGACGACGTGCCCACCGTGCTGCGCGCGCTGGGCAGCCTGAGCGAACATGGCGCGCTCGATCCACGCCAGGCGATGCGGCAATTCGCCGTCCAGGCAGAACGCCCCGTGCCAGCCGGACTGCCGCTGTACCCGTTCCAGCGCGAGCACGTCCAGCCGGCGTCGTGGCAAACCAGCCTGCCGGCCCTGGGCAGCGCCGCCATGGTGCCAGTGCCGCCCGTCGCGGCGCTGGCGATACGCCATGAACTGAACCTCGACCCGCAGGCCGGCGACAGCTGGCTGCAGCAGCACGTCATCGATGGCGCCGCCGTCCTGCCCGGCATGTACTACCTGTCCAGCGCCTTCAGCCTGGCGCAGCGCTGGCTGCCGCAGGCGGCGGGTGCCGCTGCGCAGCAATTGACACTGCGCGACCTGCTGATCCATCAGCCGCTGGCGCTGGCGGCCGACGCCCCTGCCGCGCTGACGGTGGACATCGGCGGCCCGGATACACGGCAGTCGTATCAGCTGCGCTACAGCGCGCCCGGCCATGCGCGGGCGCTGCACGCCGAAGTGCGCGCCGGCTGGAACGCAATGCCACAACCCGACAACGCGGACGCCCCGGGAGCGGCGGCGCAGTGGGACGATGCCGCGCCCTTCTATGACCATTACCGTGCCCGCGGCGTCAGCTATGGCCCCCTGTTCCAGCGGGTGCAGGCCAGCCACCGGGTATCGGAAAGCGAACTGTGGGGACGCATCCTGCCGCCGGAGGCGCCCACGGCCAGCCTGCCGCTGTGGCATGCGGCCCTGCTCGACAACTGCCTGCATACCCTGGGCATCTGCGCCGGCGACCCGCAGCAGGCCTACGTGCCGGTGTCGGTGGGCAGCGCCTGGTTCGACGCCAGCGCCGCCTGGAACGCCAGCATCCTTTGCCGGGCCGTGCTGCGGCCGGCGCCCGCCGGTTTCCTCGATGGCGAACTGCGGCTGTATTCCGGACAGGGCCGCTGCATCGGCGTCTTGAGCGAAGTGAGCTGCGCGGCCCTGGGCGCCGCGGCCATGCCTGCCGCCCTGCCGCTGCACGCGGTCGACTGGGTGGCGTACACGGCGCCCGCAGGCTTTCCGGCCCGGCCCGCCGCCGGCGAGCAATGGCTGCTGGCAGCGGCTGCCAACAGCAGCTTGCCGGCGGCATGCGTGCAATGGCTGGCGGAGGCGGACGTGCATACCCGCCATGCGCTGTGGGACGCCGACGGCAAGCTGCATGGCGCGGAATCGGCCACGGCACCGCTGCGCACCATCCTGGTATTGCTCGACCCGGCCCACCCGCAGCCGGCGGATGCGGCCGCACTGGCGCACTGGGTACGCAACTGGCGCGAAACGCTGCAAGTGCTGCTGGACCGGCAGCCTGGCCAGCCTTTGCAGCTATGCCTGGCCGACGTGGCCGCGCACGCCGATGGCGAGGCCGCGCACACCCGCCGCGCCTTGGCGCAAGCGCTGGCAACGAATTTGCGCAGCGAACTGCCGGCGCTTGACGTCAGTTGGCTGGACAGCGACGCCGATGGCGCAGCCATCGCCGCCGCGGCCTGCGCCGTGCGGGCGCAGCCGGCGGGACTGGCCGACGGCGGCATCGCCGCCAGCCTGTGGCGGCTGCGCGCCGGCATCCTGGCGCAACGGCGCACGCTGCGCGTGGCACAGCCCACGGCGCCGGATCAGCCTTGCTGCCGCGCCGACGGCACCTACTGGATCAGCGGCGTTTTCGGCGGCATAGGCCGCCACCTGGCCGAGCACCTGGTGCGCCATGCTGGCTGCCGCAGCCTCGTCCTCGTCACCCGCGCGGCGCCAACGGAGGAACAACAGGCCTGGCTCGCGCAACTGGCCACGCAGGGCGTGGCGCTGCAACTGCTGCTGGCGGACCTGAACGATACGGCGTCGGCCAGCGCCGCGCTGGAAGCGTGCGGCGCGCCCATGCACGGCCTGTTCCACCTGGCCGGCAGCCTGGATGACCGCCCCATCGGCGACATCGACGCGGCGCAATTGCAGCAAGTGCTCGGCGCCAAGCTTGGCGGCGCATGGCTGCTGCACCGGCACGCCGCGCGGCATGCGGAACTCGACTATTTTGTCCTGTTCTCGTCGCTGGCCGCGCTGCTGGAATCGCCAGGCCAGCTCGCTTATTCGGCCGCGAATGCCGGATTGCAGCTGCTGGCGGCGCAACGCCGGCACGATGGCCTGCCCGCCACCGTGATCGACTGGGGACCGTGGGACGGCGCGGGCATGATGCGCGGCCTGGCGCAGGGCAAACGTTCGCGCGCGCTGCGCCAGCTGGCACCGATGGCGCCGGCACGCGGCTGCGCCACGCTCGCCGCGCTGCTGGCCGGCCCGGAACGCGACGGCCATTACGCCGTGTACGCGCTGGCGCCCGCCGCCACGGCAGGCCAGGAGCAGCCATGCGCCAGCGCCGGCACGAACGCGGACGGCGACCTGCTGGCCCAGCTGATCGCCAGCGAAACAGGACATGCCGCAAGCACGCTCGACGAGCAGGCCACGCTGGAACAGCTGGGCCTTGATTCGGTGGGCCTGATCCGCATTCGCAGCGAACTGCAAAGCCAGCTGGGCCATAGCATCCCCGTGGCGCTGCTGCTGGCGGGCGGCACGCTGGCGGAACTGCGGCAACGCCTGGCCGGCCTGCAGCCGGCGGCAGCCGCGCAGGCCCCCGAGACCGTCCCGGACGCCGGGCCGGCCACGCCGCGCATTCCCCTGTCGCCCGGGCAGTTTTCGCTGTGGTATGAACAGCAGCGCCAGGATGCGGGCAACGCCTATCAATGCGCCATCGGCTGGCGCATCGACGGCACCGGCCTGGACATGGCGGCCCTGCAGGCCCGTTGGGAGGCACTGATCGCCGCGCACGAATTGCTGCGCGCGACCGTCGATGGCGACGACCAGGAGACGGGTCCCGCCTATGTGGTGCATGCGCCCGCCACGGTCCAGGCCGCCAACGCCATCCGGCAGCAGCCGGTGCAGGATGAGGCGGCGGCGCTGGCGCACATCGCCGACATGCTGGCGATGTCTCCTTCGCTGCACGACAGCTTTGCCACGCGCGTGACGCTACTGCGCGCGCACGACGGCACCGGCTACCTGGTACTGAGTTCCAACCATGTGCTGATGGACGCCAGCGCCATGTTTTACGTCGGCCAGCAACTCGCCGGCGCCCTGTGCGGACTGCCGCCGGCCGACAGCCCCGGACCGGTGGCGCAGTACCGCGACTTTGCCGCCAGCCAGCGCCAGCTCGGCGCCGACGCCGTGGCACGGGCGGCAGACCACATCGCGCCACAGCTGCTGGCGCAAGACGGCAGCCTGCTGCGTCTCGATTTGCCGTATGAGCGCACGCCGGCGCCGTCCGCCGCCGGCGACAGCGTGGCGATCCCCCTGTCCGCCGAAGCGATGCAGCGGCTGCGCGCCCTGCCCGCCAGCCGCCGCGCCAGCGTCTGCCTGGCGGCCTGGCTGCTGCTGCTGGCGCGCTACAGCGGCCAGCAGCGCGTGCTCACCGGCGTGGCGTTCAACGGCCGCACCCAGCAACGCTGGCGCCACACGGTCGGCCACTTCGTCAACGTGCTGCCGCTGGTGCTCGACATCGACGAAAACGGCAACAGCACGGCGCTGGAACGCAGCGTCTCGGGCGCCCTGTTCGACCTGCTCGACTTCCAGGATATTCCGCTGGCCCAGCTGATGCGCGACGAACGGCTGAAGGCGGCCGTGCAGGGCCACGATCCCCTGCAAAGCTATTTCAATTTCTTCGACGCCACGGAAATGCATCTGGAGGCAGGCGCCGCCAGACTGACGCCGCTGACGATCCCGCAACAGCTGGCGCAGTTCGACCTGAGCCTCTGGATCACGCAATACCAGGGGCATTGGGACATGCTGCTGAAGTTCCGCTGCAGCGCCTTCAGCCAGCCCGCCATGGCGCGCATGGCGGCGCACTATGCGGCGCTGCTGGCGCAGCTGGCGGCCGGCAGCGACGACGCCGTGGCGCACCTGTCGATGCTGTCGGCTGCCGAACAGCACTACCTGCTGGGCGGCCAGGGCCCAGGCACGGCGCCGCTCGCCGCCGCCACACCGGTCGGCACGCGGGCATTGCCGGTATACCAGCAATTCCTGCTGCAGGCCGAACGCCATCCCACGGCCGTGGCGCTGGAATGGGACGCGCATAGCCTCAGCTATGCGCAATTGCGGCACCATGTCCAGCAACTGGCCTCGCAACTGGCGGCGCTGGGCATCGGCAAGGAGCACACGGTCGGCCTGATGATGCCGCGCGCGGCCTGCCCGGAATCGGTGATCGCGATTCTGGCGCTGTGGCAATGCGGTGCCGCCTATGTCGCACTGGACCTGCAGCATCCGCCGCAACGCTCGCTGTACATGCTGCAGACGGCGCGCTGCGCCTTGCTGCTAACGGCTGGCGAACGCCCCGGCACGGAGATGCAGGCGCTGCTGCGGGCGCAGGCGCAACTGGGCGTGCTGGAAATCGTCCTCGGGCAAGCGCTGTCGGTGCAGGTGCGGCAGGCGGTCGTGGTGCCGCCGGCCGAACGGCTGGAGCCGAACAGCCCGTATGCGGACGGCGGCGGCGACCTGGCGTATGTGCTGTACACCTCCGGCAGTACCGGCATGCCCAAGGGCGTGCTGGTCGAGCATGCGGGCCTGAGCGAGCGCCTGGCGTGGATGGCGGAATATTTCAGCTTTGGCCCCGGCGACAAGTTCCTGCAAGGCACGGTGCTGACGTTCGACATTTCCGTCCCGGAGTACTGCCTGCCGCTGATCTGCGGCGGCACCGTGGTGCTGCTGCCGCATGGCGCCGCTGGCAGCGCGCACGTGGCAGCCTGCCAGGCGCACGGCGTGACGATGATGAGCACGGTACCGTCGCTGCTCAACCTGCTGGTCACCGAGCTGGCTGCCTGCCACAGCCTGCGCCACGTCATCTCCGTGGGCGAGGCGCTGATGCGGCCCGTGGTGGAACAATGGCTGGCCTCGGGCACGGCAACGGTGCTGCACAACCTGTATGGCCCGACTGAAGCCACCATCTACGCCACCTTCCATGCCTGCCGCGCCTTGCCGCACGGCAGCGGCGCACTCATCGGCAAACCCTGTCCCGGTGTCAATTGCTGGGTGCTGGACAAGCTGGGACGGCCGGTGCCGGCTGGCGTGGCAGGTGAACTGTACCTGGGCGACAGCGGGGTCGCGCGCGGCTACATCGGCACGGTGCGCCAGCCCGATCCGTTCTACGGCAATCCGCAGCAGACGCCGCAGCGGCGCATCTACCGCACGGGCGACATCGTCAGATGGACCGCCGAGGGCGAACTGGACTACATCGGCCGCAATGATTTCCGCGTCAAGCTGCGCGGCCAGCTGATCGAACTGGGCGAGATCGAGCATGCTCTGCTGGCGCAGCCCGGCGTCCAGCATGCGTGCGCGCTGGTGATGGAAATCGGCCAGCCCGGTGCGACGACACGCCAGATCATGGCGGCCGTGATCGCCCGCACGCAAGCCGATGCCGCGCTGCTGCAACGGCTGCGCCAGCGGCTGCCCGAGTACATGCTGCCATCGCAGCTGTTCCAGTTCGACGCCTTCCCGCTCAACAGCAGCGGCAAGGTCGACCGCGCGGCACTGAGCGCCCTGTTGACGCAGCGGCTGGCACAGCAGCGGGAGCAGCGCCTGCCCGCCACGGCGGCGGCCCTGACGCCGCTGCAGCAGCGCATCTGTGCGCTGTGGCAGGAATTGCTGCAAGTGCCGGTGGTGGATGTCGACGAGAACTTTTTCCAGCTGGGCGGCGATTCGCTGGTGCTCACGCGCATGGTGCTGGCCGTGGAACGCACGCTGGGACTGCGCATCCAGTTCGGCCGTTTCGTCAGCAATCCCACCATCAACGGCTTGCTGGCGGCCGATGCGGCCGAGGATACGGCACCGCCCCGGCGCGCCTACGCGGCCGACCTGGAACGCATGGGCGATCTGCCGCCGTTCCCCGCCGGCGCGACGCCGGGCAAGGCCGTGATGCTGACCGGCGCCAGCGGCCACCTCGGCATGCATCTGCTGCACGCGCTGCTGAACGAAAGTTCGGCCAGCATCGTCCTGCCGCTGCGTGGCGACGACGGCATGGCACGCCTGGCGGCCCGCTATCGCCGCCTGTTCCATGCGGAATTGCCTTCGCAACGGCTGAGCGTGCTGCAGGCCGACCTGGCCTTGCCGTCGCTGGGCATGTCGGCCGCCGACTATGCCGCCTGCCGCGCCAGCGTCGGCCAGGTGATCCACGCGGCGGCGCACGTGAATCACGCCGCCGACTATGGCTCCATGCGCGACGGCAACGTCGGCGCCACCCGCAATGTGCTGCTGTTCGCAGCGCAGGCCGGCGCCGCGCACGTGCATCATATGTCGACCCAGTTCACCGAGCTGGCCGACTTGCCGGAAGCGCCGCTGGCCGCCTCCAGCCTGGAAGCAATCGCTTCCGGCTACGAGCAGTCCAAGCTGGCGGCCGAGCTGCAAGTGACGCAGGCGATGGCACTGGGCTATCCGGCCACGGTGTACCGCCTGCCCCTGATGTTCGACGACAGCGACACGCGCCTGTATACGCAAAACCACTTTGTCGCGCTGGCCGTCAAATGCCTGCAGATGGATGCCTACCCGGATCTGCCGATGCCTGTCACGCTGCTGCCCACGGCGCTGGTGGCCAGTTACGTGGCAAGGCGCAGCAAGTTGTGCACGGCGCCGGGGGTACGCAACCTCAGCCTCGGGCCCTTGGCGTTCGACGCGCTCGCCGCGGCCCTGCGCCCCACGCTGCAGGCCACGCCTGCCGCGCGCTGGGTCGAGCGCAGCAGGCAGGAGACGGCGGAAGACGATCCCTTCTTCCGCCTGCTGCCGCTGTATGCCGACCTGGGCGAGCCGCAGCCCGCGCAGGCGGCGTCGCGGCAGGTCGCCAATGACGAGTTCCTGCGCGAACTGGCGCAACTCGAACTGCGCGAGGTACGCGACGCCGCCACACTGCACAACTTTGCCGTCAGCAGCCTGCGCCGCCTGGCCCAGGCAACCGATTAACGCCTTGCCGGCCGGGGTGCAGCTGCGCCCCGGCCCATTTTTGATGAGTTCATGATGAAATCCAGACTGGTTTATCTCGCCCTGTTCAGTACCATTTTCGCCGATGCCGCCGGCATCGGCATCGTCTATCCGACCCTGACCCCGCTGCTGCTGGGCGATGCGTCGCCACTGTTCGACGCCAGCCAGGGGCCGGCCTTCCGCTCGGCCGTCTACGGCCTGCTGCTGGCCATCTATCCGCTGATGATGTGCCTCGGCTCGCCCTGGCTGGGCGCCCTGTCGGACCGCAAGGGCCGCAAGCCCGTACTTCTGCTGTGCTTGCTCGGCAACGCCGGCGGCATGGCGCTGACCGCCTTTGGCGTCTGGCAAGGCAGCCTGGTACTGATCTGCTGCGGGCGGGCGCTGGCCGGCATCACGGCCGCCAGCCTGCCGGTGGCGCAAGCGGCCATCATCGACCTGAGCACGACCGACAGCAAGGCCGCCAACCTCGCGCTGGTGACGGCCGCCAACGGCATCGGCTTCGTTGCCGGGCCGCTGCTGGGCGGCATCATGCACCAGCAGGGCGCGGCGCTCTGGCTGCCCTATCTCTGGGCAGCGCTGCTGCCGCTGGCCAGCGCCGTGCTTGTCCTGCTGTGCTACACGGATACCCGCGCATTGTCGACCGACAACACCCATCCGTGGCGCAATCTGTGGCAGATGCTGTGCCGTCCCGAGCTGCGCCATCCCTTGCTGCTGCTGGCCATCTTTCTACTCGGCTACTACATGTATTTCAACTACATGGCTGCGTTTGCGCTGCTGCATTACAGCTTTGACGCCTGGCAGGAAGCCCAGCTGCTGGCGTATTACTCCACCTGCTTTGCCCTTGCCATGCTGTTTATCGTACCCTGGGCCACCCGCCGCTTTGCGCTGGAGCGCATCCTGCCCATCAGCCTGTCCATCCAGCCGCCGCTGGTCGCTGCCGTGGCCCTGGGCGATGCGCCTGCCGTGCTATGGCTGCTGACCGGCCCGCTGGCGATCGCCGTCGCCACGACCTATGTCTGCCTGCTCAGCATTGCTTCCAACCGCACGCTGACGGAACGCCAGGGACAGCTGATGGGCTTGATCTCTTCGATCAATGCCCTGGCCTGGGGTGTCGCGCCGCTGATCACGGCGGCCCTGCAGCCCCTGTCGACCTTGCTGCCGATCATGGTGGCCGCGCTGGTCTTGCTCGCTGGCGTGGCGTGCATGCTGCTCGCGCGCCAGCGCCAGCTGCAAGCGGGCGGCGCCAAGTGAACGGCGCGCCACCTGTCATTTCCTACAGGGGTGGCGGGCCAGGGATTGCTGATACATTGCGGCTTTGTCCGAATTAACCTGCTGAAAGGACTGCGATGTCTTCGTCCCCCTACGTCCTCCCCCATCCACTCGGCCTGCGCCGCGTGGTCGTTACAGGCATCGGCATGCTGACCCCGCTGGCCGTGGGCGCCGAGCGCACCTGGCAACGGCTGCTGGCCGGCCACAGCGGCATCGGCGTGCTGGATCGCTTTCCCGCCGCTCACCTGCCGGCGCGCATCGCGGGCCAGTTGCCGGCGGCCGGGGAAGAAGGCGGTTTTCGGCCCGAGGACTGGGTCGAACGCAAGGAACTGAAGAAAATGGATCCGTTCATCGTCTACGCCATCGCCGCAGCCACCGAAGCGCTGCGCGATGCCGGCTGGGCGCCGGCCGAGCTGGCGGAACAGGAACGCAGCGGCGTCATGATCGGTTCCGGCATCGGCGGCCTGCCCGGCATCGAAGGCGCGGCCAGGGCGCTGGAAAATGGTAGCCAGCGGCGCCTGTCGCCGTTCTTCATCCCGTCCAACCTGATCAACCTGGCAACTGGACACATCGCCATCCAGCACCATCTGCGCGGCCCGGCGCACGCCACCGTCACCGCCTGCGCCTCCGGCGCGCACGCCATCGGCGATGCGGCGCGCATGATCGCGCTCGACGATGCCGATGTCATGGTTGCCGGCGGCACCGAAGGCACGATCTGCGAGCTCGGCGTGGCGGGCTTTTGCGCCGCCCGCGCCCTCTCCACGGCGTTCAACGATGCGCCCGAGCGCGCCTCCCGGCCTTGGGACCGTGACCGCGACGGCTTCGTGATGGGCGAAGGCAGCGGCGTCATGGTGCTGGAAGAGTACGAACACGCGCGTGCGCGCGGCGCGCGGATGTACGCCGAAGTGATCGGTTACGGCATGTCGGGCGACGCCTACCATGCCGTGGCGCCGCCGGAAGACGGCAACGGCGCGGCCCGCGCCATGCAGGCGGCGCTGCGGCGCGCCCGCCTGGCGCCCGAGTCCATCGACTACATCAATGCGCACGCGACGTCGACCCCCGCCGGCGACCTGGCGGAAATCGCCGCCTTGCAGCACGTGTTCGGCGCCCATCTGCACGGCGGCGTCTCGGTATCCTCGACCAAATCGGCCATGGGCCACCTGCTGGGCGCTTCCGGCAGCGTGGAAGCCATCCTGTCGGTGCTGGCCTTGCGCGACCAGATCGTGCCGCCCACCTTGAATCTGGACAACCGCGCCGCCGAATGCGAAGGCATCGATCTGGTGGCCGGCAAGGCATACGCCAGGCCGATCCGCCATGTACTGTCGAATTCGTTCGGTTTTGGCGGCACCAATGCTGCGCTGATTTTTGCCGCGCCGCCGGATGCCGCCCCTTGAAGCCAGCGTCAGTTACAGCAGGCGCAAGGCCATCGCCTTGATGACGGCGGCCGTCTTGTTGACGGTATCGAGCTTCTGCAGGGAGTTGCTGATGTGAAAGGTCACGGTGCGTTCGGTAATGTTCAGGATCTCGCTGATGTCGGCCGAGGTCTTGCCATCGGCGCACCAGCGCAGCACTTCCGCCTCGCGCTCGGTCAGCTGGATTTTGGGTGCATCCTTGGCCGGCACGGCGATGGCGTCGGCAAAATGTTCATGCACGACATTGGCAAGCCAGGCCACGCGCAAGGAGAGCACGTCGATTTCCCGCTCCGTCAAGGGTTTGCAAGAGCGGGAAAAACTCAGCAGGCCAACCTGGCCGCTCATGTCGCAGGACGATTGGCCCCAGCCGTAGCGCAAGCCGTGGGCGTGGGCGTCCTCCCAGAACTCGCGATTCTCGTCCAGCATTTCGCCGCCCCACAGGATGGGCAGCAAGGAGCGGTTGGCGCGGCTGACGGTCGGGTCGGAACGCATGTACGACTGCTCGGAGTAACGGCGCTGCCACGAACTCGGGTAATTATTCACCGTAAACACCTTGGGCCTGGACATCGGCAGACGGCCTTGCAGGCCATAGGCACAATAATCGAATCCCAGGTCGCCGGCCACACCCACCAGCACTTCGAATATGTCATCCGGCGTGCGGGTAGCAGCCAGATTTTCGATCACACCTTGTTTCCATTCTGCTGCCGGAAGACGCGTTTTTGGGGCGTTGTAAGCGAACATAGAAGTCCTTAGTCAGGGGGGAGAATTTGCCGCGGACTCATCGCGCATGATAAAAAGGCACGTCGGCAAGTCGGCGTATGGTATAGCAAAGTCTGCTTCAAATTCTCACCAAAACGCACTGCCAGCAACATAAATCAGCCCCGCTACCTGTGGTTCCCTACAGTTTTGTATCGGCCGCAATTACACTGTAATAGCCATCCCGTCACAGCCGTCAATAATCATGAAACTCCTTTCAGCCAAATCCGATACGCTTTGCAGTATTTTGAAGTCCGAATTGGAGCACTACCGCTACAAAGTGTTTGTGGAAACCCTGGGATGGGATTTGCCATCGCAGGATGGCAGGGAGACGGACCAGTTCGATCATGACGATACCTACTATGTCATCGCGCGCGATGGCGAGGGCCGCATCAACGGCTGTGCCCGGCTCTTGCCCACCGACCGCCAATATTTGCTGGGGGAAATATTTCCCCAGCTAATGGCCGGCCAGGCACCGCCGCGCCATCACGAGATCTGGGAATTGTCCCGCTTCACGTCGATGGACCTGCACGACAACCGCAATACCCTGGAAGACACCTTCCGCCTGCTGCGCAAGGCCATCGCCACGGCGGCGACCTTGGGCGCGCGCCGGATTATTTCCGTCTCCCCCGTCGGCATCGAGCGCCTGCTGCGGCAAGGCGGCTTTTCGACCGAGCGCGCCGGGCCGCCGATGCGCGTGAACGGCCATCTGCTGTACGCGTGCTGGATCGATGTGCCGGCCCAGCTGGAACCGATCAGCGCACTGCCGGCGCGCCTGTGGCGCATGCTCGGCGTGCGCGGCACGGCAGCGCTGCGGGGACAAATCGCCGGCGCCGCTTAGCCGGCTGGCCAGCAATGTGCGGGACGGGGGCTACCCTGCCTTTGCCCCTGCCCGCAATTGCCGCGTCATGCCGGACTTGTCACGGCCGCCAGCCGCACCTGGTCGAGCAGCCGCTCCTCTTCATCGGTGTCGGCATCGACTTGCGTGACCACGGTCCAGAATCGCGCGCAGGTCCTGATCTGCCCGAAAGCACCGTGCGTTTCAAGGCGCACCATGGTTTTCCTGAGGCTGTGCAGATAGCCTTCCTCGATGGCATCGAGCTGCCCGTCATCGGCCGCGTCGACCAGTTCGAGCAGCGCAGCTTCGATCCTTGCATGCCCCTCCTCCCATAATCGCCCGATTTCCGGCACGTCGACTTCCATGCACTCGTTCGACCAGTCCGGCGGGTAATCACCACGCTTTCTGTTATCGGGATCGGTGTCAAAGCTCAGCGAAAGGGACGGGAACGATACGGCGTTGAAGGCAAAGGCTGAAAATGCCTGATCCTTGAAAGCAGAGGCGCCAAGCACTGCCAGCGAGGCGCTGGCCAGCTTGAACCAGGTTGCTTCGACGTCGTAGGCCGTTTCAAACGTTTGCCAATCCGGCTGCAAATCGGGAGTCTGGGGCATGGGGGCCTGTCGAAAAAGAATAGCGGTGGATAGTGCGAGGAATTATACGTGCTTAGCCTGGCCTACCGGCTGATGTTCGAGCACCAGGAGGTGCGCCAGTTCCCCACCCCGCAGGACACGGGGGAACGCATCCATCAAATGCCACGTCACGTCGCCGTCTGGCAAATCGAGCAGCCAGTCGCGGCGCGGTCGCGGGAACGGCGCGCCCTGGGTCAGCCACGCCTGGCGCCAGTACTGGTTGACGGTCGCCTGCAGCGGATGGTCGGCCGCTACCCACGGTTGCCAGACGCCGCTGACCGGACAGGCTTGGTCGCAAGCACAGCTCAACCATGGCTCGGGCCGCGCCACCTCGCGCAGCAAGCCGTGCACCGCGCGCGGTTCCACGGCCCCTTGGTTGTGCCGTATCGTCAGGCACTGTTCCCATGTCACTGGGCCGTAACGGGTCTTGCCAGCGGCATCGAGCACGCTGAAATGGCGGAACTCTTCGCCTTTACGGAACAGCCGGGCCGGCTCCGTCAAACCCTGCCCTTGGGCCGGTTGCCAATATGCGGAAAATGGCGCGGTCGGCGCGTCGCTGTGCAAGCCGGTGGGATGCAGCGCATAGTCGGCTGCCAGGAAATACGGCTTTTGTAACAGCGAGGCGGCGCTTGGTTTCGGGGTGGCTGGCGGTGGGCGCACGCCCATGGCAGCGTCGAGCAGGCTCTTTCGTTGACCATCCCACGGCGGCAGATCGGCCGGTGGCAATGGCAAGATTTTATCGAGGTTGGGGAAGCGGCGATTGGGGTTGAAGCCGAGGGCGTTACTAAGCATACGATATCGCTCTCCACGAGCCTTATCCACATATGGCGCCAGCATATCGGCAAGATCAAAAGGAGCACCAAATTCAATTGCCAAGGCATTTGCACAATCCTCACAACCAAACTTAACACCTTCATGCAATACCATTAATGCACGATTTTTTGTTTCAGCGTTACGCCGTCCATTTATTTCTCCACTGGCAGCACGCGGAGACACATACAAAAAATGCAATTGATAGGCTGCTAAACCGTTTCCTTGGCCAAAAGCGCATTCCAACATCTTTGTCGCTACCGGAATATTGGACCAATAACCCGCGCCCTCACTACTCGGTCCCACTTTTAATTTACCCGCCAAAAATTCCATCGCTTGCGGATTTCCCATCTGTGCCGCCTTTTGCCAGAACGCATAGGCGCGAGTGATGTCGCCGTTGACGCCCGTGCCATTCGCATAATAGGTTCCCATCCGGTCATACGCCGCCGGTATGCCCAGCCGCAGCGCCTTTTCCACCAGTTGCACCGCCTCTTCCTCACCATTTAAAGGATCGCGCCCTTCCACATACAGGCTGGCCAGATTGAGCATCGCCTTCCAGTGCAATCGCTGCGCCGCTTGACGCGTCAGATCGACGATTTTTTTGTAATCGCGGTCTTCCACGAAAATTTCAGGATCTTCCATGCCGCGCGCTTCGAGGAACCAGTCCTCCGCTTGCGCATCGATGGGTGGCACCTTGCTCGCCTCGGTTTCACAAATAAAATCCGCGACATGCGGATTGAAAAGTGGCAGGCTTTGGTTGCGCGGCAGGACTTCTTTCGTGTCGTTTGACATTTTGCAGGCACCTAAAGTGAAAATCAGGAAAACTGCCAAGATAAAAAAAGGCAGGGAAAGGGGGAAATTTTTATACTTTTTCATGCTCACCCCAAACGTATCGTGGAGCTGCGTTTATCTTCCAATGGCAGCAAAAAACCGGTCATTTTTTTATCTGTAGAATTTCCAGAATAAGAAATCTTTTTTTCGCGATTCTCATTCATTAATTTCACCCAGTTCCCGTAAGCATCCACAATCTCCGCCTTCGTCCCGCCCCCGCCATCGACCAATCCCCCGCTATGCATGCGCCACACCCGCTTGCGCAAATCGCGGGCCACGCGGCGGTCGATGGTGGCGATATTGATTTCGCTGTCGACGGCCATGCTGCGCTGGTTCAGGTTGGCGCTGCCCAAGGTCATGAACACGTCGTCGACCAGCATCAATTTGGAATGGATGTAGATTTCACGGTAACGCCAGCGGTCATTGTCAAATGCGCTGACATTGAGCATGGCCACCGAGACCTTCAGCCCGAATTCGCTCTCGAGCGTCATCACGCCGGGTTTGTTGATGCCGTTGGAGTGCCGCACCACATCGGGCAACTTGACTTCAACCTCGTTGGTGATGCCGAATCCGCCTCTGACACGCCGGGTTTTCGGCTGCTTGTTGTAGTCGTCGATCATGGTGTTTTGACCCGTCATGCCAGCGTGCTGCCCCAGCGCCGCCAGCGTGTCGTGGGTGCGCGGCACCATCTGCGCGCGTTCTGGCACGGGGATGACGATGAATACGTGCATGACCGGCATATCTTCAAGACTCTTGCCCGCCTTGGCACTGCCGGCCTTCCAGGCGGCGACCACCTTCTTGCGCTCGGCCAGCAAGTGCCGGGCCCATTCTTCATACTGGAAATACTGATTTTCCACATACAGGTAGCCGGCCGCCAGACTGGCCTGGGTCACGGCGCGAAAGTAGGTTTCCTTGATCGTCTTGTCCTGCTCCTCGGGCTGGGTCAGGACGATCTGCACGATGGAGTCGTCCGGCCCGGCCTCGCGCAACAGCTGGGCCGGCGGGTTTTTACATGACGAATACCAACTCACGCATTCCCCGGCGGCCTGATGCGTGCGGTCGTCGATCGCGCGGTCCCATGCCTTCACGAAATTGTTGTACAGCGCGATCAATGCCTTGCCACCGTCGATGCGGCAGGCATAATCCTGGTACGGTTTCAGCGTGGCGAACCCGCCGTCCGCGGCCATTCCCTGCAAACACTCGCGCCGCTCGTTGGCACCGCCCTGTTCGCGGCGCGTGTCGTCGAGCAGATGGGCCGTCGTATCCCAATAATCGGTCACCGAGTTCAGGCCCATTACATAGCCGACGGCCTTGGATCCCTTTTCGTGGGAGAAATCGATCAGGACCGGCTTCTGGTGATGCGTGCCCAGGTATTGCATGCCGGGCTTTTCAATTTCCCCCATCGTCAAGCCGCGCGGCTGGTTGATTTCGGTCGCGATACTCTTGCTGATCGCGGCGCTGTCGCCGTGCCGCAAGCGAATCTCCAGGCCCTCCAACAAGCCATGGAACGCGGCCGCATACCAGCTGTGGCAATATTCTTCACGCGCCAGCATCGGGATATCCTCGGGCCGGACGATATCGCCCCTGAAAGCACTGCTTAAAACAAGTTTTTTCCTGACTGCCTCCTGCAACATCGCCAGGCTGGCTCTGGCGCTGATGTCGTCGGCGCGCTGTCCACCGGTTTTCCAGGGCGAGGTGCCGTGCGAATGGCCCGGCATATTGTGCACCATCGGCGAACCGAGCCGGTCATACCAGATCAGCAGGCGCACCCTGACGTGACGCCGTGAGGCGGCGATCAGCAAGTCGCCAAACGTGTCGCCACGCGGCCAGGTGGCGCTGTTGCCGCGCACCAGTTCCATGCCCGGATCGAAGCCCCAGCAGCACAGGTCGATGGACTCTTCCGCCCTGGCGATCTCGGCGGCGATGTCGGCGAACCCTTCCTGTCCGCAAATGAACAGCGTCAGCTTGTTGTTGTGCGTGATCGGGTGACTGGCCTTTCCCTTCAGGTTGCGGTTTTCCAGCAGCCACTGGAGCGAACTCGTCGCAGTGCGTCCGACTTCGTCGATATGGGTGGTTTCGATGCGGCTGGTCGATTCCGGCATGGTGCTCTCCCGTCAGTGTCGTGAATCATTGAACCCCGCGGCCATCGGCGGTGTCGTCGAACGCGCGCAAGCCGCGGTTCGACAGCTTGTGTTCGCCGTCCGGCGCCGCGTTCGGGTCGAAGCGTGCGCTCGCCTGCAATGAAAACTCTTCGCCATTGCCAAGGACGACACGGTAGCGCGGCGTGCCGTCCTGGTGCGCGATCAGGATGCGGCCGAATTCGTCGGTCAGACCTTGCTCGACTTCGGCTTCCCCGTTGTACAGCGTGTACGGCACATGGGCGTACTGGCCGCCATCCGCATGGGCCTGTATCGTATGCTGCAATTGCCCCGCTACCGGTGCGATGGGGGGTTCCAGCTCCGGTTGCGGCCGGTTCTTGGGCGCCAGCGTTTCCAGGTTTCCATGGAACAGCGTCGGCGACGCGGTAAAAAACTGCACCTTGTCGCTAATTTCAAGCATGCAATCGGCGCCATGCAGGCGCACGCCTTTGCGGCCGCGAATATTCACCCAGTCGGCCTGGCTGATCAATTCCAGCACCTTGTTGGCGACGATATCGACCGCATCGGTTTGCGCCGCGATCTGTACCGGGCCAGCTGCGGCGATCAGTTTCATTCCCGCCTTGTGGACGAACAGGCGCAGCGCTGCGCCGATGCTGGCGAACAGGCCGCCGCCGGCCGCCAGCGACAGGTCGCACCCGGCCGTCAGCGCGGTGTGCTCGGCGCTGGCGATGTGCGTCGATTGCGCGGTCGTCGTTTCGATGCCGGCCGGACTGGCCAGCACCAGATGCGGCTTTGACAATTCGGGAAATGCGCTTTCGCCACCGCCGGCACCGCCCTTGATCCCGGCATGCTGGGCTTTCAGCACATCGGCGGCGGCGCCCTGCTGGGCGGCGCTTTCTTGCGCGCCGTAATGCTGCGCCAGGGCGGCAAGCGCCTTGTGCCGCTCAGCAGCCTCGGCCAACCGGCGCAAGGTTTCATCCATGCTCTTGATATGCGAAGCGGCGCCAGGGCGCGCTTCGGTGGTCAGCAACATGCCGCGGCCGGCGCGCGCCACGCCCCAGGCGTCTGACGCCAGTTCCCAGCCCTCGCCACGCGCATCCTTGCGCCCGCTGGCGTCTTCAATGCGGCTGATACAGCCGAGCGACAATTGGCTGTGCTGGTGATCGCTTTTCAGTTGCGCCTGGATGCGCTGGTGCGTGTCGTCGAGCACCAGCTGGTTGCCGCGCACGCCGTAGCCGCCGCCAGGCATCAGCTCGGCGCTGCGCCAGCCGCCCAGTACGCATTGCCCCGGCAAATTCCACGGCGGCGCATGGTTGCCGTTGTACACCGCGCCGACAATGACGGGCCGGTCAATATTGCCGTCGAGAAACTGGATCAGCACTTCCTGGCCAATGCGCGGCAATGCGATCTGGCCGAACGCCTGGCCCGCCCATGGCGTCATGACCCTGATCCATGGCGAACTGCCCGCGTCGAACTTGCCCAGCCGGTCCCAGTGGAATTGCACCTTCACCCGGCCCAGCGCGTCGGTATGGATGGTTTCGCCTGCCGGCCCGGTGACGATCGCCGTCTGCACGCCGGGCAAGGCACAAGGCGTGCTGTTGAACTGCCGCCCCGGATACCAGCGGATGCTCTTGCGGATGCAGCTAAAACGGTTTTCATACTGCGACTTCGCGCCCGTCCCAGTCTGGTAATTGTTGCTGGCGATATGATCGACCGACAGGATCAGGTATTCGCGCGAGCGGACGTCCGGGCGCGCCGCTTCCCCTCTGGCGGCCATGGCTTGCTCGCCGCTGAAGTGTCCGCCCAGCGTGAAACTGCGCCCGGCCTGGGCGCAGCGGTGATTGCCGCCAGCTTCGAAGTATTGCGCCTGGCAGTTATGTTCCTCCAGGCGGCGTTGCGCCAGCGCTTCGCCGTCGCCCATGTCGGCATAGCCATAGCCGGTGTTTTGATACAGTTCATGCGCAAACACGTCGCCCTGCTGGTGCAGCGCATGGCCGCTGGCGCGGCTGGCATACGGCTGCTTGTAGTTGAAGCTGGCCAGCGTGAGCGAGCCTGAAGCGATCTTCCGTACCGCCTGCCAATCGCGTATGCCGTCGCCCTCCAGCGAACCCGTGCCGCTGCGAAACACCATCTCGTCGGCGACACTGGCATCGCCGTCGCCTGGATCGATGCTGTCGCTGAGCCAGGTATTGTCGCCCAGACACAGCGTATGACCGTCGGCGCGATGTTCATACCAATAATGAATACCCTGGTCTTCCCAGCGCCGGTGCAGATGGTTGTAATCGGTTTCATTATGCTGGTTGGCGCAGCTTAATATCGCTTTTTCCTCATGCAGCCGGTTTTGCCAGTCGCGCTGCACATAATGATCGAAGGTCGTTTCGCTGATGTCGATGACCGTGCGTTCGTGGAACGAGACGTTGTCCATGCGCAGCCTGGACAACGCCAGCCAGGGTTGCAGCACCATCTGGTAGAACGCGAAACCGCCATCGCTGCGCAACAAGCGAAATTCGCCGACATAACCATTAAAATGGCGCAAGCTGCCGTCATCGCGCACCATCGAAATCGTGACCATGCGTCCCATCATTGCTGTCAGGGGAACGTGGAGATTGTCGGACAGCAGTTCGACGTCGAAGCGAAAGTCGCGTGACATTTCCTCGTGTGCGCGCAAACTGTTGACCAGCAACGCGGTATCGGGCGGACCATCGTCGCGCGGAAAATCCATGCGCAGCAAGCGGCTGTCCTGGTCTCGCCAGTTCGCTCCGAAAAGGCGCGCCAGATCGGCTGCCAGCCCGCCATCATCCTCCATATCGCCTCCTTCGGATAGTTCCCCTAAGCCATGCTAACCATGGTGAACGCTGGCATCTTGATGGAACTCAAACTAGTTGCCCAAACGTAAAAAAGCCGCATCGGCCCTGCGGCGGATGCGGCTTTTATCCCAGCTGGGAAAAATTACTTCTTGGCAGCTTTCGGATACTTGATCGTCATTTCCTTGAGCAAATTATCGGCGTGGTCCACTTCCTTCATCACCCACAACATGTAGCGGATGTCGAGGTGGATGGCGCGCGTGATGGCGGTGTCGAAGTACCAGTCCTTGGTGATCGATTCATACGTCGAATCGAAATTCAGGCCGATCAGTTCGCCGCGCTTGTTCATCACGGCCGAGCCGGAATTGCCGCCCGTGGTGTCGGCGCTGGTGAGGAAGTTGACGGGAACCGTGCCCAATGCCGGGTCGCGGAACTGGCCGTAGCGTTTTTGCTTGACGGCGTCGATCAGCGCTTGCGGCGCTTCGAACGGGGCCTTGCCCGTGACTTTCTCGACGATGCCTTCCACGGTCGTGAACGGGCCTTTGCTGAGGCCGTCGCGCGGCGAGTACGGCGAGACCGTACCGTACGTCACGCGCAGGGTCGAGTTCGCGTCAGGATAGACAGGCTTGCCTTGCGACTTCTTCCACGCGATCACGGCTTGCATGTATTGCGGAATCACGCGTTCCAGATTGCCGTCGATTTCCTTGCGGCGCTCCTCCAGCGCCGCCTCGACCGGCTGCAGCTTGATGGCCAGCGCCATGAAGGCGTCGTCGGACTGGGCAACGGCGGCCTGGTCCTTTTCCAGCCAGGCCAGACGCTTGGCCGTGTCAGCCAGCTGCGTCTGCTGGTACAGGGCCGCCACGGCGCCTGGAGCCGGCAGCAGCGCGTCCAGGCCTTGCGGATGGCTCTTCGCCGCCAGTTGCGCGTAACGCTTCAGGCCAGCCTCAAAACGCGCCTGGTCGACCTTGTTGACGTACGACTGTTCCAGACGGGTCAGGCGGGCCTTGATGAAGGCCAGGTCGCGCTGCTGGAAGCCCGATTCGCGCTCGGCGTCCGCTTTCTGGCGCTCCAGCGACAAACGGTAGAGGGTGCGCGCGCTTTTCAGCAAGTCGCTGTTGGTGGCTACGCTCCAGGCGAACTCTTCTTCGCTCAAGGCCATGTCGCTGGCGATCGCCGCGTCCAGTTCCGCCAGCAGGGTAGTCGACACGTTCGGCTGTTTCGCGTACCAGGCGCGGAACTCGGCATCCTGCACGTCCTTGATGGCGGCGATGTCCTTGCGCGCGAAACCGTCGAGCAAGCCCTGGGTTTTCTTCAGCACGTTGTTGATGCTTTTCACCACGCTGGCATAGCGCACGGCGGCAGCCGCGTCGCCATTCGTGGCGTCGGCCATCACGGCCAGGTCCGCTTGCAGTTCGGATACTTTCAGGGGGAAGGCCGTGTCGCGTGCGAAGCGGATTTCCGCCGGCAGCTTGTAGCGGCTGGTGCGGCCGGGGTAGCCCGCCAGCAAGATGCCGTCACCGGCTTTCAAGCCTTCGGCCGAGACCACCAGGAAATCCTTCGATTTATACGGCACGTTGTCGGGCGACGGATCGGCCGGACGGCCATCCTTGCCCACGTAGGCGCGCAGGAACGAGTAATCGCCCGTGTGGCGCGGCCATTCGTAGTTGTCGATGTCGCCGCCGAAGTTGCCGATCTTATCCGATGGCGCGTAGACCAGGCGCACGTCGCGTATCATCATCTGGCGGATGCGGTAGTACTCGAGGCCGCGGTGGAAGGCGGGCACGGAGCAGCGGTACATCTTGTCCGTTTCGCATTCGGCGATCAGGTCCTTGACGCGCTTTTCCACGGCTTCGTGGCGCGCGCGGCCGCTCATGTCGGCCGTCAAGCCTTTCAGCACGCGGTCGCTGACGTTCTCCACCTTGTCCGTCACATACACGAGGCTGTTCGGACCGCCCGGCAACTCTGCCGCGCGCGTCTTGGCCAGGAAGCCGTTGGTGATGTAATTGTGTTCCGGCGTGGAATTGCGCTGCACGGCGCCATACGCGCAGTGGTGGTTCGTCACCACCAGGCCGGCGTCGGAAACGAAAGCGGCCGAGCAGCCGCCCAGCGACACGATGGCGCTCATCGGGTGTTTGCTCAGGTCGGCCAGTTTTTCCGCAGGAATTTCGATGCCGACCCGTTTCAGTTCGGCTTTCAGCTGTGGCAGCTGGTGTGGTTGCCACTGCCCTTCGTCAGCGTGTGCGCCGGCGAACGCGCCCATCAAGGCGACTGGTAATACGATTGTCTTGAACAAGATTTGCTCCTCCATAAAAAGCAGGCGAAAGTATAGCCTGTCCAGGCGGCATGAGCCGGCAAAAATTATCCCAATGCAATTTCTGTATCAGCCGGCCGGCCGCCCCGTGCCCTGCAAGGGGATCTGCAGGGACAGCCGGCAACCGGCGCCCGAGGCCGGCACGCCCACCTCGAACTGGCCGCCCAGCGCCGTCACCCGCTCGGCGATGCCGATCAGGCCAAAGCACTGTTTTTTACGCTGCTGCTGCGGCGTGATGCCGATGCCGTTGTCGCTAATGGCCACGTACACAGCGCAGGCATCCGAACTGAGTTCGATCTCGACCTGGCTGGCCTGGGCATGGCGCATGACGTTGCTGAGCGCTTCTTGCACGATGCGGAACAGCACGATCTCGACCTGGCTGCCGATGGCGGAAAACAGCGCCTCGTCGCGTATCAGCAGCTGGCAAGCGACGCCGCTGCGCTTGCGGAAGTCGCCCACCTGCCACTCGATGGCCGCCTGCAAGCCCAGGTCCAGCGCCATCGGGCGCAGCTCGTTCATGATGCCGCGCACGCTCTTGATGGTGGTGTCGACGTTGCTGAGCACGGCGCCGACCCGGCGGTGCAGGCGCGGATGGGAACCTTCCGTGCGGGCGCTGAGCATGGAAATATCGATGCGCAGCGCCAACAGGTTTTGCCCCAGTTCATCGTGGATATCGCGCGAGATGCGCTTGCGCTCGTCTTCCTTGGCCGTTTCCAGGTGCAGCGCCAGCTGGCGCAGCTGCGCATGCGACTGGCGCAGGGCGCCGTCCATCAGCTTGCGTTCGGTAATGTCCGTGTGCGCCACCACCACGCGCAGCGGCCCTTCGCCAAGAAAACGGCTGACCCTGGCCTGCGACCAGCGGGGGCCTGAGCGCGTGGCAAACTCATACTCGAGCGCAAACGCGTCCGCATTGCCGGCGATGACGGCGCGGATGCCGGCGGACAGCTCGCGCCCGGCGCTGCGCTGCCAGCGCGGGTCCGTTTCGCAAAATTCCAGGTATCGCAGCGGCTGCGGCGTTTGCCCGACGAAGGCCTGGCAAGCCTGGTTGGCATGCACGACGCGCCCCGCCCGGTCCAGCACCAGCACCCGGTCCGTCAAGGAATCGATGGTGGCGTGAAAGAAGCGCTCGGCATCGCGCAAGGCTTCCTGCGCCCGCTCGCGCTGGTGCACTTCCAGCTGCAGGTGCTGGTTGGCGCGCAGCAATTCGGCCGTGCGGTCGACCACCCGCTGGTCCAGCTCGCGATGCAGCTCGCGCAAGTCCGCCTCGGCCAGCTTGCGCTCGGTGATGTCGGAAAACACGCCGACAAAATGGCTGATCGCCCCATCCGGGCTGCGCATGGGCGTGATCGACAGCGATTCGACGAAGCGCTCGCCATTCTTGCGCTGGTTCACCAGTTCGCCATACCAGCTGCCATCCTGGTGCAGGCTGCGCCACATGGCTTCATAAAAATGCGGCAAATGCGTGCCGCCGCCGAGGAAGGACGGATCGCGCCCGATGGCTTCCTCCGCCTGGTAGCCGGTAATGGTGGTGAAGGCGGGATTGACGGAAATGATGCGGTTGGCGCTATCCGTCACGAGCACGCCCTCGCGTATGCTGTCGAGTATCACAAACGCGCGCCGCAAGGCCGATTCGCGCACGTGCTCGTCACCCAGGTCCGTCACCAGCATGCGCGCCGTGGCGCTGTCCGCATCGTAATTGGCTTCGATGCGCACCATGCCGCGCATGCCGCCCGCTTCGCCTTCGAACAGCGGCGCTTCGAGCACCTGGCGCGCGCCACCCGTGAAAACGGCATCGAGGAAGAGCCGGAAGCCGCCCTGCGCCTGGGGCGCGACGAATTGCTCGAAACGCCGCCCCAGCAGCCGGTTCTTGTCGCGTTGCAACAAGCCGCAGGCCGCCACGTTGACACGCGTGATGACGCCTTCGCGCGCCAGCGAGAAATAGCTGACGGGCGCCTGCTCATACAGCTGCGCATAACGGTCGCGGCTGCTTTCATATTCATTCTTCAACTGCTCCAGTTCGGCCAGGGCCGCGCTCTGCATTTCCAGCTCGATCTGGCTCACCTGCAACTCATGCAGCTGGCGCATCACCTCTTCACTCGACTGCGGCACGGGCTGGCGCTGCTGCGCCGCCAGTTGCTCGGCCTGCTCTCGCAATCTGGCCAGCGCGCTACCGTCGTCGAATGGTTCGCTCATGACACGTTCTCGCCGCTATTGCCTGCCGCCGTGGCGCCGGCCTGGATCTGGCGCAGCTGGGCTTCCAGCAGTTTCGATTCGGTAATGTTGATGAAAGTCACCACCACGCCATCGATCACATTTTCGATCGTACGGTACGGCATGATGCGCACGTTGTACCAGCGCCCCGTCTTGGTTTCCACCTGCCGTTCGCAAAATACAAGGCTGCGGATCACTTCCAGCGCATCGTCTTCCAGACCCGGATAATCGAGGTCGTTGACGATGTCGCTGAGCGGGCGGCGCAAGTCAGTCTGGATCAGCTTGTAGATTTGCGTGGCCGGCGCCGTGAAGCGGCGGATGCGCAGGTCGCTGTCGAGGAAAATGGTGGCGATATCGGTACTGTTGAGCAGGTTCTTCATGTCGCTGTTGACCAGCGACAAATCATCGACCTTCGATTGCAGCTCGGCATTGACTGTGTACAGCTCCTCGTTGAGCGACTGCATCTCTTCCTTCGAGGTAGTCAGCTCCTCGTTCGTCGATTGCAGCTCTTCATTGGTTGACTGCAATTCCTCGTTGGCCGATTTGAGTTCTTCGCGCGAGGTCTGCATCTCGTCGCGCACGGCCTGAATTTCGTTGCGCGCCTGCGCCAGCTGCTGCTCCAGTTCCAGCACCTTCGGGTTCGGCGAGCGCCCACGGCGCACCTCGGACGCCAAAGGCGCGCTGGAAAACGTCACGAAGACCATGCCGCGCAAGGATTCAGGCTGGCTCAGCGCTTCCGCGCTCAAGTCCACGCCCAGCGACTGGCCCAGGTGATCCTTGACCACCAGCCCCTTCAGGCGCACCACGCTTTCGCTTTGCAAGGCTTGCTTGATGAGGCCGGCCAGCTCGTAGCGCAAGCCTTCACGCGCCATGGCGTGGATATTCCAGTTGGCCTTGCCGGCCGCCGGTTCGAGGAAGGCGCCCGTGCGGCCGTTGATGTACAGGATGTCGCCATCCTGGTTCAGCAGCGCGGCGGCAGGCGAATATTTCTGGAGCAATAATTGCTCGACATGGGATTGAATCTTTCCAGTCATGCTGACTTCTCTCGTGTCGCTAGGTGTAGGGGGGGATGCCAACGATACCTTGGTGGGAAAATACGTGGGCAGGCGCTGGCGCGCCAGGTTGTCGAGGCGGCGATACAGCCGGGTCGACGTGGTCAGCGGCGAAAACAGGTCGGAAAAATGACCGGGCGTGTCGGCGCTTCCCAGCAACAAAATTCCGTCGCGGTTCAGGGCGTAATGAAACAAGGGTATCAAACGCTGCTGCAACTTGGCATTGAGATAAATCAACAAGTTGCGGCAGCACAGGATATCGAGCTTGGTGAACGGCGGGTCCGAGATGATGTTTTGCTGGGCAAAGATGATGGTGTTGCGGATCTCTTTTTTGACGTGGTAGTCATTCTTGTCGCGCAAGAAGAAACGCCCGAGGCGTTCGGCAGACACCTCGCTGCTGATGCTGTGCGGAAAGCGTCCCTGGCGCGCGCGATCGATGGCGTCGGCCGACAGGTCGGTGGCAAAGATCTGCAAGCTGTACTTCGACGGCGGATTGATGCTGGCCACCACTTCATGGAAGACCATGGCCAGCGAATACGCTTCTTCGCCCGTGGAACAGGCGGGCACCCAGGCCTTGAAGGCGCGTCCGTCCGGGTGGGCCGCCAGCAATTGCGGCAGGGCAACCATCTTCAGGTATTCCCACACCTTGGGGTCGCGGAAAAAGCTCGTCACGCCGATCAGCAATTCCTTGAACAGCAAGTCGATCTCGGCCGGATTGGCACGCAAGTACGGCACGTATTCTTCCATCGACGTCATTTGATACAAGCTCATGCGCCGCTCGATGCGCCGCAGCACCGTGTTGATCTTGTAATCCGTAAAACTGTTGCCCGTATGTTCGGACAGCAAGGCGACAATTTCTTGCAGGGAATTGCGCCCGTTCGGCTCATGGCCCGGCAGGCTGAGAAAACTGCTGCGGAACAGATAGGTGATGATCTTGTCCGGCATCTTGTCGGAAAAATCGACGAGATCGACCACTTCCGCGGCGATCGCGCTTTGCGGCATCATGTCGAACTTGGCCGTATCGGGGTGCTGGGCCAGGGTCAGGCCCCCTGCCTGCTTGATCGCCAGCAAGCCGCGCGTGCCGTCGTTGCCCATGCCGGAAAAAATCACGCCGACAGCCAGTTCGCCCAGTTCGCTGGCAAGGCTTTCGAAAAAGGTGTTGATGGGCGAGCGGTGCCCGCGCAGCTGCATCGGCTCACTGAGCAAGAAACGCCCCTTGGACAAGCCCAGGTCGGCATTCGACGGGATCACATAGATATGATTGGGCCGCAACTCCGCCTGGTGCGTGATTTCCGTGACGGGAATGCTGGTGGCGCGCTGCAACAGTTCCGGCAGCATGGCCTTTTGCGTGGGATCAAGATGCTGGATCACCACATAGGCAATCCCGCTTTCCTGCGGCACGTTCGCCAGGAAAGCGACGATGGGATCGAGCCCGCCGGCGGATGCGCCGATGGCCACCACAGGAAAAACGATGGTGGCCACTTCGGGGACGGAAACATTGCTGTGTTTACTGCGTGTCATCGTCGGCAAGAATCCAGCCACGGCCAAAGCGTCAGGCTGGGAATTGATAATCTTGCATTCTAGCACTCAAGATGCGCGATAAAACGCGAATTTGGCGCCGGGGTTTCCCTGCGCCTGCCGACTCCCTTACTGCGCCTGCGGCGCATGCCAGCCACCGCCCAGCGACTGGATCAGGGCCACGGCCGTCGTCTGGCGGTCCGCCTGCGCCTGCACCAGCGAACGGCGCGCCGACAGGGCCGTCACCTGCGCCGTCACCACGTCCGTGTAGCCGACCTGGCCCGCGTTGTAGCGGTTCAGCATCTGCTGCTCGACCTGGTCGGCGGCGGACGACGCCTGCTGGCGCAAGGCCAGCTGCTCGGCCAGCGCGCGCGTGGCCGACAACTGGTCTTCCACGGCGCCAAAGGCACTGAGTACCGTCTGGCGGTAACGGGCCACGGCCGCTTCATGCCCCGCCTTGGCCGCATCCACGCTGGCCGTGGTGGCGCCCGCGTTGAACAGGGTTTGCGCTGCCGACACGCCCAAGGACCACAGGCTCGACGATGCATTGAACAAGTCGCCCACACGGCTGGCGCCGGAACCATAGGAGCCCGTCAGGTTCAGGCTCGGGTAATAGGCCGAGCGGGCGATGCCGATCTGCTCGTTGGCCACGGCCACGCGGCGCTCGGCGGCGGCGATGTCGGGTCGGCGCTGTAGCAGGGTCGACGGCACGCCCAGCGGCACCTCGGGCACGGTCAGGGTCCACGGCGCCACGGCCAGACTGAAGTCGGACGGCGCGCGGCCCAAAAGTATCGCGATCGCGTGTTCGAGCTGGGCGCGCGCACGCGTCTGGCTGGACAGGTCGATCTGCGCATTGGCCAGCTGCGTCTGCGCCTGCAGCAGGTCGGACTTGGCGGCGATGCCGGAGTTGAAGCGGTTGCCGGTGATCTCGAGCACGCGCTTGTAGCCGTCGATCGTGGCATTGAGCAGCGCGATCTGCGCATCGCTCTGGCGCAGCGAAAAGTAATTGGTGGCCAGTTCGCCCTGCGCCGACAGGCGCGCCGCGGCCAGGTCGGCTGCGCTGGCGCTGGCACTGGCGTCCGCCCCCGTCACGCCGGCGCGCAGCTTGCCCCACACGTCCGGTTCCCACGAGGCGCCGATGGCGGCCTTGAAGTTGTTGTTCGTCTGCTGCTCGCCCCCGCCGCCGGAGCGGGCGCCGCTGCCCGTCAGGTTCACCGTCGGGAACAGCGAGGCGCGCTGTTCGCGCACCAGCGCGCGCGCCTGCTCGTACGAGGCGATGGCGGCGGCCACGTTCTGGTTCGATATGTCGATGCCTTCGGCCAGCTGGTTCAGCTGCGCGTCACCGAACAGGGTCCACCACGGCCCCCGCTCCAGGGTGTCGGCCGGCACGGCCGGTTGCCAGCCGGCCGCCTCCTTGAACGTTTGCGGCGCGGCGGCCGCCGGCGTCTCATACGCGGGGCTGACGGCGCAGCCAGCCAGCAGGACGAAGGCGGCCGCGGTGGCCAGCGACAGCAGGTGGCGTGCGGGGACGGTGGATGGAATAGGTTTTACTTGCTTCATGATTGTGTACTCGGGTTATCTGGCCCAGGAATGCGGCTCAATTGCTGCTCGTCGGCGCTGCGCGTGCGCAGCTTGTCGAGCAGGATGTAGACCACCGGGGTGGTCAGCAATGTGAGTAACTGGCTGGCAATCAGGCCGCCGATGATGGCGACCCCCAAGGGCTGGCGTAGCTCCGACCCCTCGCCGAAACCGATCGCCAGCGGCAAGGCGCCAAGCGCCGCCGCCAGGGTGGTCATCAGAATGGGGCGAAAACGCAGCAAACATGCCTCGCGCACCGCCTCCACCGCAGTCAAGCCGCGCGAACGCTCGGCCTCCAGCGCGAAGTCGATGATCAATATAGCATTTTTCTTGACGATACCGATCAACAGGAACACGCCGATCAGGGCGATGATGGAAAACTCCATGCGGAACAGCAGCAAGGCCAGCACGGCGCCCACCCCTGCCGACGGCAAGGTCGACAGCACGGTGATCGGGTGGATCAGGCTTTCGTACAGGATGCCCAGCACGATGTAGATCACGACGATGGCCGCCAGGATCAACAGCGGCTGCTCCTTGTTGCTGTCCTGCGCGCTCTTCGCCGAACCCTGGAAGCTACCGCGCACATTGACGGGCATGCCGATTTCCGACTCCGCCTGGGCCACGGCAGCCTGCCCGTCGCTGAGCGGATAGCCGTCGGCCAGGTTGAACGACACGGTGGTCGCCAGCTCCCCGCCCTGGTGATTGATCGACGTGGCCGTCGAGCTTTCCGCGAAGGTGCTGAACGACGACAGCGGCACCATGTGCGCCAGGGTCGTGGACAGGGCCGAGCCGCTGGACGGGTCGCGCGCGGCCGTCGTGTTGGACGCCGTCGTGGCAACGCTGGTGCTGGCCGTGGTGGCGCTGGCGGCCGTCGTGCTGGCTGCGACGGCGGCCGCATTCGACGCCGGCACGTACACGGAGCGCAGCGCTTCCGGGCTTTGTGCATAGCGCGGCGCCACTTCCATGATCACGTGGTACTGGTTCAGTTCATCGTAGATGGTCGCCACCTGGCGCTGGCCGAAGCTGTTGTACAGCGCATTGTCGATATCCTTGACTTGCACGCCCAGCTGCGTGGCGCGGTCCTTGTCGATGCTGACAAAGGTTTCCACGCCGTTTTCCGCCTGGTCCGTGTCGACGTCGATCAGGGCCGGCTGCAGCTTCATCTGATCGGCCAGTTTCGCCGCCCATTTCTTCAAATCCGCCTGGTTATCGCTGATCAGAGTGTACTGGTAGGTGGAATTGCTGGAGCGCCCGCCCATGCGCAAATCCTGCACGGGATTGAGGAACAGCGAAATGCCCGT
This sequence comes from Janthinobacterium sp. NKUCC06_STL, assembly GCF_019345455.1. Lineage (NCBI taxonomy): Bacteria > Pseudomonadati > Pseudomonadota > Betaproteobacteria > Burkholderiales > Oxalobacteraceae > Janthinobacterium > Janthinobacterium sp. NKUCC06_STL. The sequence goes on from NZ_JAHKQY010000001.1 coordinate 436,158, forward strand.
CACCTTGGCCAGCTGCGGACGCAGGCGCGCGATCACGGCCTGTCCCTTGTCCGTGCGCTGCGAAGCCGGTTTCAGGTCGATGAACATGAAGCCGCCCCCCGCCCTGCCGCCGCCGGTAAACCCGACGACGGTGGCGACGGCGGGATCGTCCTTGATGATGTCGACCAGCTGGCGCAATTTACCCTGCATGGCCTGGAACGAGATGCTCTGGTCGGCGCGCATGCCGCCGTTGATCTGGCCCGTATCCTGCTGCGGGAAGAAGCCCTTGGGCGCGGCGGCGAACAGGTAGACGTTCAAGCCGACGACGAACACGAGGATGGTCATCACCAGCGCGGCGCTGGACAAGGCCCAGTCCAGGCAGTGTTCATACACTTTCAGCATGCGCTCGAAGCCGCGTTCGAACCAGCGCGCGACAAGACCTGGCGGCTTGTGCTGCTGCCCGCTTTTCAGCAGCCAGGCGCACATCATCGGCGTGGTGGTCAGCGAAATGACCAGCGAAATCATCACGGCCGCCGACAGGGTCACGGCAAATTCGCGGAACAAGCGCCCCACCTGCCCGCCCATGAACAGCAGCGGGATGAAGACGGCCACCAGCGACAGGCTGATCGACAGCACCGTAAAGCCCACTTCGCGCGCCCCCAGCAGGGCCGCCTTGAAACGGTCCATGCCCGCCTCGATGTGGCGCTGCGTGTTTTCCAGCACCACGATGGCGTCGTCGACGACAAAGCCCGTGGCCACCGTGAGCGCCATCAGCGACAGGTTGTTCAGGGAAAAGCCCAGCACGTACATGACGCCAAAGGTGCCCAACAGCGAGACGATGGTGGCGACAGCCGGGATGATGGTGGCGCGCACGCTGCGCAAAAAAGCGCTGACCACCAGCACGACCAGCACGATGGACAGGATCAGGGTGAACTCGATCTCATGCAGCGAGGAGCGGATGGAATTGGTGCTGTCCGACGCCACTTGCAGCTTGATGTCGCCGGGCAGCTGCGCCTGCAGTTGCGGCAGCAGCGCGCGCACGCCGTCCACCGTGGCGATGACGTTGGCGCCGGGCTGGCGCGTGATCAGCACGATGACGGCCGGGTCACCATTGAACAGGCCCAGGGTATTGTTGTTCTCCACGCCGTCGACCACGTCGGCCACGTCGTCGAGGCGGATGGCGGCGCCGTCGCGCCAGGCCACCACCAGGCTGCGGTAATCGGCGGCGCTGCGCCCGCCCGACGCGGTGGTCGCACCCGAATAGATCTGCAAGCTGCGCTCATCGCCGGAAATCGCCCCTTTCGGGCGGTTGGCGTTGCTGGCCTGGATGGCCGCGCGCACGTCTTCCATCGACACGCTGTAGTGATTGAGCTGATATGGCAGCAGTTCCACGCGCACGGCCGGCAGCGAGCCGCCGCCCAGTTCCACGTCGCCCACGCCTTTGACTTGCGCCACCTTCTGCTGCACCAGGTTCGACACGGCATCGTAGATCTGGCCCGGCGTGCGTGTTTTCGACGTCAGCGCCAGGATGATCACGGGCGCGTCGGACGGATTGGCCTTGCGGTAGGTGGGATTGCTGCGCAAGGTGGCCGGCAAGTCCACGCGCGCGGCGGCAATCGCGGCCTGCACTTCGCGCGCGGCCGAATCGATCTTGCGGTTCAAGTCGAACTGCAAATTGATGCGCGCCGAGCCCGTGCCCGACGACGACGTCATCTCGTTCACGCCCGAGATCACGCCCAGGCGCCGTTCCAGCGGCGTGGCCACCGAGGTGGCCATGGTCGCGGGGCTGGCGCCGGGCAGGCTGGCGCTGACGGAAATGGTCGGATAATCGACCTGCGGCAGCGGCGAGACGGGCAGCACGAAGAAGGCGCCGACACCGGCCAGCGCGATGCCGATGGTCAGCAGCACGGTGGCGATGGGACGCTTGACGAACGGTTCAGACAGGTTCACGCGGCGCTCCCCGCATTATCGGCCGGCTTGTCCAGGCTCACCCCAGGTGTCTTGCGCGCAAAGCGCTGTCCCAGGCGGTCGAAGCCCAGGTAGATGACGGGCGTGGTAAACAGGGTCAGCACCTGGCTGACGATCAAGCCGCCGAAGATGGCCAGGCCCAGCGGACGGCGCAACTCGGCGCCCTCGCCCCAGCCCAGCATCAGCGGCACGGCCGCGAACAGCGCCGCCAGGGTCGTCATCAGGATGGGACGGAAACGCAGCAGCGCAGCCTGGTGGATGGCTTCCTGCGGGCTCTTGCCTTCATCGCGTTCGGCCTCGATAGCAAAGTCGATCATCATGATGGCGTTCTTCTTGACGATGCCGATCAGCAGGATGATGCCGATGATGCCGATCACGCCCAGGTCCTGCCCCGAGATCATCAGCGCCAGCAAGGCTCCCACGCCGGCCGACGGCAGGGTCGACAGAATCGTCAGCGGGTGGATGTAGCTTTCGTACAGTACGCCCAGCACGATGTAGACGCAGACGACGGCGGCAAGAATGAGCCACAGCTGGTTCGACAGCGAGTTTTCATACGCGCCGGCCGCGCCGAGGAAGGTCAAGGTCACCGATGGCGGCAAGGCGATATCCTTTGCGGCCTGGCGGATGGCGTCGACGGCGCTGCCCAGGGCCACGCCCTGCGTCGTATCGAAACCGAGGGTGGTGGCCGGGTACTGCGCCACGTGCGTGATTTGCAGCGGCGCCTGTTTTTCGCTGACGCTGGCAAAGGCGGACAGCGGCGTCGACTTGCCGGAACCCGTGCGCACCTGCAGGTCCGACAGGTCGGTCGGCGTGGTGACGATGCCCGGTTGCGCTTCGAGGATGACGCGGTACTGATTGGTTTCCGTGAAAATCGTCGAAATGATGCGCTGGCCGAAGGCGTTGTACAGCGCGTCGTCGACGGTGGCCGTGGTGACGGACATGCGTGCGGCACTGTCGCGGTCAATCGCCACGGTGACGGCGGCGCCCGTGGCGCCCGCGTCCGTGACGACGTTGCGCAGCTGCGTTTTTTCACGCATGCGCGCGGCCAGCTTGCCGGCCCACTCGGTGACGGTGGCCGTGTCGGCCCCTTCGAGCGAGACGCGGTACTGCGTCGGGCCCGATTCCGCATCGATGGTGAGATCCTGCGTCGGCTGCAGATACAGGGTCACGCCGGCCACCTTGGCCACGCGGTTGCGCAGGCGCTCCATGACCTCGTCCTGGTTGCCGCTGCGCGGGCGCTTCAGGTTGATCAGCATGCTGCCCGTGTGCAGCATGGTGTTGTTGGCAGCATCGACGCCAACGAGGGAACTCAGGGTATCGACGGCCGGGTCTTCCAGCAGCGCGCTGGCGGCGGCCTGCTGCAAGGTCGCCATGCGTTCGTACGAAACGGCTTGCGAGGTTTCGATGCGCGCCTTCAGCTGCCCCGTGTCCTGCGTGGGGAACAGCCCTTTCGGAATCGTGATGTACAAAATTACCGTCAGCAGCAAGGTGGCCAGGGCGACGAGCAGGGTCAATCCCTGGCGTTTCAATACCCACACGAGCGCATGGTCGTACTGCACAATCACGCGGTCGAGGAAGGCCTGGATGCGCTGGCCCGTGGCGCTGACTTTTTCATCGGCGTGGCTTTTCAGCCAGCGCGCCGACATCATTGGCACCAGGGTCAAGGACACCACGGCGGAAATCAGAATCGTGATGGCCAGGGTCATGGCAAATTCGCGGAACAGCCGGCCCACCACGTCGCCCATGAACAGCAGGGGAATCAGCACGGCGATCAGTGACACGGTCAGCGAGATGATGGTAAAGCCGATCTGCGACGCGCCCTTCAGTGCGGCGGCCATCGGCGTTTCGCCCTCTTCGATGTAGCGGGCGATGTTTTCGATCATGACGATGGCGTCATCGACGACAAAGCCCGTGGCGATGGTCAGGGCCATCAAGGAGAGGTTGTTCAGGCTGTAGCCGAGCAAATACATGACGCCGCAGGCGCCGATCAGCGAGATCGGCACGGACAGGCTGGCGATCACGGTGGCGCGCACGCTGTGCAAAAAGGCGAAAATCACCAGCACCACCAGCAGCACGGACAACAGCAGTTCCAGTTCCACGTGTTCGACGGAGGCGCGGATGCCCGTCGTGCGGTCGCTCAGCACGTCGAGCTTCATGGCCGCCGGCAGGCTGGCCTGCAGGTCGGGCAGCAGGGCCTTGATGGCGTCGACCGTCTTGATGACGTTGGCGCCGGGCTGGCGCTGCACGTTCAGGATGATGGCCGGCTGCTTGCCCGACCAGGCGCCCAGGCGCGTGTTTTCCGCGCTGTCAACGACGTTCGCCACGTCAAGCAGGCGCACAGGCGCGCCGTTTTTATAGGTGATGATCAGGCGCTTGTAGTCTTCCGCCGTGACCAATTGATCGTTGGCGTTGATGGTGAACGAACGCGTGGGGCCGTCGAAACTGCCCTTGGCGCTATTGACGTTGGCCGCCGCGATGGCCGTGCGCAGGCTGTCGAGGCCCAGGCCGTACGAGGCCAGCAGCTTGGTGTCGCCCTGGATGCGCACTGCCGGACGCTGGCCGCCCGACAGCGAGACGAGGCCCACGCCGTTGACCTGGCTGATTTTCAGGGCCAGACGCGTGTTGACGATGTTCTGCACCTGCGTCAGCGGCATCGTGTCCGACGTGATGGCCAGGGTCAGCACGGGCGCATCGGCCGGGTTGATCTTCGCGTACACGGGCGGCGCCGGCAAGTCGGTCGGCAGCAGGGAACCGCCCGCGTTGATGGCGGCCTGCACTTCCTGCTCCGCCACGTCCAGAGTCTGGCCCAGCGTGAATTGCAGGGTGATGAGGGACACGCCGGCCGCGCTGGTGGAACTCATGCGCTGCAAACCCGACATCTGCCCGAACTGGCGCTCCAGCGGCGCCGTGACGGTCTGCCCCATGACTTCCGGACTGGCGCCTGGGTACAGGGTCTGCACCTGGATGGTGGGGAAGTCCACCTGCGGCAAGGCGGCCAGCGGCAGGAACTTGAAGCCGACCAGCCCCGCCAGCACGATGGCCAGCATCAGCAGCGCCGTGGCGACGGGGCGCTGGATGAATGGCGTTGATGGACTCATTGCGCTGCGCCCTTCGCTGGCGCCGATGCAGGTGCCGATGCGGCCGGCGCGCTGGCCGCGCCCTCAGCGTGCTGGCGGCGGTGGCGGCGTTCGCCATTCGCTCCGGCGCCACCGGCGCCGCCCATGGCAGGCTTGTCGCCCGCCAGCGTGACTTTCGCGCCTTCCTTCAGGCGGTCGGCGCCTTCCGTGATGACCTGTTCTCCCGCTTCCAGGCCGGCGCGGATTTCCACCATGTCGGTGGTCGCCTGACCGCGCGTGACCATGCGCACGGTGACGGTTTTATCCGCTTTCAGCACGTAGACGAAGTCGCCGTTGTTACTGTGGCGCAGGGCCGTCACGGGCACCAGCACGGCGCCCGTGATGTTGCCGAGCTCCAGGCGCACGTTGACGAACTGGCTGGGGAACAGCGCCATCTTGTCATTCGTGTAGCGGGCCTTGGCGCGCACGGTGCCCGTCTGCACGTCGACCTGGTTGTCCAGCGCCGTCAAACCGCCCTTGTCCAGGGTATGCGTACGCGTGCGGTCCAGCGCGAGCGCCGCCAGCGCCGAACCCGCGTTCAGGCGCTCCTGGATGGTTTGCACTTTATCCTGCGGCACGGAGAATTCCACGTCGATGGGCGAAAGCTGCGTCACCACCACCACGCCGCCCGTATCGCTGGTGCTGACCAGGTTGCCGATGTCGACCACCTTCAGGCCCGCGCGCCCGCTGATTGGCGAGACCACCTTGGTGTAGCCCAGATTGAGTTTAGCCGTGCCTTCGGCGGCGCGGTCCGTCATGACCGTGCCTTCCAGCTGTTTGACCAGGGCGGCCTGCGTGTCGACCTCCTGGCGCGCGATGGAATCCTGGCCCAGCAAAGTCTGATAGCGTTTCAGGGTCAGGCGCGCGTTTTCCAGCTGCGCTTCATCGCGCTGGCGCTGGCCCGTGGCCTGCATCAGCGCCATCTCGAACTGGGCCGGGTCGATCTGCGCCACCACCTGGCCCGCCTTGACCATGCCGCCTTCCTTGAATTTCAGTTCCTTCAAAATACCCGACACTTGCGGGCGCACCGTCACGGTGGACGCGGCCGTCACCGTGCCCAGCGCATCGAGCACCACGGGCAGGTCGGACTTGACGGCCGTGGCCACGCCGACGGTGGTCGAAGGGCCGCCACGGCGCCCGCCGGGGCCTCCCGGTCCTCCAGGGCCACCGGCGCCAGGCTGCGCGCTGACGCCCGAGTGGGTCAAATACCAGGCACCGCCCCCCAGCGCCGCCATCACGGCCAGCGCGATGACCGTGCCGACGATTTTCGAACGGCGGCTGCGCCGCGGGGTGTTGGGTGTAGTCTGCGAATCCATCGCTTATCCTTGTCTAGGCCGCTGGCACGGCGAGTCTGTGGCGCCGGCCGAGGTGGGACACACTCAGGCCGAACGACCGTTTTTCGGGGTTGTTTCGGTAAAAAGCCGGGGGAGTCAAGAGCTGAAAGTCAGCTGAAAAAACATCGCTCCCTAGCGTCAAACGACTCTAGCATAGTCATGTAACTGTTTCATTTCTACTTGAAACAATTACACACAGCCAGGCAGAGATGGGAGGATCGGGCGGGCCGGCAGGTGGGCCGCCACTGTGGGGAAACGGTGGAAAAATCAGGCTTGGCGGGCGTCGCGCCCCGGCGCCAGCGGCGCGCGGGCGACTCGCATGCAGATACAAACTCGCTACAAATCTCCCGCCAGCCGGCTTGACCTGGCGCCACGCGGGCCGTTTGCGCTTACAGCGTCATGCCGAGGATGACATCCTGGTAGTCGGTGCGGCCCACACGGAAGGTGCGCCGGCCCACCTGCGCAAAGCCGCAGCGCGCATAGAACGCCAGCGCATCATGGTTTTCAGCGTACACGCCCAGCAGCACCCTCCCCGCTCCGGCGGCGCGCGCTTGGCTCAGCGCCGCCTGCATCAAACGCTGGCCCACGCGCTGGCCCTGGAAACGGTGCAGCAGATAGATGCGCTTGATTTCCAGGTCATTCGGGCGCGGATCCGCCACCGGCAGGCTGGCGGGGCTGAGCACCAGATAGCCGACGGGTGCGCCGCCCGGCGTGGCCTCGGCCAGCCAGAGCCGCATGGCCGGCAGCGCCAGCCAGTCGCGGTACAGTTGTACGTCGTGCTGGCGCTGGCAATGGGCGATGATGTCGGCGCCATCGAGGATGCCGGCAAACGCTTCCAGGAAGGTGGCCTGCCCCACCAGCGCCAGCGCTGCTTCATCGCCCTTGGCGCAAGGGCGGATGGTGATCGCGTTGTCAGTGTGTGTATTCATGTCGCTTGGCATATTGCGCTCCTCAAGGAAAACAAGCCGGGCGAAGCCGGCTTGAGGTCATATCACTACTGCGATTACTTGCTGCCCAAGGGCACCTCGCACAGGCAGTGCGTGAGGGCCATGAACGGTTTGTGTTCACGCGTGATGCCCGACAGCCAGGAGAGGTCCTGCGCCATGCCCAGCGCCGCGTCGGCCGGCAAGCCGGTCGTGGCCAGGCCCAGCTTCACGTGTTCGCCCAGTCCCAGCGAGGCCATGGCCTTGGAGCCGAACATGCCGATCAGGCGGTCCACGTTCGACGTTTCCTGTTCCAGGTACGTCACGCGGTAGTCGGCGCCCAGATTGGCGCGCTTGGCGGCCGAGGCCAGCGCATCGCCATAGCTGCCGATGCGGTCGACCAGGTTGCGCTCTTTCGCCTGCAAGCCCGTCCAGACGCGGCCCTGCGCCACTTCATTGATCTTTTCCGGCGTCGTCTTGCGCGCCTTGGCGGCCAGGTTCAGGAAGTCGCCATACACGTGGTTGATCGAGCCCTGGATCACTTGCGCAAAGCGGGGGTCGAGCGGACGCAATGGGTTGCCCGCGTCGGCCAGCCAGGTGGTCGGCGAACCGGCCGTGTGGATGCCCAGCTTTTCCACCACCTTGTCGGCCGTCGGCAGAATCGCGAACACGCCGATGGATCCGGTGATGGTGGCCGCGTCGGCGATGACTTCATCGGACGAGGTGCTGATCCAGTAGCCGCCGGAAGCGGCCACATTGCCCATCGAGACGACCACCGGCTTGCCGGCGGCGCGCGTCAATTCCAGTTCGCGGCGGATCAGTTCCGAGCCGAAGGCGCTGCCGCCCGGCGAATCGACGCGCAGCACGATGGCCTTGATCGATTTGTCTTCGCGTGCCTGGCGGATCAGGCGCGAGGTGGACAGGCCGCCGATGGAACCCGGTGCCGCGATGCCGTCGCCGATTTCACCGGAGGCGATGACCACGCCGACGGCGTCGCCAATGTGCACGGGACGCAAACGCGCCAGGTAATCGGTGTAGTTCACCTGGCGGAAATTCGTGCCTTCCGTGTTCTTCGCGCCGCGCGCCATCATGAACTGGCGCAGTTCGTCGCGCGTTTTCAGGCCGTCGACCAGCTTGGCGTCCAGCGATAGCTTGCCCAGGTCGCCGCCGGCGGCCGTCATCAGCGCTGGCAGCGCATCGATCGATTGCATGATGGCGCCGGCCGGCAGCTTGCGTGCCTTTTCCACGTCCGTCGTGTAGGTGGTCCACAGGCCGTTGTTCAGGTAGCGGTCCGCTTCGGACGCCGCTTCGGACGGGCCGTTGGCGATGAAAGGCTCGGCCGCGCTTTTATACGTGCCCACTTTCAGCAGGTTGACCGTCACGCCCACTTTATCGAGCGCGTCGCGGTAGTAATTGCGGTAGCGGCCAAAGCCTTCCAGCATGACGCCGCCCATCGGGTGCAGGAATACCTCGTCGGCCTTGGCCGCCACCAGGTACTGGCGCTGGTTATAGCTCGAACCCCAGGCCGTGACTTTCTTGCCCGTGGCGCGGAAGCGTTCCACGCCGGCCGCCACTTCGCGCAGCGAAGCGAGGCCGCCGCCCTGCAATTCGTCGAGCATGATCACCATCGAACCGATGTTCTTGTCCTTGGCCGCCGTGTCGAGCACCGCCAGCACATCGCGCAGCTGCACGTTTTTCTTGACTTCGCCGCTCACATTGGCCAGCACGGCCTCGCGCACGCCGCCCGGGGTTTCCTCGACCAGCGGGCCTTGCAAGTCCAGCACCAGCGTGGTCTTTTCCGCCAGAGGCTTGGCGCCGCCGCCAAAGATGGCGATCAGGATGGCGATGACGATCAGCAGGAAAATCAGATTGATGACCGCGCGGCGGGTGGCGTCCAGCGCGCGCCAGAATGCGCCAAAACCGCGGCGTAGCGGCGGGAAGGGGTTGAGTGACATTGATGCTCCGTGAGGTTATATACCTAAAGGAAATCAATATAGCTGAAAATGGCCGTGATCGTCTTCGGATTCGTCTTATTTTGACAAGTATTCCGCGCCTTGGCCGCCCTGCCCTGGCGGCGTGGAAATGAGGAACAGGCCGCCCAACACCAGGGCGCCATTCAGGATCAGCAACTCCAGGCCGATGCGGTAATGCTCGAACAGCAGCGCCTGCTCCTGTTCGATCAGCGCGCACAGCAGCGGCCCCGCCACGGCCACCAGCGGCACCCAGCGGTCGCGCACGCCGCGCCGGCTCAGCAAGCCGAAGGCAAACAGGCCCAGCAATGGACCATAGGTATAGCTGGCCAGCTTCAGGATCACGCCGATCATGCTGGGGTCGTCCAGCCATTTGAAGGCCATGATCAGGATCAGGAACAGCGCGGCAAACCCCAGGTGCACGCGGCGGCGCCAGCGCATCTGCTGCGCCGCAGTCAAATCCTGCCTGCGCTGCACGCCAAGGATGTCGATGCAGAAGGTGGACGTCAGGGCGGTGAGCGCCCCATCCACGCTGGGAAACAGGGCGGAAATGAGGGCGATAAAGAAAATCAGCTGCACCACGGCCGGAAAGTGCCCGAGCACCACGGCGGGGAACAATTTGTCGCCCGTGGCCGTCACACCCGCCAGCGGCGCGTACAGGTGCAGCAAGCCGCCGAGGAAGAGGAACAGCAGCAGCACGCCGGTCAGCACCACGGTCAGGCTGAGCATATTCTTTTGCGAGTCGCGCAAGGTCCGCACGGAAATGTTCTTTTGCATCATCTCCTGGTCCATGCCCGTCATGGCGATGGTGATGAACATGCCGGCAAGAATGTGCTTCCACACATAAGCTGGGCTGTCCGGGTCGACGGTGAAGATGCGCGTGAGACCTTGCGCGCGCATGCGCTCGAGGCTGTCGACGAGGGACAGGTCCATTGCGCGCAATAAAAACACGCTGCAGATGACAAGACCGGCCAGCATGCATGCCGTTTGCAGGGTATCGGTCCAGACGATGGTTTTGACGCCGCCTTCATAGGTGTAGAGCAGGATCAGCAGCAGCACGACGCACGATGTCAGCCAGAATGGCACGCCCAGGCTGTCGAGGATGGTCGCCTGCAGGATATTGACCACCAGATACAGCCGCGCCGTGGCGCCCAGCAGCCGCGACACGATGAAAAACGCCGCCCCGCTCTGGTAGGAGCGCCGTCCCAGGCGCAGTTCCAGGTAGCGGTAGATGGAGGTCAGCTGCAGCCGGTAGTACAGCGGCAGCAAAATGAAGGTGATGGCCAAGTAGCCGAGCACATAGCCGATCATCAGCTGGATGTAGCCGAAACCATTGCTGCCCACGGCGCCGGGCACGCTGATGAAGGTCACGCCCGTAAGCGTCGTGCCGACCATGCCGAAGGCCACCAGCATCCAGTTGCTATCCTTGTTACCGATGAAAAAACTGTCATTGGTGGCATGGCGCGAGGTGCGCCATGCCACGCCCAGCAGGATCAGGAAATACGCGAGGACGACGGCAAACAGGATGAGGGGGGACATGAACGTTGCGCTGGCGGCAAAGGTGAACAGGGGCAGCAATATACAACAAAGCGTACAGCAATGCCCCCGGTCAATCAGGCATCAGCAGCCGCTGCGTTTCACGCGCTCCACTTCCAGGCCGAACCACGGACGCAAACGCGTGCCGATGACGTTGCCCAGAAAAGCACAGACCAGCCACAGCCAGCCATGCAGGCTGCCCGAGACGATGCCGCTGAAATAAGCGCCGATATTGCAGCCGTAGGCCAGACGCGCGCCGTAGCCGAGCAGCAAGCCGCCGACGATGGCGGCGATGATCGAGCGGCGCGGGATGCGCCACACGGGCGCATAGCGGCCGGCCAGCGCCGCCGCCAGCATGGCGCCCAGCACGATGCCGATGTCCATCACGGACGTCTTGTCTTGCGTGATCGGCGCGGCCAGGGCGGCCGCATTGGCCTTGGTCGACCAGTAAGCCCAGCTGGCCGTGTCGATGCCGACCACGGACGCGGCCTTGGCGCCCCACAGGGCAAACGCGGACGTCACGCCCCATGGCTTGCCCGACAACGCCAGGGTGGCGAAGTTCAGCACGACGAGGGCAACGGCGCCCGCCACCAGCGGCCACGGACCATGCAGCCAGGGCGACGCTTGCGCCGGGCGCAGGGGCGTGGCGACGAGCTTGCCATGGCGGCGCTTTTCAACCAGCACCGTGATGCCGGCGATCAACGCGAAGACGATCCAGTTCAGCGCCAGCGCGGGCACCAGGCCCAGGGTCGTGACGAGGGAAATCGGCTGGAGCTGCGGCAGCGACGTCCAGAACGGCATGTGCGCCGTGCCGATCACGGAGCCGACGATGAAGGCGGCCAAGGTGATGAGCATGCGCGTGCTGCCCCCGCCCACCGTGTACAGGGTGCCGGAAGCGCAGCCGCCGCCCAGCTGCATGCCGATGCCGAAGATGAAGGCGCCGAAGATCACCGAGGTGCCGGCGGGAGACACCAGGCCCGCGATGGGCGTACCGAACAGGCTGCCGGCCGACAGCGCGGGAAAGAACAGCGCCACGCCGACGGCCAGCATCAGCATTTGCGCGCGCAAGCCGTCGCCGCGGCCATCGGCGATAAAGACGCGCCAGGCGGACGTAAAGCCGAAGGCCGCGTGATACAGGGTGACGCCGAGCAAGGCGCCCACCACATACAGCGCGGACAGCGTGGCGCCGACGGTTTGCGCCAAATACCAGGCGCCGAGCACGATGAGCAAAAGGGCGACGCCCAGCGGTTTCGGATTGATGGCAGCGCGCAGGCGCAGCGGTGACGTTGCTGTATCGGACATGGGAAGTATGGGCAAGAAGAAAGTAAACGCCATTCTCGCCCGTTTTGATGTTTTCTGCCAGAAACTTACTGGCAGATCAAGCTGGCTTAGTGCCCCACCGCATGGATCGACTTTTCGCCGCCGGCACGCACGGGGATGGGATAGCGCCGGTCCAGCCTGCCGCTCAAGGCCGTCAAGCCGAACGCCCCGAGCACGACGAGCGCACCGATCCAGCCCGTATGCACGAGGCCCAGGTGTTCCACGATCAGGCCGCCACCCCAGGCGCCGCCGGCGATGCCCAGATTAAAAGCAGCGATGTTCAGGCCCGAAGCCACATCGACGGCGCGCGGCGTGAAGTGTTCCGCTTGCTGCACCACATACACTTGCAGGCCAGCCACGTTACCGAAAGCCACGGCGCCCCACAGCAGCACGGTGATGACGACGAGCACGGGATGCGGCGCAGTAAAGGTCAACAGCAGCAAAACCAACGCCAGCAGCAGGAAGATCAGTTTCAGGGCGCTGACAGGACCTTTCTTGTCGGCCAGCTTGCCGCCCCAGATATTGCCGAACGCCACGGACACGCCATACACCAGCATCACCACGCCCACGGCGCCCGCGCTGAAGCCCGACACTTGCTGCAAAATCGGTGCCAGATACGTAAAGGCGATGAAGGAGCCGCCATAGCCGACGGCCGTCATGGCGTACACCAGCAACAGGCGCGGCTGGCCCAGCACCTGCACTTGCTGCAGCAACGATGCAGGCTTGCTGTGCTTGATGGTCGACGGCACGTACAGCAGGCTGCCGATGAAGGCGACCAGGCCCAGGGCCGAGACGGCGAGGAAGGTTTCGCGCCAGCCGAAATGCTGGCCGATGAAGGTACCCAGCGGCACGCCCGTCACCAGGGCCACGGTCAAGCCCGTAAACATGATGGCAATCGCGCTGGCGGCCTTGTCCTTCGGCACCAGCGAGGTGGCGATGGTCGAGCCGATGGAAAAGAATACGCCATGCGCCAGCCCCGTCAGGATGCGGGCGATGACGAGGGTCTCGTAGCCCGGCGACTTCCACGCCAGCAAGTTCCCCAGGGTGAACAGGACCATCAGCGACAACAGCAAGGTTTTACGGGGAATCTTGCCCGTCAGGGCAGTCAGCACGGGTGCGCCGACGGCGACGCCCAGCGCATACAGGCTGACCAGCAAGCCGGCCGAGGGCAGGTTGACGCCTAGGTCCGCGGCGATGGTGGGCAACAGCCCGACGATGACAAACTCGGTGGTTCCGATGGCAAATGCGCTGAGGGTCAGCGCGAGCAAGGCAATGGGCATGAAAGACTCCGATATAGGTGGATGCAAATGCGAGGCTTGCAGTATCGGGGCTTTCTTTGTTTCGAAAAATACCTCCGCAGGCAGAAGATAGTTGCGCTCCAATCAATAATTAATAGTGCCGGGCCATGGATAGAGCGGCAGCCGCCGTCCCGGCAGATCAATACATCTACTGCTGGGATAGGCTGTCAGCGTGACAGAGGGCTGTTACCGTGACTGCTGCGCGGCTCCAGCTTTTCCATCTTTTTCGCCTTTTCGCGCGGATCCAGCTCCGGCAGGCTGGGACGCCGCCGCTCCGCCTTGGCGGCGGGGGATTCGAAATTGCGCCATTGCGCGGCAGGCAGGTGTGGAAAGCGTTCGCGCTCTGCCCGCAGGATGACGTCCCGTGCCGCATCGACCGGCATTTTTACCGTCGCCACTTCCAAGGTGGCCGCGTCCTGCCGCAGCGAGGCGACTTTCTCCATGTTGCGCACCAGTTGCAGCGACGAGTCGCGGTAAGCAACGGTGTCGAGCCATTCCGGAATGGCAGGCATGAACGACACCAGCTCGGCCTGGCCTGCGCTGTGCGGCTTGTCGGGATCCCCATCGGGCGAAGGCTCACGCAGCCCATCCACGGCGCCTGAACGTAGCAGCAACTCCGCGCGGCCTTGTGCCAGCAGTTTGCCGCGCAGTTCCTTTTCTGCCTGCAGGTAAAAGGCATCGATGCCGGCGCTCTGCGCCAGCGCCGCGGAAGCAATGCTCCTCAGATTGGCGGCGGCCAGCAGGTCTGCAGTCAGCAGCCATTGCTCGGCGCTGGGCAAGCGCTTGATGGGCTCGCCAAGAGCGGCGTGCGCGACAGCCGCCAGTTGCGCATTGAGCTCGTCGGGATCGTGCTGTGATGCCGCGATTTTTTCAGCATTGGCAGGATCGCCCAGGTACTGGGCCAGGCCGGTCGTCACCTTGATGGCATTGCGCTGGTGGCCCGTGCGCAGACGGGACAAGTCAGGCACCAGCACGCGCACCGTTTGCTCCGAGGGCAAATCGCTTTTCAAGGTGAATTCGTAGGCGTTTTCATCGGCATCGACGCGCAGCGCCACGGTCAGCAACTCAGTGGAGTTGCCATTGATCAGCTGCGGACTTGCGCCAGGCGAAACCAGCAAGGAACGGCTGGACTTTTCCCCGATCCAGTACTTCATGCGGGCACGCCCCGTATTCATCAGTCGGGCATTTTCCTCGGGCGTGCCCAAGGTGAAAATATAACTATTCTCGTCACGCTGAAAATCGGGCAGCTCCAGCTGGGCACTCATCTGCAACGGCAACACATGCTCGGTCAACTGCCCGGACAGAAACATGTAGGCAGGATGCGTAGCCCGATCGGGCTTGACGAGCGAAATGTGATCCGCATTATCGATCGCCACCGGACGCCCGTCGCACACGCGCGTCGCGCTTCCCCACTGCACGATGCGCACGCCCCCCACATCAGCCGTTTCATAGGCACAGCTGACGCGCGGCTTGGCCGCAAGGCTGGCCCAATCGTCGCTAAGCTGCTTGAGCATGTCATTGCTGTCGACTGGCCGCAAGTTCGACAGCGCAGGATTGCTCGCCACCAGCGCTGCCAGTTGCGCCACCTGTGCTCCCTCCATCGGCGCACTGAACAAAACGATCAGCGGCACTTTTTCAGCCAGCGCGGGGGCCTTGTCCAGATTATTGGCCAGATAGCGCATGATGACGAGCCCGCCCATGCTGTGCCCTACAAACACAATGGCCGGGTAGTCGAGCACACCGGACGGCTGCAGATAGCTTTGCAGCTTGTTGGCTGCCTCGCGGATATCAAGCGAGCCGCCAGTCATGATGTTGGAGCTGAAACCGAAGGCATACGTATCGACTTGCGGTCCCAGCGTGGCATCATTCTTGAGCAGGCGAAAAAAACTCTCGCCATGCGCGTCCGTCCACGTACCTCGCGTGCTGCCAAAGATGCCATGCACGAACACGACCGCGATTTTATGCCTGGTATCGGACCGCTCTACCCAGCCTGGATCCTCGCCATTCACAGGGGCCGAACGGTGGCACGCAGCCAAGACCACCAAGACCAGGCAAGTAGCAATGAGTGTCAGCCACCAATGCTGGCGGCGCGGTGCGACAGCTGTTCGCATTCTTGCCCCTTTTCATGCCATGACCACGGATGCCCACCTGCTGCCCGTGCATGTCAGCGTCACGGCGCACTGACGACACAGTATGTGGCGCAACGGCGCTTGCGCGTAGTGAAATGCATGATAGTTTGATTTGGCGAAAGCCGGCCCCAATACGATGGAACCAAATCACGCGCGCGGTGTACAAACTGACGCGTGTCGGCCGTCCCGGCCCGTCTGCTACACTGCGCCGCAAGCAAAGGAGGGCAGTAACATGAATTCAGAAAAACTGGCGCTGCTGGTCACGCGCGAAATGCCATATGGGAAATATCAGGGACGGCTGCTGGCCGACTTGCCGGGCCACTACCTGGGCTGGTTCGCGCGCGAGGGCTTTCCCTCGGGCGAACTGGGCAGTTTAATCGCGCTGATGTACGAACTCGATCACAACGACTTGCGCAGCTTGCTCGACCCGCTGCGCACGCGCAAGTCACCTTGGCGGCCGGGCGAGTAAGGAGAATAGAAGGCAGGTCTTAAAACTCGCGCACCTTCTTGGCCAGCATGGCGCTGAACTCGCCATTTTCCACGAGCTTGTGCAGCTCGCTGGCGCCACCGATCAGCACACCGTTGACAAAGACCATGGGGAATGTCGGCCAGCCCGTCCACATTTTCAGGGCATTGCGGCGGTGCCACTGGTTCAGATAGCTGCCGTATTGCAGGTATTGATATGGCGTGCCCAGCACGTCGAGGATCTTGCGCGCCTTGCGCGGAAACGGATTGAGCGCCATGCCGACGACCACCACCTGGTGCGCGGCGATGGCCGCCTGCACCTCGCGCACGATGTCCTTGTGCTTGCTGCCGATCAAGGGGCGGGCGGCGGGATGGATCTGGGCTTGGTCAAGGAGGGCGCGGGTCATGAAAGTCCTGGGATGAGTGGCACGTGGCGTGCGGATCACGCATTGTGCCACGCACACGGGCCGGCGTGGGCTACACTGCACCCCTACTCCCCTTCGTCTGAATATATGCAAGAAATCACTCTCATGCCTGCATGCCGCCCCCGCCGCCTGCTCGGCGCTCTTCTGCTGGCCGCCAGTTGCGCCAGCGCCCTCGCCGCTACCGATCCCGGGCTCGAAATGGGCTTGCGGCATGCCCTGCACCTGAAAAAGGGCACGACGGACAGAGTAGGCACCTCCGGCAAGGCCATCGGCGCCTATGTGCGCGAAGGTTTTATCAGCCAGCGCCCCCAGCAGCGCTTCGACTACACCGATTACTACCTGCTGAAGAAGCCGGCCAGCTTCATGGGGCATGAACTGGTGCTCATCGAGGAAGAATACATTACGCAATACATAGGCTGCTGCGTCAGCCCCGGCGCCGGCGTGACGGTGAAAGTGCGCGGCAGCACGCAAAACCTGCAAGCGTTCGCCAGCGCCCAGCGCTGCACCCTGACGGACCCCGTCGATATTCAACATGCACTGAACGAGGTGGCCATCAAGACCCGGCTGCCGCAAGGCCACTACGCATCCTTGAGCTGCCGCGAACGCGATGCGGAGCGCGAGGAGCAGTAAGCCCTAGCCCAGCGGCACGTGCAAGCCCATCTTGAGGCAAGTCAAGGCCACCGAGGTGCGGTAGCGGCGAATATTGTCGTCGCCGCCGAACAGGCGTTCCGTCAGCGCCTCGTATTCGGCCATGCTGCTGGCCGTGATGATCAACAAATAATCAGCCTCGCCCGTGATCCCATAGCACTGCTGTATGGCAGGCTCGGCCATGATGCGCGCGCGCATGGCGGCCGTGCGTTGCGGATGCTCGTCGTGCAAATGCACTTCCACCGTCAGGATCAGGGGGCGGCCCAGGCGGCTGGCGTCAAGCACGGCCACTTCCTTGCGGATCACGCCGCTCTCGCGCAGGCGGCGGATGCGCCGCTGCACGGCCGGCGCCGACAAATGCACGGCCTGGGCGATTTCGCGCTGCGAAGTCGTGTTATCGCGCTGCAAGATGTCGAGGATCGCCAGGTCGAAGGCGTCGAGGGCAAGGGAGGGCGTGAGCGAAAGTTGCGTCATGAAGGTCAAATTGCAGTGCAAAACTCGGAGCAGACACAATAAACTTTCGCTATTCCGATATCAAGCCTTTTATCACCATGCCATTACGCCGCTATTCCTCGCTGATTCCCTTGCTGGCCATCCTCGGCTCCGTCACCTGCCTGGGACTGGGCACATCATGGGCCAAGCACAGCCTGTTTCCACTGGTGGGCGCCCAGGGCACGACGGCCGTGCGCGTGGGCTTTTCCGCCCTGCTGCTGTTGCTGTTCTGGCGCCCGTGGCGCTGGCAGCTGAACCGCGCCGACCTGCGCACGGTGGCCCTGTACGGCGCCGCGCTGGGCTTGACCAACCTGTGCTTCTACATGGCCTTGCGCACGATACCGTTCGGCATCGCCGTGGCGATCGAATTTTCCGGCCCGCTGGCCGTGGCCCTGCTGGCCTCGCGCCGCCCGCTCGACTTCGTCTGGGTGGCCCTGGCCGTGGCGGGACTGGCATTGCTGCTGCCGCTCGGCCACGATGTCAGCAACCTCGACCCCACTGGCGTGCTGTTCGCCCTGGGCGCGGCCGTTTGCTGGGCCTCGTACATCGTCTTCGGCAAGCGCGCCAGCCATTTGCATGCGGGCCATTCCGTGTCGCTGGGCCTGACCATGGCCGCGCTGGTGGTAGTGCCCGTCGGTGTCATGCACAGCGGCGCCGCCCTGCTCTCGCCCGTCGTGCTGGGCGTGGGCCTGGGCGTGGCCCTCATTTCCAGCGCCATCCCGATCTCGCTGGAAATGGTGGCCCTGAAACGGTTGACGCCGCAGGCGTTCGGCATCATGAGCAGCATGGAACCGGCCGTGGCCGCCATGCTCGCATACATCCTGCTCGACGAGCGCCTCGGTGCCGGGCAATGGCTGGCGATTGCCATGATCATGGCCGCGTCGATGGGCAGTTCCTACATGGCGCAGCGCATGAAAAAACCGCCGTCCAGCCAGTGCGCCCTGCACTCATGAGCCAGGGCGCACGGTTCACCTTGTCTGCGCCCCGTGCAAGCGGGAAGTCCACAGGGCCAGCAGCGCCGCCAGCACGAGCAGCGCGGCGCTGGCCGTGAAGGTGGCGCGAAAGCCGTAGCCATCGAGCAGGATGCCGCCCACGGTGGAACCGAAGCCGATGCACAGCTGGACCACGGCCACCATCAGACCGCCACCGGCTTCGGCGTCATCAGGCAAGGTCTGCGCCAGCCACGACCACCAGCCCGTGGGCGCGGCCGTGGCCAGCAATCCCCAAAAACCCAGCAGCACGAATACGGGCGCGACCTCGGCGCCGAACGCCAGCAAGGCCAGCGCGATGGCGGCCATCAGCAAGGGAATGGCGACCAGCGTGCGGTACAGGCCGCGCCTTAGCACCACGCCGATCAGCGCCGTGCCGATGAAGCCGGCCACGCCGATCGCCAGCAGCAGCATCGACAAGGTGGGCACGCCGACGCGGGTGACGTTTTCCAGGAACGGCCGCACATAGGTAAACAGCACGAACTGCCCCATGAAAAACGCGCCGACGGCCAGCATGCCCAGGGCGACCTGGCGGCGTTTGAGCAGGCGCAACAGCTGGCCGGAGCGGGCAGAACACAGCGAACGCGGCGGCGCCGGCATCGATGGCAGGCTGCGCCACTGCCAGGCCAGCGCCAGCAGCGCCACCGGCGCCAGGCACAGGAAGGCGCCGCGCCAGCCGATGCTGGCGCCCAGATAGCTGCCCAGCGGCGCGGCCACCACGGTCGCCAGCGCATTGCCGCCGTTAAAGATGGCCAGCGCCCTGGGCACGCTATCGTTGGGCACGAGGCGCATGGCCACGGCCACCGACATCGACCAGAAGCCGCCCACCACCACGCCGATCAACGCGCGCCCCGCCATATACATCGCATAGTTCGTCGCCAGTCCCACCACCAGCGCGGACACGCACATCAGGCCCGTCAACAGCAGCAGCAAGGTCTTGCGGTTCATCGATGCCGCCAGGCTCGAAATGGACAGGCTGGCCAGCACGGCAAAGGCGCCCGAGATGGCAATGCCATAGCCGGCCAGGCCTTCGCTGACGCGCAAATCCGCCGCCATGGGCGTGAGCAGGCTGACGGGCATGAATTCGGAAGCGATCAGGGTGAACACGCACAGGGTCATGGCAAAGATGCCGCCCCAGAACGCGGGCTGTTCGCCAGCCTGCGGCGCGTGCAGCGGCATGCCTTGCTGTTGTTGCATGTTGATGCTCCTTTCAAAGTCAGGGCACCATCTTGACGCAAGCATGCTCTTTTGATTAGCCGGTACAATCTTGATGTAGTTATGAGAAAAATTCAGCAATGAGCCAGACCAAAGTCAACGATCTGCAAGCCTTCCTGGCCGTGGCGCGGGAACGCAGCTTTACCAGGGCCGCCGCCAGGCTGGGCATCACCGCGTCCGCGCTCAGCCATACCATCCGCACCCTGGAAGAACGGCTGGGCGTGCGCCTGCTGGCGCGCACCACGCGCAACGTGGCGCCCACCGACGCGGGTGAAAAGCTCATGCTGGCCATCGCACCCCTGTTCGAGCAGATCGCCGCCGAGGTCGAGGCGCTGGGCGCGCTGCGCGACAAGCCCAGGGGCACCATCCGCGTCACCTGCACCGACGACCATATCGAATTGCTGCTGCGGCCCATGCTGGCCGGCTTCCTGCACGACTATCCCGACATCACGCTGGAACTGGTGGTCGACTACGGCTTTACGAATGTGGTCGAGCAGCGCTTCGACGCCGGCATCCGCCTGGGCGAAGCCATCAGCAAGGACATGATCGCCGTGCGCATCGGCCCCGACTGGCGCCTGGCCGTGGTGGGATCGCCCGCCTATTTCGCGCGCCATGGTGCACCCGCGACGCCGCATGCGCTGACGGAATACGCCTGCGTGAATATCCGCCACCGGCCCGCTGGCGCCATCTACGCGTGGGAATTCGAAAAGGATGGGCAAGCCTTTGCCGTCAAGGCAGAAGGCCAGCTGGTCTTCAACAGCATCATGCACGTGCTCAATGCGGCGCTCGACGGCATCGGCCTGGCCTACGTGCCCGAGCCGCTGCTGGCCCCCTACCTGGCCGATGGCCGCCTGGTCGAAATCCTCGCCGACTGGTGCCCCACCTTCCAGGGCTACCACCTGTACTATCCGAACCGGCGCCAGGCCACGCCCGCGTTTTCAGCCTTCGTGGAGGCGCTGCGCTACCGCGCCTGACCGCAGCCCATTCCTGCGCGCCAGCCAGGCCAGCGGCAGCAAGGCGAGCAAGGCTGCCGCCACCCCGGCCCACGGCGACGACGCCATCATGTGGCGCGAGACCATCAGCGCACCGAGCATGGAGCCGAAGGAAATGCCCAGGTTAAACGCGGAAATGTTCAGGCCCGAGGCGAAATCGACGGCTTGCGGCGTGTAGCGCTCGGCCGTGGCCAGCATGCCGGCCTGCAGGGCGGGCGACAGGCCGAAGGCGAACACGCCCCAGACGAACAGCATCGCCGTCATCATCCAGGGCGAACTGATGCTCAGCGCCACGCCCGCTTGCGTAATGGCCAGCAACAGCAGCATCACACGCAAGGCCTTTTGCCATCCCAGGTGGCTGGTCAGGTAGCCGCCCGCCAGGTTGCCGACAAAGGTGGCGACGCCAAACACGATCAGCAAGGCGCTGGCCATGGTGGCGGAGAAACCCGTCACATCCGTCAGGATGGGCGTGATGAACGTGAAGGCGGCAAAGCTGCTGCCAAAGCCGAACGTCGTAATTGCCATCATCGTCAGGATGGGACCGCTGCCGAGGGCCGCCAGCTGCGTCATGGCCTTGCCGCCCTTGCCCTGCTGCAAACCGGCAGGCAGCCAGCGCGCCATGGCGCCCAGGCCCAGCGCGGCCAAGACCACCACGGCAAAGAAGGGCAAGCGCCAGCCCATCAGGTTGCCCAGAAAACTGCCGAACGGCACGCCGATCACCATGGCCAGGGTCAATCCCGCAAACATGACGGAAATCGCCCTGCCCGCCTGTTCCTTGCTGACCAGGCTGGCCGCCACGGTGGCGCCGATGGCAAAGTAGGTGCCGTGCGCCACGGCCGTGATGACTCGCCCCACCAGCAACAGTTCGAACGTGTGGGAAAAGGCGGCCAGCAGGTTACCTGCCAGGAACACGCTCATCAGCCCCAGCAGGGCAGCCTTGCGCGGCAGGCGCGACATCAGCAGCACCAGCAGCGGCGTGCCGATGGCCAGCGCCAGCGCATACAGGCTGACCAGCGAGCCGGCCGATTCGATGGAAATCTGCAAATCTTTCGCGATGGTGGGCAGGATGCCGACGACGATGAATTCAGTGACGCCGATGGCAAAGGCGCCGACGGCCAGCGCCAGCACGCCGGGCGGCATGGTGCTGGCTGAAGTGGAAACAGGGCTTGCGGTGGTCATGGTATTTCTCCGGCAGAGTTCAAGCCAGCCAGTGTATCGATGCAAACGCTTTTGATATAGACTCCAATAATGGAAACACCTGTGAAATGGATTCAATAATGGCCAGGCAAGATATCAATCGCGCGTTCGAGATGGCCGTGTTTGTGGCCGTGGTGGAAACGGGCGCCTTTTCCGCCGCCGCGCGCCGTCTGGCCTTGACGCCGTCGGCCGTCAGCAAACTCGTCAACCGCCTGGAAGCGCGGCTGGGCACCCGCTTGCTCCAGCGCAGCACGCGCCAGCTGCACACGACGCCCGAGGGCGACGCCTTCTTCGTGCAGTGCAAGCGCATCCTCGACGATATCGACGGCGCCGAGCGCGAAGCGGCGCAAGGTGCGGCGCCGTGCGGACGCTTGCGCATCAACTGTTTCGTGCCCTTCGGCGTGCGCCATCTGCTGCCCATCCTGCCCGAGTTTGCGCAGCGCTATCCCGACATCGTGCTTGACGTCGTCGTCAGCGACGCCATCGTCGACTTGCTGGAAGACCGCACCGACATCGCCATCCGCACGGGCAAGCTGAAGGAATCGAACCTGGTGGCGCGCAAACTCGGTGAAGACGCGATGGTCGTGGTGGCCTCGCCCGCCTACGCGGCGCGGCACGGCCTGCCGCGCACGCCGCAAGAATTATCCGGACACAATTTATTGGCCTTCAACTTCCGCTGCCAGAACGAAACCTGGCCCTTTCTCGATGCAGCGGGCAACACCGTGCAAGTGGCGCCGCAGGGCAATACCTGCGTCAGCGATGGCGAAAGCATGCGCCAGCTGGTGCTGGCAGGCATGGGACTGGGACGCTTTTCACGCCAGCACGTGCTGCGCGACATTGCGCAAGGTCAGTTAATAGAAGTGCTGCAGGACTACAATCCCGGCGACAGGGAACTCGTGCACGCCGTCTTCGTCGGACCAGGCCTGCAAGTGCCAGCCAGGGTGCGCGTGATGCTCGATTACCTGCTGGAAAAGGTCAGGCTGGGGTGAGCGCCGCCGACACACATCGCGTCTTATAATCGACCCTATCGTTGAAACTTCAGGGAGCCACGTCATGCATGAGGCCTTGATCCACACCTTGCAAACCCGCTTCAGCCAGCACATGCATCGCCATCCGCAATGGACGTGGGACAAGGTGCTGGCGCGGCTGAACGCCGCTCCCACCAGCCTGGCGGTCTTGCAGCAAATGGAAGACACGGGCGGTGAACCGGATGTCATCGGGCACGCCGGCGACACGGGCGCCGTCACGTTTTGCGATTGTTCGGCAGAAAGTCCGCTCGGCCGGCGCAGCCTATGTTTCGATGCTGATGCCCTGGCCGCGCGCAAGGCCAACAAGCCGGCCGGCAGCGCCATGGCCATGGCGCAGGCGATGGGGGTCACACTGCTGACGGAAACGCAGTACCGCCAGTTGCAGGAACTGGAACCATTCGACCGGAAAACGTCAAGCTGGATCGCGACGCCGGACAGCATCCGCGCGCTGGGCGGCGCCCTGTTTTGCGACCGCCGCTATGAACAGGTCTTCGTCTACCACAATGGCGCCGAATCGTATTATGCGAGCCGGGGTTTCCGTGGACGACTAACCGTCTGACAATCGCTGGCTCAGGCCAGCTCTTCCAGCCGCAACTGCCGGCCTTCGTCGAGCATCAGCTCAAACTCGGCCGCCGTCACGGCCGGGCTGAACAGATAACCTTGCAACTGGTCGCAGCCGAGTTCGCGCAAGAAGCGCATCTGCTCGGCCGTTTCCACCCCTTCGGCGACGATTTCCTGGCGCAGCTGCTGCGCCATGGTGACGATGGCGCGGGCGATGGCGCAATCGTTTTCCTCGAACGGCAAGCCGATGACAAACGAGCGGTCGATTTTCAAGGTACTGATGGGGAATTTTTTCAGGTAGGCGAGGCTGGAATAGCCGGTGCCGAAGTCGTCCAGCGCCAGCGCCAGGCCCATGGCCACCAGCTGGTTCATGATGTCGATCACCTTGTCGGCGCCGCGCATCAGCAGGCTTTCCGTGATTTCCAGCATGATCTGGTCGGGCCGCACGCCGTAGCGTTCCAGCACGGCCGCTATGCGCGCCGGCAACTGTTCATCGAACTGGCGCGCCGACAGGTTGACGGCGATGGCCGGCATGTGCAGGCCACGGTCTTCCCAGTTGCGGATCTGGCGGCAGGCCTCGTCCAGCACCCACGTGCCCAGTTCCAGGATCAAACTGGTTTCCTCGGCAACGGGGATGAAGAGGCCGGGCGAGACCATGCCGCGCATCGGATGCTTCCAGCGCAGCAAGGCTTCCGCGCCGACGATGCGCCCGCTGGCCAGGCTCACTTTCGGCTGGTAATGCAATTCCAGCTCCTTGTCGCCCAGGGCCAGCCGCATTTCGCTTTCCAGGCGCAAATGCTCCTTGGCCCGGCGGTTCATGTCTTCGCGGTAAAACAGGAAGGTCGATTCGATCGTCTGCCCCGCCTTGGCCACGGCCACGTCGGCAAAGCGGAACAGGGCCGGCGCTTCCAGGCCGTCTTCCGGATACACGGTGATGCCGATGCTGGCACCCACGTGCAGCGCGTGCGCATCGATATTGATCGGCGCCTCGAGCAGGTTGAGCAGCTTTTGCGCCACATTCGCCGCGTGTTCGCGCTTTTCGATATGCAACAACGCCACGACGAACTTGCTGTTGTCGACGCGCGCCAGGATGTCGGCGTCGCGCAGGGCGCCACGGAACAGCTGGCCGATGGCGATCACCAGCTGGTCGCCCACTTCATGGCCCAGGGTGTCGCTGATGGAACCGATGCGGCTGATGTCGATGACCATCAGCGCGCCATGCGTGCCCTGGCGTTTCGCTTCGGCCAGACCCTGGTCGACCAATTGATTGAGCAGGCAGCGGTTGGGCAAGCCCGTCAGGCTGTCGTAGTTGGCCATGCGCTGCATGCGCGCCTCGGCATCCTTGTGCACCGAGATATCGGAAAACAGGGAAAACACGTGGCTGATTTCGCCGAATTCGTCGCGCACGACGCTGATGGTGACGTCTTGCGGGAACAGTTCGCCATTCTTGCGCTTGCCGATGATTTCGCCGCGCCAGGAGCCGTGCCCGCGCATGGCGGCGCGCACCTTGGCGCGGAAATCCGGGTCGTGCACGCCCGAGCGCAGCAAATCCGGCGTGCGGCCGATGGCTTCGGCCGGCGAATAGCCGGTGATGCGGGAAAACGAACTGTTGATGGAGACGATGCGCTCTTCCGCGTCCGTGATCAGCACGGCTTGCTCGCTGTCTTCGATGATGCGCGCGTGCAACCTCACCTTGTCCACGTCGGACAGCGGCTCGCTCATGGCAGACAGGCGCACGGCCATGCCGCAGGCCTTGCCGGCCTGGTCGTGGATCACGTGGCGGTGCATGCGCAACCACGTCACCATGCCCGACTTCTTGCGCCGGCGCACATCGGTGGCCACGTCGCCCTGCGTGAAATGCAACTCCAGCACGCTCGCTTCCGCGTCGTCTTCCGGATACAGGAACAGGATGTGCTGGCCCAGCGCTTCCAGTTCGGAATAGCCGAACATCTGTTCGGCGCCATGGTTCCAGCCGATCAAAAAGCCGTCGGGATCGATTTCCAGCAAGGCGTCGGGGGGCGCCACGCGCACCACGGGGCGGCTGGCGCCGCGCAGCCGCTCCAGTTCCTCCTCCAGCCGCGCCAGGGTGGCGGCCTGCTGCGGCCCAGCCTGTTCACGGGCATCCTGGGCCAGGCGCAGGCACAGCGCAACCTTCGCCTCAAGCATGGCAACCCCACTCGTGGGCCAGGTCAGGGGAAGATATCAGGGGCGCTGCGGTGTGTGTAATCATCAAAATCCCACTGTGGGGCGTGGAGGTCGGGCAAGAAATACAATTGCAATACTGCGAATATGGTAACTTAAAAATGTTGGCGTATGTCAACATTTTAAGACCTACGCCGAATGGCCCGGCAGATGCTGCGCCAGACGTGCAAACACATCCGGTTCGCGCATGCGCGCCATCCACCAGCGCAATGCGGCGCCGTCCTCGCCCACGCGCCAGGCCAGGTAAAACGTTTCCGACGGTTTCGGTTCTTCCACGGCCTTTTCCACCAGCAAGCCGCGCGCGATGGCGGCCCGCGCGCACGGCCCCGGCAGGAAACCAAAGCCCAGCCCCAGCACCTGGTAATCGAACTTGACCTGCATGTTCGGCACGCTCAAGGCATCCTGCCCCAGCAGCAAGCCCACCGTGCGCGGCGCCATCTGGCGCGCCGAATCGGCCACCACCACGGCCCGGTGCTGCTGCAGGTGGCCGCGCGACAACGGTTCCTGCACCTGGGCCAGCGGGTGCGTGGGCGCCACGGTGAAGACGAAGTCGAGCATGCCGATCGGCTGCGCGATATAGCCGCCGCCGGCCGGCCCGTCACCGGGCGCGCCCACCAGCAAGTCGGCGCGCCGGTCCAGCAGCGCTTCCCACGTGCCCGACAGCGTGTCTTGCGACAGGCGCAGGCGCGTCTGCTGCGCCACGTCGTAAAAGGCGCGCACGTCGTCGGCCAGGGCCACGGCGGAAAACATGGAATCGATGCCGATGGACAATTCCGTTTCCCAGCCGGATGCCACCCTGCGCACGCGGTGCTCGAGATCCTGCGCCGCCTTCAACAGATAACGTCCCTCTTTCAGCAATTCCTGGCCGGCTGCCGTCAGCATGACTTTCGGGCCATTGCGCTGGAATACCTGCACGCCCAGGTCGTCTTCCAGCTTGGCCACCGTATAGGAAATGGTGGACGGGACTTTATGCAACTCCTTGCCGGCCGACGAGAACGATCCGCGGCGGTCGATGGCGTCAACGATTTGCAGGGCTTCCAGGCTCAGTCTTAACATTCGATTTTTTCGATCATAGGTCGCAAGATTTTCCGTTTTTCTTTCTCGAAACAGGGGTCTATACTTTGTTCATCGTACAGCGAATGGCAGAGGCCACGGCACAGCGCCAGGCAACGGTTCTTCGAAATTATCGCACATTAACTTATAGAAACGGAGTCCACCATGTTACAGATTCGTCATAGCGAAGAACGCGGCGCCGCCAACCACGGCTGGCTCAATTCCCACCACAGCTTTTCCTTCGGCAGCTACCACGATCCGCTGCACATGGGCTTTGGCCCCCTGCTGGTGATCAATGAAGACCGGGTCACGCCTGGCCAGGGTTTCGGCACGCACGGCCACCGCGACATGGAAATCATTTCGTATGTGCTCGACGGCGCACTGGAACACAAGGACAGCATGGGCACCGGTTCCGTCCTGCACTACGGCGATGTGCAGCGCATGAGCGCCGGCAGCGGCGTGCGCCACAGCGAGTTCAACCACTCGGCAACGGATGGCTTGCACTTCCTGCAGATCTGGATCCAGCCGAACGTGACGGGTATCCCCCCCAGCTATGAAGAGAAACACTTCACGCCGGACAGCAAACGGGGCAAGCTGCGTTTGATCGCCTCCTCCGACGGCCGCCAGGGTTCCGTGCTGATCCACCAGGATGCGGCCATCTACGCCAGCATCCTGCAGGAGGGCGAACAGGCCGAACATGCGCTCGACGAAGGCCGCCTCGCCTATGTGCATCTGATCCGCGGCAGCCTGGTTGTCAACGGCACGCCCTTGAAAGCGGGCGATGCGCTGAAATTGACGCAGGAAGCGGCCGTGATCATCACTCAGCCGGAAGATGCGGAATTCCTGCTCTTCGACCTGCCTAAATAATTGATAAATACAACGAAAGAGAAAATCATGGAAAACAGAAGCAACGTATTGTTCCCCCTCGGTCGTGCCGCCCTTGGCGTGCTGTTCTTTGTCTCGGGCTTGCTGAAAATCGGCGGTTTTGCCGGTGTGGCCGGCTACATGGCCAGCCAGGGCTTGCCCATCGCCAATATCTTGCTGGTCGGCGTGATCGTGCTGGAAGTGGGCGGCGGCCTGCTCTTGATCACGGGCTGGCAGGCGCGCTGGGCGGCGCTGGCCCTGGCGCTGTTCCTGATCCCGACGACGCTAATCTTCCACGCCTTCTGGAGCGCCGATGCGGCCCACTTCCAGGACCAGCTGACGAACTTCCTGAAGAACCTGTCCATCTTCGGCGGCATGCTCTTGCTGGTGGAACGCGGTTTTCGCCAGGCCAGGTAAGACCAAGGCTGCCTGACCGGGCGGGCCCGTCATTGACGCGGCCCGCCCGGCCGGCGGCCTGTCATTGTTTTGTCATCAGGCTGACATGGCGCTGTCACATTAGCTGATTATCATCCGGTTGCCTTTAAATCACGCAACCACAGGACATCGCAGCCCATGAACAAGCCCAACGATCTGGCCATCAGCGCCACCGATCTGAACGACATTGACAGCAACGCGTCCCACGACAACCATTTCAACAGCATCCTGAACGCCCGCCTGAGCCGCCGCAACTGGCTGCGCGGCAGCGCCGTCACGGCCGCTACCGCCGTCATGGGTTCGATGGGCCTGTCCGCCTGCGGTGGCGGCAGCGACGCCATCGCCGTCACGCCGACGCCAACACCCGAAAAACTGCTGGCCTTCACGGCCGTGCCGAAAAGCCTGGCCGACGTCGTGTCGGTACCAGCCGGCTACACGGCCACGGCCCTGTATGCGCTGGGCGACTCGCTGCGCGCGGCCACGCCAGCGTACAAGAATGACGGCAGCGACACCGATTTCGACAACCGCGCCGGCGACCACCACGACGGCATGGAATACTACGGCCTGTCCGCCGCCGGTGCGCCGCTGGCGTCCGGCGCCGAACGGGGCTTGCTGGCGATGAACCACGAAGCGACCACGGACGAAACACTGTCCTCGCACTTCCTGCACGTCAATGGCGGCACCACCTCGCTGCCCCGCCCTGCCGCCGAAGTCGACAAGGAAGTGGCCGTCCACGGCCTGAGCGTGGTGGAAGTCAAAAAGACGGGCAGCGCCTGGGCCACCGTCAACGATTCCGCCTTCAACCGCCGCGTCACGCCGCTGACGGACATCGAGCTTGCCGGCCCCGTGCGCGGCAACGCCCTTGTGGTGACCAAGTATTCGCCGACCGGCACCAAGACGCGCGGCACCATCAACAATTGCGGCACGGGCAAGTCGCCTTGGGGCAGCTACCTGTCCGGCGAAGAAAACTGGGCCGGCTACTTCACCCGCTCGGCCACCGACAATGCGGCGCGCGGCGACAAATCCGTCGTGTCGCTGAACCGCTATGGCCGTAGCCAGGGCGGCGCCTCGCGCCACGGCTGGGAAACGGGCGGCAGCGACGACAAGTACGCGCGCTGGAATCTGAGCAAGATCGGCGCGTCGACCAACGGCAGCGACGACTACCGCAATGAATTGAACGGCATGGGCTACATCGTCGAGATGGACCCGTACGACAAAACCAAAGCCATCCGCAAGCGCACGGCGCTGGGCCGCTACGCGCACGAAAGCGCCGCCTTCAGCGTGCCGGCCGTGGGCCAGCAGTTGGCCGTGTACATGGGCGACGATTCGCGCAACGAGTACATCTACAAATTCGTCACGACGGCCGTCTGGGCCGCCGCCGATGCGAACCCGGCTGACCGTATCGCCACCGGCGACAAATACCTCGATTCGGGCAAGCTGTACGTGGCCAAGCTGGCCGCCGACGGCACGGGCCAGTGGATCGAGCTGGCCATGTCGAACGCGCAGATCCAGGCCTACAGCGCCTACAAGTTCGCCGACCTGGCCGACGTGCTGGTGAATGCCCGCCTGGCGGCCGACGCCGTGGGCGCGACCAAAATGGACCGTCCGGAATGGTGCTCGGTCAACCCGGCGAATGGCGAGATCTATTACACGCTGACCAACAATTCGAACCGCACCGTCAATCCGAGCGGCTCGTCGCAGCTGGCGCCGGACAGCGCCAACCCGCGCGCCTACACGGACATGAAGGGCAGCAGCGCGCAAAACGGCAATCCGAACGGCCACATCATCCGCTTCAAGGAAGGCACGGGCGCGGCCGCGGCCACCAGCTTTACGTGGGACGTCTACCTGTTTGGCGCCGAGAGCGGCGCCGACGCCAGCAAGATCAACCTGTCGAACCTGACGGCCGACCAGGATTTCTCGAGCCCGGACGGCCTGGCCTTCAGTCCCTACACGGGCATCTGCTGGATCCAGACGGACGATGGCGCGTACACGGACGTGACCAACTGCATGATGCTGGCGGCCATTCCCGGCAAGGTCGGCGACGGCGCCAAGTCGACCCTGAACTACGCGACGGCGGCCGGCGGCAGCCTGGCCGTCGACACCTTCATCGGCAAGAAACCCACGGCCGACACGCTCAAGCGCTTCCTGGTGGGGCCGGTCGGCTCGGAAATCACGGGCATCAGTGAAACGCCCGATGGCAAGACCATGTTCATCAACATCCAGCATCCGGGCGAAAACACCAAGCTGGCAAATATCGGCGATCCGTCCAAATACACGAGCCAGTGGCCGGCCAACGCCGGTTATGGCGCCGGCAAGCGCCCCCGCTCGGCCACCATCGTGATCACCAAGAACGACGGCGGACGCATCGGCAGCTGATGGACCGTGCCTGGCGGCGGCATCCGCCAGGCAAAGCCAGCAATGCACCTTGTAAAAGGAGGAAGTGCCCCTAAGTAAGGTTTATCACCAGACATTGCAACGACCGAATGGCAGCCAGGGAAAACGTTTCCCTGCTTTTTGGTATGATGGCAAGGCGCGCCGGCACCGGAGTGGTGTCGCGCGCCTTTTATTTTTGATAATTACTTATATGAGCACAACCATGCAAAGCGGCGCAGACCTCCTGGCGACAGGCGAATTGGATTACACGACTTCCTGCGCACTGCCGACGCCGTGGGCCCAGTTCACCCTGCACGCCTTTGTCGAGCACGCGACGGGCAAGGAACACCTGGCCATGGTGCTGGGCGATGTCGGCAACGGCGAACCGGTGCTGGCGCGCGTGCATTCCGAGTGCCTGACGGGCGACGTGCTGTTTTCGCAGCGCTGCGACTGCGGCGCGCAGCTCGAGGGCGCCCTGAAACGCATCGCCGAGGAAGGCCGCGGCATCTTGCTGTACCTGCGCCAGGAAGGACGCGGCATCGGCCTGATCAACAAGATCCGCGCCTACCGCCTGCAGGAAGCGGGCGCCGACACGGTGCAGGCAAATGAACAGCTGGGCTTCAAGGCCGACGCGCGCAACTACACCTTGTGCAAACCCATGTTCGCGCAATTTGGCATCCACAGCCTGCGCCTGATGACGAACAATCCGCGCAAGATCGCCGCCATGGAAGCGCTGGGCATCACGGTGGCCGAACGGGTGCCGCTGCTGGTCAACCGCAACGCCTTCAATCAGCACTACCTGAATACCAAGCAAAGCAAGCTCGGTCACATGATGACGCCGGAAACGGCGCCGGCGCTGGAAGACGGCGCCCTGTAGTCCCCCGGGCTGGCGCGGAACGGCGTGTCACCCGGGCACCGGCCTCACTCCGGCTCACGCACAAAGGATGCATGAAATTATCTGACTACGCCTTCCTGCTGGCCAGCCTGTGCGCTGCGGCAGGCGCACACGCGGCCCCGGTACCTGCGCCAGCCGCGGCCCCCACCGCCTCGACTCCCCCCATCAAACCGCCGCCGGCCACCGCCGCGCCCACCGCCACCGAACATGCTGCCTTGCCGCCGCCCTCGTCGGCCGCGCAAAAGCTGTACACGGCCGCGCGCGCCGACATCCTGCAAGTGCGCGTGCTGCTGAAAAACGGCCGCACGCAATCGTCCGTCGGCTCGGGCTTCTTGATCGGCACGGGCGACCTGGTGGTCAGCAACTATCACGTGGTGTCCCAGTTCGCGCTCGACCCCGATACCTACGTGGGCGAGTGGGTCGACACGAGCGGCCAGCGCGGCAATGTGGAATTGCTGGCCGTCGACGTGCTGCACGACCTGGCGGTATTGCGCGTGAACCGCCACGGCACGGGTTTCTTCAAGATGCCGGAGCCGCTGGCGCCGCTGACCCAGGGCCAGTATCTGTATTCGATGGGCAATCCGCTGGACCTGGGCTTCGCCATTTCGGAAGGCTCGTACAACGGCGTCGTCACGCGCAGCTTTTACGACCAGCTGATGTTTACAGGGCCGATCAATTCCGGCATGAGCGGCGGCCCCAGCGTCACGGCGAATGGCGACGTGGCCGGCATCAATGTCTCGAAACGCCTCGATGGCGAACTCGTCAGTTTCCTCGTGCCGGCCCGCTATGCCCAGCAATTGCTGGCCAAGGTGGCGCAGCAAGGCAAGCCGCCGAAAGACTTCAAGCCGCTGGTGACGGCGCAACTGCTGGCGCACCAGGAAGTCATGCTGGCGCGCCTGCTCGACACGCCCTTGAGCCTGAAAGCCATGGGGCCGTACCGCGTGCCCGTGCGCGAGTCCGACCAGATGCGCTGCTGGGGCCGCTCCAACGTCAAGTCCGACAAGCCCTATATGCTCGACAACACCAGCTGCGCCATGGAATCGGCCATCTTCATTTCCGGCGCCCTGCAAACGGGGCAAGTGTCGATGCGCCACGAATTTTTGCGCAGCAGCGAACTGGGCGCCCTGCGCTTTTCCGAGCTGGCCAGCGCGTCGTTCAAGAATGAAAGTTTCGGCAGCTACAAGAGCGTGAACCTGACCGGGCCGCAATGCACCGAACAGTTCGTCAAGAACAAAACCCTGCCCCTGCGCGCCGTGCTGTGCGTGCGCGCCTACCGCAAATTTACGGGACTGTACGACTTTGCCCTGCTGGCCGCCAGCACCGATGAGCCACTGATGAGCCTGCAAAGCCGCATCGACGCGCGCGGCGTGTCCTACGCCAACGGCATGCGCGTCACGCGCACCTTCCTCGAAGCGCTGTCGCGCGCGCCCTCCACCACCAGCAGCCGCAAGCCATGAAAGCACCATACTTTATCGAAATCCTCGCCGAGAATGGCGAAGTGCAGCAGCGCCAGCGGATCGAGTCCCTGCCGATCCGCATCGGCCGCGGCTACGACAACGACTTCATCCTCGACGACGCGCATACGGCGGCCGCGCACGCCATCGTCGAGGACGACGGCGACGGCGGCCTGCTGCTGCGCGACCTGGGCAGCCAGAATGGCGTGATCCACCGGGGACAGCGGCAACTGCAAGTGGCCATGAGCGGCAACAGTATCGTGCGCCTCGGCCACACGCGCCTGCGCGTGCGCGCCAGCGATCATCCGGTGGCGCCCGAACTGGGCGACACGACCCGGCACGACTGGGAAGGCTTGCGCCCGGCCGTCGCCGGCCTGGCCATGATCGGCGCCTCGGCCGCCTTCAGCAACTGGCTCAGTGATGCGGATGCCTTCGAGCCGATTTCCTACCTGATGATCATCGCCTACGCGCTGGCCGGCGGCCTCGTGTGGGCGTCGGTCTGGGCCGTGGCAAACCGGCTGTTCGGCCATGTGGCGCGCTTCGGCCGCCACCTGTTCATCATCGGCTGCGGCTTGCTGGCCATGGAAGTGTGGGAACTGGGCAGCAACGTGGCGGCGTATGCGCTGTCACTGGAAGCGCTGACGCGCTACGGACGGCACATGTTCATCGTCATCATCTGCGTCATGATCTACTACCATTTGTGCACGATCAAGCCGCAGCATCCGCGCCGCTTCGGCCTCGTCGCCGTCGTGCTGGCGATCATTGGCTCGACCCTGATCCTGCTGAGCAACCTGCAGATCAGCGGCCGCCTGGCCGACGAGACATACATGTCGGTCATTTACCCTCCGGTTCTGCGTGTCAGCCCGGACAGTACGATGGAAGCCTTCTTCCGCGACGCGGCCGGCCTGCAGCGCGCCGTCGACGCCGAGCGGGGCAAGGCGGCCAAGGGCGCCGACGAAGACGAAGACAGCGGCGATTGAGCCGCCGTCATGCAAAAAGCCCGCCGTGTCCTGGCAGACCGGCGGGCTTTTTTACGTGCGCCTTGAGGCGCGCAGAGTAGTACTGTTAAAACGGGCGCTTAGAATTTGTCATCCTGCTTGCGGCGCGCCGTAAAACCCAGCAGGCCCAGGCCGATCAGCAGCATGGCGTAGATGGTCGGTTCCGGCACGGCCGACACCAGGCCATCGGTGCTGGAAAAGCTGGCGAAATTGTTGTTGCCCGCCTTGAACTGAACTTGCTGGCCGCCATCGCAGCAGTTTTCCAGGCCAAAGATGCTCAAGGTGTGGTTGCCGGCCGACAATGTGCCCGAACCGCCGAGGAACTGGCTGCTGTTATTGTAATTACCAGCCCACCACAAGTCGCTGCTTTTGAAATCCAGCGCCACGCCGTCGAGGAACAGAGCCCCGCCCTTGCCGAAATCGACGCCGCTGCGGAAGCTCCAGGCGCCCGCGTCGGCTGCGCTGACACCAAAATTGATCACCGACTTGAAGGCGACGTTCGAACCGCTGCCGAACAGGCTGCTGTTCGTGAAGTTGTTATAGCTGGCGATCGTCGTCGTGCCATAGCCGGCGCCCGGCGTGGCCACGGCGGCATTCACCACGGACTGGTAAGCGGCGGCGGAAGCTTGCGCGCCGGCATTCGAGTAGCCGGTGGACACGGTGATGGTACTGGCGTTCGCATGGGTAAACACACCAGCAACGATCAGGGACAGGGCGATTTTAGGCAAGTTTTTCATGATAAGTATCCAGTCAGTAAGTATTCAACGGGCGCAACAGGCGTGAAGGCGCTTGAGCTGAATACACGCTGCATTGAGGCGTGTCGGCGTAGCGCGGGAAGTGCAAGGATGAGCGGCCGGGGACGTGGCTTCCGCAAAACAGCGCGGACTTGCGGCGTGCCATGGCGGCACTGCAAGCGTCCTGGAAAGGGTTCGGGTTCCCGGGACAAAACCAGACAATTGACGGGTCAGGTGAAACGTTGAATCTATTCTATCTTAAATTCCCTAGAGGAAAAGTATTTTTCTTTTAGTCATGCAAGATACTTTTATGGCAAGCACGCCAAAACAGGCTGGGCAATCCTGCCTGCAAGGGCATTGTGCCCCTCGCGCGCCAGCCGGACCTGTCGCGCTAGCGCCACAAACGCGCGCGCCAGTGTCGCATCTTGCGCATTTCTTTTCGCATGCCGCTGCACCACGGGGCGAAACAGCATGGCAAAATGTAGTCACGCTGCTATCTATCCGAACAGGGGGAAAGAGGAATGGTCGACCTGGAAGAACTACGCTATCTGGCACTGTCGTTTCCCGACACCACCGAGGAAGAACACCACGACCGTCCGGCCTTCCGCGTGGGCGGGAAGATCTTCGCCACCCTGCCCGATGACGAGCACATCAACGTACTGCTCGATGCGGAAGCGGCGCATATCGCCACCGTCATCACGCCATCGGGCTGCGAAAAGCTGTGGTGGGGCGAACGCCTGGCCGGCATCACGGTGCGTCTGGCGGACGCCGAGCTGGACATGCTGGCCGCCGCCCTGACGGCCGCCTGGCGGCGCAAGGCGCCCAGCGACCTGGCCAAGACCATCGCCCCGACAGGGTAGTTACAAGGGCCAATTGCGCAGCAGCAAACCCACCATCTGCTGCAACTGTTCGCGCGAGACGCCGGCCGCCGCCTGGATGGCCATGCCCTGCGACAGGGTCACGACAAAGCGCGCCTGCTGCTCGGGGCAGGAATCGGGCGGCAAATCCCCCTCTTCCCTGGCACGCCGCAAGCGGTCGCGCAGTTTGATTTCACCGCGCAGCCGGCGCGCGAACAATTCATCGCGGATCGGCAAGGCATCGTCGCTGCACGCCAGCGCCGCATTGACGCCCATGCAGCCGTGCGGCCCGTCGGGCATGGTTTGCGCGTCGACATATTGCGTCAGCAAGGCTTCCACCACCTGGCGCGCCGTCGGCTGTTCCAGCGCCGCATCGAAAAACCGCATGCGCGTGTCGCTGTAGCGCTCGAGCGCCTTGTGGAACAATTGTTCCTTGTTGCCAAAGACGGCATACAGGCTGGGCCGGTTCATGCCCATGGCTTTCGTCAATTCCGGCAAGGAACTGCCTTCATAGCTCTTTTCCCAGAATACTTTCATGGCGCAATCGAGCGCCGCGTCCTCGTCGAAGGTGCGTGGCCGCCCCGTTTTTGCCTTGGCTAGCGCCTCTTCTTTATCTTGTTTCATACCGTTCGGTAAAAAATTATTGACAACACTGTCTGCCTGCCCTGATTATATACCGACCGGTTAAAAACCTTCCGGCTTTTCAGGAACCTCACATGCAAACACCTTCCCACGCTACTGGCGACGATACCACCGTGGCGCCATGGCTGGCCGTCCTGTCGGTCGGCATTGGCGCCTTCGCCCTCGTTACCTCCGAATTCCTGCCCGTCGGCCTGCTGCCGGCCATGGCCGCCGAACTGTCCATCAGCAAGGGCCAGGCGGGCTTGATGATCACCACGCCCGGCATCGTTGCCGCGTTTGCCGCCATCTTCGTCACCGTCGGCTCGGGCCGCCTGGACCGCCGCATCGTGCTGCTGGCCCTCACGGCTCTGCTGGTCGCCTCGAACCTGCTGGTGGCGCTGGCTCCCTCGTATGCGTGGATACTGCTGGGCCGCGCCATGCTGGGCGTCGGCGTCGGCGGCTTCTGGGCCATCGGCAGCGCCATCGGCCCGCGCCTCGTGGCGCCACAGCATGCGTCGCGCGCCATGTCCATCATCTTCGCCGGCGTTTCGCTGGGCACGGTAGCGGGCGTGCCGGCCGGTGCGCTGGTGGGCGAACTGGTGGGATGGAGAGTGGCTTTCGGCGCTGCCAGCGCCATTGCCGTGCTGGTCTTCCTCGGCCAGTTGTTGCTCTTGCCCAAGCTGCCACCGACGCAGGCCATCCGCTTGCGCCAGCTGCCGATGATTTTCGGCATCCGCAAGGCCAGGCTGGGCCTGATCGCCACGGCCATGCTCTTCACGGGCCAGTTCGCCGCCTACACGTATATCGCGCCCTTCCTCACGCAAATCTCGCACCTGGCGGCCGGCACGGTCAGCGCCATGCTGCTCGTCTACGGCGCTTCCGGCTTCATCGGCAACCTCGCGGGCGGCTGGGCCGCCGGCCGCTACGAACGGGCCGCGCTGATGGTGACGGGCGCCGTGCTGGGCTTGTCCACCCTGGCCCTGGCCGCGTTCGGCAGCCATTCGCTCACCGCCATGCTGCTGGTGGCCGTGTGGGGTTTCGGTTTCGGCGCCATGCCGATCGCCGTGCAGACGTGGATGTTCAAGGCGGCGCCGGAACTGATGGAAGGCAGCAGCGCGCTGTTTGTCGCCATCGTGCAAGTGTCGCTGGCGTCAGGCGCCTTGCTGGGAGGCATGGCCGTCGACCGGCTGGGCGTGTCCAGCGCGATGGTCATCGGTGGCCTGTTCGCCCTCGGCTGCGCGCTGACGATCGCCATTTTCGGCAAGCCGCGCGCCAGCGTCAAGACCGGCGCGGCCTGCATGGCCTCGTAGATGTCAAATGCGGCCGCGGCGGAATTCGCCAAGGAATTTCGTCACTTCGGCTGGCGTCATGACCACGTCCGCATCGCCGTGATACGCATACAGAAAGGGCGTGCCGCCCAGGCGGTCCGTCAGCTTGGCAAAGAGCAGAAAGCGGCTGCCCAGCGGGTACTGTTGCAGGTCGACCAGGCGGCGCGAGCACTGCACGGCCAGTTCGGGAGAGAAGGCCTGGCCCGGCACTGGGCGGATTTCCACCTTGCCATGAATCGCGCGCGATTCGACGGCAACGTGCCGGTATGCATAAGTATCACGGGCCATGCCGCCACCTTGAAGGAAGTAAAGGCGCCATCTTAAGCGAAGATGGCGCCTGCCGTGTTACTGGGGCACGATGCGCAACAGGCGGCCGTTGTCTTCATCCGTCAGCGCATACAGGTAGCCGTCCGGCCCCTGGCGCACGTCGCGCACGCGCGCGCCGATGGCCAGACGGTCCTGCCCCGTCACCTTGCCGCTGGCATCGACGGCGATGCGGCGGATATCCTTGGCCGCCAGACCACCGCTGAAGATGCTGCCGCGCCAGGCGGCAATCTTGTCGCCCGTGTAGACGGCCAGGCCCGACGGCGCTGGCGATGGCACCCAGGCCACGCTCGGATTGAGCATGCCCGCCACTTCATGCTTGCCGATAGGCTCGTGCGTCGTGTAGTCGGCGCCATAGCTTTGCAGGGGCCAGCCGTAATTGCCGCCCGCTACCACCAGGTTCAGCTCATCGCCGCCGTACGGGCCGTGTTCCGTGGCCCACACGCGGCCGGAAACGGGATCGAGCGCCATGCCCTGCACGTTGCGGTGGCCGTACGACCAGATTTCCGGCAAGGCGCCCTTGGCCGCCAGCGGATTGCCGGGCGCCGGTTTGCCCTCGTCCGTCAGGCGCAGGATGGAGCCTTGGTGCGTGGCCAGGTTTTGCGCCTGCTCGCGCGCCAGGCGGTCTTTGATGCGCAACGGCGGATTGCCGCCATCGGCCACGCTCATCAGCAAAGTGCCGTCCGGCAGCCACAGCAGGCGCGAACCGAAGTGCTGGCCGCCGCTCTTGTCCGTGGCGACCTTGAACAGGGTCTGGATGCCCGTCACCTTTTTGCCGTCGAACACGCCGCGCACGAGGGTCGTGCGGTTGGCGTCATTCGTGCCCGTCGACACCGTCATGTAGACGCGTGGATTCGGCTTGCTGGCATCTTGCGGGTGAATGACGATATCGAGCAAGCCGCCCTGCCCGCCCGTATACACCTTGGGCATGCCTTCCAGCGCCACATCCTCGAATTTCTTGCCGTTCAGCAGGTGCAAAGTGCCCTGCTTGCTGGTGACGAGCGCGCGCCCCTCGCCCAGCCAGGCGATGCCCCACGGCTGGCGCACGCCCTGCGCGACGGTCTCGGCCTTCCAGCCCTGTTTCGCGGCGGGCGGCTCGCCCGTGGCTTGCAGTTCGGCCCAGGCCGATGGCGCGGCGGTCAGTGCGAATGCAAGCACAATGCTGATACGGCGTCGCTGGAACATGCTCTCTCCTGTCAGTGGTCGATGGTCTGTGGCGTATCAGGCGCGCAGCAGCAAGGCCACGGCTTCGGCCGCGATGCCTTCTTCACGGCCCAGGTAGCCCAGTTTTTCATTCGTCTTGGCCTTGATGTTGACCTGCCCCACGGCGACGCCCAGGTCTTCCGCCACATTGGCGCACATGGCGGCGATGTGCGGCGCCATTTTCGGGCGCTGGGCGATGATGGTGGCGTCGATATTGCCGATGATATAACCGGTCGCCTGCACGCGGCGCACGGCTTCGCGCAGCAGGGTGCGCGAATCGGCGCCCTTGAATTGCGCATCCGTGTCGGGGAAATGGCGGCCGATGTCGCCCAGGGCGGCGGCGCCGAAGATGGCGTCGGTAATGGCGTGCAGCAGCACGTCGGCGTCGGAGTGGCCGAGCAAGCCCAGGTGATGGGGGATGTTCACG
Organism: Janthinobacterium sp. NKUCC06_STL; assembly: GCF_019345455.1. Taxonomy (NCBI): domain Bacteria; kingdom Pseudomonadati; phylum Pseudomonadota; class Betaproteobacteria; order Burkholderiales; family Oxalobacteraceae; genus Janthinobacterium; species Janthinobacterium sp. NKUCC06_STL. The sequence continues at coordinate 475,511 of NZ_JAHKQY010000001.1, forward strand.
CCGCCGATGATCAGGTCGCGGTTTTCCACCAGCGCGTGGCAGTCATAGCCTTGGCCGATGCGAAATGGCAATACGGGAGTGGTGATGGTCGTCATGCGGTCTTTCGATTCAGGATTCAAGGATGGGTCAAATACAGCTCTGCCGTGTGTATGTCGCGCGGCAAGGTCACCTTCAGGTTGCGCGGATGACCCTCGACGAGCCTGGGCGCCAGGCCCAGCGCTTCGACGGCGCTGGCGTCGTCCGTGATCGCTTGCGGATCGGGCGCTTCGGACAAGGCTTGGTGCAGCAGCGCATAGCTGAACATTTGCGGCGTCTGCGCCAGCCACAGGCCGTCGCGCGGCACCGTCTGCGCTGACACATTGGCAGGGCCGGCCCGCTTGACGGTATCGACCACGGGCAAGGCCAGCAAGCCGCCGGCCGGGTGGTCGCCCACCTCCGTGATGAGTTTTGCGATCAGCGCCGGCGTCAGGCCGGGCCGCGCCGCGTCGTGCACCAGCACCTGGTCGTGGGCAGCGATGCTGCCGTGCAAGGCGTGCAAGCCATTCAGGATGCTGTCCATGCGCGTGGCGCCGCCGCAGCGCAGTACAGTCACGCCATGCGCCGGCACGACCGTGTCGATCACGCCATCGTCGGCGCTGACGACGACATACGTGTGCGCGATCAGGGGACTGGCAAGAAAGGCGTCGAGCGCGTGGCGCAGCATGGGTTTGCCGGCGATGGCTAAATATTGCTTGGGACTGCCCGCTTCCATGCGCGCGCCCACGCCGGCGGCGGGAATCAGCGCAAAGTAGCGGATGGTGTTCGGTGCTGCTGTCATGCCATTCCTTGTCTAGTTGGCGGACGCTGTCTTGCCCGTCAGGATGTTCTGGATCTCGCCCTTGCAGGCCTTGCCCAGGCGCGCATATTCTTGCGGAGAATCGATGGCCGCCTGCAAGGCTTCCACCTTGCGCATTTCGGCCTTGACGTATGGCAACCAGCCCGTGTCGATCTCGCGCGCCAGCGCCGCCTTGGCCGTGCCGCTGGGCGCATACAGGGGCCGCGCCTCGAAGCGCTTGGCCAGCGCCGCGCGCACGGTTTTTTCCACGCGCGGCAAGTGTTCCATATAGGTTTTCATGTGCCGCAGCTCGTGCGCAAGTATCTCATCATACGCGCAAGTGCCTGGCGCAAACTCGCGGCCGATATAGATCACCACGGGTGCATATGTGAGGGACACGGTGATCTGCGGCGCCACGCATTCATAGCCGCTGGCCGGATCTTGCAGCATGGGGCCAGCCAGGGCGATGGCCACGCGCGAATCCGTCTTCGTCAGTCCCAGCACCCAGGTATTCGCGCGCGCCGTGCCCTTCATCACCGTCAGCGCCTTGTATGGCAGATGCGTGTCGATGCTGTAGCCGTTCTGCTGCGCCGTCAGCACGGACACCGTCTTGCTGATCGTGTCTTCGCAGCGCACCTGGAACGGCGTGCGCGCAGCCGCCAGGGTGTCCAGGCTGGCGGACGCCAGCAGCAGGAAGATTGCCGTGCGCATGCGCTGTATCAAGCCGCTTGCCAGGCGCCGCTGGTGATCTTGTCGAGCCAGAAGATGCCGATGACGGTTTTCACGTCCGTGATCGTGCCATCCCTGACCCAGTCCAGCAGCTGCGGCACGGTGGCCGTGAATGTCTCCAGGAATTCGCCCTCGTCGAGCTGGCGTTCGCCGGCGACCAGGCCGCGCGCCAGGAACAATTCCAGGTGTTCATCCGAGTACGCGATGGCGTTGTGGATGGTGGAGACGAATTGCCAGTCGCTGGCCGTGTAGCCCGTCTCTTCCAGCAACTCGCGCTGGGCGCACGCCAGGTGCGATTCGCCCGCGTCGATCTTGCCGGCCGGGAATTCAATGAAGACCCGGTCCAGCGGATAGCGGTACTGGCGTTCCATCAGCACCGTGCCATCGTCGAGCAGCGGCAGGATGACGACGGCGCCCGGATGCAGGACGAATTCGCGCGCCGTGATCTTGCCGTCAGGCAGGGCGACACGGTCGCGCTGCACGCGCAGGAAGCCGCCTTGGTAGACGAGCTCGCCATCGACCTTGGTTTCAATCAATTGCGTATCAGTGGCTTGGGTATCCATGGGATTCCTTTATTCAATAAAAAACGGCGCCAGAGGCGCCGCTTTCGGAGATGTTGCCTAGCGGCGTTTGCGCAGGTAACGTGTTACGAAACCCGGGAAAGCCAGCACCAGGAACAGACAGCCGGTGATGGCATAGAACTCCCACGTCTGCGGGAAACCGTTGCCGATGCGCGCTTCGAGCGCGAAGGCCACGGCGCCGACGATGAAATACAGAATCACCATCTCCAGCAGGCGCAGCGCCAGCGGCTTGCGCCAGCCCTGCTCTGCTTGCGCCGCCTTTTTCAGCGGCACGGCGGCAAACAGCTTCTCGTTCAGGAAAGGCAGGTTGGCGCCCAGGATGCCCAGGGCGATCACCAGCCAGCTCGAGACGGTGACGTCCATCGGTCAGGACGCCAGGGTCTTGGTGATGGCCGAAGCGCAGGCCGCCAGGATGCTCTCAGGCATCACACCAAGGGCCAGGACCAACACGCCGTTCAGTGCCAGCACGACGCGCATGTCGCCATGCACGACCAGTGCATTGCTATCGGTCGGCTCGTCGAACCACATCATTTTCACGACGCGCAGGTAGTAGAAGGCGCCGATCAGCGAGAACAGCACGGCAGCGATGGTCAGCCACAGCTGGCCCGTGGCCAGCACGGAAGCCAGCACCGAGTACTTGGCCATGAAGCCCATCAGCGGCGGCACGCCGGCCAGCGAGAACATGAACAGAGTCATCACCAGCGCGAAGATCGGGCTGCGTTTGCCCAGGCCCTTGAAGTCGGCCAGTTCTTCTGCTTCGAAACCATTACGTGCCAGCAACATGATCACGCCAAAGGTACCCAGGGTAGTGAACACGTAGGTGATGACGTAGTACATCGAAGCGCCGTAGGCGGTGGCTGCGCCAGCCGCGTTCAGGGTGTTGTTCGGTGCGTCAACGGTACCGGACAACAGACCCAGCAGAACGAAGCCCATTTGCGCGATAGTCGAGTACGCCAGCATGCGCTTCAAGTTGGTTTGCGCGATGGCGGTGAAGTTACCGATAGCCAGCGACATCACGGCCAGTACCAGCAGCATCTGCTGCCAGTCATGCGCCATTGGCAGCAAGCCCTCGCCCAGCAAACGCAGGGTGATGGCAAACGCGGCCAGTTTCGGCGCGCCTCCCAGCAGCAAGGTCACGGCCGTTGGCGAACCTTGATACACGTCAGGCACCCACATGTGGAATGGCACGACGCCCAGTTTGAAGGCCAGGCCGGCAACGAGGAAGACCAGGCCGAAGACCATGATGGTGCCGTTGGTCTTGCCGTTTTCCAGCGCCACGCGCAGTTCGCCCAGATCCAGGGTGCCGGAGGCGCCGTACAGCATCGAGATACCGTACAACATGAAACCGGAAGCCAGCGCGCCCAGGATGAAGTATTTCATGGCCGCTTCCGTGGCCTTGGCATTGTCACGGCGCAAAGCGATCAGTGCGTACAGCGACAGCGACATCAGTTCCAGACCCAGGTAGATGATCAGGAAGTTGTTGGCCGAGATCATGATCATCTGGCCCAGCAGTGCAAACAGGGCCAGCACGTAGAACTCGCCGCCCAGGTTACCCGACAGCATGTTGCGGTCGGTGGCATAGGCACGCGAGTAGATCAGGGTCAGCGCCACGGCGCCGTACGAGAACAGTTTCAGCAACTGCGACATCGGATCCGACACGAACATGTTATGGAACGTGTAGACGGTGGTGCCCGCGTTGAAGTCGCCCACGGTCAGCAAGGCGCAGCCGGCCAGGGTCAGCAAGGACAGCGCATAGGTGATCGAACGCTTCGCCGCAGGCAAGAACATATCGATCAGCAAGAGCGCCGACGTGGCGATCAGCAGAAAGATTTCCGCGTACAGCGGTACCAGATTAGGTGCATTAGTCATGTTATCGGTCTTCTATTTAAGGCAACTTGCTGGTGGCGACATGCTGCAGCAGGTCAGCAACCGAAGTTTGCATCGTGTCGGTGAACGGGGCTGGGTACAGACCCATCACGAGCACGGCGATGGCCAGCACGGCAAGCATGAAGAATTCACGTTTGTTGATGTCGGTCAGTTCGGCCACATGCTTGTTCTTGATCTTGCCGAACACCACGCGCTTGGCCATCCACAGCGAGTACGCCGCGCCCCAGATCAGTGCCGTTGCAGCCAGCAGACCGATCCAGAAGTTGTATTTCACCGCGCCCAGGATCACCATGAATTCGCCGACGAAGCCGGACGTCGCTGGCAGACCGCAGTTGGCCATCGAGAACAGCACGAAGAAGGCGGCAAATTTCGGCATGCGGTTCACGACACCGCCGTAGTCGGCGATGTTGCGGGTATGCATGCGGTCATACAGCACGCCGATGCACAGGAACATCGCGCCGGAGATGAAGCCGTGCGAGACCATCTGCACGATACCGCCCTGCACCGAAATGTCGTTGAACATGAAGAAGCCCAGGGTCACAAAGCCCATGTGCGCGATCGACGAATAGGCGACCAGTTTTTTCATGTCGGTTTGCACCAGGGCAACCAGACCGATGTAGATCACGGCGATCAGCGACAGGGTGATCATGAAGCCCGACAGGTAGTGGCTGGCGTCCGGCGTGATCGGCAACGAGAAACGCAGGAAGCCGTAGGCGCCCAGTTTCAGCATGATGGCGGCCAGCACGGCGGAACCACCGGTAGGCGCTTCCACGTGGACGTCAGGCAGCCACGTGTGGACGGGGAACATCGGCACCTTGACGGCAAACGCCATCAGGAAGGCCAGGAAGATGAAGATCTGTTCGTTCATCGTCAGCTTGAACGCATGCCAGGCCAGGATGTCGAAGGTGCCCGACACATTGCGCAGGTAGATGATGGCAACCAGGGTCAGCAGCGAACCGAAGAAGGTGTACAGGAAGAACTTGAACGACGCGTACACGCGGTTCGAGCCGCCCCAGATACCGATGATGATGAACATCGGGATCAGGGTTGCTTCAAAGAAGAAGTAGAACAGCAAGCCGTCCAGCGCGCAGAACACGCCGATCATCAGGCCCGACAGGATCAGGAACGAACCCATGTACTGAGCGATGCGCTTCTCGATCACTTGCCAGGCCGAAATGACGACGATGACGGTGATGAAGGCGGTCAGTGGCACGAACCACAGGGACAGGCCGTCGATACCCAGCGAGTACCAGATATTGAAGGTTGCTATCCACGGTGCTTTTTCGACGAATTGCATGCCGTGTGCGGCGTTGTCGAAATGCTGGATCAGCGGCAAGGTGCACAGCATGCTGAGCACGGCGCCAGCCAGCGACAGCCAGCGGGTAAAGCCCGCTTTGCTGTCACGGCCGAGAGCCAGGATCAGGACGCCGCAAATGATCGGCACCCAGATCGACAGACTCAGGTAAGGAGGTAGTGTAGAAATCGTAGACTGCATCATGGTTCTCAGTATTCTTTTATCAGGTCAGCTTACTTAGCGGGCCAGAATGGCAGGAAATAGATCAGGAAGCCCAGCACGCCCAGGATCATCACGAATGCATAGTGATAGATGTAGCCGGTCTGCAACACTCGCGACAGCGAGGACAGCCAGGCGACGACCTTGGCGCTACCGTTGACCAGCAGGCCATCGATCAGCTTCTTGTCACCGAAGTTCCACAGGCCATTACCCAGCAAGCGGGCACCGCCGGCGAACACGACTTCATTGAACTTGTCCATGTAGTACTTGTTGTCCAGCAGGGTGTGGATCGCGTGGAACTTGGCAAAGAACCAGGCCGGTACACGCGGGTTGACCATGTAGCAGTAGTAGGCTGCCACCACGCCGGACAATGCCAGCCAGAACGGTGCCGTCGACAGGCCGTGGATCGCCATCGCCATTGCGCCGTGGAATTCATGCGACAACTCTTCCATTGCTGGATGGTTTTCGCCCACAAAAATCACGCCCTTGAAGAAATCGCCATGCAGCATCGGGCCGATCGTCAGGTAACCGATCAGCAGCGACGGGATCGCCAGCATCACCAGCGGGAACCACACGACGAATGGGGATTCATGCGGCTTCTGGCCAGGTTCCAGACCGTGGTGCGCGTGGTCGTCTTCCTCTTCTTCATCGTGCGCGTCCGAATCATGCTTGGCCGCAGGCGCGTGATGGTCGTCATGACCGTGCGCGTGCGCCTGGCCGAAACGTTCCTTGCCGTGGAAGACGAGGAAATACATGCGGAACGAGTAGAAGGCGGTGACGAACACGCCAGCCAGCACGGCGAACTGGGCAAAGCCAGCACCCCAGATGTGCGTTGCTTCGACGGCTTCGATGATGCTGTCTTTCGAGTAGAAACCGGAGAACAGCGGCGTGCCGATCAGGGCCAGCGAACCGACCAGTGACGTGATCCAGGTGATCGGCATGTATTTGCGCAGGCCACCCATGTTGCGGATATCCTGGTCATGGTGCATGCCGATGATGACGGAACCGGCGCCCAGGAACAGCAGTGCCTTGAAAAATGCGTGTGTCATCAGGTGGAACACGGCCACGGAGTAGGCGGACGAACCGAGCGCGACGGTCATGTAGCCCAGCTGCGACAAGGTCGAGTAAGCGACGACGCGCTTGATGTCGTTCTGGATGATGCCCAGGAAGCCCATGAACAGTGCCGTGATGGAACCGATCACCAGGATGAAGGACAGTGCCGTGTCGGACAGTTCGAACAGCGGCGACATGCGCGAGACCATGAAGATACCGGCCGTCACCATCGTCGCGGCGTGAATCAGTGCCGAGATCGGGGTAGGACCTTCCATCGAGTCAGGCAGCCACACGTGCAGCGGGAACTGCGCCGACTTGCCCATCGCGCCGATGAACAGGCAGATGCAGGCCACGGTCAGCAGGGCCCAGTCGGTACCTGGCAGGCTCAACAGCGCCAGTTCGTCTTTCTTGGCGAACACTTCCTGGTAGTTCATGGTGCCGGCGTAGGCCAGCAGCAGGCCGATGCCCAGGATGAAGCCGAAGTCGCCCACGCGGTTGACCAGGAAAGCCTTCATGTTGGCCACGATGGCCGTCGGACGCTGGTACCAGAAACCGATCAAGAGGTAAGAGACCAGGCCCACGGCTTCCCAACCGAAGAACAGTTGCAGGAAGTTGTTGGCCATGACCAGCATCAGCATCGAGAACGTGAACAGCGAGATGTAGGCGAAGAAGCGGTTGTAGCCTTCGTCGTCCTTCATGTAGCCGATCGTGTAGATGTGCACCATCAGGGAGACGAAGGTGACCACGCACATCATCATCGCCGACAGCGAATCGATCTGGAAGCCCACTTCCATCTTCAGGGTGCCGATCGTCATCCAGTTATAGATCGTGCCGTTGAATGTCGCGCCATCCATCACTGCCAGCAGTGTCTGCACGGACAGGATGAACGCAATCAGTACGCCCAGGATCGTCGCGGTATGCGACGTCTTGCGTCCGACCAAATTACCCAGGAACTGGGTGCCAAGCAAGCCTGCAATCGCGGCACCGGCCAGCGGCGCCAGCGGTACGGCAAGAAGGAGGTTAGGGTTGAGGAGTTGCCCCGCCATGATGAACCTTAATCGTTATTATTCGAGAGATCGAGTCTGAAAAACATCAGCCTTTGAGGCTGTCCAGGTCTTCGACGTTGATGGTATCCAGATTACGGAACATCACCACCAGAATAGCCAGACCGATAGCCGACTCAGCGGCGGCAACCGTCAGGATGAAGAAAACGAAGATCTGACCGGCCGCGTCGCCCATGAAATGGGAGAACGCGATGAAATTCATATTCACCGCCAGCAGCATCAATTCGATTGCCATCAGCAATACGATGATGTTCTTGCGGTTCAGGAAAATACCGACGATCGAGATTGCGAACAGGATCGCGCCCAGGACCAGAAAATGTGTGAGCGATAATGTCATGGTGCCTCCTTAACTTCCGGCTCAGCCGCAGGACGCTCGACTACCGCGTCCATCTTGATGATCTTCAGGCGGTCGTTGCGCTTGACGCGCACGGCATCGCCTGGAGCAAAGTGCTTCGTGTCCTTGCGTTTGCGCAGGGTCAGTGCGACCGCGGCAACGATGGCCACCAGCAGCACGACGGCGGCGATCTCGAAGGCGAACACATATTCCGTGTAGATCAGCAGGCCCAGTTCCTTGGTGCCGCCCAGGTTGACGTTGACCGGAGCGATGCTAGGCGCAAAGTTGCGGAAACCGTGCCACAGGACAGCGGCCATTTCCAGCACGATGATCACGCCCACCGTCACGGACAAAGGCAGATAGCCCCAGAAGCCTTCGCGCATGCGGTCGATATTGATATCGAGCATCATGACCACGAAGAGGAACAGCACCATCACGGCGCCGACGTACACCAATACCAGCACGATGGCCAGGAATTCAGCTTGCAGCAGCATCCAGATGCCCGCTGCGGAAAAGAACGACAGTACCAGGAACAGTACTGCGTGGACCGGATTACGGGCCGTGATGACGCGCGTCGCTGCCAGAATCAAGATCAGCGCGAAGGCGTAAAACAAAATTGTTTTAAAGTCCATAAAAAACCCAATAGACGTACAGATGAACGAGGGGCGCGCCGCAGCCAAGGGCTACGGCGCATCCATCAGCGATAAGGTGCGTCGGCGGCGCGCGCAGCGGCGATGTCATTTTCATAACGATCACCCACGGCCAGCAACATCTCTTTCGTGTAATACAAATCCCCGCGTTTCTCGCCGTGGTATTCCAGGATTTGCGTCTCGACGATCGAATCGACCGGGCAGGACTCTTCGCAGAAACCGCAGAAGATGCACTTGGTCAAATCAATATCGTAACGCGTGGTGCGGCGCGAGCCGTCGTCACGCTGTTCCGATTCGATCGTGATGGCCATCGCCGGGCAAACCGCTTCGCACAGTTTGCAGGCGATGCAACGTTCCTCGCCGTTCGGGTAGCGGCGCAGCGCGTGCAAGCCACGGAAACGCGGCGAGATCGGTGTCTTCTCTTCCGGGAATTGCACCGTGATCTTGCGCGAAAACATGTACTTGCCTGTCAGCGCCATGCCCTTGATCAGCTCGCCTAACAAGAGGCTGCTGAAGAAATCTTTTACCTTATCCATTCGTATGCACTCTCTTACTTCCAAATATTCCAGGATGTCTGCATCCAGGCAGCGACGAAGACCAGGTAGACCAGCGTCAACGGGATAAACACTTTCCAGCCGAGGCGCATGATCTGGTCATAACGGTAGCGTGGGAAAGTACCGCGTACCCAGATGAACACCGACACGATGAAGAAGGTCTTGGCGAACAGCCAGAAGAAGCCGCCGAAACCACCCCAGAACTCGAGGAAGGCAAATGGTGCGGACCAGCCACCGAGGAACATGATCGAAGTCAGGGCGCCGATCAGGATCATGTTGGCGTATTCGGCCAGCATGAACATGGCGTAGGCCATGCCCGAGTACTCGACCATGTGGCCGGCAACGATTTCCGACTCGCCTTCGACGACGTCGAACGGGTGACGGTTGGCTTCTGCCAGGCCCGACACCATGTAGATGACGAACATCGGCAGCAGCGGCAGCCAGTTCCACGACAGGAAGTTCACGCCCTTGTCGGCGAAGTAGCCGATTTGCTGGCCGCCGACGATGTCGATGAAGTTCAGGCTGCCCGAGACCATCAGCACGATGACCATCACGAAGCCCATCGGGATTTCATACGAAATCATCTGTGCCGAAGCGCGCATGGCGCCCATGAACGAGTACTTCGAGTTCGAGGCCCAGCCGGCGATGATGATGCCGTAGACTTCCATCGAGGTAATCGCCAGCAGCAGCAGCAAGCCCGCGTTGACGTTGGCCAGCACGGCTTCCGGACCGAACGGCACGACCGACCAGGCGGCCAGGGCCGGCATGATGGTCATGATCGGGCCGATGACGAACAGGCCTTTGGCGGCCTTGGCCGGGATGATGATCTCTTTGAACAAGAGTTTCAGCGCATCGGCGATCGGTTGCAGCAAGCCCAATGGACCCACGCGGTTCGGGCCGACGCGGATCTGGATCCAGCCGATCAGCTTGCGCTCCCACAGGGTGGCGTAAGCAACCAGGCCCATCAGCGGCAACAGCACGCACAGGATCTTGATCAGGGTCCAGAAGAACGGCCAGGTAGCGCCCAGCAAATCCTGGCCGGTACTGTTGATGACGTTTACAAATTCAGGCAGAGCCATCAGATTTTCCCCTCTGCTGTTTCAACTGTGATGTCACCGAACATGCCGCCCAGGCCAGCCGTCGAGGCATGCGCCGCCGACACTTTGACCACATTGGCTGGCAGGCCGGCGTGAATAGCCGCCACCAGGATGGCGCTGCCGGAGCCTTGCGCCACTTTGACCTTGTCGCCCGCCTTGATGCCCAGCTTTTCAGCCAGCGCCAGGGACAGGTGCGCTTGCGGCGCGGCGCCATCGACCGTGCGTTGCAACGGTTCGGAGCGGCGTACCAGCGCGTCGGCGAAGTAGATCGGCACGTCGGCGATGCGTTGCAGCTTTGGTGAAGCCGGTGCGTAGCTTGCCGCTTCCGGCGCGTTCTTGGCGATGTTGTTCAGCTGTGCCGACAGATCGGTCACGCCAGCACCAAACGCTTCGTCGCGGATCGCTTCGGAGGTGTCGTAGTCGAAACCGGCCAGGCCCAGGATGTTGCCCAGGACGCGCAGCACTTTCCAGGCTGGACGGGTTTCCGCCAGCGGTTTCACGGTGCCGTTGAAGCTTTGCGCGCGGCCTTCGCAGTTGACGAAGGTACCCGAGGTTTCAGCGAACGGGGCGATCGGCAGCAAGACATCGGCGTAATCCATGCCGTGCTTGAAGGCGGACATGGCCACGACCATGTCGGCGCCATCCAGGGCGGCGCGGGCCGCTTGTGGATTGGCGGCATCGAGCTCCGGCTCGGCGTGCAGCAGCACGTAGGCTTTTTTCGGCACGGCAAAAGCAGCTTGCACATTCGCGCGCGGCTTGGCGACCAGGTGCGCGCCAACCGTGTTGGCCGCTTCCGTCAGGTAACCGAGCTTGGCGCCCGTCTGTTCGGCGATCCATTGCGCGGCAGCATGCAGTTGCGACGCTTGCGGGTGTTGCGTTGCGGCGTTACCCAGCAGCACGGCGCCATGGTCGCCAGCCATCAGGCTCGCGGCGATGGCCACTGCCACGTCCGAAGCGGTGACCGCTTCAAAACCGGCTGGCGCGGCGATTTCTTTGGCTTTGGCAACAGCGACGACCACTTCCGACAAGGCCGCCAGCCAATCACTTGGCGCCACGATCATCTTGTTGGCGATGGTGATCAGTTGATCATCGTCCGAGGCGTGCAGGATCGACAGCTTGGCGCCGCCCTTGACGGACGCGCGCAAACGCGTGGCCAGCAATGGGTGATCCTTGCGCAGGAACGAACCGATGACGAAGGCGCGCTTGATCTGGCCAAATTCGTTGATCGGCATGCCCAGCCATGGCTTGACGCCAGCGTCCAGCGCGAAGTCGGTCTGGCGCAGGCGGAAGTCGACGTTCTCGGAACCGAGACCGTTGGCCACTTTTTGCAGCAGTACCAGCTCTTCGACGGTCGAATGCGGCGTTGCCAGCGCGGCGATGGCATCAGCGCCATGCTCGTGCTTGATGTTTTTCAAACCGTGCGCCACGTATTCCAGCGCCGTTTGCCAATCGACTTCTTTCCACTCGTTGCCTTGTTTCAGCATCGGGGACGTCAGGCGCTCAGCGCTGTCCAGCGCTTCGTACGAGAAACGGTCCTTGTCCGAGATCCAGCACTCGTTGACGGCTTCGTTTTCCAGCGGCAATACGCGCTTGACCTTGCCAGCTTTCACTTGCACGATCAGGTTCGTACCGAGGCCGTCATGCGGGCTGACCGATTTGCGGCGCGACAGTTCCCACGTACGGGCGCTGTAGCGGAACGGCTTCGAGGTCAGTGCGCCAACCGGGCACAGGTCGATCATGTTGCCCGACAGTTCCGAGTCGACCGACTGGCCGACGAAGGACACGATTTCCGAGTGTTCGCCGCGGCCGATCATGCCCAGCTCCATCACGCCGGCCACTTCCTGGCCAAAGCGTACGCAACGGGTGCACTGAATGCAGCGCGACATTTCTTGCATGGAGACCAGCGGACCGGCTTCCTTCGGCGTGACGACGCGCTTGTCTTCCTTGTAGCGCGATTCGCTCTTGCCGTAGCCCACTGCCAAGTCTTGCAACTGGCATTCGCCGCCCTGATCGCAGATAGGGCAATCGAGCGGGTGGTTAATCAGCAAGAATTCCATGACCGACTTTTGCGCCTGCACAGCTTTATCGCTGGCGGAGCGCACGATCATGCCGGCACTGACCGGGGTCGCACAAGCGGGCAAAGGCTTGGGCGCCTTTTCCACTTCGACCAGGCACATGCGGCAGTTCGCTGCGATCGACAATTTCTTGTGATAGCAGAAGTGCGGAATGTAGGTTCCCAATTTGTTGGCGGCGTCCATCACCATGCTACCAGCAGGGACTTCGACTTTTTTGCCGTCTATTTCGATTTCAACCATGGTGATCGTTACCTGACGCAGCTTAGATATATGCGGGCACTAAGCAATGCTTGTGCTCGATATGATATTCAAATTCTTCACGGAAATTCTTAATGAAGGCCCGTACCGGCATGGCAGCCGCATCGCCCAGCGCGCAAATGGTGCGGCCCTGGATGTTGTCGGCGATCGAGTTGAGCATGTCCAGGTCGTCTGGACGACCCTGCCCCTGCTCGATGCGGTGCACCATGCGGTACATCCAGCCTGTGCCTTCACGGCAAGGCGTACACTGGCCGCACGATTCTTCAAAGTAGAAGTAGGACAGGCGTTCCAGCGCCTTTACCATGCAGCGTGTTTCGTCCATCACGATGACGGCGCCCGAACCGAGCATCGAACCGGCTTTCGCGATCGAGTCGTAGTCCAGGTCGGTCTGCATCATGATGTCGCCGCGGATCACCGGAGCGGACGAACCGCCAGGGATCACGGCCTTGATCTTTTTGCCACCGCGCATGCCGCCTGCCAGTTCCAGCAGGGTCGCAAACGGGGTGCCGAGCGGCACTTCATAGTTGCCCGGTTTTTCCACGTCGCCCGAGATCGAGAATATCTTCGAACCGCCGTTGTTCGGCTTGCCCATCGCCAGGTATTTCTCTGGACCAATGTTCAGCACGAATGGCACGGCCGCGAAGGTTTCCGTGTTGTTGATCGTCGTCGGCTTGCCGTACAGGCCAAACGAGGCAGGGAAAGGCGGCTTGAAGCGCGGCTGGCCTTTCTTGCCCTCCAGCGATTCCAGGAGAGCCGTTTCTTCGCCGCAGATGTAGGCGCCATAACCATGGTGCGCGTGCAACTGGAACGAGAACTCGCTGCCCATGATCTTGTCGCCCAGGAAACCGGCGGCGCGCGCCTCTTCCAGCGCTTCTTCGAAACGCAGGTATTCCTGGAAGATTTCACCGTGGATATAGTTATAGCCGACGGTGATGCCCATCGCATAAGCGCCAATGGCCATGCCTTCGATCAGGGCATGGGGATTGTAACGAATGATGTCGCGGTCCTTGAAAGTGCCCGGTTCGCCTTCATCTGTATTGCAGACGAGGTATTTCTGGCCCGGGAACTGGCGCGGCATGAAGCTCCACTTCAAGCCGGTAGGGAAACCCGCGCCGCCACGGCCGCGCAAGGACGAAGCCTTGAGGTCGGCGATGATCTGTTCCGGCGTGATTTTCTCTTCCAGGATACGCCGCAGGGCGCTGTAGCCGCCGCGGTTCACATAATCTTGCAAATGCCAGTTCTTGCCATCCAGATCCTTCAGGATCAATGGATCAATATGGCGGTTGTGGAGTGACGTCATTTCTTGAGTTCCTCCAGCATGGCGTCGATTTTCTCGTTCGACATCCAGCTGCACATGGTTTTATTACTGACCAGCAAGACAGGCGCATCGCCGCAAGCACCCATGCACTCGCCTTCAACCAGGGTGAACTGGCCGTCTGCGGTGGTTTCGCGGAAATCGATGCCCAGTTTCTGCTTCAGGTAGTCTGCAGCGCGCACGCCGCCCGACAGGGCGCATGGCAGGTTGGTGCACACGGTGATCTTGTGCTTGCCCACGGGTTTCACGTTGTACATATTGTAGAACGTGGCCACTTCCTGCACGGCAATCGCCGGCATGCCGATGTAATCGGCCAGTTCCTTCATGGTTTCCGGCGCCAGCCAGCCCAGTTCATCCTGGGCATGGGCCAGCGCGGCCATGACGGCCGACTGACGCTGGTCGGCCGGATACTTGGCCAGCTCGCGGTCAATTTTCTTATAGCATTGCTCTGATAACAACATACTTTTTGCCTCTTAGCGGTCAATACTGCCGAACACGATGTCTTGCGTCCCGATGATGGTCACGGCGTCGGCAAGCATGTGCCCACGCGCCATCTCGTCGAGCGACTGCAAGTGGGCGTAGTCTGGCGCGCGCAATTTCATGCGGTACGGCTTGTTGGCGCCATCGGACACCAGGTACACGCCGAACTCGCCCTTCGGATGTTCCACGGCGCTGTAGGCCTCGCCTGGCGGCACGTGGAAACCTTCCGTGAACAGCTTGAAGTGGTGAATCAAGGACTCCATGTTGGTCTTCATGTCGACGCGGCCCGGAGGCGCCACCTTGCGGTTGCTGGTCATGACAGGACCTTCATTGTTGCGCAGCCACTCCACGCATTGCTTGATGATGCGGTTCGACTGGCGCAGCTCTTCCACGCGGACCAGGTAGCGGTCGTAGCAATCGCCGTTGGTGCCGATAGGAATGTCGAAGTCCATCAGGTCGTACACTTCGTACGGCTGTTTCTTGCGCAAATCCCACTGCACGCCCGAGCCGCGCAGCATGGCGCCCGTAAAGCCCATGGCCAGCGCATCTTCCGGCGAAACCACGCCGATGCCGACGGTCCGTTGCTTCCAGATTCGATTATCGGTCAACAGGGTTTCGTACTCGTCGACCGAGTTCGGGAAACGGCGCGCGAAGTCTTCGATGAAGTCCAGCAGGGAACCCTGGCGGTTTTCATTGAGTTTGCCGATGGCCTTGGCGTTGCGGATGATCGACGCCTTGTGCTGCGGCATCGCGTCCGGCAGGTCGCGGTACACGCCGCCCGGACGGTAGTAGGCCGCGTGCATGCGCGCGCCCGACACTGCCTCGTAGGCGTCGAACAAGTCTTCGCGGTCGCGGAAGCAATACAGGAACGGGCCCATGGCGCCAACGTCGAGCGCGTGGGTACCGAGCCACATCAGGTGGTTCAGGATACGCGTCATCTCGTCGAACATGACGCGGATGTATTGCGCGCGCAGCGGCACTTCCAGGCCCAGCATCTTTTCGATGGCCATCACGTACGCATGTTCATTGCACATCATCGACACATAGTCGAGACGGTCCATGTACGGCACGGATTGCAGATAGGTCTTCTGTTCGGCCAGCTTTTCGGTGGCGCGGTGCAGCAGGCCGATATGCGGGTCGGCGCGCTGGATGACTTCGCCATCCATCTCCAGCACCAGGCGCAGCACACCGTGCGCGGCCGGATGCTGCGGCCCAAAGTTCAGGGTGTAGTTCTTAATCTCAGCCATTATTTCATCCCGTAATGTTCTTCGCGGATCACGCGCGGCACGTTTTCCCGCGGCTCGATCGTCACGGGCTGGTAAATCACGCGCTTTTGTTCCGGATCGTAACGCATCTCGACATAGCCGGAGACGGGGAAATCCTTGCGGAACGGATGGCCGATGAAACCGTAGTCGGTCAGCAGGCGGCGCAAGTCGTTGTGGCCTTCGAAGAGGATGCCCAGCAGGTCGAACGCTTCGCGCTCGTACCAGTTGACGGCGCGCCAGATGCTCACCACGGAGGGCAGCAGCGGCATGTCGTCGTCCGGTGCGAACACGCGCACGCGCACGCGCCAGTTATGCTTGACCGACAGCAAGTGCGAGACGGCCGCGAAACGCAGGCCATCCCAGCTACCGTCGCCATAGGTCGAGTAGTCGACGCCGCACAGGTCGAGCATTTGCTCGAAATGCAGGGTCGGATCGTCGCGCAGGGTCAGCATCACGGCCAGGTAGTCCTCGGCCTTGACGACCAGAGTGACTTCGCCCAGTGCAACCGTCGTGCTAACGCGATCGCCCAGGGCAGTGCCGAGGGCGTTTTGCAATACTTCTAAATGTGTTGTCATAATCTGAAGCGGCCCGGTTAGCGTGCGATCGTGCTGGTACGCTTGATCTTGTTCTGCAACTGCATGATGCCGTACAGCAAGGCTTCAGCGGTCGGAGGACAGCCAGGCACATACACGTCGACGGGCACGATGCGGTCGCAACCGCGCACCACGGAATAGGAGTAATGGTAGTACCCGCCGCCATTGGCGCAGGAACCCATCGAGATGACCCAGCGTGGCTCCGCCATCTGGTCGTAGACCTTGCGCAGGGCTGGCGCCATCTTGTTGCACAGGGTGCCGGCAACGATCATGACGTCGGACTGACGCGGCGACGGACGAAACACGACGCCGAAACGGTCCATATCGTAGCGGGCTGCGCCCACATGCATCATTTCGACCGCACAGCAGGCCAGACCGAACGTCATCGGGAACATAGACCCGGTGCGCGCCCAGTTGATCAGCTTGTCGGCCGAGGTGGTGATGAAACCTTCGCTTAATACGCCTTCAATAGCCATGGCTTATTCCCAGTCAAGGGCACCTTTCTTCCAAATGTACCAAAATCCGACCACGAATTCAGCGATGAACACCATCATCGTGACGAAACCGGCCCAGCCCAGGTCGCGCATTGCAACGCCCCATGGGAAAAAGAATGCCGTTTCCAGATCGAACAAAATAAACAGGATTGCGACCAGATAGTAGCGCACATCAAATTTCATGCGCGCGTCTTCGAATGCTTCAAAGCCACATTCGTACGGGGAGAGTTTTGCTGCGTCAGGCTTGTTAGGGCCTAACAGGCGCCCCAGGAGCTGGGGAGCGATACCGACACCAAGGCCGATAATAATGAACAGCAGGACGGGGAAGTAATTTTCGAGGTTCACGATTGATGAGCTTATATTGAACGATCGGTTAAATGAGGACGCTGCGATCATTTGCAGCGTATCTAACGCACGACCCCAATCAAAGCTAAGACCAGGATCGAACGACACATCCTCGTAAAAAAAGCCAGCAACTTTGTACGAGCCATGGCTCGTGCGCCGTTGCTGGCTTCTGATTTCTGGTGCCGACGACGAGACTCGAACTCGTACAGCTTGCGCCACTACCCCCTCAAGATAGCGTGTCTACCAATTTCACCACGTCGGCGGTAAGGCCCGTATTCTACTCTGCTTTGCCGCTAAAGTTAATGCACAAATGCATCAAAACACAGATAAAAACGATAAATTTTTACATCTTCCAGCGCGTCACGATTTTTTCCTGCCGCGCTGCTGAAACATTGAGCAATAATCTGCCCGTAATGAGAATTACTCTCGATGAGGTATCGAGCTCATACAAAAATTACTTAGGGATCGCGCCTGCCGGGGTACTGGCAACCGGTGCCGCCGCTGCCGGAGCGCTGGCAGCCGGAGCTGCCGCAGGCACCGTCGTCGGGATCGCGCCCGCGCCGGTGACCGGCACTGGCTTGACGACTTTATCCATCACGCCGCCGCCGACCGTCGTGGCGCGCTGATTCGCCATCAGCGACAGGGCCAGGGTGGCGCCGAAGAAGATCGCGGCGGCAACGCCCGTCGATTTCGACATGAAGTTCGACGAACCCGTCGCACCGAACAGGCTGCCCGAGGCGCCCGAACCGAAGGCGGCGCCCATGTCGGCACCCTTACCGTGCTGCAACAACACCAGCGCGATAATCGACAATGCCGAAATAACCTGTACTACCACTACCAGATTGAACATCATGTTCATTGCAATTCCATTCTTAGTTTAAAGTAATTCAATCAGCGGCGTGAATAATCGCCAGGAAATCCGCCGCCTTCAATGCCGCTCCACCGATCAGACCGCCATCGATATCCGGCATCGCCATCAATTCTTTTGCGTTCTCCGGCTTCATGCTGCCGCCGTACAGGATTTGCACGCCGGTCGCTGCTACCGCATTCTTTGCCGCCAGCTGGGCGCGCAATACCTGATGCACGTCCTGCGCCATTTGCGGCGTGGCCGTCTTGCCCGTACCGATGGCCCAGACTGGCTCGTAGGCCAGCACCAGTTTCGCCACGTCGTCGGCGGAAATCGCCGCCAGCACGGCGCCCAGTTGCTGCGCCACGACCGCGTCGGTCTGGCCCGCTTCGCGCTGCGCCAGCGTTTCGCCGATGCAGACGATAGGCGTGATGCCCGCCGCCAGCGCCGCAACCGTCTTGGCCGCCACTTGCGCATCGCTCTCGCCATGGTAGGCGCGGCGCTCGGAATGCCCGATCACCACATAGCCGCAGCCAAAATCCTGCAGCATGGCGGTCGAGATTTCGCCCGTGTAAGCGCCGCTGGCATGCGCGGACACATCCTGCGCGCCCCAGCCAAGGGCCGTGCCTGCCAATTGCGCCTGGCACTGCGCCAGATACGGCGCAGGCACACAGACGGCGCTGGCGGCGCCAGAGGCAGCCAGGCCAGCAACTATTTCAGACAATAACACCGCGTTCGAGGTGCGACTGCCGTTCATTTTCCAATTTCCGACGACGAGTTTGCGACGCATAGTAGCCTAAATTCTAATAACCCGTCATTCTAACTCCGGCACCGATGCCGGTCAAACAGGCAGTGCCCCGTTTCAGGCAACTTGCAACATGATCTTGCCCACGTGCGTGCTCGCTTCCATCAGGGCATGCGCCTCGTTGGCTTTTTCCAACGGGAAAGTTTTATAGATCACGGGCTTGATCTTGCCCGCCTCGATCAGCGGCCAGACGGTCGCGCGCAAATGGTTCGCGATGGCCGCCTTGAAGGCGATGGAACGGGGACGCAGGGTGGAACCCGTCACCGTCAGGCGACGGCGCAGCAAGGTGCCCAGGTCCAGTTCCGCCTTGGTGCCACCTTGCACGGCGATCAGGCCGATGCGGCCATCGTCGGCCAGGCAGCTGATCTCGCGCGGCAGGTAGTCGCCGCCCACCATGTCGAGGATGACGTCAACGCCCTTACCACCGGTCAATTCCTTGACGACGGCGACGAAATCTTCCGTGCGGTAATTGATGCCCCGTTCGGCGCCCAGCGCCTCGCAGGCGCGCGCCTTTTCGTCGCTGCCCGCCGTGGCGAAGACGCGATGACCCAGGGCGGCAGCCAATTGAATGGCCGTCACGCCGATGCCGGACGTGCCGCCCTGCACCAATAAGGTTTCACCATCGGCCAGCGCGCAGCGGTCGAAGACATTGCTCCAGACGGTAAAGAAATTTTCCGGCAGGGACGCGCCTTCCAGCGCCGTCAAGCCTTTGGGCAAGGGCAGGCACTGGCCGGCGGGCGCGGCGCAGTATTCGGCATAGCCGCCGCCCTGCACCAGCGCGCAGACGAGGTCGCCTTTTTTGAATTCAGTGTTGCTGAAATCGCCATCGACGACTTCGCCCGCCACTTCCAGGCCCGGCAAGTCGGAGGCGCCGGGTGGCGGCGCATACTTGCCCAGGCGCTGCAGCACGTCGGGACGGTTGATGCCGGCCGCGTGCACCTTGATCAGCAGCTCTCCGGCTTTGAAGGCGGGAACGGGAGACTCGACGATCTGCAAAACGTCGGCGGGACCTGGCTGGCTGATGGCAACTGCACGCATGGCGGGACTCTTTCAAGGGAAAACGGCGATTGTACGCCAAGCCGTCCACCCTTGCAGGGAGCCTCCCGCCCTAGGCGCCGCCCGTCTTCGACTGGCGCGGCAAGGGCGTGCCCGGCTTCCATTTCGCCGACAGCGCTTGCCCTTCCTCGACTTGCTCATGCGTCATCTTGCGCACTACGGCGGCGCGCTGGTCGGCCGCATTTACGTTGCCATTCGCCGCCGCCAGATTCCACAGCATGTAGGCGATGACGTTGTCCTGCTGCACACCGCCCATGTGGTAGCGGTACATCAGGCCCAGCACCTGCTGCGCCTCGGCATGGTTCTGCTCGGCCGCCTTGCGGAACCAGCCGACGGCCTGTTTATGATCCTGCAGCACGGCGTTGCCCGTGTAATACATGGCGCCCACGACATACTGGGCATCGGCCTTGCCCTGCTCGGCCGCCTTGCGGTGCCAGAACATGGCTTGCTTGTAGTCCTGCGGCAAGCCCCGTCCCATGTAATACATCAAGCCCAGCAAATGCTGGGCATCGGCGTTGCCAGTCTTGGCTAGTGGCAATATTTCCTTGTAGGCTAGCGCGTAATTCTTGTTGTTGTAGGCGCTGGCGCCTTCGGCGAAGCCAGCCCGCGCGGGTAGCTGTATCGTCAACAGCATGAGTAATGTAATGATCAGTTTTTTCATCGGAATGGGATGTGGTCTGACTACTTGTTCTTGTCCTGCCAAAGGCCTGCGGCAGGATGCTTTTACTTCCAGCTGACTTTGCCCAGGCCCTCGACGGTGACATCGCGGTTGACCGGCTTGCCGTACACCACCACCGAACCGAGCCCGCTCAAGTTCAGCTTGGCATTCGTATGGGCGTTCACCGTGGCGTTGCCGAGGCCGCTCAATTCCAGGTTGACGGCGTCCGCTTCGAATTGCTGCGCATTCAGGCTGCCCAGGCCGCCCAGGCTGGCTTTCAGCATGCGCCCGCGTCCGCCCAGCACCACCGAGCCGGCGCCCTGCAAGTCCAGTTCGGCCCGCTCATTGTTGCCTATCCATATTTGCATGCTGCCCACGCCGCCCAGGCTGGCGTTGAGCTTGCGGTAGTCGCCCACCAGCTTGATGCTGCCCGCCCCTTCCAGCGACAGGGTCAGTTCCTCGCCCTTGAAACCCGTGATGTCCGTGCTGCCGAAGCCTTCCGAACTGAGTTCGCGCAAGTTCGGCAGGACCAGGTCGGCGCGGATCGACGAAGGGCCGATCTTGAAGCCGCGCACTTCCGTTTCGATGTGCAGGGTATCGCCGCTTTGCGCCGTGCTGACATCGGCGATGTAGCGCTTGTCGGCCGTGATGCTCAAGGACGCCACGTTGCCCTGGCGAATGCGTACTTCCATCACACCATCGAGCTTGACGCGCACCACGCGGGCGTCGACGTTGCGCATTTCCAGCAGGCGGGTCTCGGCGGCCGCGCCGCGCACCAGGCCCAACGTCGCCAGGAACAGCAGCGCCAGTTGCAGTGTCTTTTTCATGTAGAGCATCCTCGGTATCTTGTTTTTATGTGTCGCGGCACCCTCGTGGGGCTTGCGCGCATTGCCATTGACTGCCACTGTAGCAGCAGCAAAAATTGCTGACAATCAATTATGCGAAACGGGCTTTTTCAGTAGCGCTCAGGCGCTTGGCCTTGACCACCACCACGTGCATGGCAGCCTTGTCCGCTGGCGCGGCCAGGGTGACGGTGGAGCTGGCCACTTGCAGGGCCGGGGCGGCCGGGGCGATGGTGTAGCAGCTGGCGCCGAGCACGATGGCGGCGGCAACGGCGATGACTTCCATGTTTTTAGCGACGTTCATGTGAATCTCCTCGGGTGTCTGGCAGTGGGCTTGCGGTATGGTGTGACTATAGCCATACCGCCCCCGGCAGACACGCCGATTGCGACGAACTGCGCTTTTGGCAGGCTGGCCTGACAAAAACGCGGATGAACGCGCAGATCGCTAAGCGTTTTCTTAAAACTCTTCCCACTCGTCGGCGCCGGACTTGGCCGCCTTGACGGACTTGGCCGGCGACGGCGCGCGGACCGGCGCACGCGGCGCAAGGGCACGAACGGCTGGCGTCGCCTTGAGGCGCGTCACGGGCGCGGATGCCGCAGCAGGCGCATCGCCCAGGCGGAACATGCCGACGGCTTGCGCCAGGTCCACGGCCTGCTCCTGCAGGCTTTCCGCGGCGGCGGCCGCTTGCTCGACGAGGGCCGCGTTTTGCTGTGTCATGGTATCCATGTGCGTGACGGCCGTATTGATCTCGCCGATGCCGGCGCTCTGTTCGCGGCTGGCCACCGTGATCTCGCTCATGATGGTCGTCAATTGCTGCACCGACGCCACCACCTGATCCATGGTCTGGCCCGCTTCATTAACGAGGCGCCCGCCCGCATCCACTTTTTCCACCGAATCGCCGATCAGTTCCTTGATTTCCTTGGCCGCGCCGGCGGAGCGTTGCGCCAGGTTGCGCACTTCGGATGCCACCACGGCAAAGCCCCTGCCCTGCTCGCCCGCGCGCGCCGCCTCGACGGCCGCGTTCAGGGCCAGGATATTCGTCTGGAAGGCAATGCCGTCGATCACGCCGATGATGTCGACGATCTTGCGCGAGCTTTCCTGGATGCCGGCCATGGTGCCGACCACTTGCTGTACCACCCGGCCGCCCTTGGCCGCCACTTCCGAGGCGGATACGGCCAGCTCATTGGCCGCGTGCGCGTTTTCCGCATTCTGCTTGACGGTCGAGGTCAGCTCATCCATCGAGCTGGCCGTTTCTTCCAGCGCGCCCGCCTGCGCTTCCGTGCGCGAAGACAGGTCGGCATTACCGGCGGCAATATCGGCCGACTCGCTGCGCACCAGGGTGCTGATGCTGCGGATCTGCACCAGTACGGTGGCAATCTTTTCGACAAACAAGTTAAATGCTTTGGCGATCTGCGCCAGCTCGTCCGAACCTTCCGCGTCGAGGCGGCTGGTCAGGTCGCCGTCGCCCGTGGCGATCGCTTCCATCGCATCGCGCACCAGGCCCAGGCGGCGCAGGGCGCGCGCCACCAGCACGCTCAATACCGTGGCGGCCAGGGCCAGCACCAGCAAGGCCGTCAAGGCCGAGGCGCGCAGCATGGAGCTCAATGCCTGCGTCGCTTCTGCGCGGTCGAGCACGGTAGCCAGCAGCCAGTCGCTGCCCGGCACTTTACTTACATGCAAGATACCGTTACGGTCGCCCAGACGAATGGCGGCGCCATCACCGCTCTTTTCGATATCGGCCAGCGCCTGCGCGCTCAGGCCAGGGTCCAGCTCGGCCAAAGGTTTCAGGGTCAGCTTGCCGTCCGGGTGGGCGATGATCTTGCCGCCGCCATCGACGAGGAAGGCATAGCTGGACGCCGTCGGCTTGATCGAGGCAACGTTTTGCACCACCGCATCCATCATCACGTCGGCCGCCATCACGCCCGTCACGCTGCCCTTGCCGCCCAGCGGCTCGGCAAACGTCACCACCAGCTTGCCCGTGCTGGCGCCGATATACGGCGCCGTAATGATGGGGCCGCCCACCTCGGACGCCAGCTTGTACCAGGGGCGCGCCGTGGGATCATAGTCGGCGGCGCGCTTGCGCTCCTGCGAAAACACGGCGTGCTTGTCGGCAAAGCCGATATACGCCATGTCGAACGTGCCAGCCTGCTCGGCCGCCTTGAGGGCCGGCAGCGGGTCGGCCGCCGTGGCGCCCTGCTTGAGCGAGCCGACGACGGCTTGCTTGGAACGCAGCCATTCGGCGATGGCTTGCGCGTGGCTGTGCGACAACTGCAGCATCTGCGTGTCGAGCGCAGCCAGGGTGCTGGACCGCGTCGTGAAGAAATTGGCGATGGCGACGGCCAGCATGGCCAGCACGACGATGGAAACGGCGATGGCGATCAGCCGCGCCTTAAGGGAGGACAACATGGTGCATCCAATAAAAAAAGGGGAAATCGGGAGGGATGCACCATGGTCGGGGAATAAGATTTTGTCGTCAAGCAATACTGACAGTCAATTACCCATAAACAACAATTGATACCATATATAAATCAAGTCTCGCCGCGCAGCTTGCGCAGGGCCGGCGAGTCGCCACCCGTTGCCTCGATGCGGAAGCGGGCAAATGCCTGCTCCAGCTCGGGGTAGCGGCGCAGACTGCCTTCGTTAAAGTAGCGCCCGCCGGGGATATCGCCCCATGCCAGCGGCGCGGTCAAGGCCCCGCTGCCCGCCAGGGCCAGCAGCGGCTCGAGCGCACTGCGCAGGTCGGCCACTTCCGTATCGGCGCCCGCCAGGCGCCCCAGCACTTGCTCCAGCTCGGCGGCGCGGGCTTGCAGGCTCTGTTGATCCATCATCGCTCCTCAATTCTTGATCGTACCGATCAGCACAGGGGCCGACCACAGGCTGCGGTTGGGCAATAAATACTGCTGCGCCCCACCCTTGCGCCGCACCAGCCCGCCCAACTCTTGCGTCGGCGCCACCTGGCTGACAAACACGTTGACAGTGCCCTTGGGCATGATCTGATACACATCATACAGCGGCGCCTCGCTCTTCATGGGCAAGCCGAAGCAGTCGGCCAGGGTGGCGCAGCGGCTGGATGCCTGCTGCAATTGCGCGCTGGTGGTGAAATACGGCGAGTACGGCGACACATTCTGGCCATGCGGCACGATTTTCACCAATGCGGCCGACATGGCTTGCAGGTCGGGCAAGGTGCTGCCGGAAGCGAGCTGCTCGACCGCGCGCGCATAAATCGTCTCGGCCGGCGCGGCGGGATCGGCGGTGCGCAGCTCGCGCAGGAATTGCTGCCCTGGCCCACTATCGAGATAGGGATCGATGGCTGCGCGCTGCAAGCCCGCCGTCTTGAAGGTGCTGAGGTCATTGATTTCGCGCGCATGCACGGCGCGCAAGGCGTCGAGGTCTTGCGCCGGCATGGCCGCGGACGCGGCGGCGATGGGGATGGGCAGCGGCACCGGCGTCGGCGCGTTGTCCAGCTGCGCCCAGGCGCCGGGTGAAACGGCAAGCAGAAAGGCGGCGGCCAGCCCGCGGAATGTGCGCATGCTGCATCTCCTTGGAAGACTCGTTCAGGGGAAAATCCCCTCCGAATCTACAAGGCGCGGCGGCGGCCGATACGCGCTGGATCAAGCCCGATGCACAATCCGGCATCCACCTTCGATACAGCGCAAACAAGGCGCAAAAAAACCGCCAGGGCTTGCGCGCTGGCGGTTCTTGAACATGCGGCCGAGGCCGCAGTCAGGCGAATCTGAAGGAAATTAAGCGGCTGGCGCTTCGTTGCCTTCAGCAGCTTTCATCGACAGTTTCAGGCGGCCGCGGTCGTCCGTTTCCAGCACTTTGACGCGAACCAGCTGGCCTTCTTTCAGGTAGTCGGCCACGGCGTTGACGCGCTCGTTGGCGATCTGCGAGATGTGCAGCAAGCCGTCTTTGCCTGGCATGACTTGCACGATGGCGCCGAAGTCCAGCAGTTTCAGCACAGTGCCTTCGTAGGTCTTGCCCACTTCGACGGAAGCGGTCAGTTCTTCGATGCGGCGCTTGGCTTCCTGGCCGGCAGCAGCGTCGACGGAAGCGATGGTGACCACGCCTTCGTCGCTGATGTCGATCTGGGTGCCCGTCTCTTCGGTCAGCGCGCGAATCACGGCGCCGCCCTTGCCGATCACGTCACGGATTTTTTCCGGGTTGATCTTGATGGTGATCAGACGCGGTGCGAAATCGGACAGTTCGGTTTTGACGTGCGGCATGGCTTTTTGCATTTCGCCCAGGATGTGCTCGCGGCCTTCCTTGGCTTGCGCCAGTGCCACTTGCATGATTTCCTTGGTGATGCCCATGATCTTGATGTCCATCTGCAGCGCCGTGATACCGTTGCGGGTACCGGCTACCTTGAAGTCCATGTCGCCCAGGTGATCTTCGTCGCCCAGGATGTCGGACAGCACGGCAAACTTGCCGCCTTCCTTGATCAGGCCCATGGCGATACCTGCCACGTGTTCTTTCATCGGCACGCCGGCGTCCATCAGTGCCAGGCAGCCGCCGCAGACGGAAGCCATCGACGAGGAACCGTTCGATTCCGTGATTTCCGATACCAGACGCACCGAGTAGCTGAACTCTTCAGCTGCCGGCAGGGCAGCGATCAGCGCGCGCTTGGCCAGGCGGCCGTGGCCGATTTCGCGGCGTTTCGGCGTACCGACACGGCCCGTTTCGCCGGTGGCGAACGGAGGCATGTTGTAATGCAGCATGAACGAATCGGTGAACTCGCCCATCAGCGCATCGATCTTCTGGCTGTCGCGGGCGGTACCCAACGTTGCCACGACCAGCGCTTGCGTTTCGCCGCGCGTGAACAGGGCCGAACCGTGGGTGCGTGGCAGCACGCTGGTGCGGATCGAGATCGGACGCACGGTGCGCGTGTCGCGGCCGTCGATGCGTGGCTCGCCGTCCAGGATTTGCGTACGCACGATTTTCGCTTCGATATCGAACAGGATGTTGTTCACTTCAGCGCTGTCAATCGACGCGCCGCCAGCGGCAGCCGCTTCGGCCGAAAGGTCGGCGATCACTTCCGACGTCGCTGCTTTCAGCTTGGCCGTACGCTCTTGCTTGTCCTTGGTTTGATACGCGTCATTGATCTTGGCGTTGGCGAAATGCGCGACGCGGGCGATCAGTGCTTCGTTTTTCGGCGCAGGCGCCCATTCCACTTCCGGCTTGCCGCCGTCACGCACCAGGTCGTGAATCGCGTCGATGACAACTTTCATCTGGTCGTGGCCGAAGACCACGGCGCCCAGCATGATTTCTTCGGACAGCTGTTTCGCTTCCGATTCGACCATCAGCACGGCCGTTTCGGTACCGGCGACAACCAGGTCCATTTCCGACGTTTTCAGTTGCTGGACGGTCGGGTTCAGGATGTACTGGCCATTCGCGTAACCGACGCGCGCGGCGCCGATAGGACCGTTGAAAGGCACGCCCGATACGCACAGGGCGGCCGATGCGCCGATCATGGCGGCGATGTCCGGATCGATTTCAGGGTTGACCGACAGCACGTGAATGATGACTTGCACTTCATTCAGGTAACCTTCCGGGAACAGCGGACGGATAGGACGGTCGATCAGACGCGATGTCAGTGTTTCTTTTTCGGAAGGACGGCCTTCGCGCTTGAAAAAACCGCCCGGGATTTTACCGGCAGCATAGGTTTTCTCGACATAATCAACCGTCAAAGGGAAGAAATCCTGGCCTGGCTTGGCATCTTTGCGTGCCACCACCGTTGCCAGAACGACGGTATCTTCGATCGACACCAGCACTGCGCCGGAAGCCTGACGTGCGATTTCGCCGGTTTCCAGGGTCACTTGGTGTTGACCGTACTGGAAGGTTTTCGTAACTTTGTTAAACATGGGGTATCCCTTTTCTAATTGCCGACAGATTTTCAGGGGCTGTCGTTCACCTCACCACAGGCGGCGGAAACATCGTTGCCGCCTTTACTACTTTACTTTTAAAACATGATATCGGTAGAGAATACTGTACTTCTCGACATAAATCCGGAATTCAAATGACAAAATGCCCGCGTCAGCGAACTGGCGCAGGCATTTCTGTATAAACCTTGTACGGCAAAAATTACTTGCGCAGACCAAGTTTAGCGATCAGGTCGCGATAACGGGTAGCGTCTTTAGCCTTCAGGTAGGACAACAGGCTCTTACGACGGTTGACCATCATGATCAGGCCGCGGCGGGAGTGGTGATCTTTCGAGTGGGCTTTGAAGTGGCCGTTCAGTTCGTTGATGCGAGCTGTCAGCAGTGCAACTTGCACTTCAGGGGAGCCGGTGTCGTTTTGACCACGTGCGTTGTCCGCGATGATAGCGGCTTTGTTGATGTTTTCTACTGTCATGATAAACCTTTCACATGCGGTGCACAGAGTCTGAACCCTATCCACCGTGAACTACGATTATTAAAATACTGGCCTATGCTGCCAACCAGACGCGCAAGTATATCGGAAAAATGCCCGCCTGTATCCTGCCGTGCGCGCTTTTCTCGGTGCATGATAGGGTTTTCCTGCATTTCAGGAGGTCAACCATGAAAAAACTGCTCAAATCAGCAACACCGCTGCTGTTTGCCGCGCTGGCCGGCTGCGCCAGCTGGAACGTCCCGGCGCCCCAGCCGGGCGAAGCGCGCGCCGCCGTGGAAGCACGCCTGGGCCGGCCAAGCAATATCTATCAACTGCCCACGGGTGCGGAACTCGAATACGCGACGGGCCCGTACGGCCAGTACACCTACATGGCGCGCTTCGGCCCTGACGACAGGTTAATTTCCTACGAGCAAGTGCTCGACACACCGGGCTTTGCCCGCATCAAGGTGGGCGTATCGACCCAGCAAGACGTGCTGCACACCCTGGGCCGCCCGACGGAAACCTCGTACCTGTCGCTGCCGAAACTGCACGTCTGGTCCTACCGCTACAAGGAGTCGGGCGTGTGGGATTCCATGATGCACGTGCACTTCGACCACGACGGCATCGTGCGCATGATGATGAACGGGCCCGATCCGGCCAAGGAAGAGCGCCGCTTTTTCTGGTAGTTAGCGCCCCCTCACGGCTGGGGATCGATCCGCTCATCCTTGGCGTGTAATTTGTTCAATGCCGACAAATACGCCTTGGCCGACGCGACGATGATATCCGGGTCGGCGCCCACGCCATTGACGATGCGCCCGTCGCGCGACAGCCGCATCGTCACTTCGCCCTGCGACTGCGTACCCGTGCTGATGGCGTTGACGGAGAACAGGACCAGCTCGGCACCGCTGGCGGCCGCGCTTTCGATGGCGTTGACGGTGGCGTCGACGGGACCGTCGCCCTGCCCTTCGCAACTGCGCTGCACGCCGCCGACGAGAAACTCCACGCGCGCATGCGGTACGGCGCCCGTCGTCGACTGCTGTGTCAGGGAAATGAAACGGTAGTGCTCACTCTCCTGCGCCTGCTGCTCCTCGCTGACGAGGGCCATGATGTCTTCGTCGAAAATCTCGGATTTCCGGTCCGCCAGCTCCTTGAAGCGCAGGAAAGCCGCGTTGACTTCCGCCTCCGATTCGAGCGCGATGCCCAGCTCGTGCAGCCGCTGCTTGAACGCATTGCGCCCCGACAATTTGCCAAGGACGATCTTGTTGGCCGTCCAGCCCACGTCTTCGGCGCGCATGATTTCATACGTTTCACGCGCTTTTAAAATGCCATCCTGGTGGATGCCGGACGCGTGCGCGAAGGCGTTCGCGCCGACGACGGCCTTGTTCGGCTGCACGGCAAAGCCCGTGATCTGCGACACCATTTTGGACGCGGCCACGATCTGCGTCGTGTCGATGCCCACCGTCAAGTTGTAATAGGCGGCGCGCGTGCGCAGCGCCATCACCACTTCTTCCAGCGCCGTGTTGCCGGCCCGCTCGCCGAGGCCATTGACCGTACACTCGATCTGCCGCGCGCCGCCGATCATGACGCCAGCCAGCGAATTGGCCACAGCCAGGCCCAGGTCATTATGACAATGCACGGACCAGATGGCTTTATCGGAGTTTGGTATGCGTTCGCGCAAGCGCTTGATGGTGGCGCCAAAGATTTCCGGCACGGCATAGCCCACGGTATCGGGGAAATTGATGGTGGTGGCGCCCTCGGCGATCACGCCTTCCAGCACGCGGCAGAGAAAATCCTCGTCGGAGCGGCTGCCGTCTTCGGGGCTGAATTCGATATCGTCCGTGAACTGGCGCGCGTAGCGCACGGCGTTTTGCGCCTGCGTCAGCACTTGCTCTGGCGTCATGCGCAGCTTGATCTGCATGTGCAGGGGCGAGGTGGCGATGAACGTGTGGATGCGCTTGCGCTCGGCTGGCGCCAGGGCTTCGGCGGCGCGGGCGATATCGCGGTCGTTGGCGCGCGACAGCGAACAGATGGTGGACTCGCGCACGGCGCCGGCAATCGCCCGTATCGACTCGAAGTCGCCTTGCGAGGCGGCGGCGAAGCCCGCTTCGATCACGTCGACCTTCAGCCGTTCGAGCTGCTTGGCGATGCGCAGCTTTTCCTCGCGCGTCATGGAAGCGCCCGGCGATTGCTCGCCGTCGCGCAAGGTGGTGTCAAAAATGATGAGTCGGTTGCTGGTGTTCATGGCTGCTCCTGGCTGGCTGAAGACTGGCGACGCTACCGACTCAGCGCATCAATGCTCGGGGTCGGTCTGGATGATGCTGACGGGCTTGCCCTTCGCCATGCGCCAGAAAAACACGGCGTAGCCGGACAGGCCATAGGCGACGAAAATCGGGAACAGCACTTTCGGCGGGTCGATGGAAATGAGCGCAAAGAACAATGCCAGCAGGAATACCACGATGAAAGGCACGGACTTGCGGAAATTCACATCCTTGAAGCTGTAGAACGGCACGTTGGTGACCATGGTCAGGCCGGAGAACAGGGCGATCGTCCACGACACCCAGGCCAGCTGGTTGCCGGCAAATTCCAGGTCGTTCATCAGCAGGATGAAGCCGGCCACCATGGCCGCTGCCGCCGGGCTGGGCAAGCCCTGGAAGAAGCGCTTGTCGACCACGGCGATATTCGTGTTGAAGCGGGCCAGACGCAAGGCGGCGCCGGCGCAATACACGAAGGCGGCCAGCCAGCCCAGCTTGCCCATGCCGCGCAGCGACCATTCGTAGATCACCAGCGCCGGTGCGGCGCCGAACGAGACCATATCGGACAGGCTGTCGTACTGGGCGCCGAATTCGCTCTGCGTATTCGTCAGGCGCGCGATGCGGCCGTCGAGGCCGTCGAGGATCATGGCGATGAAGATGGCCCAGGCCGCGTGTTCGAATTTCTGGTTCATGGCCATGACGATGGCGTAGAAGCCGCAAAACAGGGCTGCCGTCGTGAAGGCATTCGGCAACAGATAGATGCCGCGGCGGCGCAAGGTTTTCTTGCCCGCGCCATCGGCCACCGGCTGGCGCACGAATTTGCTGAAGCGGGACGCTTTGGATGTTGCGGGAGTGCCGTTCTTGCCTCTACGACGGGGGAAGTTTGCCATGTTGTTCCATATCTTGTGTACTGCGGGGGAATCGGTGCCAGATAGCGGGTGCATGACTGTCATGGCATGCGCCCGCCGATATTGCCATTATAGAGGAGCCACCGCCAAAGAAAAGCGCGGCGGCGTCAAGCCGGCAATATTGACGCCTGTTCAAGCATTATTTGAACTTGACCTTCGCCACCAGGCCCATGTTCAGGGTCGTTTCGCCCGGCTCGAAGCTCGGTTCGGCCACCTGGCTGCCACCATAGCTTGCAACGTCGGCGCTCATGTTGCGTGCGCCGGTCACATTGACGCGCTGCGCGTAATTACCCGAACCTTCGAAATCGATGGTGTCGATCACGGCGTCATTGACATTGCGGCCCATGGCGCCGGCGATGGCGGCCACGCGTTCGTTGAGGTTTTTATAGGCGGCGGCGATGCGCTGATCGTCGAGCTTGCGGATGGTGGCGGGCGCCAGGCCGAAGTTCAAACGGTTCAGGGTCAGCACGCCTTGCGCCGCGGAAACAGTTTTCGGCAAGGCGGCCAGGTTGGTCGTCGTTACCTGCAGGTACTGGCCCACTCGCCAGCCGGTCGGCACTCTGGGCTTGGCGGCGACGCCAGGCGGCAGCGGCGCCGTTTCCGGGTACACGGCATACGTGTAATAGCCCTGGGTTTTCAGCACGGCTTGCGGATCGGCTTTCTTGACGATGGCCGCGCCCTGGTTCATCTTCTGGTTCACGCGCGAGGCGGCGGCGGCCTTGTCCTTGTCCTGCTCTTCGATGGCCAGGGTGACGGTCACCTGGTCGTTCGCATGCACCACTTCGCCATTCGCGGGCACCACCACGAGGGTGCCGGAGGTGGGCAAGGTCTGGGCTTGGGCGCTCAGGGCAACGGTAGCGGCGGCGGCGGCCAGCAGTGATTTCATGACGGTCATGGTGTTCTCCTGGAAAATATGGGGGCAAAAACAAGCATGGGGCCAACAGCCCCATGATTTTTAAAACATTTTATTGTGGAAGTATTTCCACGCTAATAAGCTTACTTCAGCTTACTTGAACTTGACCTTGCCGACGACACGCATGTCGAGCGTCGTTTCGCCTGGTTCGAAGCTTGGTTCGGCGACGGTGCTGTCTTCGCTCATCTTGGCGCTGCGCATCATCATCGGTGCGGCGGCGGCACGGTTTTCGGTGACATAGTTGCCCGAACCTTCGAAGTCCACCGTATCGAGCACGGCGTCGGAGACGTTGCGGCCCATGGCCTTGGCGATGGCAGCCACGCGCTCGTTCAGGTTTTTATACGTGGCGGCGATGCGCTGGTCATCGAGCAGGCGGATGGTTTCCGGTTTCAGGCCGAAATTCAAGCCATTCAGAGTCAGCACGCCTTGCGCCGCCGACACGGTTTTTGGCAAGGTCGCCAGGTTGGCCGTCGTCACTTCCAGGTACTGGCCGACACGCCAGGCCGTAGGCAAGCGCGGCTTGGCCACGGCGCCAGCCGGCAATGGGCGCTCTTCCGGATACACGGGATAGGTGTAGTAGCCGTACGATTTCAGCGCTGCCGACGGGTCGGCCTGCTTGACGATGGCGATGCCCTTGTTCATCTTCTGGTTGACACGCGACGCGGCGGCAGCCTTGTCCTTGTCCTGTTCTTCAACGGCCAGGGTAGCGACCACCTGGTCATTGACATGCTTGACTTCGCCAAATGCGGGTACGACCACCAGGGTGCCGTTGGTTGGCAAGGATTGGGCTTGCGCGCTCAGGGCAACGGTGGCTGCGGCGGCAACAAGGACGGATTTCATCACGGTCATGGGGGTACTCCTAGGTAGTTAATGTGGCTGACAGCCAGCGAAAGGGACGCTTTTGCCATCCCTTTCGCCTGAGAAACTTGTCAAACTGTGTAGATTCTAACGCCTCATTCATAACCGTGGCGCAAATTAACAAATCGTCACAAAATGCGCCCGCCAGTCACATCTGCTCACATTTCAACACACTGTCATCATAAATAACAATGTTATTAGTGTCCGACCACCGTGCCGCCGCTGCGCCGGCCCGGCTTGAAACTGTGGCGATGCGCGCGACAGGCAATGGTCAATGCCACCATCAGCAAGGCCAGCATGGCCCACGGGAACGAAGCCGCACCATAGCCGTCGAGCAGCAAGCCTCCGGCCAGGCCGCCGCCCGCAATGGCCACGTTCCAGATGGTCGCCACCATGGCTTGCGCCACGTCCATGCCATCGCCGGCCGCGTCCGCCGACGCCGTCTGCAGCAAGGTACCGGCGCCGCCGAAGGTGATGCCCCAGATGGCCATGCTGACATAGATCACGGCAGGCGAGTCCATCGCCAGCCCCAGCGCCACCATCACAAGGGCCAAGGCGGCGATGCAGCCCAGCACGAGCGGGCGCAGCCAGCGGTCGATCAGCTGGCTGACCAGCCAGATGCCAGCCAGCGAACCCACGCCATACACGAGCAGCACCAGGTCGACGCGCGGGCGCAGGCCGGACGGCGCCAGGAACGGTGCGATGTAGGTATACAGAATGTTATGCGCCAGCATCCAGGCGACGATGACGGCCAGAATCGGCCGCACACCCGGCGTCAGGAACACCTGGCGAATCGACAGGCGCTCGCCATTCTTTTGCCCCGGATAATCGGGTACGACCAGCAGCACCCACGCGACCAGCACCACGGCCAGGCCCGACATGATGCCGAAGATGCTGCGCCAGCCCAGCACGCCGCCCATCAGGGTGCCCAGCGGCACGCCCAGCGACAGAGCCAGCGGCGTGCCGATCATGGCAATGGCCATCGCCCTGCCCTGCTGTTCCACGCTCACCATGCGGCGCGCGTAGCCGGCCATCAAGCCCCAGGCCAGCCCGGCGGCCATGCCCGTGACGAAGCGCGAGGCCAGGGCAACCATATAGTTGGGCGACAGGGCTGTCGCCGTATTGAAGATCAAGAAACCGATGATGGCCAGCAGCAAGACATTGCGCCGGCGCCAGCCGCTCGTCAGTGCCGTCAGCGGGATCGCCGTCAGGATGGAGCCGATGGCGTAGACGGTCACCAGCTGGCCCGTCATGACTTCGGAGATATTCAAATCACGGGCAATCTGCGGCAGCAAGCCGGCCGGCAAGGTTTCCGACAGGAGGGCGAGAAACGCCGTCATGGCCAAGGCCAGCAAGGCCAGGACGGGAAGCCGTTCGGAAATGGAAGATTCTGCAGTGCCCGGCATGGGTACTGTGGCGGTAATGCGGTCAGTCATAGGGGTCCTTCAGGTTGCCAAGCGGCTGATCAATTAGCGCCTGGCGTGCTACAAAAGCGGTGATGCGCGTTGCGGTCGGCAGATACCGAAACAGATGCAGTCCATGTAAAACTGCAAAGGAAGGGCGGGATTATATAGGAATATAAAAAAACAGGAGGCGGGCGAAAAGCGTGCGCGCCAAAACAACCGCGCTCACGCTGGCGTCATGCAGGCATCATTGGCCGCCTTGCGTGGCGAAAACCAGGCATTCGATTTCGGACTGTACAGCAAGGCGCAGATGACGGCGAACAGGAGCGCGCCAGGCAAGACGTGCATTTTGACCGGCAAGGTCGCCAGGCAGATCACAATATCGATCACGCCCCACACCAGATACACGGTGCGCGCGCCACGCTGCCTTTGCAGCATGGCCAGCGCTGCCACCAGGTTAATGCTCATGCTGAAAAGCAAAATCGCGTATTGCGCCTCGGCGGGAATCACGCTGTGCCCCATTGCGGCCTGCATGGCGGGATCGTTGCGGCCGAGGTAGGACGAGACCAGCGCTGACAGTGAGCCGAAAATCAGAAACCAGCAGCTGATGGTCACCAGGAAGGGGCGCTTGAGCACATGAAGATTCCCGACAAAAACTTTAGAAAAAACAAGCATGATGCTGACGGTAGGATTGAATGGGCCTGATTGTAACGGATGTTGCTGGCAAAACGATGCGCATAAAAAAAGCCGGCTTGCGCCGGCTTCTTGTAAAGAACGATAACTGCTTAGTTTTTCGACTGGTCAACCATCTTGTTCTTGGCGATCCAAGGCATCATGGCGCGCAGTTTCGCGCCCACTTCTTCGATCTGGTGCTCGGACGTCAGACGGCGGCGCGAGATCAGGGTTGGTGCGCCTGCCTTGTTTTCCAGGATGAAGCTCTTCGCGTATTCGCCCGTTTGAATGTCTTTCAGGCATTGACGCATCGCATCCTTGGTGGCCGACGTCACAACCTTAGGACCGGTCACGTATTCGCCGTATTCGGCGTTGTTCGAGATCGAGTAGTTCATGTTGGCGATGCCGCCTTCATAGATCAGGTCGACGATCAGTTTCAGTTCGTGCAAGCACTCGAAATACGCCATTTCAGGCGCGTAGCCCGCTTCCGTCAGGGTTTCGAAGCCGGCCTTGATCAGTTCCACGGCGCCGCCGCACAGCACGGCTTGTTCGCCGAACAGATCCGTTTCGGTTTCTTCACGGAAATTCGTTTCGATGATGCCGGCACGGCCGCCGCCGTTGGCCGAGGCGTACGACAGGGCGATATCGCGGGCGATGCCCGATTTATCCTGGTACACGGCGATCAGGTGGGGCACGCCGCCACCCTGGGTGTAGGTGGCGCGCACGGTGTGGCCCGGGGCTTTCGGCGCAACCATGATCACGTCCAGGTCGGCGCGTGGCACGACTTGGCCGTAATGCACGTTGAAGCCGTGGGCGAAGGCCAGCACGGCGCCCTGCTTGGCGAACGGGGCGATGTTTTCGTTGTAGACCTGAGCGATGTTTTCATCCGGCAGCAAGATCATGATGACGTCGGCAGCTTTCACGGCGTCGTTGACTTCCGCCACTTTCAGGCCGGCTTGCTCGACCTTGGTCCACGAAGCGCCGCCCTTGCGCAGGCCGACGGTGACGTTGACGCCCGAATCGTTCAGGTTTTGTGCGTGTGCATGGCCTTGCGAACCGTAGCCGATGATGGCAACGTTTTTACCTTTGATCAAGGAGAGGTCAGCGTCTTTGTCGTAAAAA
Source organism: Janthinobacterium sp. NKUCC06_STL (assembly GCF_019345455.1). NCBI lineage: Bacteria > Pseudomonadati > Pseudomonadota > Betaproteobacteria > Burkholderiales > Oxalobacteraceae > Janthinobacterium > Janthinobacterium sp. NKUCC06_STL. The sequence goes on from NZ_JAHKQY010000001.1 coordinate 511,297, forward strand.
ACTTTCATGGTATTTCCTATAATTTGATGATGCGTTGTTGTTTTAAATGCGGCGCCAGGGCCGCGTAGTGCTGCTTATCTTTTTATACTTTGAGGATGCGTTCGCCGCGGCCGATGCCGGAACCACCCGTGCGGACGGTTTCCAGGATGGCGGCGCGGTCGATCGAATCGATGAACGCGTCGAGCTTGACCTTGTTGCCGGTCAGTTCGATCGTGTACGTCTTTTCGGTGACATCGATGATGCGGCCACGGAAGATATCGGCGGTGCGCTTCATTTCCTCGCGCTCCTTGCCCACGGCACGAACCTTGATCAGCATCAACTCGCGTTCGATATGCTGGCCTTCGGTCAGGTCCACCACTTTCACCACTTCGATGAGGCGGTTCAAGTGCTTGGTGATCTGCTCGATGATGTCGTCCGAACCGCTGGTGACGATGGTCATGCGCGACAGGGTCGAGTCTTCCGTCGGCGCCACCGTCAATGTTTCGATGTTGTAGCCGCGTGCCGAGAACAGGCCCACCACGCGCGACAGGGCGCCCGCTTCGTTTTCCAGCAAGACAGAAATAATATGGCGCATGATTAGAGGTCCTCCGAGCCGAGCATCATTTCGGACAGGCCTTTGCCGGCTTTCACCATGGGCCACACGTTTTCGGACTGGTCGGTAATGAAGTTCATGAATACCAGCCTGTCTTTCATGCCAAACGCCTCTTTCAGGGCGCCGTCGACGTCGCCCGGTTTTTCAATTTTCATGCCCACGTGGCCATACGCTTCCGCCAGCTTTTCGAAATCGGGCAGCGAATCCATGTACGACTCGGAATAACGCGAACCGTAATCGATTTCCTGCCACTGGCGCACCATGCCAAGGAAACGGTTGTTGAGCATGATGATCTTCGGCGTCAGGTGGTACTGCTTGCACGTTGCCAATTCCTGGATGCACATCTGGATCGAACCTTCGCCCGTGATGCAGGCAACGGTGGCGTCCGGATTGGCCATCTGCACGCCCATGGCGTATGGCAAGCCGACACCCATGGTGCCCAGGCCGCCGGAATTGATCCAGCGGCGCGGCTTGTCAAAGCCATAGTATTGCGCGGCCCACATCTGGTGCTGGCCCACGTCGGACGTGATGAAGGCATCGCCCTTGGTGATCTGGAATACCTTTTCCACCACCGATTGCGGCTTGATGACCAGGTCGGAAGTCGGGTATTTCAGGCATTCGCGGCCACGCCATTCGGCGATCTGCTTCCACCAGTTGCTCAGGGCATTGACGTTCGGCTTGGCTTCGGCCGCGTCGAGTTGCGCGAGGAACTCGATCAGCACGTCCTTGACGTTGCCGACGATGGGGATATCAACCTTGACGCGCTTGGAAATCGACGATGGATCGATGTCCACGTGGATGATCTTGCGCGGATGCGAGGCGAAATGTTTCGGGTTGCCGATCACGCGGTCATCGAAACGGGCGCCGATGGCGATCAGCACGTCGCAGTTCTGCATCGCCATGTTCGCTTCATAGGTGCCGTGCATGCCGGGCATGCCGACATATTGCTCGCTCGAGGCGCGGTAGCCGCCCAGGCCCATCAAGGTGTTGGTGCACGGGAAACCCAGGCGGTCAACCAGCTTGTTCAGCTCGGCCGAGGCGTTCGCCAGGATCACGCCGCCGCCCGTGTAGATCATCGGGCGCTCGGCTTGCAGCAACAGCTGCACGGCCTTGCGGATCTGGCCCGAGTGGCCCTTGTCGACGGGACGGTAGGAACGCATCTCGACTTCCTTCGGATAGTCGAAATGGCATTTGTGCATGCTGATATCCTTGGGGATATCGACCAGCACGGGTCCCGGACGGCCGGTACGGGCGATGAAGAAGGCTTTCTTGATCGTCGATGCCAGGTCCTTGACGTCCTTGACGAGGAAGTTGTGCTTGACGACGGGGCGCGTGATGCCGACCGTGTCGCATTCCTGGAACGCATCCTGTCCGATGGCGTGGCTCGGCACCTGGCCGGAGATCACCACCATGGGAATCGAGTCCATGTACGCGGTCGACAAGCCCGTGACGGCATTCGTGACGCCCGGACCGGACGTGACGATGGCGACACCGACTTTGTTCGAGCTGCGCGAATAGGCATCGGCGGCGTGGATCGCGGCCTGCTCGTGGCGTACCAGGATATGCTGGAATTTGTTTTGCTGGAAGATGGCGTCGTAGATGTAGAGTACGGCTCCGCCCGGGTATCCAAAGACGTGCTCGACGCCCTCTTCAGCCAGACAGCGCACGACAATTTCTGCGCCGGTAATGGGTCCTGCTGCTGCTTCGGTATTCATGAAACATTCCTTTCAAGGTCCATTGGAGATTGATCGGATGTTCTTTCCTGACGAAGTTCGCCGTGCGCGACAGTGCTCCTGCTTCCCTTTTCATGCGGTCACGACATTTCTTTGGGCACCCATAGATACCTTACAAAACAACGCTTAACGCAACTCGTTTGGCCGGAGTTTCTGTGGCGCCTGTACGAACCGCTCGCGCTTGTGGCGCGGGTTAGAACAAACTGCCTACAAATGAAAGCGCGTCTTGCCGCGGATGGCCTTGTGTGCCGGTCGCGACCTGACCATAGGGCTTTGGGGTGTTCAAAGCGTCCCATACGTTATCGCGTTGCACCATTATGGTCAAGGAAAATGTCGGCCGAAAGGCCATTTCGCCCGCACGCCGTGCAAAAACCCTGCGGAAACGCACATTTTTTGCTAGCATGCACGGGGTTGCAAAAAGCATACCCGCCCCAATTCGCCCACCGCCCCCGCAGCCGCTAAGATCCCCAATACCGCATGGCAACAGACAAAGAATTATCCGACTTTCTAGAAAATGTCGAGCGGCGCGCCTTCAAGCAAGCCGCCTACGCGGTCCGCAAGGAAGAGTCGGCACTCGACATCGTGCAGGACGCCATGATCAAGCTGGCCGAAAAGTACGGCGACAAGCCGGCCGCCGAACTGCCGATGCTGTTCCAGCGCATCCTGCAGAACACCATACTCGACTATTTCCGCCGCGAAAAAGTGCGCAACACCTGGGTCAGCCTGTTTTCCGGCATGAAGCCTTCGGGCGACGAGCATGAAGATTTTGATATACTTGACACATATGAATCGGAACAGGGCTCCAGCGCCGCCGAATCGTCGGCCGACCAGGTCGAACGCGCGCAAATGCTTGATTTGATTGATGCAGAGGTACAAAAACTGCCTTCACGTCAACGCGAAGCCTTCCTCATGCGTTACTGGCAGGACATGGATGTGGCTGAAACAGCGGAAGCGATGGGTTGCTCCGAAGGTAGCGTGAAAACACATTGCTCTAGAGCTACCCACACGCTCGCCGAATCGCTGAAAGCCAAGGGAATTAAATTATGAACACCGACGATCTCAATTTCGCTTACAAAGTGCGCCATGCACTGAACGAAAAACTCGACGACCTGCCCGCATCGGCCACCGATCGCCTGGCAGCGGCACGCAAGCTGGCCCTGTCGCGCAAAAAGGCGGACGCGCCCGCCGCCGTCGCCGTACGCAAGGACGTCTTCGCCGGCATCGCCAGCAGCCTGTTCGTCGAACCGCTGTCGTGGCTGGGCCGCATGAGCGTCATCATCCCCCTGCTGCTGCTCGTTGGCGGCCTGGTGGGCATCTATCAGTTTGAGCAGGAACAACATATTGCCGAACTGGCAGAAATCGACGCCGCCGTCCTGTCGGACGAATTGCCGCTCTCCGCCTATATGGACCATGGCTTCAACGCCTACCTGACGAAACGCGAGCAATAAATGGCACGCACGAGCGTACGCAAAGGCTGGCTGGCCGGCGGCATCGGCCTGGGTGCCTGCGCCCTGGCGGGCGCCGCCTGGGTAGGCGCGCAGCAACATGCCGCTCCCGCCGCCCCTCCCGTGGCGGCCGCGCCCGTGGTGGCGCCAGCCCCGGCCGCCAAGCCCGGCTCGCCCCGCACGGCCGGCAAAGGCAGCACGCCCAAGGCGGGCGAGAATCCATCGTGGAACAAGCTGTCGCGCGCGCAGCAGGAAGCCCTGCAGCCGCTGGCCGGCGAATGGAACAAGCTGGAACCGCTGCGCAAGCAGAAATGGCTCGATATCGCCAACCGTTTCGCGTCCATGACACCAGACGAGCAAACCCGCGTGCATGACCGCATGCGCGAATGGGTCAAGCTGACGCCGGAACAGCGCCGCCTCGTGCGCGAAAACTATACGCGCACGAAAAAGATTGATCCGGGTCAAAAAACCGCGCAATGGGAGCAATACCAGCAATTGCCGGAAGATCAAAAGAAAAAGCTGGCGACGGAACTCGTGCCGAAAAAACCGCTGGGTAAAGTGCCGGCGATCAATTCGAATACGAGCAAGCCGCCCGTGATTCTGCCGCCCGCCACGCCGGCAGCGCCTGCCGTCGCCGCACCCGTCCTGCCGCCCGCTCCCGCAGCGACGGCCGTGCCGGCAAGCGACCCTGCCGCCACCACACCACCCGCCGCCGCCGTGCCCGTCACGCCACCTGTTACGTCTGCCCCACTGCCAAGCAATGTCAAATAGCACGCCTGCCGCCAGCATCACTTCCCATCCCACGATCAAGCGCCGCCTGATTTCCATGGTGTACGAGTCGCTGCTGGCTCTGGCCGTGCTCTTTTTACCGTTTCTGCTGTTTGAACTGGCCGTGCAAGGCGCACATACGCCGTTGACGGAACACATGCGCCAATGCCTGGCCTTCCTCGTCATGGGCGCGTATTTCATCCATCAGTGGAGCCGCGAAGGGCAAACCCTGGCCATGAAGACGTGGCGCCTGAAAGTCGTGCTGCCGGGCCACGCCCACGTGCCGCTGCGCGTGGCCGCCTACCGTTACGTCCTGTCATGGATGTGGCTGCTGCCCGCGCTCGTGGCGGCGTATGCCTTCGACCTGCAGCACTGGACAGCTCTGGGCGCCATCGGCGTCGGCATCCTGGCCTGGTCTGGCACAGCCCTGTTCACGGGCAATGGGCAATTCCTGCACGACAAGCTGGCGGGCACGCAAATCGTGCAATTGCCGGCACCGGCGAAGAAGTCGAAGAAAGTCGCCGCCTGAGTTTTTATGCGGCTTGACCTGGGTCATTGAAGCGCCACGGGGGCTCTGCGATCATGGCATGCCATGAATAATACCGCCCCCCTCCCCCACACCCGCTTCGCTCCCTACCGCGAGGAAGTCTGCAGCGAAGACGAAGTCAAACACCTCGTCCACACCTTTTATGCGGCCGCGCGCGACGACGCCATGCTGGGCCCCATCTTTGCCGCCGAGGTCAAGGATTGGGATGCCCACCTGGCAACATTGGTCGATTTCTGGTCAGGCTTGCTGCGCGGCACCATGCGCTACCACGGCAAGCCGCTGGCCCAGCACGCGCAAATGGAACACCTCACGCCCTGCATGTTCCGCCGCTGGCTGACCCTGTTCTTCGCCACGACGGAAAGCATGGGCAATGCGGCCCTGCAAGAGAAGGCCGATACCATCGCCTTGAATATCGCCGAACGGCTCTGGAAAAGCTTTGCGGAAAGCCATTCCATCGTGGCGCCGCAGCTTTAGAAGCGTTCGTAGCCTTGCAGATAGCGCCACTGGCCTGACGGCATGGCGCCCATCGAAATACGGCCGATGCGCAAGCGCTTCATGGCGACGACGTCCAGTCCCACCATCTTGCACATATGGGCGATCTGGCCCGGCTGCACGTTTTTCAAGGCAAAGCGCAAACGCGTTTCATTTTGCCAGCTGACCTTGATCGGCGGCAAAGGCTTGCCATTGAAGGGCAAGCCGTGATTCAGCAGCGCCAGGCCATTCTCGGCGATGGCACCCGACACTTCCACGATGAATTCCTGCTCCACCGTTTTCGCTTCGTCGACCAGCTTGCGGGCCACGCGAAAATCCTGCGTAAACACCAGCAAACCGGAGGCCATGGTCTCGAGCGGATTGGTGATGGTCAGGCCGATCAGATGACGCTTGAGGAAGCGCGTGACGGAGCTGGGCGCCACATTTTCCGGCGTGAAAATCTCTTCGGGACGCAAACAGCTCAATGCCGGCTTGCCTTCGCTACCCACGCCGCCGTTGATCCAGGCCGGCTTGTGCAGCAAAATCGTCACGGGCGGCATTTCTTCCAGGGTCGCGTTCGGCAGCAGCACCACCGTTTGATTGTCGGCCACGCGCGCGCCCGACTCTTCCACCAGCACGCCATCGACCGTGACCCAGCCGCCCTCGATATACAGCTCGGCCTCGCGGCGCGAACAGGGTACGTCTTCAGACAGGCGCTTGGCCAGGCGGACGGTGGGCATTTCGATTGGTGTGGTCATGAAGAGGCGCAAAAAGCAAGGGAGGAGAAAGCCGGTATTGTAACCGACCCGCTCCTCCCCTCTTGTTGACGTTGTTGCTGATTGCCCGCTGATTGTCGGATTACGCGCTACCGCGCTAATCCGACCTACCCGGCCTGCGCGGCGATGGCGAATATGGTAGGTTGGATTAGCGGAACGCGTAATCCAACAAGTCAGGCCTGCGCCTTGGCCAATTCCTCGGCAAAGAAACGGTGGCCCATCTCTTCCAGGCCCAAGGTCTGCAGCACTTCCTGCAGACGCTCCGTCGGACGCTGGCGCGGCAAGTTCTTGTAGCTGGCGATGATCAGTTCATTCTTCATCGAATGTTCCCAGCCCACCAGTTCCGTCACGCTGACCTGGTAGCCGTGCGCTTCCAGCTGCAGGCAGCGCAGCACGTTGGTGATCTGGCTGCCGAACTCGCGCGTGTGCAGCGGGTGGCGCCACAGTTCCGTCAAGACACTCTTGCCCAGGCTCTTGCCCTTGTTCTTCTTCAGCACGGACGCGACTTCCGCCTGGCAGCATGGCACCAGCACCATGAATTTCGCCTTCTTTTTCAAGGCGAAGTGGATCGCGTCATCGGTGGCCGTGTTGCACGCATGCAAGGCCGTGACGATGTCGATCTGCTGGGGCAACAAATTCGATTCCGTCGATTCGGCCACGGACAGCGGCAGGAAGGACATGCCGGGGAACTTGAATTTCTTCGCCAGCTCTTGCGAGCGCTGCACCAGCTCTTCGCGCGTCTCGATGCCGTAGATGTGCGAGCCATCGTTGCCATTCTTGAAGAACAGGTCGTACAGGATAAAGCCCAGATACGACTTGCCTGCGCCGTGGTCGACCAGGGAGACGCCAGGATGGTCAAGCTGCACTTCACGCAGCAGCGGTTCGATGAACTGCGTCAGGTGATACACCTGCTTGAGCTTGCGGCGGCTGTCCTGGTTCATCTTGCCGTCGCGCGTCAGGATGTGCAATTCCTGCAGCAAGGCGACCGACTGGCCATCCTTGATCTCGGGCATGTTGCTGGCGGCCGTGATGACGTCTTTCGGCACAGCGACTGCGGTGGCGGCGGCTGCCGCGCCCTTAGCGCGCTTCATCGATCCACGCCATCTGTATCGCTTCGAGCACTTTTTCGCCGCCGCGCGTGTGGTCATCGTCGAAGCCGTCCAGTTCCACCACCCAGTTATGCAGGTCGGTGAAACGCACGGTCAGGGGATCGATGTCCGGATGCGTGTCGAACAAGGCTTCGGCGATCGCGGTGATGTCGGACCATTTCATCTTAGTGGCTGCCTTCGCTGACCTGGTTGATCGTGTATCTCGGGATTTCGACGACGAGGTCGGCCTCGGCCACGATGGACTGGCACGACAGGCGCGACACGGCTTCCAGGCCCCAGGCCTTGTCCAGCATGTCTTCTTCCAGTTCCGTCGCTTCGTTCAGCGATTCGATGCCTTCGCGGACCAGCACGTGGCAAGTGGTGCAGGCGCACGATTTTTCGCAGGCGTGCTCGATGTCGATGTCGTTTTCCAGCAGGATGTCGCAGATGGACTTGCCGGCAGGGGCTTCGATGACGGCGCCGTCCGGGCAAAGCTTGGCGTGCGGCAGGATAACGATTTGTGGCATGGTTTCTTCTTTCAGTCTGTCATTCGGAGCGCGGCCGCAGTTTCGGCGGCGCGCTGTTCAATTAGTCTTGTACGACCTGGTCCAGCGATTTGCCGGTGAGAGCCGTGCGCACGCTGCGGTCCATGCGGCGCGAGGCGAAATCCTCGGTGCCGTCGGCCAGCGCTTCGATCGCCAGCTTCAAGGCCTGGTGGTCGATGGCGCCGCTTTGCGACTGCACGATGGCGTCGCGCACGCGCTGCATCAGGCCGTCGACGGTGACGCGTTCGGCGTCATCGAGCAAGCCGCCGTCTTCGTCCAGCGCCGATTGCGTGGCCAGCAGGATGCGTTCCGCTTCCACCTGCTCTTCGCGCAGCGCGCGCGCCACCATGTCGACGTCGGCCGACGTGTACGAATCCTGCAGCATGCGCGCGATGTCGTCGTCGCCCAGGCCATACGCCGGCTTGACGCTGATCGACGCTTCCACGCCCGAGCGCAATTCGCGCGCCGAGACGGACAGCAAGCCGTCCGCATCGACCTGGTAGGTGATGCGGATGCGCGCGGCGCCCGCCACCATCGGCGGAATGCCGCGCAATTCAAAACGCGCCAGCGAGCGGCAGTCGCTGACCAGTTCGCGCTCGCCCTGCAGCACGTGCACGGCCAGCGCCGTCTGGCCATCTTTAAACGTCGTGAACTCCTGCGCACGGGCGCACGGGATCGTCGAATTGCGCGGGATGATCTTTTCCACCAGGCCGCCCATGGTTTCGATACCCAGCGAGAGCGGGATCACGTCCAGCAGCAGCCAGTCGTCGCCGGCGGCGCGGTTGCCGGCCAGCAAGTTCGCCTGGATGGCGGCGCCCAGCGCCACCACTTTGTCCGGGTCGATGTTCGCGTGCGGCGTCGTGTGGAAGAATTCGCTCACGGCGCGCTGCACGTGCGGCATGCGCGTGGCGCCGCCCACCATCACCACGCCGTCGACGTCGTCCGCATCCACGTTCGCGTCGCGCAAAGCTTTCTTGATGGCGTTCATGGTCTTGGCGACCAGGTGCTGCGTCATGGCGGCAAAGTCCGCTGCCGTGATGCGCAGATGGATCTCTTCGTCCGAGTTCAGCTTGGCGTCGATCGTCGTTTCCGACTTGGTCGACAGCAATTCCTTGATCTCGCGCGCTTTCACCATCAGGATGGCCGTGTCTTCGTCGGACAGGGGCGCCAGCTTGGCGTGCTCGCTGATCCAGCAGAACAGGCGGCGGTCGAAATCGTCGCCGCCCAGGGCCGAGTCGCCGCCCGTGGACAAGACTTCAAAGACGCCCTTGCTCAGTCGCAGGATCGAGATGTCGAAGGTGCCGCCGCCGAGGTCGTACACGGCGTACACGCCTTCGGAAGCGTTATCGAGGCCATACGCGATGGCGGCGGCCGTCGGCTCGCTCAGCAGGCGCAGCACGTTGATGCCGGCCAGCTGCGCCGCATCCTTGGTGGCCTGGCGCTGCGCGTCGTCAAAGTAGGCCGGTACGGTGATCACGGCGCCGACCAGGTCGTCGCCCAGCGAGTCTTCCGCGCGCTGGCGCAGGGTGGCGAGGATTTGCGCCGACACTTCGACGGGGCTTTTCACGCCGGCCACGGTTTTCAGCTGCACCATGCCAGGCGTATCCTGGAAGTCGTAGGGCAGGTTTTCCGCGTAGGCGATGTCGGCCAGGCCGCGGCCCATGAAGCGCTTGACGGAAACGATGGTGTTCTTCGGGTCGGTGGTTTGCGCGGCCAGGGCCTTGTAGCCGATGTTGGCGTGGCCGTTCGGCAGGTAGCGCACGACGGAGGGCAGCAGGGAGCGCCCGTCTTCGTCGTTGAGCACCTCGGGGATGCTGTTGCGGACGGTGGCGACCAGGGAATTGGTGGTGCCCAGATCGATGCCGACGGCCAGGCGATGCTGGTGCGGCGCGGTCGACATGCCTGGTTCGGAAATTTGCAGAAGTGCCATTGTATTCGTGCCTCGATTAATTTTTTGCGTGATGCGGTTGATGCCTGTCGCGCATTATAAGACGCGCGCCAGACTGGCGCTTGGCACGCCGGTCAAGCGATTAGCCAGTCAGGCTTCCATGGCTTCGTAGGCAAAACGGACTTCCTCGCCGAACTTGTCGAGGAACATCAGGGCGCGCACGCTTTGCGCGGCATTCACATAGTCGGCGGCGTCGAGCTGGGCCGCCACCTGCGCCAGCAAGGCCTTGCGTTCGCCGCGCAGCTGGCGGTCCAGGGCGTCGAGCGCGTCGGCATCCTTGCCCGCACGCGCGTCGCCCAGTTCTTCGCGCCACTCCATCTGCTGCATCAGGAAACTGACCGGCATGGCCGTGTTCGACTCCGTCTGCAGGTCGACGCCATTGAGTTCGCACAGGTATTGCGCGCGTTTTTGCGGGCTTTTCAGGGTTTGGTAGGCTTCATTGGCGCGCGTGGCCCATTGCATCGCCACGCGCTTTTCAGCGCTGCTGGCGTTGATGAAGCGGTCCGGGTGGACCTTGCCCTGCACGTCGCGGTAGGCCGCGTCGAGCGCGCTCATGTCGAGCGAGAACTGCGCCGGCAACTGGAATAATTCGAAGTGGTTTTGCATAATGGTCAGTGGTCGCTGTACCGCAATCGATGGGTACAGCGCACCGACCGGGGTCTTGCCAGCTGTTTAAATCCTGAAGGACTCGCCGCAGCCGCAGGCGTCTTTTTCGTTCGGATTGTGGAACTTGAAACCTTCGTTCAAGCCTTCGCGCGCGAAATCGAGTTCCGTGCCGTCGATGTAAGGCAAGCTTTTCGGGTCGACGAAGACTTTCACGCCGTGCGACTCAAAAACGCTGTCTTCGGCCGCCACTTCATCGACATATTCCAGCTTGTAAGCCAGGCCCGAGCAGCCCGTGGTGCGCACGCCAAAGCGCAGGCCCATGCCCTTGCCGCGCCGTTCGATATAACGGTTGATGTGTTTCGCCGCTTTTTCGGTCAGTGTGATCATGTATTTCTCCGTAACTGCCCCGGCCTTGCGGCTGGGGCGGGCTACCAACGTTTAAGCTGCTGCCGGGTGACGGGTTTGATAATCCAGTACTGCCGCCTTGATGGCGTCTTCCGCCAGGATGGAGCAGTGGATCTTCACTGGCGGCAGGGCCAGTTCTTCGGCGATCTGCGTGTTCTTGATGGCCAGCGCCTGATCCAGGGTTTTACCCTTGACCCATTCGGTCACCAGCGAGCTCGACGCGATGGCCGAACCGCAGCCGTAGGTCTTGAATTTCGCATCTTCGATCAAGCCATCGGCGCCGACCTTGATCTGCAGTTTCATCACGTCGCCGCAGGCAGGCGCGCCGACCATGCCGGTACCGATGGTTTCATCACCCTTGTCGAAAGCGCCCACGTTGCGCGGGTTTTCGTAGTGATCGAGTACTTTGTCCGAGTAAGCCATTTTGATGCTCCTTTAATATTCTTGCCGGCCCCGTCAACAGGGGCCACGGTGTTGGTTAGTGGGCTGCCCATTGGATCGAATTAATATCGATGCCATCTTTAAACATGTCCCACAGCGGCGACAGTTCGCGCAGCTTGTGTACTTTCGATTTCAGCAGGTTGACGGCGAAGTCGATGTCTTCCTCGGTCGAGAAGCGGCCGATGGTGAAGCGGATCGAGCTGTGCGCCAGTTCGTCGCTGCGGCCCAGGGCGCGCAGCACGTACGATGGTTCCAGGCTGGCCGAGGTGCAGGCCGAACCGGACGACACGGCGATATCCTTGATCGCCATGATCAGCGACTCGCCTTCGACGTAGTTGAAGCTCACGTTCAGGTTGTGCGGCACGCGGTGATCCATGTCGCCGTTGATGTAGACTTCTTCGATCTCTTGCAGGCCCTTGGCCAGGCGGTCGCGCAAGGCCAGGATGCGGCCGATTTCGCTGTCCATTTCTTCCTTGGCGATGCGGAACGCTTCGCCCATGCCGACGATCTGGTGCGTTGGCAGGGTGCCCGAGCGCAGGCCACGCTCATGGCCGCCACCGTGCATCTGCGCTTCCAGGCGCACGCGCGGCTTGCGGCAGACGTACAGGGCGCCCACGCCTTTCGGGCCGTAGGTTTTATGTGCCGTGAAGGTCATCAGGTCGACCTTGGTCTTTTGCAGGTCGATGACGACCTTGCCCGTCGCTTGCGCGGCGTCGCAATGGAAGATGATGCCTTTCGAGCGGCAGAATACGCCGATCTCGTCGATCGGCTGGATCACGCCGATTTCGTTGTTCACCAGCATGACCGACACGAGGATGGTGTCCGGGCGCACGGCCGCGGCCAGCTGCTCGACGGTGATCAGGCCGTTGTCCTGCGGTTCCAGGTAGGTCGCTTCAAAGCCGATGCGTTCCAGTTCGCGCACCGTGTCGAGTACCGATTTGTGCTCGGTCTTGACGGTGATGATGTGCTTGCCCTTGGTCTTGTAGAACTGCGCCGCGCCCTTGATGGCCAGGTTGTTGCTTTCCGTCGCGCCGGAGGTCCAGATGATTTCGCGCGGATCGGCGTTCACCAGGGCCGCCACGTAGCCGCGTGCCTCTTCCACGGCTTTTTCCGCCGTCCAGCCATACATGTGGCTGCGCGATGCCGGATTGCCGAACTGCTCGCGCAGGTAGGGAATCATCTTGTCGGCGACGCGTGGATCGATCGGCGTGGTGGCCGAGTAATCCATGTAGATCGGGAAATGCGGTGCGGTTTCAAAGTGCACTTGGCCTACGTTTTTTTCTGGGGCGTTCATCAATAACTCCTGCAATCAGCAACTTAGTATTTTGTAATATTCAACCGATGGCGGCGTGGTTACGATGCATCACCATCACGCTTTGTTCGGCAATCTTTTGTCTCTGCTGGTCGACCAGGTCCTGCAAGGACACAGAATCCAGATAATCGACCATTTTTTCGTTGAGTGTGGACCACAATTCATGCGTCATGCAGCGCGCACCCGTGGCCGCATCGGCGCCGTGGCAATGTTCCTTGCCGCCGCACTGCGTGGCGTCCAGCGGTTCGTCGACGGCGATGATGATGTCGGCCACCGTCACTTTGTCGGCACGGCGCGCCAGGCTGTAGCCGCCGCCGGGACCACGGATCGATTCGACGATCTCATGCCGGCGCAGCTTGCCGAACAGCTGTTCCAGGTAGGACAGGGAAATCGACTGGCGCTGGCTGATGCCGGACAAGGTGACCGGACCTTTACCCTGGCGCAGGGCAAGATCGATCATCGCGGTCACGGCAAAACGGCCTTTTGTAGTCAGACGCATACATCCTCTGGTCAACTGGTTTAAAATATTGCGGCTTTTCAACTTCTCAAACCCTGAGTAGTTGAATGATTTAGTCAAGTATAACAAATTCGGCGGGGTTTGTCAGAGCGCCCCTCGATGACCACAGGGCTGGCAGGGGCATGGCCGGCCGCGCCAGGCGCGGCGGCATCAGGAAAACAACAGTACTCGTCAAGCACGCAAGGCGCTGCGTACTTTCATCAGTTCAAATCCCAGCAAGTTCAAGCCATCCCAGGTGGCGGGGCTCAGGATGCGCGGGTTGTCCGACGCCAGGCCCACGCCCCAGATGCGGTCGACGGGACTGGCTTCGACGATGACGCGCTCGCCCGTGCCCAGCAAAAACTTGCGCAGCGCGGCCTTTTGCGAAAACTTGGCAAAGTTGCCATCGAAGACGATGCCGGCGCGGGCCGCTTCCCATACTTTGGCGTTAAAATTCGCCACTTCGCGCCCCAGCTTCTTCACTTCCGACGGCCGCCCGGCCGCCACGATGCGCGCCTGCACCGCCGTGTCGCCAAACAGGGCCGCCTTTTGCGCCATCATGTAGTGCTCGGCCGTCGCATACGTCACGCCGGCCAGGCTGAATGGCGATGGGAACCACTGGCTGAAGCAACTTTTGTCGGGCACCTGCGGCTGCGCCGGCGTGTGTCCCCAGAAATACAGATAGTCGGGCACGCCGCCCGCCGCGATCCACACCTTCAATTCTTCCACGTTACTGATTTGCATATTCCCCGCACTTCCGCCAGATGGCGTCAATTCAATCTCAAGCACGCAATAGTTGCATCGGGCCAAACAAGGCCTGCATGTCACGATTGCCGATAAAGGACAGATTATACGGATGTTCCGCCGTCACCTGCGGCAAGGCCGCCGCCACCGGCAAACGTTTGATGAGCTCGGCGATCTTGCCCCACAACACCAGTTGCGGCAAGGCCGCCCCACCCTGCCGCGCCAGCGCTTCGAGCACCACCTGCAGGAAGGGCAGCCAGCCGCGCGCATCCTGCACGGGCGGCACGTGGGAACGGAACACCAGCGCCGCGTTGAGCAGCAAGAAGCCCTGTTCCGTCATCTTGCGCTGCAAGTCGGGCAAGGTCTGGATCACGCCGCTGCCAGGCAGTTGCGCGGCGGCCGCCACGGGCGCCATGGCTACGCCGGACGTGTCGCCTCCCTGCAGCTGGCCATCGGCCACCAGCAGCATCTTCATGAAGTTGCGCAGGGACGTAGCGCGGTTGACGGGCTTCGACAGGCCCGTGGCCGACCACAGACTGCCGACGGCGCCGTCCATGAAGCACACGCCCGTGGCGCTGTCGGCGCGCGGATACGGCCCCTCGCCCACCAGCACGTAGCGCACCTGCGCCAGCGGCAGGGCAAAGGCGGCGAACAGCCGGCCCTGCGTGGGCAGGTAGTCGTCGATGGCCAGTGCCGGCAGGTAGGCGGGATCAGCCGCCATCACGGCGTGCAAGCCGCGCAGCAGGATGGGACGCCAGGTAGCGTGCGCCAGGGACAGGGCATCGATGATGCTGGCAGGAACGGTTGTTGCAGTCATGGCGCGTAAAGTATTTGGGCAAACGCAAATTGTAGCGCACCGGCAAGCGTGCATTACCCACCAAAAATCAAGCACGCATAAAAAAGCCCCGCCTGTTGCCAGACGGGGCCTCCTGCCTTGCGGCTTAGAAAATCTATTCGGCGTCAGGCTGTTGCGACGGATGGGCGGCCGCAAACGCCGGCAAGCCGGCGCAGTGGACATGGATGCGCGCCACGCGCGGGTATGGCGCCAGGTCGATGGCGAAGCGCTGCGCATTGAATACCTGCGGCACCAGGCAGCAATCGGCCATCGTCGGGCTGTCGCCATGACAGAACAGGCCCGTGCCGGCCGGATCGCCCTGCGCCAGCAGCGCCTCCACGGCCGCCAGCCCCTCGGCCATCCAGTGGCGATACCACTCCTGCTTGGCCTCGTCCGACAGCCCCAGGGTGTTTTTCAGGTATTTCAACACGCGCAGATTTGTCAGCGGATGGGCGTCGCAGGCAATCGCCAGCGCCAGCGCGCGCACCCTGGCCCTTCCCAGCGCGTCCGGCGGCAGCAGCGGCACGTCAGGGCGCGTCTCGTCCAGATACTCGAGCATCGCCAGCGACTGCGTCAGGATGGCGCCGTCGTCGTCGAGCGCCGGCACCAGGGCCGACGGATTGACGGCGCGGTAGGCTGGCAGCAGTTGCTGGCCGCCATCCTGCAGCAGGTGCACGGGGATGCTGTCGTAGGCGATGCCCTTGAGATTCAAGGCAATGCGCACGCGGTAGGCGGCCGAACTGCGAAAGTAGGTGTACAGCTTCATGCTCATGGCGAGGCGTCCTTTCAGGCGCGGCCGGCGTACAGCGCGACCGTCTGCTCGATGCTGCCGAAGATGCTGGCGCCGGCCGCGTCGCGCATCTCGATGCGCACCGTGTCGCCGAACTTCAGGTACGCCGTTTTCGGCGCGCCGTGTTCGATGGTTTCATACATGCGCACTTCGGCCAGGCAGCAGTAGCCGACGCCGCCGTTCTCGATGCTCGAGCCAAACAGGTTGCCCTGCTTGTTCGACACGGTGCCGGAACCGATGATGCTGCCGGCGCCCAGTTCGCGCGTCTTCGCCGCATGCGCCACCAGCTGGGCAAAGTCGAAGGTCATGTCTTCGCCCGCATTCGGCTTGCCGAACGGTTTGTCGTTGAGGTCCACCAGCAGCGGCAGGTGCAGCTTGCTGCCAGCCCAGTGGCCTTCAAGTTCATCGGGCGTGACGGCGACGGGCGAAAACGCGCTGGCCGCCTTCGACTGGAAGAAACCGAAACCCTTGGCCAGCTCGCCCGGAATCAGGTTGCGCAAGGAGACGTCGTTGACCAGCATGACCAGGCGGATCGCTTGCGCCGCATCGTCCACGCCGGCGCCCATGGCGACGTCGCCCGTAATCACCGCCACTTCCGCTTCCAGGTCGATGCCCCACTCTTCCGACAGGGCGAAGATCGGGTCGCGCGGGCCAATAAAACTGTCGGAGCCGCCCTGGTACATCAGCGGGTCCGTGTAGAACGAGGCCGGCACTTCCGCGTTGCGCGCCTTGCGCACGAGTTCCACGTGGTTGATGTAGGCGGAACCGTCGGCCCACTGGTAGGCGCGCGGCAGCGGCGAGTGGCACAGCGCCGCATCAAACGGCTGCGCGTCCGGCGCCTGGCCCGCGTTCAGGTCGGCATACGCCTGCTCCAGTTTCGGCGCCACGGCGTCCCAGTTGTCGAGCGCCGCCTGCAGGGTCGGCGCGATGGCGGCCACGCGCTGGTACTGGCGCAGGTCGCGGCTGACGAGGATCAGGGCGCCATCGCGGCTGCCGTTTTTCAGGGTTGCGAGTTTCATGGTATTCCTTGTTCGGTGGTTGTTTCAGAGAGGTTGCCGGTCTGGGGCGCTCAGGCTTCGGCCGGCGCATGCATCCAGGCGGCGTGCTTGGGAGCGCGGCGCGTCTGCGACCATTCTTCCAGCATTTCCCACTTGACGGCGTCCAGTTTGGCCATCATGTCGGGCGTGCCCACGTTGGCCGCCAGTTCCAGGCGGTGGCCGTTCGGGTCGAAGAAATAGATCGACTGGAAGATGGCGTGGTTGACGGGGCCCAGCACCTCGATGCCGCCGGCCACCAGGCGCTCCTTGGCGGCCAGCAGTTCTTCCATGCTGCCCACTTCCAGCGCCAGGTGCTGCACCCAGGCCGGGGTATTGCGGTCGCGGTCCATCGGCGGCTGCGTCGGCAGTTCAAAAAAGGCCAGCACATTGCCCTGCCCCGCGTCGAGGAAGACGTGCATGTACGGGTCCGGCGCCTTGGTCGACGGCACCAGGTCTTCGGCGATGGCGAGGACGAAATTCATGTTCAAATGCTTGACGTACCACTCGACGGTTTTCTTCGCGTCGATGCAGCGGTAGGCGACGTGGTGGATTTGCTTGATCTTCATGTGCTTGTCTCCAATGGATGGCGCCGTGGGCGCGTTGGCTGGCCTGTTTTTCAGCTTTTCACCATTAGAATCGAGTTCCAGCTATCATACAAACAATTTTTAACCATTGATTTATCGGATTATCTTATGAGTCCCAGCCTGCGACAGATGCGCGCCTTCGTGGCGCTGGCCAAGACCGGCAGTTTTACCCTGGCCGCCGAATACCTGCACGTGACGCAGTCCGCCTTGAGCGGCTTGATCAAGGAGCTGGAAAGCGTGCTGGGCGTGCGCGTGGTCGAGCGCAGCACGCGCAAGACGCAGCTGTCGGAAATCGGCCGCGAGCTGTATCCGCTGTTTGAAAAGATGATCGAGGATCTCGATGGCGCCATGGCCGGCATCGCCCAGCGCAAGGCGCTGAAAACGGGCATGGTGCGCATCGCCGCGCCGCAGATGATGGCCTGCACCCTGCTGCCGGAAGTGATCGCCGCCTATCGCCAGGCGCACCCGGATGTGCAGCTGCGCCTCGTCGACTGCCCCGTGGAAAATGTCTCGGCGCGCGTCTTCAGCGGCGAAGTCGATTTCGGCATCGGCCCCGAGCGCGACCCGACGGCGGAAATCGCCGCGCAAGTACTGTTCGAAATGCCCTTCGTGCTGGTCTTCCCCGAGCAGCACCCGCTGCAGCAAAAGGACAGGGTCACCTGGGCCGACGTGGGCGACTATCCGTTCATTTCGCTGCAAGGCCAGTTCACGGAACGCCTGCTGCGCGACATGCACGGCGCGTTTCGCGAACTGTCGCTCAATCCCTACAACGAGGTGACCTTCATGACGACGGCGCTGGCCATGGTCAGCGCCAACCTGGGCATCACGGTCTGCCTGCCGTACGCGGAACCGATGGTCAAACTATATCAATTGCAGATGCGCGCCCTGCACGAGCCGGAACTGACGCGGCGCTTTTTCGTCTACACGAAGACGGGGCGGTCGCTGTCGCCGGCCGCTGAAAGCTTCATGGCCTTTTTGTTCCGCTTTGTCGAGACGCACGAGTGGAACGTGGGAGCGGGCGGCACGGCTGGCGCCGCTTTATAATCGGGCATCGCCCTTTCACCGCTCGCACCATGACCCAGCCTCACCAGAACGATCTGTCCGCCATCGACGCCGCCACCATCGCCATCAACCAGCGCATGAACAAATTCGACGGCCATGCACAGGTCTGGCTGTTCGGCTATGGCTCGCTGATCTACAAGGCCGATTTCCCTTACATCGAGCGCCGCCCGGCCAGCATCGAAGGCTGGACGCGGCGCTTCTGGCAAGGTTCGCACGACCACCGGGGCACGCCGATGGCGCCGGGCCGGGTCGCCACCATCGTGCCGCAGGCGGGCGCCGTGTGCGACGGCATGGCTTACCTGATCACGCCCGAAGTCTTCGCCCACCTCGACCACCGCGAAAAGAACGGCTATTTGCGCCTGGCCACCGACATCACCTTCGACGATGGCGGCAAGGTCGAAGGCCTGGTGTACATCGCCAACGAGGAAAACGCCGCCTTCCTCGGCGCCGCCCCGGAACTGGACATCGCGCGCCAGATCGCCCGCTCTGCCGGCCCCAGCGGCCCGAACAGCGAGTACCTGCTGCACCTGGCCAGCGCCCTGCGCGAGCTGGGCAAGAGCGATCCGCACGTCTTTGCCATCGAGCAACATCTGGCGCAATTGAAGGATGCGCCGCCAGCAGCGCAGTGAGTGACGGCGGGCAAGCAGCTTGCATGATGCAAGCGATGAATATATTTTCATTGTGACAATTGGCGACTATCGCCGTTTTATTAGCGGCCATAATCGGAACGCGCGATTCCTTTATGCATGAGTGGAGCAACGGTACGCGTCAGCAGGCAGCGGGGCAGAACAAAAAATACGGCCCTGCATGATCGGAGCGAAATCACCGGAGCGAGACGACCATGTCCGAAAGGTCTATGCTGCAACAGCATGGGAGGCAGCCGCATTGCATGCTTCCCGGAGCAGGCGCTATTGCCCCTGTGCATGTCCCCGTCCACTGCGGCAGCGCCGGGGGCGGGCTGAACATCATTGGCAGTTCCCCAATATTCCAACGCCTGCTGCGCATGGTCGAAGCCGTGGCGCCGACCCGCTGCACGGTGCTCATCAGTGGCCCAACCGGTTCCGGCAAGGAAATCATCGCCCAGCTCGTGCACCGGCACAGCGGCGATCCCGCTGCGCCCTTTGTCGATCTCAACTGCGGCGCACTGCCGGAACACCTGATCGACGCGGAACTCTTCGGCCATACCAAGGGCGCATTTACGGGAGCGCTCAACAGCCGCACCGGGTTCTTCGCCCAAGCGGGACAAGGCACGCTGTTTCTCGATGAAATAGGCGAATTGCCGCTAGGTGTACAGAGCAAGCTGCTGCGCGTACTCGAAGCACGCTGTTTCCGGCCACTGGGCGGTGGTGATATCCAGCCGTTCAACGGCCGCATCGTGGCCGCCACCCACTGCGACCTGGCCGCGATGGTGCAAGCGGGCCGTTTCCGCGAAGACCTGTATTACCGGCTGGCGGTATTGAAACTCGACGTGCCGGGCCTGGACCAGCGCCGCGGCGACGTCGCCGCCCTCGCCACCCACTTTGCCAGCCTGCAGAAGCGGCCCATCCGCTTTACCGCTACCGCCATGGAACGCCTGGGCCGGCATGCCTGGCCCGGCCATATCCGCGAACTGCGCAACCTGGTTGAACGGCTGTCGATACTGGCCGAATCGGCGCTGATCGATGCCCACAGCCTGGACGCCTTCCTGTCGGCGGGCATGCCGGAAGACGCGGATCACACGCTGCTGGCGGAAGCCCTCATGCGGCTGGAAGGCGACGACAAGCTGGAGGCCGCGGAACAGTTGCTGATCGACTATGCGATGCGCCTTGCCGATGGCAACAAGACGATCGCGGCGCGCCACCTGGGCATCAACCGCAAGGTCATCGAACGCCGCGTGCATGGCGACGAGGAGCGCAGCAATTTTGCCCGCGTCTGCCTGCTGGAGGGACGTGCGCTGATCGAGGCGGCCCGTTTCAAGGAGGCCATCGAAGTATTGCGTCGCGGCCTCACCTTGCTGGCCGCCGACGCCCACCCCTGCACCGCGCGCCGCCTGAGCTGCGACCTGCACCGCTGGCTCGCCATTTCGCACCGCGGCATCAGCGGCTGGCAAAGCGCCGAAGCGCTCGCCTGCTACCAGCAGGCATTGCAGGAAGCGGCGGCGCTGGGCGACGAGGTGGAAATCACCGCCCTGCGCTTCGGCATCTGGAGCTCGCAACTGATGGCGCTGGACCTGGTGGCGGCGCGGGCTACGGCGCAAGACATGCTGCAGCGGGCGCAAGCCATAGGTGACACGGACTTGCTGTCGCAGGCCCATCTGGCCCTGGCCAATACGCTGTTCTGGCTCGGCGATTACCGCGAGACGCTCGCCTGCCTGGAGCGCGGACACCTGCTATGCGGCGCGGCATCGGCCGACACCGGAAGACAGGGCCTGGACATCGCCGTGCTGTCGAGCACTTTCGAAGGCCTGTCCTGCTTTCAGAGCGGCGCCTTCCGGCGCGCGCGCCAGGTAATGGACCAGCTGGCATTGCGCGGCGGCGCCGACAACCCGCATCCCTTCCATCGCGCCATCGCACTGCAGGGTGCCGCATGGCTCGCCTGCATGTTCGAGGACTGGAGCCGGCTGGCAAACCTGGCGGCGGACCTGCAAACCGTCGCCAGCGAATATGGCTATCAGTTCTACCTGGGGGTGGGCCAGATATTCCATGCCTGCGCATTGGCGTCGGGCAACATCGATGCACAGACCGAACAGCGCATCGCCGATGGCTACCAGCAATACATGCTGTGCGAAGGCGGCATGCTCTTCCATTCATTCCAGGCCTGGAAACGGGGCGAACTGCTGCTGTCGGCAGGCCAGCCATCGCAAGCCCGGCAACTGCTGCACGGCGCCATCGAACTGGCGCTGGAACATGGCGAACGGGCCTACCTGGTCGAACTGCTCGACATGCATGCGCAGACGTGGATCGCGGTGGGTGACCTGGACAACGCGGAACGCGAACTGGGCAGTGCACTGTCGACCGCCAAGGCGCTGGGCGCGACGGCCGGCGGCCTGCTGGTGGCGACCCGTCTGGCGCAACTGCTGCAGCAGCGCGGACGCCGGCCCGAAGCACTCGAACACCTCACGCGCGCCTTGCGCGGCGTGGAACGTGACACGGCTTTCCCCCGGTTTGCCCAGGCGCTGCAGTTGCAGACCACCCTGGCGCAAACCATTTCCATGCCATGCCAACCTGAGGATCCGCAACATGAGCTATGTGCTGAATCACGATGACCTTGAATCGCTACTGCTGGGAGCTTGCTTCTTCGGCAGCGGTGGTGGCGGCACGCTCACTTCCGCGCGCAGCCTGCTGGCCCAATTCCACGCCGGCGATTACTATCCGGACGCCCAAGTGCGCGTGGTCAGCGTCGACGAAGCCACCGATGGCGAGACGGTCATGGTGGCTTACCTGGGTTCGCCCGTGGCGATCAATGGCGCCCAACTTCCGCAAGGTCCCGTCGATGCCGTGATCGCCGTCAGGGAGCGCCTGGCGCTGGAAAACCGCACCCTGGCCTACCTGGCGCCACCCGAGAGCGGGGCGCTGGGGTTTCTCGTCGCCTGCCTGGTCGCCGCCCACCTGGGGCTGGCGGTGATCGACGCCGATGGCGCCGGCCGTGCCGTTCCCTCGCTGCCGCAGCTGACGTATGCGGCCGAGCAGATCAATCCGCGCCCGGCCTTCCTCGTCAGCCAGTCGGGACTGCGCGTGGAACTCGACGTCCAGCCGAGCCAGGGCGTGAATGGCGCCCACGCCCACCAGCAGGACGTGGCAACGATCATCGACCAGATGATGCGCCCCATCGTCTCGCAGGCCGATTTCAAGCAGTTCGGCGGGCTGGCCATGTGGATCATGGCGCCGGCGGAACTGGCCCGGGCGCTGCCCGTGCGCGGCACCCTGGGACGCGCCCTGCGCCTGGGCCGCGAACTGCAGGCAGGCCGCTTGCGCAGCGCGGACGAACTGGTCGACTATCTTGCGCGGCAATGCGACATGCGCGCCTGGCCCCTGTTTCCTCAGGGCACATTCGCCGCCGCCGAAGTCGACTCGCGCAATGGCTTCGACCTGGGCAAGATCACCATCCGCGCGGGTGAACGGCTATGCACGGTCCTGTACCAGAACGAATCGCTGCTGGCCTGGGATAGCAGCCGCAGCACGCCCCTCTGCATGGCGCCCGACACCATCAGTTACTTTGTCGAGGGCGATGGCCAGGCCGTGTATTCGAATGGCGACTTGCTGCTGCCTGACGGCACGCTCAACCCGGCCCTCCTGCAGCGCAAGGTGACGCTGCTGGGCCTGCAAGCCCACCCGGCATTGCGGGAACGGGGCGGCCTGATACTCGACAGCTTCATGCAACTGCTCAACACCATCGGCTACCTGGGACCCTATGTGCCGCTCACGGGCAACGCTGGCGCTGCGGCAGGGAGCGCCGCATGAAGCCGCTGCGCATCTGTATCGTGGCGCCGGTGGCCACGGCCACCTACAACCAGCGCCTGCTCGCCGCCATCGAACCCGTGATGCCGCCCGATGTCGAAGTGTCCGTGCGCAATATTTCGAGCGGGCACGACTGCATCGAATACCGCGTTGATTGGCTGCAAAACGGTTATCCGGTGGTGCAACTGGCCAGGGAAATCGAAGGCGAAGGCTATGACGGCATCTGGCTCAGCGACTTCGACATGTGCGGCGTGGAGGCCGCGCGCGAAGTGATCGACATTCCCATCCTCGGCGGCTTCCCGCCCGCCGCCTTTACGGCGCTGGCCCTCAGCCAGCGCCTGTCGATCATGACGATACTGCCCAGCACACTCGCCATGCAGCGGGGCCACATGCAGGCTTACGGCTTGCAGGACAGCTTCGCCTCGATCCGTTCCATCGACTGTCCCGTCGCCGACCTCGGCAAGCTGGACACGGTGGTCGAAAAAACTTTCCAGGCCGCCATGCTGGCGATACAGGACGACGGCGCCCAGTCCATCCTGCTCGGCTGCACCGGATTTGTCGGCGTCGCCGCGCGCGTCAGCGCGCTGCTAGAGGAAGCGCTGCACACCTATGTGCCGGTGATCGATCCGAACCAGGCAGGCTTCAGCTTCCTGGTGTCCCTCGTGCGCATGCGCCTGCGGCCCAGCCGCGCCTGCTACAGCAAGGATCGCTGAACCGCCGCACGCGCCCGCGTCACGCCATGCCGTGTCCCGGGCGCCCCCTCCCCGTCCTTGCCGCCTGCCGTTTTCGTCCATCCCGGCCAAAAAGGGTGGACGATATCCGCCATCATTGTTGCGTCACGACAATGCAAATCCGCCCCATCCCTTGAAAATCAAGCACTTGGCCTTCTGGCACACCCCTTGCTAAAGATCATGCTATCGGCGCTAGAGCAACAGGCGCCGCAGCAGGCGGGCGGAGCACCTCAAGCGGTGAGCCGCACGCCCTCCAGGACCCAGCAAGGAGCGCCGCCGTGCCGACGACTATGGAAGTATCCACCACCCACGACAGTCTGGCCAATCATGGCTTGCTGCCCGGCCTGGCTGCCTTGCAAGATGGCAACACCGGCTGTGCCGACATCTGCATCGCCGTGCTCGACGGTCCCGTCGATACCAGCCATCCCTGCTTTGCCGGCGCCAGGCTGCAACTGCTTGACACGCTCGCCACGGGTACCAGCGGCAGCGGCCGGGCATCGCAACATGGCACCCATGTCGCCAGCATCATCTTTGGCCAGCCCGGCAGCCCCGTCACGGGCCTGGCCCCCCATTGTCGGGGCTTGATCCTGCCCATCTTTGCCGACCGTGCCGACGGCGCACTGACACAATGCACGCAGCTCGACCTGGCCCGCGCCATCACCCAGGCCGTCGAGCACGGCGCGCACATCATCAATGTCAGCGGCGGTGAACTGTCCGACAGCGGCAGCGCCGATGGCCTGCTGCAAAAAGCCATACAGCTGTGCCATGAACGCAACGTCCTGCTGATCGCCGCGGCGGGCAATGACGGCTGCGATTGCCTGCATATTCCCGCCTCCATCGAGTACACCCTGGTGGTCGGCGCCCTGAACCGGCAAGGCGCGCCCATGCCCAACAGCAACTGGGGCGAAGCCTATCGCGCGCGCGGCATCATGGCGCCCGGCACCGACATCCTCGGCGCCGCTCCCGCAGGGCGCGTGCGGCTCAGCAGCGGCACCAGCTTTGCCACCCCGATCGTCTCGGCCATCGCAGCCTTGCTGCTATGCCGGCAACACCAACATGGGGATCGTCCTGACCCTCGTGGAGTTTGCAGCGCATTGCTGCAGAGCGCAACGCGTTGCAACACCAATGGCGAGCAGGACTGTCGCCGCCTCCTGACTGGGACATTGAATGTGCCGGGCGCCACTCAACTATTATTAAAAGGGAAAATTGAAATGTCAGACGATACTGTGATTGAAGCGAGCCCAGCCAATGCCGACACTTCCGCGCAGGTGCATCCGCTCAGCATTCCCATGCTGGAAACCCCCTCCCTGGCCAACCTCGCGGGCCCTTCCGGCGCGACGCGACAAGGCATCGCCGCTTCCGGCATCGATGCCTCCGATTGCGGCTGCGGCGGCGGCAGTGCCAAGGGCCCGACGCTGGTGTATGCGCTGGGCAACCTGGGCATCGACTTCGGCAGTGAAGCGCGCCGCGATTCCTTCGTCCAGGCCATGCCATCGGACAGGAACAATCCTGGCGATCCGCAGCAATTGATCGAATTCCTGCGCGCCAAGCCATATTTCCGCCAATCGCTGACCTGGACCGTCAACCTGGACGCCACGCCGATTTACGCGGTCGTTCCCGTCGGCCCATATGCCGACCTGACCTATGAACTGCTGTTCGAGGCCTATGTCGGCACCATCGATGGCCTGGTCGTCATGAATTCGTTTCCCGGCATAATCTCGGGCGCCGCCAGGCTGATGTCCGGCCAGGTCGTGCCCGTGATCCAGCCAGCCATCCGGGGCATGTTCAGCTGGAATGTGCCGCAGCTGATCGATAGCCTGATGGCGGTGCAGGACAGCCTGGAAATCAACAGCAGCAACACGGGCGCGCGCCTGGAAAACTTCCTGAACCGCATTTATTACGACTTCCGCAACCTGGGCGTCACGGGCATGGACCGCGCGCTCAACTTCTCGGCCACGAATGCCATGCAAGCGGCGGAAATGCTGGCCAAGACCACCAGCATGCAGCTCGATACCATCGTGGTGCAACAGAGCCCTGTCTGCCGCCCGGGCTCCGAATGCTACGACATCATCATGACCTTCTTCAACCCGGAAAACCTGCAGATAGCCAACACGGTCGCCCGTTTCGCCGTCGACGTCAGCGACGTGATACCGGTCAGCGTTGGCGCAGTGCGCTACTGGTCGCAACGCTAACGTCAACAGCATTTGAATTGTCGGGGCACGTGGGCGCAGCGATGCGTGCACGCGCTTCAGCATACGGTCGTTGGCGGGAAACGATCAGCACCGTACTTCGGTACGCACACCCACTGCCGTTGCCCGCGGCGGCGCCACCACAAGGAGTTTTAAAATGAACAATCTGCCATTGCAAGCCAAAGCCGTACAACGCAGCCCCAGCATCTCCGCCATCAGCCAGGGTGTCGCCCCTTCCGGCATTACCTGCACCCTGTGCAAAGCGGCTTGCGGCGCCTTGAGCGGCACCGCACAGCAACTCTGCCTGATGGCTTGCAACGCCACCGTTTGCTGATCAAGCCAGCAGGATCGAGCCATCCCGGCTAAACCCGGCATGCCTGCGGGCGATGAGTTTCTCGTCGCCCGTTCAGCCAGCTGGCGTCACCCACGATTGAGAAAGGACAGCGATGCGACTCCCACTATAAAGCCCGCCTGTTTCGCGCAGCGCGCGTGGCCCTATCAACGCACAAGCAACGCACAAGCCAACGTACAAGCCAGCGGCATGCAGCCGTCCGCCTGCTGACCGACCAACACGGGCCAAGGCCAGTACTTCGATACACACGGGCCGATAGGCGGACCGACAGCCCATCATTGCAGCGCCTGCTGCGCCCGGCGCGGCGCAATTCATTGGCAAGGCGTGAATGGCACCTTTGCCATCTGCCACTGAGCACCGATTCCGCTCGCCAGATTCCCGCCCCCTGGCCGCTGCCGGAAGCGGGAACTGCATTGACCGCAGTCCGGTCACGCCATGCGTTAGAACAAATCCAGCTGCCCCGCATTTCCCCCTTTTGCCTTGTTTCCCAGCGGCGGCACCACCAGCGGCCGGCGGAACTGCGTGCAATCGAGCTGCTTGAAGCGACCGCCCTTGCCGTGCAGCCCCAGCCGGTGCACGGCCTTTTCAAAGCGCTGGCGGATGAGGTCGGCCCACACGCCTTCGCCCCGCATGCGCGCACCGAACGCGCTGTCGTAATCCTTGCCGCCACGCATTTCACGTACCCGGTTCATCACGCGCTGGGCCCGTTCCGGGAAGTGCGCTTCCAGCCATTGCTGGAACAAGGGGCTCACTTCCCACGGCAGGCGCAGCACCACGTAATGGGCGTGGATGGCGCCCGCATCGCGCACGGCTTCGAGCAGCTGTTCGATTTCCGGCTCCGTCACGAACGGGATGATGGGCGCGATGCTCACGCCCACGGGAATGCCTGCCTCCGTCAGGGTGCGGATGGTACGTAGCCGCCGCGCGGGGGCGGCTGCGCGCGGTTCCAGGGTGCGCGCGATGGCCGGGTCAAGTGTGGTGACAGTCACGGCCACGGCCGCCAGGCGCTTGGCCGCCATGGGTGCCAGAATGTCGATGTCGCGTTCGATCAACGACGATTTCGTGATCAGCGCCACGGGATGGTCGCACTCGTGCAGCACTTCCAGCACGCGCCGCGTCAGCTGCCGTTCGCGTTCGCATGGCTGATACGCATCCGTGTTGACGCCCAGGGCGATCGGTTCGGGCACATACGAGGGCCTGGCCAGCTCGCGCCGCAACAGCTCGGGAGCATTCACCTTGGCGTAGATGCGGCTTTCGAAGTCCAGGCCCGGCGACAGACCCAGATAGCTGTGCGTGGGGCGGGCAAAGCAATAAATGCAGCCATGTTCGCAGCCGCGATATGGGTTCAACGAGACGTTGAACGGCAAATCGGGCGAAGCGTTGCGCGTGAGAATGGTGCGTGCCTGCTCGTCGCTGACCTGCGTCTTCCAGGCCGGCGCCGGCGCCTCACCATCTGCCGTATCCAGGCCGCCCACGCTCCAGCCATCATCGAAACCGGCGCGCGCGTGCACTTCGTAGCGCCCCTGCAGGTTCGAGACGGCACCGCGCCCCTTGTGCGCTTTCAGCGATTGCGGCGGCAACATGGCTTGCCCGGCGAAGCTGTCATCGTGATCTGGAATGATTGCTTTCATGAACGGCCCCATCAACTGTATATACGTACAGTATACTATGCCGCTGTGCGGCCAATATCAAGGGCTGCCATGGTGCTATTTCAAGCTTTTTCCCCCTGCGGCATGACATAACTCAACTGCTGCGCGACAAAACCGTCAAATGCCGTGATCAGGGGAACGAAGCGGTCCTCGTCCTGCTCCAACTGCATCAAGGCATAGCACGTCGCTTCCAGGGTCGATAACTGGTCTGGCGCGTGCGCCTTGCGGATCAGGTAATGGGAAGCGGGCGTATCGCGCAGGGGCAGGCGCGGCAACTGTTGCAACAGGGGATTCAGGTACAGCATCTTGCGGCTCTTGCGCCAGGTGGCGTCCAGCACCACCAGCCGCAATAAGGTGGGATCGAGCAAGATGGCGGGGTCGAGCGCTGGCGGCGGCGCGATGCCCAGCGAACGGTCGCCGGGCGTATCCGGGTATAGCAGCACGTTGTGCTTGTCGGCCAGCAGTCCGGCGAGCGTATCGGGGGCAAACTGCTCGCCCGTCAGCATGCGGCTGTTGGGCAAGCTCAGGTGCAGCAAGCGGGCGCTGCCCTTGGCATTGTGGACTTCCAGCGGATGCTGCAGGATCAGCACGTCCACCGCGTGGGCAACGGGGGCGATCCAGCGGCAGATGCAGCTGGATGCGGCGCGCAGGCAGGCTGGGCAGCGCGCGCGTTTGGCGGGTTCCGCCTGGGAGGACGATGCAGCGGTAGCGCTAAGGGTAAGGCTGGAGGTACGGCGGGTGGTCATGGCGGAGCGCGTTCGCGGCTGTCTTCAAGCCGCGATTGTAGCGCCCGCGCGATGCTAGGAGGAAACTGCGCTTAAAACTCTTCCCATTCGTCGGCGCCCGATGCCACCGGCGCCTTCGACGCGCGTGCACGCACAGCGTCCGCTTGCGCCGCCTTGCCCGGCGTAGGCGCAGTCACGGCAGGCGCCGGTGTGCGTCGCTTGGCAGGCTGAATGGCGGGACGCATGGCAGCTCGCATCGCAGCTGGTGCAGACGCCGTCACGGACGGGCCAGCACTGGCCGATACATATTGTTGCGTTGCATCGAGCTTGAACACGCCCACGACCTCGGCCAGCTTGGCGGCCTGTTCCTGCATGGATTCGGCCGCCGCGGCAGCCTCTTCCACCAAGGCCGCATTTTGCTGCGTCACCTGGTCCATCTGGCCGATGGCCTGGTTGACTTGTTCGATGCCGGCGCGCTGTTCATCGCTGGCATCCGTGATCTGGTTCATGATCTGCGTCACGTGGCTGATGCTTTGCACGATTTCATCCATGGTGCGGCCAGCCTTGTCCACCAGTTGCGAACCGGCCTCGACCTTTTGCACGGAATCGTCGATCAAGCCCTTGATTTCCTTGGCCGCCGCGCTGGAGCGTTGCGCCAGGTTGCGCACTTCGGAGGCCACGACGGCAAAACCACGGCCCTGCTCGCCGGCCCTGGCCGCTTCCACGGCCGCGTTCAGAGCCAGGATATTCGTCTGAAAGGCGATGGCGTCGATGACGCTGATGATGTCGACGATCTTGCGCGAGGAATCGTTGATCGAACCCATGGTGCTGACCACTTCCGACACCACCACCCCGCCCTTGCTGGCGATCTGCGAAGCGTCGATGGCCAGCTGATTGGCGCTGCGCGCATTGTCGGCATTGAGTTTCACGGTGGAGGTCAGCTCTTCCATGGACGACGCCGTCTCTTCCAGCGAACTGGCCTGCTCTTCCGTGCGCGACGACAAGTCCAGGTTGCCGGCGGCAATTTCGCTCGACGCCGTGCTGATCGATTCGGTGCCGGCGCGCACCTGGCCCACGATACTGACGAGTTTATCGTTCATGTTTTTCAGCGCATGCATCAATTGCCCCGTCTCATCGCGGCTTTCCACGACGATATGGCTGGTCAGATCGCCAGCGGAAACGGCTTCCGCCACCTCGACGGCGCGCGTGATGGGACGCGTGATCGAGCGCGTGATCCAGTATGCGCAGGCGATACCCAGCAAGATGGCCACCCCGCCCAGCGAGATCAGCAGCAAACGGCCGCTTTCGTAGCGCGAACGGATTTGCGCGGCCGTTTCATCGAGCAATCTGGCTTCCAGCAGTTCCAGCTTCTTCAGCGACGCCAGGTAGATGTCGCGCTTGACGGCCATGTCGCCTTCATACAGGCGCTTGCCCAGTTCCAGGTCGCCCGCATTCTTGGCCTTGAACACGTTCTTGCGCACTTCCGTGTAGGCCTTGCGCGTGCTCAGTACTTCCTGGTACAGCGATTGCTCTTCGGCATTCAGCTCGCTCTTGCCGATATCGTTCTGGATTTCCGTGGCGCGTGCCGACGAGACCGCCATTTCCTTTTCAAACTGCTTCTGGTGCTCGGGATCGCCCACTTTCCAGGCGGCCGCCGTGCGCGCCGCATTCACCTCGATGACCTTGGTCCACTCGGCGATCAGGCGCTCATTGCGCACCTTGACGTTGACGAGCGCATCGGTTTCCTTGCTGGCGCTTTGCATCTGCACGATGCCCACCACGGTCAGGCTGGTCAACAGGAACAGGACGGCGGCAAAACCGCCACCGAGACGTACGCCGATTTTGAGGTTTTTCATTGCGTGATTCCTATCTGAAGAAAACGATGCACAGACGCCACGAAACCGACCTGCTGCTACGTACCAATATAGCAGGCATCTGCCGTGCGGCAATCACGAACGGTGGCGCGACGGACACGTCGCCACCGGAATGGCAGCGCGCCGCAGCGCACTACTTTGGAGCAGATTGTGAGTGAATCAGAATGGTATTGCAAGAAATAACATGCAGAAAAGCAACAACCATAAGGTGAAATGCCGCCACGAACGGGCGGCAGGCAAGCAGTGTCAGTTTTGCTTCACGTAAATCAATTTTGATGTATCGAAACCCAGGCCAGCGGCTTTCCCGATCAGGCGCTGCTGCAAGGCCGGATCCATGGTTGGCGTGCGCGACAACAGCCAGAAGTAGGACTTGTCGGGACCGCTGATCATGGAATAGCTGTAATCTTGCTGGTCCAAATCAAAAACGATGTAGGAACCATAGAAGGGGCCGAAAAACGACACTTTCAGGTAGCCCACGTCTTTCTTGTCAACGAAATACGCCTTGCCTTCCGCGTCCTTCCAGACGGCGTCCGCATCCTTGTAGCCGCGGTTGAGCACTTTCAGGCCGCCATCCTGGCGCAAGCTGTAATCGGCCGTCACATGACTCAGGCCGCGTTCGAACGAATGGTCGAGGCGCGCGATCTCGTACCACTTGCCAAGATAGCGGGTCGTGTCGAAGTTGCTAACAGGCACAATATTCTCGGGACGGCCCACGCAGCCGGCCAGTACAAGCACACTTAGCAATAACAGTCTTTTCATGTTTTTCTCCGTCCGGTTGAGTCAGGGTTGCAGCGCGTGGTCAACGATGCGGCGGATCGCGCCACTGTTCCGCATGCGCTCGATGGCGGCATTGAATTGTTCGATAAAGTCATCGCGATAAGGATAGGCGGCAAGCTGGCGCGCCGTAAAACCCAGGTGGCCCTGCTGGCTGGCCAGCTGCGCCGTTTCCTGTATCGCCTGCATCGGCGTGCCAGGCGCCCCCTCGCGCCGGATGCGCTGCAATTCCCACTGCGCCGACAGGCGGTCGCTGACATAGCAATCGATGCGCCCGCGCATCAGCTTGAGCAGATTCGTGCGCGTGCCCTTGGCAGGGTCGAGCACGATTTTTTCAGCGCGCAAGGATGCCATCAAGCCCGCGTCGCCTGGCAGGAAACCCGCGTTCACGCCGATGTGCAGGCCACCGTAATCGGCGGGCCACTGCCGCAGCGCGCGTTTGGCCAGCACGTCCTGGTTGCACAGCACCACCAGCTGCTCCATCAGCAGCGGCACGGAATAGCGCACGTACGGCCGCTCGCTGCGCCACGAATACGGCGGATACAGGGCGAAGGCATCACCCGTCTGCAGCATCAGCAAACCCCGTTTCCAGGGCACGGGACGCAGCTGCACCGCATACTGCGGCATCGATTGCATCGCTTCGCGCACGATCTCCGTGTAAATGCCTTTCATCTGGCCGTTTTCAACATAGGAGTACGGCGGATAATCGTCGTCGCCATAAATCACCAACGGCGTTACCCCCTCGGCCTGCGCGCTGGCAGCGATGAACAGGCATAGCGCGGCAGGCAAGATGAGCATTCTGAACATGCCCGAAGAGTAGCATGGAAGGGGCCAGGGCCATCATCCGTTTGCACTGTTCGTGCCCAGCATTTCATCGAGCTGCGCCAGGGTGCTTGAATCCTTCACGACGGCGCGCAGCCACAGGTGCAGCGGCAGCTCACCCCAGCTGGCCGCCTTGTCCGCCAGGTAGGCGACGGGGCTGTGCGGCTCCGTGCGGCGGAAGAAATCGGCGACCTGGCGCAGCTGGGCCAGCGCCTGCTGGCGCTGCACGATGGCGCCCCCGCTGCCGCCGGCGCCCTGGCCAGCGGCGGGCGGCGCGCCGGCAAAATCCGCACCGGGCGACAGCGGCGCGATGAAGTGAATGGCGTTTTCCAGCACTTCGCGCGCGGCGCGAAAACTCGGGCCATCTGCGCCGAAACGCGCATCGACGCTGCGCTCGAACGCCAGCAGCGACTGCATGCAGTACTGCGCATCGGCCAGCAGGCCGTCGGAATAGGCGCGCGTGTTCCTTTGCCGCGCCGCCTCCATCTGCGCCAGGGTCGTGCCTTCTTCATGCCGCGCATCGCCCCAGCCCTGATCCGCCGCGCCCTGCGCCAGGCTGGCGGTCGCGCCCTGCGCCAGGCTGGCGGTCGCGCGCTGGCGCGCCGCATCGAAGTCCTGCAGCGAATACAGGCCGTCGGTGCCGTCGGTCAGCGGGATCTCGCGCAGCAGCTGCGGCGTGCGCGACAGCAGCCAGAAGACATTGCCGATGCGCTGTTCCTGGTCGCCCTCTTCCGCCGGCGGGTACAGGCCATCCCAGTAACGTTCGCACAGGCCGGCCAGCAGCGCGTAGCCATCGCCCAGGCCACGGAAGTGGCGCGTCTTCGCGTGCGCCTCGGCCAGCCACACGGCCACGCGCAAATCCTTGCTGCGCGTGGCGATCAGCTGTTCGCAGCGCGTCGCCACGAACGGCCAGTCGGCTTCCTTCAGCGCCGTCACCCATTCGCCCTGGTCCAGGCTGGGATCATCGTGCTGGCGCGCGCGCGCGATGGCGTCGAGCTCCTGACTGAAAGTGAGGTCTTCGCCGCAGGGACTGACGGCGCTGACGGGGTGCAGCAACTGCTCCAGATTGAACATGGCGCTCTCCGGAAGGTGGATTATCGGATCGTGTACTTGAACTGCCCCTGTTTATTTGCGCTGACGCGTATCGACGCCACTGGCTCGCCTGCGGCCATGCGCGCCAGCACCGCTTCGGCGATCGCCGGCAGCAGGCTGCCGTTGAGGATCTGGTCGACATTGCGCGCGCCCGAATCGACCTCGGTGCAGCGCGCCAGCACGGCGTCGACCAGGCCCGCGTCATGGCTGAACTGCGCCTGGTGGTTGCGCGCGATGCGCGCGCCTATCCGCGCCAGCTTCAGCCCGATGATTTCGGCCAGCACCGCGTCGTTGAGCGGATAGAAAGGCAGCACCTTCAGGCGCCCCAGCAGGGCCGGCTTGAAGCGCGCCACCAGTTGCGGGCGCACCAGTTCTTCCAGCGCGGCAGGCGTGGGCAAGTCCTGCGCCGCACGATTCAGACAGGCGGCCATCATCGCGCCGGACCCCAGGTTCGAGGTGGCGATGATGATGGTGTTGCGAAAATCGACTTCGCGCCCTTCCGCATCATCGAGCACGCCCTTGTCGAAGACCTGGAAGAACAGCTCCAGCACGTCGGGGTGGGCTTTTTCCGCTTCATCGAGCAGCACCACGCTGTAGGGCTGGCGCCGCACGGCTTCCGTCAGCACGCCGCCTTCGCCATAGCCGACATAGCCGGGCGGCGAGCCTTTCAGAGCGGCCACGCTGTGCGCCTCCTGGTACTCGCTCATGTTGATGGTAATGAGCTTGCGCTCGCCGCCATACAGCAGGTCGGCCAGCGCCAGCGCCGTTTCCGTCTTGCCCGTGCCGGACGGCCCCGTGAACAGGAACACGGCTTGCGGCTTGTTCGGGTCGTCCAGGCTGGCGCGCGCCGTGCGCACGCGCTGCGCCACCGCCTCGATGACGTGCTCCTGTCCCAGCACCCGTTCGCGCAGCGCCCCGTCGAGGGTCAGCACCGTGCGGATTTCATCCTTGAGCATTTTCCCCAGCGGGATGCCGGTCCAGCCGGCGACGATGCCAGCGACCACCTGCGCATCGACTTCCAGTGGCGACAGTGGCGCTTCTCCCTGCAGCGCCGCCAGTTCTTCCTTCAGCGCCAGCAGGCGCGCCGCGCCGATCTCGCCCGGCCGCTCGCCGCGTAGCTGCACGCGCAAGTCGCCGATCTGCGCCACCAGCGCCTTTTCGCGCTCCCAGCGCTGCGCCAGCGCCGCGACCGCCGCCTGCCCTTCCTCATGCTCGCGCCGCAGCTGCGCCAGGCGCGCGGCGCCGGCCTTGTCGGGCACTTCGCCATCGGCCGTCTCGCGGGCCAGGGCGGCGATTTCCGCGCCGATGCGTTCCTGGCGCCGGTGCGCGTTTTCCAGCTGCGCCGGCGTGGCGCGCTGGCCCAGCGCCACCTTGGCGCACGCCGTATCGAGCACGCTGATGGCCTTGTCGGGCAGCTGGCGCCCGCTGATGTAGCGGTGCGACAGGCGCACGGCATCAACGATGGCGGCGTCGCGCACGCGGATGCCGAAATGGCGCTCCATCAGCGGCGCCATGGCGCGCAGCATGGCGCAGGCGATGTCTTCGCTCGGCTCTTCCACCTTCACCACCTGGAAGCGCCGCGCCAGCGCCGCATCCTTTTCAAAATACTTTTTGTACTCGCTCCAGGTGGTGGCGGCAATGGTGCGCAGGGCGCCGCGCGCCAGCGCCGGTTTCAGCAGATTGGCCGCGTCGTTCTGCCCCGCCTGGCCACCGGCGCCGATCATCGTGTGCGCCTCGTCGATGAAGAGGATGATCGGGTGCGGGCTTTTCGTCACCTCGTCGATGACGTTCTTCAAGCGGCTTTCGAATTCGCCTTTTACGCTGGCACCGGCCTGCAGCAAGCCCATGTCGAGCGCGTGGATGTGCGCGCCCTGCAGCACCTCGGGCACGTCGCCGGCGGCGATGCGCAAGGCCAGGCCTTCCACCACGGCCGTCTTGCCCACGCCCGCCTCGCCCGTGAGTATCGGATTGTTCTGGCGCCGGCGCAGCAGGATATCGACGGCCTGGCGTATCTCCGCCTCGCGGCCGATCACGGGATCGAGCTTGCCGTCGCGCGCCAGCTGCGTCAGGTCGGTGGTGAACTGGTCCAGCGCCGGGGTTTTGCTGGCTAGGACAGTCACCGGGTCGTCCGCTGTGGCGGAAAGCTGCGGCACTGCCGCACTTTCCTCCGCAGAGCCGGCCGTCAGCTTGTCCGGATGGTGCTTCAATTGCTCCACGCTGAAGCGGGCGAACAGCTTCGAGCCGCGGTACGCGAGCTGCGCCAGTTCCGGCTCCGTCAGCAGCGCCAATAGCAGATGGCGGCTGCGGATGGGTCCTGGCTGCGCCGTGTCCAGCGAGGCGATCAGCCAGGCATGTTCGAACAGCAGCGGCAAATGAGGAGAGAAGACGGGCGTGCGTGCGCTGCCCGTGCGGAAGCCGCCGATCTCGCGCCGCAGGTCCGCCTCCAGCGCCGTCAGGCTGATTTCGCTGCGCTTCGCGATGGTGACGAAATCGCTGCGATCCTGCTCCAGCAGCGCCAGGAACAGGTGTTCGATATCGACTTCGTACTGGCCCAGTCCCACGCAGATGGCGGCGGCCCGGGTGGCGGCCGTGCGCGCCGTATCATTCAGTTTGGCGATCAAGGTTTTCAGGTTATGGCTCATGCGGCGGCTCCCTTGCGGTTGATCGAATAGCGCAGCGACGACGGCTGCAGCACGGCGTCGAAATTGACCGTCTCCCCGCCGGATCTCACGGCCAGGGTGCCGCTGATGACAAAGCCCACGCGATTGATGGCGCCCGCTTCGCGTTCCAGGCGGGCGCGCACATTGCGCAGCCGCGGTTCGTGGCGTTCAATGGCGGCCTTCAGCGCGGCGCAGATGCGGGCGCGGTCATCGCTGCTGGATAAGCACATGCCGGCGAAATCGATCAGGCCATAGTTGACGATGGACGCCGCGCATTCCGGATAAGCGTCGAGCGCGCCGGGCGGCAGGGCCACGCGCGTGTTGAGCAGCTCTTCCAGGTCGCGCGCCACCGCATCCTTCAATTGTTCCAGCGACAGGCGCACGGCCACGCCGCCCGCCGCACCGCCGTCGCCCATCAGGCGGTCGAACAGGCCAGGTACATAACTGTCCATGCGCTCTCCTGAAAAGTCGGCGCGGCGCGCGCAGGAGGATGTCCGCCGCGCGCCGCGCAAGGATGGATCAGGCCACGCGGTTCGCGGCCAGGTCCCAGCCGCCCGAGGTATTGCCGCCGGCGCCGCCCGTCACTTTTTGCTGCGTGTATTTCCACTTCACTTTCGAGAACTTGAAGCCGACGTGTTCACCGAGGATGTCGCCCTCTTCCACGTTCGGCGTGACGGCGCCGATCAGGACATTTTCGATTTCGATTTCAAAGTACTTGACGCGCTCGCCCTGGCCGTCGGCACGCATGAATTCGAAGCGCGCCTTGGGGATGGTCTTGCCGGCCGAGCAGGTCTGCAGCAGCACCGGCGAGGCCAGGTCGGCCAGCTTGGAGATGACGATGTCCTTGTGCTCGCAGCGTTCCGCCGTGTGGCCGCCGCCCGTCGAAGCGGTGGCGGACTTCGGCTGCTCGACGCTCCAGCTGACCGATTTGCACTCGATCCAGTCCTTGTGCTTGTCATCGGTGGACTCGCCCTTGATGCCGTCTATCTGCAGATATACATCGATTGCCATGGTGTGCTCCTGTGGTTGAAAGATGGATGAATCAGGAATTGGTCGACTTCGGCAACTCCGCGACCAGTCGGAGCGAAACGGATAATTCATCGAGCTGGAAGTGCGGCCGCAGGAACGACACGGCGCGGTACACGCCGGGCCGGCCCGGCACTTCATGCACCTGCACGGACGCCTCGCGCAGCGGGAACTGCGCCTTCTGCTCCTGGCTGGCGTTATCGTCGAGCAGCACGTACTGCATCAGCCAGCGGTTCAAAAAATCTTCCACGTTGGAGGCGGCGGCAAAGCTGCCGATCTTGTCGCGCATCATGGCCTTCATGTAATGGGCAATGCGCGAGACGGCGAAGATGTACTGCAGCTGCGACGACAGCACCGCGTTCGCGTTGGCCGCGTCGCTGTTGTACTTGCGGCTTTTCTGCGCCGACTGCGCGCCGAAAAACGCCGCATACGCCGTGTTCTTGCAGTGCACCAGCGAGATGAAGCCCAGGTCCGACAATTCCTTCTCGCGGCGGTCGGTGATCGCCACTTCGGCCGGGCATTTCAGGGCCACGTCGCCCTCGTCCGTCTTGAAGGTGTGGGTCGGCAGGTCGTCCACCAGGCCGCCGCCCTCCACGCCGCGGATGGCGGCGCACCAGCCGTAGTCGGCAAAGGCGCGCGTCAGCTTGCAGCCGAACGCATACGCGGCGTTACACCACAGGTATTTGTGATGGTCGCTGCCGTCGACGTCCTCGACAAAATTGAAACCTTCGACCGTGGTGCCGTCGACGGGATTGAAGGGCAACCGGCCCAGGAAACGGGGCAAGGTCAGGCCGACGTAGCGCGCATCCTCGGATTCGCGGAAGGCTTTCCATTTCGCGTACTCGATGGTGTCGAACACCTTGGCCAGGTCGCGCGGCTTGCCCAGGTCGCCGTAGCTTTCCAGGCCAAACAGTTCCGGCGCGGCTGAAGCGATGAAGGGTGCATGCGCGGCGGCGGCGATGTGCGACATCTGCTCGACGAAATACATGTCTTCCGGCTGGCGCGAAATGGCGAAGTCGCCCAGCAGCGCGGCGAATGGCGCGCCGCCGAAGGTGCCGAATTCCTCTTCATACACCTTCTTGAACATGCTGCTCTGGTCGAACTCCAGCGCGGCCTGGAAATCCTTCACCAGTTCGCGCTTGGTGGCGTTGAACATGCGGATCTGCAGGCGCGTGCCCGTATCGGAGTTGCCGACCAGGTAGCGCAACCCCGTCCAGCTTTGTTCGAGCTGCTGGAATGGCGCCGCGTGCATGATTTCGCTGAGCTGGGCCGAGATCAGGCGGTCGATTTCCGCCACGCGCCCGTCCAAGGTCGCCGACAGGCTGCTGGACATCAGCACCGTGCCATCGAGCACCTGCGCCACCAGTTCCGAAATCAGGTCACGCGCGCGCGCATGTTCGGCGCCGGACTTGGCGACGCGGCTTTGCTCGACGATTTGATCGAGCAAGTCGGTGGTGGCCGGCGCGTCCGGCGTGGATACCGCAAAGGCTTCTGGGGCTTCTGCCTGGGCGCTCATCTCAATCCTCCTGCGCTGGGAAGTGCGGTTTCAGGGTGGCCAGACTGTCCGTGTTGTTCAGCACTTCCGTCAGCAAGTCTTCCAGCTTGTCGTTGCCGGCCAGCTTGTTGCGCAGGTCGGCCAGCTTGGTGCGCGCTTCGAGCAGCTTGCGCAAGGGGTCGACCTGGCGCACCACCGATTCCGGGCGGAAGTCGTCCATCGAGCGGAAGTGCAGGTCGACGGCGAACGTGCCGCCCGCCTCGCTGAGGCGGTTCGGCACGGCGAAACGGGCCACCGGCTCCACGCCAGCCAGCACTTCGTCGAAATTGTCGCGGTCGATGGCGACGAACTTGCGATCCTTCAGGCGCTTTTTTTCGCTGTCCGGATTGCCGCCGAAGTCGCCCAGCACGCCGACCACGAAGGGCAGCTCCTTGTTTTCAATCGCGTCGCCAATCTCGACGTCGTAGGTCATTTGCACGCGCGGCGCGCGTATCTTTTGCAGGCGTTTTTGCACGCTGTCGGACTTGGGCATGGCGCTTCCTTTGCAAGGGAATGGTGGGGATGCTCGCTTATTTCAGGCCGCTGAACGGGTCGGCCGCACTGGCTGGCGCTGCCGCGCCCTTCGCCGCCGGCGTGCCGGAGCTGGCGCTGGCGGCACGCTTGCCGGCCGCCGGCGGGCGCCTGGCCGGCGGCACCAGCACCTCTTCGCCGATGCTCGCGCGCAGCAGCTTGGCCAGGTCCTGCGCTTCCGAGCGCAGCGAGCCATTCAGATTGTTTTGCCGCGACAGGTCGGCCAGCGCCTTGCCGGACAGGCGCAAGCCGCTGACGGCGACGATGCTGTTGGCGACCTTGTCGTCCGGGTCGCGCTCCAGCGCTTCAAGCGCATGGCCGATGGCCTCGCCGTACTGGGCGCGGTCGAACTTCATCTGCGCCATTTGCAGCCACGGCGCCTTGTCGGCCGGGTAGCTGGCACCGCCACCCTTGAGCAGGGTCATGGCGCGCTCGTACTGGCCGGCGCGCGCGGCCGCATCGGCCTCGCTCATCACTTGCGCCAGGGTCGGCGCGGCAGGTTTCTTGGGTGCCGGCTGGTCCGGCGTGGCGCAGGCGGCCAGCAGCAAGGCGCTGGCGAGGCAGGCAATACGGGGCAATATGGTGGCTGGCTTCATCGGGGCATTCCTTCACGTGGAGGACGCTACCGCTGGGAAAGATGGGCGGCGCCTTGGTGGAGGCCATTATTGATCGCCAATTTTTTTGCCAAATTGAGATTAATCAGCAAAGAAGAAGTTCCACATCACAGCCGCGTACAGCGACACGAAGCCTGATCTGGCGCAGTAATTATCTTGATCGCAGGTGGACTTTGTGCCAACGCAAGCAGGCCGCCCGTGCATGCGCTTAAATGAATGCAACACTTTTATTTCCATCCTTCACCTTGCAAAGATCGCCCATGCCTCCTGACGCCCCGCTCCGCCGCCTCATCCGCGCCACCGCGCCACTGCTGCTGGTGCTGCAGCCGCTGCTGCTGGCCGGCTGTGCGGGCGGCGCCATCGGCACCCTCGCCAACGCGGCGCTGCAGATGGCCGGCGTGGCCAAGCCGCCGCCGGAACTGCCCGACGCGCAAAAGCCACCGCGCAACGTCAGCATCCGCCTGCATGCGGCGCAGCGCCTCAACACGGATGCGGACGGCCGGCCGCTGGCGCTGGTGGCGCGCATCTACAAGCTGCGCCAGAACGCCGCCTTCGAACAGGCGCCCTACGACAGCTTTCTCGATGCGCAACGCGAAAAGGCCACGCTGGGCGCCGACCTGATGGAAGTGAAGGAAGTGCTGCTGGTACCGGGCCAGCGCTACGAGGTCCAGGAGAAAGTCAGCAAGGAAGCGTATTTCATCGGCGTCGTGGCCCTGTTCCGCGCGCCGGCGGCGCAGCGCTGGCGCGCCACCTTTGCCGCCGCCGACGCGGAGCGCGGCGGCATCACGGTCGGCCTGCACGCCTGCGCGCTGAGCGTCAGCGGCATGGCCGCGCTGTCGGCCCCGCGCTGCCAGTAGCACACACAAACACGCCACACATTCAAGGAGAAACGAGATGGGCATGGCAGCGAAAGTCTTGTGGGGAGAGGGCCTGTTCCTGCGGCCGCAGCATTTCCAGCGCCAGGATCAATATCACGAAGCGCGCCTGCATCACACGGCCAGCGCGCTGCATCCCTACCTGTGGGGCGTGGCGCACATGGAATGGGATCTGGCGGCGCTGAAGACGGGCCGCTTGCGCCTGCACGCCCTGTCGGCGATCTTCCGCGACGGCGAAGTGTTCGAGGCGCTGGGCGACGGCGCACCGGGCAGCGATACCCTGCCCCCGCCGGTGGACCTGGAAGCGCTGCCGCCGGCGGTGCAGGAAGTGACGTATTACGCGGCGCTGCCCATCCTCAACCGCGAAGGCATGAATTACACGGCGCAGGCGTCAACGGCAGGCACGCCGGCGGCCACGCGCTTTGCGCACGCCATGCGCGCCACGCCCGACCTGTTCACGGAATCCGCCGTGGCCGACGTGGCTTACCTGAAGAAGACCGTGCGCCTGATTCCCGACAGCGAGGCGCGCGGCTCCTACGACTGCCTGCCGCTGATCGCCCTGCGGCGCACGGTGTCGGGCGGCTTCGAGCCCGTGCCCTCGTTCATGGCGCCCAGCCTGGCGATCGCCGGCGCGCCGCGCCTGCAGGGCGTGCTGGAACACCTGCTCGACGCGCTGCAGGCGAAAGTGAGCGCGCTGCACGGCCACCACCGCGAGCCGAGCCGCAACGTGATCGAGTTCCGCTCGGGCGACGTGTCCTCGTTCTGGCTGCTGCACACGGTCAGCACGGCCGCCGCCGCGCTGATGCACTATGTCCGCCATCCGGCCCTGCATCCGGAGCGCCTGTACGAAGCGCTGCTGGGCCTGGCTGGCGGCCTGCTCAGCTACTCCAAGCATTACACCCTGGCCAGCCTGCCCGCCTACGACCATGCGCAGCCAGGCGCCTGCTTCGACGCCATCGATGCGATCATCCGCGAACTGCTCGATACCGTCATCTCGTCGAAATACTTTTCCATCGCCCTGCTTGAAGACAAGCCGTCGTACTACCTGGGCAAGCTCGATTCGGGCAAGATCGACCAGCACACCACCTTGTACCTGGCCATTCGCGCCGCCATGCCCGCCATCGAACTGGTCGACGTGGTGCCGCTGCGCGTGAAAGTGGGCGCGCCCGACGACGTGGAAAAATGCGTGCTCACGGCCATGCCCGGTCTGAAGCTGTCGCATGCGCCGCAAGTGCCGGCCGCCATTCCCGTGCGCCCCGACACCTATTATTTTGCGATTGAAAACCGCGGCGTGTTGTATGAACAGATGCTCAAGGCGCAGTCGATTTCCGTCTACGTGCCGGCCGGCATACGCGACCTGCAGCTGGAACTGATCGCGGTGACGGCATGAGCCAGCTCATCGAACGGCGCGCGGCGCCTTCCCTGCTGGGACAACGCGGTTCCGCTCCCGCAGGCAGCGGCCGGCATGCCGGCAGCGCCCTGCTGGACCTGATGCACGAAGGCTTTTATATGCTGTTCATGCTGAAGCACGGTTCGGCGCCCGGCGACGAGCAAAGCTTCATGGACCGCATCACAACCTTCCTCGACGACTTCGAACGCGAAGCGAAAAAGATCCGCGCCGATGGCGACGATATCGAGGCGGCCAAGTATGCGTTCTGCGCGGCCGTCGATGAAATCATCCTGGCCTCGCCTTTCACGCTGCGCAAGCAGTGGGAGCGGCGCCCGCTGCAGTTGCTGATCTTTGGCGACCAGCTGGCCGGCGAACACTTTTTCGACCGTCTCGACGCCTTGCGCGGCAAGGGCGCCATGCGCGTGCAGGCGCTGCAGGTCTTCCACATGTGTTTATTGCTGGGATTCCAGGGCAAGTATGCGATCGACGGCGGCGAAAAACTCAGCTACCTGACGGCGCGCCTGGGCGACGAAATCGCCCACATCAAGGGCAAGAGCCGCGGCTTCGCGCCACGCGCGGAACGCCCCGACCAGGTGGTCAACAAACGCGGCAGCGACGTGCCGCTGTGGGCCTTGTCGAGCTTTTTCGCCCTGCTGGCCATCTGCGCCTACCTGGGCCTGAAAACGCATCTGACGCGCGGCACGCAAACGACCCTGGCCGCGTATACTGACCTGGTCAAGCTGGCGCCACGCCCGGCGCACCTGACCATCACCCTGCCTTGAACACCTCACAAAACCTACTGCGCGTCGGTTTTGTGAGGTGTCAACCCAATCTACTGCGCGATCCTGAACTCGATGCGCCGGTTTCTCGCCCGGCCATCGGCCGTGGCGTTGCTGGCCACGGGACGGTCCGGCCCCTGGCCCGACACCAGCACCGAATCGGCCGCGACGCCCTTGCTGGCCAGGTAGGCGCGCACGGCTTCGGCGCGCGCCTGGCTCAGGGCCACATTGCTGGCGCGCAGGCCCGTGTCGTCCGTGTGGCCGATCACCTCCACCTTGCGGCCCCGCAGCCGGAGCATGGCGGCCGCCATCTCGTCGAGAATGGCCAGGCCGGCCGGCGTGATGGAAACCTTGCCGCTGTCGAATTCGATGATGCGTTTATCGAGCGCCGCATCGAGCAAGCCCTGCTCGGCCTCGGCCGCCCTGACCCGCAAGCCATTGTTGACGACATACGTGGGATTGAGGCTGGTGGCGATGTCGCTGGCGATCTGCTGGCGCTGCGCCTCGTTCGCCACTTCGCCGCGCACGCTGACGTTGTTGCCGTCGATGCTGATCTGCCCCCGTGAAATGAGCTTCAGGTTCGGCGCGATCAGCTTGTGCACGTAGCCGTTCCAGTTGGCCGGCACGGCCACGTTGCCGATGGCGATCTGATCGACCACGCGCTCGGCGCCATACAGTTCGCGCAGGCGGGCCAGCACGGCCGCCTTGCCCGCCTCGTCGGCCAGGGTGCCCGTGACGAGGATCTGTCCCGGCATCGGCGTCTGGGGCGCTTGCGCCTGGGCGTGGCAGGCAGTGGCCACAGCGAATAGCAACAGGAAAATAGGTGACTTCATCGCAATCCTTCAGACAAAGGTATCGGCAAACATGGCGCAGGCCGAGCGCAGCGACAGCTGCTCCTGCTGCAGGCAGGCGGAAAACCGGCGCAGCGCCGCATCGTGTCCCAGCTGCTCCTCGACCCAGTCCAGCTGGTCGAAGACGATCAGCCGTTCGCAGCCGGCCTGCGGATCGATCAGCGCGCGCAAGCCATGCGGGT
Organism: Janthinobacterium sp. NKUCC06_STL; assembly: GCF_019345455.1. NCBI lineage: Bacteria > Pseudomonadati > Pseudomonadota > Betaproteobacteria > Burkholderiales > Oxalobacteraceae > Janthinobacterium > Janthinobacterium sp. NKUCC06_STL. The sequence continues at coordinate 554,608 of NZ_JAHKQY010000001.1, forward strand.
CGGCGCCGCAAAAGCCGATCACCAGCACGGGCGCCTCGTCGAGGTGGGAAAAGAACAGCGCCAGTTCGAAATCGGCCTGGCGCAGGAAAGGCGCAATCAAATGCAGCCAGAAGCTGGCCACCAGCTCGCGCAGCTGCGCGTCCTGCGGCAGCGGCAGCACCAGGCTTTTTTCCAGGCGCGGCAAGCCGCTCTGGCGCACCGGCTGCAGCAGCAGGCCCAGGCCCAGCAGCAATTCGCGCACCGTCACAGGGAAGGCGGGCGAAGCGAGCAGCGTTTGCAGGCCATGCACGGTCTGCGCCTGCAAAAAGGCGGCCAGCCGCGCCGCGTGATCCGGTGCGGCCGGTTCGACTTCGACCACGTTGCCGGCCAGCGCCAGCAACGCCGGCCCCGGTTCGGCGCTGGCCACGATGCCGTGCGACAGCTGCTCCACGCGCTGCCACAGGGGCGCGAGCGCCAGCGGGCTGCAGGCGACAAAGGCTTCGGCGTCATCGACTTCCAGCGCGCCCATGGCCATGAAAGGAAAGCGCCGCAGCGACTGGTCGTTGCTCGCTTCCAGGCGCCCGGCGATGGCGCGTCGGCTGCGCGTGCCGACAAAGGCAAAGCGCAGCGGCGGCAAGGCGTCGTAATTGAGCTTCCAGCGCGGTTCCACCGTCAGGGCCGTCATCACCTGCGCCAGCCAGTCGTCGAGCAGTTGCACCAGCGCGTGATTGTCGCAAGCCTTGATGAAATCGCCGCGCGCGGGGATCTTGCCAAAGTAACCGAGGCGCACCTGCTGTTGCGCGCGCATCATGGCGCCACTCCGGTCGCCGCAACTGCAGCGACGACTGGCACAGGCGCGCCCGGCATGCCGACGATGGTCTCGGGCAGCTGCATGCCGCGAAAACCCTGCTCCTGCAGCGCCGTGGCGGATCCCGCGCCCGAGGTTTCGGCGCTGCTGGTGATTTTCAGGTCGACCGCCACGGCCACCTCGCCGCGCGCCCAGCGCAGTTCGAACACGCCGCCCTCCTTGCGCTTTTTGCTCGCCGCGTCGATCATGCGCTTCAGGCCGAATTGCCCCGGCTCGTTGAACAGTTCCACCGTGCGCCCGTCGAAGGTGACGGCCGTGATGCGCGCGCCCTGGGCGCCCGCCGCGCCCTGCGGACCCGGATGCACCATGTTCGTCCACTGCGCCGGCGTGTTACGGTAGCGTAGCTGCTGGCCATCGATCTCCACCGTGTATTCCAGGGTGCCGGGCGCGGGCGACGGCTGGATCTGGAAGACGGTTTGCGCCGCCGTCGAGGTGGCCGCCACGCCGCCCGCGCCCAGCGGCGCGATCCAGCCTGGGAAACGCGCCACCACCTGCGGCGCCAGGCTGATGCCCATGTCGGCCCAGGTGCGCGGCGCCAGCACGTCGCCGCGCCGCACCACCAAGGGGCCCATCGACGTCGTGACGAATTTCGCCACCAGTCCTTCCGGGCCGAAGAACTGGCCGATTTCCAGGTTGCTCGCCTCGATGCGCGCCGTGGGCGCGAACGGATATTTGTTGGCCAGCGATTTCTGGAACGGTTCATATACCTGCGCCGCCCAGGTCTTGTTGATATCGAGTTCGGCCGGCGCGACGATGACGGCAAAGGTCTGCATCAGCGGGCGCACGAGGATGGGACGAATCGCCTGCTTTTGCGCGTCGCTCATCCCCGTGAGCACCTGCTCGTCGACCAGTTTCAGGGCGTCGGCCAGCTCGGAACCGCTGCCCTCCAGGGTCTGCTGCATGAACTGGCGCGCGCCCGGTCCCGCGTCGCCCTGGTTCTTCAGCTGGTTCAGGCGGCTGCGCAGTTTCGACAGCGCTTCCAGATAGGCGCGCATCAGCGAGGCATTGTTGTCCCTAGCCGCCACCAGCTTGCCCACGCCGGCAAATTCGCGTCCCACGGGGCCCATGGGCTTGTCCAGGCGGGCCGGGTCGAGCTGCGCATTGACGCCGGGATTGGCCGTCAGCTGCGACGGCGCGCGGCGCAGCACGGTTTCCTTGAACCAGGCGATGAGGCCCCGTTCCGCCTTGCGCAATTGGGCGTTCTGCAGCGCCGGGTTGTCCCACGAGGTTTCTTCATAAATGGTCGTCAGCAGCTTGGCGATCGGCGACGACTGCGGGTCGCCCAGGCGGTTCATCGCCTGCACGGCGCCGTCAAAACCTTTCAGGTCGGCGACGGCCACGCCCTGCACGAATTTCTGCCACTCGCGCGCATAGTCGGCCTTGTACATGGCCACCAGGTTTTTCTCGATCTGCTCCGGACTGCCTTCCAGGGTCAGGTCGTCGGTCGAGGCGCTTTTCAGCACCCAGTCGGCGCTTTGCAGCTCGCGGTTGGCGGCGTCGCGAAACGCGCCCTCGACGAACTTTTCCCAGGCCTGGCGCGTAAAGGCGCCGGAGACGGCATAGCTGCCCGCCAGCAGCGCCTGATCCTGCTCGCCGACGATGCGCGCCACCGTCATGCCGGGAAAACGCGTCGAGGCGCGCGCCTTGACGTCGGCATACACGCGCTCGCGCGCCGGCATGCCGCGCACCACGCGGCGCAGGTTCTCGCGTGCCTGGTCGACCAGCGCCAGCTTCTGCTCGATGCGCGGCCAGGACGGGTCGCCGATCTGCGCCAGGTAAAACGTCAGCAGCCGTTCGGCGCTGCGTATCATCTGTTCGCGCGGCATGGCGCCCCGGTTGCCCTCCAGCCAGGCGCGCCAGAAACGCGTCAGCTGGTCGTTCAGGTGACTGCTTTCCGCATGCGATTTATCGGCCAGCATCAGATAGGTTTTCAGCGCGTTGTAGGCGTCTTCCACATTCGTCGCGCTGGCCGCCTGGTACTGGACATTGCGTGGCGCAGAGGATGCGGCGGCCGGCGTCTGCGGCGTGCGCGCCGTGGGCTGCAGCTGGTCGGCGCTGGCGTTCATCTCGAACAGCAAGGCTTCCAGCGCACCCGCCACCGGGGTCAGCATGACCTGGCGCGCGCCGGCGAAATATTCCTCGCGCAGCTTGCGTTCAAGCAGTTCGCCCTGGTACAGGCCCAGGCGCAATGACCACGGCCGTTGCGTGCGGTACGCTTCCAGCTGCTCGATACGGTCCTGCAATATTTCAAGCGCTTCCAGGCGCGACTGCAAGTCCAGGCGCCGCTCCTGCAGTTTCACCACTTTATTCAAGTCGGCCTCGACGTTGGCCACCAGTTGCCGGTTGCCCAGGTAGGACCAGCTCCAGCCGCCCAGGCAGGCGCCCAGCGACACGGTGGCGGCAAAGAACACGGCATATTTGAAGCGCAGCCTGGCGCGGTTGGCATAGTTGGCCACCAGGTGCTTGTCGGCAAAAATCACCTTGCGGAACAGCTCCAGCAGGAAATAGCCATGCTGGCGCGCGCCCGTGGGCGCGGCGGCCGGGGCCGGCGCAAAGGCCAGGTCGAAGCGGCGCGCCACCTGCTGCGAGGAGGAGCTGACGGGCTCGCCTTCCTGCAGCGCGCTGGTAAAGTAAAAGCCGCGGAACACGGGCTGGAACTGGAACGGATTTTCCTCGAACAGGGTGGCAATAAAAGCGCGCAGGGCCGGCTTGATGGCGGCAAACTCCAGCGGAAAGGTGAACACGCCGGGCGCCATCGTCTTGCGTTGCCGGTGCGCCATATTGGCCAGGCTCAGCTCCGTCAAGCCATCGTGCAATTCATCGAAACTCTGGTCGAAAAACGCCAGCAAGTCGGCCGTCGGCAGCTTGCGCTGGTAGGGCATGGTGGCGCCCCAGACGCGCTCGCGCTCGCTGCGCTCGGCATCGGCGAAAAACTCCGTGAAGCCGGCGATCAGGTCCGCCTTGGTAAACACGATGTACAGGGGCGCGAACACTTCCAGGCGCTCGATGACGTCCTGCACGCGCTTGCGCAGGCTGCGCGCCAGTTGCATGCCGACATCAGGATCGCCGCCCAATTCGGCTATGCTGACGGCGATGAGGATGCCGTTGACGGGCGCCTTGCGCCGGTATTTTTTCAGCAGGTCGAGAAAGCCGAACCACTCGCCGCGGTGCTCGTCGACGACGCAATAGCGCCCTGCCGTGTCGAGCACGATGCCGTCCGTGGTGAAAAACCAGTCGCAGTTGCGCGTGCCGCCCACGCCTTGCACGACCTTGCCGTCGGCGAAAGGAAATTGCAGGCCCGAATGCAGGATGGCGCTGCTCTTGCCGGCGGCCGGATTGCCGATGATCATGTACCACGGCAGTTCGTACAGGGCGGCGGCGCCCGACTTGAGGCCCAGCTTGGATGTCTTGATGGTCTCGATGGCGGCCAGCATGCCCGTGCGCACGGCGCCAAGTTCGCCCTGCTGGGTGCTGCTGGCCGTGGACGCCGAGGCCGCTTGCGCGGCGGCGATCTCGGCCTCGTTGAGGATGGCCTGGCCCAGCGCCTGCGCATCGCGCCGCGCGCGGCGCCGGCGCCACAGCCACAGGCCCAGCCAGGTAAGAAATGCCAGCAGCAGCAAGGCCAGCGCCCAGATCAGCGCCACTTCGAGCACCTCGGCGCCCAGGTACAGGGACACGGCCAGCGCCACGAAGCCAAGGATGGTCAGATTGCGGCTGTCGGTGAGGAAATGCCAGATTCTTCGCAGCATGATGAGCCCAGGGTGAGGTCGCAAAGCAGGAGGAACGCCGCCGCGCAGCGAGGCGGAGTCGGCCCATGCTGACAGCAATGCGGCACGCCTTTGTTGACATATGACAAGTACCAGGCGCCAGCGCGCGGCAGGCGCCGGTGTGCCCTTGACGCTGCGCAAGCAAGCTTGCAGCGGTGAAAATCTAGCCGCCGCGCGGCGCTAGAATGGCTGGCGCGGCTTACTTGCCCAGCACGCGCGGTTGCGGCAATTCCGTGTGGCCAAAGTCCATCATGGTCCAGCGTCCGCCCCAGCGCAGGCCCACCGATTCGGCCGTCACGCCATATAAACGGTAACCGCGCATGGCCCAGGCATTTTTTTCAGAAATGATGAGCTTTCCTTCATGCATGAATGCGCAATCGGCCGCCAGGCCATACTGGTGATAGCTTTGAAACGCCTTCGCGTTCGTCACGTTCGGGCCGGCCGCCGCCAGTTGATCCTGGCGCGCGGGGCTGCGATAGCCTTCCAGCAAGACCATGTCGTAACCATGCACGTCTTTCATGATCTTGAAGACCAGCAGCAAACGCTGCGCGAAATCGTGGTCGAGCAATTGCCAGTTGCGGCTGGCGCCGCCCAACAGCGGACGCAGCTGCGTTACTTCCGCCGTGGAAAACAGCAGCGGCGGCAGGGTTGGCGGCGGCACCAGCTGCTCGCCTTTCAGCAGGTCGCTGACCTGGTCGTTGATGACGTGTTGCTGATCGGCATAGCCGCGCAGGGCGATGCGGTCGCTGGACAGCCAGGCCAGCAGCGGCGGCACGATCACCAGCACGCTGCCTGCCAGGCTCAGCCAACGATGCCGCCACAGCAGCTGCCAGGCGCGCGCCATGCCCGAGCCCGTATGCCGCTGCACCCGCTGCCACTGCGCGCCGCTGCCGCCCTTCAGGTGCTGCGCGCGCCGCTGCATGCGCCAGCCCAGGTTGACGAGCGTGTGCAGCACGGTGGCGCGACCACCGGGAAACAACAGCAGCCAGCAGGCAAAACAGGCGAGCAGGAAATACATCAGGACCAGGGCGACGAACATGGGGCGCTCCGTGACGGAAATCGGCGGGACCGGGCAATCCATTGCTCGGTGGTATCGCTAGATCGTAGGCGTGCGCGGCCCGCATGAGCGCGGTTTACATCAAGGTCAGTCGAATTTGATCCACTACGGAGGTGATATTTTGTCTTTACTGAAAACCGGGGATGGCCAGGCGCGCGGTCCCGACCTGTTGAGCAAGGCCGGCGCGGCTGGTGCGCGCATCGAAGGCAAGGGCATCCTGTCGCAGCTCGAACACGGCGTCGCCGCGCCCGCAGCAATGCCGGCCCTGCGCTGGCGCCCCGGCTGGCGGCACTGGGCCGCTGGCGCGCTGTGCCTGACGGTGCTGATCACGGCCGTGCTCGCCTACGATACGGAGGTCATCCTCCTGCCGCCCGCACCCGCCACGGCCATGGTTCCGCCCATCATGCCAGCGCCAGCCGTGCCGCAACAGGCGGCGCAGGCGGCCACCATCGTCAATACGGCGGCACCGCCCTTGCCCGAGGTGGCCGCCGCGAGCGCGCCGCGCAAGACGCCGCCGCCCGCGCGCCAGACGGCCGCGCGGCCACAAGGGACAAGGCCGGCCGCCGCGCCCGGCGACAGCGACGTCGCCTTGCTGACGGCGATGGTGGCCCATGCGCACGGGCAGGAAGGCACGGCAAAGCCCGTGCGCGACGTGGTGCTGCGCCAGCAGGAACAGGAACAGGAAACGGCGGAACTGTTGCGGCGCTGTCAGCAGCTGGGCTTGATCGAAGGCATGCTGTGCCGTTCGCGCATCTGCTCGGGCCGCTGGGACAGCGATCCCGCCTGCCATTGAGCGCCTGCGCGGATTATCACGTGTTTCTCGGGTGAGCGGCCGCGTCCATGCGGCCTTGCAAAAAGCCTTCCATCAGCGCCAGTAATGCCTGCGGCTGCTCCTGGTGCGGCGTGTGACCGCACTGTTCGACGATGGCGGGCACGGCGTTGAGCGCCTGCGCCACGATGGTGTCGACCTGGGCCGCGCTGCCGTACTGGTCTTCGCTGCCCTGCACCACCAGCGCCGGGCATTCGACGGAAGGCAGCAGGTACTCGATGTTCCAGAACTGGAAGCCATAGCTGAGCCAGGTATCCGACCAGGCCTTGAAGATGGTCTCCGTCTTGTCGCCATGGTATTTCGCCAGCGCGCGCAGCTTGCCCGCGCCAAACGCCGCGTCCGCCACGCGGATGCCATCGAGCGTGATGCCTTCGACAAACACGTGCGCCGCTTCGGTGATGATGCCGCGCAAGCGCGGCGGCTGCTGCGCCGCATAGATCAGGGCGATGCTGCCGCCATCGGAGTGGCCGACGAGAAAATGGTCCTGCCCCGGCAGCAGTGCCGCGAGCACTTGCGGCAGCTCGCACAGCGCGTAGTCGTGCAAATAATGGAGCTGGCGGCGCGCCGCCAGCGGCGACGACTGCCCATAGCCTTGCCGGTCATACAGCAAGCCGCGGCAGCCCGTCGCCTGGCATAGCTGCGCGGGAAAATCTTTCCACATCGCACAGCAGCCCAGCCCCTCGTGCAGGAACACCAGGCAGGGCTTGGCGGGGTCGCCTTCGATCAATTCGTAATAGATATCGGTTTCGGCACTCAGGTTCAGTATCGGCATAGGCTAGGCTCGCAACGGGTTGCGCATCGACAGATCGGCTGCGCCTATTGTGCCATCGTCCTGCGCGGCATGCGTGGCGGCCCGTAAAAATAGCCTGCAGGAAAAGACCTTGCCGCCTTCCTGCAAGGTGTTTGCGCCAGCACAAATGAGCACCGTTTTTCCGGCCGCCTTGCGTGCTTTTTGCCCGCGCGTTTGCCTAGAATGGCTTACTCCAACAGCATGGAGCAGGCGGCTACCTTATCAGCCAGGACGTGACACTGGCCGTCACGGCAACAGATAGGGCGTCTTGCCGCACGACGACAGGCGCGGCGTCCAAACTATCGATCAGGAGTACATCATGGAAATGAAAGTGGAACATCGCACAGGTAGCAACCTGGCACTGGAAGAAACCGATCTGCCGACGGAGCAGGAAGGAAAAAGCGCCAAAGGCGCGGCCGCACAGGACTTGAACCTGAGCCCGGCCGCCTTCACCACCTATTACACGTGGACCGCCAATGGCGTGCATCCTTCGGTCAACTTCGCCAATGCCAACGTGAAAGCCAATTCCCGCGTATTTCTCAACATCAGCGAATATGGCGCGAATGCCCAGGACCGTTTCATCGGCGCCGCCCGCATGGCCGTGTACAACATCGCGCCGTACAACGGCGGCTTCCGGGCCTGGGTGGAAATCTCGTGGGGCAGCCCGCTCAAGGTCCGTTTCGACGTGTTCGTCGATCCCTGATGCGGGAAATACTGCGCGTGCCCCTGGCAGCAGCGGGGAGCACGCGCACGTCGCTAAGAGACTGAAGGGATCGCCAGCGTGGACGGAAACCGTGCGCGCATGACAAAAGGGCCACGTGTTGCCACGTGGCCCTTTGCTACTACTTGTTCTGGCTCCCCGACCTGGACTCGAACCAGGGACCTGCGGATTAACAGTCCGTCGCTCTACCAACTGAGCTATCAGGGAAAGGAGGCCGAATTATATACGTCAAAATTTCTCATGTCCAGTTGTTACTACGTGGTTGCTGCATGGTTGCTGCATGGCCAGCAAAACAGGCCGCCTGCGGCGCCTGCCTCGCCTGGTGGCTGCGTTCGTCTGCGCGGCGCCACGCAAGATAGTAGAATAGCCAGGCCTTGCCGACGCGGAAGGCGGACAACGGCATGCCGGCAGCGGGGCGTCAACCACGCCGTCGCGCGGACATGCGCTTGCAAGGTTCATCCTTGCCCCTGGCTGACTGCTCTCACCCGACATGACAGAATCAAGCGCACCCCTGGTGGACCATGCCGGCAGCGGCGACAGCTCGGCGGAAATCGCCGAGCATATGGCGGCCGCCATCGTGGCGCGCCAATTGCCGCCCGGTACACGGCTGCGCGAAGAGGCGCTGTGCCGGCTGTATGGCGTCAGCCGCACCAAGATCCGCGCCGCCCTGCTGATCCTGTCCAAAGACAAACTCATACGCATAGTGCCCGACAAGGGCGCCTTCGTCAGCCAACCGACGGAAGCGGAGGCGCGCGATATCTTTGCCGCGCGGCGCATCATCGAAGCGGCCCTGGCGCGCGCATTCGTCGCGCGGGCCAAACCCGCCGATTACCGGATGCTGGAGCGCCACCTGAAAGCGGAACGCCTGGCGCTGGCGCAAGCGACGCCGCTGCGTTCGCAACTGCTGGGCGACTTCCACGTGTTGCTGGCCGATATAGCCGGCAACGCCGTGCTGCGCGACATCGTGCGCGAACTGGTGGGCCGCAGCTCGCTCATCACCATGCTGTACCAGTCGGGCCACGCCGCGGCCTGCTCGTGCGACGAACACGGCCGCTTTCTCGAGGCGGCGCGCAGCGGCGACGCGGACCTGGCGGCGCGCCTGATGGTGGAGCACCTGGCGCACGTGGAAGCGGCCTTGCGCTTCGACGGCAGCGTGTATGACGACAAGAAAGACCTGGTGGCCGCGCTGCTGATGTAGGCGGCGCCATCAAAAAAGGCCGCCGGTGCGGATGCACGGGCGGCCTTGCCTTTTTACATGTCAGATGCAGCGGCAAACGCGCTATTCGCCCACGCTACTCACCCAGGTAAATAAACTTGAACAGGAAGATGGCGGCGATGATGTAAGCCACCACGGATACCTGCTTGCCCTTGCCCGTCAACAGTTTCAATACGGCATAGGTGATGAAGCCGAAGGCGACGCCGCTGGCCACGGAATAGGTAAACGGCATCATCAGGGCCGTGATGGCGGCGGGAATGCTTTCCGTACTGTCATCCCAGTCGATGAAGGTCAGTTCGCGCAGCATCAGGCAGGCCACGTACAGCAGCGCGGGCGCCGTCGCGTACGGCGGCACGGTGTGCGCCAGCGGGGCGAAGAACAGGCTGCCCAGGAACAGCAGCGCGACGGCCACGGCCGTCAAGCCCGTGCGGCCACCCGCTTGCACGCCGGCCGCGCTTTCCACGAAGGCCGTCGTGCTCGACGTGCCCAGGCAGGCGCCGGCGGCAATCGCCGTGCTATCGGCCAGCAAGGCCTTGTTCATGCGCTCCATCTTGCCGTCTTTCAGCAAGCCGGCGCGGTTGGCCACGCCCATCAGGGTGCCCGTCGCATCGAACAACTCCACCAGGAAAAACACCAGCACCACGTTGACGATGCCGATCGACAGCGCGCCCATGATGTCGAGCTTGAACAGGGTCGGTTCGATGGCCGGCGGCGCCGAGACGATGCCGTTGAACTGGTTGCCGCCAAAGAAGAAGCTGGCAATCGTGATGGCGAGGATGCCGATCAGGATGGCGCCCGGCACTTTCAGGCGGTCCAGCGCAACGATGATGAAAAAGCCGAGGATGGCCAGGATGGGCGCCGCCTGGTGCAAGTCGCCCAGGGCGATGATGGTGGCCGGGTTCGACACCACGATACCGGCGCTTTTCAGCGAAATGATCGCCAGGAACAAGCCGATACCCACCGTGATGGCCGTGCGCAGCGCGGGCGGGATGCTGTTGATGATCATCTCGCGCACCTTGAACAGGCTCACCAGGATGAACAGGCAGCCGGAAATGAAAACGGCGCCCAGCGCCACTTCCCAGCTCATGCCCATGCCCTTGACCACCGTGTACGAGAAATACGCATTCAAGCCCATGCCCGGCGCCAGCGCGATCGGATAGTTTGCGTACAGGCCCATGATCAGGGTGCCGATGGCGGCCGCCAGGCAGGTGGCAACGAAAACGGAGTCTTTCGGCATGCCCGCGTCGCCGAGGATGGACGGGTTGACGAAGATGATGTAGGCCATCGTCAGGAACGTGGTCAGGCCGGCCAGCAGCTCCGTGCGCACATTGGTTCCGTTGTCCTTCAGTTTGAAATAGCGTTCCAGGAACTGCATGATTAACCCCTTGTTTTGGTAAAACCGCGCGCCTGGTCTTGGACTATGCGCATCTTTTTTTCTTGCAACTATTTATTTGGTCGCTGCGCCGGCCGGCTTGAAGGCCCACCAGCGGCTGCCCGCGAAATTCCAGACCAGCCCGATGCCCGTCGCCAGCACCTGCGCCAGCCAGTAATACCAGCCCAGCTGGTGCACGAGCAGCCACATCAGGCCCGTATTGATGCACCAGCCGATGCCCAGCAAGGCAAAATACTTGCTGGCCGCCTCGCCATGGCCCTTGTCGCTTTTAAACGTGAAAAAGTAATTGAGAAGGTAGTTGACGACGGAACCGAGGATGTAGCCGATGCCGGACGCGGCGGCGGCGCTGATGCCGGCCCATTCCACGCCCCCCCACAGCACGCTGTATTGCACGGCCGTGCCGGAAGCGCCGACGGCGGCGAAACGTAAAAATTGGTGATGCAGGGAATGGGACATTGTCAATTTTAAAATAAGGCGAACACACTCGCCAGGATAGTGCCAGAATAAAAAATGGCTACGATTGCTCGTAACCATTTTTCAGCCTGCATTTTACTGCAAGTTGCGCCCAACGTTCATATTCGCCGCCGTTTCAGTACTTATTCCTTGCGCTGACGGCGCCGGCGCAGCCACACAAACAGCGCGATCAGCAGCAAGATGCCCACGATGCCCCCCGGCAGCATGAACGGCTGAGCACGGGCCAGCACGGGCTTCTCGCCACCGCTGCGCGCCTGCGCCACATACGCGGGCGTGACGGACACATCCGGGTTGCCATACTGTTTCAATACGTAATTGGCGATCGAGGCGATCTGCTCGTCCGTCAACGGTTGCACGTAGGAACGCTGGTCGAAACGGGGCATGAACGCTTCGTGCTCCTCCCCTTCGATCTTGCGCTCGACGCCAAACAAGATGGCCGACACCAGGTTGGCCGGCGTATTGCCGCCCGTCGCCGTATTGTTGAACAGGGCGGGATAGCTTTGTCCCGTGCTGCCGGCGCCGCTGGCCGAATGGCAGCTGGCGCAATAGCCGGAAAACAGCACGGCGCCGCTGTTGAGCGAGTGATGCTCGGTGGAACTGGCCATGCCGCGCAATGCGGCCTCTTCGCTGGCCGCGCTGCCATGGCTAAATGCCGCTTTCGTCTGGCCCGGCGCGCGCACGGGCGGCACCGTGCGCAGCCAGGCCACGATGGCGGCCACGTCGTCATCGCGCAGGAACTGCAGGCTGTTCTGGATGGCTTCGGCCATGCCGCCCGCCGCCTGCCCCTTGCCTTCCACGTGGCCCGTCTTCAGGTAAGCCGTGAGTTCCGCATCCGTCCAGGCGCCGATACCGCTGACCTTGTCGGACGTGATGTTCGGCGCATGCCAGGAACCGAGCGAGGCGCCGGCCAGGGTCTGGCTGCCGATTTCCGCCATCAGCGCGTTGCGCGGCGTGTGGCAGGCGCTGCAGTGCGCCAGGCCTTCGGCCAGGTAGGCGCCCCGGTTGATCTGCGCGCTCTTCGCCGGATCCGGCACGAAGCGCTTATTGTCGAGGAACAAGGTATTCCAGCCCAGCATGGACAGGCGCACATTGAACGGGAATGGCAACGCCGTCTGGCGCGCCGGCTCGTCGACAGGCTTGACGGCCTGCATGAAGTAGTAATACAGGTCGCCCACGTCCGCATCCGTCAGCTGCGCATAGCTGGTGTAAGGCATGGCCGGATACAGGTGGCTGCCATCGGCGCGCACGCCTTCGCGCAAGGCGCGCGCAAAGTTGGCTTCCGTGTAATGGCCGATACCGCCTGTTTTCGATGGCGTGATATTCGTCGCGTAGATCGTGCCCAGCGGCGAGTCGATGGCGTAGCCGCCCGCATACGGCTTGCCGCCCGCTGCCGTATGGCACGCCATGCAATCGGCGGCGATGGCGAGGTAGCGGCCCCGTTCGAGGCGCGCATCGGGCTTGGCGGCCACGGGCGCGGCCGGGCGGTCCGGCGTCAGGGTGACGGGAGGCGCCGGCGGAACAGATGGCACAGCGTGCGCGGCCAGCGGCAAGCCGGCCGCCAGGGTCAGCGTCAGTAAGAGGCGGCGCATCATGCTGCCTCCCTTGCCAGAGTGCGGGCGATGTCGTCGGCCGCGCGCAAACCGAGCGCGGCCATGCTGAGGGTGGTATTGACGACGCTGGCCGACGGCATGGCGCCGCCGCCGGGCAGCCACAGGTTGGCGTGATCGTGGGCGCGGCAATTGCCGTCGACCACGGAGTCAAGACGATTCGAACCCATGATGACGCCGCCCATGATGTGGTTATTCGCGTTCAGGCTGTCGGTGATGTGGAATTCCACGGCGCCGAACAGCTTGCCGATGTGCTTGAGCTGCGCATGCGCGGCCTTCGCGCCATCGCGCACATAGTCGCCCACGTCGTAGTAAATGTCGGGACAGGCCAGGCCCAGCGGATCCTTGCGCGTCTTGCTCAGGGTCAAGCGGTTGTGCGCTTCGGGCAGCGGTTCCAGGCTGATCGACAAGTCCACGCCAAACGCGGCGCGGCGGCGGATCTCGTCATCGAGATCCTTGCCTACCAGGCCCAGCTTCAACGATTGCTGGGTGGCAGGTCCGACCCGAGTGATATTGTTCAGGATCATCTTGTTGGCCGAATACTGCGCGCGGAAAGCGCCGTCGCGCGGTCCCACCAGGCAGCTGCTTTGCGCCGGGCCACGGCCCGTCCAGATCGGCTCATTGGCGAGGAAGGTACAGTGGAAACCCGAGTGGTCCATCATGTTGCGGCCCACCTGGTCGGAACTGTTGGCGATGCCGTTCGGATTGTTCTGGTTCGCCGCCAGCAAGAGCAAACGCGGCGTTTCGATGCCGTTGCAGGCAATCACGAAAGCCTTGCCGGTCGCCATGTGCGACTGTTTCTTGGCGTCATACCAGTGCACGGCGGTGACTCTGTTGTTCTGGTCCGTGTCGATGCGGTAGACGACGGCCTCGGCCAGCACGCCGGCGCCCTTCAGCTCGGCCCGCTCCACGTGATGGATGCCGTTGTACATGGCGCCGATGGGGCAGATCGGCTGGCAATTGTTATTGCCGCAGCAGGTAGGGCGGCCCTGCCATGGACGCGTCGAACGGCCTTGCGGAATGGGCACGGAACGGTAGCCGTGCGGGTTGACCACTTCGGCGAAGCGCTTGTCGCCATAGCCCCAGGGCACCATGTCCATCGGATACGGCGCGCTGCGTTCGCTCGGCGATTGCAGGGCGGGATCATTGGGGCCGGCCACGCCCATTTCCTGCTCGGCGCGGCAATAGTACGGTTCCAGCTCATCGTAGGAAATGGACCAGTCGCGCCCTACCCCGTAATCGCTCTTCATGCGCATGTCGGACGGCAAATGGCGCCAGCACGACGCGGCCCAGTGCCAGGTCGTGCCGCCCACCGTGCGCAGATAGCCCTGCTGGAAACTGCTGCCGTTGGGGCCGGATACTTCCACGTAGTTATTCTTCGGGAAATACAAGGGTGCGGGCGCGTTTTCCGCCTGAGGATACAGGCCCTGGAAGTCGGAGCCGACGCGGTTTTCGAACGGCATGTTGCGCCAGTTTTCCACGGCTTGTCCGCGCTCGATGCGCAAGCCCGCTTCCAGCATGATCACGGAATGGCCTTGCGCAGCCAGCTGGTCGGCCATCATGGCGCCGACGACGCCCGTGCCGACGATGACGACATCAGCGACGACGTCGCCATTACTCTTGAATTGGGGTGATTTCATTTTGCTTGCTTGCCTTTAGTTTCAGGGGTGCCGGTGGTGGCCGGGGCCGGTACGGGTTTCGGTTCCACGGGCGCGGAGACGCGCACGGCCGGCGGCGCCTTCAGCCACCACAGGGGGCCGTAATTGCAATAGGTCGGCACGACCTGGCCATCGGCCACCGTGCGGTACATCAAGGCCTCGGCGTAGGCGACGACGATGGACTTCGTGCCCTGCGCCGCGTTGCCGGCGACGGTGCCCGTGTACCAGGCGGCAACGATGGCCAGCGCCAGTTCGCGCAGGCCGGCATCGGCGGCGCTGGCGGCCGCCAGCAGGGCTTTCGCTTCCTGGCCCGTGACGAGCAGCGCGCCCAGCTGCGGCAAGCGCTCGGCGAAGCCGGGCACGTTCGTACGCATGGCTTGCTCGATGCGCGCCGCCGTCGCGGCGGACAAATCGCGATGGCCCGTGATGGTTTGCGACAGGGTGTAGAACAGCATGGTGGCGGACGCCAGGCCCGTCGCCGGCGCGCTGGCCGGCGCCTGCATGGCGGCCGACAGGGGATTGCTCCAGAAACCAGCCTGCGCCAGCAAGGCGGCCAGGCCGATCAGGGCGTGTCGGCGGCTGATACGGGGAAGGGGTGAAGCGGATGTTGCAGATGGTTCAGTGCCTGGATGGTTCATGAGACTCCCGCAAGACTTGTTGTTTTATTGACTTCGATGATTGCGCCACATTGCATTTGCGCATATATGGAACCGGTTCCATAATTATCCTACAGAACTGAATTGTTTGCTGATGGAGTATTACTACCGGAAGTCTGACTTGGGCAATGCCTGCGTGGATGCGGGCGTTTCGCGCAGGGAAAATACCAGTCCCGGCTGGCCGCCCAGGCGGTACTGAAAATCGAGCACGCTGCCGCCAGCCAGCGCGGGCTTGCCCGGCAAGGCCAGTGGCAGGTTCAGGCTGCACGCATGGTCACCCAGAACGATGTCGCCATGCACGCGGATGCGCGTCAGCAAACGCGGCGCCTCGTCCAGCACGTCGGGCAGACGGATGCTGGCGGCCGGCAGGGTGTCGCCCGGCTCACCCTGCCAGGCGCGCAAGGCGTCCGCATCAAGGGTAAATACGCGGCCCCAGTCCGTGCACGGCTGGCCAGGGCTGCGCCGGTCCAGGCCCAGGTGCACCGTGACGGCTGCCGGCAGCAGCGCCGCCGCGGGCGCTTGCGCGTGCAGATTGCGCAGGATGGCCACCTGCGGCTCCTTGCCCAGCGCCGTATTCATGGTTTCACTGACGATCACGTCCGGCATGGCGCCGGCAGGCATTTGATAGGCGGCCGCGTCGGCGCAAAGGTATTCGGCGACGTGGCCGTCCAGGCCCAGGGCGGCGATCAGCTCGCGCGCATAGTCCAGGGTTTCCGCATGCACGTCGAGGATGGCAAACTGCACCTGACTGGCGTCCAGCACGGCCATCACCGGCAAGGCCAGCAAGGCGAACGGGCCGCAGCCCGCATACAGCACGCGCACGGGCCGCCCGCCTCTCACAGCCAGACGCTCGCGCACGGCCAGCGCCAGACCCTGGATGAAGGCGGCGCTGCGGTAGGGCTCGCGCGCGCACAGTCCCGCCTGCACGGGCGAGATGGCCCAGCCGCTGGGCAGAAAACTCTCGCCATCGCGCAAGCCATCCTGCCGGTCCATGGACAGGCCCGAATGGCGCTCGACGAGCTGGCGCAATTGCACCGTTTCGCCGACCAGGCTGGCCAGCGAACGCTGAGGATCGCACAGCGCGGCCGCGATGGCGGCCAGTTCCGTACGCGCCGAAGTCACGTGCAACTCCACGCATCACTCCACGGATAAGGCAGGATAAAGACAGAATGCATGGCGGCTTCCTTGAAATGATTGCAAGTGCGCGGAAAAATTGGCAGCATAGCAAATAAATACACGCCTGCGCATTTGCCACCACCTGCCGGAGCACCGATGCACGACTTGCCGCTTTCCGCCCCCTACCAGTTGCGCCTCCAGCGCGACGACGACGATGGCTTTGCCACCGCGCTGTACAGTTCCACGCGCGACGACCTGCGCCAGATGCCGGCCGATCCCGCCGTCATCGAACAGCTGATCGCCATGCAGCAGCGCATGCAAAGCCACGGTTACCGACAGGCGTATCCGCACGCCGCGTACCTGGTGCTGCTGCACGGCGACACGCCCATCGGCCGCCTGATCCTCGACCGCCAGGATCAGCTGCTGCACCTGGTCGACATCGCCATCCTGCCCGCCGCACAAGGCCAGGGCGCCGGCAGCACCGTGCTGCGCGGCCTGCAGGCGCAAGCGGGCGCGCAGCAATGCCGGATCCACCTTGCCGTCAACAAAAGCAACACGGCAGCGCGCGCGCTGTACCAGCGGCTGGGCTTTCGCCCGCGCGGGGAAAACGACGTCCAGGAGCAGCTGGAATGGAGCGCGCCATAGTGCCGGCGCCGAATCCCCCCAGCACCTGGCTGCGACTGCCGCTGCGCTTCGACGTGGCGCGCATGCAGCGCGACAGCGACCAGTTCACTGCCGGCGAGTGGATCAATCATTTCAATACGGGCGCCTATGAAAACGGCTGGAGCTGCGTGCCGCTGCGCTCGCCGGGCGGAGCAGCCGGCGACATCATGCCCGTCGACGGCGCCGCCTATGCCGCCACACCGCAACTGGCGCGCTGCCCCGGCCTGCGCGAGGTGCTGACCAGTTTCGCCTGCGAGATCCGCGCCGCGCGCCTGATGGCCCTGGCGCCGGGCGCCGTCATCCGCGCGCACCGCGACGCCGGCACGTCGCTGGCCGATAGCCTGGTCCGCATCCATATCCCCATCCACACTACGCCGCAGGTCGTGTTCAGCATCGACGGCGAGACTGTCCACTTCACGGCCGGCCACGCCTGGTACATGGACGCCAGCTGCCTGCACGCGGTGCACAACGACGGCGCGGCGCCGCGCATCCACCTCGTGCTCGACTGCGTCACCAATGCCTGGCTCGAAGCGCTGTTCGCCTCGGCCGGCTTCGTGCCGAAAGCGGCCCCGAAATATGGCGACCCCAGCATCAACGATGGCAATGTGCGGGCCGTCATCGCCCAGCTGCGACTGTCGCCCTCGCCTGCCAGCCTGGCGCTGGCCGGCGAATTGGCCGCCTTGGCCGACGGGAGCGCGCCGTGAACGCCGCGCCGGGCCTGGCGCAGCAGGAACGCTGGCTGGCCAAAGGAGAGCCGGTGACATGGCACGAGGGCATGGATCTGCGCGGCTGGTATCCGCTGTACGTGGAGCGCGGCGAAACATTGGCGGACGCTGCCATGTGCTGGCGCGACCTGGGGAAAACGGCTTTCAGCGACGCCTTCTTTGTCAATACCCTGGCGCGCCAGCCGCATGAGGAGCGCCGCGTCTGCCGCACGCCGCTGGCGGCGCTGGCCACGGTGGCCACGCTGGGCGATGGCCTGGCACCCGACGCCTTCATCTTCCACGTCTCGCGCTGCGGCTCAACCCTGCTGAGCCAGCTGCTGGCGTCCCTGCCGCAATGCATCGTCATGTCCGAGCCGCCCGTGATCGACTCGCTGCTGCGCCTGCATCACGATGGCATGGCGGGCAACGACAGCATCGCCCTGCTGCGCCAGACCATCCTGGCATTGGGCCAGCGCCGCTCCGGCACAGAGACGCATTTCATCATCAAGTTCGACTGCTGGCACATCCACAGCCTGGACTTGCTGCGGCAAGCGTTTCCCGGCACGCCCTGCCTGTTCGTCTACCGCGAACCGCTGGCCGTGCTGGCCTCGCACCAGCGCCAGCGCGGTCCGCAAATGGTGCCCGGCATGCTGCACCCGGCACAGCTGCCGCTGCCCGCGCACCAGCTGGAACCCGGCGAACTCGATGGCTATACGGGCCTCGTGCTGGCCAGCCTGTTCGACGCCGCCCTGCCCCATGCGGCCGCCGGCCAGCTGCAGTTAATTCACTACAAACAATTGCCCGGCATCCTCTTCAGCGATGTATTGGCCCGCTTCGGCATCACACCCACGCCGGCACAGCTGCAAGCGATGCGCGCGCGCGGCGGCGTGCATGCGAAGTACGGCACGGCCTACCACGGCGATCCGCCAGTGGCCGCGACAAGCGGCCTGGCCGCCATCGCCGCGCAAGTGCAGCCGAGTTATCTGGCGCTGGAAGCAGTGCGCACGGGGTAATAGTCACAGCGCAGCGGCATTGTCCTCGCGCCACTTGCGCACCATCTCGTTGCTGATTTCGCGTTCATAGCAAATGGGGGCGTAACCGCCCTTCCGGCTCCATGCGCTACGCGCCCCACAGGCGCTGCCATTTTTGGCCGCATTGTAGGGACAAGGGCAACGGCCCGGATAGGCGGCAATCGACTCGGCGATGATCTGCTGTTTGACCTTCGCTTCGTCTGGCGCCTGGCGCCCCTGGCCGCCGGCAAGGGGCGCATAGGCCGTGCCGGCGGCCAGCATCAGCACCAGGGCGCAGAGATTCTTCATAGGAAAGGTTGTTTTCATCGAGAGGCAGTAAACAGACTCTGCAAGTATGGCAGATGCTTTTCGGCAAATCTGCGTGGAATGTCACGCACGCCATGGCCGCAACGCAAAAAGCCCAACCGTGAAGGCTGGGCTTTTCGATACTGCTGATGTTCTGGCTCCCCGACCTGGACTCGAACCAGGGACCTGCGGATTAACAGTCCGTCGCTCTACCAACTGAGCTATCAGGGAAAAGAGGCCGCATTCTATAGGGCAAATTTTCAGTTGTCCAGATTTACGCCAAAAAAATTATGCGCGACGCCGCTCAGCCCGGACTTTCCCTGGGCTGATAGTCAAATACCAGCACCCGCCCCAGCCATGGCTTGAGCAGATCGACAAAGGCCAGGTGGGCCGGATGGGCCAGGTACACATCGCGCGCGCTGGCGCCATCGAAGGTCAAGGTAAAGCAATCGGTAAAGCCGTCATCGAGGCCTTCCGGGCTGACATTCGGTCCCCATTCGAATTGCAGCACGCCGGGAATGCGGTGTTTAAGCTGGGAAAACTCATGGACCAGCTCGGCATGCTTGGCCGGTGTGATGTCCTCGAGAAAATCACACAGGACGATATGGCGCAACGGGATAGAACAGGACATGGTGGCAGCTCTCCTATGGGGTTGCATTCAGGATAGCGCAAAACGAAAAAGCACACAGGCAGCGGCCCGCCACACCGCACATATTTTCTATATGTAACATGTTATTCGGATAATATCGTCCATGGACACCCCCTACCCGCAGGCAACCATCCATCTCAGACCATGACAAAGCTACTGGCAGTGCTATTCCTCACCCTGATGCCATTTTCCGCATGCAAAGCGCAAGCGCTCGCCATTGACGCGCTGCTGACACCGGACATCGGCGGCATCAAGCAATTTGTGGAAATCAAAACAGATGACTCAAAAAAACCTGTTCTGCTCTTCTTATCGGGCGGGCCGGGAAGTTCGATGATGAAGAATGCGGATGCCTTTACCGCCATCCTGAAAAACAGATTTACGCTGGTGCAGTGGGATCAGCGCGATGCGGGAAAAACCCTGAAACTGAATCCGTCGCCTAGCCAGCCTTCCGTCGCGCAGATGGAACAGGACACCTACCAGGTCATCACGTTTCTGCAAAAAGAGCTCAAGCAGGAAAAAATATACTTGCTGGGCAGCTCCTGGGGCAATGTGCTCGGTTTTCATATCGTCGAGCAGCATCCGGAACTGCTGCACGCGTATTTCGCCGTCAATCCCGTCATCAGCCAGCTGGCCAGCGAAAAGGAATTACTGAAAACCTTGAAAGTGCATTTCAAGGACAATGCCGTCGCCAGCCAGGAACTGGGAAGCGTCACTTTCCCGCTTACCAGTGACGAAAGCATGTTTTATCTAAGAAAATGGCTTTTTTACAAGGATGGCAAGGAATTTGCGACGAGCGAGGGCTTCAAGACGGGTTTTCTTCAATGGTCGAAAACCTGGTCGCCAGTCTGGAACGAGGTCATGCACATTGATCTGCCCAAGACCTTGCAAAGCGTTGACTGCCCCGTGTATTTCTTCGTCGGCAAGAACGACATCCAGACCTCCACCCGCATCACTCAAGAATATTTTGAGCAGTTGCAGGCGCCCAGGAAGGGGCTGTTTGTATTCGAACAGTCGGGACACCAGATACACCACGATGAGCCGGAAAAATTCCAACGATCGATCATCGAGACCCTGCCCGCGCCAATCGCGTCGCGCTGAAATGCAAAAAGCCCAACCGGTAAAGGCTGGGCTTTTTGCTACTGCGTGTTCTGGCTCCCCGACCTGGACTCGAACCAGGGACCTGCGGATTAACAGTCCGTCGCTCTACCAACTGAGCTATCAGGGAAAAGAGGCCGTATTATATAGGCCAAACTTGGCGCTGTCCAGATTTCCATAGGGAAAATCTTATCGGGGCCCAAGCTATACGCGGGCGGCGCAAAAACAAAAAAGGCCACGTTTTTCAACGTGGCCTTTCGAATTCTGGCTCCCCGACCTGGACTCGAACCAGGGACCTGCGGATTAACAGTCCGTCGCTCTACCAACTGAGCTATCAGGGAAAAGAGGCAATATTATATGTAGCTTATTCCATATTTGCAAGACTGATACTGGATCTTCACAAACATGGCCATCACCGACTTTCTACCGCCATCAGCGCCGCACTTGCATGCAGCGCCGAAGAAGCAAGATATTAAAGTACTTTGGCGATCGCGTCAATGACGATGTCGATATTGCGCGAATTCAATGCTGCCACGCAGATACGGCCCGTGTCGACGGCGTAAATCGATTGCTCGCGCAAGGACGCAACCTGCTCCTTGGTCAGACCCGAGTACGAGAACATGCCGATTTGCTGGCGCACGAATTCGAAGTCGTGGCCTGGCGCCTTGGCTTTCAGCTTTTCCACAAAGGCATTGCGCATTTCGCGGATGCGCACGCGCATGCCGGCCAGTTCCTCTTCCCAGAGCTGGCGCAGTTCCGGCGTGGCCAGAACGGTGGCGACCACCTTGCCGCCATGCGTAGGCGGGTTCGAGTAGTTGGTGCGCACGACGCGCTTCAGCTGCGACAGCAGGCGTGCCGCTTCATCGGCGCTCGCGGCGACGACGCTCAGGGCGCCCACGCGCTCGCCGTACAGCGAGAACGATTTCGAGAACGAGTTCGATACCAGCAGCGGGCCGCCCGCGTCGGCGAAGCGGCGCACCACGGCGCCGTCTTCGGCGATGCCGTTGGCAAAGCCTTGATACGCCATGTCCAGGAACGGCACCAGGCCGCGCGAAGTGACGACAGCGATGATCTGATCCCATTGGGCCACGCTCAGGTCGGCGCCAGTCGGGTTGTGGCAGCACGCATGCAGCACGACGATGGAGCCGGCTGGCATGGCGTTCAGGCTGGCCAGCATGCCGTCGAAGTTCACGCCATGGGTGGCTGCATCGTAGTAGGTGTAGTTATTGACGACGAAACCGGCGTTTTCAAACAGCGCACGGTGGTTTTCCCAGCTTGGGTCGCTGATGTAGACTTGCGCGCCCGGCGCGAAGCGCTGCAGGAAGTCGGCACCGATCTTCAGTGCGCCCGTGCCGCCGATGGCTTGCACGGTGACGGCGCGGCGCTCTTGAATTACGGCGCTGTCGGCGCCAAATACGAGTTCTTGCACGGCCTTGTCGTAGGCGGCGAGGCCTTCGATCGGCAGATAGGTGCGTGGCGCCGCCTGTTCGATCAGGATGGCTTCCGCCTTGCGTACGCAAGCTAACAGAGGCACTTTACCGTTGTCGTCATAATAGACGCCAACGCCCAGATTGATTTTGGCGGGATTCTGGTCCGCGTTAAATGCTTCGGTGATGCCCAGGATCGGGTCGCGTGGGGCCATCTCGATGGCGCTAAACAGACTGGCAGAAACAGTTGGGTTCGTCATGATAAGATTGGATTCGATTGGAAGCAGGTTCACAGCGGAGTTGTAGACAGCGCCCCAAAATACAACGCCAGGGCCGCCAGCAGAGCACTATTCTAACAAAGGTCTGATTCACATGCCCGAATTATCTACCGCCAGCGAGGCGGAAAGCGCAATTATCTCTTTCCCGGACTCCCCCTTCAAGCTGCACCAGCCCTTCCCTCCGGCCGGCGATCAGCCCACGGCGATCGACCAGTTATCCGAGGGGATCGCCGATGGCCTGGCCTTCCAGACCCTGCTGGGCGTGACCGGTTCGGGCAAGACCTACACCATGGCCAACGTCATCGCGCGCATGGGCCGGCCCGCCATCGTCTTCGCGCCGAACAAGACGCTGGCGGCGCAGCTGTACAGCGAGTTCCGCGACTTTTTCCCGCAAAACGCGGTCGAATACTTCGTCAGCTACTACGATTACTACCAGCCCGAAGCCTACGTGCCGCAGCGCGACCTGTTTATCGAAAAGGACTCGTCGATCAACGAGCATATCGAGCAGATGCGCCTGTCGTGCACCAAGTCGCTGATGGAACGGCGCGACGTCATCATCGTCGCCACCGTCTCGGCCATCTACGGTATCGGCAACCCGAACGAATACCACCAGATGATCCTGACGTTGCGCGTCAAAGACAGGGTCGCCCAGCGCGACGTCATCGCGCGCCTGATCCAGATGCAGTACACGCGCAACGAGGTCGATTTCGGCCGCGGCACCTTCCGCGTGCGCGGCGATACCATCGACATCTTCCCCGCCGAGCATGCGGAACTGGCCGTGCGCCTGGAAATGTTCGACGACGAGATCGAATCGATCCAGCTGTTCGACCCGCTGACGGGCAGAGTGCGCCAGAAAATCCCCCGCTTCACCGTGTATCCGGGCTCGCACTATGTGACGCCCCGCTCCACCGTGCTGCGTGCCGTGGAAACCATCAAGGACGAGCTGCGCGAACGCCTCGAATTCTTCCGCAAGGAGAATAAGCTGATCGAAGAGCAGCGGCTGGAACAGCGCACGCGCTTCGACCTGGAAATGATGGCCGAAATCGGTTTTACGAAGGGCATCGAGAACTACTCGCGCCATTTGAGCGGCGCGCTGCCGGGCGAACCGCCGCCGACCCTGGTCGATTACCTGCCGCCAGACGCATTGATGTTCCTCGACGAGTCGCACGTGCTGACGGGCCAGCTGAGCGCCATGTACAACGGCGACCGTTCGCGCAAGACGAATCTGGTCGACTATGGCTTCCGCCTGCCGTCGGCGCTCGACAACCGGCCCTTGAAATTCGAGGAATTCGAGCAGAAGATGCGCCAGACCGTGTTCGTCTCGGCCACGCCGGCCGACTACGAAAAGACGCATTCGGACCAGGTGGTCGAACAGGTCGTGCGCCCCACCGGCCTGGTCGACCCGCAGATCATCGTGCGCCCCGCCAGCAGCCAGGTGGACGACCTGATGTCGGAAATCGTCGAGCGCATCAAGAAGGACGAGCGCGTGCTGGTGACGACCTTGACCAAGCGCATGTCCGAGCAATTGACGGAATACCTGGGCGACCATGGCATCAAGGTGCGTTACCTGCACAGCGATATAGAAACGGTGGAGCGCGTGGAAATCCTGCGCGACCTGCGCCTGGGCACCTTCGACGTGCTGGTGGGGATCAACCTGCTGCGCGAGGGCCTGGACTTGCCGGAAGTCTCCCTGGTCGCCATCCTCGACGCGGACAAGGAAGGCTTTTTGCGTTCAGAACGCAGCCTGATCCAGACCATCGGCCGCGCCGCGCGTAACCTGAACGGCACGGCGATTCTGTACGGCGACCGCATCACCGATTCCATGCGCCGCGCCATCGACGAGACGGAACGCCGCCGCAACAAGCAGATTGCCTTCAACACAGCCAATAACATCGTGCCGATCGGCGTGAAAAAATCGATCCGCGAAATGATCGACGGCGTCTACAGCCCGCAGGAAGCGCGCGAAAACCTGCAAGTGGCGCAGGAAGCGGCGAAGTTCGAGTCCATGAGCGAGAAGCAGGTCAGCAAGGAAATCAAGCGCCTGGAAAAACTCATGGTCGACCACGCCAAGAACCTCGAGTTCGAAAAGGCGGCGCAAGTGCGCGACCAGCTGCATATCCTCAAGCAGCAGCTGTTCGGCGCACCGGGTACCGACAATGTGACATCGATACTGGGTAGGTCGGATTAGGCCCTGCGGGCCGTAATCCGACAACATCGTTGGCGCTGGTGGCGGTGTCGGATTACGCGGCCTTGCCGCTAATCCGACCTACTTGAAAAGCCTTGACCGCACGAGCGAGTACAGGGTTGCTGTCCATGGTTCGCCCTACTCCGGCAGCGAATAGTCGATGTCGTAGAAATGCTGGCCATCGACGATGCGAATGGCCAGCGTCCCGCTGATGCCTGTCAGCTGCCCCGTGCCGGAATGCGGCACGATCACGATGGACAGCGTCTGCTGGCCGTCGGCCATCGTGCCCGCATGCTGCGCCACGAAGCTGCCTTGCCGGCCCTGCAGCACGCCCGTGATGGCTTCCATGGCGACATAACCGGCCGCGCCTTTGGTATCCGTCACGGCGCTGAGCATCTCCCCTTTGGCCGTGGCGACCAGGTCGCCAGCATATACTTTGTCGAGCAGCACCTTGCCCAGGGTCGTGCGCCCCGAGCGCTGGGGCGCCGCGGCTGGCGTCATGGTGATGCTGAAACTTCCCGTGGCGTGCACTTGCATGCGATGATCTCCCTCTGCAGATGAGGCGGCGCCGGCCGGCGCCACCGATAGACAACATGCGGCCAGCATCAGGCCCGGCAAACTGTATGATTTCATGATTCCCTTTCAATCGATGCGAGAGAGCCATCCTAGTGCCGCGCAGGAGACAAATATTGGATAAAGCCGACAGCACGATGAATCTGCTCGCCACGCGCGGCCAGGCGCCGAAAGGCATCGTCGACCCGCAGGCGGCGGCGCGCCGCATACGGCTGGCGACCTATCCGCCGGCTGGCGCGCTGGCGCCGTTCGTCGAGTATTTCTGGGTGGTCGAATGGGACAGGCAGGACTGCGCGCCGCAGACGCAGCGCGTGCTGCCCTACCCGAACGCCCACCTGGTGTTCGACCTTGGGCGCACGGCCATCCATGGCGTCGTGCGCGGCGCCTTCGACCGGCCATTGAGCGGAGCGGGCAAGGTGCTGGGCGTGCGTTTTTCGCCGGGCGGCCTGCGCCCGTTCATCAGCCAGCCCTTGTCGTCATTCACCGATACGACCATCGCCGCCGACGCCCTGCTGGACATGCCGGTCACACAAGCCGAGGCGCTGGTGCTGCTGCAAGCCGACGATACGACGATGGTGGCGCAGGCACAGGCGCTGCTGCTGGCAAGGCTGCCGCAGGTCGATGTCGCGGCCCTGCTGGCCGCCAGGCTGACGGCCGCCGCAGCGGCTCGCAACGGCCCGGCGAGCGTGGCGCAGCTGTGCGAAAAAATGGGCATCGGCGAACGCCGGCTGCAGCGCCTGTTCGCCAACTACGTGGGCGTGCCGCCGAAGTGGGTGATCCAGCGCTACCGCCTGCAGGAGGCGATCTGGCGCCTGGCGCAGCCCGATGCGCCCGACCTGGCCAGCCTGGCGCAGGAACTGGGCTTTTTTGACCAGGCCCATTTCAGCCGCAGCTTTGCGGAACTGGTGGGCAGCACGCCGCTCGACTATCGCCGCTCGCAGCGAGAGGCAGCCGCCTAACTCTGCGCTTACCCCCGCCGCCCCTGCTTGCCGATGCTCGCGCTCATCATGTCGAACAGGGTGCGCGACGCGGGCGGCATGGCGTGCTGATGCCGGCTGATCAAGCCCAGCGTCCGTTTCACGGCGGGATTGACGAGCGGTACGCCGACCACCGTGCCTTGCCGCTCCGGCAAAATCGACAGCCCCGGCACCGCCGCCACGCCCAAACCCGACTCCACCAGCGCCAAGATGCCTGACACGTGGTTGATCTCGCACGAGATCCACGGGTGCTTTTCCACGCCGGCCAGCGCCGCATCGAGCACACTGCGGTTGCCGCTCGACTTGGCCACCGAGATATAGCGTTCGTCGACGGTGTCTTTCCAGCTCAGCTTCTTGCGCTTGGCCAGCCGGTGATCGTTGCGCATCGCCAGCACGTAGGTCTCGACGTAAATGGGCTGGAAATGGATTTCCGGATTTTCCGCGCCCGTGAAGCTGATGCCGAAATCCGCCTCGCCTGTCAGCACAAGATTGAGCACGTCCTGCGCGCTTTCGTCATGCACGCGCACGCGGATTTTTGGAAACTGCGCGCTGAAGCGCTTGAGCACGTCCGGCAGAAAATGCCACACGGCCGACGGCACGCAGGCGAACGTCACCGTCCCGGTGCGGTGCGCGGCCAGGTCGGCGACACCGAGCACGGCATCCTCGAGGCCGTTGAGCGCATCGCGCACGTTCACCAAAAACACCTGCCCCACATTGGTCAGCTGCACGCGCCGGGTGGTGCGTTCGAACAGCTTGACGCCCAGCGCATCTTCGAGTTTTTCAATGCGGCGGCTGAGCGCCGGCTGCGACAGGAACAAGTCGGCCGCGGCCTGGCGAAAGCTGTTGCGCTCAGCCACGGCCACGAAGGCCTGCAAATCATGAAGTTCGTAATTGATGCGCTGCATGCATGAATCCCCGGAAAAATTGCAATTATCAAATTATGCCATTTCAACGATGATGGGGTCTTAATGCTGAGCCTCGCCAAGAAGGCATCACCCCGAGGGAGACACCATGCGACATTGTTCCACGTTCGCGCTATTGTTCGCGGCCAGCGGCACCTGCCTGGGCCAGAGCGGCGCGGTTTTGTATGGCATCGCGGATGCCGGCATCCGTTATGGAAAAGGCTTGACCGCCGCCAACGCACCGACGGCCGGCGGCGCCACGCCCGCCATCAGCAGCGGCATCAACAACACGAGCCGCTGGGGCCTGCGCGGCCAGGAAGACCTCGGCGGCGGCTGGCAGGCGCTGTACCGCCTCGAGGGTGGCCTGAATCTGGACACGGGCAGCGCGGCCAAATCCGACAAGCTTTTCGACCGGCAAGCGTGGGTGGGCCTCAAGTCGCCGCGGGGCTCCGTGACCCTGGGGCGCCAGGCGACCTTGCTGGCCGACGCCATCGCGCCGGTGGACCCGCTGGGCATCCGCTATGCCTCATTCAATCCGAACGTCAACATCACGGGCTTGAGCAATACCGCTTTTGGCCGGCACTCGTTCGGCCAGCAATACGGCAGCAGCGGCTATGCCGACAATTTCTACCGGCTCGACAACATGGTGAAAACCAGCGCCAGCCTCGGGCCTGTGGTGGCGCGCGCCGCCTATTCCTTCGGCGAGGTGGCGGGCGCCACGTCGCCGTTGTCGACCTGGGGCGGCGCCCTGACCTACCAGCAGGCTGGCCTGACCGTCTCCGGGGCGCTGATGCGCTTTCGCAATCGCGACAACCGCAGCCTCGACGCCGCCACCGTGGGCGCCGCCTACAAGATGGACGCCTGGCAGTTCAAGGCCAATCTCGGCGTCAACCGCGCCGATGTGGGCGCCGGCAAGTCGGTGCGGCAGGGTGTGCTGTCCGCAGGCGTAAGCCGGCAAATGGCGCCGGACCTGCTGCTCACGACCGCCTACTACAAGGTGCGGCGCAGCGCCACGGGCCACGTCGACGACGGCTTCCAGCGCGCTTTCGCCTACCTGGAAAAAACGCTTTCGCCGCGCTCGACCCTGTACCTGGAATCGGACTACACCTTGTGGCAGGGCGATGCGGCCGGCGTCACGGGAACACGGGCCAACGACCGCAAAGGCATGGGCTTGACGCTCGGCCTCATGCACAAATTTTAACGACAGGAGAAACAACCATGCTTCAACAGACCCTCGTGCGGCGCTCCGCCCCCCTACTGGCCAGCTTCATGCTGCTGGCCGCCGGCGCGGCCCATGCCGCCGACATCCGCGTGGTCAGCTCGGGCGGCTTCGCCCAGGCCTACAAAAACCTGGCCCCCGCCTACGAGCGCGCCAGCGGCAACCATCTGCTCTCCGAATGGGGACCGTCGATGGGCACCACCACGAATGCGATCCCGGCGCGCCTGGCGCGCGGCGAGCCAATCGACGTCGTCATCATGGTCGGCGACGCGCTCGACAAGCTGATGCAGGAAGGCCGCCTGGTCCCCGGCAGCAAGGTGGTGCTGGCCAATTCGCCGATTGCCTGCGCCGTGCGGCGCGGCGCGCCCAAACCCGACATCAGCACCACCGAGGGCTTGCGCAGCGCCTTTCTGAAGGCGGGCAAGGTCGCCTATTCGGACAGCGCCAGCGGCGTCTACATCGAGACGCAGCTGATGAACAAGCTGCATATTTCGGAGCAGATGCAGGGCAAGGCCGCAAAAATTCCCGCCACCCCCGTCGGCGAAATCATCGCCCATGGCCAGGCCGATTTCGGCTGCCAGCAGCGCAGCGAGCTGCTGCCGGTCGAGGGCATCGACATCGTCGGCCTGCTGCCGCCGGAAGTGCAGAAGATGACGCAGTTTTCGGCGGCGCTGGTCCCCGGCGGCAAGGAGCCGGAAGCCGGCCGCGCCTTGCTGCGCTTCCTCGCCGCCCCTGCCAACGCGGGCGCGATCGAAGCGACCGGGCTGGAACCGGCGTCAGGATCAACTACGCACTAGGCGTGCGTCACTCATCTTTCATCAATAGGTAAATCATGGACATTCCCTCCACCGCCGCACCCATCGCCAGGGCCGCAACGCCGCGCGCGCAAGTGCGTCCGCCCTCGCGCATCGCCACCGTCATCCGGGTGACGAGCGGGAACTTCATCGAAATGTACGATTTTTTCCTGTTCGGCTTTTACGCCACGTACATTGCCAAGGCCTTCTTCCCCGCTACCAGCGAATACGCGGCCCTGATGATGACGTTCGCCACCTTCGGCGCGGGGTTTTTCATGCGGCCACTGGGCGCCATCATCCTCGGCAGCTATATCGACCGCATCGGCCGCCGCAAGGGCCTGGTGCTGACCCTGGCCATCATGGCTTCCGGCACGGCGCTGATCGCCTTCGTACCCGGCTATGCCACCATCGGATTGCTGGCGCCATTCCTCGTGCTGATCGGGCGTTTGCTGCAAGGCTTTTCCGCCGGCGTGGAACTGGGCGGCGTGTCCGTCTACCTGTCCGAAATGGCGACGCCCGGCAACAAGGGATACTACGTCAGCTGGCAGTCGGCCAGCCAGCAAGTCGCCATCATCTTTTCCGCCGCGCTCGGCTACTTTCTCAACGAGACCCTGAGCAAGGAATTCATCGCCGACTGGGGCTGGCGCATCCCGTTCTTCATCGGCTGCTCCATCATTCCGGTGGTGTTCTACATCCGCCGTTCGCTGCAGGAGACCGAGGCCTACCTGACGCGCAAATCGCATCCGACATTCCGGCAAATGCTGGGGACGATCGCCCTCAACTGGCCGCTGGTGGTCGCCGGAACGATGCTGATCGTGCTGACGACGGTCGCCTTCTACCTGATCACCGTCTACACGCCGACCTTCGGCAAAAACGTGCTCAAACTGAGCACCGAAGAAAGCCTGCTCGTCACCTTGTGCATCGGCCTGTCGAACTTCATCTGGCTGCCCGTCATGGGCGCGCTGTCCGACCGTATCGGGCGCTGGCCGATCATGGCCGTATGCTCGGCACTGACGGTGCTGACCGCGTATCCGGCCCTGTCCTGGCTGGTCGCCCATCCCAGCTTCGACCACATGCTGATGGTGGAGCTGTGGCTGTCCTTCCTGTACGGCAGTTACAACGGGGCCACCATCGTGGCGCTGACGGAAATCATCCCGGCCAGCGTCAGGACGACGGGCTTTTCGCTGGCCTACAGCCTGGCCACGGCGCTGTTTGGCGGCATGACGCCGCTCGTATCGACCTTGCTAATCGAGAGCACCGGCGACAAGGCGGCGCCAGGCTACTGGATGGCCGGCGCCGGCGCCATCAGCCTGCTGGCGACGTGGCTGATCTATCGCGGCATCGTCCGGGAGCGCCATCCGCTCCCGGCATGATGTTACGGCCAGGCGGGCCGGCGCATGTGGAACAGGCTGTCCGGCCCGATCTCGAAATAATCGGCCGGACCGCCGCCGCGCAAGATCGGCGCGGCGGCCGCCGTGTCGTACACGCCATCGTTCAACAGGTGGCGTGCGATGTGCACGCCCACCACTTCCCCCAGCACCAGCCAGCTGCCGACACCGTCGCCATTGACGCCTTGCAGCTCGATGATCTGCGTGCGCCGGCATTCGAACGAGACGGGACTTTCCGCCACGCGCGGCACGTTGACGATGCGCGAGGCGGCCGGCGTCAGGCCGGCCAGCGCGAATTCATCGACCTCGGGCGGCGCCGGCGCGCAGCTGATATTCATCGCCCCGGCCAGTGGACGGGTGGCCAGGTTCCACACGAACTCGCCCGTCTGTTCGATATTGCGCAAGGTATCCTTGCGACCGATGCTGGAAAAACCGATCAGCGGCGGATGGTAATTGAAGGCGTTGAAAAAGCTGTACGGCGCCAGATTGAGCACGCCCCCGCTGCTGCGCGAGGCGATCCAGCCGATGGGCCGCGGCCCCACGATGGCGTTGAACGGGTCATGCGGCAGGCCATGGCCCTGTGCAGGTTCATAAAAGTGAATATTGTCGGCCACGCGCGTTCCTGAAATCGAAGTCATAGGCGCCCGGGATGGAACGCCTGGAGCGACAGCTTACTGGAATTATTCCCGACCAGCCACCCTGCCCCATCAAAGCTCAGAGACATGTTTGACAGCCCATTCATGGGCTTGGACGATGTCGAGATGCAGGCTGGCAAACGACATCTTCAGCAAGCGCTCTGGCAGCGCCCAGTCCCATTTCGCGCGCCGCAAATTATGTTCCTTGTGCAGCAGAAGCTCAACAGCGGGCGGTGCCTCGCTGGCGAAGGCCAGCAAGCACCCAGCCACACGCTGTTCGCTTGCATCGTCAACCTTGACGGCAGGGCCTTGCGCTGTCGCTGCCAATCCCTGCGATTTCAGCACCAAAGCAATCGCCTCATTGGCATGGTCTCCCAGCCACGTGAAAAGAAAAACACGACCACCGATCGTCAACAGCGGCTTACGCGCCAGTCCGCAACGTTGAAACGTTTGACAACCTTCCAGCATGAGCTTCTTCGCGCCCTCATCCATAAAGGATAGCGGCAAGCCTGACTGGTACAGTTCCCGCATGCGTTCTCTGACTTTAGTATGGACATGTCCACCACTGCCATTGAACAAGGGCGCACGACCTGTATTTGTTTTACCAACAAGAATAGTCTTGCTATCGTCGTCTATATCTTCCACCACCCAGGTCCTGCCCGCAAAAAGTATGTAGTCGCCAACACTGACCGAACTCGATACGGGCAGGGAACCAAGTACCCGGCTTGCATTGACGATACGAAACTCATCCTCCGTGGCGAACGCCGCATAAAAAGTGTAGTGATTAACCAGCCGTTCTCCCTTGGAACCATGCAATAGCAGACCGGATGCCTCCTGCTGTAATAACTCCATTTTCCCCAAGTGGCGCAACAACTCGGCAAAATCCTTTTTTTCGGTACTCGCAAAAGGCCCTCTGGCGCAAAGGATATGGTAGGCATCGGCTGCCTGGATGCCACCGTGCTGGGCAATCAGCGACAACAACTGCTGGATCAGTGTCGACAAATGCAAGCCATGTGTTTTTGGCGGCTCGATCCAGCCGTCCAGCATCAAGCTGACCATCGCGCCAAATTCCAGCGTTCCTTCCCTTAATTGGTCCATCAGTTCAGATTCGACATGCAATTCACGTTCGGTAACATAACCGCGCAAGATGGCAGATTCCCCCGCACGCCGCCCGGAACGCCCCATGCGCTGGCGCATGCTGGCCACCGATGGCGGCGAGCCGATCTGCGCCACGCTCTTGACTGCGCCAATGTCAATACCAAGCTCGAGGGTATTGGTACAGATGGCAGTGGCGCAACCTTCCTTGTTTTTCAAGGCCGCCTCTGTTTCCTCGCGAATTTCACGCGACAGGCTGCCATGGTGTGGCCAGAACTCATTGGGCGCCTTGGCGGCCTCGCATAGCCGGCGCAACGCATATGTGTATTGTTCGACTTTGCCTCGGCTATTCGGAAAGATCAGGTTATTGGATCCTCGCAGCTTTGCAAACAGGTCTTGTACGATCGACAGCTCGGAGGCGGACTCGCCATCCGGATCTTCGTCCGGTGGCGGCCCCATGTCGAGATAACCCTTGATACGTATGTTTAACGCGCCACGGTCGGCTTTTGATTCGATGATATCGACCGCTACGCCAGCATGCGGGCGCAAAAATTCTGCTCCCAGCGGCAGTTCGCCCAGCGTGGCCGACAAACCTATGCGCGGCACCGTACGTCCGGCAGCCTGCTCGATGCGCAGCATCAGCGACTGCAGTTGCTTGCCTCGTTCCGTACCGATAAAGGCATGCAGTTCATCGACCACGATGTAGCGCAGACGCGCAACGATGCGCGGCATCTGGAAACCGCGATTGCACAGCATGGCCTCCAGCGACTCTGGCGTGATCAGCACCACTCCAGACGGCTGTTTGAAAAACCGCGTCTTGGACGAAGATGAAATATCGCCGTGCCATGGCCAGACGGGGATTTCCAACGTCTCGCACAAGCGTTCTAGCCTGCCGAACTGATCGTTGATCAAGGCCTTGAGCGGGCTGATATATAGGCACAATCCATGCTCTTCGCCAGCCTTCAGCATATTACTCAGCACGGGGAAAAAAGCCGCTTCAGTCTTGCCTGCAGCAGTGGCGGCAGCAATGATGACATCGCGTCCACCACCGCTGATCGCAGCGATCGAACGCTCTTGTACATCGCGCAACTCGCTCCAGTTCTCCGCCCAGATCCAGCGCTGGATGCGCTCATCGAGCAGGGAGAACGACGACGAAAATGGGGCAGTCATGTGCGTCAGAGCTTGAACGACGCGAACTCGTCGTCGGCTTCGACCTCGCTATCAGACACCCCGGCCATATCAGGCATGACTTCAATGGCACCTAACAATTGCCGCCATGAAGCACCAGGATTTTGCTCCAGCACCGCCAGCAAATTGACAAAGGCTGTGATGGTCGTGCGCGGCGTACGGAAGTAACTGTCGCCGAGGCGCCGCGCGCAATGTTCCATGAAAGCCGGTAACGCTTCATCGGGCAGCAGATATTTCTCAGCGATGCCATGTGCGTGCACGTGACGCAACTTGTCCAGCAACACATAAAAGTCTTCGGGACGCAAGCTCGCCAACCTCAGCACGGGGCCGCTGTAATCGACCAGACCGGCTACGGCAAAGGTATTTTCCGCCAGCCGGCTTTGCAGGGCAGGATAGCTGAACAGGCCGCGCCGCGTATCGAGAAGAAATTCCGGCGTACCGCCCAAAATGAATCCAAGTCCTACCGCCGTACCTTGCAAGGTGTCGTTCAGGATACGCAGTATCTGCTCATAGTTGGCGTTGCGCGCCGGCGTATTGGCCAGCTTGTACAAATTGACCAGTTCATCAAGACAGACGACAAAGCCGGCGTAACCAGCCAGTCGCACGAAGCGGGCGAACAGCTTCAACTGATCGTAAAAAGAGGCATCGTCTACAATGGAACGCACGCCCAATGCCTGGCGCGCTTCAGTCTTGGTATTGAATTCACCGCGCAGCCAGCGGATCGCATCGGATTTCAATACCTCGTCACCTGCCTCGAACCCACGACAGTATGCCGCGATCACATCAGCAAAATCAAAACCGTTGACCATCTCCGTCAAATGTTCAAGCTTTTGCCGTATCACTTCCTCAGTACTGGCACCTTGCGCCAGCGCCTCGGTTTTGGCGTTGGCAATAAACCGTTCCACGATACCTGCCATAGCGCCACCATCAGGCTTGGTGCGGGTCGACAGATTGCGCATCAATTCCGCGTACAACGAGCGTGCCTGGCCGCCGGTCGCATGCAGGCGCCGGTCGGGATTCAGGTCGGCGTTGGCGGTCACCAGTTTTTTTTCCATCGCCACAGAACGTATCAAGTTGAGAAAAAAAGTCTTGCCAGCGCCATATTCACCGATAACGAAACGTATCGTCGAACCACCGTCAGCGATACGATCAAGATCTGCCACCAGCGTCTCGATCTCTGGTTTGCGACCAACCTGGATCAGGTGTTGGCCAGCACGTGGCACCACGCCCGCACGCAAGGACTGGATCACCGCGTCGCGGTCTTTGGAACGAATGGCTGGAGCGTTCATTGTGCAAGTCTTTCAAGAATGTCGGGGTTAATATCGATCGGGTCATCGCCTTCGGTGCAGGGCATATCGAACGCG
This sequence comes from Janthinobacterium sp. NKUCC06_STL, assembly GCF_019345455.1. NCBI lineage: Bacteria > Pseudomonadati > Pseudomonadota > Betaproteobacteria > Burkholderiales > Oxalobacteraceae > Janthinobacterium > Janthinobacterium sp. NKUCC06_STL. Next base: position 589,191 of record NZ_JAHKQY010000001.1, read on the forward strand.
TCGAAGCAGGCCTCGTTGAGCCGCTCCAGGGCGCCATCGAGCATGACGCCTGCATCGTGGGCAACGGGTTCCAGTTCAGAGCGCCGCCACGAAGCGCGCGACAGCAGGTGGCGGGAAAACGCGGCGTGCATGGCATCAAGACCAAGTAATCCGTCTTGACTGTCGAGTGGCGGCAGCGCGACTTCAGAAGTCGCTTCGTCCTGGAAGATATCGCCCAATAGCGTTGCCACCTGTTGACTGTCTTTTTGTAATGCCGCAATGCGTGCGAGATCCAGCACAAAGCCGCCTGACGACACACTTGAACCGTTTGCTGGCGGATGTGCTGTCGCGGCAGCATGTACTTGACTGTACATTTTTTCATGCTCAACGCCCAACAGTGTGCAGACCTTTTCCAGCACCGCGATTTCCTGGCGTGTCGCAGGTGCTCCTACCATCGTGATGATGCAGTCGGCACAAGCATCCCGTGCGGTCAGTGGGAGGGCCGCAATACGACGTTTGAAGGAACTCAGCGAGACTGGTTGCAGCAGAATAAGGCGCGCCATCAGGCGCTGCTGCTGGTGGGGCGTCAACTGGCGCCAAGTGGTGATCTGTGCCTGGCAAAGTGGCCATTTATGGTCAGAATACACACCTTCCGACTGCGCCATGGCAATCAGCAACTCCAGGCTCAGCAAGGCAGTATCGTAAAACGGTGCACCATCGCCTGCTTCGTCCGACGCCACCACGCGGTACAGCGCCACCCGTTCGGTCAAAGCTGCGTTGCCGGCCATGGACAAGATGTCCGGCTCCATGGCAATCTGCTGCGCCAGCAATGCCGCCGCCAAAGCACGCAAACTGTCTTTGCCGATCCCGTCCGATGCACCAAAATGCCGTGCCAGTTCATTGACAGACATCACCAACACCGCCTCGCCCAGGCTCGCATTCACGTAACAAAGAGCTTGCTTCGCCGCCTCCGGCCATAGCGAATATGGCAATAGCACCCAGGCATCCAAGGTTGTTCGTCTATCAGGACGATGTTCGATGAAACGACTATAAGCGTCCAATTCAGCCGAGCAGGTATCGATCAACTTTTGCAGCATTTGCTGCGGAGCGCTGGCCACGGTGAGATCGGGAATATCGCCTAGCACCACACTCCTTCCAGCGCCGTCTTTCAATCCAGGTGATGCGGGCGAATACGGCAGGCACAGCTTGTGCGACGTCGAAACAAGCGCGATACCATCGCCATGCAGCCACCTATAAGTGAGGCGAAACAAGCTTTCAAATTCTTCAGGACAGCGGCTTGCCGCAGTGCGCAATATCAGCGCCGGATCGTAACGGACCCACGCCCAAGCCATATCTACGGTCAGTAGCGTCTTGTCGCGACATGCTTGCCCAAGCGCCACCCGCAAATGCAGGGGCATGCCATCTTCAGGACGCAGATCTGGTATCGGCTGCAGATATAAGCGCTCTGGATTGCTTGCCAATTGCAGAACTTCTAAAAGAGACATGCAGTGACGCGAAAACAATCCGGACTTGCCGCCATAATGTTTATGCAGCCGTGTGAGCTCCTTGATAATCTGCGGTATTTCCACATCAATGGCACGGTGATTTTCCGCATCGATCAATATTCGCCGTTCGAGTCCATAAAAGAAGGCGAATACATAAGCGATATCGGCATCTGGACTACTACGCCCATCGGCAAGCCAACGCAAGTAAGCGCCGCGCTGCTGAGGCAAGGCATCCGAATAACTCGACCAGTAGAAATTCACGGGAGTCGCATAGTCGCTTCCAAAATCGACACTCTTGCGAGGATCGATCAGGGCGGGATCAACCTTACCATTATTTCCTGGCAAGCTTTGTCCAACATAAATCATCCCGCCAGAAATCACCAGACCGCCAATCTCCACACTTTCATGACGCCCTATCCATTGAGCGACAGGGGTATGCAAGGGCGGCGGCGGGGGAATGCGGTAGCCAGATGGATCAGCCAATAGAACCTCGCTTGTTTTGTCCTGATATGTTGATGCTGGCGGCACAAAATCACTTACGATGCTTGCCACGGGCAAAGATGCGGTCGATGAAACTGCCGCCTCTGCCGGGGGCGGCACGAAACAGGATAGCAACTCAGGCGGCGGAGAGCGCCGCAATTTCAAAGTGCGCGCGCGATAGCGGCATCCTACATACAGTGCACCGGCAATCAACGACAGCAGCAAAGCTGGGCTCATCAAATGGTAAGCGGCAAATGCTAGCAATACAATGAAAAACATCCAGTGCCATGATGAGACACGCTCTAACAAAAAACGGAGTCTTTTCTTCCACCTCACATGCTTCTTTCGGCCATGAATACAGGTAAGTTAAAGGTAATGCGATGAAAATAGGATGCTTTATTGTATAGAAATGTTTGCATTGGCGAATGCTTATCTTGCCTTGCGGATTTTTTTGCAACGTCACATCAACTGCCCGCTGGTTATACAAACACCAGTGCGGCTTTTGTCTACCGCCTCGCGCACGGACTACCAAGGCGACAATTGTATGGCGCGCAGCACCACGCCTCGCTTATGATGGGACAACTCAACCCTTATCATTCCGCTACCGCCCATGCCTACCCTCACGCTGCACCAGAAAGTGTTCCTGCTCCTCCTGAGCATCGTCACCATCGGCTTCGGCTGGATACTGGCGCCGTATGCGGGCGCCATCTTCTGGGGCGTCATCCTGGCGATCCTGTTCGCCCCCGTGTACCGCTGGCTGCTGCGGAAAACAAAGGGCCGCGCCGGCCTGGCGTCGCTGCTGACCTTGCTGCTGATCATCGTCATCGTGATCCTGCCGCTGTCGCTCATTTCCGTGTCGCTCGTGAACCAGGCGGCCAGCGTCGTGGAAATGGTGCGGTCGGGCGAGATCACGGTCGCCATGTTCTTCAATAAAATCATGGCGGTGCTGCCGCAATGGCTGATCAATTTGCTCGACCGCTTCAACCTGACCAGCCTGGCCAGCCTGCAGGACAAGCTGGCCGAGGGCGCCACGCAGGTGAGCCAGGTGGTGGCGGTGAAAGCCATCAATGTGGGCCTGTACACCTTCGAATTCCTCACCAGCCTGTGCATCATGCTGTACCTGCTGTTTTTCCTCATGCGCGACGGTTCGACCCTGTCGGCCCGCATCAAGAGCGCCGTGCCATTGAGCCGCAAGTACAAGCAGCGCCTGTTCACCAATTTCACCACCGTGATCCGCGCCACGGTGAAAGGCAACATCCTCGTGGCGATCGCCCAGGGCGCCCTCGGCGGGCTGGCGTTCTGGTTCCTCGACGTGCCGGCGCCCCTGCTGTGGGCCGTGCTGATGGCCTTCCTGTCGCTGCTGCCGGCCGTCGGCGCCGCCCTCGTCTGGGCGCCCGTGGCCGCCTATTTCCTGGCCACCGGCGCCATCTGGCAAGGCGCAGGCCTGGCCGCCTTCGGTGTCTTCGTCATCGGCCTGGTCGACAACGTGCTGCGCCCCATTTTGGTCGGCAAGGATACCAAGATGCCCGACTACGTGGTGCTGCTGTCGACCGTCGGCGGCATGGCCCTGTTTGGCCTGAACGGTTTCGTCATCGGACCCGTGGTGGCGGCCCTGTTCATCGCCTCGTGGGATCTGTTCGTCTCGGCCAGCGAATTCCAGGCCGAGGATTGAGTCGTGGCGGCCTGGGCAGGCGGAAATCAGATGCGCATCGACCTTGCACGACAAGCGCATGATTTTTCTCTCGGCCAGCGTCCCCATGGCCGCTACATCGCCGCGATTGTCGTGCTGCACCTGGCGCTGTTCTGGGTAGCCACGCGGCCTGTACACACAAGCGTCGAGCACGATAAGCGGATCTGGCTGCAGCTGATGCCGCCACAGCGCCCAATGCAACGCTTCATTCCCCCCGCCAAGCCCGATCCGGCGCCGGCACGCGCGCCAGCCCTTCCATCGAGCGCGGCAAGCGTGTCGCCATCGAAGGAGGCGACGGCATCGGTGCAGGACCAGCCGCAAGACGATGCCCTGCCGGCAGAACCGGCGCCTGCCGCACCCAAGACCGGCGCCCTCACCCTGGCGCAGCAGGCGCTGCAGGCAGCCGGCGCCATCGACCGTCAGCTGCGCGCCGAGCATCCGCAGGAGTTCGTGGCGCCGCCCGATACGCCGCAGACGCGCCTGGCAAAGGGATTTGCGCAAGCGCATGCGGCGGTCAAGCCGAAGTGGTTCGAAGCGGCCCGCATTGAGCTGTTCAGCGCGCCAAACGACCCGAAACGCATCTACCGCGTCATCACGGCGACCGGTGAATACTGCATCTATTTACCGGACAAAGGCAGCATGTCGCTGAACCTCAGCGCGCGGTCCGGCTACGCCGGTTTCGGCGAAGGGACGGCGGCGCCTTGTCCCATCCGGTTTTAATAGCGGTCGATAGCGGTCGATAGCGGGAAAGCGCGCCGTTTCAGCCAAACACGGGGCGGAAAAAACTGCGCTCATAACTGATGATGCAGCGCGTCTCTTCGGCATAGCGGAAGGCGGCCTGGCATTCGGCGTCCTGCATCGAGTCGCTGCGGTACTGCTCGTACAAGGCCAGGCTGGGAAACGAGAACATGGCCAGCGCCACGTTGCTGGCGCCTTCCGACGGTAGAAAATAGCCATGGTGCTGGCCGCCGAAGCGTTCGACCAGCGGTATCCACAGCTTGCCGTAGGCTTCGAATTCCCGCAATTTATACGGGTCGATGATGTAACGCAGGTAACAGGTGATCATGCGGTTTCCTTGTAAACGTTCAGATCCATCAGCATGCCGGACTCCCAGGAGCCGATGGCGGTCAATGGCGAGCCAGGCACAAAGTCCAGCGCGCAGGGATAGGTAACATCTTCCTGCGCCAGGACGGCAAGGCCGGGCCAGGCGTAGAACAGCAGCTTGCCCTTGCCGATGCGTCCCAGCGCGCTGCCGTCGGGCAGCCAGCGCAAGGCGTCGCCCGTGCCGGCGCCCGCCTCCACGCGCCTCGTGGCCAGCACGCGGCCATCGTCCATCGCATGCACGGACAGATATTCGTCGCCGCCTGCGTAATGCAGCACGGCCAGGCGCTCGCCGTCGGGCGATGGCGCGCACGACGCCAGGCTGGGCAGCGACAGCACCTTGCGCCCGCCTCCCGCCTGCAAGGGCCAGTCCCATACGCTGCAGTAGTCTGGCGGCTGCGCCTGCCCTTCCTCCACCGATTTGACGCCATGCAGGACCAGCAAACGCCGTCCGCCATCGATGGCGTAGGTTGCGCGCAGCATCTCGCCCGGATGCTCGTGCTTGAACAGTACTTCGCCCGTCTGCGCATCGCGCACCCGCAAGCAGCCATCCCAGCCGCCGTCGGCCAGATACCGGCCGCACGGCGACCACGCGGGGTCGCTGCCTTCGCCATCCTTTTTATTCTGGAAGTTCACCAGCACTTGCCCCGCTACGGCATCGAGCACGGCCAGCTGGCCCGTCGTGCTCTTGATGGCAAGCCGGCGGCCGTCGGGCGAAAAGGCCATGCTGGAGCAATGCGCGATGAATTTGCCGCGCCACAGTTTCTGGCGCACCGCCACGTCCCACAGCACCAGGTCGCGCCCCAGCACGGCCAGGCGCGTGCCATCGGGCGAAAACCGCACGCCGTAGCTGCAGCCCAGCTTCAGGCGCTTCACGCCTGCCGTCACGGGCGCGCCAGCCGGTAGACGACGCTATCGAGGTCGTAATGGCGTTCCATGCCCGCGTACTGCATGCCCAGGCGCGTCATGACCTTGATCGATGCGGCATTGTCGGGATGGGCGACGGCCACCACTTCGGGCGCGCCGACGACGTCGAACGCATGCGCGACGATGGCGGCCGCCGCTTCGCTGGCATAGCCCTGACCCCAGCTGGTGCGCGCCAGGCGCCAGCCGATTTCCAGGGGATTGGCCTTGACGCCGGAGAGGTGCTGCAGGCAGGCCATGCCCACCAGTTCACCATCGTCGAGGCGTATCATCGCCCACCACGAATAGCCCCACTCTGCCCAGCGGCCCATGGTGCGCGTGATGGCCGCGCGCGTGTCCTCTTCCGTCTCGGGCTGGCCCGCGTTCAGATACGTCATCACCTCGGGATCGGTGTTGAGCGTGCGCATGCGCTCGTAATGGCTCTCGTTGATCGGTTCCAGGCGCAGGCGCGCCGTCGTCAGTATGGTCATCGCATTTCCTTGGACGAAAAAAAAGACGATACACGATCGTCTTTTTTTTGCAAGCGCGCACGCAATTACTTGCCTGCTTCGCCCTTCTTGATCCACGCCGCCAGCTGGTGCGGACGCAGGCCATCGTAGTCTTCGAACGGCTGATGGATCCACGGGTTGTGCGGCAGTTCGTCGAGGAAGTAGTCGGGACGCACGACGGAGCAGCCCTTCAGCCAGATCACGGCCGATTTGACTTCGGTCACGTCAGGGAAGTTTTCCTTCAGGTGACGCGTGACCTTGTCCAGGGTGACGCCCGAATCGGCCAGGTCGTCGACCAGCAGGATGCGGCCGGCCAGCGGACCCTTGGTCATGGTCATGTACTTGGCGATATCGAGGTCGCCGCGCACCGTGCCCGCGTCTTCGCGGTAGGAGCTGGTCGACAGGATGGCCAGTGGCAAATCAAAAATGCGCGAGAAGACGTCGCCGGGACGCACGCCGCCGCGCGCCAGGCACAATACCTGGTCGAATTTCCAGCCCGATTCGTAGACCTTGAGCGCCAGGCGCTCGATCAGGCGGTGGTATTCTTCCCAGTTGACCCAGAGGTGTTGATCGTTCGATTGTGGGGTAGTCATGATAGTGGAATCTTATTATTAGCGTGATTAAAAAAATCCGCCTTGCGGCGGATTGTGTCCAGCAGCTTACTCGAATGGGTGACGCAGCACGATCGTTTCTTCACGATCCGGACCGGTCGAAACCATGTCCACCGGCACGCCGACCAGTTCTTCGATGCGCTTGATGTAAGCGCGGGCCGTTGCTGGCAGGGCTGCCAGCGATTTCGCGCCGACCGTGCTTTCCGTCCAGCCTGGCATCTCTTCGTACACCGGCACGCAACGGGCGGCTTCTTCAGCGCCCGATGGGAAGATGTCCGTGGCCACGCCGTCGATGGTGTAGCCGGTGCACAGTTTCAGCGTTTCGATACCGTCCAGCACATCCAGCTTGGTCAGGCACATGCCCGTCACGCCGTTGATCTGCACGGAACGGCGCAGCAAGGCGGCGTCGAACCAGCCGCAGCGGCGGGCACGGCCCGTCACGGTGCCGAATTCATGGCCGACTTGCGCCAGATGGTGGCCGACGCCCGCATCCGTTGGCAATTCCGAAGGGAATGGTCCGGAACCGACGCGCGTCGTGTAAGCCTTGGTGATGCCCATAATGTAGTGCAGCATGCCTGGGCCCACGCCCGAACCGGCGGCGGCATTGCCAGCCACGCAGTTCGACGAAGTGACGAACGGATACGTACCGTGGTCGACGTCGAGCAGGGAACCCTGCGCGCCTTCGAACAGCAGATTCGCGCCGGCCTTGTGCGCCTTGTACAGCGCGCTCGACACGTCGGTGACCATCGGGCGCAGACGCGGCACATAGGCCAGCGCGTCGTCGAGGGTCTTCTGATAGTCGACTTTCGGCGCCTTCAGGTAGTTTTCCAGCACGAAGTTGTGGTAATCGAGGTTTTCGGCCAGCTTTTCAGCGAAGCGCTTCTCGTTCAGCAGGTCGGCGATACGGATCGCGCGGCGCGCCACTTTGTCTTCGTAGGCCGGGCCGATGCCCTTGCCGGTGGTGCCGATCTTCGCATCGCCACGCTTGGCTTCACGCGCCAGGTCGATCGCGGTGTGGTAAGGCAGGATCACGGGCGCCGCGTCCGACACTTTCAGGCGCGAGGCGACTTCAACGCCGACCGCTTCGAGCTTGTCGATTTCACGCAGCACGTCCGGCACGGAAACGACCACGCCGTTGCCGATGTAGCAGGCGACGCCTGGACGCATGATGCCCGACGGGATCAGCTGCAGCGCGGTTTTGACGCCGCCGATGACCAGCGTGTGGCCTGCATTGTGGCCGCCCTGGAAGCGCACCACGCCCTGGGCGTGATCGGTCAACCAATCGACGATCTTGCCTTTACCTTCATCGCCCCATTGGGTGCCGATGACAACAACGTTCTTTGCCATAATTTTCTTTGACATCACTCAACCTAAGTTTTTAAGAATCCAGCTACTACCATTATCGGCAAGTACCAGCACGCGATCGCACTCGAACTCGTCTTGTTCATTACTGTGACCCGGCATACTCTGGATCACGACCTCGCCCGCCTTGCGCAACTCGGCGATTTTTTCCTTCAATTCTGGCGCGCTGCCCCACGGCGCGCGGATCGAATGCTTCCGTTCCGCGGTCGGCAACAGGCGCGCCAGTTCGCGCAAATCGAGCGAGAAGCCGGTCGCGGGACGAGCCCGGCCGAACGCTTCGCCGACGTGGTCATAACGGCCGCCGCGCGCAACCGCGTTCGGCAAGCCTGGTACATATAGCGCAAACATCGCGCCACTTTCATATTGGTAGCCGCGCAGGTCGGCCAGGTCGATCGCCACTTCGGCGCGGCCCAGCGCGGATCCTGCCAGCGCGGCCAGCTCGGCCAGCGCTTTCAGCACGCCCGGCAGCGGCGGCAGCACTTCGCGCGCACGCGCCAGCACATCGATGTCGCCGTACAGGTTCGGCAAGGCCAGCAGCGCATCGCGCGTGACGGCGTCATACTGGGCCGTGAGGGCGCGCAGGCCCGGCGCATCTTTCGCGCGCAGCAAGGCGTACAGCGCAGCTTCGTCGCGCTCGGCGGCGGCGTCTTGCGCAATGATAGCGCGCAACAGGCCGACGTGCGACAAATCCAGGCGGACGCTATCGAAACCGGCCAGTGCCAGCGAAGCGAGCGCCAGTTCCTGGATCTCGGCATCGGCTTCCAGGCCGGCGTGGCCATAGATTTCGGCGCCGATCTGCAGCGGTTCGCGGGTGGCGTGCAGGCCCGACGGACGGGTATGCAGCACGCTGCCGGCGTAGCACAGGCGGGTGACGGTGGCACGGTTGAGCAGGTGCGCGTCGATGCGCGCCACTTGCGTCGTCATGTCGGCGCGCAGGCCGAGCATGCGGCCCGACAGCTGGTCAACCAGTTTGAACGTGCGCAGGTCGGTATCCTTGCCAGCGCCGGTCATCAGCGATTCCAGATACTCGAGCAGCGGCGGCATCACCAGTTCATATCCGTACAGACGGAAATTATCCAGCATGAGGCGGCGCAGCTCTTCGATCTTGCGCGCTTCCGACGGCAGAACATCGGCAATATTTTCGGGCAAAAGCCAATTCGGCATGAGGGAGCGAGATACGGAAGAAAGTTGAAAAATGCATCATGCGAGGCAGCGGCGAGCGCGCCAGGCAAGAGGCCGAACCTGATATTTTACGCGAAAACACGGGCCTTTAGGGATAAGTTGTCCGAAACGCTGCCGCACAGCCCTAAAAACACCGCATTTTACGCCTTCCCGCAACAGCCTGACGGGCACAAAAAAACGGGGCCGGCATCGATGCCGGCCCCGCTCATGCTGCATCCGGCCTCGCCGCCGGGGGCAGTGTCGATGCTGCCTTACTTCTTGGACGGAGCGGCCGTGCCGTTACCCTTGAAGTACTTGAAGAATTCCGAACTCGGATCGACCACCATCACGTCGCCCTTGTCCTTGAACGTGGCGCGGTAGGCTTCCAGGCTACGGTAAAACTTGTAGAACTCCGGATTCCGGCCAAACGCTTCCGCATACACTTGCGATGCCTTGGCATCGCCCTCGCCGCGGATCTTCTCGGCTTCGCGATACGCTTCGGCCAGGATCACCGTGCGCTGCTTGTCGGCGTCGGCGCGGATTTTCTCGGAGTCGGCCGAACCGGTCGAACGCAGCTCGTTGGCCACGCGCACGCGCTCGGACTTCATGCGCTCGTACACGGAGTTGTTGATCTGCTCGACGTAATCGACGCGTTTCAGGCGCACGTCGACGATGCCCACGCCGATGGCCTCGGCCTCGGCGGCCACCTTGGCCTTGATCGCCTGCATCACCTTGCCACGCTCGCCCGAGATCACTTCGCGCACCGTGCGCTTGGTGATTTCATCATTCAGCGCGGCCTTGACGATTTGCGACATGCGGTTGCGGGCGCGGCTTTCATCACCGCCAAAGCTGCGGAAATAGGTCTTCGGATTGACGATGCGCCACTTCACATACGCGTCGACGAGAATATTCTTCTTCTCGGCCGTGATGAAACGCTCCGGCTCCGGCGTGTCGAGCGTCAGGATGCGCTTGTCCAGGTAGATGACGTTCTGGAATGGCGGCGGCAGCTTGAAGTACAAGCCTGGTTCGCTGATCTCGTCCTTGACTTCACCGAGGGCGAAGACGATGGCGTATTTACGCTGATCGACGACGAACACGGTCGAGGAAAGGAGCATGATCGCGATAAAGCCCGCGATCAGGGCGGCGACGATACGGTTCATTAGCGGCTCTCCCGTTCACGCGAAGAGCGGCTGTCGCGACGCGAATTGACTTCTACTGTCTGCATGGCTTCCTGTGGCATTACGGTATTGGCTGCGGGTGCGGCCGCTGTGGCGCGCGCTGCCGCGGCCGAGGCGTCCGACGCCGCCTGCTGGGCGATCAACTTGTCGAGCGGCAGATACAGCAGATTGCTGCCCGTCTTGGCGTCAACCATGACCTTGCTGGCACTGCTGAACACTTGCTGCATCGTTTCCAGGTACATGCGGTCGCGCGTGACGGCCGGCGCCTTCTGGTACTCGACCAGCACCTGCTTGAAGCGCGACGCATTACCTTCGGAGTTCTCGGTCACCATGGCCCGGTAGGCCTCGGCTTCCTGCACCAGGCGGAATGCCGCGCCGCGTGCTTTCGGAATGACGTCATTGGCGTAGGCCTGACCTTCATTCTTCTGGCGCTCACGGTCCTGGCCTGCCTTGACGGCATCGTCGAAGGCGGCTTGCACCTGCTCCGGCGGCTGCACGGCCTGCATCGTCACGTTGTTGATCAACACGCCAGACTTGTAATCTTCAAGAATCTGCTGCATCAATTTTTGCGTGTCGAAGGCCACTTTTTCGCGGCCTTCATACAGCACGAAATCCATCTTGCTGCGGCCGACCACTTCGCGGATCGCCGTTTCGGCGACCTGGCGCAAGGTGTCTTCCTGGTCGCGCAGGCTGAACAGCCATTCCACCGGATCTTTCAAGGTGTACTGCACCGCGAACTGGATGTCGATGATGTTTTCATCGTCCGTCAGCATCAGCGACTCGCTGGCCTGCTTGTTGCGCAGCGACGTGCGATAGCCAACTTCCACCGTGCGCACTTGCGACACGTTGACGGTTTCATCGGTCTGGAACGGATACGGCCAGCGCCAGTTGAGACCGGCCGGCGCCGTGCGCGTGTATTGGCCAAACGTCAGCACGACGCCGCTCTGGCCCTCTTGCACGATGAAGGCGCCGCTGGCGAGCCAGATGAAGACGGCGATCACGCCGACCACGCCGGCGGTGATGCCGGCACCCTTCATGTCGGGGCGCGGACCACCGCCACCGCCGTTGTTATTGCCGCCGTTGTCGGGACGGTTCTTCTGTCCGAAAAAGGCGTTCAGGCGCTGATTGAAATCGCGCCACAACTGATCGAGGTCCGGCGGACCTTCGCCGGGCTTTTTGCCTTCTTGGGCTTTCTTGCCGTCGTCCTTGCGATTGCCCCAGCGGGGATCGTTCAGGGACAACTTCAAGCCTGTTTTTTTGAGTAGGGAGACAAGCATAACTATCGTGTTCCGACTTGGGAGTGGGTGGAAATCCTATCGTCCTCGCCAGGCTCTTCGTCCTGGTCCGGGGCGGCGCCATCGTGCTGGTCGTACTGACCGTCAAACTGATCTTCCTGCGGTGCTGCGTCGTTCTGGTACAGGTGGGCCGAACCGGGCGCCTTCCTGGCCATCTCGACGATCGCATCGCGCAGCAGGTCGAGCCCGCTGCCCTTCTGCGCACTGACGAATACGCGACTGATCGTAGCATATTCATCGCGCTCCACCGAAGGCTCCAGCCCGGCCGCATCGATCTTGTTCCACACGAGGATTTGCGGAATATGATCGGCGCCGATCTCTTTCAAGACCAGGTTGACCTGCTCGATCTGCTCCATGCGCACCGGCGACGCGGCGTCGACGACGTGCAGCAGCAAATCGGCATGGATGGTTTCTTCGAGCGTGGCACGGAAGGCCGCCACCAATTGGTGCGGCAATTCGCGCACGAAGCCGACCGTGTCGGAGATCACCACATTGCCCACTTCCTGCCCCAGATAAACCCGGCGCGAGGTGGTGTCGAGGGTGGCGAACAACTGGTCGGCGACATACACGCCGGCCTTGGTCACGGCATTGAACAGGGTCGACTTGCCGGCATTGGTATAGCCGACCAGGGACACGGAGAATGTGTGATTGCGGCCGCGCGCGCGGCGCTGCGTTTCGCGCTGCTTGTGCAGCTTTTCCAGACGGGCGCGCAAGGCCTTGACGCGGTCGCCGATCAGCCGGCGGTCCGTCTCGAGCTGCGTCTCGCCGGGACCGCGCAAGCCGATACCGCCCTTTTGCCGCTCAAGGTGGGTCCAGCCGCGGATCAGGCGCGTAGCCAGATGCTGCAGCTGCGCCAGCTCGACTTGCAGCTTGCCCTCGTGGCTCTTGGCGCGCTGCGCAAAGATGTCGAGGATCAGGCTGGTACGGTCGAGCACGCGCACATTCAGGCGCTTTTCCAGATTGCGCTGCTGTGCGGGCGACAGGGCATGATTGAAGATGACGATTTCCAGGCCATCGTTGACGACGACGTCGCCAATTTCATCGGCCTTGCCGCTGCCGACGAAATACGCGGAATCGGGACTGGAACGCTTGGCCGTGATGGTGGAAATCGGGTCGGCGCCAGCCGAACGCGACAACAGCATGAGTTCCTCCATGCTGGCGGCGAAGTCGCTGTGACCGAAGTCAACCCCGACTAGTGCCGCGCGCATGATGGCAACTGATGAGTTGTGGCGGACGCCGACGCCGATGCAAACGCATCAGCGCCGCTGGCGCGGACGGGGGCGATGGAGGGTGAAAGGCGCTGGGCCGTCAAGCTCAACGCTTTACTCCGCTTCAGATTCAATATTGAGATTGACGGCACGGGCCGGCACCACTGTCGAGATGGCATGCTTGTACACCATCTGTGTCACCGTATTGCGCAGCAATACGACATATTGATCGAACGATTCGATATGGCCCTGCAATTTAATGCCATTGACCAGGTAGATCGAGACAGGAACATGCTCTTTGCGTAATGCATTGAGGAATGGGTCTTGTAACAGTTGCCCTTTGTTGCTCATAACAGCTCCGTTGTTTATGTTGTTGTGTAAGAATTGGAGGCGACTCGCTTGATTTCAAGTGCTCTCACACCTTTCAAGGAAAGAAAGATGCGTCATAGCTACTGTAACCTGTTTTCGCGATCGCTGTCGCGCATGGCGCATTAACACTTTATTATTTCCGTGCAAACAGCCATTAAATGGTGGCCGGCGCCGCATTATCTCTGCGGCGCCTTAATATGCACTTAATTCAGCATGTAAAACATTACTTGCTTGGCGTGCGGGCAAACGGATTTTTACCCGTGCGCAGTTCGATGCGCAGCGGCGTGCCGACCAGGGCAAACGTATCGCGGAAATGTTTTTCCAGATAGCGTTTGTACGGGTCGCCGACGGCGTCGAGCGCATTGCCGTGAATAACGATCACAGGCGGGTTCATGCCGCCCTGGTGGGCGTAACGCAGCTTCGGACGGATCGAACCCTTGCGGCGCGGCTCCTGCTTCTCCACGGCCTCGATCAGGGCGCGCGTCAGCTTCGGCGTCGACAGGTCGCACATGGCGGCCGCATACGCGGCGTTAAGCGACTTCATCAATGGACCGATGTTGGTGCCCTTCAGCGCCGAAATGAAATGCATCTGCGCGAACGACAGGAAATCGAGCTTGCGGTCGATATCGATCTTGATTTCATCGCGCTCGTGCGATTGCAAGCCATCCCACTTGTTCACGGCCACGACCAGCGCGCGGCCCGATTCCAGGATAAAGCCGGCGATGTGCGCGTCCTGCTCCGAGATATCCTGCTGCGCGTCGAGCATCAGCACGACCACGTTGGCTTCGGAAATCGACTGCAGCGTTTTCACCACCGAGAATTTCTCGATCGCTTCAAACACCTTGCCGCGGCGGCGGATACCGGCCGTGTCGATCAAGGTGTATTGCTGGCCATCGCGCTCGAACGGGATTTCGATCGAATCGCGCGTCGTGCCCGGCATGTCGAAGGCGATCACGCGCTCTTCGCCCAGCAAGGTGTTGATCAAGGTCGACTTGCCCACGTTCGGACGGCCGACGAGGGCGATCTTGATGCCGCGGTCGGTCTTTTCCAGCTCTTCAGGCTCATCCGGACGCTGCGCGAACGCCAGGTCCAGCATCACTTCGACGAGGTCGTTGACGCCGTCGCCGTGCGCCGACGAGATCGCATACGGATCGCCCATGCCCAATTCATAGAATTCGGACACGACGGCCGTGTAGCGCATGCCTTCGCTTTTGTTGACCACCAGCAAGACCGGGCGACCGCTCTTGCGCAGGAAGTCGACGATGGTCTTGTCATGCGGGGTCAGGCCTTGACGGCCGTCCACGATGAATACCACCACGTCGGCCTCGGCCACGGCCTGCTTGGTCTGCAGTGCCATCTGGTGCATGATGCCTTCCTTGGCGACGGGTTCGAAACCACCCGTATCGATGACCAGGAAGGGGCGTTCGCCGACACGGCCTTCGCCATAGTGACGATCGCGCGTCAACCCAGGCAAATCCGCCACCAGCGCATCGCGCGAGCGGGTCAGACGATTGAATAAAGTCGATTTCCCAACATTGGGTCGACCTACTAGTGCAATTACCGGCTTCATTGTATTACTCGACCGCGAGAGCGGTCACTGTCCCTGATTGGGTTTGAAAAATCAAATTCGAACCGGCAACAACGGGAGCCGAAACAATCGGGCTACCGTCGGTGCTGACACGACCTATTAATGCGCCATCTTCCCGTGACAGGAAGTGGATGTAACCTTGATAGTCGCCGACGGCGACGCTGCGGCCATAAGAGGCCGGCGTCGACAGGCGGCGGCGCGCCAGCGCCTCATTCTTCCAAGCGCTCTGGCCGCCTTCGCGGCTGAACGCCACGACAGCGCCCTGAGCGTCGGCAACAAACACGAAACGCTGGTCGACGGCCACGCCCACATCGGACGAGATCGGCTTGGTCCAGCGCGGCACGCCCGTGGCGGCATCGAAGCAGCCCGCCTTGCCCTGGTACGTCACGGCGCATACTTCGCCTTCGAACACCACCGGTGCGCCGGCGATGTCGGAGACGCGCTCCAGTTCGGTGGCGCCGCGCGGTTCGCTGACGACGATCTCCCAGCGTACCACACCGGTGGCCGCTGTCAGTGCCAGCAGCTTGCCGCCCGGCTGGGCCACATAGATGTTGGCGCCGCCCAGCACCATGCCCGGCGCATTGCGCAAGGTCAGTGCCGGCGTGGCGCGCTGTACCGTCCACTTGCGCTCGCCCGTCTTGGCGTCGAAGCCGACGATGCGGTTGTCGACGCTGCGCACGACGACCACGCCCTGCCCCACAACGGGCGCCGTCAATACTTCGCTGGACGCCTGCGCTTTCCACAGTTGCTTGCCATCGGCGTCGAACGCCAGCACGGTGCCCTTGGCGGCGCCCACTGCGACGACCGCGCCATCGCTGCCGGCGCTCGACGTGATGTCGCTGCCGGCCTTGATGCGCCACGTCTCACGGCCGCTGGCCGCATCCAGGCGCGCCAGCGCGCCATCGGCATTGACCACGTACAGGCTGCTGCCGGCCAGCGCAGGCGTAAACGCGTACACGCCGGCCTTGCCGATCGAATACTTCCACGCGTCGCGCACGGCGATGCTCGATTTTAACTCGACCAGCTTGGCCGGTTCGACTTTCGGATCTTTCGAGGCGAACGGGTTCCAGGACGAGCAACCGGCCATCAGGGCCAACAGACTTGCAGCTACCAGCTTTTCAGTGACACGCATAAGTGTTATCCAACCTTTTTCTTGTACTTGTAAGGGCAAGGCAGGCGACGCACAACGCCGCGCTGCACAACCATCAGTGTTCCTGTCAGGCGGCAGCCTTGTCAGCCTTGGCCTTGTCTTCCGGTACCGTACCGCCGATGGCTTCCAGCTTGACCTGGATCAGCTGACGGCCTGGATTGTTCTTGTCCGTCGCGGCTATCGCGGCCAGGTAAGCCGTGCGCGCATCGGCCAGCTTGTTTTGCGCCACCAGGATGTCGCCCTTGCGGTCGGCCACGGCGCCGGCAAATTGCGCCACGGAAGCCGTCGCCAGCACTTTCAGCGCTTCATCGTAGGCTTTTTCGTCCAGCAGCACGCCTGCCAGGCGCAGCTTGGCGATGGCCTTGTACTCTTCCGTGCCATGCTCGGCCACCCATTGCAGCTGGGTCTTGGCCGTTTTCAGGTCATTCGCGTCGAACGCCACCTTGGCTGCGGACAGGGCGCTCATCTGTGCATATGCCGTGCCGCCGAAGCGCGATTGCATGTCGCCGGCCGCGCGCATCACCTTGGCCGTGTCCTTGGCGGCGATGGCGTTTTGCAGTTCGTCGTACAGCTGGCCCGCTTGCGCAGCCTGCGTGCGCTGGTAGTACTGCCAGCCAGCCCAGCCGCTGTAGCCTGCCAGCGCCACGATCAGGACCCAGGAGGTCAGATTGCCATTGCGCTGCCACCAGGCCTTGAGGGTTGCCAGTTGTTCTTGTTCTTCGTGATCGTATGCCATGGGTCGTCAGTTTTAATGAGTAGTTGATCGAGGGTAGAACGGTCTTGCTGCAAATCAGTGGTGGTGATGCACGTGGCCGCCAGGACCGTGGTCATGGCCGCAATCGTGGTCGCCGATGATCTGGTCCACCACGTAGTCGACGACGTCGTCGAACGGCACCGTGTTCTGCTGCGCGCCGGCATCGGCTTCGCGCATGGCTTTCACCGTCGCGACATTGTTGGCGATTTCATCGTCGCCCATGATCACGGCAAACGCCGCACCGCTGGCGTCGGCCTTTTTCATTTGCGTCTTGAAGCTGCCGCCACCGTTGCTCGCTGCGCAATGTAGCACAACGTCCAGGCCCGCATCGCGAATCCGCTCCGCCAGCACGAACGCTTGCAAGCCTGCCTGCTCGCCCTGATGCACCAGATACACGTCGCACTGGGCTGGCTGTTCCGGCTCGGCCGCATCCTTCATCAGCAGCACCAGGCGTTCGACGCCCATGCCGAAACCGACGGCGGGCGTCGATTTGCCGCCGAACATTTCCACCATGCCGTCATAGCGGCCACCGGCACAGACCGTGCCTTGCGCGCCCAGCTTGTCGCTGACCCACTCGAACACCGTGCGGTTGTAGTAATCGAGGCCGCGCACCAGGCGTGGATTGATGACGAATGGAATATTGTTGTGGTTCAGAATCTTCTGCACGCCGTGGAAGTGGGCCAGCGATTCCTCGCCCAGGTAGTCCAGCAGCTTCGGCGCGCCATTGACCAGATCCTGCATGGCAGGGTTCTTGGTGTCGAGAATGCGCAGCGGATTGCTGTGCAGGCGGCGCTTGGCTTCTTCGTCGAGCAGCTCGCTGTGGCTTTCCAGGTAGGCGATCAGGTCGGCGCGGTGGCGCAGGCGCTCGGACGCGTCGCCGATCGAGTTCAGTTCCAGGCGGATGCCTTCCAGGCCAAGGTCATCCCACAGGCGGCGGGTCATCATGATCAGCTCGGCGTCGATATCCGGGCCTGTGAAGCCGATGGCTTCCGCACCGAACTGGTGGAACTGGCGGTAGCGACCTTTTTGCGGACGCTCGTGGCGGAACATCTGGCCTTTGTACCACAGGCGTTTCGGGCCCTCGTAGACGAGGTTGTGCTCGACCACGGCGCGTACCACGCCGGCCGTGCCTTCCGGACGCAGGGTCAGGTTGTCGCCGTTCATCGAATCGGTGAACGAATACATTTCCTTTTCCACGATATCGGTCACGGCGCCGATGGCGCGCGCGAACAATTTCGTTTCTTCCACGATCGGCGTGCGGATCTGCTGGAAGCCATAGCTTTGCAGCACGGATTGCGCCGTGTTTTCAAACAATTCCCACAGCGGAGCGTCGGCCGGCAGGATATCGTTCATGCCTTTGACGGCGGTGATCTTGTCGAGCTTTTTATTTTCGGACATAGTGTTCTTCTTTGCTTTTTTATCGGATCAGGCTCAGACGGCAGCCGTGTTTCCATAGTGACTCTGTACATACTTCAAGACGATGTCCTGGAATTCTTCGACAATGCGTTCGCCGCGCAGGGTGACGACTTTTTCGCCGTCGACAAACACGGGCGCGGCAGGCGACTCGCCCGTGCCGGGCAGACTGATGCCGATGTTCGCATGCTTCGATTCGCCGGGACCGTTGACGATGCAGCCCATGACGGCCACGTTCATCGCTTCCACGCCCGGATACGATTTCTTCCATTCCGGCATCTGTTCGCGCAGATACGTCTGGATGTTGTCGGCCAGCTCCTGGAAGGTGGTCGACGTCGTGCGGCCGCAACCTGGGCAGGCGATGACCATGGGCGCGAACTTGCGCAAGCCCATGGTTTGCAAAATTTCCTGGCCGACGATCACTTCGCGCGTGCGGTCGCCGCCCGGTTCGGGCGTGAGCGAAATGCGGATGGTGTCGCCGATGCCCTCTTGCAGCAGCACGGACAGCGCCGCGGTGGACGCCACGATGCCCTTGCTGCCCATGCCCGCTTCCGTCAGGCCCAGGTGCAGCGGATAGTCGCAACGCTGCGCCAGTTCGCGGTACACGGCGATCAGATCTTGCACGCCAGAGACCTTGCACGACAGGATGATCTTGTCGCGCGCCAGGCCCAGCTCTTCGGCGCGCACGGCGTTTTCAATCGCCGACGTCACCAGCGCTTCGTACATGACGGCTTGCGCCGGCCACGGTTCGACGCGGCCCGCGTTTTCATCCATGATGCGCGCCAGCAAGGCCTGGTCCAGGCTGCCCCAGTTCACGCCGATGCGCACCGGCTTGTCGTAGCGGCAAGCCGCTTCGATCATTTGCGCAAATTGCGTGTCGCGCTTGGCGCCCTTGCCCACGTTGCCCGGATTGATGCGGTACTTCGACAGCGCGCGCGCGCAATCGGGGTAGTCGTTGAGCAGGGTATGGCCGTTGTAATGGAAGTCGCCCACCAGCGGCACGTCGATGTCCATCTTGTCGAGCTGCTCGCGGATATACGGCACGGCCGCGGCCGCTTCCGGACGGTCCACCGTCAGGCGCACCAGTTCCGAACCGGCACGCGCCAGTTCCTTGATCTGGATCGCCGTGCCGATGGCGTCGGCCGTATCCGTGTTCGTCATCGACTGCACCACCACGGGGGCGTCGCCGCCCACCCAGATCTGGCGCTGGCCGTGCGCGATCAGCACCTTGCGGCTGTCGCGCCGGCCGGATGGACCGGAGCCGATCGCTGTTTTCGAGGTAGCCATAATATTATCTTCTGAGTTTGCTTGAACGGTTACTGCAATTATTTGATGCTGACGCGGGAAATTGTGCCGCCAGCAACGGTCGGCAGCTCCAGCTTGGCGCCGCGCAAGGTTGCCTGCACCACAGCAGGCTTGCCCACCACCAGGGTGGCCGGGCCCGTGATATCGAACGTTTCCGTGCTGCCCGCCTTGACCATGCGCGAAATCAGCGGCGCGCTGCCAGGGCGGCGGATTTCCACCCAGGAATCCTGCTCCACCTTCAGCACCAGCGCATTCGCACCCACGGCAGGGGTAGCAGTAGCGGTAGCCGCAGGCGGCGTGACGACAGCCGTCGCCGCTGTCGCCGGGGCTGGCACGGCCGCTGGCGGCACTTCGGCAACGGCCGGCGTCGAAGCGGTGGTGGCCGGTGCGCCCGTCTGCGTATCGTTGCCTGGCGGCGGCGGCACGGAAATCAGCGGCACGGATGGCGACTGCACCGGCGTCAAGTCCTGGCCCGGCTTGATCAGGGTCGTTTCCACGGGGCCCACTTCCGCATGCGCCGTTTCCTTCCCGGCCTGCGAGGACAGCAGGCTGGCCGGCACGTAACCGAGTTTATAGGCGCCAAAGGCGGCCGCCACGACGACGGCCACGGCGCCGGCGATCCAGAGGGGAGTCTGGTTCGACGAGCGCTGCGTCATCGACGGGAAGCGCGATTCGGAAAACGTGGCGGAAATCTCGCGCCGCACGGGCGCGGCCGGGTCTTGCGCCGGCGCCGGATGGACTTCGATCATGGCCACCAGCGGCGCCGCGTCGAGACGCACCACCTTGGCGTAGGCGCGCACGAATCCGCGCACCACGGCCACGTTCGGCAAAGCCGCCATGTCGCCCTCTTCCAGCGCGATTACCTGGCGCGGCGCCAGCTTGAGCTGGTCGGCCACCTGTTCCACCGGCCAGCCCAGCGCTTCGCGCTGCGCCTTCAACTGTGCGCCTGCCAACGCAAGATTGCCCTGGGGCTGCTGCTGAGGCGTTTCTGCCCACTCTGAATTCATTGGTATCCCTGTCTCACTCATCAAACGCCCCATTTTGATAAGCAGCATATTCGGGGGAGCCGGAATGGTGGTTGCGCAAATGCGCCCCCAGGCCAGCTTCCGCACCCGCATCCCCGAGCTTATGCTGCACCTTGATCCCGAGCCACAGCACATCGGCCGTCTGGCTCTCCATTGTCGCCGCTTTACCGAGCCGCTCAAGATAATGAGCCGCTTGCCGGTAGTCTTGCTGTTGGTAATACACGCGCACCAGACCGGCATAAGTGATTGCCGCGCCAGGTGCGATGCGCTCCGCCTTGAGCCAGTAGCCGGCGGCGCGCGGGTAATCTTTCATGACCAGGCTGCACGCCGCCGCATTATGCAGCGCCAGTTCAGGCGTGCCATACGCGGCATCTTGCAATGCGGCATCAAAATACGCCAGCGACTGCGCCGCGCGCCCGGTCTGGCACAGAAACAGGCCATAATTATTGCTCAACTCGGGATTGTGGGGCGCAAGGCGCAATGCGTAAAGAAAATCTTTTTCAGCAGCGGCAGGTTGGCGCAAGGCAGCAAAAATCAGGGCGCGCATGCCGCGCACCTGGGCGTTGCCCGGCAGTAGCTGCACCGCCTGATCCGCTTCGGTCAACGCCACCGCAAACTGGTCTTGCATATAATAGGCGCTGGCCAGCTGCAAGCGCAAGGCGGCGCGCTGCTCGACCGATGCGGCTTGCTCCTTGTCCGCGGTGGAAGCACAGCCGGCCAGCAGCACGCCCAGGCTGACAACAGCCGCGGCAAGTACGCCAGGATAAGCCATGCGTCCCCGCATCAGGAGCGGATCTCCACGATCTTGCCGAAATTGGCGCCAAATTTCTGTTGATACTCAGTCATCTTTTCCATGCGCTCCTGCACCCGCGTGCGATCCTTGACTTCGCCGGCCAGCTGGCCGCAGGCTGCATCGATATCGTCGCCGCGCGTCTTGCGCACGGTGGTGATGATGCCGCCATCCATGAGGACTTGGGCAAAGGCCTTGATGCGCGGGTTTTTCGAGCGGAACAGGCCCGACTCGGGAAACGGGTTGAACGGAATCAGGTTGAACTTGCAGTTCACGCCGAACTCGCGGTCTTGCACCAGCGCCAGCAGTTCGCGCGCGTGCTCGTCGCTGTCGTTGACGCCGTCGAGCATGCAGTATTCAAAGGTGATGAAATCGCGCGGGGCGAATTCCAGGTAGCGCTTGCAGGCCGCCATCAATTCCTTCAGCGGGTATTTCTTGTTCAGTGGAATCAAACCGTCGCGCAAGGCATCGTTCGAGGCGTGCAGCGAGACGGCCAGGGCCACCGGCACTTCCTGCGACAGCTTGTCCATCATCGGCACCACGCCCGAGGTCGACAGGGTCACGCGGCGGCGCGACAAACCGTAGGCGTTGTCGTCGAGCATCAATTTCAGGGCCGTGACGGTCGGCTCAAAGTTCAGCAGGGGCTCGCCCATGCCCATCATCACCACGTTGGTGATCTGGCGCTCGCCTTTCGGGCCAGGCTCGATGCCCTTGGTACGGCGCAATTCGAATTCCGCCATCCACAGCTGGCCGATGATTTCGCCGACACTGAGGTTGCGGTTGAAGCCTTGCTTGCCCGTCGAGCAAAAACGGCAGTTCACGGCGCAGCCGGCCTGGGTCGAGATGCACAGGGTGCCGCGGTTTTCTTCCGGAATGAACACGGTTTCCACGGCATTGCCATTACCCACGTCGACCAGCCACTTGCGCGTGCCATCCGTTGACGTATGGTCGCTGATGATGGCCGGGGCGCGCACTTCGGCGCGTGTGGCCAGCTTGTCGCGCAGCGACTTGGCCAGGTCCGTCATGGCGTCGAAGTCGGAGGCGCCGAACTGGTGTATCCAGCGTTGCAATTGTTTCGCACGAAACGGTTTCTCTCCCAACTCGGCGCAATAGGCGATGAGTTGCGCGGGATCGAGGTCCAGCAAGTTGGTGAGGGTCGTCGTATTCATGATCTTGTCTATTCTAAAAATCCGTCCCCGCGCGCATCGGGAGCGAAAACTCCACAGCGCAGCGGGAACAGGGGGTGATAAGTTATTTCACAGATAACGCCAGGAAATAACGTTATCTAAGGCAATTAAGCCTTCAGTTCTGGGAAGAAGTAAGCGATTTCCACTTTAGCAGCTTCGACAGCGTCGGAACCGTGTACGGCGTTAGCGTCGATCGAATCGGCGAAATCGGCGCGGATCGTGCCTTTTTCTGCTTTCTTCGGATCGGTCGCGCCCATCAGGTCACGGTGGGCCAGAACGGCGTTTTCGCCTTCCAGGGCTTGAATCATGACTGGACCGGAAACCATGAAGTCGACCAGATCTTTGAAGAAGCCGCGTTCTTTGTGCGCTGCGTAGAAGCCTTCAGCTTGTTCGCGCGACAGTTGGGTCATGCGTGCTGCAACGATTTTCAGGCCAGCGTTTTCAAAACGCGAGTAGATTTGACCGATTACGTTTTTTGCAACTGCGTCTGGTTTGATGATCGACAGGGTGCGTTCGATTGCCATGTGTGAAAACTCCAATAAAAAGTAAGGTTTAAAACGGTAAATTGAGAACTCAATCAACCTTTGATTTTACCATACTCCACCCCATATCACCCAGAGAGGCAGGGGGCATCTTGCCGCCCCACCCCCGTTTAATGAAATCTTAAGCTGCTTTTTTGGCAAATTCCGGCCCTCATGCTATCCTTGGGTAAAGCAGTAATTTGAATTGACAACACGGAGGCACTATGAATCAGAACATGCAACGCACCTTTGACCTGTCGGGGGGCATGCAGCAAGTCCGCCATCAGGTCTTGCGCAACACTTACTGGCTGCTGGCGCTGTCCATGATCCCGACCGTGCTGGGCGCCTTCATCGGCGTGCAAATGCATTTGCCGATGCTGACCGGCGGCATGGGTTTCATCATCTTCATGGTCGTCGCTTTCGGCTTCATGTACGCGATTGAAAAAACCAAGAACTCGGGCCTCGGCGTCGCCGTCCTGCTGGGCTTTACCTTCTTCATGGGCCTGATGCTCACGCCTATCCTGACGCGCACGCTCGGCTACTCGAACGGCGGCATGCTGATCATGACGGCGTTCGGCGGCACGGCCACCATCCTGGCCGTGATGGCAACGATCGCCACGGTCTCGAAGCGCGACTTCTCGGCCATGGGCAAATGGCTGTTCGCCGGCGTGATCGTGCTGATCCTGGCATCGGTGGCGAATATTTTCCTGGGCCTGTCGGCACTGTCGATCGTGATCTCCATGGTCGCCATCGCCATCTTCTCGGCCTACATCCTGTATGACGTGCAGCAAATCATCAACGGCGGCGAGACCAACTACATCTCGGCCACCCTGCGCATCTACCTGGACGTGTACAACATCTTCACCAGCTTGCTCTCTTTGCTGGGTTTCGCTGGCGGCAGCCGCGACTAAGCGCTGCGCTTATGCGCATGAGCAGGACAAAAAAGCCGACCCTCGGGTCGGCTTTTTTACATCTGCAGCATCTACTTGATCTTCTCCGCCACTTCCAGCAGGCAGGCGCGGGCGCGGTCCAGGGTCGGGTTGTCGCGCTGGGCCGCGTAGACGGCGTAGGCGGAATGCGAGAATTCGGGCGCGTCGCGCACGCGGTGCAGCAAACCGGCATCGAGATAGGGTTGCGCGCTGCCGATGCGGAAATAGCTGGCGCCACCCACGTCCAGCAGATAGACGAGGGCCAGCGGCCCCAGCGAGATCGACACGGGCGGACTGCTCAGTTCCGGATACGCTGCCTGGTGGTTCGCGGCAAACGCCGGACCCCAATCCACGTACACATAGGCATCGGCATGCATCTGCCCGTCGGCGCGCGTGGTCACCATCACGAGCTTTTCCTCGGCCAGCAATTCGCTGGCCAGGCCCGGACGCTGCGGCGGGTTGTACAGCACGGCCAGGTCGAGCGAGCCGTCATGCACGGCGTCGAGCAGGCGCGCGGAACTGTCGACTTCCGCGCGCAGGGCGATCTCGGGGCAATCGCGCGCCATGCGGATCAGCCAGTCGCCCAGCAGCGGCTGCCACAGACTCAGTTCGCAGCCGATGCTGATGGCGTCGTCGCGCCCCGGCGGCAAGGCCACCTGGTGGCGCGCCCGCTCCCACACCTGCACCATGGTGGCGGCATGGCGCATGAAGCGCTCGCCGGCCGACGTCAGCCGCGCGCCGGCCTTGTTGCGCACGAACAGCTGGCGCCCCAGTTGCTGCTCCAGGGTGCGGATGCGTGCGCTGACGGCCGTCTGCGTCACGTGCATGCGTTCGGCGGCCATGATGAAACTGCCACAGGAAGCCACTTCGAGGAAGGTACGCGCTTGATTGATATCCATCAATCCATCATATCAGCTGCCGAGCATCTCAACTGACACGCTCGTAGCCGCCCAGCACGCCCTGCTTCGACAAGACCCACTGCCACAGCTGCAAGTCGCGCGCGCGGAAGGCGCCGGCGCAGGACAGCAGATAGTATGACCACATGCGGTGGAAGCGCTCGCCCAGCTGGCCAGCAAAACGCGGCCACGCCTGCTCAAAGTTCGCATGCCAGGCCATCAGGGTCTTGTCGTAGTCGGCGCCGAAGTTGTGCAAGTCTTCGGCGACGAACAGATCGTCCATGGCGTCGCCGATCTGGCCGATCGACGGCAAGTCGCCATTCGGGAAGATGTATTTGTCGATCCACGGGTCGCACGTGGAATGGCGCTTGTTCTTGCCGATCGTGTGCAGCAAAAACAGGCCGTCATCTTCCAGGCAGCGGTGCGCCACTTCCATGAAAGTGCGGTGATTTTTATGCCCCACGTGCTCGAACATGCCGATGCTGACGATGCGGTCGAATTTTTCATCAGTGTCGCGATAATCCTGCAAGCGGAAGTCCAGCTGCTCGCCGCCCGGCATGGCGCGCGCATACTCTGCCTGCTCTTGCGAGATCGTCACGCCCACGCACCGCACCTGGTATTTTTCCGCCGCATAGCGCATGAAACTGCCCCAGCCGCAGCCGATGTCGAGCACGCGCATGCCCGGCTCCAGCCTGAGCTTGCGGCAGATCAGATCGAGCTTGGCTTCCTGCGCCTCGGCCAGGTTGCTGGCATCCTTCCAGTAGCCGCAGGTATACGTCATGCGCGGATCGAGCATGGCCGCATAAAAGGCGTTGCCCAGGTCGTAGTGCTCCTTGCCCACCATCCAGGCGCGGCGCTCCGTCTGCAGATTGAACAAGCGCGCGGTCAGCGCGTGGAAAGCCAGGCGCATGGGGCGCACATCGTCGGCCACCCTGGCGCGCAGCAGATGGCAAAAGAATTCGTCGAGCTGCTGCGCATCCCAGTCGCCGTCCATGTAGGCTTCGCCGAGCCCCAGGTTGCCGCTGGCGAAAGCCCGCTCGGGCACACCCCGTTTGCGCAACTGCATGTCCCAAGCGGCGCGGCCATTCAAATGGATGTCGGCCCTGGCCAGCAATTCGGCCGCTTCGCGCGTCAGCCGCGTGTCGAGCCGAAGCTCCGTACTAGCTGCTGGTGCTTGCTGTAACTGTGTCATTTGCTGCGTGTTCATGCCCTGCCGCCTCCAGATGGTTGTCGGTGCTGGCGCCGCGCCAGCCATCAAATTATCCGCCCGCCATCGCCATCTGGATAATGAAACATCGTGGCCATTCATATCAAAATAATTGCTGCAAAATGATTTTAATCAATTATTTTATGGAAATATCTTATACAAGAAGCGCGCCGTAGCATGAAAAAAGCCGCCTGTACGGCGGCTGTTCGGGGCGGGTTAGCACTACAATCAAAAGTCGTGATTCGATGGATACTTGCTGTAAAAATCGTTATCCCATTTGAAGTTGGTAAACGCCACCGTCATCGAGACGTCGAGCGCTTCGACGAAATGCCAGCAGCCGACGGGCAGAAACAGGATCTCGCCCGGCGCCAGCACGCATTCGCGCACCTGCACGTCGGCCATCAGAGGATAGCGCCGCAGGTCGATGTCGCGCCCGTCGACGGGGGTAAAACAGTGGCGCTGGTTGTACACGCGCGCCACCTCGCAGGCGGCCATGATGCGCAGCCGCTTGCGCCCTTGGACCTGCGCCATGAAGTTGTTCGTCAGGTCGTGATGGAATGGCGTCACGGTGCCGGCCGGGCCAAACCATAAAAAACCCGTGGGGCCGCCACTCTGCTCCAGGTATTCGGGCAGCTGGCCGATATCGTCCCACAGCTCGCGCAAGGCTTGCCGGTTCTGCGAATTGTTATTCGCCGTCATGTAGAAATCGTTGGTCGCGCCGCTGCCCTCGACCAGGCTGGCGTACTCGCCAAACGCCATCTTGCGCTTGTGCGCCACGCTGTTCATTTCGTACTGCGCGTCCGCTTCGCGGCCGAACTGCACTTCCACTTCGCGCTGCGCGTAATGCGCGCGGAAATAGGCCGGGCTCCATTTATTGATGGCGGGCCAGTCGTCCATCATGCCCGTGATGATGACGGGCTGGTTGGTGGCGTAGTACTCGTCGAGGAATGCCTGCGCAGAGAGCTTGTCGCGGCGGGGAATCTCGGGCGAACGCAGCTGATTGAGCTTGCGCTGGATGTCGATCACCCAGTCGCGCTTGGCCAGGCGGTTCGACAGGCGCACGGCACCAGCCAGGTAAGGGCTTTGCAGCGCCAGCTCGATTTCGCGGCGCGCCAGGGGCTCCGCGATGCCGGCCTGTTGCAGCACCGGCATCAGCGCCGACGGGTGGCTGCCCAGCATGAGGTTTTCCACAATCCAGCTGCGCCACTCGCGGCTCAGCTCCTGTTCCGGATGTTTTACTCCGAATGTCGATACCGCCGCCATCGCCCGTCTCCTGTTTTTTATGTGAACAAGCGGCCGGGCAGCAATGCCGCCCGGCCGCGTCTTACTCTACTCCAGTGTTACCGCACTTTCCACACCTCGGTCGCCAGCACGCCATTCGCGTCGCCATCGAGTTCCCACGAGAACGCGCCGCGCAAGCCCTGGTCCTTCACATATTTCACCTTGGTGCCGATGACGGTCGGGTCATCGTAGCTCCACCACTGGCCGCCCGCCCCCGTGTACAGGTACAGCTGCTTGGTCACGGGATGGTAGTAGCGCGTGCCAGCCTTGGCGACGAGGATTTTATAGTCCTCGATGCCCGACTCGTAGGTGCCGGGCGCCGTGCCCGTCGCTGCCTGGTACAGGCCATCGCCGTTCGGCCCTGGCGCCACACCCGTCCAGCCGCGGCCATAGAACGGTATGCCCAGCAGCAGCTTGTCGCGCGGCACGCCGGCGGCAATCATGTACTGCACCGCCTTGTCGCCCACGTATTCGCGCGCCATACCTGTCGACGGATCGGCAGGGTCGGCAAACAGCTGGGCGTTAAAGTTGGTGCTGTTTTCCCAGCCGCCGTGGAAGTCATAGGTCATCAGGTTGATCCAGTCCATGTACTGCGAGTACAGGGCCGGTTCCGTGTTGTCGATCTTGTCCTTGCCGGCACCGACAGCGGCCGTCAACAGGTAGCGCTTGCCGTTGGCGGCACCGAGCGCATCGAGCTGGCTGCGAAATTCCGCCATCAGCAAGGTGAAGTTGCGCTTGTCATTGGGGCTGACCGTGTTGTACGGCTGGCCGCCGCCCACCGGATATTCCCAGTCGATGTCGATGCCGTCAAAGATGTTGGCCGCCGCGCCCACGCCACCGCGACCGCCCTGCACCGGCAGGTTGCCCTTGATGTAGATATCGATACACGAGCGCACCATCTGCTTGCGCAGCGCATCGGTGGCGGAACCGACGGAGAAGTTCTTCGACCAGCTCCAGCCGCCCAGCGAGATGAACAGTTTCAGGTTCGGGTGCGCCGCCTTCAGCTTTCTCAGCTGCAGGAAGTTGCCCGACAATGGAGCATCCCAAGGAATCGCCTGGCCATCGACGGTGCGCTTCGGCGTGCGGATGTAGTCGGCCTCGGCATCGCCACCCGTGCCCGCGTCCGGCGAATTCGGATTCGTCGCGCCCGGCTCCGTCTTGGTGATCATGGCGCATTCATAGCCGCCATTTTTCGGATAGATATTACCGAAAGCGTAGTTGATGAAGGTGAGCTTGTCGGCCACGCCGCTCGTGTGCACGTTCGCCACTTCATAGTCGCGGCCATACACGCCCCACTGCGCGAAATAGGATCCGACTTCGCGGCCCGTTGGCGTCGGCGTCGGCGTCGGCGTTGGCGTTGGTGTTGGCGTTGGCGTTGGTGTTGGTGTCGGAGTAGGCGTTGGCGTTGGCGTTGGCGTTGGCGTCGGGGTTGGAGTCGGTGTGGTGCTGCAGATCTCCTGGCTGGTCCATGGCTTGCCCGTGCCGGCGGCGCCGCTGCTGGTCGATGGGTTGTCGCCCTGCGTCCAGTAGTTGGCGCGGTAATTCGTGCCCGCATAGCTGACGGTGGCGCCCGCGCTGTAGGCCGTGCCGGCCACCCAGGCCAGCGCGCAGGTGCCGCCGGTTGGCGTTGGCGTCGGGGTAGGCGTCGGATTCGGTGTTGGCGCAGGAGTCGGGGTTGGTGTCGGAGTTGGCGTCGGGGTGGGAGTTGGCGTGGTGCCGCCATCGCAGGTGCCGCCGGCGCTCCACAGGCTCGGCGTGGAAACGGGGTTCCAGCCCGAGCCCACGTGATCCGTCTGCGTCACCAGGGCCGTGTAATTGGCGCCCAGGTAAGTGACCACCGTGCCCGCGTTATACGTGCCGCCCTCTTGCCAAGGCACGCAGGCGACGACCGTGCTGGCCGCCAGCAATTGCGAGCCAGCCGGCGCGCCGGCGTCACCGCCGCCGCATGCCGCCAGCACACCACCACTGGCCAGACATACCATCATGTTCCTGATCGTTTTTTTGAGTATTAAATTTTCCACGTTGTCTCCTGTTCAGGTTTGCGGAAATACCACTCTGCTTCAATAAAAAGCTACCTGTGATTTTGTTTTTTGCAGTTGCAAGAACAGCATGCTGCTGAAAAAATAGGCGGTCAAGTGGTTTTGAAGTGGCCTCAAAGTGGGCAATACCACTTCGTGCAGAAAGCGTAGCGGAAGGTGCAAACGGCGTGTTGTCCTACTGGACAATGAAAAAACGGCAGAGGGAGAATGGAAAAAGACGCTGGAGCGGGAAAAGACAGACCAGTTTTATAACACGCTGTAAGTGGTATTGGGGTGTAGTCAGGCGAAGAGGCTAAAGCTGTCCAAGCGCCCTGAGTAGCCTCGGCGCGCCTGAAAAACGTTCAGAGCAAGGCGCCTTGCCGAAGACAGTACGAATAGTACGGCTAGGCAAGGCAACGCAGCTATGGACGTTTTCTCAGGTGTGCCCTCAGACCAGATCAAACACGGCCATTGACTCCACGTGCGAGGTGTGCGGGAACATGTTCACGACGCCCGCCTTGCTCAGCACGTAGCCTGCTTCCAGCGCCAGGATGCCGGCGTCGCGCGCCAGCGTCGACGGGCTGCACGAGACGTACACGATGCGCTTCGGCAGCAGGTCCGGGCGCACTTGCGACAGGCCGACCAGCGCCTGGCACAGGGCCATGGCGCCATCGCGCGGCGGGTCGACGAGGATGCGATCAAAACGGCCCAGTGCGATCAGGTCGTCCGTCGTCACTTCGAACAGGTTGCGCGTCGAGAACGAGGTTTTGTCCGCCAGGCCATTGGCCAGGGCGTTTTCCAGCGCCCGCTCCGTCAGGGTGGTGCTGCCTTCGATACCGACCACTTCGCTGCCCTGCGTGGCCAGCGGCAAGGTGAAATTGCCCAGGCCGCAGAACAGGTCGGCCACGCGGTCGGTCGGCTGCACTTCCAGCAAACGCAGGGCTTTTGATACCAGCACGCGGTTGATGTGGTGGTTCACCTGCGTGAAATCGACGGGCTTGAACGGCATCTTGACGCCGAATTCCGGCAGCAGGTAGTGCAATTGCTTGTCGAGCGGATAGAACGGCACGGCCGTTTCCGGCCCTTTCACCTGCAGCCACCATTGCACGCCGTATTCGTCGGCAAAGGCCTTCAATTTCGTTTCATCGTCCGCCGTCAACGGCGCCATGATGCGCAAGACCATGGCGGTGACGTCTTCACCGACGGCCAGCTCGATCTGCGGCATCTGGTCGAAGATGGACAGCGAAGCGATCAAGCCACGCAGCGGCAGCAGCATGGCGGAGATATGCGGCGGCAGGATTTCGCAGCTATCCATGTCGGCAACGAAAGCCGATTTCTTTTCATGGAAGCCCACCAGCACGGCATCTTTCTTCTTGACGTGGCGCACGGACAGGCGCGCGCGGTAGCGGTAGCCCCACGTCGGGCCATACATGGGGCGCATGATGCTTTGCGGACGCACCTTGCCGATATGCCACAAGTTATCTTCCAGCACGCGCTGCTTGATCGCCACCTGCGCCGACGGTTCCAGGTGCTGCATCGAGCAGCCGCCGCAATTGTCGAAATGCTTGCACTTGGGCGTCACGCGCATGGACGATTCGCGGTGCAGCGCCGTCATGCGGGCCATTTCCCAGTTTTTCTTTTTCTTGAACGTCACAAAGCTGACGCGCTCGCCCGGCAATGCGCCTTCGACAAACACGACCTTGCCCGGCGAACCGTCTTCGTTTTCAATATGGCCAACGCCACGGGCGTCCATGTCGAGCGATTTGATTTCGATGATATTTTCTTGCATAGCGATCAATAGGTAAGAGTGGGCCAGGACGCAGGGCCGCGCTGGAACTTGCAAACAATGGGGGACAGGTCAGGCGCCGCGAGCGGGGCGTATGATAGCAGATGCGGCCCCGGAAATACCGGGACCGGGCGTCCTAAAATAATGAGTCGCGCACGACGCCACGCGCCGCCATGGCCCGCTTCAGTTTAATCAAGGCTTCCTGCTGGATCTGGCGAACTCTCTCTCGCGTCACGCCCATTTCCTCGGCCAGGGTTTCCAGGGTGGCCGGGTCGTCATTGTCGAGGCCGAATCGGCGCATGATGACGACGCGCTGCTTGTCGGGCAGCTTGGTCAGCCAGTCGCGCACCAGCACCGTCATTTCATGGTGTTCCGCGCGCGCGTCCGGGCCGTCCTCGCTGGCGCCGGGCAGCATGTCCATCAGGGACGATTGCGGGTCGTTGTCGAGCGGCGCGTCGAGCGAGGTGGCGTGCTCGGACAGGGCCAGGATATCCTGCACCTCTTCCACGGGACGGCCCACCAGGTGGGCGATATCTTCCGCGGTGGCATCCTTGCCGTCGTGGTGCTGGGCTTCCAGGTGGTATTTGCCGCGCAAAATCTGGTTCAGTTCGCGCACCATGTGCACGGGCAGGCGCACCGTGCGGGCCTGATTCATGATGGCCCGCTCGATGCTCTGGCGTATCCACCAGGTGGCGTAGGTGGAAAAGCGGAAACCGCGTTCGGGCTCGAACTTGTCGATGGCGCGCATCAGGCCGATATTGCCCTCCTCGATCATGTCGAGCAAGACCACGCCGCGGTTGATGTAATGCTTTGCGATCGACACGACGAGGCGCAGATTGTGCTCGATCATGGTTTGCCGGGCTTCAAAATTGCCCTGCTTGGCCAGGGTGGCGTAATGCACCTCTTGCGGCGCCGTCAGCAGGGGCCGCGTGCCAATCTGGTTCAGATAGTGCTGCGTGGTATCGGTCGACAGCTCTGCCGCCAGCACTTTTTTCAGTTCATCGACACTTTCGACCAGCACGCTGACGCTGGCCACCTCGCCGCCCTCGCCCGCGTCGACGGCGTCAATGCCGTCGAGTTCGCCTGCATCGTCCGTCACGACTTCGTCTGCCCCGTCTTCCGGCAGTTCCGGGTCATCGTCCAGCTGGTCGTGCGGCGCGTGTGTCATTGCTTTACCTAACGGTTAGGCAGGAATTTCGAAGGGTCGACAGGCTTGCCCTGCTGGCGGATTTCAAAGTGCAGCTTCACGCGGTCGGCATCGGAATCACCCATTTCGGCGATGGCCTGGCCTTTGTTGACGTTCTGCCCTTCCTTCACCAGGATGCTGCGGTTATGCGCATAGGCCGACAATAAACTATTACTGTGCTTCACGATGACAAGATTACCATAACCACGGATTCCGCTCCCGGCATACATGACTTTTCCCGCGCCGGCAGCCACCACTTGCTGGCCCGCCTTGCCGGCGATATCGACGCCCTTGTTCTTGCCTTCGTCGAAAGTGCCGATGACCTTGCCTTCGGAAGGCCACATCCAGCTGATCTTCTCGTCGCCAGGCGCCGAGGCCGCAGGGGCTGCCGCGGCGGCGGCCGGTGCGGCAGCAACAGTTGCTGCCGGCGCTGGCGCAGGCTTGGCGTCGCCGTTGCCGCCATCGGCGCGCAGCTCGGCCAGGGTGGCGTCGGAATACGCGCGCTTCTCGCCGCGCGGACCCGATTTCTTCGGCACGACAGGCGCGGCCGGCTTGACTTCCGTCACCGGCGGCATGACGATGGCCGACGTTTGTGCGCCGCCCGTGTCGCCAGTCGGCGGCAGCACGCGCAGCACCTGGTCGACCTTGATGTCATTCGGGTTGCTCAAGTCATTCCAGACCACCAGGTCGCGGTAATTCTGGCCGTGCTCGAGGGCGATGCGCAGCAGGGTGTCGCCGCGCTTGACCGTGTAATAGGCCGGGTCGCGGTCGCGCGGATCGCTGGCGGCGGCGCTGCTGCTCGATGGGTGGCGCTCCACGACGGGTGCCTGGACGCCGGTCGTGCCGCAACCGCTCAACAGCGCGGCCAAGGTGATGCTACATAGAAGTATGTTACTTTTCTTAATCATTCGCATGTAATTGTATGTCCTGCTTGCTAGCTGATCCGGGGATCATATGGTGCCCGGGCGCAAAGGCACGAAATGGCAGTCTTCCAGGGTCTGGCTGGTCCATTCCATTTTCCCCACCCGGGTAATGAGTTGTAAGTGTTGCAATTTAGCCCCCACCGGCGCAACCAGACGCCCGCCGGGCGCCAGCTGTTCCAGCAGGGCTTGCGGGACTTCCAGGCCGGCTGCGGCAAGGATGATCCCGTCGAAGGGCGCCGCCTGCGGCAGGCCAAGCATACCATCTCCGTACTGCAAGCGCAGATTCGACACGCGCAACGGGCGCAGATTGGCCTTCGCCAGCTCGTGCAGAGGCCGGATGCGCTCGATGGAATACACCTCTTTCGCCACCAGCGACAGCACCGCCGCCTGGTAGCCGCAGCCCGTGCCGATTTCCAGCACGCGCTGCAGGCTGCCACCCTGGCGCATCACTTCGATCATGCGCGCCACGATGTACGGCTGCGAGATGGTCTGGTGGTGACCGATGGGGAGCGAGGCGTCGATATACGCCTGCGACGCCAGCGCCTCGTCCATGAACATGTGGCGCGGCACGGCTTGCATGGCGTCGAGCACCACCTGGTCCTTGACGCCCTGCTTCGCCACGCGGGCCACCATGGCGCGGCGCACGGCCTCCGAGACGAGCGGATTTTGCCGTGGCGGCGACACCACGGCCGGCTGCGCCCGCTCATTGGCGATGGCTTGCGCGCGCGACGGCGCAATGGCCGCATGCGCGCCATACGGCTGCGCCACGCCGCGCGCCGCGTTTTGCGCCGCATTCTGCGTGGCCGTCTGCGGCGTGGCGATCCGGGACTGGGCCAGCGACTGCCCCCCGCCCGGCCTGGCGGGCTTGCCGGCCAGCGAATCAAGGGTCAGGGGGAAGGTGCGCGGCTTGTCAGTCATAGTGAGCGGTCATGCCAGGCCTTTCGCCAGTGCATCGAGTTGGGTGGTATGGGTCAGGTCGATCTGCAGCGGCGTGATCGATACTTGTCCATGTTCAACAGCATGGAAGTCCGTGCCCGGACCGCCTTCCTTGGCCGCGCCGGCCGGGCCGATCCAGAAGATTTCACGGCCACGCGGATCGAGCGCGCGGATCACGGGCTCGGCCGAATGACGCTTGCCCAGGCGCGTGGCCACCACGCCCTGCATTTGCTCGTAAGGAATGGCG
This sequence comes from Janthinobacterium sp. NKUCC06_STL, assembly GCF_019345455.1. Taxonomy (NCBI): domain Bacteria; kingdom Pseudomonadati; phylum Pseudomonadota; class Betaproteobacteria; order Burkholderiales; family Oxalobacteraceae; genus Janthinobacterium; species Janthinobacterium sp. NKUCC06_STL. Next base: position 623,684 of record NZ_JAHKQY010000001.1, read on the forward strand.
GGAATGTTCACGTTCAGCAGATACGGTTTCTGCAAGGCGTCAAACTGGCGCTCGACGATTTCCCTGGCCACGCGGGCGGCCGCGTCCAGGTTGGCCCAGCCAAACTGCGACTGGGAAAAGGCGATGGCGGGAATGCCGAACAGATAGCCTTCCGTGGCGGCCGCGACGGTGCCCGAATACAGCGTGTCGTCGCCCATGTTGGGGCCGTTGTTGATGCCGGACACCACCAGGTCGGGGCGCTCGATGAGCATGCCCGTCAGCGCCACGTGCACGCAATCGGTGGGCGTGCCGTTGACAAAATAAAAGCCGTTGGCAGCCTTGTGCACGGACAAGGGCCGGTCCAGGGACAGCGAATTGGACGCGCCCGAACGGTTGCTGTCGGGCGCCACCACGACGATGTCGGCAATGGGGGCGAGCGCGTCGGCCAGGGCCGCCAGGCCAGGCGCCAGGTAACCGTCGTCGTTACTGATAAGAATTCTCATAACGGGATTTTACCCGAAGCAATGCCAACACTGCGCATGCCGCACGCCGATAGACCGCATTATTTGTGCCGCCGCGTGGACATGGCGCGCGGCATCAGCGCTGCTCGATGCGCGCTTCCGACAAGGCTCCCTCCAGCGCCTGCACTTCATCTTCCTGCAAGGCCAGCAAGGCATTCAGGTCGCCTTGCAGCTTGTACATTCTTTTCAGCTGCGCCATGCCGCGCCGGCGCAGCTTGCCCGGCACGCCCGGACGCAGCAGGCAGGACTTCAAATGTTCGGCCAATTCGCCCGCCTGCGCATACTGTTCCCGTTCTATCATGCCTTGCAACATCGAGATCATGCTGGTCAGGGTGTCCGGCTCGGCCCCTTCGTGCCCGTTGGCGCGGCCGGCCAGGATGGTTTCCTGCAAATGCCGCGCACCGTCCAGCACGCTGTCCGCATGCCCCGTGACGGGGGCGTTCAACAGCCGGTCACTGCCGCTGAGCACGGCGTCTTCCAGCAGGCGCGCCGCCTCGCTGTCGCCCTGCTGCTGCAAGGTGCCGGCCAATTGCGTCTTGCTGTGCAAGGTATCGAGGTGGTCTTCGCCCAGCAGGCGCGCATGCACTTCCAGCACCTGCTCCTGCACGCTGCGCGCCGCATCGAGTTCACCGCGCCGCAACAGCGCCTCGGCCAGCTTGCGCTGGCTCATCAGGGTTTCCGGATGATCGAGCCCATGCGTGCGCTCGCGCGCCGCCACCTGGTCTTCATGCAACTGGCGCGCGCCGGCCCAGTCGCCCTGCCCGGCCACGATGTCGGCCAGCAAGTCGCGCGTGGCCAGGGTGGCAGCATGGTCGCTGCCCAGGCGCCGCTCCTGCGCCTGCAGCACGGCGACGAACAGGCGCCGCGCGCCTTCCAGGTCGCCTTCGCGCCCCAGCGCCTGCGCCAGGGCCAGCTTGCTGCGCAAGGTATCGCCATGCTCGGCGCCGAACAGGCGCTCGCGCGCCGCCACCACTGTGGCCAGCACTTGCTGCGCCTGCGCCAGCCGGCCCATGCGCAGCAAGGTGGCGGCGCGGCCATCCATCGCCTCCAGGGTCAGCGGATGCTCGCCGCCCAGCTGGCGCGCATAGCTTGCCAGCACCGCATCCTGCAGCAACAGGGCCGCCGCCAGCTCCCCCTGTAGCAACAGGGTTTTCGCCAGGCAGGCGCGGGCGGCCAGGGTGTCGGGATGCTCGCTGCCCAGCACACGCTCACGCACGTCGAGCACGTCCTCTTCCAGGAAGCGGGCTTCCTCGAGCTTGCCCAACTGGCGCAGCAGGCGCGCCATGCCGCTCTTGCACGCCAGGCTGTCGGGATGCTCCTCACCCAGCAGGCGCACGCGGATCTCGACGCTCTGGCGGAAGGCGTCGAGCGCCAGCGCGCTGCGCCCATCCTTGCGGTACAGCTCACCCAGGCGGGCCAGGTCGCGCGCCAGCGGCAGGGCCACGGCGCGGCCAGGCTCAGCCTGCAAGGCCTGGCGCGCCTCGCTGATGGCCCCCAGCAAGGCGATTTCACGGCTCGATTGCCAGGGAAAGTAGCCGCCCGTCAGCCACTGCAAAAAGGCTTCGAAGGTGCGCGTGAGGGAAAAGCGGTCGCCGCCCTGGTCGATGCGCACGGCCAATTGCTCGCCATACGCAAAGGTTTTCGTCTGCTGCAGCTGGACTTCGTCGAAATAGCTGTCGAGGGCGATCTGCGGCAAGCCGTAGGAACTGCGCAGCAGGCGCTCGAACATGGGCTGGAAGCCGGCGATACCCTTGTGCGCGTCGCCGCGGCGCCACTCGGCGCGCTGCGCCCCGTCGCCCATTTCTATGCGCGAGGGCAAGGGGTAGACGAGCAGCGGACGCTGTTCGTCCTCATGGCTGCGGCGGTACTCGATGGCCCGCGTGACGAGCGCATCGACGCCTTCCAGGCTTTGCCGGTTCGGCGTGAAGACCACCACCAGTTTTTTTGGCAGCAAGGTGGTGCAGATGCCGGCGCTGTCCGTGCGGCCCGTGCGCGAATCGACGAGCACATAGCGGAAATGCTGGGCCAGGGTATCGGCGAAGCAGCGAAACAGGGCCGGGCAGCTGTCGAACAGCTGATCCCAGCGCATCTGCGCCAGGCGCTCGCTGTAGCTGGCGTCGAAGCGCCCCGCGCGCATCAGGTACAGCGGACTGCCCTGGTCGACGCGCACCACGTATTGCTGCCAGTCGATGGCGTCGAGCACGCGCTGGGCCAGGGCGACATCGTCGGCGCTCGAGCCGCGCTTGCCACCCGTCTCCAGGCTGAGGCGCTCGAGCTGCTGGCGGCACGCTTCAAAGAATTCCAGCACGCCCGGTCGCTCCTCATGCTGTTCGAAATAATGGTGCAGGCCCGGCGCTTCCATGTCCCAGTCCAGCATCAGCACGGGCACGCTGGCGTTTTCACGGCGCGCCAGCAGGACGGCGATGTTCGACAGGGCCATGGTGCGGCCGGTACCGCCCTTGTAGGAATAGAAGGTGACGACTTCGCCAGGGGCGCTCAAAGGCGGCAGGGAGAGGCGTTGGCATTCCATGACAGGACCTTTTACGTGATTAACGCGGAAAATGGGGAGGCGGAATGGCGCGCCATTCCGGTGGAATAGCGGGCAACACGAAACGGCTGCAATCGTGGCCGGGCGGTGTTGACCGCTTGAGCAAGTGGTAATGCGTGGCGATGCGCTGCACGATGCGTTCGATGTCGGGCAGGTATTGCGGGTTCGACTTCAGGTCGCCGCTGGCCAGGGTGTAGCCGGAAAAATCGACGTACAGGCCCGATTCCGTGATCTGCGGCGGCAAGCCGTCCGGATGGCGCGTCATGATGACGGGGATGATCAGATGGCTGGGCAAGTCGTACCAGGCGCGCCGCTCCTGCTCGATCAGCTGCATGGCGGCAAATTCGCGCCGCGTGTAGCCGTGCGCTTCATATTTGGGCGTGTACAGCACGATCATGCAGACGCTCTGGCACATGGCGCGCGCCACGCGCAGATCGATATCGTCGCCGCCGCCCAGTTGTTCGCTGTCGATGAACAGGACTTCCTCGCGGTCCAGGTGCGGCTCCAGATAGCAAGCCAGCGCCTCGATGAGGTCATTCTTGAACTTGTTCATGAACGCATATTGGCCGTGCGCGTAGCTCAAGAAACAGCCGTAGCGGATCTCCATGGCATCCCCCCTGTTCCCCGTGCGGCCCTGCCATCGCCGCGCCTTGATCCCACAAGGCATGAAGTCACTGTAGACCGCTGAGCAACGGCCTGTTTGCGCTGGCGCAAAGATGTGTCTGGCGTCCTGGACATTCGCAAGAAAGCCAGAAACTGGCGCGATCACGCCGATTTCTGGCATGCCAGGCACGCAAGGCCGCGCCGCGCAAAAAACGCTACTCGCTTGATAACAAAGGGAAATATGCCGGCGCGCGGAGGGCGCCGGCAAGCGGGACTTAAGCGCCCTTGGCGGGCAGGTTGCGGAAGAACTCCACCACTTCGGCGGTGTCGCGCGTGCGCTTGAACGGCGGCAGGCTTTGCCAGATGCGCTTGCCGTACGGCTTGGAAATGAGGCGCGGATCGCAGATCATCAGTACGCCCCGGTCGCCCTCGTCGCGGATCAGCCTGCCCGCGCCCTGCTTCAGGTTGATGATGGCTTCCGGCAGCGAATGGTGCATGAAACCGTTCTTGCCCTGCTTTTCCATCACTTCGATGCGCGCGGCCAGCACGGGATCGTCGGGCGGCGCAAACGGCAGCTTGTCGATGATGACGAGCGACAGCGCATCGCCGCGCACGTCGACGCCTTCCCAGAAGCTCTGGCTACCGATCAGCACGCCATTGCCGGCCGCGCGGAACTGGTCCAGCAATTCCGTGCGGCCCTTTTCTCCCTGCACGAACAGGGGGAAGTTCAGGCCGCGCTGCTTGAATTCATCGGCCAGGCGCTCGGCCGCGCGTTTGACGGCGCGCAAGGTGGTGCACAGGAAGAAGGTGCGCCCGCCCGCCGCTTCGATGATGGGCAGGGCGCAGTCGATGACGGCGTCCGTGTAGCCCAGCGAGTTCGGTTGCGGCAGGTTTTGCGGCACGAACAGCAAGCCTTGCTGGCCATAGTCGAACGGCGACGGCCACGTGTGCGACGGTTCGCCCGTCAAACCCATCTGTTCGGAAAAATGCTTGAAATCGTTTTTCACGGCCAGGGTGGCGGACGTGAAAATCCAGCTGCGCGGCGTGCCTTCGCGCTGGTTGTTGAAGATCGGCGCGATCGACAATGGCGTTTTATGCAATTGCAGGGAGCTGGAAAACGCTTCCACCCAGAACACGGCTTCCTCGCCAGCCGTCACTTTGGCCTTCGGATCGAACTTCCAGCCGCTCAGCTGCTGCGCCAGTTCGACGCCGCGCACTCTGCACTGCTCCAGCGTTTCCGCCCGTTCCGCCTGGGTTTCCAGCACGGCCACCATGCCGTCAAGCTCATCCTTGAGGGTGTCGAGCGCGGGGAAAAAGTCGCTCGACGGGGCGATTTGCGGCAGCGACAGGCGCACGATATCCTGCGGGAAGGTCAAGCGCAGGTCGCGCGCCGCCTTTTCCACCACCATGACGGTTTTGGCCCAGTCGATGCCGCGCGCGTGCGCGAGGCCCTCGGCCAGCACGTCGCGGCACAGTTCCAGGATTTGCGAGGTCGACACCGTGTTACCAAAGAACAAGGTGGCCGTATCGGGCAACTGGTGCGCCTCATCGAAGATGATGGTGTTGGCCGAGGGCAGCAATTCCGCCACGCCCGTGTCTTTCAGGGCCACGTCGGCAAAGAACAGGTGATGGTTGACCACCACCACGTCGGCCTGCTGGGCTTCCTTGCGGGCCTTCATCACAAAACAATCCTGGTAATACTGGCATTCGGCGCCCATGCAGGTGTCGCGCGTGGACGTCACCAGGTTCCAGATCATGGCGTTTTCCGGCACCTTGGCCAGCTCGGCCTTGTCGCCGGAGCTGGTCATCTTGATGAAACGCGAGATTTCACGCAAATGGCCCACGTCGTCGCGCGACGTCATGCGGCCGTTTTGCAGCGTGCGTTCCAGGTGATAGTGGCAAACGTAGTTCGAGCGGCCTTTCAGCAGGGCAACGGAAACGGGCGCCTGCAGCGCGGCGCGCACGGTGGGGATGTCGCGCAGGAACAATTGATCCTGCAAGTTCTTCGTGCCGGTGGAAACAATGGTCTTGCCGCCCCACATCAGGGCCGGCACCAGGTAGGCGAAAGTTTTACCTGTGCCCGTGCCCGCCTCGGCGATCAGGGTTGTCTGGCTGTCGATGGCGCTGGCGATGGCTTTCGCCATTTCCGTTTGCGAACGGCGCGGCTTGTAGCTGCCCACGGCCGGACCGAGCGGGCCGCCGGCGCCAAACAGGCGCTCGATGTCGGCATCGTGCTTGCCAGGCGCCGCCTGCGGTTCGGCTGGCACATCGGCTGGCAAGACAGCAGGCTGGCCATCTGGGTTTACTGGCAATAAATTGTGATCGGTCAAAATATACTTAGGTGAAGGCTGGACTGGACGCTACTGGCGCCCCTCAGGCGGGAACGTCGGGCACCAACTGCATTTTCAGCAAGGTGATGTGATCCTTCAATTGCAATTTGCGCTTTTTCAGGCGGCGCAGCTGCAACTCGTCATGGTGGCCATCGAGTATCAGCAACTCGATGACGGCATCGAGGTCGCGGTGTTCCACGTTGAGTTCAATCAGGCGCCGCTCTATTTGCTGTGCATCGCTCATGTGTTGCGTTCCAGGCAGTGTTGGTGACAGTGTTGGGAAACCGGCGCGCGCAGCGTACGCAGGCAGCCATCGTGCGTAGTTTAACCTGCCGCGCGGGTTAGGGCACGCCATTTCCGGCATGCCCCTGCGCGGCAGTGTTATTTGGCCGGCGGCACAGGCGCAGGCGCAGCAGCGGCCGGCGTGCTGGCAGCGGCGGCGGCCGCCTTGTCAGCCTTGGCCTGCGCTTCGGCTTGGCGCTCGGCCAGGCGTTGCGCCACCCGCTTCTGGCGCGCCACGGCGTCAGCCTGTTTTTTCGCATATTGCGCTTCACGGGCCGCGCGGCGCGGCGCATCGGCAGCGTCGGCGGCAGCCTGTTTCGCCACCTTCGCCGCATGCTCGGCTTCGCGCTCAGCAACGCTCTTGCCTTGCGGCTTGGGCGGCGCCGGCTCGGGCGTGACCACTTTCACGGGCTTGGGCACAGCCGCGGCGCGCTGCTCCGCGTCGAGGCGCGCGCTTTCCTGCGTGCGGGCCAGGTCGATATCGCGCAGGCGCACGGATTCGGCGCGCTTGAAGTAGTTCGCTTCCGCTTCGACGGCGCGCAGGCGCACGAGGATCAGACGGCGCTTTTCCTTGGCCGTGTCCAGGCAGTTATTCACGAAAAACTTGTCGTAGCACTCCAGTTCGCGCACGGCAAACTCGTTTTCCGCCGCCGCGCGCTCGCTGGCGACCTGCTTCAGCTTGGCGTCCGCCTCGTCCACCGACAAGGTGGCGGGCACCTGCGGCGCGCCGACTTCATCCAATGCCGGAGCACCCTGGTGCGCGCAGGCGGACAACGCCAGGACCAGGCCCAGCGCCGCACCCAGCTTGTATAGTGTATTTGCCATCATGTTCCTTATCCCTGCCTCAAACGATCGCGTCGGCCGCGCCGCGCTGTTCTTTTTCCATGTATTCGCGCGATTGCATCTCGATGATACGCGAAACGGTGCGGTGAAACTCGTTGGCCAGCATGCCGTTCGTGTACAGCTCGTCAGGCGCCACTTCGGCCGACATGATCAGCTTGACCTTCTGGTCGTAAAACACGTCGATCAGCCAGGTGAAGCGGCGCGCCTCGGACGACTGCGCCGCCGACATGGCCGGTATGCCGGACAATATCACCGTATGGAAACGGCTGGCGATTTCCAGGTAATCATTTTGCGAACGGGGACCGCCGCACAGGGTGGCGAAATCGAACCAGATGATGCCGCCGGCGCGACGCAGGCAATGGATTTCGCGGCTCTCGATGCGGATGCGCGCGTCTTCGTCGGCCGTTTCGGCGATGCGCGTGTAGGCGTCGCGCAGGGCCTTGTCGGTATCGGCGCCCAGCGGCGTGTAATAACTTTCCACCTGTTCCAGCGCACGGCCGCGGTAATCGACGCCAGCGTCGACGTTCATCACGTCGAGCTTGTCCTTGAGCAGCGCGATGGTCGGCAGCATGCGGTCGCGGTGCAGGCCGTCCGGATACAGCAGGTCCGGATCGTAATTCGAGGTCATGATGAAGGACACGCCATTGGCGAACAGGGCCGACAGCAGGTTGTACAGGATCATCGCGTCGGCGATGTCGGAGACGTGGAATTCATCGAAACAGATCAGGCGGTATTTCTTGGCGATGCGCTTGGCGACTTCGTCGAGCGGGTCGGCCACGCCTTTCAATTCATCGAGCTGCTGGTGCACGCCGCGCATGAATTCGTGGAAGTGCAATCGCGTCTTGCGCACCAGGGGCACGACCGAGTAAAAACTGTCCATCAGGAACGATTTGCCGCGCCCCACCCCACCCCACATGTACACGCCTTTCGGCACGGCGGGACGGTTCAGCAGGCGCTTGAAGGTGCTCGATCGCTGGCCTTTGTAGGCCACCCACTCGTCATAGCACAGCTGCAGGCGGTCGACCGCGCGCCGCTGGGCGGCATCGGCCTTGAAATCACGCTTCTGCAACGCGTGCTGGTAAAACTCTTCTACGTTCATGGGATTCGCTTTAACGCACAAGGGCGCCGGCGGAAAAAATCCGCGAGCGCCCCTGCTGGACTAACTACAATTAAAAGTTCAACGTGCGCTTGTCAACCGCCAGTGCCGCTTCCTTGGTCGCTTCCGACAGGGATGGGTGAGCGTGGCAGATGCGCGCGATGTCTTCGGCCGAGGCCTTGAATTCCATCGCCACGACGGCTTCGGAAATCAGTTCGGACGCCATCGGGCCGACGATGTGCACGCCGAGGATTTCATCGGTGGTCGCATCGGCCAGGAATTTCACCATGCCCGAGGTGTCACCCAGCGCGCGCGCACGGCCGTTGGCCATGAACGGGAAGGTGCCGGCCTTGTAGGCGATGCCTTCGGCCTTCAGGGTTTGCTCGGTCTTGCCGACCCACGCGATTTCCGGCGAGGTGTAGATCACCCAAGGAATCGTGTTGAAGTTGGTGTGGCCATGCTGGCCGGCGATACGCTCGGCCACGGCAACGCCTTCTTCTTCGGCCTTGTGCGCCAGCATCGGGCCGCGCACGACGTCGCCCACCGCCCACACGTTCGGCAGATTGGTCTTGCAGTCGCCGTCGACGGCGATGAAGCCGCGTTCGTCCAGCTGCAGGCCGACTTTATCGGCGCCCAGGCCATTCGTGTTCGGCGTGCGGCCGATCGAGATGATCAGTTTGTCGAACACGGCTTTTTGCGCTTCGCCCTTGGCGTCCACGAATTCCACGGTGACGTCTTTCTTGCCTGGCGTGATCGCGCCGATCTTGCAACCGAGGTTGATCTTCAAGCCTTGCTTGGTGAACAGCTTCGACGCTTCCTTGGCGATCTGCTCGTCGACGGCGCCCAGGAAGACCGGCAGGCCTTCGAGCACGGTGACGTCGGAACCGAGGCGGCGCCAGACGCTGCCCATTTCCAGGCCGATCACGCCGGCGCCGATGACGCCCAGCTTGGCTGGTACGGCGTCGATGGCCAGTGCGCCCGTGTTCGACAGGATCAGTTTCTCGTCGAATGGTGCGCCCGGCAGTTCGCGTGCGTTCGAACCCGTGGCGATGACCACGTGCTTGGCGCTCAGGGTTTCGTTGGCTTCGCCCGTCACGCTGATCTCATACGCGCCAGCGGCGGCGGCAGCGAAAGCGGCGCGACCGTGGAAGAAGGCGATCTTGTTCTTCTTGAACAGGTACAGGATGCCGTCGTTGTTTTGCTTGACGACGGTGTCTTTGCGCTTGAGCATCTGGCCCAGGTTCAGCTTCAGGCCGGCGACATCGATGCCGTGCTCGGCGAAGCTGTGGCCCGCGTGTTCGAAATGCTCGGACGATTGCAGCAGCGCTTTCGACGGGATGCAGCCGACGTTGGTGCAGGTACCGCCAGGAGCGGCGCCGCCCTTGGCGTTCGACCACTCGTCGACGCAAGCGACGGAAAAGCCCAGCTGCGCTGCGCGGATGGCGGCGATGTAGCCGCCAGGGCCCGCACCGATGACAACTACGTCAAATTGTTTAGTACTCATGTTTTGTTATTCCAATCTCTTCGTCTGGTACGAAAATCCACAATAGAAGGTAAATCACCACGCCGAAGCCGAAGGTCAATGTAAACAGGACGAAGACGAGGCGCCAGATCCACGCTTCCATGCCGGAAGCGCGTCCCAAGCCGCCGCACACGCCGCCGAGCCAGCGGTCGTTGCGCGAACGGCGCAGGCGGTTGAATTCCTGCACCAGGTCGTTCGACGGACCGGGGGCCGCATCGGCGCCGGACGCGTTGTCCGGCTTGTCCAGGTTGATATTGCTCAGGAGCTTGGCTTTCGCTTGCGCGAATTCCGCGTCGCTCAGGGCGCCCGCCAGGTGCAACTCGTGCAGACGCTTGATTTCTTCAGAGACGTTCATGGGAATCCTCTTTCATTGAGATCAGCCAGCTGCGTCTTCTGGCAAGGGGTATCAGCTACATTGCCCCGGCGGCGACGCCGGGGGACTACGGTGCTTACAGGTCCAGCAGCAGGCGTGCAGGATCTTCCAGCGCTTCTTTCATCGCCACCAGGCCCAGGACGGCTTCGCGGCCGTCGATGATGCGGTGGTCGTAGGACATGGCCAGGTAGTTCATCGGACGCACCACGATCTGGCCGTTTTCGACAACAGCGCGGTCCTTGGTCGCATGCACGCCCAGGATGGCTGATTGTGGCGGGTTGATGATCGGGGTCGACAGCATGGAGCCGAAGGTGCCACCGTTCGAGATCGAGAACGTACCGCCCGTCAGGTCGTCCAGGGTCAGCTTGCCTTCCTTGGCTTTCGCGCCGAATTCACCGATTTTTTTCTCGATGTCGGCGATCGACAGCTGGTCCGCGTTGCGGATGATAGGCACGACCAGGCCGCGTGGCGAACCGACAGCGATACCGATGTCGAAGTAGCCGTGGTAGACGATGTCGTTGCCGTCAACGGAGGCATTGATGATCGGGTACTTTTTCAGGGCGGCGACGGCGGCCTTGACGAAGAAGGACATGAAGCCCAGCTTGACGCCGTGCTCTTTCTCGAACTTGTCCTTGTACTTGTTGCGCAGGTCGATGACCGGCTGCATGTTCACTTCATTGAACGTGGTCAGGATGGCGTTCGTCGATTGCGATTGCAGCAGGCGCTCGGCGATACGTGCGCGCAGGCGGCTCATCGGCACGCGCTCTTCAGGGCGGTCGCCCAGGCTGGCGGCCGACGGCGTGGCAACTTGTTGCAGCGCTGGCTTGGCAGCGGCTGGCGCCAGTGGCGCGACAGCTGGCTTGGCGGAAGCGGCCAGGGCGTCGCCCTTGGTCACGCGGCCGTCTTTGCCGGAACCGGCGACGTCGCCAGCGGACAGGCCTTTTTCGGACAGGATCTTGGCAGCGGCAGGCATGGCGACATCGCCTTTGGTCGCAGCGGCAGGCGCCGAAGCGGTCGAAGCGTCTTGCGCGGCGGCAGCCAGGGCTGGTGCAGGCACGGCCGACACTTCCATCGGGCTGACCTTGGCCGAGCCGTCGGTGTCGATGATGGCGATGACTTCGCCGGCGACGACGGTGGCGCCGTCAGCCTTGATGATTTGCACGATCACGCCGGCGGCAGGCGCTGGCAGTTCCAGCACGACTTTATCGGTTTCGATATCGATCATGTTTTCGTCGCGCGCGACTGGTTCGCCGACTTTCTTGTGCCATGCCAGCAAGGTCGCTTCTGCAACCGATTCCGACAACTGGGGAACTTTGACTTCGATTTGTGCCATGTAAAACTCCGTTTATTTTGTTATTGCGGCGCCGCCCCTGCGTAGCAAGGGCGGCGCTCCGTCATGATGTATGCAAGCAGGCGCCATGCACTCGCATGGCGCCCCTTATCCTGCCACTTACTTGGTCAGGATAAAACCCTTCAGCTTCGAGAATGCCGTTTCCAGCAGATCTTTTTGCTGGGCGTAGTGCTTGTCATAGTAACCGACAGCAGGCGACGCCGAAGCAGGACGGCCGGCGTAGGCCAGACGTTGACCCGATTCCAGGCCTTCGAAGATGTTGTGCTGGATCTGGAACCAGGCGCCCTGGTTTTGCGGCTCGTCCTGCGCCCAGACGACTTCGACCAGGTTCGGGAACTTCTTCAGTTCAGCAGCGAACGACTTGTGCGGGAACGGATACAGCTGTTCCAGGCGCACGATGGCCGTGTCGGTCTGGCCGCGGGTCTTGCGTGCGTTGACCAGGTCGTAGTAGACCTTGCCCGAGCAGGCGACCACACGCTTGACTTTCTTGGCGTCGATTTTGTCGTCGACTTCGCCGATGACGGTCTGGAAACCACCCTTGGCCAGGTCGGTCAGCGGCGAACCCGCATCCTTGTTGCGCAACAGCGACTTCGGCGTCAGGATGACCAGCGGTTTGCGGAACTGGCGCACCATCTGGCGGCGCAGCAAATGGAAGATCTGCGAAGCCGTCGTCGGCTGCACTACTTGCATGTTGTTGTCTGCGCACAGCTGCAGGAAACGCTCGGGACGCGCGGACGAGTGCTCAGGACCCTGGCCTTCGTAACCGTGCGGCAGCATCATGACCAGGCCAGAAGCGCGGCCCCACTTCACTTCGCCGGAGCTGATGAATTGGTCGATCACCACTTGCGCGCCGTTGGCGAAGTCGCCGAACTGGGCTTCCCAGATCGTCAGCGTATTCGGTTCAGCGGTCGAGTAGCCGTATTCGAAGGCCAGTACGGCTTCTTCGGACAGCACCGAGTCGATGACGGTGAACGGCGCCTGGTTGTCCGACACGTTTTGCAGCGGAATGTAGGTACCTGCATCCCAACGCTCGCGGTTTTGATCGTGCAAGACGGCGTGGCGGTGCACGAAGGTGCCGCGGCCGGCATCCTGGCCCGTCAGGCGGATGGCGTAGCCGGACGATACCAGCGAGGCGTAGGCCAGGTGTTCGCCCATGCCCCAGTCCAGGTTCATTTCGCCACGGCCCATGGTGCCGCGGTCGCCCAGTACTTTTTCAACCAGCGAGTGGACCTTGAAGTCTTCCGGCACGGTGGTGATGCGGGTGGCCAGGCGTTTCAGTTCCGTCATCGGCACGGCGGTGTCGGCCGAATCGGTCCATTTCTTGTTCAGGAACGGCAGCCAGTCGACGGCGTATTTGTTCTTGAAGTTCGAGATGACTGGATCGACGGTATGCTTGCCGGCGTCCATGGCGTCGCGGAAGGCGGCTACCATCTTGTCGCCGCCATCGGCAGGGATCACGCCTTGCGCTACCAGCTTGTCCGCATATAGCTTGCGGGTGCCTGGATGCTGGCCGATCTTCTTGTACATCAGTGGCTGCGTCAGCGCCGGCGTATCTTGCTCGTTGTGGCCAAGCTTGCGGTAGCAGATGATGTCGAGGACGATGTCCTTCTTGAATTCCATGCGGTAGTCGAGCGCGATCTGCGTCGCCAGTACCACGGCTTCCGGATCATCGGCGTTGATGTGCAGGACCGGTGCTTCGATCATCTTGACGACGTCCGAGCAGTACAGGGTCGAGCGGGCATCGCGCGGATCCGAGGTGGTGAAACCGATCTGGTTGTTGATCACGATATGCACCGTGCCGCCGGTATGGTAGCCACGGGTTTGCGCCAGATTCAGCGTTTCCATGACCACGCCCTGGCCGGCGAAAGCGGCATCGCCGTGCACCAGGATAGGCAGCACTTGCGCGCCCTGCGCGTCGCCGCGGCGATCCATGCGGGCCTTGACGGAACCTTCGACCACAGGGTTGACGATTTCCAGGTGCGACGGGTTGAACGCCAGCGACAGGTGGACCGGGCCGCCTGCGGTGGAGATGTCCGACGAAAAGCCTTGATGGTACTTCACGTCGCCGGCAGGCAGGTCGTCGCCATGCTTGCCTTCGAATTCTTCGAACAGTTCCTGCGGCGCCTTGCCCAGGGTGTTCACCAGCACGTTCAGGCGGCCGCGGTGGGCCATGCCGATGACGATTTCCTGCACGCCTTTTTCGCCGGCGCGCTGGATGGTTTCATCCATCGAGGCGATGAAGGTTTCGCCGCCTTCCAGGGAGAAGCGCTTCTGGCCCACGTAACGGGTGTGCAGATAGCGTTCCAGGCCTTCAGCCGCGGTCAGGCGGTCGAGGATGTGGATTTTTTTCTCTGGGGTGAAATTCGGGGTGGAGCGGATCGATTCCAGTTTCTCTTGCAGCCAGCGCTTTTCGGCCGGGTCGGAGATGTACATGAATTCGGCGCCGATCGAACGCGTGTAGGTATCGCGCAGATAGTTCAGCAGATCGCGCAGGGTGGCGGTCTCGGGGCCAAAATAGGTATTGCTGATGTTGAACACGGTGTCCATGTCCGCGTCGGTGAAACCGTAGAAGCTTGGCTCCAGTTCCGGGATCATCGGACGTTCCTGGCGTTGCAGCGGATCCAGATTGGCCCAGTGCGAACCGAGGTAGCGGTAAGCGGCGATCAGCTGCGTGGCGGCGACGCGCTTGCGGCCCATTTCGGCATCGAAGGAAGCGGTTACTGTGCGGATCGGACCAGCTTTTGCGCGTTCGGCGAACGAGGCGACGACTGAGGCATGCGCCACGTCAGGCTTGTTGGTGCCATCGACGGCAGGCACGTGCTGCATCGCGTCGAAGTAGGAGCGCCAGTTATCGGGTACCGAGCCTGGGTTGTTCAGATACGCCTCGTACAGGTCTTCCACGTACGGAGCATTCCCACCGAACAGGTAGGAGTTGGTCGTTAATTGCTGCATATATTGCTCACCTTTCTTCGCGTTTCGCGAGGAATTAGCGGGTTAATCTAACCTTCCGCGACACGGCCTGACCGGTTAGCGGATTGCACATCAAGTTGTGGGGAAGGGCTTTTTTATTGCACCAGCATTCTGCATACCGTCATTTAGAATAGCACGCAGTATTGTAACGCAACAACGACTAGTTGAATTTTATTTGGCAAGCAAATGTAAGCTGTGTTGTTGATTTTCCCGGGCTTGCAAGCCTGTCACTGTTATGCTTACAACACATCGGCGCCCCTGCCGGCATGCCGCTTGCGCCCAACTGGTCTGCCCGGCAACGGTGCCGCCGCGATGGCCGCCAGCCAATCGGCATCGCCGGCAAACCACTCCACCAGAAAGTCGAGCATGGTGCGCAGCAGGGGCGACATGTGCTGGCGCGACGTGTAGACGCCGTAGATGCCCATGTCCTGGGGCTGGTACGCGGGCAGCAGCTCCACCAGCTGCCCGCTGGCGATCAACGGCGCGGCCGAAAAGCGCGGCTGCATGGCGATGCCCGCCCCCGCCACCGTGGCCACCAGCAACACCAGCGATTCATTCGCCGACAGGCGGCCGCTGACGGGGACAGTGAGCGCTTCCCCTTCATGCGTAAACTGCCACAGGCTCTTGCCGAAATACGTATAGGTCAGGCAGTTGTGCAAGGCCAGGTCCTCCGCCCGGCGCGGCGTGCCGTGCGCCGCCAGATACGATGGTGCGGCGCACACCACCGAGGCGCAGCTGGCCAGCTGGCGCGCGATCAGGTTCGGTTCGAGCGCGTTCGTGATGCGGATCGCCAGGTCGATGCGCTGCTCCACCAGGTTGACGGCGCGGTTCTCCATCTGCAGGTCGACGGCGGCGCGCGGGTAGCGCCGCAGGTAAGCGGTTACTGCGCCGGCCAGCGCCGTCTGCGCCAAGGATTGCGAGCAGGTGATGCGCAGCAAACCGTGCGGCGTGTCGAGGCCCTCGGGCGAAGTGACGGCCATGGCGCCGGCCACTTCCAGCATCTGCCGGCAGCGCGCCAGGGTGGCGTCGCCCGCATCCGTCAGGCTCAGCCGGCGCGTGGTGCGATGCAACAGGCGCGCCCCCGCCCACTCTTCCATCTCGGCCAGGTAGCGCGTCACCATGGCGCGAGACATGTCGAGCGCTTCGCTGGCGGCCACCATGCTGCCGCGCTCGGCGATGGCGACAAATACTTGTGCGGCGGTGATGCGGTCCATGCGGATACTCCCTTGATTCATCCGATCCATGCAACTAAGTATTGCAATCTACCCTATTTGCCGCGCCGGGTCGAAAGGATCCATGCGACGACAAATAATATGTTTGCACGCGCCGCCCGCCTCCTCCCGCACCCGGGCAACCTTTCCGATGTGGCGCAGTTAGCGCACACCATCACCACGACCGGCCAGCGGCATTGAACTGAAGCTGGAGCGGCGCCCTTACAAGGCGGCCAGGAAGCGCTCATATGCTTGCGCGCTGCGCGCCAGCCGCTCGGCATAGTCCGGCTCCTTCGGCCCGTCTTCCGCGCCATAGAAGGCAAAGAAGCGGCGGTTGTCGGCGCCGATATATGCCAGAGTCACATCGAACGGCGCCAGCAGCTGCGCCACGGTGACGTGCCACTTGCCTGCCGGCGTGAAATCGTCCTCGCGGATGCCGGCCGTGACGGCCAGCGCCACCTTGCGGCCCCGGAAGGCATCGCCGCCCGTACCGTAGGCCCAGCCATACGCCAGCACCTGATCGAGCCATTGCTTGAGCATGGGCGGGCAGTTGAACCAGTACACGGGGAACTGCAAGACCACATTGGCGTGCGCCTCCACCAGCGCCTGCTCGCGCGCCACATCGATATTTCCATCAGGGTAAGCCTGGTGCACATCGTGGATGGTGTAGCGGTCGGGATACTGCGCCAGCTCCTGCAGCCAGCGCTTGTTGGCGACCGACGTGTCGATGGAGGGATGGAAGACGATAACGAGGGTTTTCATCATGCTGCTTTCCTGAAAATGGGTGGACGCACCGGCCCCGCGCTCACAGAAAAGCAGGCAAGCCGGTACCCTGCCCCGTGGCGCGTGGCACATAACCGTGCGCCTGCAGAGGCAAAAACAGCATAACCATCACGAGTACTTTTCACAAGTACGCACATTGACTGGTCATACAGGAAGAAAAGTAAGTTACCTGGCCATGCAAAGCCCCTTGGGCATGCGCATCCTGGTCAGACTGGCTGGTGCCGCTCACCCCATTCGCACAGGGTATGCAGCACGGGGATCAGCGAGGCGCCCTTGCTTGACAGCGAATATTCCACCTTGGGCGGCACTTGCGGATACTCCTTGCGGATGATCAGCGCATCGGCCTCCAGCTCCTTCAGCACGACGCTGAGGGTCTTGAAAGCGATGCCGCCAAGATGGCGCTTGAGTTCGTTATGCCGCAGCACGGTGTTTTCCGCCAGCGCATACAGGATCAGCATCTTGTACTTGCCGCCGATCAGCGACAAGGTGTAGCCAAATGCCGTATCGGCCAGAGCCACGCCGCTCGGGGCGCAGGTTTCTTCATTCATCGCGTTGTATTTCCTGTGGATCCAGGGTCCGAGCATAACAGCCCGGCATAAAAAAACGGGCCGAAGCCCGTTTTTTGTTTGCTCGATACCGCTCTGGATTAACGCTTGTCCAGTGGCAGTACTTCACGCGTGGTCGAACCGACGAACAGCTGGCGCGGACGGCCGATTTTTTGCTCTGGGTCGGCGATCATTTCGTTCCACTGGGCGATCCAGCCGATCGTACGGGCCATAGCGAAGATACCGGTGAACAGCGACACGGGGATGCCCAGCGCCGATTGCACGATGCCCGAGTAGAAGTCGACGTTCGGGTACAGTTTGCGCGACACGAAGTAGTCGTCGTTCAGTGCAATCTTTTCCAGTTCCATCGCCAGCTTGAACAGCGGGTCGTCTTGCAGACCCAGTTCTTGCAGCACTTCGTAGCAGGTTTCACGCATCAGCTTGGCGCGTGGATCGAAGTTCTTGTACACGCGGTGGCCAAAGCCCATCAGCTTGACGCCGGAGTTCTTGTCCTTGACTTGCTCGATGAAGGCAGGGATGTTCTCGACGGTGCCGATTTCTTTCAGCATGTTGAGTGCCGCTTCGTTGGCGCCGCCGTGGGCAGGGCCCCACAGGCAGGCGATACCGGCAGCGATACAGGCGAACGGATTGGCGCCCGACGAACCGGCCAGACGGACGGTCGAAGTCGATGCGTTTTGCTCGTGGTCCGCGTGCAGGATCAGGATGCGGTCCAGGGCGCGCACCAGCACGTCGTTGACCTTGTACTCTTCGCACGGGTTGGCGAACATCATGTGCATGAAGTTGGCGCTGTACGACAGGTCGTTGCGTGGGTACACGAACGGCTGGCCGACCGAGTACTTGTAGGTCATGGCGACCAGGGTCGGCATCTTGGCGATCAGGCGGATGGCCGACACTTCGCGGTGATGCGGGTCGTTGATGTCGAGCGAGTCATGGTAGAACGATGCCAGCGCGCCGACGGTGCCCACCAGGACCGACATCGGATGCGCGTCGCGGCGGAAGCCACGGAAGAAGAATTGCATCTGTTCGTGCACCATCGTGTGCTTGGTGACGGTGTCGACGAACTTGGCTTTCTGCGCCGCGTTCGGCAGTTCGCCGTTCAGCAGCAGGTAGCACGATTCCATGAAGTCGGCGTTGACGGCCAACTGTTCGATCGGGTAACCACGGTACAGCAGCTCGCCCTTGTCGCCGTCGATGTAGGTGATCGACGAGTTGCAGGCTGCCGTCGACATAAAGCCTGGGTCGTAGGTGAACTTGCCGCTACCGGCGTACAGTTTGCGGATGTCGATGACGTCCGGGCCAACCGTGCCTTTGTAGATTGGAAATTCAAGCGATGGGCTGCCATCGGAGAACGACAGGGTAGCTTTTGTGTCAGAGATATTCATGGGCTCTTCCTTCTCGGGAGTGAGTCGAAATTAAAATCAAAAATTCTGGCTGCAATTCGCACCGCATTCGGCAGTGCTACAGCGCGCCACTCGCACCGTTTGCAATATATCGCCCAGGCGTCTAGGCAATGCGCAGTCGTTGCAGCAGTGCGCGCACATGCGGCAGATCGACTTCGCCTTCCGGCTCTTTACGGGCCAGTACCAGATCCATTAACGCATTGTCCGATAAATCCAGCAAACGCGTCAGCGCGTCAACTTCTTCATCGGTCAATTCGGTTTCATACGCATCGAGAAAACGGGTCAGGATAATGTCGTTTTCCAGCAGGCCACGGCGTGAACGCCAGCGCAGGCGGGCGCGGTTGGCCGGGTCGGCCTGATGCGAGGACAAAATTGATTCTGTCATTTGGTTTACCACTTTACGTGTGCCTTGCGGCACGGTGCTGCTTTGCAGGCGCCGCCTGCAGGCAAGAGAGGATACCCTCTTCCCGCAAACGGCGCCCGGCGGATGCGATCAGGAGAATCAGATCGCGCGGCGGACCATCAATTCCTTGATCTTGCCGATCGCCTTGTTCGGGTTCAACCCTTTCGGGCAGACGTCGACGCAGTTCATGATCGAATGGCAGCGGAACAGGCGGTACGGGTCTTCCAGGTTGTCCAGACGCGCGCCGGTGGCTTCGTCGCGCGAATCGGCGATGAAGCGGTAGGCTTGCAGCAGGCCAGCCGGGCCGACGAATTTGTCCGGATTCCACCAGAACGACGGGCACGACGTGGAGCAGCATGCGCACAGGATGCACTCGTACAGGCCATCGAGTTCTTCGCGCTGTTCCGGCGATTGCAGGCGCTCTTTTTCAGGCGGGATCGAATCGTTGATCAGGAAAGGCTTGATCGAATCGTACTGCTTGAAAAATTGCGTCATGTCGACGATCAGGTCGCGGATGACCGGCAAGCCTGGCAACGGACGCAGCACGATAGGCTCCGACAGTTCGTTCAGGTTGGTCGTGCATGCCAGGCCGTTCTTGCCGTTGATGTTCATCGCGTCCGAACCGCACACGCCTTCGCGGCACGAGCGGCGCAGGGCCAGCGAGTCATCGACGTCCGCCTTGATGCGCTGCAGTGCGTCGAGCAGCATCTTGTCGGTGTCTTTCAGTTCGACCGTCAGGTCTTGCATGTACGGCTTGGCATCCTGGTCAGGATCGTAGCGGTAGATTTTGAATTTAAGAGTGCGTGCCATGGTATAGCCTTAGAAAGTACGTGGTTTCGGTTTGAAGGTATCAACCGTCAGCGGCTTGGTCACGACTGGCTTGTATTCCAGTCGGTTGCCTTCCGAATACCACAGAGTGTGCTTCATCCAGTTGTCGTCGTCACGTTGCGGATGGTCGTCCTGGGCGTGGGCGCCGCGCGATTCCTTGCGCGCTGCCGCCGAAACGATGGTCGCTTTCGCCGTTTCGATCAGGTTGTCCAGCTCCAGCGCTTCCACGCGGGCCGTGTTGAAGACCATCGATTTATCCTTGAAGGCGACGTGCTTGCGGCGCTCGTCGAGCTTCATGATTTCTTCGACGCCCTTGTTCAGCATCTCGTCGGTACGGAACACGCCACAGTACTTCTGCATCGTTGCGCGAATGTCGTTCGCCACGCCCTGCACGGTTTCCGTGCCGGTCGAGTTTTCCAGGCGCGCCAGGCGGCCCATGGCAAATTCGGCGGCGTCGGCTGGCAAAGGCTTGTTTTCCTTGGCTTTCAGGCCGCTGTTGACGATGTGGTTACCGGCCGCGCGGCCGAAGACCACCAGGTCGAGCAGCGAGTTCGTGCCCAGGCGGTTGGCGCCGTGCACGGACACGCAGGCGCATTCGCCGATCGCGTACAGGCCGTTGACAACCTTGGCCGAATTGTCCGGACCGGTCGGGGTGACGACCTGGCCATGGATGTTCGTCGGGATGCCGCCCATCTGGTAGTGAATCGTCGGCACGACAGGAATCGGTTCCTTGGTGGCGTCGACGTTGGCGAACTTGTGGCCGATTTCCAGGATCGACGGCAGGCGCTTGGCGATGGTGTCGGCGCCGATATGGCGCAGGTCCAGCATCACGTGGTCCTTGTTAGGACCGCAGCCGCGGCCTTCCTTGATTTCCTGGTCCATCGAACGCGAG
The DNA here is from genome assembly GCF_019345455.1 of Janthinobacterium sp. NKUCC06_STL. Classification (NCBI taxonomy): domain Bacteria; kingdom Pseudomonadati; phylum Pseudomonadota; class Betaproteobacteria; order Burkholderiales; family Oxalobacteraceae; genus Janthinobacterium; species Janthinobacterium sp. NKUCC06_STL. The sequence goes on from NZ_JAHKQY010000001.1 coordinate 644,185, forward strand.
ACGAAGTCGCGCGGCGCCAGATCCTTCAGGGTCGGCGCATAGCGCTCCATGAAGCGTTCGCCTTCGCTATTGATCAGGATGCCGCCTTCGCCGCGCACGCCTTCGGTGATCAATACGCCCGCGCCGGCCACGCCGGTCGGGTGGAACTGCCAGAATTCCATGTCTTGCAGCGGCAAGCCGGCGCGTGCCGCCATGCCCATGCCGTCGCCCGTGTTGATGAAGGCATTCGTCGATGCGGCGAAGATACGGCCTGCGCCGCCCGTTGCCATGACCGTCGTTTTTGCTTCCAGGATCATGCATTCGCCGGTTTCCATTTCCAGCGCGACAACACCGATCACGTCGCCTTCGGCGTCACGGATCAGGTCGAGTGCCATCCATTCGACGAAGAAGTGCGTACGCGCACGCACGTTGCGCTGGTACAGGGTGTGCAACAGGGCGTGACCGGTACGGTCGGCTGCCGCGCAAGCGCGCTGCACCGGCTTTTCGCCGAAGTGGGCCGTGTGGCCGCCGAATGGACGCTGATAGATGGTGCCGTCAGGGTTGCGGTCGAATGGCATGCCGAAGTGTTCCAGTTCGTACACGACCTTCGGTGCTTCGCGGCACATGAATTCGATGGCATCCTGGTCGCCCAGATAGTCGCCACCCTTGACGGTGTCGAACATGTGCCAGAACCAGTTGTCTTCGGCCATGTTGCCGAGCGACGCGCCGATACCGCCCTGCGCCGCAACGGTGTGCGAGCGGGTCGGGAAAACTTTCGACAAAACAGCGACGTTCAGACCGGCTTCAGCCAGTTGCAACGACGCGCGCATGCCGGAACCGCCGGCGCCAACGATGACCGCATCAAAGCGGCGGGTAGGGATTGCAGATTTATATGCTGCCACGATTACACACTCCAGAGTATCTGTACCGTCCAGCCGGCACAAGCGATCAACCACAGCATGGTGGCAATTTGCAGGGTCAGACGGAGGCCAGCGCTTTTCACGTAGTCCATCCAGATGTCGCGTACGCCGACCCATGCGTGGTAGAACAGGGCGACGAAGGTCACCAGGCTGAACAATTTAAACCACTGCTGTGCGAACAGACCAGCCCAGCCTTCATAGCTGAAGTTGCTGCCGGTCAGGAAAGAAATAAGCAGGATGGCTACATAGGCCACCATGACGATGGCGGTAACGCGTTGCGCCAGCCAATCGCGCAAGCCGTAATGGGCACCGACGACGAGGCGTTTCGGTCCGATATTATTGTCTGCCATGTTTAAAATACTCCAAACAGTTTCAAAGCGACCAGAGCCGTCAACACCAGGCTCACGACCAGCACGGACGAGGCGGTCTTGCGTGCCGAATCTTTTTCGATGGCAACGTGCACGTCCATGAACAGGTGACGGATACCGGCGCAGAAGTGGTGCAGGAAGGCCCAGACCAGACCCAGGGTGATCAGCTTGACGAACCAGTGCGAGGCGATGCCCTGGAAGTAGGCGTAGGACATTTCGGAACGCAGGCTCAGTTCCAGCATGTACAGTATGCATGGCAGCAAGGCGAAAATGATGAAACCGCTGATGCGATGCAGGATCGAGACGATGGCGCCGACAGCCATGCGGTAGTTCGACAATTCGGTAACATGAATGTTACGGAATTGCGGCCGTTCTTTTTTTGGTACTTCTCTTACGGCTTCAGACATAACAAAAACCTCCCCTTTGAATTTCAACTAAATATTGAAGCCGCGATTTTCGCCGATTTTCGCAACCCATACCAATATCTATTGTTACATATAACCAAAATGGTTTTTTACTACAAAATACCGCGCTACTTTCCGTAGTTCACGTAATTTAATTACAGAATCGCCGGCAAAACACGGCCCGCCGGGGCGGGCCATGCTGTCGCTGCGCTTTCCGCTGTCTCCGTTGCCCGCCTTGCGGCAGGCATCTTGCAAGCGATGCACTTCAGCCTTGCTGCTTGTCCGGACGCCCGCAGGCACCCCGCCGCTTCAGCTAAGTTCATTCTGATAATGATGGCGACTGGTCAGGTACAAGCCCCGGCGCAGTTCGACCGGCTTGTCGCCGTAGGTAAACGACACGCGCTCGGAACTGAGCAAGGGCGTGCCGAGGTCGATATTTAACAATTGCGCGGCGCCCGCGTCGGCGCACACGGCGCGGATCTGCTCGGACGCGCGTATCATGCGCGTGCCAAATTCCGTTTCGAACAAGCCGTACATCGGGCCCTTGTACTCCACCAGACGCTCGGCCGTCAGGCCCTTGAAGATCAGGCCAGGCAGCCACAGCTCCTCGACGATGGTCGGCACGCCGTCAAAATACTGCACCCGCTTGATGAAGATGACGGCGTCGCCGGACTTCAGGTCCATCAGGCGCGCCACGTCGGCCGGCGCGCGCACGCGCTTGACTTCGATAAACTTGCTCTCAGGATAATGCGGCACGCCTTCGTCCGGCACCAGTCGCAGGAAGCGGAAATGCGCGCGCGCCTCATGGTGGGTGGAAACGAAGGTACCCTTGCCCTGGCGGCGCATGACGAGATTCTCGGCGGCCAGTTCATCGATGGCCTTGCGCACCGTGCCCTGGCTGACCTTGAAGCGGCCTGCCAGTTCGACTTCGCTGGGAATCAGCTCGCCCGGTTTCCATTCACCCGATTGCAGGCTCTGCGTGATGAGCGCCTTGATCTGCTGGTACAGGGGACTGAAGGTGGGCGAGGCAGTTGCGGCAGGCGCGGCCACGGCGGTGGAGGCAGTGGTATTGAGGCTGGCGACAGGGGTGGCGGCGGTGCTGGCCGCTGCGGCAACGGGCGTGGCCGGGGTGCCCGCGGTCGGACTGACCGCCCCGCTTGCAGCAGTGGCATTGTTGGTCAGATTGGACGAGGCGGAATTCATAGTCCGACATTTCAACACAAATCACTGCCCGCGTCCAGTAAAAGACTCGCAGTTATCTGTCTTATATAAGACATAAGATATGATTGACAGATAGGGATCGGAGGCCTAAACTGCCCTCGATAAAACTTGTGAGCCAGCGTTTTATGTTGTTGGCCAGCCACTCTGGTCTCGTGCAGCACAAGCGTGACGGCAGCGTACACCAGCATTTCGGTGGCGCGGGCCGGTTTTGGTATCATTATAGTTTTTCCGGATAAGCGTAAGCCCAGCTTCAAGCCCGTTTTCTTTACCATTTTTGGAGATTCATCATGGCTAAAACCCCAATGCGTGTTGCAGTGACCGGCGCCGCCGGCCAGATCGGCTACGCCCTGTTGTTCCGCATCGCCAATGGCGACATGCTCGGCAAAGACCAGCCTGTCATCTTGCAACTGCTTGAAATCCCGGACGAAAAAGCCCAGAAGGCGCTCAAGGGCGTGATGATGGAAATCGACGACTGCGCCTTCCCGCTGCTGACGGAAATGACCGCCCACTCCGATCCGCTGACCGCCTTCAAGGATGTCGACGTGGCCGTACTGGTTGGCGCGCGTCCACGCGGCCCAGGCATGGAACGCAAGGACCTGCTGGAAGCGAACGCCCAGATCTTCACGGTGCAAGGCAAGGCGCTCGACGCCGTCGCTTCGCGCAATGTCAAAGTCCTGGTGGTCGGCAACCCTGCCAACACCAACGCCTACATCGCCATGAAATCGGCGCCATCGCTGCCAGCGAAAAACTTCACCGCCATGCTGCGCCTGGACCACAACCGCGCGCTGTCGCAAGTCGCTGCCAAGACCGGCACCGCCGTCAAGGATATCGAGAAGCTGACCGTGTGGGGCAACCACTCGCCAACGATGTACGCCGACTACCGCTTCGCCACCGTCAACGGCAAGGCTGTGAAAGACCTGATCAACGACCAGGAATGGAACGCCAACACCTTCCTGCCGACCGTCGGCAAGCGCGGCGCGGCCATCATCGAAGCGCGCGGCCTGTCGTCGGCAGCGTCGGCAGCGAACGCCGCCATCGACCACATCCATGACTGGATGCTGGGCACGGCTGGCAAGTGGACCACCATGGGCGTTCCTTCGGATGGCTCGTATGGCATTCCTGAAGGCACCGTGTTCGGCTTCCCGGTCACCACCGACAACGGTGAGTACACCATCGTTCAAGGTCTGGAAATCGATGCATTCTCGCAAGAGCGCATCAACCTGACCCTGAAAGAACTGACCGAAGAGCGCGAAGGCGTGAAACACCTGCTGGCCTAAGTCCAGTTTTGGCGGCGCGGCAATGCGCCGCCCGCCAAAGAAGGCCGCCCCGCGAGATTCGCGGCGCGGCTGTTTTATCAAGTAATTTTTACCTGCAGAAATGCCTTAAGCATGCACCCTTCCGAGGTTTTATTCCAAGGCAAACGCCAGCCGCTGTTGCTCGCCGCTTGCGACCACTACGCCGGCTCCGAAAAGCTGATGCGTAAATCGATTGCTTTGCAACAAGAGCTTGGCCCCCTGTTCGACATCACGTTCGACTGCGAAGACGGCGCCAGCGCCGGCAATGAAGAAGCCCACGCCCTGATGATCGCCGGCCTGCTGGCCAGCGACGACAACCAGTTCAACCGCATCGGCGTGCGCGTGCACGACGTCGACAGCCCGTTTTTCGCGCGCGACGTGGAAATCATCTGCACCGCCGCGTCCCGCCTGGCCTACATCGCCGTGCCCAAAGTGGGCGGCGTGCAGGATGCCATGCTGGCCATCGACCTGATCAACCTGCACGCGCGCCGCGCCGGCCGCGACAACCTGCCCGTGCACATCCTGATCGAGACGCATGGCGCGCTGCGCGACGCCTATGCGATCGCCGCCCTGCCCCAGGTCGAATGCCTGTCCTTCGGCATCATGGATTTCGTCTCGGCCCACTACGGCGCCATTCCCGCCGCCGCCATGCGCACGCCGGGCCAGTTCACGCACCCGCTGGTGGTGCGCGCCAAGCTGGAAGTGGCGGCCGCCTGCCATGCGCACGGCAAGGTGCCGTCGCATAACGTGACGACGGACGTGCGCGATTCGGCCGTGGTGGCGAATGACGCCCAGCGCGCGACGGCCGAGTTCGGCTACACGCGCATGTGGAGCATCCACCCGGACCAGATCAAGCCCATCATCAAGGCCTTCACGCCGCGCCTGTCCGAAGTCAACGAGGCCAGCAACATCCTCAATGAAGCGCTGCGCGCCAACTGGGGACCGATTGCGCAAAATGGCCGCTTGCACGACCGCGCCAGCTACCGATATTATTGGACCGTTTTGCAACGCGCCAAACTGGCGGGCCTCGGCCTGCCCGAGGCGGCCGCTGCATTACTCAACACCCCCTCTTCCAGCACCACTGAAAACTGACAGGAATTACACGATGTCCCTCTCCAAATTAGCCATTGCCTGCAGCGTCGCGCTGGGCGCCATGACCCTCACGCTGGCGCCAGCCAGCTTCGCCGCCACGGCAGAGCCAAATCCCAAGGCAGTGAAGGCTGCCAAGGCCAAGCCAAAAGCCAAGACCACCAAAGCCAAGGCAGCCGCCAAGGAAGCCCATCCGCTCGCCATGTCAGTCGCCGACAAGGAAGAATCCGACGAACCGGACACCGCAGGCTCGGCCTCCACCGATTTCAATTGTGAACTTGGTAATAAAATTACCATCTACACCAATGCCACTGACGACAAACACATCGCCCTGCGCTGGAAGAAGCGCCTGCACCGCCTGAGCCGCGTTGGCACCACCACCGGCGCCAACCGCTTCGAGAACCGTTTATATGGTCTCGTCTGGATCGGCATCCCGGCCAAAGGCATGCTGCTCGATTCCAAGCAGGGCCGCCAGCTGGCCAATGAATGCAAGGATGCGGAGCAAGCCAAGCCAGCGGCAGTGGTGGAAGCCGCGCCATCGCTGGGCGTGCTGCCGGCAACCGGCGGCTGATGTGAGCAGCAAGGGCCTCTTCGGGGGCTCAGTCATGTTTTGTAATTTGAATAATCAATAAATAGACGATACCCAACAAGGAGAGGTCATGTCCCGCAACACTCTGAACACGCTCAAGGACTTTAATATTTCGGATAGCAAGAAGGGCAAGCTGTACTCCCTGCCTGCGCTGGAAAAAAGCCTGGGCATCAATGTCTCCCGCCTGCCAGTGTCGATTCGTATCGTGCTCGAATCGGTATTGCGCAACTGCGACGGCAAAAAAGTCACCGAAGAACACGTCAAGCAATTGGCGAGCTGGGGCCCGACCGCCGAGCGCACCGACGAGATCCCGTTCGTAGTGGCGCGCGTCGTGCTGCAGGACTTCACCGGCGTACCATTGCTGGCCGACCTGGCAGCCATGCGCAACGTGGCCGCCAAGATGGGCATCAACGCCAAGAAGATCGAACCTTTGGTACCGGTCGACCTGGTGGTCGACCACTCGGTGACCATCGATCACTACCGCGAAAAGAAAGCGCTGGACCTGAACATGAAACTGGAATTCTCGCGCAACAACGAGCGTTACCAGTTCATGAAATGGGGCATGCAGGCATTCGACACCTTCGGCGTCGTGCCACCAGGCTTCGGCATCGTCCACCAGGTCAACCTGGAATACCTGGCGCGCGGCGTGCACCACTCCGGCAAGAAAGCCGGCGACGTGTACTACCCTGACACCCTGGTCGGCACCGACTCGCACACCACCATGATCAACGGTATCGGCGTGGTCGGCTGGGGCGTGGGCGGCATCGAGGCGGAAGCCGGCATGCTGGGTCAACCGGTCTACTTCCTGACGCCAGACGTCATCGGCGTGAACCTGTCGGGCGCATTGCGCGAAGGCTGCACCGCCACCGACCTGGTACTGACCATCACCGAATTGCTGCGCAAAGAAAAAGTCGTCGGCAAGTTCGTCGAATTCTTCGGCGAAGGCACCGAGTCCTTGACCCTGACCGACCGCGCGACGATCGCCAACATGGCACCGGAATACGGCGCGACCATGGGCTTCTTCCCGGTCGACGAAGCGACCATCGATTACTTCAAGGGCACCGGCCGCAGCAAGGCTGAAATCGCCGCGTTCGAAGGCTACTTCAAGGCGCAAAACCTGTTCGGCGTGCCAAAAGCCGGCGACATCGACTACACCCGCGTGGTGGAACTGGACCTGGCATCGGTTGCTCCGTCGCTGGCCGGCCCGAAACGCCCGCAAGACCGTATCGAAATCGGCAACGTCAAGGCGAACTTCGCCGAACTGTTCGCCAAGCCAACGTCGGAAAACGGCTTCAACAAGAACCCGGCCGATCTGAACGCCGTGTACGAGACCACCAACAACGTGAAAGTGTCGAACGGCGACGTGCTGATCGCCGCGATCACCTCGTGCACCAACACCTCGAACCCGAGCGTGATGCTGGCTGCCGGCCTGCTGGCCAAGAAAGCCGTCGAAGCTGGCCTGAAAGTCGCGCCGCACATCAAGACCTCGCTGGCCCCTGGTTCGCGCGTCGTGACCGAGTACCTGACCGCTGCCGGCCTGCTGCCTTACCTGGAAAAACTGGGCTTCGGCGTCACCGCCTACGGCTGCACCACCTGTATCGGCAATGCGGGCGACCTGACGCCCGAGCTGAACGCAGCGATCGCCACGCACGACATCGTCGCGTCGGCCGTGCTGTCGGGTAACCGTAACTTCGAAGCGCGTATTCACCCGAACATCCGCTCGAACTTCCTCGCTTCGCCACCGCTGGTCGTCGCTTACGCCATCGCCGGCAACATGACGCGCGACCTGATGACGGAACCAGTCGGCAAGGGCAAGGGCGGCAAGGACATCTACCTGGGCGACATCTGGCCAACCTCGGCTGAAGTGTCGGCCATGATGAAGTTCGCCATGAACGCCAAGGTGTTCAAGGACAACTACGCGGACGTCAAGGGCGCGCCAGGCAAACTGTGGGAAAAAGTCACGACCGTGTCCGGTCAAGTCTACAACTGGCCAAAATCGACCTACATCGCGGAACCACCGTTCTTCGACAACTTCTCGATGACGCCAGCGGCAGTGGCCACCGGCATCGAAGGCGCGCGCGCACTGGGCGTGTTCGGCGATTCCATCACCACCGACCACATCTCGCCAGCCGGCTCGATCCAGGAAAACGGTCCTGCAGGCAAATGGCTGAAGGAAAACGGCGTCCTGAAAGCGGACTTCAACTCCTACGGCTCGCGTCGCGGCAACCATGAAATCATGATGCGCGGCACGTTCGCCAACGTGCGTATCAAAAACCGCATGATCCCTGCCAAGGCAGACGGTTCGGCGGTCGAAGGCGGCATCACGATCCACCAGCCTTCCGGCGAAGAAATGTCGATCTACGACGCAGCGATGAAATATGTTGCTGAAGGCACGCCAACCATGGTCTTCGGCGGCGAAGAGTACGGTACGGGCTCGTCGCGCGACTGGGCGGCAAAAGGTACGCAACTGCTGGGCGTGAAAGCCGTGATCACCCGTTCGTTCGAGCGTATTCACCGCTCGAATCTGGTGGGCATGGGCGTGCTGCCGCTGCAATTCATCGGCGACGACAGCGTGCAAACCCTGGGCATCACCGGCAAGGAAACCTTCGACCTGAAAGGCCTCGAAGGCGAAATCAAGCCACAGCAACTGGCTACCCTGGTGATCCACCGCGCCGACGGCAGCAGCCAGGAAGTCAAAGTCCTGCTGCGCATCGATACGCCGATCGAAGTCGATTACTACAAGCATGGCGGTATCCTGCCATTCGTGCTGCGTCAACTGCTGGCCGAGTAATCAGCCCAGCTGTGAGGTAAGATAAAAGCGCCGGTTCCGACCGGCGCTTTTTTTCGTCCCTGCATCCCGTTCCGACTTGAAATTTCGACTATTGGCATGATCTAAGGACAGCTTACGTATTGCGTGCGGCTGAATCCTCTACAATACGGTTATAAGGGTTTATCATTGTTTGACTGATCCATTTTTTTCACTTTCCGAGACTCTTATCCCGCTATGCGTCGTCCTTCCAAAGATTCATCCCATAAACTGACTGCCGACAGCCAGCGCCTGGTCACCTTTGCCCAGGCGATCGTACAGGCAGCCAGCCGTCTCGAAGAGCGGTCCTGGGAACACAGCCTGGATACGCAGCTCCAGAAATTACTCAAAACCGGCCACCAGGACACCATCGACAACACCCTGGGCAGCCTGTTCAAGGATGACTTGAACGCCTATGACGTGCTGATGGACTGCGTTGAAGCCGTCAGCGAATCGACCGTCGTCACGCATGAAGACGTGCGCTACGACGCCCTGCTCGTCGCCGTGCCCATCCTCGCGTGGACGCGCTTTTCCATCGCCTCCGGCCCCATGGCCGGCGACGCGCACGGCGTGCTGTCGGCGCATTTCGCCGCCCACCTGCTGGCCGATGGCACGAAGATGGCCATGGCGCCAACGCTCTACTCGATCGACCAGCTGCCGCGCAGCCACGTCGAGACCTATGCCAAGACGCAGAAGCTGGCCCTGGCCGCGCTGAAAGGCACGGCCGTCAAGCCTTCAGGCAAAGAGGCGGAAACGGCGCCCTTCCTGGCCGACACGCGCTACCTGCTGGTGGCCGTGGTGGCGCCAAGCGGCGCGCCGCTGTTCCGCTGGCAGACGCCGGCCAGCCAGCTCGACTTCATCGCCGAGCGCAGCGCTGCCCTGGAACAATGGCGCACGCAGGCGACGCCGACGATTGCCCGCCTGCTGCCCGGCTGCGGCCTGGAATTGCTGCTGCCGGAAGCGTACTACGTGGCCTGCCGCGAAGCGGACAAGCTGATACGCCCCGTCTCCGTGCGCGCCGCCGTGCACTACCTGACGCATACCCTGGCCATCGAGCCCTCGGAATTGCGCGCCGTCATCGCCGGTTTCGGCGAAGAAGCGGCCGATGGCCAGGTCGATGAGTACCGCATCGCCTTCACCCTGCGCCAGGCGCCGGACGTCATCTACGGCATCGTCTGGCCTTTGTACGGCCAGGAAGACGAGGATGGCACGCCGATCGAAGGCCTGATCCAGGTCGGCATCGCCGCGCTGGACAAGCAAAAGACGCCCGTCGATGAAATCATCGAGCACCTGAACGCCGCCGGCGTGACGCAGATCAAGCGCCACGCGGAACGTTTTGTCGGTGAATACTGCGACGATTGCGGCGCACCCCTGTTTGCCGACCCTGTCGGCGAGCTGGCGCATGCGGAAATGCCGGAAGATACGCCGCAAGGTACGGAACACTTCCATTAATGCAGGCTTGTCGGATTACGCGCTGCGCGCTAATCCGACCTACGCTGCTGTCATAAGCCGTAGGTCGGATTAGCCGGCACGGCGTAATCCGACAACAGCGTTGGCGCATAAAAAAGGCGGAACCTCGGTTCCGCCTTTTTCATTGCAACGTCATTTACAACACCATCACCACTGTGAAAACGGATGGCGGATCAGATTCGCGTTGTAATAGCGGACATCGCCCGACACTTCCGCACCGATCCACTCCGGTTTCTCGAAGGCCTGGTCTTCCGAGGCCAGTTCGATCTCGGCCACCACCAGGCCCGCATTGGCGCCCAGGAACTCGTCGACTTCCCACACCATGCCCGCGTGTTCGATGCGGTGACGGTACTTTTCGATCAGCGGCTGTTCGCACAGGCCGTCGAGCAGTTCGGCCGCGTCGGCCAGCGGAATCGGATACTCCCACTCGCCGCGCGTCGCGCCCACGTTCGCGCCCTTGATGGTCAGCATCGCTTGCCCGCCCTCGATGCGCACGCGCACCACGCGCTCGCGCGCGGACGACAAATAACCCTGGCGCAGCAGGACCGGCTGGCCCAGGCCGCGCCAGGCGTCGCCGGCCAGCAAAAATTTACGCTCGATCTCGATACCCATGAACAACGCCGTTCAATCCAGCGACAGCAGGATAGGCTGCAGCATGGCCGCGCCCAGGGCCGCGCTGCGCGCGCCGTTCCAGCCGACGGCTGGATCCGGCAAATCGGCGTTTTCCTTGAACGGCATTTCCAGGGTCAGCGCCAGGCAGCCGAAGTGGTGGCCGATGTATTTCGACGCCAGGGTCAGCATGTCAGACTTGTACTTGCTGGCCGCATAGCCGAACTTGTCCTGGAAGTCGGGGCTGGCCTGCTTGTAGCGCTCGATGAAGGCCTTCTGGTGCGCCGCTTGCGCCGGGGTGAAGTTTTCCAGCATTTCGTTGCCGGCCACAAAGTTGTACGGCAGCGCTTCATCGCCGTGGATGTCGAAGAACATGTCGACGCCCGTTTCGTGGATCTTGTTTTTCACGCACAGCACTTCCGGGCTGGACTCCAGCGAAGGCGTCATCCATTCGCGGTTCAGGTTGGCGCCGGCCGCATTCGTGCGCAGGTTGCCGCGGATGGAGCCGTCCGGATTCATGTTCGGCACGATGTGGAACACTGCGCGCTGCAGCAATTTGCGCGCAATCGGGTTGGCGTCGTCGAGCAGCGAGTCGATCAAGCCTTCGACGAACCATTCGGCCATCGATTCGCCCGGATGCTGGCGCGCGATGACCCAGATTTTCTTTTCCGCCTGCGGATTGCCGATGGTAACCATGTTCATGTCGCGGCCGTCGACCGTGCTGCCCAGGTCGGACACGCGCGCCAGCGGATGCTCGGCCACTTCACCCAGCAGGCGCAGATGGCGTTCCCACGAATACGGTTCGAAATACGCGTAGTACACGCTGTCGAGTTCCGGCGTGTGCGAGATCGTCATGACCTGGCCGTCGAACGCCGTCGGTACGCGGAACCAGTTTTCGCTGTCGTAGCTGGCCACGGCCTGATAGTCTTCATAGCCGGCCGGATAGGTGGCCTGGCCCGCGTTCAGGAAGCGCAGCGTGCATGCCTGGTCCCGCGCGCCCTGCAGGCGGAAGTGGAACCACTGGTGGATGTCGGCGTGGCTATCCTTGCGCAAGTTCAGGTCGATGGCGCCGGCACTGTTGGCGCTCACCACGTCGATGGCGCCCGAGTCGAAGTTCTGGCTGATTTTAATGGTCATGTAATGATCCCGTCCGAAGGTAAGTGTTCCAGCGTTGCCTCGTGGGCTCCGCCGTCGCGCTAAAAAACGCAGTGTAAGCTATCCCGCTATTTTCCGCCCTTTGGGCTCGTTCGCAAAGCCTGGCCCGGCGATTTGTGCACCATTCCGGGGCATCGATGGAAAAGCGCTGGGCAAAAGCGCGAAAAATCGGTCGACTGTCGCATCTACCGGACAAAAAACTGAATTGTAACAATGCCAGAAACATTGGCAGCCCCTCGTCCCCCTATAATTCCTGCTTTCATAGAGTCGCCAGGAAAGAGTCGTGGACAAGAAGCTGACCAATATTCAGGAAAGAAAATTACGCGAGGCCCAGGCGCGGCGCGAGCACATCATCGACGTCGTCAAGGATCTCATCAAGAAGGGCGGCGCGCGCGCCGTCTCCATCCGCAAGGTGGCCGAGGCGGCCGGCTTTTCCACCACCGTCGTGTACGCCCTGTTCCGCGACAAGGCCACCCTGATCGCCCAGGCCATGGACAAAGACTTGCTGGAACTGGTGCGCGCCATGCGCACGGCCTGCGCCACCAGCATGGACCCATGGGAACGCATCAGCCTGATCGGCCGCGCCTACATCGAGTACGGCTTCCAGCATCCCGATGAGTATTCGCTAATCTTCATGGAGCTGCGTCCGCACGCGGAAGTGGACGCCGTCGAAGTGGAACACGGCAATATCGAGCAAGACCCGTACGCCTATGCGCTGCACCTGTTTACCGAACTGGCGCAAGCGGGCCAGGTACGCCAGGATCCGCCGGCTCTGCACACGATGACGCAAATCTTCTGGCAATCGCTGCACGGCCTCGTGTCGCTGCGCATCGTCATGGATGCGGGCGATCCATGGACGCCGCACCCGGAAATGAACACACATATCGACGACTTGCTGGCCGTCGTCACGACAGGCATCCGCCTGCGCTTTGCGCCGGCTTCCTGACGCTTGATCCAGCGCAAACCGCATCCGCCAAAAAAGCGGATAGTGGGTGATGCCGCCTGCACTGATGCAGCGCGGTTCGCGCGAAGGAGTGCGAGATGAACGAAGCCTATGCCACGGACCGGCTTGACAAACAGCTAAGCGCGAACAGTACTGTACGCATGGAAGCGCGCCTGCCAAAACTGGAAACGGATCGGGAACATGACCGGCAATGGTTCAAGACGCTGGAACAGCGTCTTGGCGAAGGCCTCGATAAGGTACGCACGGAATTGCACGACGAATCGCAGCTGCTGCGTGCCGACCTGACGCAATTTCGCGGCGACTTGCGCGGCGACTGCCATGCCCTGCGCACGGAACTGGGCGACATCCGCAAGCACATGCACACCCATTTCCTGTGGTTCATGGGCATACAGGCCACCACCACGTTTGCCTTGCTTGGCCTGGGCGCCAAGGCGCTGCACATGTACTGAGCAACGTAAAAAGGCAGGCGCGGTGCTGCACCGCCCTGCCCTGTCTTTGCGCTGACGAAGATTTACTGCGCTGCCAGCATGCTCTGCGTTTCCTGGTAGCGCGTATGCCACGACAGCGCCTGCTCCAGAATATGCGGCGTGTGGCCGCCGCGCTGGCATGCCGCGTCGTAATACGCGCGCAATTGATCGCGGTAAGCGGGATGCGTGCAGCGCTCGATGATCAACGGCGCCCGTTCGCGCGGCGCCAGGCCACGCAAGTCCGCAAAACCCCACTCCGTCACCAGCACGTCGACGTCATGCTCCGTATGGTCCACATGCGAGACCATTGGCACGACGCTGGAAATGCGCCCGCCCTTGGCCGCCGATTTCGACACGAACATCGACACTTGCCCATTGCGCGCGAAGTCGCCAGAGCCGCCGATGCCGTTCATCATGTGCGTGCCGCACACGTGCGTGGAATTGACGTTGCCGTAGATATCGAACTCGAGCGCCGTGTTCAGGGCGATGATGCCCAGGCGGCGCACGATTTCCGGGTGGTTGCTGATCTCTTGCGGGCGCAGCACGATCTTCGACCGGTAATGGTCGATATTGTCCATCAGCTTTTGATGCACGGCGGCCGACAGGGTAATCGACGAGGCCGAGGCGAACGCCAGCTGGCCCGAATCGAGCAGCTCGATGGCGCTGTCCTGCAACACTTCCGAATACATCGTCATGTTGTGGAAAGGCGAGCCGATCAGGCCATGCAGCACGGCGTTGGCGATGGTGCCGATACCCGCCTGCAGGGGCAGCAATTCCGGCCCCATGCGTCCGGCCGCCACTTCGCCCTCCAGGAAGGCGATCACGTGGCCGGCGATGGCTTGCGTCTCTTCGTCGGGCGGCAAGGCGTTCGATGGGCTGTCGGGGCTGTCCGTAATGACGATGGCGGCGATGCGGGCCGGGTCGATGGCAATCGCCGTGCTGCCCAGGCGCTGGTCGACGCGCGTGAGGGGAATCGGTTCGCGCCCCGGCAAGGTTTGCGGAATATAGATGTCGTGCAAGCCTTCCAGCGCCAGCGGCGTGGACAGGTTGATTTCGATGATCACCTGCGTGGCCTGCTGGGCAAAGGCGGCGGAATTACCCACCGACATGGTCGGGATGATGGCGCCGGCCGCCGTGATGGCGGTTGCTTCGATGACGGCGATATCGACGGCGGCCAGGTTGCCCGAGCGCAGTTGCTCCGCCGTTTCCGACAGATGCTGGTCGATGAACATGACTTCACCGTTGTTGATCTTGCCGCGCAGCACAGGGTCGACCTGGAACGGCATGCGGCGCGCCAGCACGCCCGCCTCGGCCATCAGGCCATCGCTGCCATTGCCCAGCGACGCGCCCGTGATCAGGGTCAGGCTCAGCGGGTCTTGCAGGGCGCGCTCGGCCAGCGCACGCGGCAAAGCCTTGGCATCGCCGGCACGGGTAAAACCGCTCATGCCGACACGCATGCCGTTGTGGAACAATTTGGCTGCCTCATCGGCGCTCATGATTTTGCCGAGCAAGCCTGGGTGGCGGATACGGTCCTCGTACATCGTGATGCTCCTGATCTTCTTCATATTCTCAAACTGGATGGCTGTCATACACCAACCCCATAAGTGGATTCAGTATAAAATCGCGGTCACATGCATGGCATGAATTAATTTCGCCACATCCAGTCGCTATTTTCATGCCTTGTCAACGCCGAGCACCCATCTTGGATATCCGTTCCCTGCGCTATTTCGTCGAAACCGTGCGCCTGTCGAGCTTTACGCAGGCGGCCGAATCGCTGCACCTGACCCAATCGACCATCAGCAAGATGGTGCGCCAGCTGGAAGATGAAGTGGGCGCGCAACTGCTGGTGCGCGACGGGCGCAAGCTGACCCTGACGGATACGGGCCGCATCGTCTACCAGCACGGCCAGGAAATGCTGGCCAATATGCGCCAGCTGACCCTGGAAGTGCGCGACACGCAGGCCTTGCAGCGCGGCAGCCTGACGGTCGGCATCCCGCCCATGATCAATGTGCTGTTCACTCCGGTATTGAAGGCCTTCCGCGCGCGCCATCCGCACATCAGCCTGACCCTGCAGGAAGACACGGGCCAGCAGATCGAGCGCAAGGTGGCGGCCGGCGAGCTGGAAATCGGCATGACGGTGCTGCCTGCCGATCCGGAACTCGACCTCGTGGCCGTGGAAGTGGCCAACTACCCGATCTGGGCCCTGGCCGAACCGGGCACCTTCCAGAAAAACCGCACGACCCTGCCCTTCAAGGCGCTGGCCGAGCTGCCGCTGGTGCTGTTAAAAGATGATTTCGCCCTCACGCGCAGCCTGCGTCAGCATTTCGCGCAAGCGGGCTTCACGCCGACCATCGCGGCCCAGAGCGGGCAGTGGGACTGGCTGGTGGCGATGGCGTCGGCGGGCCTGGGCGTGGCCCTGTTGCCCGAGCCCTTCATCCACCGCCTGGCCGGCGAGCCGCTGGAGGCGGTGCGCATCGTCGAGCCGGAGGTGGCGTGGCAGGTGGCGCATATCTGGAGCGGGCGCTATCTGTCGCATGCGGCGCGCGCCTGGCTCGAGGTGTGCCAGGACGTGCTGGGCACGCAGTTCGCGCACTGACGTAAAAAAGGGTGGCCGAGGCCACCCTTTTGCTTGATCACGCCACCTTGCTTACTTGGCGCTGTCGTTGTACATGCTGGCGTACTTCCAGCCGAAGTACAGAATGAAGGTGTAGCACACGGCCGGCACGAGGAAGGACAGTTGCAGGTTGATGTGGTCGGCCAGGAAGCCCTGGATGAACGGCACGATGGCGCCGCCGACGATGGCCATGCACAGGATGCCCGAACCTTGACCCGTTTGCGCGCCCAGCTTGTTCAGGGCCATGCTGAAGATGGTCGGGAACATGATGGAGTTGAACAGGCCGACGGCGATCAATGCCCACATGGCCGTGTGACCGCTGGAGAACACGGCGACGAGGATCAGCGCGATGACGACGGCGGCGTTGAAGGCCAGGGTCTTGCCTGGGCTGACGTAGCGCATCACGGCAAAGCCGACGAAGCGGCCCAGCATGGCGCCACCCCAGTAATAGCTGACGAAATAGGCCGCGTCGGCGTGGCTGAGGCCCGCGATATGGCTCTCGCCCAGGAAGTTGATCAGGAAGCTGCCGATGCTGACTTCACCGCCCACATACAGGAAGATGGCAAGCGCGCCCAGCACCAGGTGGCGGTGCGACCAGATCGAAACCTTGTGGCCATCCTGCGCCAGGGCGGCAGCATCGTCGGCATGCGAAATCTTCGGCAATTTTGCCAGCGCAAACAGTACGGCCAGGATCACCAGGGTGGCGGCCAGCACCAGGTACGGGCCTTGCACGGAGGCCGCTTCCTTGGCGCGGTACGCCAGTTGCTCAGCGGCCGGCAGCAGGTCGAACTGCTGCACCGTCAGCACGGTGCCCGACAAAATCAGCATGCCGCCCAGCGCAGGCGCCACGGTGGTGCCCAGCGCGTTGAACGCTTGCGTCAGAGTCAAGCGGCTCGACGCCGTCTGCGGGTCGCCCAATTCCGTCACGTACGGGTTGGCCGCCACCTGCAGCACGGTGATGCCGGCCGCCAGGATGAAGAAGGACAAGAGGAACAGCGCGTAGCTGCCGGTGGATGCCGGGTAGAACATGGCGCAGCCGGCGGCCGCGATCAGCAGGCCGGCGACGACGCCGCGCTGATAGCCGATTTTCTTGATCAGCATGCCTGCCGGCAGCGAGACGATGGCGTAGGCGCCAAAGAAGCAGAACTGCACCAGCATCGCCTGGACATAGGTCAGGGTGTAGATCGAACGCAGATGGGGGATCAGCACATCATTGAGCGAGGTCAGCAGCCCCCACATGAAAAACAGCACCGTGACAATGATCAGGGCGCCTGTATTGTTTTGCGTGCCGGCCTGTGCGCGCGATGCGTCCAGCCCCTGCTTTACGTGTTCCATACTTTCTCCATTGTTCTATCCAAGATTGTCGTGCCCTGCCCTGGCCCATCGCTTGCATGGACGCCGCCAGGCAGCGGCAGCGCTCGTGTTTGAAAGCAACATCTTCGCAAGGCCGAGCGCGTAGTAAAACTACCTAGCTGCGGCCGCATTATGCCCGAAAGGCCCCGGATTGCGCAGGTTTCACATCAATTATTCGATAATTGAATAGCTGACATTCGAAATCAAAAGTAGCCTTATAACTTGAAACCGCTATACTTATATTGCAGTGCAGCACAACGCGGCACGCCACTTAAGGAGTCTGCCATGTCTACCGCATTTACTTACCACACCACGCAAAACAGCAATATCGTCGCCACCCTGGTCCACGCCGCCAAACGCGTCGGCGCCTGGCTGAACCAAAGCAGCGACCGCCGCGAGCGCGCTTACGAAGAAGCCTACCTGGCCGAATCGACCGACCGTTACGACCTGGAATACCGCATGCGCGAACTGGCCCGTGCCAATCCGCAGCCTAGCTGGATGAGCGGTCTGAGCCGTTAAGATTGACGCAGCATTGCCGCAGTCCCCAGTCGCTCAACGGCTGTTGCAACAACGATAGCGCCATCCTGCTCGCCTTGCGCTTGAGCACAGGATGGGCTATACAGGCGGGATGCACACGCCCATTACCATCCTCGCCATCGCCGGCAGCCTGCGCGCCGCCTCGCTGAACACCGCCCTGTTGCGCGCCATCGCCACGCTTGCGCCAGCGCCATTCGACATCCGCATCTATCCGGGACTCGGGCAATTACCCTTGTTCAATCCCGACCTCGACGCCGACAGCTTGCCTGCCGTGACGGGCCTGCGCGACGCGATCATCGCGGCCGACGTGCTGATGCTGGCCAGTCCCGAGTATGCGCACGGCGTGAGCGGTCCCATGAAAAATGCGCTGGACTGGATGGTGGGAAATGAATCGTTCATCGACAAGCCGCTGGTGCTGCTGAACGCCTCGCCGCGCGCCACGCATGCACAGGCGGCGCTGCGCGAAACGGTGCGCACCATGTCGGCGCGCCTGATCGACGACGCCTGCATCAGCCTGCCCCTGCTGGGGTCGGGTCTCGATGCGGAAGGCATCGCTGCGGACCCGGCATTGCGCCGGGCCATCCTCGATATGCTGCAGTGCATCAGGTCATTTGCATGACCCTCTGCACGTTTTACTATCAATTCATCTAGTTTTACTACGTACTTCTACGGACCGCTCAATGCGGGATCATGCCCGTGAACACGTATGCCTGCAACATGGTGATGATGCCGATGATCACGGCAAACAGCAGGCTGTGCTTCAAGGTAAAGCGGAACAGGTCCGATTCCTTGCCCACCAGGCCAGTCGCGGCGCAAGCGACGGCGATCGACTGGGGCGAAATCATCTTGCCCGTCACGCCGCCCGTCGTATTGGCCGCCACCAGCAAGGTGTCGGACACGCCGATCTGGTGCGCCGTGGTGTTTTGCAGGGAGCAGAACAAGGCGTTCGACGACGTGTCGGAGCCCGTCAGGAACACCCCCAGCCAGCCCAGGAACGGCGAGAAGAACGGAAAGGCGGCGCCACTGCCGGCCAGCAGCAGGGCCAGGGTGGACGACATGCCCGAGTAATTGGCGACAAAGGCAAACGCCAGCACCAGGCCGATCGACAGCACGGGTCGGCGCAATTCCACCACCGTTTCGACGAAGGCCTTGAGGCCATCGCGCGGCTTCATGCGCAGCATCCACATCGACAGTACGGCCGTCAGCAAGATCGCCGTACCCACGGCCGACAGCAAATCGAGCTTGAGGACGGCGTCATATGCCTTCGGCTCGGCCACGATGGGCATGGTCTTGATCACCAGTTTATCGAGGTAAGGCACGTGGATCTTGACGACCAGGCTGGCCAACGCGCCGCCGGCGGCGAACAGGGACTTGAAGCCGGGCAGGCTCCAGACGGTGACGATGGCCGTCAGCAGGCCGAACGGTGCCCAGGCGCGCGCCGTTTGCGCCAGGGTGTAGGGCGAGGCGGCGCGGCTGCCGCTGCCGCGCAAGTCCGCATTGCCCACGCCGCCGCCAAAACCGGACAGCGCAGCGGCGCCGCCGCCGACGGCGTTGACCACCTTGGCATTCTTCGGCTGCCACACTTTCAGGAACAGGGTCAGCGACACCAGGCTGACGAGGGCCGAGGTGATGTCCGGCAGTTCAGGGCCGATATGGTTCGACGTGAAATACTGGGTGACGGCGAAGCTGGCGCCCGTCACCAGGGCGGCCGGCCACACTTCGCGCACGCCGCGCACACCGTCCATCATGAAGACCAGCCAGAAGGGCACGGCCAGCGACAGCAGCGGCAACTGGCGGCCCGCCATGGCGCCGATCAGGAAGGGGTCGATGCCCGTCACCTGGCCCGCCACGATGATGGGGATGCCCATGGCGCCAAAGGCCACGGGCGCCGTGTTGGCGATCAGGCACAGGCCCGCCGCATACAGGGGGTTGAAGCCCAGGCCCACCAGCAGGGCCGACGTGATCGCCACGGGCGCGCCAAAACCGGCCGCCCCTTCCAGGAAGGCGCCGAAGGCAAAGCCGATCAGCAGCACCTGCAAACGCTGGTCGTCCGTAACAGACAATACGGAGGCGCGGATGATCTCGATCTGCCCCGTCTTCACGACGATCTTGTACAGGAAGACGGCCGTGACGATGATCCAGGCGATTGGCCACAAGCCGTACGCAAAACCGTAGCCGGCCGCCGCCAGCGCCTGCGGCACGGGCATGCCGTAGGCGAAGATGGCGACGGCCAGCGCCAGGGCCAGGGTGACGGCGGCCGCCACGTGCCCCTTGATGCGCAGCGCCGCCAGGGCGATGAAGAAGAAAATGATGGGAATGGCTGCCGCCAGCGACGACAGCCACAAGCTGCCGAGCGGTGTATAAAGTTGGGTCCAGGTTTGCATGTCGGGTCTCCTCCGGTGGATGCGGGTTGATTGAAAAAACGGCTTTTGATGTAATTGTGTGTAGCGTGTTTTTTGCGGTATGGCGGAGCGTCGCTATTCTTCCTGCCCCCTTGCATTGAGCAAGTCGGCCAGGCTGCGCGGCGCCGGCGTCAAGGGCTTGCGGTGCTGCGTCCAGCCCAGCTGCGCGCGCGGCGTCAGCAGGCGCAGGCGCGTGGCGGCCCAGCGGAACAGCCGGTAGCTGGCGGGACGCGCGAAGGCGCCGCTCCAGAAGCGCCAAATCAGGCTTTCGCCGCGGCTGAACTTGGCGCCCTGGCCGCGCAGCGGATGCGCCACTTCCTCGTTCGGATTGCGGTTCGCCTCCGTGCGCAGGCGCACCAGCAGCTGCGGAATCGGAATGCGCACGGGGCACACTTCGCCGCAGGCACCGCACAGGCTCGACGCGGTGGCCAGGTCCGCCGTCGCAGCTAGTCCCAGCAAGTGGGGCGAAATGATCTTGCCGATCGGCCCCGGATACGTGGTGCCGTAGGCGTGGCCGCCGATGCGCGTGTAGACGGGACAGTGGTTCATGCAGGCGCCGCAGCGGATGCATTGCAAGGTGGCGCGCAGCTGCTCGTCGGCGTAGGCCTGGCTGCGGCCGTTATCGAGCAAGACCAGGTGCACTTCGCGCGGGCCATCCAGCTCACCGGCGCGGCGCGGGCCGGAAATCAGGTTGAAATACGTGGTGATGGCCTGCCCCGTCGCCGAGCGTGTCAGGAGGCTGGACAGCGGCACGATATGTTCGAGCTTGGCCACGACTTTTTCCATGCCCATGATGGCGATGTGCACCTCCGGCACGGAGGTCGTCAGCCGGCCATTGCCCTCGTTTTCCACCAGCCACAGGGTGCCCGTGTCGGCCGCCGCGAAGTTCACGCCCGACAGGCCGATGTCCGCCTCGACAAAGGCCTGGCGCAGGGCGCGCCGGCCCGTCTGGATCAAGCTGTCGACATCTTCCGTGTAGGGCGCATCAGGAATGTGCTCGGCGAACAGGCCGGCGATGTCGGCCTTGGTCTTGTGAATGGCCGGCATGACGATGTGCGACGGTTTTTCGCCGGCCAGTTGCACGATGTACTCGCCCATGTCCGATTCCAAACACGTCATGCCGCGCGCTTCCAGGTAGTGATTGAGTTCGATTTCCTCGCTGGCCATCGACTTGCCCTTGATGAAGCGCGTCGCCTGATTACGCTGCGCAATGGCGTGGATGATGGCGTTGGCCTGCTCGCCATCCTCGGCCCAGTGCACCTGCACGCCGGCCGCCGTCAGCCTGTCTTCCAGCTGCACCAGCAAATCGGGCAGGTGCGCCAGCGCGTGCCGGCGCACGGCTGCGCCGATGTCGCGCAGGCGTTCCAGTTCGTCGCCGTCGGGGAATTGCGCCGTGCGCTTGTCCTGTAAAAAATCCATGGCGCCGCGAAAGCTCTGGCGCAGTTTCGGGTCGTCCAGCGCGGCGCGGGCGCGCGCATGGAAGTCCGCCGGCTTGACGAATTGCAGGGGCTTGGCGTTCATGGCTGGCCTCCTGCATGGGCAGATAAATCATCGATGATCAGCACCCACAGCCAGCGCGGACCGTGCGCACCATAGGCCAGCGTTTGCTGGATGTCGGACGTTTTCGAGGGACCCGACACCAGCACCAGGTTGGCCGGCATGCCGTCCGCCCAGCGCTCGGCGCGCGCCGCAGCGTGCAAGTCCGCGTGCACAGTGCTCGCATACACGAGGCAGATATGCAGCGGCGGCGCCAGGGACACCGTGCGCGGCGTGGCCGCATCGGGCGCGATGACGAGGGTGCCCGTGGCGGCGATGCCGGAACGCGCGACGGTGACACCGGCATCGACGGTGTCGAACAGTTCACTTTTCCAATGCGCCAGCGGACGTTCGAATGACAACGCTTCCACCTCGGCCGGCAAGGCGGCGCGCAAGGCCCGCCCTTCGGCGCTGCCGGCATCGAGCAGCAAACGGCGCACGCCGTGTTCGCCGAGGCGCTGCGCCAGCAGGGCTGGCCAGGCGTCCACGCCGACGCAATCGACCTCCGCATGCGAGGCACGCAAGGCTGCCTGCATGGCGTCGAGCTGCTGGCGCGGTGACTGCGGCGCTTGCGCGCGGCGCGCCAGGTAGTGCTGGTCGATGGCCGTATCGATGGCGTCCACCGTCTCGGGCGCGGTGGGGGCCGCGGCGCGCAAGCGCCCCAGCATGCGTTCGCGGGCGGTCAGGATCGCGCTCATGCCGCGCCTCCCGTGCGGCGCCACAGGAAGCTGGCCATGTGCTCAACGGGCAGCGGCGCGCCCTGGTGCTGCGCGGCGTGGCCGATATTGAGCAGGCAGCCGCAGTCGGCCGAGACGAGGCGGTCGCAGCCCGTGGCGCAGGCCGAGGCGATCTTGTCGCTGACCATGGCGCCGGAAATATCGGGGTGCTTCAATGAAAACGTGCCGCCAAAGCCGCAGCATTCCGATTCGCGCTGGTGTTCGATGCGCGTCACGCCGGGCAAGGCGTCGACCAGGGCCACACCGTGCAGGCGCGTGCCCATCTCGCGGCGCGCCCCGCACGAGGTGTGCAGCACCACGTTTTCATCGGCCTGCCCGGCGGCAGCCATGCCGGCCAGGTCGAGCTGCAGCACGCAAACGAGAAATTCGCTCAGCTCATATACGCGTTCGGCCAATTCAACCGCCTTGGGGCCGGCGACGGGATCGTCCTGAAACAGCTGCGGCCAGTGGTGGCGCATCATGCCGGCGCAGGAACCGGACGGCACGATCACGGGCCAAGGCTGCGCAAACAGGTCGAGCTGGGCCCGGGCCACGGCACGCGCCTGTTCCGGGTTGCCGCTGCTGTAGGCAGGCTGGCCGCAGCAGCTCTGGCCGCGCGGATAGTGCACCAGCAAGCCTTCCCGCTCCAGCAGACGCACCGCGTCGAGCCCCGCCTGCGGCACGAACAGGTCGACCAGGCAGGTGGCGAACAGGTACACCTGGAGCGGTGCGGGTGGATAGCGGCGTGGCTGGCGCGGGTCTGGCTGCATGAGTGTGTCTCCCCGGCGCTCTGTGTGTTGCTGCGGCGCCGCTGTGTGTTGTTAAGAATGACCGGTTCACGCATAATTCCAGCTTCCGCGAGCCACTTCAAATTGCTCGGACCACTTTAAAACAACACCGGAAGACAGCGATGGCGACAGGCATGCAAACGCGGGGCAGGGTCGAGATGGTGATGCGCAGGCTGGAAACGGCCCTGCTGGACGGCAGCTTGCCGGCGGGCGCGCAACTGCCGGCCGAACGCCTGCTGGCGCAGCAATATGCGGTTTCGCGCAATACCGTGCGCGAAGCCGTGCAGCGGCTGGCGGCGCGGGGCCTGGTGCGCAGCCGGCGCGGCGCCGGTGTATTTGTGACGGATCAATTGCGCACCGGCATGGCGTCACCGTGGAGCCAGCTGGTGGCCGACCACCCCGCCCTGCGCGACGACATCCTGGAATTTCGCCGCGTGCTGGAAGGGGCGACGGCCTACTTTGCGGCGCAGCGGGCCAGCGGCGGCGAGCGCGCGCAGATCATGGCCTTGCTGGCCGAGCTGGAACAGGCGCGCGCCAGCGACGACAAGCACGGCGAGGCGCAGGCCGACGCCCGCCTGCATGAAGTCATCGCGCAGGCGTCGCACAACACCATGTTTTTGCATTTGCACACCAGCATCATCGGCATGCTGCGCGAACACATCACCATCAATGGCACGGGCTTGCGCCAGCAGGACGAGGCCACCTCGCTGCAACTGCTGTCGCAGCACCGCACCCTGTGCGTAGCGATCTGCGCCAGCCAGCCGGAAGAGGCGCGCA
This sequence comes from Janthinobacterium sp. NKUCC06_STL, assembly GCF_019345455.1. NCBI lineage: Bacteria > Pseudomonadati > Pseudomonadota > Betaproteobacteria > Burkholderiales > Oxalobacteraceae > Janthinobacterium > Janthinobacterium sp. NKUCC06_STL. The sequence continues at coordinate 668,244 of NZ_JAHKQY010000001.1, forward strand.
CGGCCATGCAAGGCCACATCGATTTCGTGCGCACGCGCGTCACCAGCGACGAATAAGGGTCACTGGTAGGACCAATCCAATACGCAGGATAGTGGGCAATGCGTCGCGGCTTGTCGCAGGGCCGGGCAAGAATGGGATCCCGATTCGCTATCCGACAGGTTTCCATGCATTTGCACCATGCAACTGACGATCTCCGCAAGCCGGCGCCGCTTCCCTTGCTGGCGCTGCATGCCGGCGCCAGCGCCATCCTTGCCGCCGCGCTGCTGCCGCCCGCCGGCTGGCCGCTGGGCCTGGCCTGCTGCCTGCTTATTCTGGCCATGCTGCTGCGGGCCTTGCGCGCACCCGCTGCACAGCCTGGCAGCGCCGCCTCCGGCACCGCGCTGCTGGCGCTGGACCTGCTCGTGTTCCTGCTCTGCTATGCACTGCGCGAAGCCGACGCAAGCTGGCACGCGACCGCCTTTTGCATCCTGCTCGTCGCGCCCTATGCCGGCGTCACGCGGCACCTGCTGGCCGGCGCCGGCCTGGCCATCGTGGCAAGCCTGGCCTGGCTCGGCCTGCAGGATAACTTTCAAGCCGGCAACGCCGCCACCTTGCTGCTGCTCAACCTGACCGGCCTGTGCACCAGCCATGGCCAGCAGCGCCAGCGCCGCGCGCACGTCCTGCAACACGCCATCCTCGCCGAACAGGCCGTGCGCGACCATCTGACCGGCTGCTACAACCGCCGCTACCTCGACGAGCACTTGCTGGGCGCCGAGCTTGCACGCTCACAACGCCATGGCCTGTGCCTGACGGCGATCCTGTGCGATCTCGACCACTTCAAGCGCATCAACGACGCCCACGGCCATGCCGCGGGCGATGCCGCGCTGCGCAACTTTGCCGCCCTGCTCGGCAACGCCACGCGCCGTGGCATCGACAGCGTGGTGCGCCACGGCGGCGAGGAATTCCTGCTGATCCTGCCCGAAACGGACCTGGCTGGCGGCGTGCGCCTGGCCGAACGCCTGCGCGACGGTCTGGCACAGCACATCGGGACGACGGCCAGCTTCGGCGTCGCCTCGCTCGCGTGCGCGCCCGGCAGCCAGGCACCCGGTGCCCCCGCCCTGGTCAATGCCGCCGACCGCCTGCTGTACCAGGCCAAGCACGCGGGGCGCAATTGCGTCAGGGCAGCCATGCTGGACGCCCTGTAATTGCCATCGAATCAATGTTACCATTCGTTAACTTATGTACTTATCAGTACACATCCTGCCACTGAAGAGAACGGAACCACCATGTCTGAACACGCGCCCCGCCCTTCCACCATCATGCGCCAATGGCAAATGCTGCGCCTGATACCGCCGGCGCCACGCACCATCACCGTCGCCGAATTGCACGACAAGCTCAAGGCCATCGACTTTGCCATCGGCATCCGCACCATCCAGCGCGACTTGCTCGACCTGGCCGAGATTTTCCCGCTGACCAATCCAGTCGACAGCAAGCCGTTTGGCTGGTGCTGGATGGAAAATGCGGCGCGCATGGACATGCCGGGCCTGTCGACGCCGGCCGCGCTGACCCTGGCCCTGATGGAACAGCACATGCGCCATGCCTTGCCGCCGTCCACGCTCGACAGCATGCAGCCGTATTTCAGCGCGGCGCGCCAGACCCTGAACGCGGCCAGCGAGCGCGCCAGCGCATCGGCCTGGCTGGGCAAGATACGCGTCATCGCCCCCATGCAGCGGCTGCTGGCGCCCGACATCGACGAAGCTTGCCAGCGCACCGTGTATGAAGCGCTGATGCAAAACCGCCAGCTCAAGCTGAGCTACAAGAAGCGCGATAACGACAATCCCGTCAGCTATGACGCCGTCCATCCGCTGGCCATCGTGCAGCGCGGCCAGTTGCTCTACCTGGTCTGCCTGTTCGCCGACTACAACGACGTGCGCACCCTGGTCCTGCACCGCGTGCAGCAGGCGGAAATGCTTTACCTTTCCGCGCGCGCGCAGCCGGGCTTCGACATCGATGCGTATATTGCTTCGGGTGCCATGGGCATCCGCGATGGCGAACCGCTGCTGCTCGAAGCCGTGTTTGCCCGTCGCAGCGGCGAGCACCTGTACGAGACGCCGCTGAGCGCGGACCAGCAATTGCAGGAACGCGCCGATGGCTCGCTGCACCTGACCGCCACCGTGCCCAGCACGCGCGAACTGCAATGGTGGTTGCTGGGCCTGGGCGATGGCGTGGAAGTGCTGGCACCCGCCGCGCTGCGCGACCAGATGAAAAACACCATCGCCAGCATGGCCAGCCGCTACGCCGCCTGACGATGGCCCCCGGCGGCGGCGAAAACTGCTACCATCGCGCGCCGCCACTCCTTTCATCCGCCCATGACCGTCCTCAGCCACACTCATCCGCTGGTACACCAGCTGGAAAACGACTTGCTGCCCCTGTTTCGCGCCGCCCTGCCGTCACTTGCGGCTGCGGCGCCACAGGCGCTCGCTTCCGTCTTCGCCTTTTCCAGCGGCACGGCCAGCGCCTTCCAGGATTATCATTTCGGCATTTCCTGCCTGCTCGCAGGCGTGCCCGCGGATGCTCCGGAAGAAGTCGCCCTGCTGGTCAGCGTCACGGGACTCGCGTCGGACGCGCGGCTCAGCGCACAGGTCGTCTGGGGCCAACCCTCGGGCCAGGTGGAAATGCAGGCCGAGCTGGATGCTGGCGACCTGCAGGCCTTGCATGCGGCTCTGCCCGACCTGCTGGCCAGCTTGCAACATTCAGCCAGCCGTGGCGTACCAGCAAGATGACAGGCGCATGAAAAAGTGCCAGGAAACAACAACTTACGCTTTCCGCCGCGCAACTTTATTGACTTCCACTAGCCCTAGCCCCTATCCTTTCAGTTACGTTTGGTGAGAATGTGTGCATGGTCAGACGAACATGCCCGCAAGCCGCCTTGCCTTCACAAAAGTCCATTCCGCATTTTTATTGCAACCATCAGGGCAACGCGCCTGAACGGCCGCTGCCAGCAAATACGGAGCTGACTGCCATGCCATCGCACCACCATTTTCCCGCATCATCGTTGCTGGGCTGCGCCTTCCTGCTGGCAGCCGCCCTGCCCGTGCAGGCCCAGAGCACGGACAGCCCTGCCGCCACCTTCAGCGCCAATGCCAGCCTCACTTCGCAATACATTTCGCGCGGTTTTCGCCAGACCTGGGGCAAGCCGGCCCTGCAGGCGGGTGCCGACTACGCGCACCCGAGCGGCTGGTCGCTGGGCACGTGGGCGTCCACCGTCAGCGACCGCTACATTCAGGATGCGAGCGTCGAATGGGACTTGTACGGCGGCTACGGCGGCACGCTGGGCGAACTCGGTTACAGCGTGCTGGCCTACTATTACAAATATCCGGGCGCCGTCTACCGCGCCACAGGCGTGAAGTACGACTATGGCGAACTGTCGCTGGGCCTCAGCTACAAGATGCTGTACGCCAAGTACAACCATACCGTCACGCCGGATTTCTTCGGCATCACGAACGCGCGCGGCACGGGCTACCTGGACGTGGGCGCGAATGTCGACCTGGGCAATGCCTGGACCTTGAACCTGCACGCCGGCAACGGCCGGGTGGCGGGCACGGGCAATGCGATATGGAACTGGCGCGACGCCAAGATCGGTGTCACCCGGGCCTTCGACGGCGGCTGGAGTGCCAGCGCTGCCGTCACGCGCGCCTGGGGCGCCAGCGACGCCTACGACCACTACACTTTAGGCATCCCGAATGCGGCCGGCCAGTTCGACACCTCGAACCCGGCCGCGGCCACCTTCGTGCTGGCCGTCAGCAAGACTTTCTAGGCGCGCTACCCGCGATGCCCATGACACCGATATCTATCCCCATCAAGGAACAGCATCATGCAACTATCACTGAACAGTAAAATCTGCGTCGCCGCCACCGCGCTCGCCATCCTCAGCCTCGGCGTCACGGCGGCGGTGATCGGCTACAAGAGCAGCGCCAGCGCCGAAGCGGCCGCATTGGAACTGGCGCGCACGTCGGCGCGCGAAGTGGCCGGTGCGCTGCAAGCGCGCATCGCCAGCAACCTGTCCAGCGTGTCCAGCCTGGCCGGCGCCATGCGCGGCACCAAAAGCGCCAGCCTGCCCCTGCAGCGCGAACAGATCAATGAACTGACCAAGGCAACGTTGACCAGCTCGGAAGATTTGCTGGGCTCGGCCGTGACGTGGGAGCCGAACGCGCTCGACGGCAAGGATGCGGATTTCGCCAACCAGAAGCCGAACTACGACGCCAGCGGCCGCTTCATGCCCTACTGGACGCGCGGTGCCGGCGGCAAGCTGCAAGTCGAACCCATCGTCTTCGACCCGAAACCGGGCGCCAACGACTGGTATGACGTGCCCAAACGCACGGGCAAGACTTACTTTACGGAACCGTACATCTACCCCGTCGATGGCAAGGATGTGCTGATGGCCTCGCTGGTGGCGCCCATCATGATCGACGGCAGCTTCAAGGGCACGGCCAGCGCCGACTTCATGCTCACGCGCCTGACGAAAATCCTCGCCGACCTGAAAGTGATCGAAGGCGGCAAGCTGGCCCTGATCTCGAACGGCGGCCTGTACGCCAGCCATCCCGCGCCTGAACGGCTGGGCAAGAAGGCGGACGACGTGCCGGCCGCCGGCCTGGAAAAGGTGCGCCAGGGCCAGGCGTATGAATACGAGGACGACAAGGGCTACATCCACTTGCTGCAGCCGCTGCAGATCCACCCCGACATCGCGCCGTGGAGCGTGGAACTGAATTTCCCGAAAAGCGTGGCCACGGCCTCGGCGCGCGACCTGATGATTTACACCCTGATCGTCGCCCTGCTGTGCGCGGCGGCCACGGCCGGCATTTTGATCCTCGTCGTCAACCAGCTGACGCGTCCCCTGCGCACCCTGGGCCGCACCATGACGGACCTGTCCAGCGGCGACGCCGACCTGCGCGTCAAGCTGGAAGTCAAGGGTACCGACGAGCTGGCCGTCATCGGCAAGGGTTTCAACGCCTTCGTGGAAAAGATCCACGCCGTGCTGCTGCAAGTGCAAGCCAGTGCCGACAATGTGGCCCGCGCCAGCGCGGAAATTGCGCAAGGCAATAACGACCTGTCGGCCCGCACGGAACAGCAAGCCAGCTCGCTGGAAGAAACGGCCGCCTCGGTGGAAGAACTGACGGGCACCGTCAAGGAAAACGCCGACCATGCGCGCCAGGCGAATCAACTGGCCGCATCAGCGTCCAGCGTGGCGCAGAAGAGCGGCGAAGTGGTCGGCAAGGTGATAGCAACGATGACGTCGATCAATGACTCGTCCAACAAGATCGTCGACATTATTTCTGTCATCGACGGCATCGCCTTCCAGACGAATATCCTGGCGCTGAACGCGGCCGTGGAAGCGGCGCGCGCGGGCGAACAGGGCCGCGGTTTCGCCGTCGTCGCCACGGAAGTGCGCAACCTGGCGCAACGCTCGGCCGCGGCGGCCAAGGAAATCAAGCTGCTGATCGACGATTCCGTGGGCAAGGTGGCCGCTGGCAGCAAACTCGTCGATGAGGCGGGCGCCACCATGGAGCAAGTGGTCGACAGCGTGCGCAAGGTGACCGCCATCATGGCCGACATCAGCGTCGCCACCACCGAGCAGAGCGACGGCATCGCGCAAGTCAACCAGGCGCTGGCGCAAATGGATGGCGTGACGCAGCAAAACGCGGCCCTCGTCGAGGAAGCGGCAGCGGCCGCCGAAAGCCTGCAAGACCAGGCCAGCCATCTGGCCAAGGTGGTCAGCGTCTTCAAGCTGGGCGAGCAGACGCGCCAGCCAGCGCTGGCAGCAACGGCCGCGCCGCGCGCCGCGACGCCCAAGACACCGACGCCAGCCAAGCGCCTGAATGTTGCCAAGCCGCAAGCGACACAGCACGCGCCCGCCAAGGCGCCGGCAGGTGATGACTGGGAAGAGTTTTAAGCCGGACATTTCCGGCTTCGGCCGGCGCCATGCTCAGGCGCCGGCACGCGTTTCATAATCTGCCATCTCCATACCTGCCTCGCACTGGATTAAGTGCGGCACCCGCCTGTTTCTCCGCCCCGCCATTCAATGGCCGCACTTTCAATACAAGTATTGCGGCCCATTTATTGCGGCCCATTTCAGATTGCAGAGAAATAAGATGCGCATGTACTTTATAATATCGCCGCGCATACGGCACGCTTTCAGCCGATTGAAGATTGATAGGAATAACGCATGAAAAAAGTACTGGCATTATTAATGGTATCGGGCACGGTGGCATTGACCGGCTGCGGTGGTGGCAGCGATGGCAATAGCGGTGCGAATAGCGCCAGCGGTGATGTAGCCGTTCCCGTTCCGCCAGTGGTGGTCGCCCCCCCGCCGCCGCCGGCACTGGCCGCTTATGTTGGCACTTGGCAACCCGCTTGTGACGACCAATACCGCCAGCGCCTCGTCGTCGCCCTCAAAGGCGATGGCAGTGGCGCTTTGGAAATGTCGACCTACGGCGAAACCTTCGCCACTTCCGATTGCAGCGGCCCCGTGCAATTTACGGAAACCACGAGTGAAAAAATTACCGCGACGCCAGATGGCGCAGGCAATATTCAGCTCAAGCTGACGGCGGACAGCCCGGCTTCGGACATCCGCATCGACAAGGTCGTATCGTCGCTTCCAGCGCACACCGTCCAGATTACGGGTCCGGCCGTCACCACCGTGATGCTGAATGGCAAACCTCATTGGCACATCAATGATGGCAATGGCAACACCACGGACATTCCGGATACCGGCGTACAAACGGCAGTAAGTGGCAAGGGCGGCTTTTACCTGCGCGGTAACGAATTGTTTACCGTAATGGAAAAAGACGGTGCTTATGTGCTCGATATGCGCTATGTAAAACAATAAAATCAGCCAAGAATTAGCCATTGCGCCGCACAGTCGGCGCAATGCGTAGCAGCTACATCACATTTCCCCTGCAGTCCATCAAACCATTTCAGCGCATTGTCGCGACTTGATCAAAATCAATTCAGCGATAGATTTGGTGAGATTTTCTTCTTATTAATACTCCTATAATCAGGCCGCGTTGACGGCACGCACCGCTGCCGGATAAAAAGGACTTTGAATGAAAACATTATTGGCAGTATTGGCCGGCTCGGCCGCGGCACTCCTGACGGGCTGCGGCGGTGGTGGCGGCGGTTCCACGCAGCAGCTCGCCGGCGATTCCGGCACCACCTCGCCGCTGGCCGCGTATATCGGCACGTGGCAATCGGCTTGCGACGATCACGACCGTCAAATACTCGTCATCGCGCTCAAGAGCGACGGCAGCGGCTCGCTGGAACTGACGCCAACCGGCGAAACCTACTTCAAGGCCGACTGCTCCGGCCCCGTGATAGCGACGGACGGCATGAGCGCGAAGATCACCGGCAAGCCGGACGGTACAGCCGATATGCTGATCAAGCTGGCGGAAAATGCGGCGGCAACGAACTTGCGCGTCGATAAGTTCACCTCGTCGGTGCCGGCCTATGCCTTCCAGCGCAGCGGCGCCACCGTGAAATATGTGCTGAGAGCAAACCAGCAGCAATGGTGCGTCGAGGTGGACAATGGCGAATCGTGCCTGTGGGACGAAGGCATGCAGCCAGCGCTAAGCGTCCCCGGCGGCCTGTCCTTGCGCGGCAACGACCTGTACTCGGTGGTGCTGGACAAGGGTGTGTATGTGCTGGACATGCACTACGTAAAAAAGTAAGCGCATGAGCTGCTGCGGCCACGTCATGGAGTCGTGGCCGTTCGCGTATTTCCGTGCAAAATCGAACAGACATTGCAAAAATAAAAAGCTATCCTGTTAAAAAACAGGAGCTTGCCATGTCGCAGCGTACCTTTCCCCTGCCCTCCCACGCCGCACTGGACACCCTGCTGCAGCCTCAGGACAACGCTTTCCACCCCCTCGAAGGCTTGCGGCGCTTGCGCGACGCGGGACTCGACCAGTTGCCCTTGCCCGGCCACGGCGCCACCCTGCGGCGCTGGCAAATGCTGGCGGCCATCGCCGCCGTCGACCTCTCCCTGCTCAAGCTGTATGAAGGCCATACCGATGCGCTCGCCATCCAGGCGGAAATCGGCGGCTCCGGCGTGCCGGCCGGCAGCAGCTGGGGCGTCTGGTGCACGGACATGCCGGGCACGCGCGTGCGCGTGCGGCAGACGGCCGAAGGGCGCCATGTGCTCGATGGACGCAAGGCCTGGTGTGCCGGGGCACAGGGCCTCAGCCATGCATTAATCAGCTGCTGGAACGACGCTGGCCAGGCTTGCCTCGCCTCGGTGGCCGTGTCGCAGCCCGGTGTGCACGTCACGAACGAAGGCTGGCAAGCCGTCGGCATGCATGCCTGTGCCAGCGTCGACGTGACCTTTTCTGCCGCGCGCGCCTATCCCGTGGGCGCACCCGGTGCCTATCTGCAGCGGCCCGGCTTCTGGCATGGGGGCGCGGGCATCGCGGCCGCCTGGTATGGCGCGGCCTGCGCCGTCGCCAGCCACCTGCATGCGCGCGCGCAGCACGCCGCCCCCGACCCCGTGCGCCTGGCGCAGCTGGGGCAAATCGATTACGTCCTGCGCGCCACCGGCGCCCTGCTGCGCGAAGGGGCCGCCGAAATCGACCGGCACCCGCAACGCGATGCCATGGGGCTGGCCCTGCGCCTGCGCCTGGCAACGGAAGACGCCGCCACCCTGGTCTTGCACCTGGCCACGCGGGCGCTGGGCGCCAGTCCCCTGTGCCGCGATGCCCGTTTCGCCCGCCTGGTTGCCGACCTGCCCGTCTTCCTGCGCCAAAGCCATGCCGAACGCGACCAGGCAGTGCTGGGCGGCATGGTTGCCGGCGCCGAAGACCATCCGTGGACGCTGTGATGGCGCGCGGGTAAAAAAAATCGCCGGACCGGATTGATTCCGGGCCGGCGATCAGGGCTAAGCTGAGGGCTAGTTGATTACTTGAGCGGCATGGCAATACCGAACATCACCGACTGGGTACGGCCGCTATCGATGTTCAGATTGCTGTTGTAGTCCAGGGTGATCGTCATGCCGTTCGACAGCAGCAGTTTCACGCCCAGCCCGGCCGCCCAGTTGCCCGTCTGCTGTGGCACCGTGCGGATCACGTACACGGGGCCGTCCGCCGCCAGGTCGGCATACGCCAGGCGCGCATCATCGGCGCCCTGGAACTGGTGCCGGTACTCGAGCCGCGCGCGCGGGAACCACGTGCCCAGGCCACCCACATAGATGCCCTCGGCCCGCACACCGAGCGCGCCGATGCGCGAACGCACCGTCTGCTTGAAGTAGCTCAGGGCATTGATGCCCGCCGCCTTCTCCGTGTACGGATCAAGCTTGGCCGACATCAGTTCCACGCGGCCATACGGCGACCACATCCAGGTTTCCTGGCGCATCTCCATGCCGCCAACAAGGGCGCCGAACACCTGCTTGCCATCGCGCTCGCCCGTGGCGAAACCGCTGCCATCGGACAGGTAGCGCGAGGCGTCGTATTGCAGGGTGCCGTAGCCGAGCACGCCGTCGAGGAAGACGCCCTTGCTTGGACGCAGGCTGCCATACACGGCCGCCACGGCGCTGTCGGCCGTGCTGCGGCTGCCGTTCTGGCCCACGTCGCTGCGGTCATGGCTGAAACCGGCGCCCACGCCCAGGGTGGCCAGGTCGCTGAGGCGGTAATCGCCGCCCACGCTGACACCATTCGTGCGGAAGCGGAAGCCCGTCTCGCGGCCGTTCACATAGTGCTGGCCGAAGTCCACCGCGCCACCGAGCCACAGCGACAACGCCTGCTTCTGCGTATCCGGTTTTTGCGGCATGTCCGGCAAACCGCTGGTGGCGCCGCTGACGTCCACCTGCTGCCGCTCGCTGCTGAAACCCGTGTCAACCTGGCGCAGGGCCGCCTTGCGCATGAACGGTTTCACGGCCGTGCCGAACACGCGGTCCGCTTCGTCCGCCTGCCAGCGCGCCAGCGCCGCCGTCGGATTGCCGCTGTCGTTCGGCGGCGTCAGGCTCAGGCCAAAGTTCGAACGTCCCCAGCCATCGCCATGCAGGCTTTCCAGGCGCTGCGTGAAGTTCGACAGCTGCGCGCTGGCGAAGCGCCGCGCCGCATCGGCTTGCGCCGCCTGCAGGCCGATCACTTCCGGATCGACGGACGGATCGCGCCGCGCCGTCACGGTCACGTTTACCACGCCCGGTTTCGAGGTGGCATACGCATTGCTCAGGGTGTAGCTGACCACGGCCGCGCCGGCGAACTTGCCCGAGGCCGCAAAGCTCAGCTGGTACGACGGCTTGCCTGCCGTGCCGACATCGCGCACCACCGCCTTGCCCGCTTCCGCCGGCGCCACGCTCAGGACATTCGCCGCCGTGAACGGGCCGCCCGTGGCGCCCGCCGTCAGGTCGACGGTGACCGTCAGGCCGGCCACCACCGTGGCGCTCTGGCTGAGTACCTGCGGCATCGGATTGACGGCTATCGTCGACGTCACCGGCGCCGAGGTGCCGAACGCGTTCGACACGGTGTAGCCGATGCGGATGTCGCCGCTGGTGTTGATGCCTGGCGTGTAGACGATGTCCAGGCCATTGACTGTCGCCGTGCCGCTGGCCGGCTGCGTGGTGATGGCCACCGCCGTGAACGGCCCGCCCGTCGCGCCTTGCGTCACGTTCAAGGTCACCGGCGTGCCGGCCAGCACCGTCGCCGTCTTGGCGACCGGCACCGGCACCGGCTGCGGCGCCACCGTCAGGCTGACCGTGGCGGGCGCGGACGTGCCGCCCGGACCCGTCGCCGTGTAGCTGAAGGCGTCAGGGCCGAAGTAGTTCGCATTCGGCACATACGTCACCTTGAAAGAGCGGCCGCTGCCGCCGCCCGCCGCGCCGCTCGACACCACCGTGACGGTGCCGTGCTGCGGCGGCGTGACGATGGTCACTGCCGTGATCGGGCTGCCATCCGTCGACGCGATGGTCAGGCTCACTTCCTGGTTGGACGACGTGGTCGCCGTTTCATTCGGCACCGGCGGCGGCGCCTGGTTCACCTGCAGGGTCAGCGCCTGCTGCACCGTGAACTGGTGCGCATCCTTCGCTTGCAAGGTAAAGGCAAAGCTGCCCGCCACGGTCGGCGTGCCGCTGACGATACCCGTCGCCGCATTGAGCACCAGGCCGGTCGGCAAGGCGCCGCCGCTCAAGGAGTAGACGTAGGGCGCAACGCCGCCGCCGGCCGTGAATGTCTGGCTATACGCGTCGCCGGCGCGGATCGCCGCCAGACTGGCCGGCGTCAGTGTCAATACCGGCGCCGCCACTGCCAGCGTGTAGCTGTTGCTGGCGCTGAACGGCGCGCCCGTGCCCGTGCTGCTGTCGGTGACCTTGATGCTGAACGGGAAGGTGCCCGCCACGGTCGCCGTACCCGACAGCACGCCCGTGGCGCTGTTCAGGCTCAAGCCGGCAGGCAGACTGCCGGCGCTGACGCTGTAGGTGTATGGCGCCATGCCGCCCGTCGCCGTGAGGGTCGCGCTATACGGCGTTTCCGCCGCTGCATTGGGCAAACTGGCCGGCGTCAGGCTGACAGTGGGCGCGCCCACGGTAATGGTCACGGTGGCCGGCGCCGACGTGCCGCTGCCATTCGTGGCCGTATAGGTAAAGCTGTCGCTGCCGCCGTAACCCGTCGTCGGCGTATAGGTGATGCTGGTGCCGCTGGCCGTTGCCGTACCGTGCGAGGCGCCGGAGGCTACGGCCACGGACGTTGCCGCGCCGCCGCTCAGGTTCAGGGTGATCGGATTGGCGCTGCTGCCATAGGCCACCGTGGCGCTGACTGCGCCGGCAACGGGCACAGCGATCGCCACGCTGCTGGAATAGGAGCGTGAACTCGTGTATGGGCCGCTGCCGGTGCTGCTGTCGGTCGCGGTGACGGTAAAACTGTACCCGCCGGTCGCCGTGGGCGTGCCGGATAGGATGCCGTCCGCCGCCAGGCTCAGGCCCGCCGGCACGCTGCCGGCAGTGACGGCATAGCTGTACGCTGCCGTACCGCCGGCGGCGGTGATGCCCTGGCTGTAGGCCACGCCGGAAGTCATGGCCGGCAAGACCGTCGGCGTAATGCTGATCGTTGGCGCATTGACCGTCATCGAGTAGGCGCGCGCACCGGAATACGGACCGCTGCCCGCCGAACTGTCCGTGGCCCGCACGGTAAAGTTGAAGACGCCGCCCGCCGTCGGTGTGCCCGACAACAGACCGCCGCTGGACAGGCTAAGGCCGGCCGGCAAAGCGCCAGCGGTGATGGCGTAGGTGTATGGCGCGGCGCCATTCGCGGCGCTCACGTTCTGGCTGTAGGCCGCCCCCACAGTTGCCGCAGGAACGGTACTTGGCGCAAGCGTGATGGTGGGCCCACTGACCGTAATCGTTACGGTAGCCGGCGCCGAGGTGCCAGCGCCGTTGCTGGCCGTGTAGGTAAAGCTGTCTGGCCCGCCGTAGCCTGCCGTCGGCGTATAGGTGATGCTGGTGCCGCTGGCCGTTGCCGTACCGTGCGAGGCGCCGGAGGCGACGGCCACCGAGGTCGCCGCGCCGCCGCTCAAGTTCAGGGTGATCGGATTGGCGCTGCTGCCATAAGCCACCGTGGCGCTGACGGCGCCGGCAACTGGTGCAGCGAAATAAGTGAATTGATCGGCCACGCCGGTGGCGCTGGTGCCGCCGGCAGAAGTGACGCGCACATCGACCGTGCCCGCGCTGCCCACCGGCGCCGTCGCCGTGATCTGCGAGGCGCTGTTGACGGTGAAGCCGGCAGCAGCTGTGGCGCCGAACGTCACGGCTGTCGTGCCGCTGAAATTCGACCCCGTGATGATGACGGTGGCGCCGCCGGTCGTAGGGCCCGAAGTGGGCGAAATGCTGCTCACCACCGGCCGTGCTACAAAGGTAAATTGATCGGCGGCGCTGGTGGCGCTGGTGCCACCGAGCGAAGTGACGCGCACGTCCACGGTACCGGTACCGGCAGGCGCCGTCGCCGTGATCTGCGTGGCGCTGTTGACCGTGTAGCCGGTGGCAGCAGTCGCGCCGAAGGTCACCGCTGTCGTCGTGCTAAAACCCGTGCCGGTGATGATGACGGTGCTGCCGCCCGTAGCCGGGCCGGCCGTGGGCGAAATGCTCGTCACCGTCGGCGCCGGCACAAAGGTGAACTGGTCCGCCCCGCTGGTGGCGCTGGTGCCGCCCGCCGTGGTGACGCGCACATCGACCGTGCCGCCGCTGCCAGCTGGCGCCGTGGCCGTGATCTGCGTGGCGCTGTTGACCGTGAAGCCGCTCGCTGCCGTGGCGCCAAAGGTCACCGCCGTGGCACCGGTAAAGCCCGTGCCCGTGATGATGACGCTGCCGCCGCCGGCGGTAGGACCTGCCGTGGGTGAAATGCTGGTGACCGTCGGCGCAGGAATATACGTGAACTGGTTCGCGGCGCCGGTGGCGCTGGTGCCGCCGCTGGCCGTGACGGTCACGTTCACGGTGCCAGCGCTGCCGGCTGGCGACGTGGCGGTCATGGTCGTGGTATTGACGACGGTGACGGCGACGCCATTGTTGGCGCCAAACTTCAACGCCGTGACGCCCGAAAAACCGGTACCGGTAATGGTGACGGCGGTGCCGCCAGAGGCTGGGCCGGACGCCGGCGTCACGCCGGTGATGGTCGGCGGTGGCTGGGCATTGATCACCAGGGAATAGCTGCGCGACGTGTTGTACGGTCCGTTGCCGCCCGTGACATCGGTGGATTTGATCACAAAGTTATAGGTGCCCAGGGCGGTGGGCGTGCCCGAAATCAGGCCGCTGCTCGACATGTTCAGGCCCGTGGGCAAGGCACCCGACTCCACCACATAGGTATAGGGCGCGGTGCCATTCGCGGTCGACATCTGCTGGCTGTAGGGCGTCGCCAGACCTCCCGCCGTCAAGGTGGTGGGCGTGATGGACAAGATCGGTATGGCGATCGACACGGAATAGTTCTTGATGACCTCCTGCGGCGTGCCTGGGGTCGAATCGGTGACCTTGACGCTGAACACATAGGCGCCGGTCGCCGTCACGGTACCGGAAATCACGCCGCTCGACGATACACTGATGCCAGGCGGCCAGGTTCCCGAGTCAGGCGCGTAAGTGTAGGGAGCGACGCCGCCGCTCGCCGACATGGCCTGGCTGTACGGCACGCCAATCACGGGTGGCGTCAAACCGGCCGGCGAAACGGTAAAGGCTGCCGCGGGAGGCAAGACAGTCACCGTGAAAGTCACGGCCTTGCTGTCCTCGTCCCACAGAACAAAGCTGTCGGACAAGGCCCCGTCGCCATTATTGATATAAGTCGCAATGCCGGTACCGTTACCCACGAGCCCGGTAATCGTGCCGTGCAACGCCGTCGCGCCATTGTCCGTCAAGCCAAATTCGCTACAGTCAGACAAATCAATCACATAGGGGGCTCCTGATGCGACGGTAAAACTTCTCTGATTGGGAGTACATTTCGTGCTCGGATCACCCGGATCCGCCTGTGCAGGACCTGCGACGAGTCCCAGCATCACCAGGCACAGCGAAGCGAAGCACTGCGCGAAACGGCAAGAGACCGACGTCACGGCGGCCGCGTGATCCGGCATTCGCTTCCGATTTCCAGCAAACAAAGCGAGCAGAAAAGAAGGTGCCGGACGGCTCAGGACATCGTTGCAAAGACGCAACATAGTTTCTCCAATACAGAGTTTTTCAGACGAAATTCAGACAAAAATGAGGGTGATTTCAGGCCGCCAGCGATGCCCATTCCGAGCTCTTCCAGAGTGCCAACAGATGTTGACGCTTGCCATATGACAACGTATGCTACTCCGAGATTTCAATAAAGTAACTATAACAAAAAGGGTTTTTCAAAAAACAAGATTGATTGCAAATGGAAAATATTATTTTCCTAACACTTGATGGCATTCCAACCGTGGGAGAACGATGATGGCTGATGTGTATCTAGGACAAATCATGATGGGTGGCTTCAATTTTGCGCCGCGTGGATTTGCAGCATGTAACGGGCAATTGCTGCCTGTTGCGCAAAATCAGGCGCTGTTTGCGTTGCTGGGGACGTATTACGGGGGGAATGGCAGTACCACCTTTGCCTTGCCTAACTTGCAAGGCTGTACTCCTGTGGGAGCTGGCAGTTCGGTGGATGGTTCCTGGCAACCCGCGCCTTATCAGATCGGTACGCGGGCGGGGCAGGAGACTGTCACCTTGCTACCGACCCAGATGCCGCCGCACACGCATGCGGCCAATGCGGTGACGACGCCCGGCACCTCGAAAAATCCCACGAATACCCTGTTTGGCGGCAGTGGCGCGGAATCCATCTACGGTTCGGCCGGACCGCAAGTCACCCTGGCCGGCCAGACCCTGGCGTTGTCCGGCGGCAACCAGGCGCATCCCAACATGCAGCCGTTCTCGGTCATTAACTTCAATATCGCCTTGAGCGGTATCTTCCCGTCGCGCAACTAACGAATCAGCCACTTCTTACGGAGCATAGTCATGACCACACCCTATGTCGGCGAAATTCGCCTGTTTTCCTTTCCGCGCATTCCCAGCGGCTGGTTCGCCTGCGACGGCAGCCTGAAACCGATCTCCGAATACGAAGTACTGTACGTCCTGCTGGGCACCACCTACGGCGGCGACGGCGTCACCACCTTTGCCGTACCCGACCTGCGCGGCCAGGTTCCCCTGCACATGGGAACCGGTCCAGGCCTGAGCAACCGCCCCCTCGGACAACGCAGCGGCAGCGAATCGGTGACCTTGCTGCCGACCCAGTTACCGCAGCATACGCACCCGTTCAGCGTGAACAGCACCCTGGCAACGGCGAACGTACCAGCGGCCAATCTGCTGCTGACAGCCCCGTCGAACAACGACAAGATGTACACGAGCGACCTGACCGGCCTGACCGCCTATGCACTGGCAAGCACCGCCACGGGTGCGACAGGCGGCACCCTGCCGCACGAGAACACCATGCCAACCCTGACGGCCTCATTTTGCATCGCCTGGGCAGGCATTTTCCCATCCCAGCAATAACAGCCGGCACGCAAGCGCAGCCCATAAAATCGATCAGGAGAACCTACCGTGACATCACCATACCTTGGCGAGATACAAGTCTTCGGCTTCAATTTCACACCCTACGGGTGGGCCAGCTGCAATGGCGCCACCCTGCAAATCCAGCAATACAGCGCGCTGTTTTCCTTGATCGGCACGCAGTATGGCGGCAATGGCACCACCACCTTCCAGTTGCCCAACTTCACGGGACGCGCGCCCTGCAGCCAGGGACAAGGACCAGGCCTGACGCCGCGCGTGATGGGCGAGACCTTCGGCACCAACAGTGTCACGTTGAACGCCACGGAGATGCCGAACCACAGCCATCAACTCAATGTGTACCGCCAGCCCACCGCCGCCCTGCAGCACAACACGCCGCTTCCGGGCGATGGCTTGATTGCGCTTGGCGGCACGTCCGCGTTCGTGCCGGCAACGCCACCCAATGTATCGCTGTCGCCGGCCGCGATCGGTAGTGCCGGTGGCGGCCAGGCGCATGAAAACCGCCAGCCGATGCTGGCGGTCAATTTCTGCATCGCGCTGCAAGGCGAGTTCCCATCGTTTGACTAAGTTGGATTAATCCAGGCAGGCGACGCCATCGCGGCGCCGCCCTGCCCTTCTCCCCATACCGGCCTCAGTTGAATACGGCCTGGTACAGAAAACCGTGGCTGTCACGCGCCACCGGTACCAGAAAGATCCCCACCTCGCCAAACGCCTCATGCTGCATCTGGAAAATTTTCTGGTTGAACAGGATGGGTGAGCTATGGTGAAACAGCAAACTGAACGGCTTGCGCATCAAGCCCTCCAGGGTCGCTGACGGCAGCGGCTGCACTTCCTTCAGGACAAAGGCGGCATTGCCGTCACTGGCCGCAATAAACGTCTCATTGATGCGCGCGGCAAAATGTTCGAGGGTCAGGACATTCATCATTCCAGGCATTCCATTCCGTAAGCAGTGTGATCAAGACGATGTCTGATTCTAATGGAATCATTGCCGCCCTGGCACGACAATGACATGAAAAATCAGCCCCACATGCGCCACGGGGCGGGAGCAAGCCGCTCCCGCCCCGTGGCGTCACTTCCTTGATGCGCAGACCTACTTGAGCGGCATGGCGATACCGAACATCATCGACTGGGTACGTCCGCTATCGATGTTCAGATTACTGTTGTAGTCCAGGGTGATCGTCATGCCGTTCGACAGCAGCAGCTTGACACCGAGCCCGGCCGTCCAGTTGCCCGTCTGCTGCGGTACCGTGCGGATCACGTACACGGGGCCGTCCGCCGCCAGGTCGGCATACGCCAGGCGCGCATCATCGGCGCCCTGGAACTGGTGCCGGTACTCAAGCCGCGCGCGCGGGAACCACGTGCCCAGGCCACCCACATAGATGCCCTCGGCCCGCACACCGAGCGCGCCGATGCGCGAACGCACGGTCTGCTTGAAGTAGCTCAACGCGTTAATGCCCGCCGCCTTCTCCGTGTACGGATCGAGTTTGGCCGACATCAGTTCCACGCGGCCATACCGCGACCACATCCAGGTTTCCTGGCGCATCTCGATACCGCCCACTAATGCCCCAAACACTTGCTTGCCGTCACGTTCACCGGTGGCGAAACCGCTGCCGTCGCTCAGGTAACGCGAGGCGTCGTACTGCAGGGTGCCGTAACCGAGCACGCCGTCGAGGAAGACGCCCTTGCTTGGACGCAGGCTGCCATACACGGCCGCCACGGCGCTGTCGGCCGTGCTGCGGCTGCCGTTCTGGCCCACGTCGCTGCGGTCATGGCTGAAACCGGCGCCCACGCCCAGGGTGGCCAGGTCGCTGAGGCGGTAATCGCCACCCACGCTGACACCATTCGTGCGGAAGCGGAAGCCCGTCTCGCGGCCGTTTACATAGTGCTGGCCGAAGTCCACCGCGCCACCAAGCCACAGCGATAACGCCTGCTTCTGCGTGTCCGGTTTTTGCGGCATGTCCGGCAATCCGCTGGTGGCGCCGCTGACGTCCACCTGCTGCCGCTCGCTGCTGAAACCCGTGTCAACCTGGCGCAAGGCCGCCTTGCGCATGAACGGTTTCACGGCCGTGCCGAACACGCGGTCCGCTTCGTCCGCCTGCCAGCGCGCCAGCGCCGCCGTCGGATTGCCGCTGTCGTTCGGCGGTGTCAGGCTCAGGCCAAAGTTCGAACGTCCCCAGCCATCGCCATGCAGGCTTTCCAGGCGCTGCGTGAAGTTCGACAGCTGCGCGCTGGCGAAGCGCCGCGCCGCATCGGCTTGCGCCGCCTGCAGGCCGATCACTTCCGGATCGACGGACGGATCGCGGCGCGCCGTCACGGTCACGTTCACCACGCCCGGTTTCGAGGTGGCATACGCATTGCTCAGGGTATAGCTGACGACGGCCGCGCCGGCGAACTTGCCCGAGGCCGCAAAGCTCAGCTGGTACGACGGCTTGCCGGCCGTGCCGACATCGCGCACCACCGCCTTGCCCGCTTCCGCCGGCGCCACGCTCAGGACATTCGCCGCCGTGAACGGGCCGCCCGTGGCGCCCGCCGTCAGGTCGACGGTGACCGTCAGGCCGGCCACCACCGTGGCGCTCTGGCTGAGTACCTGCGGCATCGGATTGACGGCTATCGTCGACGTCACCGGCGCCGAGGTGCCGAAGGCGTTCGACACGGTGTAGCCGATGCGGATCTCGCCGCTGGTGTTGATGCCTGGCGTGTAGACGATGTCCAGGCCATTGACTGTCGCCGTGCCGCTGGCCGGCTGCGTGGTGATGGCCACCGCCGTGAACGGCCCGCCCGTCGCGCCTTGCGTCACGCTCAAGGTCACCGGCGTGCCGGCCAATACCGTCGCCGTCTTGGCGACCGGCACCGGCACCGGCTGCGGCGCCACCGTCAGGCTGACCGTGGCCGGCGCGGACGTGCCGCCCGGACCCGTCGCCGTGTAGCTGAAGGCGTCAGGGCCGAAGTAGTTCGCATTCGGCACATACGTCACCTTGAAAGAGCGGCCGCTGCCGCCGCCCGCCGCGCCGCTCGACACCACCGTGACGGTGCCATGCTGCGGCGGCGTGACGATGGTCACTGCCGTGATCGGGCTGCCATCCGTGGACGCGATGGTCAGGCTCACTTCCTGGTTGGACGAAGTGGTCGCCGTTTCATTCGGCACCGGCGGCGGCGCCTGGTTCACCTGCAGGGTCAGCGCCTGCTGCACCGTGAACTGGTGCGCATCCTTCGCTTGCAAGGTAAAGGCAAAGCTGCCCGCCACGGTCGGCGTGCCGCTGACGATACCCGTCGCCGCATTGAGCACCAGGCCGGTCGGCAAGGCGCCGCCGCTCAAGGAGTAGACGTAGGGCGCAACGCCGCCGCCGGCCGTGAATGTCTGGCTATACGCGTCGCCGGCGCGGATCGCCGCCAGGCTGGCCGGCGTCAGGGTCAAGGTTGGCGCTGCGATGGCCAGGGTATAGCTGTTGGTCGCGCTGAACGGCGCGCCCGTGCCCGTGCTGCTGTCGCTGGCGCGCAGGCTGAACGTAAAGCTGCCCGCCACGGTCGCCGTACCCGACAGCACGCCCGTGGCGCTGTTCAGGCTCAAGCCGGCAGGCAGACTGCCGGCGCTGACGCTGTAGGTGTATGGCGCCATGCCGCCCGTCGCCGTGAGGGTCGCGCTATACGGCGTTTCCGCCGCTGCATTGGGCAAACTGACCGGCGTCAGGCTGACAGTGGGCGCGCCCACGGTAATGGTCACCGTGGCCAGCGCCGACGTGCCGCTGCCATTCGTGGCAGTATAGGTAAAGCTGTCGCTGCCGCCGTAACCGGCCGTCGGCGTATAGGTGATGCTGGTGCCGCTGGCCGTTGCCGTACCGTGCGAGGCGCCGGAGGCTACGGCCACGGACGTTGCCGCGCCGCCGCTCAGGTTCAGGGTGATCGGGTTGGCGCTGCTGCCATACGCCACCGTGGCGCTGACGGCGCCGGCAACGGGCGCACCAACAGCTACCGTGCCGGAATACGCGCGCGCTCCCGAATAGGGTCCGGCGCCGCCGCTGCTGTCGGTCGCGGTGACGGTAAAACTGTAGGCCCCGGTGGCCGCAGGCGTGCCGGACAAGGTGCCGTCCGCCGCCAGGGTCAAGCCCGCCGGCACGCTGCCGGCTGTGATGGCGTAGCTATGTGGCGCCGTGCCGCCGGCGGCCGTAATGCTCTGGCTGTAGGCGAGACCTGCCGTCATGGCCGGCAAGGTCGTCGGTGCGATGGTGACGGTTGGTGCCGACACCGTCAGCGAGTAGGCGCGCGCACCGGAATACGGGCCGCTGCCCGCCGAACTGTCCGTGGCCCGCACGGTAAAGTTGAAGACGCCGCCCGCCGTCGGCGTGCCCGTCAGCGCGCCGGTGGCGGTATTCAGGCTGAGCCCGGCCGGCAAGGCACCGGCGCTGATGGCGTAAGTGTATGGCCCCGTGCCGTTCGCGGCGGTCACGCTTTGGCTATACGCCGTCCCTACGCTTGCCGCAGGCACGGTGCTTGGCGCAAGGACGATGGTGGGGCCGGCCACCGTAATCGTCACGGTGGCCGGCGCCGAGGTACCGACGCCGTTGCTGGCCGTGTAGCTAAAGCTGTCCGGCCCACCGTAGCCTGCCGTCGGCGTGTAGGTGATGCTGGTGCCGCTGGCCGTCGCCGTGCCGTGCGATGCGCCGGAGCTGATGGCCACCGACGTTGCCGCACCGCCGCTCAGGTTCAGGGTAATGGGGTTGGCGCTGCTGCCGTAAGCCACCGTGGCGCTGACGGCGCCGGCAACCGGAGCACCGGCCGCCACCGTGCCGGAATAGGCGCGCGCGCCCGAATAGGGGCCGGCGCCGGTACTGCTGTCCGTCGCGGTGACGGTAAAACTGTAGGCTCCGGCCGCCGTCGGCGTGCCGGACAGGGTGCCGTTCGCCGCCAGGGTCAAGCCCGCCGGCAGGCTGCCGGCCGTTCTGGCATAGGTGTAGGTGCCGGTTCCGCCGCTGGCGGCTATCGTCTGGCTATAGGCGAGACCGGATGTCATTGCCGGCAGGGTCGTCGGCAGGATGGCGATGGTGGGCGCGGAGACCGTCAGCGTATAAGGACGCGTGCCATTGATGGCCAGCGAGTCGGTGGCGCGCACGGTGAAGTTGAAGGTGCCGCCCGCTGTCGGCGTACCCGACAGCACACCGCCACCACTCAAGCTCATGCCAGCCGGCAAGGCGCCAGCGCTGACCGTGTAGGTGTATGGCGCCGCGCCACCCGTCGCCGTCAAGGTCGTCGTCGGGTAAGCCTGGGCCACCGTGGCATTCGGCACCGTGGCCGGCGACAGCACGATGGCGGAGGTGATCGTGACGTTGTACACGATGGGCTGCCCCACATCGTCCCTGACGGTAAACGTGTCCGAGGTCGCGCTGAGAACTGTATTTTTGTAGCGTACGGCATTCGTGGCATTTGAATCTTCCAGCGTGCCATACAGCGGCGCCACCAGGGTTCCCGTCAGGCCGAACTGGGAGCAAGGCGCATTGGTGTAATCCTCGTAATACTCCCCCCCCGCTACGATGCTGACGGCGCGCGGGCTGGGGCAGGTACTGGCGGCGGAAGCCTGGCTGGAAAAAAGGGACAGCAAGACAAATAGCAAAGTTCCCGCCAGACATGTCAGCCACGATCGCGCCAGGGTCTGGGCAGCCGATGCGCCAAGGTTTCCGGCAACGAGACAATCAACAGCCCGGACAGGCGTGTTTAACCATCCAAATTTCATGAAATTTAGAAACATTTGTATTCCCTCGATACATTTATCCTGGCGCTGGGCCTTGTACGGATATCGGTCATGGCAAACCTGACGCCGATGACAGCGACCGTCAACAGGACTGAAGATGGCTTCCCAGCATGATTGAACCTTGCTTTGCGTCAATCCATGCTACTACGACTTACAAAGAAAGCAACTCCAAAAATATTATCAAATAGGGAAGTTTTTTAACGAAAAAGAATTATTGTTGAAATGATGTATTTATTAACAACAAATGAGAAAAAGAAGGCCTTGGGAAGGTGGGATTGCCCCACTCGACGTATGTCATGCCAGCCGCTCATCGGCGACGGCCGCAGCGAACCGGCCTTGCGCACCCCAAAGTCAGTTGTACGCACGCAACGCCGGAGACTGTCATTTTGCAAGCCACCCGCCCATAACTTCCTGTCGGCGGGCAGCATGGCCTGCCAGACTGGGTGCCCGGCAGGCCGCGCCACCTGGTGGCCGCTTACTGCATTGCTTGCTGCAACCCCGGCGCAAACTCGGCGCCGTGCTTGACCTGCGCGGTGGATGCCTTCAGGGTGGCGCCGATCGGCTCGGCACGGCCAGCCAAGCATTGTCCCAGGAAGTTTTCCGTCACTGCATTGAAGGCGATGTTGTTCACGGGCCGGGCAAAGCCATGGCCCTCGTCCGGGAACAGCACATACGTGACGGGAATATTCTTCGCCGCCATGGCCGCCACGATCTGGTCCGATTCGGCCACGTTGACTCTCGGGTCGTTCGCGCCCTGACCGATCAGCAGCGGGCGCTGGATGTTCTGCGCAAAGTTCAGCGGCGAACGTTCCTTCAGCAGCGCCTTGCCCTCTTCCGTCGTCGGGTCGCCCATGCGCTTGTAGAACTGCTGCTTGCCCGCTTCCCAGTACGGCGGGATGGTTTGCAGCAAGGTAAACAGGTTCGACGGGCCGACGATGTCGACGCCGCAGGCAAACGTCGTCGGCGTAAACGCCATGCCGGCCAGGGTGGCGTAACCGCCATACGAGCCGCCCATGATGGCCACCTTGTCGGCCGTGGTCACGCCGCTCTGCACCGCCCATTGCACGGCGTCGAGCAAGTCGTCATGCATCTTGCGGCCCCATTGCAGGTCGCCGGCCGAGATGAACTGCTTGCCGAAGCCCGTCGAACCGCGGAAGTTCACCGACAGCACGGCGTAGCCGCGGTTGGCCAGCCACTGGTGATAACCATTGTAGCCATAGGTGTCGCGCGCCCACGGGCCGCCGTGCACCAGCAGCACCATCGGCACGGCCTGCGTGGCCTTGCCGCCGGCCGTCGCCTTCGACGCCTGCGGCAAGGTCAGATACGACACCAGGGTCAGGCCGTCGCGCGCCTTGATCTGCTGCGCATGCATGGGCACCAGCGGCGCGCCTTCCAGTTCCGGACGTGTCACATACAGACGCGTGAGCTTTTTGGTTTTGCGCTCGTACAGCCAGCTCGATGGCGGCGCCGTGACGGCGTCGACTGCCACCAGCCACTTGTCGTCGGCATCCGTGCGCGACGTCACCGTGAACTGGCCCTTCGTATTTTTCTTCAGGAAAGCCAGGTCGGCTTTCAGCTCGTCCGTCAGCGGCAGATATTCCTGCTGCAGGTAATTGACGGTATAGGCTTGCACCTTGCCCGTGCGCATGTCGTACAGCGCATCGGCGATATCCGTGCGCGGGTCTTGCGCCACCACCGTGGTCTTGCCGCTGGCCACGTCCTGCGCCAGCAGCGCCGAAGTATTGCGGCCGCGCGAATCGGTCCAGTACAGGGTCTTGCCGTCGACCGTAAAGCCCAGCGGCGACGTCGTCTGCGCATCTTCCAGATCGACTTCAGCCAGCGGCGTGCTCTCGACCTTGCCATCGCTCAGGCGGAAATACTGCATGCCGCCATCGGCCCGCGCCTTGCTGGCGATGCGCAAGTTGAGCAGCTCATCGGCGACATAGCCCCCATAGCCATCGTTCTGCTGCACCAGGGTCAGCTTGCCGCTGGCCAGGTCCAGGCTGTGCACGTCGTGCCAGCGCGCATCGCGGTTGTTGATGCCGACGAGGATGCGGTCCTTTACCTTGCTGCTGATTTGCACGATCCGCACGCGCGTCTTCTCGAACGGCGTGTAATTGATCTGCTTGCCGCTCGCCACGTTCACGCCGTACAGCAGGAAGTTTTCATCGCCGCCCTTGTCCTGGATGAACAGCAGGGTTGTCGAATCGGGCGACCAGAAGCTGCTGCGGATGGGCCGCACCTTTTCTTCCGTCAGCGGGCGCGCCTGCGCCAGATCATTGGCCGGCGCCACCCACACATTGAGCACGCCATCGCGCGGCGCGATCCACGACAGCCACCGCCCGTCGGGACTGAGCTTGCCACCGGACTTGCTGGGATTGCCGAACAGCTTGGCCCGCTCGATCAGCGGCGCTTCCTTGACGGGGGCTTGGGCGTGCGCCGGCAGTGCGCCGGCGAACAACAGGACAGGCAGGACATAGCGAATCATGGACACCTCATGGTTGATGAATGAAGGGAAACGTCACACGTGCACGTGCCAGTAAATCATAGGCCAAACCCGTATTGCCAGGTTGACTACAGCGACAGGAGACGGAAATCCAGGCACAGGATGGCGGAAACGGGCGATGAAATGCACGGCCGATGATGCATGCCGTGCATGTGCGTTCGCTGAAGCCGCGCTAGCCCGCGGCTACCTCGCGTTGCGGACCAGCAGATCCAACGAAGACCAGTGCCGCGAACGCGGCCAGGCCAGCGGCGACACCAGCTCCCAAGAATGCCGCCTGGAAACCCGCCAGCATGCCTTCGGCAGTGTGCCCGGTGCCGTGACCGATGCCGGAGGTCGAGAGCACAACCATGATGGCGAGACCGATGGCAGAGCCGATCTGGTAGCTCGTATTGATCAGGCCTGATGCGAGGCCTGTTTCCTCAGGCCTGGCGCCGGCCATGCCTGTCATCGTCGTCGGAATATACGCCAGGGCCATCCCCAGGGCGGCCAGCATGGAGGCCGGGAGAACGTGCGTCACATAGGAGCCGTTCAGCGGAAGCTTCGCAAACATGAGCAGTGCGCCAGCCATCAGGAACAAGCCAAGCACAAGGTTGGACTTGACGCCAAACCGTCCTATCAGCTTGCCGGAAAATCCCACCATCACGACCATGATCGTCATGGTCATGGGCAGGAGCGCCAAGCCGCTGGCGAGCGCCGACAGACCAAGAATTTGCTGCAGATACAGGTTCAGGAAGAACCAGAGCGGGATCCAGGCAGCGCCAAGCAGCGCCATCACAACATTGCCTGCTGCCAAGTTCCGCGTCTTGAAGATGCCCAGAGGAAGCAGCGGTTCGCGTCGCACGAACTGGCTGATCAGGAAGACGACGAACAGTCCGGCCGACATCGGCAAAACCGGCACGGAGCCAGACCCGACAGATTCGATGGTGACGATGGCATACACCAGGCTGACCAGCGCGCCAGTGACGCTGATCGCGCCAAACCAGTCGATGGCCCCGCTGCTGCGCGCAGACTTGCGGAGCACGGCTGGAATCAGGGCCAGCACGAGCAGGCCGAGCGGCACGTTAATCAGGAAAGTCCACTGCCACGCCATCCATTCGGTAATCACGCCGCCCAGAAACACGCCGGCTGAGCCGCCTGCGGCAGCTGCCGCACCCCAGAAGCCGAATGCCTTGCCCAGTTCCGCGCCGTCATGCCCGAAAAGGCGCATGATGATCGTCAGGGCGGACGGTGCGATCAATGCGGCGCCCACTCCCTGCAGTGCACGGCCGGCAAGCAGCATTTCCTGGCTGTGTGCCAGCCCGGCCAGCAGCGAAGCGGCGGTCAGTATGGCAAATCCGCCCGTAAAAATGCGGCGGGCGCCAAGCAGGTCGCCCAGCCGCCCTCCCAGCAGCAGCAGGCCGCCAAAGGCGATGACATAGGCATTGAAGATCCAGCTCAGCCCGCTGGCGCTGAAGCCGAGGTCCCGCTGCATGGCGGGCAGTGCCACACCGATGATGGACGTATCGAGGATCACGATGAACTGCGCGGCGCACAGCAAGGCCAGAGCAGCCCATCTTTTCGGATCAGGTATAAATTGTTGCATTGACGTTCTCCAGATCAATTTCCCGCGTATTGCGATTGATATGGAGTATTTGGCTTACAACGCAGGGATGGTCAAGCAAAAGGCGCAAGACCCGGGCCGCCGTGTATCAACAGGGTCGGCCCGGCATGCTGCTCGGACGCAGTCAGGTCACGGCCTGCCGGCGAGTTGCGTCGTCCGCGGAAGCGACCCGGCGCCATCACAGTCGTAGCTTGCCTGCGCGCAGATCTCCCAGCCGCCGCCCAGCGCCTTGTAGATGCTGACAACGGCAAGGCGCTGGTTGGTGCGCGCGACGGCCAGCGCACGCCGGCTGGCAAAGTCGGCCCGCTCCGCTTCGAGCACCTCCAGGTAGAGGCCTGCGCCTGCGGAAAACTGTAGCCTGGCAAGATGCGCAGCCTCGCGATTTGCCGCCGCCTCCAGCAGCCGCAAGCCAAGCGTGCTGCCTGCCGTGCCATGGGCTTTGAAGGCATCGTCCGTTTCCTGCAGTGCGCGCAGGACGGTCTGATCATAGACAAGCAGGGCCTCCCGGGTGCGCGCCTCGCTGGCGGCGATGCGGGCGCGCACGCGCCCCGTGTCGAGCAGATTCCAGCGAATGACGGGGCCGAGCAAGCTCGACTGCATGCCAGCGTCGCCCATGGCATCGAGGCTGCCCGCGACGAGTCCGATGGACCCCGTTACCTGGACGTCGGGATACAGGCCAGCCGTCTCCACCCCGATGCGGGCGGTCGCGGCAGCCAGGTTGCGCTCGGCTGCCGCAATATCGGCGCGCCGCGCGAGCAGCCCGGCAGGGTCGCCCACGGCAATCGTCCGCACCGTCAGCGCGTCACCTGCAGGCGGGGCGGCGGGAAGGCTGAACGTCTGCGGCACTTCACCAAGCAGGACCGCCAGCGCGTTGACAGAGGCCGCGCGGCGGCGCTCCAGCTCGGGCGCGGCCACCTCCACCGAGCGCAGCAAGGCCTCGGCGCGAAGGCGGTCGAACTCGCTGGCAGAGCCTGCGCTCAGCATGCGCTCAACGAGAGCCAGGCTGTCGCGCTGGCTTTGCACGATGCTGGCAACGACAGCGAGTTCAGCCTCGATGCCGCCCAGCTCGAACCAGGTAGCCGCCACCGTGGCGGCCACGCCCGCCTGCACGCCGCGCAGCAAGGCTTCGCGCGAGCCCGCCTGCGCCTGGCCCGCCTCCACGGAGCGCCGCACGCGGCCAAACAGGTCGACTTCCCATGAAGCGTCGACGGCGCCGCGATAGCTTTCGCTGTGGCGCGGCTGGCCGGGCAGCGTTTCGGCCTTGCTCAGGCGGCGCTTCTCATACCCGAGCGCGGCGCCACCCTGCGGCAGGAAGCCTTGCCTGTCTTCGCGCAGCAGGGCTTTTGCCTGCGCGAGCCGGGCGGCAGCGATGCCGACGTCATGGTTTGCCGCCAGCGCCCGCTGGATCAGGGTGACGAGCACCGGGTCGTCGAAGCTGCGCCACCACTCCACCTCGACCGCCCCCGGCACGAGACCGGCGTGGCTCTGGCCCAAGCTGCCGGAAAACTGCGATGCGGACAGCGGCGGCGGCAAAGGCGTCGCATAATCGGGGCCGACCGCGCAGCCGGCCAGCAAGGTGAGCCCACTCAATGAAACTACAATTGTTTGATACGGGCTATTCATGTCGTGCTCCTGTCCATGCTTGTCTTGGTAATTGGCGTGTGGCGTTCGAAGCGGACCGCCAGGGCGCGCATCACCACATAAAACACGGGCGTGAGGAACAAGCCGAACAGTGTCACGCCCAGCATGCCGGCGAACACCGCGATGCCCATGGCCTGGCGCATCTCGGAGCCGGCGCCACTGGCGAACACCAGCGGCACGACGCCGGCGATGAAGGCAAGCGAGGTCATCAGGATGGGCCGCAGCCGCAACCGGCAAGCCTCGATGACGGCATCGAGCGCGCTGGCCCCTTCCATTTCCTGGCTACGTGCGAACTCGACAATGAGGATGGCGTTCTTGGCGGCCAATCCGACCAGCACGATGAGTCCGATCTGCACGAAGATGTTGTTGTCGCCGCCCGCCAGCCACACGCCGATGATCGCGCTCAGCAAGCACATCGGCACGATCAGCAGGACGGCCAGCGGCAGCAGCCAGCTGTTGTACTGCGCGGCAAGAATGAGATAGGCGAGCAGCACGCACAGCGGGAAGATGAACAGCGCCGAATCGCCGGCCAGCTTTTGCTGGTAGGTAATATCCGTCCATTCAAAGCTCATGCCTTCAGGCAGCACCTCTTTGGCAATGCGTTCCATGACCGCCACGGCCTGCCCCGAACTGACGCCTGGCATCGCGCCGCCCGAGATGTCGGCCGAGGGATAGCCATTGTAGTGAACCACGCGGTCCGGACCGGAACTGGGCGTGACGGTGACAAACGACGACAAGGGCAGCATGTCGCCGGCCGCGTTACGCACCTGCAAGCGGCCGATGGCCTCGGCCTGCATGCGATGCTCCGCATCGGCCTGGGCCGTCACCTTGTAGGTCCGGCCAAAGCGGTTGAAGTCATTGACGTAGAGGGAACCGAGATAGATCTGCAGCGACTCGAACACGTCGGCCAGTCGCACGCCCTGGCTCTTGACCTGGGTACGGTCGATGGCGACCTCAAGCTGCGGGGCATTGACGTCCAGGCTGGTCATGAGTCCGGCCACCTGGCCCGACTCGCTTGCCTTGGTCATCAGGATATGCGTCTGCTGCACCAGGGCATCGAGCCCGGCGCTGCCGCGGTCCTCGACCAGCATCTTGAAGCCGCCCGTCGCGCCAAGGCCGGGGACCGGCGGCGGCGGGAACACGCCGAGGAAACCGTCGGGAATGCCGGCGAATTTCGCCTGCAGGCGCGCCGCGATCGCGCTCGCCGTGAGGTCGGGCGTCGTGCGGTCCTTGAACGGGTCGAGCATGACGAACATGACGGCCGCGTTCGGCACGTTGACGAAGCCGTTGATCGACAAGCCGGGGAAGGCAACGACGCTTTCAACGCCAGGTTCGGCCAGCGCAATCTTCGACATCTGCTTGGCGACCGCGTCGGTACGGTCCAGCGATGACGAGTTGGGCAGCTGGGCGATCGCCACCAGATAGTATTTGTCCTGCATCGGCACGAAGCCCGGCGGCACGGCCTTGAAGCCAAAGAAGGTCAGCGCGAGCAGGCCGCCGTACACGAGCAAGGCCACGCCGCTGACCCTGACGACTTTGCGCACCGTGTTGCCATAGGCATCCGGCGCGCGCTGGAACGGCCGGCCCAGCATCTGCAACAGGCGCTCGGCGCGGCCACGCAGGCTGCGCGGATCATGCACGACCTCGGCCCCGGCCTTGGCCTTGCGTGGCTTGAGCAGGAGGCCGGCAAGCGCCGGGCTGAGCGTGAGCGAATTGACGGCCGACAGGATGGTCGAGATGGCGATCGTCAGCGCGAACTGGCGGTAGAACTCGCCCTGCAAGCCGCTCAGGAAGGCGGTCGGAATGAACACGGCGGCGAGCACCGAGGTGATCGCGATGATGGGGCCCGTGACCTCGTCCATGGCGCGCCTTGCGGCTTGCCTGGGTTCTTCACCATTTTCGATGTGGCGCTCGACGTTCTCGACCACCACGATGGCGTCATCGACGACGATACCGATCGACAGCACCAGGCCAAACAGGGACAGGGTGTTGAGCGAAAACCCCATCAGGTGCATGACGGCGAAGGTGCCGATCAGCGAGACCGGCACCGCCATCAGGGGAATCAGCGACGCGCGCCAGTTGCGCAGGAACAGCACCACCACGATGACGACGAGAATGATCGCCTCGAGCAAGGTCGTCGCCACCGACTCCAGCGAGGCACGCACAAACACCGTCGGGTCATAGGCGATGCGCGAGCTCAGTCCGGCCGGGAAATTTTCCTCCAGCCGCTGCATGGTATCGCGCACCGCCTGCGCAACGTCGAGCGCATTGGCGCCGGGGCTTTGAATGATTTGCAAGGCGACGGCCGGCTCGCCGTCGAGCAGGCTGCGCAACGCATAGGCGTCGGCGCCCATCTCGATGCGGGCCACGTCGCGCAAACGCGTCACCTGGCCTTCGGCGCCCGTGCGGATGATGATGTCGCCGAACTGTTCCTCGTCGGTCAAGCGTCCGAGCGTGTTGACCGTCACCTGGAAGGCGGCGCTGGAATCGGGCGACTGGCCGACGGAACCGGCGGCCACCTGCACGTTCTGTTCGCGCACGGCGGCAATCACTTCGCCGGCCGTCAGGCCGCGTGCGGCGATCAGGTTCGGGTCGAGCCACAGCCGCATGCTGTATTCGCCCGCGCCCCAGACAAGGACGTCGCTGATGCCGGGGATGCGCGACAGCTCGTCGCGCACCTGCAGGTAGGCGTAATTCGAAATGTATAACGGATCGTAGCGTTTGTCGGCCGACAGCAGGTGCACCACCATCAGGATATCCGGCGAGGTTTTCTGCGTGACGACGCCCTGGCGCTGCACTTCTTCAGGCAAACGCGGCAGCGCGCGCGCGACCCGGTTCTGCACCTGGATCTGCGCCATGTCGGCATTCGTTCCCTGCGCGAAAGTGACGGTCAGGGTCATGCGGCCGTCGGTTGCCGATTGCGACGACATGTACTGCATGCCCTCGACCCCGGTGATGGCCTGCTCAAGCGGCGCCGCCACCGTTTCGGCGATCACCTTGGGATTGGCGCCAGGATAGGCGGCGCTGACCTGCACGGTCGGCGGCGTCACGGCGGGATATTCGCTGAGCGGCATCTGGAAGAAAGCGACGATGCCGGCGAGCACCATCAGGACCGAAAGGACGATGGCAAAGATCGGGCGATCGATGAAGAAACGTGGGAAGGACATTACGCGGCTCCCGACGTTTTCGGCACGGCAATGGGCGTGCCGTCGATGCCGGCCGGCTGCGGCGTCACCTGCATGCCAGGGCGCACGAGGCCCTTGACGACGATGCGCTCGCCGGGCTGCAGCCCCTGCTCGATCACGCGCAAACCGTCGACCATCGGGCCAAGCTCGACGGGACGGAACTCCGTCTTGTCGCCTTTGCCGACCACCAGCACATAGCGGCGCCCCTGGTCCGTGCCTATCGATTGATCGGACACCAGCACCCTGGCTTGCTGTGCCCCCGTCTCCAGCCTGACCTTGGCAAACAGGCCGGGCGTCAGTTTTCCATCGGGATTGTCGACCACAGCGCGGACGCGCACCGTACCCGTCCCGCGATCGGCGGCGTTGGCCAGGAAATCGACACGGCCGGGACGTAGATATGTCTTGTCCGTGGCCAGCGCCACCATCACCTTGGCGGCCTGCGCCCCACGCGCAGTGGCGCTGGCGCGGCCGGCGGCGAGCGAGCGCAAATAGGTGCGTTCATCGACATCGAAATACACGTGCAGGGGATCGACGGAAACGATCGTCGTCAGGGGTGTCACGCCGCTGGCGACGTAGTTGCCCTCGGTGACGAGAACTTGGCCGACTCTTCCGCTGATCGGTGCCGTGACGCGCGTGAAACCGAGTTCCAGCTGCGCGGCGTCGAGCGCGGCCCTGGCGGCGTCGACCTGTGCCTTGCCCGCATGCAGCGCCGCCGTCGCCACGTCGAGACGGTCGCGCGCGACAATCTTCGTGGCGAACAGCTGTTCGGCCCGTTCATGCTCGGTCTGCGCCAGCATCGATGCCGCCTCAGCCTCGCGCAGGCGCGCCGTGGCGGCATGCACCGCCGCCTGGAACACGCGCGGATCGATCACAAAGAGCTTGCTGCCCTTCTCGACAAAGCGCCCTTCCGGCACGCTCACGTCCTGCAGGTAGCCAGCCACCTGCGGGCGCAGCTCAACCCGCTTGACGGCGGTCAGCGAGCCGTTGAACTCGACGTACGGTGTTGCCTGGCGAACGACCACTTCGGCAACGGGAACGCCGGGCGGCTTGGCCGCAGCGGCAGGCGATGCCGTCTGCTTGCATCCGCTGACGGCAAGCGCGGTGACCAGCACCGCGGGGATCAGGATTATTGGTGTGACTTTCATCATTGTGCCTTTCGCGACTGGAGTCGACATGGTTTTGTTGAGCTGAAACAACTCCCATGACCTTTATCCGACCTGACACACTTGGAAGGTCAAGCTTTTTTATGAATGTGAGGGTTGGGGGGAGCGGTGCGGTGGTGCGCACCGTGTCGATATTTCCCTGGCTCGTATGGCTGCCGCCATCTTCCTTATGCGGCACGCAAGAAACGTAAAGAACTCAAGGGGGAAGAAAGGGCGCATCAAACGACAGAAGGCGGCCATGTTTCGCCAAGATTCGCACTGCCAGACACCTGAAAGTGAAGGCCACTGGCGACTAGATCGAGGTCGGGTTCTTTGGCTGGGTGGCACGCGTGGCGGATGTGCATCAATTTGGCAAGCCAGACCGCGTGAAAAAAAGGCCGGCAGACAAGTATCCGGAGCAGCCGCTGCTGAGCTTGAGTGGAATGGGTCGGACGTCGATACGCGAATCCTTGCTGCGTCACATCGAAAAAAACTAAGACGCATCAATGCAAACTTCAACTGACATTAGTTATCAAGTGAGTTAGAGTCGCATAATGCCAACTAATAGCCGACATTCAACTAAAATTTTCTGGATTACTAGTAGTCGAATGGCAGTTCGGGAAAAAAACGATTGTTAAAATGAGGGTAAATAAGTGAAAAAATTT
Organism: Janthinobacterium sp. NKUCC06_STL; assembly: GCF_019345455.1. Taxonomy (NCBI): domain Bacteria; kingdom Pseudomonadati; phylum Pseudomonadota; class Betaproteobacteria; order Burkholderiales; family Oxalobacteraceae; genus Janthinobacterium; species Janthinobacterium sp. NKUCC06_STL. The sequence goes on from NZ_JAHKQY010000001.1 coordinate 700,738, forward strand.
AGTGATGCTTGGCATGATCGTATTGTCTGGCTGCGCGAATAATTCTGGCATTTTTTCCATGGGGCCAGCCACTTATTTTGTATTGAAGCAAGCCGCTACCGGATTCTCTGGCATGGGGTCACTCAAGGCAGAGGCGATTGGCGAAGCGGGTCAGTTCTGCAATAGCAAAGGTAAGACCGCCCAAATAATTATGCCAAAAGATTCTGAACCGCCGTTCATCCTAGGGGATTTTCCAAAAACAGAGATTACGTTCCGTTGCCTATGAAGCAGAAAAAAACAATTAATCGCAAGAGATAAAAAATCACCAAGCCTTCGCCCGGTAGCTTTCAATCGGCAGCCAAAAGCAGACCGTGAACAAAGAACCTAAGGCAATAGCCCGCCTAGGTTTATCCGTAAAGGACTGCACTCTTACAAATTTGGAATTTATGTCCAGCAACAGAAAGAAACCAGAAATCGGTGTGCACCTCTGTATCAAATGTAGTCAAAAAGGCTTCCCGAATGATAATTCGGGTCGATTACCGCTGTTTCTGAACTGTCATGGAGCGAAATTTCGTACTTAAATAACTCGATTTACCGATTTTGCGTCTCTTCATCCCTAGCCTCTAATTAAATTAGCTAGCGCTAAAGGCTGGTAGTAGACGTTAAAATCAAGAGATTTAGTGAGGATCTGCAACTATATCAGTATTTAATAGATCACAATAAAATGCAATTCCACAATCATCATCTCAACCACTTTAAATTTAAAATAATATGCAAAAAGCGATCAGTATTTTTCAACAAATTCAATACCAATGGGCTGCCAATAGCAACAATATACCTGAGGACTTTACACCTTTCGGTCTGCCGCACGTTAAAAAAATTGACATCACTAAATACTTGGAGGAACAGATAGCATTCCTCCAAGAAGATAATTTATTTGGGAAAGTTTTCGACAACTTTGACCGCCAATATATTTATAATGAAATAAATGTCGAAGGTAATTTACCGAATTTTATTTCATGGTTCGCAAACATTCCTGGAAATGCCGCCGGACACATTCCTCCTATTGTTTCAACATTACAGAGTTGGCGGAGCACTTTAATACAACGAAATATGTTTTCAGTAACGAAAAAGGTTAGTGATGAGGAGCGGCTCGCTGTAAAAGTTCTTTACGACCAGGCAATAACGCTAAAAACTGAGAAAAACCAAGTCGACACACTACACAAAGAGCTAACAGACATGAGGAATCGCAGCTTAGAGCTAGCAACAACACTTGAGCGGTCGGTCGAAACAGTCAGGCTACGAAGAGATGAAACGGAGGTTTTGGCCGGAAAAATTGCATCTACCTCAAGTGACTTGAATGACCTTACTATTAAAACCAATGTATCGCTTGGTGCAATCACCGAATCGATAGGTCATCTCGATAAGAAGCGCGAAGACTTGGATAGGCTTCATGATGAATTAGGAAGTGCAGCAAAAAATTCTATCGAGCAAGCGACGCTGATCGAAAACACCTTGGCCGCCGCAAATCGAGTTGGTCTTGCGAAAGCATTTGAGAATCGCCGAAAAGACCTTGATATGCCTTTATATATCTGGGGCGGAATTTTTCTCGCAGCTATTGCAGGCTTGTGCAGTCTTGGCGGTTTTGTAATTTTCCCCAATTTGATTGGAAGGAATGGAGCTAATCTTTATGAGCACCTTCTGATTGAACTACCAATGACTATTCCTTTAATCTGGTTAGGCTATTTTAGTGGATCAAGGTACTCCTATATAGAAAAGGTGCGGGAAGATTACGCCTTTAAGGAGGCTACAGCTTTATCTTTTGAGGGATTCAAGACCGAAACGTCTAATATTGATAGAGAACTACTTAGCCAGCTACTATCCATCTCGATTGAAAATTTTGGCCAAAACCCTATTCGACTGTACGATAAGAAGAATTCCATTAGTCCAACATCTGATGCTTTGAATAGCGAAATTATTAAATCCATAACAGATAAGGTTTTAGATAAAATTCCAACGGTTGAGAAACTTGCGGAGTTTTTTATGCGAAAGCCATCATAGGTCAGGTGAAAGCGGACACCCGCCACATCGCCCCCTATTTGCGAAATATAAGCTTACGCCTTACTGGCTGCCATAGTCGTTAAGCCGCTTATCAACCTGCCCCCGCGTGCATCCGCACGCGGACTTCGGCAACATGCACGGCATGAACGCCAACCTGTTTGACCTCTCCCGCTTGCTGCAAAACCTGATTCGCCTGGGCACAATCGCCGATGTCAAAGGGATCAAGGCGCGCGTGCGGCTAGGGCCGACACTCATCACCGAATGCCTGAAATGGCCACACGACCCGCCGGCAGCCCCCGTACCTAGTCGGCCCCACAGTCGGCGAACAGGTGATCGTCTTTCCCCCGGCGGCGACCTGACGCGCGGCATCATCGTATCGGCCCTGTACTCGCAGGAATTTGACGCACCCGAATTCAGCGGCCCGATGTTCGCCTGCATCATCGATATGTCCTACCTACTGTGGACGCATGGCATCGATATCCGCATGCTAAAAAAATCACAGATTGAGGATGGGTGGATCAGGATCAAGCTAAGCAAGACACAAAAACCAGCGGCAATGCTGTAGATATCGTCGTCACGCCTGAGATTGCCGAAGTGATCGCCCGCGCCCGTGGACAGAAAATCGAGTATGGGCTAATCAGCCAATTCGTGTTCCCGATGTAAAAAGGCGGCGCCTACACCCGCTCCGGCCTCAGTTCTATGTGGGATCGCGCAAAGGAGCGCATGGTATAAGGGATGATGTGGTATTTCGCGATATCCAGGCCCTGGCGGCCATCGATGCGGCACGGCGCGTCGAGAACCGCAGCGACATTCAAAAGCGCCTGGTGGACACGTCAGGCAAGACCACGGATATTTACATCAAAGAAGTGATTGCGGATGTTTCCGAGATTCCTATGGCACTACCATGGCTTAAGTAAGGGCCAAGTTTCGCAAATAGCCGCCATCCGCAGTGAATGTTGAATGGCTACTTCCGCCCGAAGGAGACATACACTGTCAAGCGTGCAACATCGCTCCGACTCATAACATTTGCCTTTCAGCTTACGTCATTCGGAACTCTCAATAACAAATGATACTCTGTGAAACTGAACAACGGCTAACTCATTCAGATAAAATCGGCACGCCTTTAAGGGAACGGATAGGTTCGTAGCAAATCAAGCGTAGATAGTCGAGTTTCGCAAGTTTTAATAAGCTCGCGAAGCTGACTTGCCGCTACATCAATCGGATGGCGCTCATCCGTTGGAGGGACGGGCCACTTGTCCCGGCTCGGTAGCTCCATCATAATTTTCATTTTTTCTACCGCTGGATGTTTACTGGCCGCTTGGAACCAATCATAGTCTCGCTGAGGCCCCTGCAGTCTTTGCTGTGGCGGCAGTGTTTCAAGCAGAATCGCAAGACGCAAGCCATATCCACTTACATACTGCAGAGCCAACGTCTCTATGTCTTCCGCGGGTGCGTCAATCAGCACTACCTTCCCCCCCATTCCCGTGCGCCTTATATTTACCGGGAAATAGTAGCGACCTTCTACCCAAAGGTTGAGAGGTTGATAACCGTCGTGGACAAGGGCGTTACGCAAATTCCGAAATAGCTCTGCATGTGGAACATCAATTTCGAGTGAACTAATATCGGCTGTCTTTCCCAGCGCTCCAATTAGCGCGTCACGAAATGTTTGCAATAATGCGATCAATGAGCCGAATCGGTAAGCGAAAACATTTTCTCTTGGTTCATTAGCTTCCTCACTAGGACGCCCACTCTCCATCGCTAACTGATAGAGCGCAATCTCACGGCTACTGGCTTCAATCAATTCTGTGAGGCGAAATTTCATTTCCTTAGCCACACCAAGTACTTGGTACTGAAATGCTAAAGGATCAACATCGTGGTAAAAAATCGTCATGGATACAATTCTAGGTAAAAGGGTTACAGAAAAATAAACCTCTTAACAACTAATGGCTGCGGGTAGTAGTCATTGACTTGAAGCAATGAGCAAATCATACGTCCCATAAACGGAAAAACCCGGCACCGATACCAGACCAATGTCCAATATACGGTACCGGGTTTCATACAGCTTGCGCCGTAAGTCCTTGAATCTAATGGTCGGGGCGAGAAGATTCGAACTTCCGACCCCATGCACCCCATGCATGTACGCTACCAGGCTGCGCTACGCCCCGACGAGGTGGGAATTATAGCAGAGGCTTTTAGGTTTTTGCCATGCTTTGCGCATGATTCATATCGAACTGCGCAAACTTTTTTGCATGGCCCGTCCAGGCGCCCTATTCGTTCAGCAGCAACGCCGTCAGGACGATGCGGAAACCGGCGATCAGGGGTTCGACCTTCATGTCGGGATTGTGCACCGCCCGCACGGGCAAGCCCTGGTACATGGCGATCATGGTATTGAGCCGCCCTTCCAGCATCTCTTCGTCAGCCGGCAAGCCGCGCTTGATGCGCGCATCCCGGATGATGGAGAGAAACAGCTTGCGCGAGCGCACGTCCGCGCAATGCAACATTTCAGCAATCACGGGATTGCGCGATGCTTCGGCAAAAATCTCCAGCGGCATCACCCACGTTTTCGGGTCCAGACTCTCCAGCACATGCTCGCCAGCATTGTCGATCACGGCCTGTAGCGGATCTTCGCGCTGCGCAAGATCCTGCATCAGGTTGGTGACACGCTCCATATTCTTCAGGACGAAGGCGGCGATGATCGCATCCTTGCTGTCAAAATAATTATAGATATGGCCCGCGCTCATGCCGGCCGCCTTCGAGATCTCGGCCATGCTGGCGCCGTGGAAGCCGCGGCGGCTGAAACAGCTTTCGGCCGCATCGAGCACCTGCTTGCGCCGCGTGTTGGCGCGCTCGGGATCCGGATGCTTCTTTTCAACTTGGTTCATGATTTTCCAGTAGCGCGCCGGCCCTGCCCTTGCGGACAAGGGCAAGGCCGGCGTCGGCGTCCCCGTGATTATTGGGCGCCGCCAGCCGCCGCGACGGCTGTCTGCTCAGGCTGCCAACCGCCGCCCAGCACCTTGTACAAGGTCACCAGGTTGGTCGACTTGGCCAGGCGCGCCGTGATCAGGCTTTGCTGCGCCGTGTACAGCGCGCGCTGGGCCACCAGGGCGTTCAGGTAGGACTCGGCGCCCTGCTTGTAACGCGCGTCATGGATGGTGTAGCTCTTCGTCGACGCCTCGACCAGCGAGACCTGCGATTGCAGGCGCTCGTCGATGGTGCCGCGCTGGGCCAGCGCATCGGACACTTCACGGAAGGCGATCTGGATCGCCTTTTCGTATTGCGCCACGGAGATTTCACGCTGCACCTTGGCGATATCGAGGTTGGCGCGGTTCACGCCGCCATCGAAGATCGGCAAGCTGATCTGCGGCAAGAAACTCCACGTGCCGCTGCCCGCCTTGAACAGGCCGGACAGGTTGTCGCTGACCGAACCCGCCGTCGCCGTCAGCGAAATGCGCGGGAAGAAGGCCGCGCGCGCCGCGCCGATGTTGGCATTGGCCGCGCGCAAGGTGCGCTCGGCCGCCAGCACGTCGGGACGGCGTTGTAGCACATCCGACGGCACGCCGGACGGAATGTCCGCCAGGGCCGTCACGGCGCCGAACTCGGCTGGCGGCAGCAGGTCGGCCGGCACAGGGCCGCCCACCAGCAGGACCAGCGCGTTTTGATCCAGCGCAACCTGGCTCGTGTAGACGGCCACGTCGGAACGGGCCGACTCGACGCTGGTCTGGGCATCGTACTTGTCCAGGCCCGAGGTGGCACCGGCACTGAAGCGGCGCACGGCCAGGTCATACGACGACTGCTGGCTCTTCAAGGTATCTTGCGCCACGCGCAGGCGCTGCTGGTCGGCCACCAGGTTCAGATAGGTGCTGGCCACTTCGGCCACCAGGCTGATCTGCTGTGCACGGCGTGCTTCTTCCGTCCCCAGGTATTGCTCCAGAGCGCTGTCGGACAGGCTGCGCACGCGGCCGAAGAAATCCAGCTCGTAGGCCGACACGCCCAGGTTCGCCGTGTACTGGCGATTGATGGACGCTTCGCCCGTGGCGCTCTGGTTTTTCGAGATGCGCGTGGCCGACTGGCCACCGGACGCCGACAGGGTCGGGATCAGCGCGGCGCGTTCGATGCCGTAGGTGGCGCGCGCCTTCTCGATGTTCAGGATCGAGACGCGCAGGTCGCGGTTGTTGGCCAGCGCCAGTTCCAGTACCTGGCGCAAACGCGCATCGGCAAAGAACTCGCGCCAGGCGATGTCCGCCACCGGCTTGGCGTCGGCGGCGGCCGTGTCGGCCTTGTAGGAAGGACCGGTCGGCCACGCCGTGGGCGCCGGCGCTGCCGGACGCTCGTACGTGGGAGCCAGGCTGCAACCGGCCAGCAAGGCCAGTGCCGCCATGGAGAGTAGCGTTTTTTTCATATTAATGCGCATCCTTAGAAAGCGTGACGGCTGGCGAACCAGGCGTCGCCGGCGTGGCGGGCGCGTCCGGCTTCGAGAAGAAGCCGCGCACCAGCACGAAGAACACCGGCACGAAGAAGATACCGAGGAACGTGGCCGTCAACATGCCGCCCAGCACGCCAATACCGATGGCGTTCTGGCTGCCGGAACCGGCGCCGCTGGAAATGGCGAGTGGCAACACGCCGAGGCCGAAGGCAATCGAGGTCATCAGGATCGGACGCAGACGCAGACGCACCGCATGCAAGGTCGCGTCCAGCAGCGACATGCCCGATTCCTGCATTTCCTTGGCGAATTCGACGATCAGAATCGCATTCTTCGCCGACAGGCCCACCACCGTGAGCAAGCCCACCTGGAAGTACACGTCGTTCGACAAGCCGAACATCCACGTACCGAGCACGGCGCCGATCACGCCCAGCGGTACCACCAGCAGCACGGAGAACGGAATCGACCAGCTTTCATACAGCGCAGCCAGGCACAGGAACACGATCAGCAGCGACAGCGCGTACAGCTGCGGCGTCTGCGAACCGGATTCGCGCTCTTCCAGCGATACGCCGGTCCAGCTGAAGCCGATGCCAGGCGGCAGCTTGGCGACCATTTCTTCCATCGCGTTCATGGCGGCGCCCGTGCTCTGGCCCGGCGCCGGCGTACCCAGGATCTCCACCGACGGCAAGCCGTTGTAGCGTTCCAGGCGTGGCGAGGCGTAAATCCACTTGCCGGTGGCGAAGGCCGAGAACGGCACCATCTGGCCAGCGGTATTGCGCACGAACCACTTGTTCAAGTCTTCCGGCAGCATGCGCGAACTGGCATCGCCCTGGATGAACACTTTTTTCACGCGGCCACGGTCGAGGAAGTCGTTCACATACGAACTACCCCAGCCGACGCTCAGCACGCGGTTGATTTCCGAGATCTGCAAGCCCAGCGCGGTCGCTTTTTGCTGGTCGATGTCGATCTTGTACTGCGGCGTATCTTCCTGGCCGTTCGGGCGCACACCGACCATGGCCGGATTCTGCGACGCCATGCCCAGCAACTGGTTACGCGCCGCCATCAGGGCGTCATGGCCGACACCGCCGATATCCTGCAGCTGCATGTCGAAACCGGTGGCGTTACCCAGTTCCAGCACGGCAGGCGGTGCAAACGTAAACACCATCGCATCCTTGATCTGCAACAACTTGCCCATGGCGCGACCGGCCACGGCCGGCGCTTTTTGCGCCACGTCCTTGCGCAGCGACCAGTCTTTCAGGCGCACGAAGGCGATACCCGTATTCTGGCCGTTACCGCCGAAGCTGAAACCGGCGACGGCAAACACGGAAGCGACGTTGTCTTTCTCGCTGTTCATGAAGTGGTCTTCGACCTGTTCGATCACTTTCAGGGTGCGCTCTTGCGTGGCGCCCGTCGGCAATTGAATCTGCGTAAACAGGATGCCCTGGTCTTCTTCCGGCAGGAAGGAGGTTGGCAGGCGCATGAAGACGAACACCAGGCCAGCCAGCAACAACACGTACAACAGCATCGAACGGGCGCGGTGGCGGATCATGCTGCCGACCAGGCCCTGGTATTTGTTGCTGCTGCTATCAAAACTGCGGTTGAACCAGCCGAAGAAACCCTTGTTCGTCGCGTGATGGCCTTTTTCGACCGGTTTGAGCAAGGTGGCGCACAGGGCTGGCGTAAACACCAGCGCGACGATGACGGACAGCACCATCGACGAGACGATCGTGATCGAGAACTGGCGGTAAATCACGCCCGTCGAACCGCCGAAGAAGGCCATCGGCACGAACACGGCCGACAGCACCATGGCGATACCGACCAGCGCGCCCGTGATCTGCGTCATGGACTTGCGCGTCGCTTCCAGCGGCGACAAGCCCTCTTCGCTCATCACGCGCTCGACGTTTTCCACCACCACGATGGCATCATCGACCAGCAGACCGATGGCCAGCACCATGGCGAACATGGTCAGCGTATTGATCGAATAGCCGAACGCATTCAGGATGCCGAAGGTACCGAGCAGCACGACCGGCACGGCCATGGTCGGGATCAGGGTGGCGCGGAAGTTCTGCAGGAACAGATACATCACCAGGAACACCAGGATGACGGCTTCGACCAGGGTCTTGACCACTTCTTCGATCGACAGTTTCACGAACGGGGTCGTGTCGAACGCCACCTGGTAGCTCATGCCTTCAGGGAATTGCTTGCTCAGGTTGCCCAGCATGGCTTTCGCCGCATTGGCCGTATCGAGCGCGTTGGCGCCCGTCGCCAGCTTGATCGCCACGCCGGTTGCCGCATGGCCGTTGTAGCGGGCCACGGTGTTGTAGTTCTCGCGGCCCAGTTCCATGCTGGCCACGTCCTTCAGGTGCACCATGGCGCCGTCGGTCGTGGTTTTCAACAAGATGGCACCGAACTGCTCCACCGTTTGCAAGCGGCTTTGCGCCGACACGGTAGCGTTCAGCTGCTGGCCCTTGATGGACGGCGTGCCGCCCAGCTCACCGGCCGACACTTCCGCATTCTGCGCCTGCACGGCCGTGATCACGTCCGCCGGGGTCAGGTTGAAACTTTGCAGCTTGGCCGGATTGAGCCAGATGCGCATCGCGTACTGCGAACCGAACAGGGTCACGTCGCCCACGCCCGGCACGCGGCTGAGCGGATCGACGACGTTGGCGGCCACATAGTCGCTCAAGTCGGTCTGGTCCATCTTGCCGTTTTCGGAAATGAAGCCGAACACCATCAGGAAGTTCTTCGTCGCTTTCGAGACGACGAGACCCTGTTGCGTGACAGCCGTCGGCAGCAGTGGCGTGGCCAGCTGCAGCTTGTTCTGTACCTGCACCTGGGCGATATCGGGATTGGTGCCGCTGGTAAACGTCAGCGTAATGCTGATGCCGCCAGTCGCATCGCTCGACGAGGACATGTAACGCAAGCCGTCGATGCCCTTCATCTTTTGTTCGATGACCTGGGTGACCGCGTCTTCCACGGTCTTGGCGGAGGCGCCAGGGTAGGAGCCGCTGATCGAAATCGACGGCGGGGCAATGCTCGGGTACTGCGCGATCGGCAGGCTGAGGATCGAAATCACGCCGGCAAGCATGATGACGATCGCGACCACCCAGGCAAAAATCGGGCGGTCAATGAAAAAACGGGCCATTAATATTCTCCTGAATTAGTGGGCGCTGGCAGCCGATGCTGCGGCAGAAGCGGCAGCGGCAGGAGCAGCGTCGGCCTTGGCCGGCACGGCAACGGCGGGTGCGCCTGGCTTGACTTTTTGCAAGCCTTCCACGATCACGCGGTCGCCTGCGGCCAGGCCGGACGTCACCAGCCAGTTGGTGCCGACGGTGCCGCTGGTAGTCAGCACGCGTTGCTCGACCTTGTTTTCCTTGTTCAGGATCAGGGCAGTTGCCTGGCCCTTCTGGTTGCGCGTCACGCCCACTTGCGGCACGGTGATGGCTTTTTCATCGACGCCCGTTTCCAGCTGAGCACGTACGTACATGCCTGGCAGCAATTCGCCTTTCGGGTTCGGGAACAGCGCGCGCAAGACCACGTTGCCGGTGGTCGGATCGACGCTCACGCCAGAAAACTGCAGCTTGCCCGATTCGCTGTACTTGCTGCCATCCGGCAGGAGCAAGTCAACCTTGGCCTGGCCTTCGCCGACTTTTTTCAGCGAGCCGTCGGCCATCTGGCGCTTCAGGCGCAGCAAGTCCGTGCTCGACTGCGTCACGTCGACGTAGATCGGATCGAGTTGCTGCACCGTGGTCAGGGCTTCCGCCTGGCCCGCCGTGACCAGCGCGCCGGCCGTCACGGTCGAGCGACTGGTGCGGCCGCTGATCGGCGCCGTCACGGTGCTGTAGCGCAGGTTGATGTTTGCCGATTCCAGCGCCGCAGTGGCGGACTCGACGTCTGCCTTGGCTTGCTCGAACGCGGCGACGGCATCATCGTATTCCTGGCGGCTCACGCCTTCGATGGCAACCAGTTCCTTGTAGCGCGACGCTTTCGGGCCGGCCGTCAGCAAGTTGGCCTTGGCTTTCGACAGCGCGGCCTTGGCCGAATTGGCGGCCGCCTGGTACGTGGCGGAATCGATCTGATACAGGGCCGTGCCCGCTTTCACATCGCTGCCTTCGACGAACAGGCGCTTCTGGATCAAGCCACCGACTTGCGGGCGCACATCGGCGACCTGGTAGGCATTCGTACGGCCGGGCAGTTCGGCGCTCATCGGCAACGCGGCCGGATTAACAGTAAACACGACCACCTGTGGCGCTTGTTGCGCGTGAGGTGCTTCCTGTTTTTTACTGCAGCCGGCCATGATTACAGTGGCGCACAGAACGGCAATAGCGCCGCTCGTACGCGGCGACGTCAGGGAAAAGGTTGGTTGCATCTTGGACTTTCTGAAAAAGAAGCTGGCTAGTGTCGTTAGAAATGACTAAATTTATTAACGCAGATCAAAGAATGAACGATCATTCTAAAATCGTCAAGCATCGTTACAATTGAAACATAGTAACTATCAAGCGAATTAAATTATCAATGAAGCAATAAAATGAAGACAGCGACAGCGTCTGCACGTCAGCCAGTTCGAACAAAAAGCTGGCGGGCGGCGGCAAAACGGCAATGCGGAAAGTTGGATTGAATGAATACTGTAGCAGGGTAATGCGTTTTTTGCTGAAGCCCTGATCGCGCGCGCAACACTGCCCTGCGCGCACACGCCCGGCCACCATAAATATTTACCAATGGTATCGAAAAGACATGCCACGGCGGACGCGCTAGTATATTGACCAACGCGTGACCAACGCGTGACCACAGCGTGGCAAGCGGGGGCGCAACGATGACAGCACAGGAGCGACATACAAGACAGCAGGATGGGGCGCGCGGCACGGAGGCGCCGCCACTGCTGTCGACCGGCGTCGCCGGCCTCGACGCCATACTCGATGGCGGCTTGCTGGCCGAACGCCTGTACCTGGTCGAAGGCGTGCCCGGCACGGGCAAGACCACCCTGGCGCTGCAATTTCTGGGCGAAGGGGCGCGCAACGGCGTGCCGGTGCTGTATATTGCCCTGGCGGAATCCGAGATCGAGCTGCGCGGCGCGGCCCTGTCGCATGGATGGGACCTGGCCGGCATCGCCATCGAAGAGGTGGCGCCCAGCGACGACATCCTCGACCCCGAGCGCCAGTACACCATCTTCCACCCGTCTGAAATCGAACTGGCCTCGACCAACCAGCGCATCCTGGCCGCCATCGAAAAGCATCGCCCTGCGCGCCTCGTGCTCGATTCGCTGTCCGAACTGCAATTGCTGGCGGAAAACCCGCTGCGCTACCGGCGCCAGGTGGTGGCGTTGAAACAATACCTGGCCAGCCGGCACTGCACCACCCTGCTGATCGATGACCGTTCCGCGCTGGACGACGGCTTGCAAGTGCGTAGCGTGGCCCACTGCGTCATTTCACTGGAGCTGCAAAACCAGGACTATGGCAATGACCGGCGCCGCGTGCGGGTGGTGAAATACCGGGGCGTGCCGTTTCGCAGCGGCACGCACGACTACAAGATCGCCCGTGACGGCCTGGTCGTCTATCCGCGCCTGGTGGCGGCCGACACGCGCCGCGATGGCGGCCATCAGCGCCTGTCGAGCGGCGTACCCGAACTCGACATCATGACAGGCGGCGGCCTGGAAGAAGGCATGAGCACGCTCATTTCCGGCCCGGCCGGCAGCGGCAAGTCCACCCTGGCGGCGCAATTCGTGCACGCGGCAACAACGCGCGGCGAACCGTGCGCCATGTTCCTGTTCGAGGAAGCGCGCAGCAAGCTGCTGAACCGCGCCGACGGCGTCGGCATGCGCCTGCAGGCGGCGCTCGACTCCGGCCTGCTGAGCGCACAGCAAATCGATCCGGCCGAGCTGGCCCCGGGAGAATTCGCCCAGGCCGTCGTCGACGCGGCAGAAAGGGGCGCGCGGGTCATCGTCATCGATAGCCTGAACGGCTACATGCATGCGGTGCCCGATGAACGCTTCCAGAGCACCTATCTGCATGAACTGCTCAATTACCTGAGCCAGCGCGGCGTGGCCACCCTGCTCGTCGGGGTGCAGCAAAACATGCTGGGCACCTCGATGACGACGGCGGCCGACGCCAGCTATCTGGCCGACAGCGTCATCATGCTGCGTTATTACGAAACGGAAGGCGAGGTGCGGCAAGCCATTTCCGTGTTCAAGAAGCGCGGCAGCGCGCACGAGCGCAGCATCCGCCGCTTCGAGATCAGCCCGCAGGGCATCCGCATCGGCCCAGCCCTGGCCGGCTTTCACGGCATCCTGTCGGGCTTGCCCACCATCGGTGGCACGCCCTTCCCCTAGGAACTGCCATGGAGCAGCGCATCCTGATTTACGCGCCTGGCGGCCAGGACGCCGCCCTGGCCGCCAGGGTACTCGCCGGCCAAGCCATCGCCAGCCACGCCTGCCGCTCCGCCGGCGAGCTGGCCGAGCAGCTGGCGCTGGGCGCCGGCGGCGTGCTGACGGTGGACGAGGCCTTGCACGCAGGCGTCTACGCCGTGCTCGACGCCTACGCCCGCCAGCAGCCGGACTGGTCCGATTTGCCCATCCTCCTGCTGACGCACGCGGGACTCGATTCACTGCCCTTGCAACAAGCCGTCGCCACCCTGGGCAACCTGACCCTGCTGGAACGCCCCGTGCACATACTGACACTGATCACCTCGGCCCATGCCATGCTGCGCGCGCGCCAGCGCCAGTACCAGGTGCGCGAGACGCAGCGGCGCAAAGACGAATTTCTTGCCAGCCTCGGACATGAACTGCGCAATCCGTTGGCGCCCATCAAGACTTCCGTGGCCCTGCTCAAGCATCTGTACCCGGCATCGGAGCAGATCGGCAAAGTGAGCGGCGTGATCGAGCGCCAGGTGACGCACCTGACGCGGCTAGTGGATGACTTGCTCAACGTGGCGCGCATCACCAGCGGCAAGATATTGCTGCAGCGCGAGAATATTGAATTACAACAAGTGCTCGACCATGTGATGGAACTGTGCCAGGCCGCCGCCGACAGCCGGCACATCAGCATCACGCAGGCGTTGCCGCCGCTGGCCATCACGCTGCACGCCGACTATGCCAGGGTGGTGCAGATCTTTGCCAATCTCGTGTTGAATGCCGTGAAGTTTACGCCGGACGGCGGGCACATCCACATCATGGTGCGCCTGGCACAGGGCCTGTTGCAGGTGATGATCGAAGACAATGGCATCGGCATCGAACCGGATGCCATCGCGCGCATCTTTTCCATGTTCGAACAGGGGCGCACGGTGGAAGGCCAGATGGCCAGCGGCCTGGGTATCGGCCTGAGCCTGGCGCGTCAATTTGCCGAGATGCATGGCGGCAGCATCGACGCCTACAGCGACGGCCCCGGCCGCGGCAGCCGCTTCATCGTCAGCTTGCCGGCCAGCGCCGGCGACGCCCCGGCCGTCATGCCGCCGGCTGCCGTTCAGGAGTCCCCCACCGGCGCAAGCGAGCCCGTGCAAGTACTAGTGGTGGACGACAACCTCGATGCGGCCGATTCCTTGCAAAGCCTGTTCCAGCTCGAAGGCTATGCCGCCAAGGTCGCGTATGGCGGCGTGCAGGCGCTGGCTGCCGTCGAGATGGCGTGGCCGCAACTGGTGGTGATGGACCTGGGCATGCCGGACATGGATGGTTATGAAGCGGCGCGCCAGATACGCCAGCGTGCGAAAGGGCGCGACGTACTGCTGATCGCCCTGACGGGCTGGGGCCAGGTTGAAGCCCGCGCTCGGACCGAGCAAGCGGGCTTCGACCACCACCTGACGAAACCGGTGGATTTCGACGCCATTGCCGCCCTGCTCCGCACACACCTCGCGCGGCAGGCAGGGACAGCTACGCAGACGCAATAGCGCTTATTTCCACTTGCCGCGCAATTCCTGCACCTTCTGTTGCAGCAACTCTGGCGTGGCGGCCTCGGGCGCCACGGGCATGCCCACGGCCAGCGACAAACGCGAGCGCAAGCCCGCCTTGAAGGCGCGCTCGAACAAATGGCCATTGCGATGGCTCAACAGATGCCCCCACAAGCCGCGCAGCGCCAGCGGAATCACGGGTACCTTGCTGCGCTCGACTATCTTCGCAATGCCGCCCTTGAATTCGCTGATCTGGCCGGTGCGCGTCAGCTTGCCTTCCGGGAAGATGCACACGAGTTCGCCCTCATGCAGCGCTTGCGCGATATCGATAAACGCTTTTTCCATCAGGAAAGGATCTTCCTTGGCCGGCGCGATGGGAATCGCCTTGGCCGTGCGGAATATCCAGCCCATCAGCGGCATTTTGAAGATGCGGTGGTCCATGACGAAACGGATGGGGCGGGGGCTGGCCGCCATGATGACGATGGCGTCCACATAGCTGACGTGGTTGCACACCAGCACGGCCGCCCCTTCCGTGGGGATGCGCTCGCCATCGACGACTTTGACCCTGTGCACGGTCTGGATCAAGATCCACGCGAGGAAACGCATGAGGAATTCCGGCACCAGCGAGAAGATGTAGGCGGCCACCAGCGCATTCAAAATGGCCGTGACGAGGAACAGCTGCGGAATCGTAAACCCTTGCCCCAGCAGCACGATGGCCACGCCGGCCGCCGCCACCATGAACAGCGCGTTCAGGATATTCATGCCGGCGATCGTGCGCGAAATGTGTTTCGGGTCGCAGCGCGTCTGGATCAGGGCGAACAGGGGCACGATGAAAAAGCCGCCGAACACGCCGATCATGACGATGTCGATCAGAATGCGCGGCACGCCCGCCTGGCTGACGAACGCCAGCGCGTCGACCACTTGCGTATTCGCATACGCATTGCTGGCGAAATACAGGTCGATGCCGAACAGCGACAGGCCGATGGAGCCGAACGGCACCAGGCCGATTTCGATCTTGTGGCCCGACAGGCGCTCGCACAGCAGCGAACCCGTGCCGATGCCGACGGAAAACACGGTCAGCAGCAGCACGAACACGCTATGGTCGCCATGCAGGAAATCCTTCGAATACACGGGGAACTGGGCCAGGATCAGGGCGCCGTAAAACCAGAACCAGGAATTGCCCAGCATGGCCAGGAAGACGGGACGGTTCTTGCGCGAAAAATTCAGGTTGCGGAACGATTCGGCGGCGAAATTCAGGCTCACCTTCAAGTCCGGCTCGGGCGCCGGCGTGCGCGGCACGCGGTAGCTGGCGATCAGGCCGAACACGGCCACGGCGATGGTCGCGCCGGCCACCAGCTCCACGCCCAGCGGCTTGTGCACGATCAGCACGGCGCCGAGGATTTCGCCCAACAAAATGCCGACAAACGTCCCCATCTCGATCAGGCCATTGCCACCGACCAATTCCTCGGGTTTGAGCTGCTGCGGCAGGTAGGCATACTTGACGGGGCCGAACAGGGTCGAATGCACGCCCATGCCCACCACGGCGGCCACCAGCAGCCACAGGGTATGCGTCATCCAGCCAGCGGCGGCCACGGCCATGATGGCCAGTTCCATCCATTTCACGAAGCGGGCCAGGCCCGCCTTTTCAAACTTGTCGGCCAGCTGGCCCGCCGTGGCCGAAAACACGACATACGGCAAAATGAACAGGCCGGGGATCAGGTTGGTGATGGTGGACGGGTCGAGCGTGGTCCAGCTCAGCGCATCGTAGGCGAGGATCACCATCAGGGCCGTCTTGAACAGATTGTCGTTGAAGGCGCCAAAGAACTGGGTCCAGAAGAAGGGCCCGAAACGGCGCTGCGACAATAAGGAAAACTGGCTGCTTTGACTCATGGCATGGGGAACGGGCAATTAAGGAATTGCTAAAATACAGCACTATCTTGCGCACGACAATCTGAATGTCGTCATCTTGCTTGGCATCAATACGTAAAGCGCCGCGCCGCGCCATGCTGGCCCCGCACCCTACTACTTCCATGGCACAACAAAAAACGCCTTTTTCTTGATAATAAGGTAATGTGCGCATACATCGGGCGCCTTCGCCCTGACCATCCAGGAAAGCTGCCCCATGTTTGGATTGATATCGCTGATCATATTTGGCTTGCTGATCACCGCCTTCGTGCAGGTGCTGCAATACCGCAGGAAAGTGGCCGATCTGGAATTGCTGACGGCGCGCCTGCGCAAGGACGTCGACAGCGTGCAGGCGCGCCTGCACACGCTGGAAGGGCGCGCCGAAGCACCAGCTGCCGCGTCTGCCAGCGTGGCGCCAGTGGCGGTGCCGGCGCCCCCACCCGCGCCCCAAGCCGCTGCGATCAAGGTGGCCGAAGTGGCGAAGGCAGCACCGGCAGCAGCCCCCGCGCCAGCCGCACCTGTGCCGCCGAAACCAGTTCCGCCTGCCCCGCCAGTCCCCCAAAAGTCCGCCCCTGCCGTCCCCAACACCCCGTCCTGGATCGCGCACCCGAACGGTCTCGTTGCCAAGGCGAAGAACTGGCTGTTCACGGGCAACCTGGTCGCCAAGCTGGGCTTGCTGATCCTCTTCCTCGGCGTCAGCTTCCTGCTCAAATACGTGTCGGCGCAGGTCACGCTGCCCATCGAGCTGCGCCTGGCCGGCATCGCGCTGGCCGACATCGCCCTGCTGGCCTGGGCCTGGCGCATCCGCATCAGCCGTCCCGGCATCAGCTTGCCGCTGCAGGGCACGGCGCTGGCCATATTGATGCTGGTGACGTTTGGCGCCTTCCGCCTGTATGAACTGATTCCGGCCGGCATGGCATTTGCCGTGCTGTTCGTGCTGACGGCGTTCACGTGTTTGCTGGCCGTGCTGCAAAACGCCGTCTGGCTGGCCGTCTTCGGCATCGTCGGCGGCTTTGCCGTGCCCCTGCTCGTATCGACGGGCAGCGGCAACCATATCGGCCTGTTCAGCTATTACGCGCTGCTCAACGCGGGCGTCTTCGCCATCGCCCTGAAACGCGCCTGGCGCGTGCTGAATGTGCTGAGCTTTGGCTTTACCTTTGTCGTCGCCACCACCTGGGGCCTGCTGCGCTACACGCCCGAGCACTATCTGTCGACGCAGCTGTTTTTGATCCTGTTCGTGCTGTTCTATATCGGCATCGCGATTGCCTACTGCGCGCGCCAGGCGCCGCGCCTCAAGCATTACGTGGATGGCACCCTCGTGTTCGGCACGCCGCTGGCGGCCATGGGCCTGCAATATGGCCTGGTGCGGCACTTTGACTTCGGCCTGGCGTTTTCCGCGCTGCTTGCCGGCTTGACCTACACGGGACTGGCCGTGGCGCTGTGGCGCAGGAACGGCTTCAAACTGCTGGCCGAAGCCTTCCTGGCGCTGGGCATCGTCTTCGGCACCCTGGCCATTCCGTTTGCATTAGATGGCCGCTGGACCTCCGCCGCCTGGGCGCTGGAAGGCGCGGGCATCGTCTGGGTCGGCTTGCGCCAGCGCCAGACGCTGGCCTGGGTCTTCGGTCTGCTGGTGCAGGGGGCCGCCTGGCTGGCTTTCCTTGGCGCCATGCAGGAACTCAATACGGCAGCGGCCCTGGACGCCAACATCTGGCTCGGCTGCACGCTGCTGGCCGCCGCCGCGCTGGTGATGGCCTACAATTTCCGCCGCCACGGCAGCCACTTGCACCCGGAGTTCATGCGCAGCCTGTCCGTGCTGTTCCTGACGGCCGCCACGGTCTGGCTGCTGGGCGGCATCTGGACGGAAATCCTGCTGCGCACGGATGCCGCCACGCAATTGAACCTGCTCACCGTCAGCGCGCTGGCCGTGGCAGCCCTGCTGGCGGTGCTGGCGCGGCGCGAACAATGGCATGCGCCGCGCGCCCTGCTGCTGGCCGTGCAGGTGCTGGCCGGCATGGTCATGCTCAGCCGCGCCAGCTGGGCCTGGGACCAGCACCCGGCCAGCCTGTTCCAGGGTTCCTTCCTCAGCGCCCTGCTGCTGGGCGCCGCCGCCTTTGCCAGCGCCCGCTTCCTTGCGCTGCGCGCGCGCGGCGGCGACGAACTGCCGGCCCTGGTAGCGCGTCCCCTGCTGGTGTGGAGCGGCTTGCTGTGGTTTGCCGCCATCCTCGTGCCCTTCACCAGCTGGCTGCTGCGCCTGATCGACGGCGACCTGACGATGCAGCCGCACGCGGGCGAACACTGGCTGGCGCTGTACCTGATCGCCGTGTGCGTCACGACGCCCGCGTTCACCCTCCTGGCGCGGCGCCTCGACTGGCCGCAGCTGCGCTGGTTCACCGTGGCCGCCTGGCTCGGCCTGGGCTTGTGGAGCGTCAACATGCTGCTGGCGCTGTACCTGCGCGATTACCTGCCGACGGGCTTGAGCTGGCTGGCCCTGGCCAGCGCCCTGGCGGCCGGCGAATACCTGCTGCGGGCCTGGCCGCAAGCGGGCTGGCAACTCGACGTGCGGGCGCAGCGCCTGCTGCATACGCTGCGCACTGCCGCGCCATGGCTGATGCTGTGGCCCGTGGGCGCCATGCATGTCAACGCCTGGCTGGCACAGCATGAAGACAAGGTCAGCCCTGCCTGGGCCCGCTACTTGCCGGCGTGGGCCATGATGCTGGTACTGGCCTTGCTGATCCGCCGCTGCCGAGCGAACGCCTGGCCAGTGGCGCCGATTGCAGACTGGTACCAGCGGTATCTGATCCCGCTGGCGGCGGCATGGTCGCTGCTTTTGATCGCCGCATGGAACATTTTCGACGATGGCGCCATGGCCCCGCTGCCCTATTTGCCGCTGCTCAATCCGCTGGACCTGAGCACGGGCTTTGCCGTCCTGCTGGCCATTGCCAGCTACCGTTTATTCCCGGCCGGCCAGATCCCGCTGCCCGCCGTGTGGCAGGCGCGCCTGCCTGTCGTGGCCGCGTGCTTGCTGTATGGCTGGTTCAACCTGATGCTGCTGCGCACCGTGTCGCATTACCTGGGCGTGCCATATACCTTTGACGCCATGCTGGCCTCGCAGTTCGTGCAAGCGATGCTGTCGCTCGTGTGGAGCGTCACGGCCCTGCTGCTGATGCGCCATGCGGCGCGCCAGCAGCGGCGCCAGCAATGGAGCATGGGCGCCGTGCTGCTGGGACTGGTAGTCGTGAAACTGTTCCTGATCGACCTGTCGAACGTGGGCGGCATCGAACGCATCATTTCCTTTGTCGGTGTCGGCTTGCTGATGGTCTTGATCGGCTACCTGGCGCCCTTCCCCAAGGCTGCCGCGCCAGCGCCGGCCGAACCGCAACAAGGAGCCGCATGAAAGCCACATTGATCTGCTGCAGCCTGCTGGTGGCAGGCGCCGCGCTGGCCGCGCCTGGCCAGGACCGGCCACAGGACTATGCTTGGAGCATGCCCATCCAGTCGCCGGCCGGCGCCGGCGTCGTGCAGCTAACATTGCCCAGGGAAGTCTACATGCACGCCAGCTCGGCCAACCTGGCCGACGTTCGGCTATTCGACGCCGACGGCAAGCGCCTGGCCTATGCCCTCGGCGCGCCGCCCGCGCAATCGGCCACGCAACGGACAGCCATTCCAGTGCGCATTTTCCCGGTGACGGGCGCGCCGGCAATTGGCGACGGCTTGCAAGGCATCGACATCCGCACGGCCGACGATGGCCGCTTGCTGTCGGTCAGCACACGCGCCGGCACGGCCGCGGCGATGGCGGCGCTGCAAGCGCTGATCCTCGACCTGGGCAGGCAAACGCAAGACAAGCGCATCGCCGCCTTGCGCTTCACGCCACCTCCCCGCACGGACAATTACAGTGCGCAAGTGCTGCTGGAAGTGAGCGATGACCTGAAGCAATGGGACGCCATCGGCACCACCACCCTGAATTGGCTCAGCAACAGCGACACGCAAACCTTGGCCAACGACAGCATCACCTTTGCGCCGCGCGCTTTTCGCTATGCGCGCCTGAGCTGGCAAGCAGGCGAACCGCTGGCCTTTGCGGCGATTACTGCGCAAGCCGTCAGCGAAACGGACATCGCCGCGCCGCGCGCCAGCGTCGTGCTGCAAGGCACACCCGGCAAGCAGGCAAATGAATGGCGCTATGCCACTCCTCTCGCCATTCCCGCCGACAGCATCGCCCTGCAATTGACACAGACCAATACGGTACTGCCTGTGACCCTGGGCGTGTATCGCCAGAACAGCTATGTTCCCCGGCATCGGCTGCACCTGCGCCACCAGGCGCGTCCCGCGCAAGGCGCGTATTTCGACCCCCTGCTGAGCACCACGTTTTACCGCATCGGTCTCGATGGCAAAGAAAGGGTCTCGGGCGACCTGGCCATGCCCGTGACGCAAACAAACGAATGGGTGCTGCAGACCTCCACGGAACATCCTGTCCCCGCAGCCAATGTGCCCTCCTTGCGTCTGGGCTGGACACCGGCCACCGTCGTTTTCCTGGCCAGCGGCAAGCCGCCCTATCAACTGGCATTCGGCAACAGCAACGCCGCCGCCGTTGCGCAACCGCTGGCGCAGGTGGCGCCCGGCTTCAGGGCGGACGAACTGCTGGCGCTCAAGACTGCCAGCGCCGGTCCGCTCAAACCCAACGGGGGCGTAGAAGCGCCAGCACCCGTCACAAAGGACGGGGCGCCATGGCGCCTGGCCGCGCTGTGGGCCGCACTGCTGCTGGGCGTGGCCGTGCTGGGCTTTTTTGCCTGGCGCTTGCTGTCGCAGATGAAAGAGGAACAAGGCAGTACCGACAAGCAACAACCTTAATCGCAACATTCGCCGCTTGAGCGCCCTACTCGCCGACTCACTGCCGCAGCAGTGCCTTGAACGTCCGCGGCATCCACGGCCGCGCCGCCAGCATGAAGCTGATGGCCAGGCGCTCTTCGCCGGGCAGGCGCGCGTCTTCCTGGTGTTGCTGCGAGAATTCCACGGCCACCTGCTTCAGGCGTTCGAGCAAGGCCGCCGTGGATTTTTTCGACAGCATCACGTTCACCAGGCGCAGCAATTCCGTCTCACCATCGAACTGCGAGTTCAAATAGTCGCCATAGGCTTCCTTTTTGAAATACGTGTGGATAGGACCGTTCGGTATCCACGCAAACGTGCGCGCCACCAGCAGTTTGACCCGGTTATTCGGCAGCAGTTCCAGAAAACCGATCTTGTCGAGACGCAGCAGGTATTTCACGGCTTGCGCCTCGCTGATGTCGTAGATGGCGACGATCTGTTCCAGCGGCAGCAGGTTCAGGGCGGAGACAGCTACCACGAACAGCCGGGTATCCTCGATGATTTCCTTTTCCTGCGCATACGTCAGTCCCGTGATCAGGGTGGGCGCGGCCTGGGCTGACTGCACGGCCAGCGCCAGTTGCTGGAAATCGCTGCCGATGGCCACCAGGATCTGGTCCAGCCGCTGCAGGGTAAATTGCTTTTGCGAAAACATCCGCTTGACGCTGGCTTCGGACACGCCGATGCGCTGGGCCAGCTCGGCATACGTGACGGAACGCGCTTTCAACAGGCGTTTCAAGGCTTCGATCAAGGCGTGGGTTTGCGGCATGCACTTCCTTTATATAAATAGCATCGGTTCCAGCGGCAAAAAAGTAGCGCTATACGCTACCTGCGGTATGCCTGCCCGCTACGAGTAGCGTTTTCATTGACCAATTGCCCACAGTCTACAATGATGGCGTTGCCACTTGGCACACTTGAAGGAGAAACACATGAAACGCCTGCTGCCCCTCTGCCTGTCCCTGTCGTTGTTGACGCTCTCCGTGGCCGCTCCCGGCCGGGTCCACGCCGCCGCCTCCGAGAATCTGTCGAATGGCTCGCAAAACCTGAGCCAGGGATCCGCCATCGTCGTCGCCGGTTCGATGTCGATGCTGGTCGCCTCCGGCCAGGTGGTGGTCGCCAGCGTGGAAACGGTGGGCGAAGGCATCGTCATCGTGCTGAAAGGCGCGTCCGAAGCGGGCGGCGCGTCCATCCAGATGAGCACGCAAGCGGCCAAGGGCCTGTCGCTGGCGGCCGGCACCGTGGTCAACGTGGTGGCGCTGTCCACCGGCCACATGCTGGTGCTGTCCGGCAAGGCCATCGCCTTTATCCCGAACGAACTGGGCAAGGCGCTGCTGCACCACTCCAAAGTGTAACCACCAATGAAGAACGGACATTCCATGAAACATCTGCTCGCCACCGCCCTGCTGTGCGCCGCCACCATGGCGCCACTGGCCCAGGCCGCCAACTCCGACACCACCAACGCGTCCGACAACGCCAGCATGGCGTCGGCCATCGTGCTCGTCGGCTCCATGTCGGTGCTGGCCGCCGCCGGTGAAATCATCATCGACAAGGTGGAAGACGTGGCCGACGGCAGCGTCCTCGTGCTGAAAAGCGCTGCCAAAGGCGCCTCGCAGGCGGCCACGGCCTCCGTCAAGCTGAGCCAGAAGGCCACGCAAGGCCTGTCGCTGGCGGCCGGCACGGTAGTCAATGTGGTGGCCGTCTCGACGGGCCACATGCTGGTGCTGTCGGGCAAGGCCATCGCCTATGTGCCGAATGCGGCCGGCAATGCCATCCTCCACCATTCGAAAGCGTGAATCCCATGAAACGCCTGACTGCCATGATCATCAGCCTGGCCCTGGCCGGCGCCGCCCATGCGGGACGCTCGTGCGAGGAAAAGCAAACGGATGCGACCACCCTCGTCAAATCGATGGACCTGGCAAACAAGACCCTGCAGGCGCTCGACGCTTCGGGCGCGCAGGTGGCGCTGCTGGCGCGCGCCGGGCAAGACCTGTCGAAGTACAATTTGCGCTATTCGCACATGGCGCTGGCGTGGCGCGACCACCCGAAGGGCCGCTGGCTGGTAGTGCATGAACTCAATGAGTGCGGCACGGCGCAATCGTCGCTGTACAACGAAGGCCTGGGCAATTTCTTCATGGATGATGTGTTCATGTATGAAAGCATGATCCTGATTCCGGGCCAGGATACGCAGCAGCAACTGGTGCGCCTGCTGACGTCGAACACGCCCAAGCGCCTGCATGAGGCGCACTACAATATGCTGGCCTACCCGTTTTCCACCAAATACCAGAACTCGAATCAGTGGGTGCTGGAAACCCTGGCCGCCGCCAGCAACGAGCCGGGCAAGATAGAAACGCGCGCCGAAGCGCAAACCTGGCTGCGCAGCGCCAGCTACGCGCCGCAAACGCTGAGCATACCCGCCGCCACGCGCCTGGGCGCGCGCATGTTCCGCGCGAATATCGCTTTCGACGATCACCCGTTCGAGCGCCGCATGACGCGCCAGATCGACGTCGTCAGCGTCGATTCCATCGTGCGCTTCATGCGCCAGCGCGAACCGAAAGCGCAGGAAATCGTCGTGCGGGGGAATTAAGCAGGGCGAGGCGGCCAGGGTGGCCACCTCGCCAACGTTAAAACACCCAGAGCTTATCGGCCGGCATGTGCAACCAGTACTTGCCCGCTTCGAGCTTGTGGCGCGAATAGGCGCGCAGGCTGATGTTTTCGGCGCCGCCGCGTTCGAACAGGCATTCCCAGCGGTCGCCCAGGTACATACACGTCAGCAGCGGCAGCTCGATGGCATTGTCGACCTGCGTGGCGCTGATCTTGACTTCCTCGACGCGGATCATGGTGGTCACCTCCGTGCCCACGTTGGCGCCGCGCGCCACGCCCTGCATGGAGGCGCCATCGACCAGCAAGCGCACCTGATTGCCTTCGCGCTGCACCACCTTGCCGGGCAGGCGGTTGTTACTGCCCATGAATTCGGCCGTGAACAGGGTGTCCGGCGTTTCATACATGCTTTGCGGCGTGCCCTGCTGCTCGATCTTGCCGTTATTGAGCAGCAGAATGCGGTCGGAAATGGCCATCGCCTCGCCCTGGTCATGCGTCACCATCAGGGCCGACAGGCCCAGGCGCACGATCAGTTCGCGCAGGAAGGCGCGTGCTTCCTCGCGCAGCTTGGCGTCCAGGTTCGACAGCGGTTCGTCGAGCAGGATCACGGGCGGGTTGTACACCAGCGCGCGGGCGATCGCCACGCGCTGCTGCTGGCCGCCGGACAGCTGGTGCGGATAGCGCTCGCCCAGGTGGCCCAGGCCCAGCTGCGTCAGCACTTCCTTGATGCGCGCGGCGATTTCCGTGCTGCCCATCTTGCGCAATTTGAGGCCGTAGGCGACGTTGTCGAAGACGGTCTTGTGCGGCCACAGCGCGTACGACTGGAACACCAGTCCCAGGTTGCGGTGCTCGGCCGGCATTTCGAAATGCTTCGCGCCATCGAAGACATTGCGCTCGCCGATCTGGATCGTGCCCGCCTTCGGGCTTTCCAGGCCAGCGACGGCGCGCAGCAAGGTGGTCTTGCCGCTGCCCGAAGGCCCCAGCAAGGCGACCACTTCGCCTTTTTTCAGGTGCATCGAGACACCCTTCAGGATCTGGTTGGCGGAGGCGCCGGTGCCGTAGTCCAGGTACAGCTCATTGACGGTCAATTCATTCATGATGTGGTCTCAGTCTTTGTATTTAGTTATGCGGCTCAGTTGTGTAACTTCACGCCGAAGCGCAGCGCGATGCCCAGGCCGATGGCCACCAGGGTGATATTGATGAAGGACAGCGCCGCCACCAGATCGGTCGAGCCGCCCGCCCACAGCGACACCAGCATGGCGCCGATCACTTCCGTGCCCGGCGAGAGCAGGTACACGCCCGTCGAATATTCGCGTTCGAAGATCAGGAACACCATCAGCCAGGCGCCCAGCAAGCCGTATTTGATCAGCGGCAGGGTCACGTCGCGCGTCACCTGGCCACGGTTGGCGCCGACGGCGCGCGCCGCCTCTTCCAGTTCCGGGCCCACCTGCAACAGCGCGGTGGAAATGAGGCGCATGCCGTAAGCCATCCACACCACCGAATACGCGAGCCACAGAGCGAAGATCGTCGAGCGCACTTCGCGCAGCACGGGGATCACATGGCCGCTCAGCCACAGGGCCACGCCGTTGTCCATGCCTTTCAATATGCCGTCGAGCCAGGCTGGCACGAACAGGAACACCCACAGGAACGACAGGCCGGCCAGCAAACCCGGCACGGCGCGCGGCACCAGCACGCTGTAATCGAGCAGGCGCGTAATGCCGTCCTGCTTGCGGTGCATGGCCAGCGCGATGAAGCTGTAGCAGCCCACGGCCAGCGCGCCGCCGACGACGCCGATCAGGATGGTGTTGACGATGCCGCGCACCAGCGATGGCTGGTCGAAAATATCGCGGAAGTGCTGCAAGGTCAATACGTCGGCCAGATGCACGCCCTCGCCCCAGTACTGCACGAAGGAGCGCAGCACGATGCCGCTCAAAGGCAGGATGATGGTGAAAATCAGCCAGCCTGCCAGCAAGGCAAACGCCAGCCACTTCCAGCGGCCCAGCGGCATCGCCTTGCTGCGCGCGCCCTTGCCCTTGATCGACACATATTTGTTGGCGGACTTGAGCAGCCAGCGCTGTATCATCACCAGTGGCATGGTCACCATCACCAGGCAGACGGCGACGGCGGCCATCAGGTGGTACGACGGCGTGCCGAGTTTATTCGTCAGCTTGTACAGATAGGTCGGCAGCACCAGATGGCCTTCCGGATCGCCGAGCACCAGCACCAGGCCGAATACCTCGAAGCCGAGGAAGAACACCAGCACGCCCGCATACGCCAGCGCCGGCATGATCATCGGCAGCGACACATTGAGCATCACCTGGATCGGCGAGGCGCCAGCCACGCGGGCCGCTTCTTCCACGTCCGAGCCCAGGCTTTTCAGGGCCGACGACGCATACAGGTAGACGTGCGGCACGTGCGTCAGGCCGGCGATGATGACGATGCTGGTGAAGGAATAGATATTCCAGGGCACGAAGCCCAGCAGCTCCTTGGCCCAGACCGAGTAGAAGCCCACGGGCCCCATCGACACGACGTAGCCAAAGCCCATCACCATCGGCGAGACAAAGATCGGCACCAGCAGCATCGGCGCCACCCAGCCGCGGCCCGGCAAATCGGTGCGCACCATCAGGAAGGCCAGCATGCCGCCCAGTGGCACGGCGATCACGGTCAGGCCGCAGGCAAGCATCAGGCCATTCTTGAAGGCCATCGAGAAATCGGGATCATCGAAGATGAAACGATAGGAATCAAAGCCGAATTCGCGCACCGGCATGAAAAACGGCGCGTTCAAAAAGCTCTGGTAAAAAATCAGGAACAGCGGCAGGAAAATGGCGACCATGGTGATCGCCACGACCACGCCGCGCGGCCAGTTCAGGCGCGACAAGGGAGAGCGCGACCGTGCAGGCAGCGGCAAGATAGCAGTTTGCATGATGAATCCAATGAATGAAGGGTACGGCATCCGTCCGCGGGCACGCGCCTGCGGACGGCCAGAACGGCGTTACTTCTTGCCGGCTGTTTCTTTCCATTGCTTGAGGAATGCCATGCGCTTGGCAGGTCCCAGGAATTGCAGGATGATCGGATGCACGGGCACCGGCTTGACATTGGCCGCGCCGATTTCCTTGATCAGGTCCGCCGAGGTGGTCTCGCCCGTGACGTCGGCGCGGATGGCGAACAGCTTGGCGCCGTTCGCGATGATGGTCTGGCCGCGGTGCGACAGGATGTAGTCGAGCCACAGCTTGCTGGCGTTGACGTTCTTCGCGTTCTTGTTGATGAACTGCACGCGCGACAGGATCAGGGTGTAATCCTTGGGCAGCACCACGCCAATCGACGGATCGGTCTTGGCGCGCACCAGGGCGTAGGAGCCCAGCACGTTGTAGCCGATCAGGTTTTCGCCCGACGAAATGCGCTCCATCATGGTGCCCGTCGACGACTGCACGCGCACCTTGGCCGTGCCAAACGCGTTTTGCAGCGCCAGGAACTGCGGATATTCCTTCGCGTCCTGCGACATGAACATGAAGCCCACGCCCGACTTTTCGATGTCGTAGGTGGTGACCTTGTCCTTGAACTTCGGCGTGGCGATCAGCTTGACGAAGTCGTCGTGGTTCTTCGGCACTTCCTTCGGATCGAGCAAACGCTTGTTGTAGACGATGGCGGCAGGCTCGAACGTGGTGCCGTAAGCCTGGTCGTCCCACATGGCCCAGCCGGGAATCTTGCCCGCTTCGACCGACTTGTATTTCAGGGCGTAGCCATCGGAGGCCAGGCGCATCTGCAAGTCCATCGCCGACGACCACATCACGTCGGCCGTGTTGCCGCCAGCGGCCACTTCGGAAATGAAGCGGTTGTACACTTCCGTCGAATTCATGTCGTTGTATTCGACCGAGATGCCGGGATACAGGGCGCTGAAATCCTTGATCAGCGGCGCGGCGGCCTTGCTGTCGGTGGCGCTGTAGATCACCACCTTGCCTTCCTTCTTGGCCGCGTCGATGATCTTCTGGTAGTCGGCCGGATAGCCTGCCGGCACCTGCGCGAAAGCGGCGCCGGTGCTACCCGCGAAAGCGGCGGCCAGGGCGATGGCGAGTATGGTTTTGGTTTGCATGGTTTGTCTCCGTCTGTGATTGTTGTATGGTTTGCTCTTGGATTCAGCGCATCAGGCCCAGTTCGGCCGCCTGCCTGGAGTAGCGTTCGACTGCCTGGTTCACGTACTGCGTCAATTTGTCGCCCGTCAGCGCGAACGGATACATGCCCGATTGCGTGCGCCACTGGGCAAACTGCGGCGTGGCCATCGCACGGTCGAACGTGGCCACCCAGCGCTGGTAATCCGCTTCCGGCACTTGCGGCCCCATCCACAGGCCGCGGATGATGGGCCAGACCACGTCGACGCCCTGCTCACGCGCCGTCGGCACGCTGGCCAGCACGCCGGGCAAGCGCTTTTCCGACAGCACCGCCAGCACACGCGCATGGCTGTCGCCCGCGTTCAGGGTCGCTTCCGACGTGTCGCCCGACATCACCTGCACGTAGTTGGCCTGCATCGCCGTGAAGATCTCGCCGCCACCTTCCAGCGCCACGAAGCGCAGCACTTTCGGGTCGATGCCGGCCCGGCGCGCCACCAGCGCCATCTTCACCCAGTCCTGGCTGCCGATGGTGCCGGACACGCCGATCAGCACCTTGTCGGGGTGGCGCTTGAGCGCGGCGATCAGGTCGGCCAGGCTCTTGTAGGGCGAGTCGCTGCGCACGGCGATCATGCCGTAGTCGGCGCCCAGCGCCGCCACCCAGCGCACGTCGCCCGTCTTGGCGTTGCCGAACTTGCCTTGCGCCAGGTTCAGCAGCGAACCGCCCGAAAACACCACCAGGGTGTTGGCTTCGGCACGCCGGCGCTGCGACCCCATCGAGCGCCACGCCACCGCGCCGATGCCGCCCGGCAGATAGCTGATGCGCACCGACGACGCGAACGGCGCTGCCGCCGCCGGATCGGGCTGCAGCAGCCCTTTCTGCGCCAGCTTGCAGGTCAGGTCCATGGCGCCGCCCGGCTTGGACGGCACCACGCAGTCGACTTCAGGCGCGGCCGCTGCCGCCAGCGCGGGCAGCGGCGCAAACGACAACAGCAACGACAGGAACGCGGTGCGCAGCATGGTCATGCCTTAGAAGCGGTGCTGGATGCCGGCGATCAGGCCGCGCTGCGTGTCGCCGAAACCGGCGTCGTCACGCGACAGGCTGACCAGCTGGTTGTGCTTGGCCTTGGCGTAGGCGCCGGCCACGTACAGGTCGGTGCGCTTGGACAGGGCATAGCGCACGCGCGCCACGTACATGATCGGATCGGCATTGAGGTTGGCGGCCACGTTTTTCACGTCCTGGTAGTAGATCACGCCCGTCAGGGTGACGACCGGTGTGGTCTTGTAGCTGACGCCGCCCCAGTACAGGGTGCCGCGCACGTCGGCCTTGCCGGCTGCCGCAGGATCGAGCTTGTAGTCGCGCGCCGCCGCCTGCACTTTCCACGGGCCGTCGTCATACATGGCGCCCAGGTGGTAGACGGTGGTCTTGTCGCGCGCGCCGCCGGCGATGGTGTTGCCGTTGACCTGTTCATACGTGGCCAGCAGGCTGACAGGACCCGTCTTGTAGGTGACGGCCGTGGACAGCTTGGCGCTGTCCGAGTTGCCCGTCGACTGTTCGCCGAAACCGTACGATGCGCCGTAGCTGAAGTCGCCCGTCTTGCCCGAATACTTGACCATATTGTCGAAGGCCGTCGTCATGCCGTATTTGCTCGGCCCCGTCGCGTTGGCCGAAGTGGCCCACGAGTAGAACGGCGCATACGCCATCGGATCGAATGGCAGCACGAAGTCGTACACGGTGGTGAACGAACGTCCCAGCACGACGCGGCCAAACGCGCCTTCCAGGCCCACGTTGGCCTGGCGCTTGAACAGCGCGCCGTCGGCCGCACCCGTGTCAACCAGGATACCGCCTTCCAGATTGAAGACGGCTTTCAGGCCGCCGCCCAGGTCTTCGCTGCCCAGGATGCCCCAGCGCGAGGTGTTCATGCCGCCGGAGCTCACTTGCGTCATCGAGCTTTTGTTCGGGCCGGCGTTGCTGGTGTTGCTGATGCCGGCGTCAAGACGTCCGTACAGGGTGACGTTCGACTGGGCGTGGGCGCTGCCGGCTGCGGCGAGTACCGCCATGGCGGCCAGCGAGAATGCAGTTTTCTTCATGTAAAGTGTCTCCCTTAGATATAGTTATTGGTGATATGCCTGATCAATTTCATGAATCAGGATCACACTATATGATCGTGATCCTTTCAATTCGCTTTCAGACTGACAGGTGTCGTCCGCCAGCCACAAGGAGGACAAACTTATTCATCGCCGCCCCTGTCGGCGCGGCGCCAGCAGGCTTACACTGTATCGTTTCAAACGAATGGCGGAGACCATGCGCATATTACTAGTGGAAGACCATCTGGAGCTGTCGCACTGGCTGGCAAAGGCCCTGCGCGACGCGCACCTGACGGTGGAGACCGCCCACAACGGCGCCGATGCCGACGCCCTGCTGCACACGCAGGAATATTCTTTGGTGCTGCTCGACCTGACCCTGCCGAAGATGGATGGCCTGGACGTGCTGCGCCGCCTGCGCGCGCGCGGCGGCACGCGCGGCAAGACTCCCGTCATGATACTCACGGCACGCGGCGGCCTCGATGAAAAAGTACAGGGCCTGAACCTGGGCGCGGACGACTACATGGCCAAGCCGTTCGAACTGGCCGAACTGGAAGCGCGCGTAAAAGCCCTGCTGCGCCGCAGCCAGGGCAACGAAGCCCTTGTCCACACCTGCGGCGCCCTCAGTTTCGACACCGTCACGCGCATGTTCAGCTATGCTGGCGCCCCTTTTCCCCTGACGCCGCGCGAACACGCGGTGCTCGAAGCGCTGATCACGCGCTCGGGGCGCGCCGTGTCGAAGGAAAAGCTGTTCGACGAAGTCTTCGCGCTGGCCGACGACGCCAACCTCGACGCCATCGAACTGTATATCCACCGCGTACGCAAGAAGCTGGAAAGCGGCGTCGAAAGCGGCTCGCCCGACGGCGCCGTCATCACCACCCTGCGCGGCATCGGCTACCTGCTGCAGCCGCGCAGCGCGATGGCGCCGGCCGCGCCAAAATGACCGAACGCGCCCCACGCCCGCCCCTGCTGGAACGCCTGCGCCGGCGCCGGGCGCAGGGCCGGCCGCTGGGCAGCCTGCGCAGCCAGCTGCTGCGCTGGCTGCTCATCCCGCTGGTGATGCTGGTGCTGCTCGATGCCGTTTTTGTGTACCGCAATGCGCTCGACGCGGCCGACATGGCCTACGACCGCTCCCTGCTGGCGTCGACGCGGGCGCTGGCCGAAAGAGTCTCCATCGTCAACGGCAAAGTGGTGGCCGAAGTACCCTACGTGGCGCTCGACAGCTTCGAGACCGACACCCTGGGCCGCATCTACTACAAGGTGACGGGCATCAATGGCGAGCTGGTATCGGGCTATGGCGACTTGCCGCCCGTGCCGAAAAACGTGCCCCGCTCGCAGAATTATCCGGCCCTGGTGCGCTTCTACCATGCCGACTACCACGGCAAGCCGATCCGCATCGCCGCCCTGCTGCAACCCGTGTATGACGACTCGATGCGCGGCATTGCCCTGATCCAGGTGGCCGAGACGCTGGATGCGCGGCGCGGCCTGTCGAACCAGATCCTGTTCGATACCCTGATCTGGCAGGCGGCGATGATACTGGTGATGGGCGCCCTCGTGTGGTTTGCCGTGCGCCTGGTGCTGCGCCCGCTGATGCGCCTGAAAACGGAAGTCGAGACGCGCACCCTGTCCGACCTGTCCGACGTTGATCCCACGCTGGTGCACAAGGAAATGCGCCCGCTGGTGAGCGCCATGAACGGCTCCATGTCGCGCCTGCAGCAGCTGATCGCCAGCCAGCGCCGCTTCATCGCCGACGCCTCGCACCAGCTGCGCACGCCGTTGACGGTGCTGAAAACCCAGGCCGAACTGGCCATGCGCGAATGCGACCGCCAGGCGGGCGCGCCGCCGGACATCGCCGCCCTGCGCGACATCGTGCGCTCGATCGCCGTCACCACCGATTCGACCGTGCTGCTGGCCAACCGCCTGCTGACCCTGGCGCGCATCGAGCATGGCGGCGAGAACCTGGCAATGGACACGGTGCCCTTACGCGACGTGGCGCAGCAGGTTGGGCTGGAAATGGCCATGGCCGCCGTCGGCAAAAATATCGACCTGTCGCTGGAAGCGCCCGACGAAGCGCCCGTGCATGGCCAGGCCCTGCTGCTGCATGAGCTGGTGGCCAACCTGGTCGACAACGCCCTGCGCTACACGCCGCAGGGCGGCAGCGTGATCCTGCGCGTGCGCGCGGGCGGCCGTGGAAACGAAACGGTGCTGGAAGTGGAAGACAGCGGCGCCGGCATCCCGCCCGCGGAACGCGAACGCGTGTTCACGCCGTTCTACCGGGTCGGCGCGGCGCTGGAAAGCAATCCGGGCGGCGCCGGCCTGGGCCTGGCCATCGTGCGCGACATCGCGGCCCTGCACGGCGCGCGCCTGGAACTGGCGACGGCGGCGAATGGACATGGGCTGAAAGTCGGCGTGTATTTCGCCCCGGCGCCAGTCGATGCTAAGATCGCGTCCTGAGATTTTAAGGAAGGCAGCGCCATGATGACCAAAGAAGATGTAACCGAACTGTTTGCCAATATCGCCGAGAACGCGCCCTGGGACCTGTCCCAGCCGCTGCTGTGGGGCTATTACTTCACCAACCCCACGTCCGAACCGCTGGAGCAGGCCGCCACCCTGCTGGCGCTGCAGGGCTACCGCCCGGTGGAACTGTACCAGCCGGAACTCGACGACCCGGCGGCACCGCCCGTGTGGGTGCTGCACGTGGAAAAGGCCGAAGTGCATGGCGTCGACAGCCTGCACGCGCGCAATGGCGAACTGATGGCGTTTGCGCAGGAAAACCAGCTGGCCAGCTATGACGGCATGGATGTGGGCCCCGTCACCGCGCCTTGAGCGGCGTAGGCGTAGGTCGGATTAGGTCCGAAGGGCCGTAATCCGACAGCACCATCGGCCATGCCAACAATGTTGTCGGATTAGTGCGGCCTTGCCGCACTAATCCGACCTACTTGCCATGACCACATGGGCGTGGGCGCCGTCATCCGGCAACATCACGCATAAAAAAACGGCGCCCGCGGGCGCCGTTTTGCATGGCTCGCTGCAAACGCTCAGCTGAGGTTTTCCAGGCGGATCTTAGTGACCGTGCCTACCACGCTGTTGAGGGCTTCCATCTTCTCGATGGCCGCCGTGACGTTCTTTTCCTGCGTCTGGTGCGTCAGCATGATGATGTCCGTGTGCGTCTCGCCCTCGGCCGGCTCTTTTTGCAGCATGGCGTCGATCGAGATGCCGCGTTCGGCCAGGATGCGCGTCAGGTCGGCCAGCACGCCCGGCTGGTCGGCCACGTGCATGCGCAGGTAGTAGCTGGTGGTGATTTCCGACATCGGCAGAATCGCGATATCGGTCATCGCGTTCGGCTGGAAGGCCAGGTGCGGCACGCGGTGTTCCGGATCGGCCGTGGCCAGGCGCGTGATGTCGACCAGGTCGGCGATCACCGACGAGGCAGTCGGCTCGGCGCCCGCGCCGCGGCCCGAATACAGGCTGGCGCCGACGGCGTCGCCATGCACGAGCACCGCGTTCATGGCGCCTTCCACGTTGGCGATCAGGCGCTTGGCCGGGATCAGGGTCGGATGCACGCGCAGCTCGATGCCTTCCACGCCGTTGACGGTGGCGCGCTTGGTGATGCCCAGCAGCTTGATGCGGTAGCCCAGCTGCTCGGCGTAGCGGATGTCGACGGCATTGAGGTTGCTGATACCTTCCACGTAGGCCTTGTCGAACTGCACCGGGATGCCGAAGGCGATGGCCGACATGATGGTCGCCTTGTGCGCGGCGTCGACGCCTTCGATGTCGAAGGTGGGGTCGGCTTCCGCGTAACCGAGTTCCTGCGCCTGTTTCAGCACGGTGGCGAAATCGAGGCCCTTGTCGCGCATCTCGGACAGAATGAAATTGGTGGTGCCGTTGATGATGCCGGCGATCCATTCGATGCGGTTGGCCGTCAAGCCTTCGCGCAGCGCCTTGATGATGGGGATGCCGCCGGCGACGGCCGCCTCGAAGGCCACCATCACGCCCTTGTCCTGGGCGGCGGCGAAGATTTCGTTGCCGTGCACGGCCAGCAGGGCCTTGTTGGCCGTGACCACGTGCTTGCCGTTGGCAATGGCCTGCAGCACCAGGGTTTTCGACAGGTCGTAGCCGCCGATCAGTTCGACGACGATGTCGATCTCGGGATCGTTGACGATCTGGTAGGGGTCGTTGACGACCTTGCAGGCGCCGGCGACCAGTGCTTCGGCGCGCGCCACGTCGCGCACGGCGACGGCGACGACTTCAATGCCGCGGCCCGCGCGGCGCTTGATTTCTTCCTGGTTGCGTTTCAGGACGCTGAACGTGCCGTAACCGACATTGCCCAGGCCCAGCAGGCCGATCTTGATGGATTTCATAGTTGTGCTTGACTGCTCATAAGTGGCGCCCCCTTGGGCAGCGCCAGGTTGATCGAGATTGCTGCTGGCTGGTTCAGCCCCGGCCGTGACGCTTGCGATAGCCTTCGAGGAAGCGCGCAATGCGCCCCATGGCCTCGGTCAGGTCATCGGAGTTGGGCAGGAAGACGACGCGGAAATGGTCGGGCGCGATCCAGTTGAAGCCCGTGCCCTGCACGATCAGGACCTTCGCTTCGGCCAGTAATTCATAGGCAAACTGCTGGTCGTCGGCGATCGGATAGATCTCCGGGTCCAGGCGCGGAAACATGTACAGCGCGGCCTTTGGCTTGACACAGGTGACGCCCGGAATATCGGTCAGCAGCTTGTGCGCCAGGTCGCGCTGTTTCAACAGGCGCCCGCCGGGCCCCACCAGGTCTTGTATGCTCTGGTAGCCGCCAAGCGCCGTCTGGATGGCAAACTGCCCCGGCGCGTTGGCGCATAGCCGCATCGAGGCCAGCATGTTGAGGCCTTCGATGTAATCTTTTGCGTGGCGTTTTTCGCCCGAGACCACCATCCAGCCGGAACGGTAGCCGCAGGAGCGGTAATTCTTCGACAGGCCGTTCATGGTGATGAACAGCACGTCGTCGGCCAGCGAGGCGATCGACACGTGCTCGGCTTCGTCATACAGCACCTTGTCGTAGATCTCGTCGGCGAAAATGATCAATTGGTGCTGGCGCGCCAGTTCGACGATCTGCAGCAGCACGGAAACCGGGTACAGCGCGCCCGTGGGATTGTTCGGGTTGATGACGACGATGGCTTTCGTTTGCGGCGTGATCTTGCGGCGCATGTCCTCGATGTCGGGATACCACTCGTTCTGCTCGTCGCACACATAGTGCACGGGATTGCCGCCCGACAGGCTGACGGCGGCCGTCCACAGCGGGTAATCGGGCGCCGGCACCAGCACTTCGTCGCCACTGTTGAGCAACGCGTTCATCGACATGACGATCAGTTCGGAAGCGCCATTGCCCAGGTAAATGTCATCGATGGTCACGCCGGCGATATTCTTGCCCTGCGTGTAGTGCATGACGGCCTTGCGCGGCGCGAACATGCCTTTCGAATCCGTATAGCCGGCCGCGTTCTGCAGATTGAGCATCATGTCGCGCACGATCTCGTCGGGCGGATCGAAGCCGAATACGGCCAGATTGCCGATATTGAGCTTGGTGATCTTGTGGCCTTCTTCTTCCATTTGCCTGGATTTTTCCAGGACCGGGCCGCGGATGTCGTAGCAGACGTCCGCCAATTTATTCGATTTCTGAATCGGTCGCAAAATAAATCCCTGTCGTGATGCGGCGCGGAGACCGAAGCTTGCAGCATGATAGCCGCGCCAGAACTATGAACCCGTGAAACTGCGATGCGAAAGACTGCAAGGCGAAAACAACCATTCTCGCCGAAAACAGGCCATTTTATCAAATTAAACATGGCGAACCCCAGCATTTGACGCCGATTCTGCCACGCCGGCGCCTCCGGACGGCAATCGGGCGGGCGCCATCTTCATCTTCCCTTAATCTTGCAGCATTACCATGGCGCAAGCAGGCATCGCCACTGTGGCGCCGAACATTGCAATTTGGAAAGGATGTTGCTTTTCAGTCGCTCTTTTCTGTCATTTATGGCATGCTTACGCCCTTGGCCGCGGCACGCAGTTTGGCCGCGCGCGCACCGATCAACCGACACAACCAGCCCCGATATCGCCATGAAACTCCACGCCAGCAGCACCCAACAATACCAGACTGTCACCGGCTATGACGAAAACGGCGTCGAGATCAATGCCCAGCCGTACAACTACAGCCTGATCGTCATGCCGGAAACACCGCCACGGGCGTGGGAAGTCACCAGTTTCGAAGAATTGACCGAGGCGCATTTCGCCCAAATCCTGGCCGACGCACCCGACGTGGTCATCCTCGGCACGGGTGAGCGCCAGCGCTTCGTGCATCCGAAACTGACGGCCGCGCTGACCATGCGCCGCATCGGCGTCGAATGCATGGATAGCCAGGCTGCCTGCCGCACCTACAATATCCTCATGGGCGAAGGCCGCAAGGTCACCCTGGCCCTGATCCTGGCCCCGGCCGCAGGCAAGGCCGCATGAAAATCAACGTCAACGAGCTGCACTCGTCGCGGGTGCTGATGTGGTCGCTGCTAGGCATCTTCATCGTCGTCACCCTGTATGCGCTAGGTATCCGTACCCTGGTACCGCCCGACGAGGGCCGCTACGCCGAGATGGCGCGCGAAATGTTCGTCACGGGCGACTGGATCACCACGCGCCTGAACGGCATCAAGTACTTTGAAAAGCCACCGCTGCAAACGTGGATGAATGCGCTGACCTTCGCCGCCTTCGGCCTGGGCGAATGGCAGGCGCGTTTGTGGACTGGCCTGTGCGGCATCATCGGCGTGTGCATGACGGCGTATGCGGGCAAAAAAGTGTTCGGCCCGCGCGTGGGCCTGTATGCCGGCCTGGTGCTCGCGTCGAGCCTGTTCTGGCTCGCTTCCGGCCAGATCAATTCGCTGGACATGGGCCTGTCGGGCATGAT
The DNA here is from genome assembly GCF_019345455.1 of Janthinobacterium sp. NKUCC06_STL. Taxonomy (NCBI): domain Bacteria; kingdom Pseudomonadati; phylum Pseudomonadota; class Betaproteobacteria; order Burkholderiales; family Oxalobacteraceae; genus Janthinobacterium; species Janthinobacterium sp. NKUCC06_STL. The sequence goes on from NZ_JAHKQY010000001.1 coordinate 737,543, forward strand.
GACCCTCACCCTGGGCAGCCTGCTGGTCGCACAGCGCGACGAGGCCACGGCGATCGAGCGGCGCAACTGGATGCTGGCCTGCTGGGCCGCCATGGCGCTGGCCGTGCTGGCCAAGGGCCTGATCGGCATCGTCCTGCCGGGCGCCGTGCTGGTGCTGTATTCGCTGTGCGCGCGCGACTGGCGCATCTGGACGCGTCTGCACCTGGCCAAGGGCTTGCTGGTGTTTTTCGCCATCGCCACGCCATGGTTCGTGCTGGTCGCCCTGCGCAATCCGGAACAGCCGCATTTCTTCTTCATCCACGAGCATTTCCAGCGCTTCCTGATGAAGGGCCACAAGCGCGAAGGCGCCTGGTACTACTTCCTCGTGCTGCTCATTCCCGGCATCCTGCCCTGGATAGGCGTGCTGCCGCAAAGCCTGGCCGCCGCGTTCCAGCGCCAGGAAGGCGCCTTCCAGCCCCGTTTGATGCTGCTGATCTGGGCCGTCTTCATTTTCTTCTTCTTCAGCTATTCGACCTCGAAGCTGCCTGGCTACATCGTGCCCGTCTTCCCGGCGCTGGCCCTGCTGGTGGCGCTGTATCTGGAATCGGCTTCGCGCCGCCAGCGCCTGTTCGCCGCCGGCCTGCTGTGCGTGCTGGGCGCGGCCATCCTGATCGGCGGACCGATCGCCTTCGGCAAGGCCAGCGCACGCGACGCGGAAGCCCTGGTCGCGCTCAAGGGTTACCAGCCATGGTTGATGGCGGCCGGCTTCTTCGCCCTGGCCGGCGGCGCCCTGGCCTTGCTGCATGCACGCCAGCTGCGCCGCGACATGACGGTGCTGACGATTGCCGGCGCCGGCTTCCTGGCCACGCACTGCATCCTGGCCGGCTCCGAACTATATGGCCAGAACCGCGCAGGCACCGACATGCTGCCGCAGATCCAGGCCGAACTGACGGCCGATACCAAGCTCTATTCGGTCGGCATCTATGAGCAGTCGCTGACGTATTACCTGCAGCGGCCCGTGATCCTCGTCGATTACTGGGATGAGTTCACGTTTGGCCTGAAACAGCAGCCCGAGCTGTCCATTCCGGACATCGAGACTTTCATCACGCAATGGACGAACGATGCCAATGCCGGCGTGCGCGGCATGGCCATTATCAGCCTGAACCGTTACAAGGAATTGCAAGCGCGTGGCGTGCCCATGCGCGTGATTGCCGAAGATGCGCGCCGCATGGTCATTGCCAACAAATAATGTTTAACCGGGGCGCGAGGCAGCACGGACCGCGCCCCCGGCCAGCCTGCCCCGCCCCCGCATCAGCTGGATTTTTCACCGCTGAACTGGCTGCGCCGCCATACTGACGATATAAAATAGCCATGCCTGCCGGCGCCTTTGACGGCACTGGCAGCCTCGGCGATGCCGATACCCTGACCCAACACAGATTCAAGAATTGCGCCCATGACCTCTACCCTGCCCTTTTTGCCCTTTTCCAAACCCACCATCGATGAAGCGACCATCGCCGCCGTCGGCGACGTGCTGCGCTCGGGCTGGATCACCAGCGGCCCGAAAGTGCAGGCCTTCGAAGCCCAGCTGTCCGAGTATTTCGGCGGGCGTCCCGTGCGCACCTTCAATTCGGGCACGTGCACCATGGAAATCGCGCTGCGCATCGCCGGCATCGGCCCCGGCGACGAGGTCATCACCACGCCCGTGTCGTGGGTAGCGACGGCCAACGTCATCATCGAAGTGGGCGCCACGCCCGTGTTTGCCGACATCGACCCCGTCACCCGGAATATCGACCTCGACAAGCTGGAAGCGGCCATCACCCCGCGCACCAAAGCCATCATCCCCGTCTACCTGTCCGGCTTGCCCGTCGACATGGACCGCCTGTACGCGATTGCCGACAAGTACAAGCTGCGCGTCGTGGAAGACGCGGCGCAAGCGTTCGGCTCCACCTGGAAAGGCAAGCGCATCGGCGCGTTTGGCGACTTCGTCTCGTTCAGCTTCCAGGCCAACAAGAACATCACCACGGGCGAAGGCGGTGCGCTGGTCCTGAACAACCTGGAAGAAGCGAAGCTGGCCGAGAAATACCGGCTGCAGGGCGTCACGCGCAGCGGCGTCGACGGTATCGACGTCGACGTGCTGGGCGGCAAATACAACATGAGCGACATCATGGCCGCCATCGGCCTGGGCCAGTTCGCCAATATCGACGCGATCACGGCCCACCGCCGCGCGCTGGCGCGCCATTACTTTGAGCAATTCGGCAGCGACTTCGAAGCCCTGAGCGGCGCCCAGCTGCCGGTGCAGGATTTTGAGAACAGCAACTGGCATTTGTTCCAGATCATCCTGCCCGATAATGGCCCCGGCACGCGCGCCGCCTTCATGCAGCAAATGGCGCAGCAAAACGTGGGAACGGGCTATCATTACGCACCGATCCACCTGTTTACCATGTACCGCGAACGCGGCTTTACCGAGGGCATGTTCCCCGTCTCGGAAAAGATCGGCCGCCTGACCGTGACCTTGCCGATGTTCTACGCCATGACGACACAGGACGTGGAACGCGCCGTCGCCACCGTCAAATCCATACTCATCAAATGAGCAGCGCGCCGATGAAACCTGAACTGTCCATTATCATTCCGATCTACAACGAGCAGGATGGCCTGGCCAGCCTGTTCGCCCGCCTGTATCCGGCCCTCGACGCCCTGCAGACGAGCTACGAGATCATCTTCATCAACGACGGCAGCCGCGACAATTCGGTGGCCATCCTGGCGGAACAGTTCCGCCAGCGCCCCGACGTCACGCGCGTCGTCCTGTTCAACGGTAATTATGGCCAGCACATGGCCATCCTGGCCGGTTTTGAAGCGTCGCGCGGGCAGATCATGGTCACGCTCGACGCCGACCTGCAAAACCCGCCCGAGGAAATCGGCAACCTGGTGGCGAAGATGCGCGAAGGCTACGATTACGTGGGATCGATCCGGCGCAAGCGGCAAGATTCCGCCTGGCGCACCCTGGCCTCGAAGATGATGAATCGTCTGCGTGAAAAGATCACGAATATCAAAATTACCGATCAGGGCAACATGCTGCGCGCGTATGGCCGCAACGTGATCGACCTGGTCAACCAGTGCGCCGAGGTCAACACCTTCGTGCCCGCCCTGGCCTACACGTTTGCGCGCAAGCCCACGGAAATTACCGTCGAGCACGAGGAACGCTCGGCCGGCGAGTCGAAATATTCGCTGTATAGCCTGATCCGCCTCAATTTCGACCTGGTCACGGGCTTTTCGCTGATACCCCTGCAAATCTTTTCGATGCTGGGCATGCTGCTGTCCTTCAGTTCGGCCGTGCTGGTGATCTATCTGCTGGCGCGCCGCTTCCTGTTCGGCGCCGAGGCGCAGGGCGTGTTTACCCTGTTCGCCATCGCCTTCTTCCTGATGGGCGTGATCCTGTTCGGCATCGGCCTGGTGGGCGAATACGTGGGACGCATCTTCCAGCAAGTGCGCGCCCGTCCCCGCTACGTGGTGCAAACCATCTTGCAGGACGGCATGGTCCAGGCGGAAGCCGAGGCGGCATCGCATGTGCGCCTGGAAAAGCGCCAGGTGGGCCGCTGATGGGCGCCCCACGCGCCGTCGTCTTCGGCTACCACAATGTCGGCGTGCGCTGCATCAAGGTGCTGCTGGCCGGCGGCGTCGACATCGCCCTGGTCGTCACGCACGAAGATAGCCCCACGGAAAACCTGTGGTTCGAATCCGTCGCCAGCCTGTGCCAGGCCGAAGGCATTCCGTACATCACGCCTTCGGACGCCCGCGCGCCCGAATTGCTGGCGCAGGTGCAGGCGGCGGCACCGGACATGCTGTTCAGCTTTTACTACCGCCACATGCTGCCGGCCAGCATTTTGGAAGTCGCGCCCGCCTACAATATGCACGGCTCGCTGCTGCCGCAGTTCCGCGGCCGCGCGCCCGTCAACTGGGCCGTGCTGCATGGCGCCCCGCAAACGGGCGCCACCCTGCATGAAATGACGGTCAAGCCCGATGCCGGCGCCATCGTCGCGCAAACGGCCGTGCCCATCCTGCCCGACGACACGGCCTTCGAAGTCTTCGGCAAGGTCACCGTGGCGGCGGAACAAACCTTGTGGCACGTGCTGCCGGCCTTGCTGGACGGCACTGCGCCGCGCCAGCTCAACGATTTGCGCCAGGGCGGCTACTTTGGCGGACGCACGCCGGAAGACGGCCGCATCGACTGGAAGTTACCGGCGCAGCAGGTATACAACCTGCACCGGGCCGTCGCGCCCCCCTATCCCGGCGCGTTCACCGAAGTCAACGATGTCATTTACATCATCGAAAAAGCCCGTTTAAGCAAGCTTTCAGCAGGAAGTTTGCCACCTGGCTTGGCGGTAGTGGATAATTGCATCTTTGGCGTCTGCGGAGACGGCCGCATGCTGGCCATTTCCGCGCTGAGGGCTGCCGGGGAGCCAATTACGGCTCAGCAATTGCAAGCAAGTCTGACCACCCGCGTCAGCACACACTGATATCACACAAGAGAATCTCACATGAAAAAAGTCCTCATCTTAGGCGTCAACGGCTTCATCGGCCACCACCTGTCCAAGCGCATCCTGGAAACCACCGACTGGCATGTCTACGGCATGGACATGAACACGGACCGCATCACGGAATTGCTGGAAGATGACAACTACAAGTCGCGCATGCACTTCTTCGAAGGCGACATCACGATCAACAAGGAATGGGTCGAGTACCACGTCAAGAAATGCGACGTGATCCTGCCGCTGGTGGCCATCGCCACGCCGTCGACCTACGTCAAGCAGCCGCTGCGCGTCTTCGAACTGGACTTCGAAGCCAACCTGCCCATCGTCCGCTCGGCCGCCAAGTACGGCAAGCACTTGGTCTTCCCGTCGACCTCGGAAGTGTATGGCATGTGCCATGACGAGGAATTCGACCCGGAAAACTCGGAACTGATCTGCGGCCCGATCAACAAGCCGCGCTGGATCTATTCGAACGCCAAGCAGCTGATGGACCGCGTGATCTGGGGCTACGGCATGGAAGGCTTGAACTTCACCCTGTTCCGTCCGTTCAACTGGATCGGCGCGGGCCTCGATTCGATCCATACGCCGAAAGAAGGTTCCTCGCGCGTGGTGACGCAATTCTTCGGCCACATCGTGCGCGGCGAAAACATCTCGCTGGTCGACGGCGGCGCGCAGAAACGCGCGTTCACCTACATCGACGACGGCATCGATGCGCTGATGCGCATCATCGCCAACAAGAACGGCATCGCCAGCGGCAAGATTTACAACATTGGCAATCCGATCAATAACTATTCGATCCGCGACCTGGCCGGCATGATGCTGACCCTGGCCGCCGAATATCCGGAATACGCCGAAGGCGCGAAACACGTGAACATCGTGGAAACGACCTCGGGCGCCTACTACGGCGCCGGCTACCAGGACGTGCAAAACCGCGTGCCGAAAATCACGAATACCTGCGAAGAGCTGGGCTGGGCGCCGACCACCACCATGGCCGACTCCCTGCGCAATATTTTCGACGCCTACCGCAGCCAGGTAGCCCAAGCCAAAGCACTGATGGATTAATGTTGAGCAAGCCGTTCCTGACCCTGAAAATCGACGTCGATACCTATCGCGGCACCCGTGAAGGCATGGGCAATCTGGTGCGCATGCTGGCCGCGCACCAGGCCAAGGCCACTTTTCTGTTCTCGCTGGGCCCCGACCATACGGGCTGGGCCCTGCGGCGCGCCTTGAAGCCGGGCTTTTTCAGCAAGGTCTCGCGCACCTCGGTGGTTGAGCACTACGGCTTGAAAACATTGATGTACGGCACTTTGCTGCCGGGACCCGATATCGGCAAGCAATGCGCGGCGCAATTGCGCGCCGTGCGCGATGCCGGTTTCGAGTGCGGCATCCACACCTGGGATCACACCCTGTGGCAAGACAACGTGGCCAAGCGCAACGCCGCCTGGACCATCAACATGATGCGCAAGGCCGCCAACCGCTACGAGCAAGTGTTTGGCGCCAAGCCGCACACGCACGGCGCGGCCGGCTGGCAAATGAATGTCAGCGCCTTTGTCGAACACGACACGGCCGGCTACCGCTTTGCCTCCGACGGCCGCGCCATGCTCGACGCGCGCGGCGCCATGGTGCATGCCAGCAATGGCCCGCACCGCGTGCGCAATGGCAACACCATCCTGCAATGCGTGCAACTGCCCACCACCCTGCCCACCCTGGATGAATTGCTGGGCTGCGAAATCGACGGCAAGCTGATCACGACCGGCAATGTTGCCGCGCATATATTGTCGCTGACGGCGGATAATCCCCGCGATCACGTGTATACCTTGCATGCGGAACTTGAAGGACAGAAACTCGCCCCCATTTTCGAACAACTGCTGGCTGGCTGGAAAACCCAGGGCTACCAGTTTGCAGCGATGGGCGATTATTATGAAAAGATAAAAAATACGGACTTGCCCGTTTGTCCCGTCACCTGGGATGAGTTGCCAGGCCGTTCGGGACGCCTGATTGTGCAGGGCAAAGCGGCCTGAATGCTGTATTGTTGCACCTGGATGCGTTGCCAGATTAAAAACCAGCGCTGATGATCACCGTTCAGGAGAGAACCTGTGGCTGATAGCCAATCCCTCGTTAGCATACCCGACTTTAGCGCCGCCATGACCAGCGGCAAGACCTTTCAGTTGCTGGGCCGTCCGGCCAAGGCCACGGTGCTGTTTTTCTATCCGAAGGACAACACTCCTGGCTGCACCACGGAAAACATCGCCTTCCGCGATGCGTATTCGCAATTCGTCGCTGCCGGCGTGGAAATCTACGGCATCAGCCGCGATTCCCTGCGCTCGCACGAAAGCTTCAAAGCCAAGCTGGAGCTGCCATTCGAGCTCATTTCCGACCCGGACGAAGCCGTTTGCCTGCTGTTTAACGTCATGAAGATGAAACAGATGTACGGCAAGACGGTTCGTGGCGTCGAGCGCAGCACGTTTGTGATTGACGCCCAGGGCCGATTGGTGAAAGAATGGAGAGGCGTGAAGGTCGCAACTCACGTGGAAGAAGTGCTGGAATTCGTAGCGCATCTGAATTGATCGTCCATATTGATCCAATGCGCGTTGTCGGCTTCCAGCGAGCCTGGTTCAACCGCAGTTCAGTTCACGGTACCTATCGCCATTTTGAGTCAACGAAGCGCCTCCATCCACTCCGCCAGGCGGGCCTGCAGCCCGACTATGGCGTCCATGACCGGCCATGCTGCCGGCCTTCCGGCAGTTACTCGTCCTGTAGCATTGTTGTTCCCCCGCATCCACCCCATGAGAAGTGCCGCCAGAAGCTGGCTGCCCATGGGCGATTCATTCCAGAAATTTTTTGATTGAGATCCTGATGCCACTGCCAAAATTACCGAGCAAGCCAGCCACCATCCTGGCCACCCAAGATTACCCAACCGCAGGCGCAGCGCGCCCGGCCACCAAAACCCCGGCAGCCAAGAAAGTGGCTGCACCGATCATTGAAGCGGCGATCGCCGAAGTTGCCAAGCCGGTCCGCAATGCGGCCACGAAGATCAAGCAAGTGGCGGCCCTGATGGTCGCCAAGCCGGCGCCTGCGCCAGCCGTTGCTGTGCCTGCGGCCGCTCCTGCCGTCGTTGCCGCGCCTGGGGCGAAAGCCAGGCCGGCGGCAAAAGGCAAGGTCACGCCGATCAAGCCCGTCAAGCAAGCCGAGCAGCCACATCCGGCCAAGCACAAGGCGGTGGAAGTGCAGCTCAAGTCGTCCGCCAGCCGCGCCGCCGACCAGCGCGGCATCAGCAAACTGTTCGTGCTCGACACGAACGTGCTGATGCACGACCCATCGTCGCTGTTCCGCTTCGAGGAACACGATGTGTACCTGCCGATGATGACCCTGGAAGAGCTGGACAACCATAAAAAGGGCATGACGGAAGTGGCGCGCAATGCACGCCAGGTTTCGCGCACGCTCGACGCCCTGATCAGCAACACGGACGACGACGCCATCGAACACGGCATCCTGCTGTCCAAGCTGGGCAACAAGGACGCCAAGGGCCGCTTGTTCTTCCAGACGCGTCTGCAAAGCGCCGACCTGCCGGCAGGCTTGCCAGTGGGCAAGGCCGACAACCAGATCCTGGCCGTCGTGCGTTCGCTGGAAGCGGAACAGGAAGGCCGTCCCGTCGTGCTGGTGTCGAAAGACATCAACATGCGCATCAAGGCGCGCGCCCTGGGCTTGCCGGCCGAAGACTACTTCAACGACCATGTGCTGGAAGACACGGACTTGCTGTACTCGGGCATCGTGCAATTGCCGGACGACTTCTGGAACAAGCACGGCAAGGACATGGAATCGTGGCAGGAAAGCAAGAACGGCTACAGCTCGACGTTCTACCGCGTGACGGGTCCGTTCATCCCATCCTTGCTGGTCAACCAGTTCATCTACCTGGAACCGAAAAACGGCGAAACGCCATTCTACGGCCAGGTAAAACAGATCAACGGCAAGACGGCCGTGCTGCAAACCCTGCGCGACTTCAGCCACACGAAGAACAATGTGTGGGGCGTGACGGCGCGCAACCGCGAGCAGAACTTCGCGCTGAACTTGCTGATGAATCCGGAATGCGACTTCGTCACCCTGCTGGGCCAGGCCGGTACCGGCAAGACCCTGCTGGCCCTGGCCGCCGGCCTGGCGCAAGTGCTGGAAACCAAGCTCTACAATGAAATCATCGTCACCCGCGTGACGGTGCCGGTGGGCGAAGACATCGGTTTCCTGCCAGGCACGGAAGAAGAAAAGATGTCGCCATGGATGGGCGCCTTCGACGACAACCTGGAAGTGCTGAACAAGTCCGACTCGGATGGCGGCGAATGGGGCCGTGCGGCAACGCAAGACCTGATCCGCTCGCGCATCAAGATCAAGTCGCTCAACTTCATGCGCGGCCGCACGTTCGTGAACAAGTTCCTCATCATCGATGAAGCGCAAAACTTGACGCCGAAACAAGTCAAGACCCTGGTCACGCGCGCCGGTCCCGGCACGAAGATCCTGTGCCTGGGCAACATCGCACAGATCGACACGCCGTACCTGACGGAAGGCTCGAGCGGCCTGACTTACGTGGTCGACCGCTTCAAAGGCTGGACCCACAGCGGCCACGTCACTCTGGCCCGCGGCGAGCGTTCACGCCTGGCCGACCACGCCAGCGAAGTGCTGTAACGTGCTGTAACTGATAGCGGGCGGCGCAAGCTGCCCAGTCATTCGAAAGCCCCGGCTGCAGCGATTGCGGCCGGGGCTTTTTTACGTGTGCCGCGCTTGGCTGCTGCCCCGCAGGGCCATGCGTCCCGTGCAGCGGACTATATTCTGGATTTCAAGCGATGCTTTTTCAGACTCGAAAATAGATACGCAATGAAGTCATTGTTCATGTTCAGTAAGTCGCCAGACGGTCAGTCCATACACCGAGCCCAGATTATCCATTTCCTCGTTCTGTTGATAACGACGCAGTTCCGGCACCACATCGAGCGACTGCCATAATCCTGCCTTGGGACAGGGATCGCCAGCCTTGGCGCGCAGTTCCTTGGGCGCCATCGGGTCGCTGCCTTCCGGCGCGTAATCCTTTCTGGCCTGCCTTGCGAAATCGACCAGATCCTTGGGATAGAACTGCGCGCTGGCATAACTGCTGTCGTCGATGTCGAGCAAAAAAGTGATGGCTGCGGCTTCCCAGGACCAATAACCCCAGAACGAAATATCGCGCGTATGCGCATCGTAATATGGCTCGCGCCGGCTGGCGTGGTACCAATCCTCCAAATACTCGGCCATCAAAGCTGGACGATCTTTTTCCGCGGCTGAAAAAATTTTCAATGTCTTAAAATATGGCAGATGCCGCACGCAATCATTCAAGGAAACAGATCGATTTTCGGAGTAATAGCTTAATATCCTCTCAATCATCCCATCTTTTTCGTGATTATTGAAATCCATAATTGGAATCAACTTCGAAATCAAACCACCCCAACCCAATAAAATTCCAAAACAAAGCATTCTATTTACTTTGTTATAGTCTTTTCCAGGCAATGCGAAATGAGGAAATCCACGGTCATTTTCATTTTTCCGACTATTGTCATATTCCTCATTATATCTCGCATATAGCTCCCAACACTCCAATGCCTCTGGGTAGCGTGATCTAATTTCATTTATACTATGCCCAGCACTGTACATATTTGCGAGATTATTAACGACAATCCATGCCTGCTCTTGAGTAGCCACCATGAAATTATATAAGGGGATTTTTCTTAATTTCTCATCTGACTGTCTAAAAGCCTTGCGCAATTTTTCAATACAGGTGATGAATCCTGTAAAATTTTCTTCGTAGACATCATGGGACAACAAATTCTCCCTCTTTTTTTTCGAAAAGTCAGCAGAACTTAATAATGCATTCATTCTTTACCTTTTTTATAATTCTTTTTGGCAAATCAAAAATTATTTGCACGTGATGTTCAGAGCCCCTTGATTTATTATGCAAACCCAGTTGGCGCCCGCCATGGCCGCCAGGCCGTGCTGGCCGCTGTCCTGCTCCTTGCTGATCGCCATGGCAGGCCGGCCGGTACCTGATTTTCTACGCGATGCTGGCCTGCAAGGCGGCGCTCAAGTTGTTATCCATCTAATGGACCGTGCGCACGATTAAAAAATGGCGTTCGTCATCGCTGTCCGGGTCGAATAACGCATGGCCGTGAAACGGGCGCCAGTCGTCGGTGCTGGTGGCGGTCAACAACTGCAGCAGGGCGGGTTGACCGATCAGCGTGCGCAGCGAGATGGCGGCGTCCGTGGACAGGGCCGCGATCTGAAACGCAAACCCCTGGCTGAGCCCTTCTTCGCCGCGCACGCATTCGGCAAGCAAGCGATTTTCGCCCAGTGGCGTGGTCAATTGCAGTAATCTGGTGGCTTGCGTGAAGTCCGTAAGCGGCGAAGCGAGCATCAGCGACTCCCAATAGGCGATCTCGCGCCTGAAAATTACTAAATATATATTTTTGCTAAAGACATTACACCTCAGAATTATTTTTCTAGCAAGAGTGATTCGATTGACATGCGCGCTACCGGGCAGGAGCTTTCCTGGCGCTATGTTCTAATACATGGCTTTGACCATCCCAACTTTCCTGCAATGCATCCCATTCTCCCGTTGTTGCTCTGCGCCGCCCTCTTCATTCTCATCCACATTTCCGTCATGGCCGCGTGCGCTCGCGCATTCGGCATTACCGTGCGCAGCATCAGCTACGGCGTGGGACCTACCCTGCTGGCCGTGGGAAAGGTCCAGGTCAAGCTGCTGCCCCTGGCCGGCAACGTGGTGCTGAAGGATACGCGCGAGGAAACCTTGTATGACGACGATCCCTGTCTTGACGCCTATAACTTCCAGCCGCTGTGGAAGCAGGCGCTGCTGCCATTGAGCGGCGTGGGGGTGCTGCTGGCCTTGTCGCTGGGCATCATGGGGGCGTCGGGCTGGGAGCGCTTTGTCGCTGCCTTCGGGCAGATCGTCCACGGTGCGCTGGCGCCGTTGTCGACGGCGCAGGCATTGCTGGGTGATGGGGAAACGTTTGCGCGCACGCACGGCTTTGCACTGGCGTTCGCCCTGTTCTCGTTGAAACTGTGCGCCTTCAACCTGCTGCCGTTTGCCAGTTTGAACGGGGGACAGGCGCTGCTGGCCATCATGCGCGGCGGCAAGCCGTATGCGGCGTGGGAAGAGGCGGCGGTGAAGTGGCTGCTGCTGCCGGGGCTGGCGATCTTGCTGGCGTGGGTGGCGGCATTCGGCTGGTATGGCTGGAAAATCATGGCAGCCTAGGCCGCTGGCGCTATTATTTTTGGACACTTGTCGTATGCTCGCACCACCGTCTTGACGCCCTCGGCAAAGGAGCTGGCATTTTCTCGTTCGACACTTGCGGCACACGCCTGGCCCTGTGGGCCATTCGCGCCTACCAGCGCTACCTGTCGCCATGGAAAGGTTTTTCCTGCGCCTACCGCGTGCTGACGGGGCGCGACAGCTGCTCCGCCTATGGCTACCGGGTGATTGAACGTCATGGCTTGCGCACGGGCCTGCCCCTGTTGCAACGCCGCTTGCGCGCCTGCGGCGAACGGCATCGCCAACACCTCGCGCTGCATCCGCAAGTACGGCGCAGCGCGCGCCGCCAGGCACAGGCGGGGTATTGCGACTGCGACGTGCCCTGTGACTTGCCATCGATGAACTGCCTGGACAAGGCATGTGATACTGCTGATATCTTCGAGTGCTGCGACTGGCCACAGCGCAAGAAAAAAGACAATCGTCATTGAGGTGATGACGCGAATTTAAATTACAAATGAAATATTCATTCATGAAATGAATGATGCCCATTATCACTGTGAATTGGCTGGAAACGGGTCAGCGGCCTATACTCAAGCCGTCTCCCCTACACTGCTTCCCATGCACACCCTGCTCAGCCCGCATACCTCGCGGGCTTTTTGTTCCCGGCCATTGCCACTCCGTTTTACCCCTTTTAACGATCACCGGGCGCGCCGTTCCCCGCCAGCCCAGCTCCCCACAGGGAGCACCGCATGATCGTGCGCGAGCGTCCTTCGGCGCTGCGCTTGTTCCTCGTGGTGCGCGGTTCCGTCCTGCCGCGCATCCGCACCACGCTGATCGTCAATACCCTGATCGCCACCCTCGTCACCTGGTGCCACGGCACCCTGTTCGACCACAAGGTGATCCTCACGACCATCCCGTTCACCCTGATCGGCTTGCCGCTGGCCATCTTCCTGGGCTTTCGCAACACGGCCGCCTACGACCGCTACTGGGAAGCGCGCAAGCTGTGGGGCGAACTGGTCTTGCGCAGCCGGAATTTCTCGCGCCAGTGCCAGACGATGATACGCAGCGACACGCCGGCCCACGCCAGGCTGGGCCTGGAAGACGTGCGCGTGCGCATGATTTACCGCACCATCGCCTTTTGCCACGCCCTGCGCCACCAGCTGCGCGACACGCGCGGGCCGGCCGATTTGCAGCCGCTGCTGCGTCCGGCCGAATGGGACGCGGCCTGCAAGGCATCGAATCCGTCCGACTACCTGATGCTGCAGATGGGCCACGACCTGGCCGACTGCGTCCGGCAAGGCCGCATCGACAGCATCCTGGCCACGCAGATCGATAATACGGTCTCGGCCATGGTGGGCGCGGGCGCTTCGTGCGAACGCATCCGCAGCACGCCGATTCCGTTTTCGTATTCGCTGCTGCTGCACCGCACGGCCTATCTGTACTGTTTCCTGCTGCCTTTCGGCCTCGTCGATTCGCTCGGTTTCATGACGCCGTTCGTCGTCGCCATCGTCGCCTACACCTTCTTTGGCCTCGATGCGCTGGGCGACGAGATCGAGGAACCGTTCGGGGAAGACGCCAACGACCTGCCGCTGTCGGCCATGTGCCGCGCCATCGAAATCAGCTTGCGCGAATCCGTGCAGGACGAGAACGTGCCGCCGCCCATGCAGGCTGACGATTTTCTGCTGCACTAAGCTTGACCTTCCCATTGGGGTAAGGCTTACAGTGGACACACTTAACCATTCAAGGAGTGCTTGCCATGTACCAGTTACAAGTTGAAAACATGAGCTGCGGCCATTGCGTCGGCTCGGTCACGAAAGCGGTGCAAGCCATCGATCCGCAAGCCCAGGTGCAAATCGACCTGGCCAGCAAGCGCGTCACGGTGGAATCACCCGCCGAACTGGGCGCCATCAGCGCGGCCATCGTGGAGGCGGGATTTCCCGTTACCAGCGCTCAATAACAGCAGTCGCTTCGACAAGACAGCCGGCCCTTGCGCCGGCTGTTTTTTTATCCGTCCAGTTCGGGATAATGGCGGAAGATGCCTTCCTCGTTGAACGAGATTCTGCGCTTTGACTTCAGGTAGCGGGCGATGTTCGGCCGCGCCGCCACCATATCGTGCAGCGCAAACAAGGCGGGATACTGCGGCGCCAGCCGCGCCATGGCTTGCGGAAACGCATACTGCAGGCCCGCCAGCATCTGGAACAGCGACAGGTCGCCATACGTGAGTCTGGCCCCCACCAGATACTGGCTGCGGCTGTTCAGCAACACTTGCGTGAAATAATCGAGAAACTTGGGTAAACGTGTTTGGCGGAAATCCGCGCTGCGCAGCGTGGCGGCCTGTTTTTGCTCTTCGTAATATTGATTCATCGACAGCGGATGGTGCGTGTCGTGCACTTCCGTCAGCCAGTCGGCCATCGTCAGCTGCAGCTGGTTCAGCCACAAACGGCCGCTTTCCGCGCGCGGCGCCAGGCCCAGGCGCCGGCCCAGATACAACAGGATATTCGTCGTCTGGCCGATCAGCACGTCGCCATCGCGCAGCACGGGCGGAGCGTAGGCGGCCTGTGGCGTGCTGCCGCCATCGAGGCAGGCAAGCATCGCGGGAACACCTTGCCCCTTGCGCTTAGGCAAGCGGGCGACGTCGCGGTAGTCGGCGCCCGCCTCTTCCAGGGCCAGACGGATGAATTCGCCACGCCCCTGTATCGTGGGCCAATAGTACAGTTCATACGCCATAGGCACCTCCGTTGACTTACATCAAGGGCAACATGCTTTCGCTTCCTTGTCACCGGCCAACCCCAGGCTTTGCAGGATGGGGCAATCGGGCTTGTCATCACCATGGCACGATTGCGCCAGGTGCGCCAGGGTATCGCGCATTTCCGTCAGTTCGGCGATGCGCTGATTCAAATCGGCGACATGCGCCAGCGCGATGCCTTTCACGTCCGCGCTGGCGCGCTGGTCGTTTTGCCACAGCGACAGCAGCTCGCGGATCTGCTCCAGCGAAAAGCCCAGGCCCCGCCCGCGCTTGATGAAACGCAGGGCGTGCAAGTCGTTCGGCGTGTAGATGCGGTAACCGGCGTCGCTGCGCGCGCTGGGTTTTAACAAAGTAATGCTTTCATAGTAGCGTATCATTTTTGCCGATACGCCCGTCTCGCTTGCCGCCTGGCCGATATTCATCCTATGACTCCTTGGTATGCGCGCTGCGGGCTTTCCAGCGGCGCAGCAACAGGGCATTACTGATCACGCTGACGGAGCTGAAGGCCATCGCCGCGCCCGCCACCATGGGGTTGAGCAGGCCGAAGGCAGCCAAGGGAATGCCGATCAGGTTATAAATGAATGCCCAGAACAGATTCTGCCGTATCTTGCTGTAGGTGCGGCGCGAGATATCGATGGCGTCCGCCACCAGGGCCGGATCGCCGCGCATCAGAGTGATGCCGGCCGCATGCATGGCCACGTCCGTGCCCGTCGACATGGCGATGCCCACGTCGGCGGCCGCCAGCGCGGGCGCATCGTTGATGCCGTCGCCCACCATGGCCACTTTCGCGCCCTCGCCTTTCAGCGCAACAATTTTAGCGGTTTTATCGGCCGGCAGCATTTTCGCCGCCACCGTGTCGATGCCCAGCAGCTTGCCGACGGCGTCCGCGCTGCCCTGGTTGTCCCCGGTCAACATCACCGTCTGGATGCCGAGGCTGTGCAAGTGGGCAATGGCCGCCTGCGCGTTCGGCTTGACCTGGTCGGAAAAGGCGAACAAGCCCAGCAGTTCCGACCCCGACGCCAGCCACGAAATCGTGTTGCCCGTGTTTTCCAGCGACAAGGCCTGTGCCGCCAGCGGCGTCATGTCCACGTGCAACTCCTGCATCAGGCGCGTGCTGCCCAGTTTCAATTCCAGGCCATCGACGTGGGCCGCCAAGCCGCGGCCCGGCAAGGCCGACAGGCCCGTGGCTGGCAACGGTTCGATGTGGCGCGCGGCCGCCGCGTCCAGCACGGCCGTCGCCAGGCTGTGCTCGCTCCCACGCTGGATGCTGGCCGCCAGCTGCAACAGCCGTGCATCGTCGATGCCGTGCGCATGCAGGGCCGCCAGCGCGGGTTTGCCCACCGTCAGGGTGCCCGTCTTGTCGAACACGACGGTATTGACGGCGTGCGCCACTTCCAGCGCTTCCGCATCCTTGATCAGGATGCCGTAGCGGGCAGCCACGCCCGTGCCGGCCATGATGGCCGTCGGCGTGGCCAGGCCCAGCGCGCAGGGGCAGGCGATGACGAGCACGGCCACGGCATTGATAATGGCGTTCTCCAGTTCGCCAGTGGCGAACCACCAGCCCAGCATGGTCAGCAGCGCCAGCACTAGCACCACGGGCACAAAGATCGCGCTGACCTTGTCGACCAGGTGCTGGATCGGCGCCTTGGCCGCCTGCGCATCTTCCACCAGACGGATGATGCGCGACAAGGTCGTCTCGCCGCCCACGGCTTGCGTGCGCACCAGCAACAAGCCGTCAGCATTGATGGCGCCGCCCGTGACCTTGTCGCCCGGATGCTTATCGACCGGCAAGCTTTCGCCCGTGATCAAGGACTCATTGATCTGGCTGGCGCCTTCCACCACCACGCCATCGACGGCTACCCGCTCGCCGGGACGGATGACCACCAGGTCGCCCACTTTTACTTGTTCCACGGGCAAGTCGATTTCGACGCCGTCGCGGCGCACGCGGGCCGATTCCGGACGCAAGACTTGCAGGGCGCGGATGGCCGAGGCCGTCTGGCGTTTGGCGCGGCTTTCCAGCCATTTTCCCAGCAGCACCAGGGTGATGACGACGGCCGATGCCTCGAAATACAAGTGCGGCAGCATTTCGCCCGCCGTCAGCCATTGGTAGACGGACAAGCCATACGCGGCGCTCGTGCCTAAGGCCACCAGCAGATCCATATTGCCGCTGCCGGCGCGGGCCGCCTTCCAGCCTGCCTTGTAGAAACGCGCGCCAAAGTAAAACTGCACCGGCGTGGCCAGGGCGAATTGCAGCCAGCCGGGCAGCATCAAATGGATGCCGGCCCACTCGAGCAGCATCGGCAGCATCAAGGGGAAAGCCAGCACGGCCGCGAACGCCACTTTCATGCCGTCGCGGTTCGGTGCGGCAGCGGGCGCGCTGGCCGCGCTGGCCGCGCTGGCAGCGGGCACCGTGGCTGCATAGCCGGCCTTGTCGATGGCGGCGATCAGGGTGCCTGCTTCCAGGCCGCCCGTCACCTTGATGCGCGCGCTTTCCGTGGCCAGGTTGACGCTGGCCGCCAGCACGCCTGGCACTTTCAGCAAGGCTTTTTCCACCCGGCCCACGCAAGAGGCACACGTCATGCCGGCGATGTTCAGGTCGATCTCGCGCTGCGCCACCGTGTAGCCGGCCTTTTCCACGGCCGCCTGCAAGGTGGCCAGGGGAATCGGCGTATCGGATTTGATTTTGGCCACTTCCGTGGCCAGGTTGACGCTGGCCTGGGTCACGCCGGGCACGGCGGCCAGGGCCTTTTCCACGCGGCCCACGCACGAGCCACAAGTCATGCCTTCGATGGCCAGCGCCTGCGCATGCGCGGCGGCGGGAGGGGGCGGACTGGAATTGGCGGGAGCGAGTGTACTCTGGTTCATGGCAGATCCTGTACGAAAGATTAACGAATAGGGTCAGGATCTGCTATCCCATGATGGGAAGGTCAAGCCCTATTTGCACGGTGTGCAGAGCTTGCTTGAAGACTTAGCGCACCACGCAGTCGATGGCGGCCGCCTTGGTGCCGCCGGCCGGAGCGCCGCCGCTTGAGGGCGATGGCAAAAAGGCCGGCGGCAGCGTGAACGGCAGGCCTGGATTGACGGGCAACAACACAGGCGGCTGCCTGAAGTTGGGTGTAAAGCCAAACTGGCCAGGGGCAAAGCTTTGCGCGCCAGCCGGATTGCTCACCTGAATCAGGCCCTCAAGCACGTGCACATACAGGCCGGGAGCCAGGCCTGGTCCTGCCGATGGCGCCGCCGTTGGCAACGGTATTGCGGAAGGAGCGACATAGCTGGCAATAAACGTCGTGCCGCGGATGCCAATGGTGGCGGCCGGCGTCTTCATTTCGAAGCGCTCCTTGTTGCGCTTGCCCAGCAGGCCCGTGACGGAGCGCAAGCCTCCCTTGAGCAAGCTGAAGATGGCATGGTCGCCATCGGGCTGCTCGGCCGTGTAGCTGAATTGCTCGATCACGAAACTGGTATTCGGCTTCAGCGTGATTTCGCTATTGTCGATCAGCTTGATCAAGGCATAGGTGTCCTTTTCCGTCAGCAAGGTATCGCCCTGCTCGACCTCGGACTTGATGGCCAGGATTTTCACCTTGCCGTCCATCTTCTTGGCCATCAGCGGACCACTCAGTTGCATGACGGTACCGGCCACCTGTCCGGCCCAGGCGTGCGCACCCACGCACGTCAGGGCCAGCCACAGCAAGGCCTTAATTGCAGTACATTTTTTTAGCGGCATCATCGAGTTTGTATCCTGTGGGTTTATCTTTGGCTTCGGCAACATCCTTGCTGTCTTTCTTCTTGTCGTCCGGCTTGGCTTGCGGCGCGGACACGAGCGTATCGTTGGCACGATCGGCTTGCTTGATGATGCGCAAGGCATCATCAATGGCCGCGCTCGTGGCGGCGTCGATCGCGGGCTTGTCGATGGTGGTCGCTGGCAGGAAGATGGTGTCCGCCATGCTCACCGTGCCATTCGGCGCCAGCAAGCTGACGTTGGCACGCTGGCGGTTGATGCGCACGCCCGAGCCTCCCGTGATGCTGCCCGTTTTCGCCAGCACGCTCATGCTGGCCGCTGCCGGCAAGGTGACGCTGGCAGTGTCAGCAAAACGCACATTCGCGCCCGCGCTGGCGCTGACATTGCCGCCGCCAGCGATCTGCGCATTGCCGCCGACATTGATGTCGCGGCCCGCCGTCATGCTGACATTGCGCACCGCCGCCAGTTGCGCGCCATCACCCAGCACCACATCCGTGCTGGCATCGAGCGCAATATCGTTGCCCGCGATCCTGCCGTTGACGGTGACGGGGCTGTGCGCCGTCACGCTGACGTTGCCGCCATTCGCATTGATATTGCCAACCGCGACGCCGCCCGTATTGTCGATGGCGATATTGCCCGCGCCAGTGACGAGGGTTCCCAGGGTCAGGGTGCCCGGCGCCGAAGTATTGTTCAGCGTAATGCCGCCCCCTGCGCTATTGCTTGCGGTAAAACTGCTTAGCTGGTTGCCCGCATGGCCCAGCACAATGCCGTCGCGCGCCTGCGCAGTGACGCTGCCGGCGAGCAAGGCGCCATCCTGGCCGATGGCGCCGTTCAGGGTGCTCAATGTCACATCATTCGCCGCCAGACTGGCGAAGCGCAGATCGCCAGCCGCTTGCGTGATGGCCAGCTGGCCCGCCAGGCGGATGGCGCCGGCCGCCTGATTGAAGCTATTGGCGACGAGCAAGTTGCCGTTGCCGCTCAGCACGCCGCCGCCTTGCGCGTAACGGTCCGCCGACAGGCTGCCGTTCAGCAGCAAGCTGCCGCCATTGACTTCCAGGCTGCCCAGCAAGGAACGGTCCGGCACATTCTCGCCGAGGGTCAGGCTGCCGCCCGTCAACAGCAAGCCCGTCGCCAAATTCAGGTTTTTCAGGATGGTGTTGCCAGCCGCCGCGCTGTACGTGACGATGCCCTTGCTGTTGCTAAAGTCGACGGCCAGCACGTTCGCGCCTTCCGGCACCACGCCGCCGTCCCAGTTGGCCGCATCGCTCCACAAGCCGCTGCCGCTGCCGACCCAGGTCGACAATTGCTTTTGCGCAATCGATGCCTGCGCCGTGCCGCCTGCGGACGTCAGCACATAGTTGCCCGCATCGGCGCCGCCCAGGCCCAGGTTCGTCACGAACACCGTCTTGCCCGCACCCGCATTCTTGTCGCTGAAGCTAGCCAGGGCCGACAGGTCCAGGCGGTCGCCGACGACCCGGTCGTCGCCCAAACTCAGCGCAGCGCCCGTCGTGCCGTCATAGGTCTTGTTGACGCCGTTAAATTGCACGTTGAGGGCGCGCGGCGTGATGTCGGCCGTGGTGCTGCCGCTGCCGCTGGTCAGCACGTAGTTGCCCGCGTCGGCGCCCTGCAGATTGCCGCTGTCAAAGCGGTAATTGACGTTCTTGCCCTTGCCCGCATTCTTGTCGCTGAAACTGGCCACGGCGCCGGACAAGGCCACCTGGTCGTTGCCGATCAGGCCTTCGAACAGGGCGCTGAGGCTGGCACTGGCATTGCCGTCATATGCCTTGCTGGCGGCGCTGAAGGCGCCCGCATTCAGCACGGCGCGGCTGATGCCGGCCAGGCCGCTGGCGTCGGCCGCCACGCTGTAGTTGCCCAGTTCATTGCCCGACAAGCTGATACCGCTGGCGTTGACGACCTTGCCGCTACCCGCGTTCTTGTCGGTAAACACGGCCGTGCCTTGCGCGCTGACGCTGTCGCCATTGACCACATTTCCCAAGGTAAAAGTGGCGCCGCCAAAACCCAGCTGGCCATCGTAGACCTTGCCGCCGCCAATGCTGACCGTCAGCATACGCGGCGTGATGGCCAGGGTGGTGCTGCCGTCCAGGCTGATGTCGTACTTGGTCGACCACAGACCCGTCAGCGCATAGCTGCCGACATTGCGCGCGTTGCCGTAGCCGAGGCTGCCATTCGCGCCCGTATCGCCATCGAGCAGGCCCGAATAGCTCAGGCTGCCGAGGAAGCTGGCCAGCTGGCCATCGTAGACCTTGCTGGCATCGGCCGTCACGGTCACTTGCAGCGGCTTCAAAAAGGCTTTCAACATCGGCGTCGTATAACCGTCATAAATGCGCCAGACGCCGTTGAAATTGTAATCGTTAAAACTGCCCTGCTGCCGCATCTGCGCCGTGGTGCGGCCCGTGGCGCCGCCCTGGTCCAGCATGGTGCCGGCCGTTTCATAGTTCCAGAAACCATATGCCACGCCAGCGCCCGCATCGGCCCGGCCCACCAGGCCGCCCACCGTGCCGCCGGCAAAGCCGCTACCGGCCACGGCGCCGCTGCTGTAGACGTGGCTGGCGCTACTGCCGGTCACGCTCCAGCCGATCAGGCCGCCCAGGTTTTCATGGGAGGCGGCGGGATCGCTGTTGGCGGCAGCACCGACGGCGCCAGTGGCATAGGCATTGCTGATGCTGCCGCCGTTGCGTCCTACCAAGCCGCCGATATTCGCCGCACCGCGCACGGCGCCCGTGACGTACGACTGGGCGATCGCCCCTTCGTTATTGCCCACCAGGCCACCCACATTGCGCCCGCCACTGACGCTGGCGCTGCTGCTGACATTGTCGATCGTACCGCTGAGCACATTGCCCACCAGCGCGCCCACGTTTGCCACGCCTGAAACGCTGCCACCGTTCAGGTTCAGGTTGCGCACGGTGCCGCCCTGCAAGCTGCCAAACAGCCCCACGGGTGTATCGTATGTGCCGCCATCGATGATCAAGTTGCTGATGGCTAAGCCGGCGCCATCGAATATGCCGGAATAGGCCGCGCCACCACCAGCGATGGGAATAAAGCCCTTGCCGCCATTCCAGTTCACCGTGCTGCTGGCGTCGATACTGCTAGCCAGGCGATAGCTGTTGCCGAGTCCCAGGCTGCCGATGCCTTGCAAGCCGTAGATATCGGCGATCAGATAAGGCGAGGACGCGCCGCCGTCGCCGCCGGACGCGCGCAGGAAACTGGCGCCGCTGCCGATGGCAAAGCTTCGGGCGCCGAACCCCGACAGAACAGCCGCGTTTTGCACCCAGGCGCCGCCGTCGAGCACAAAGCTGCCGTCCACCGTCACGGCGCTCGTGGCCGTGATGGCGGAACCTGAATTGAGGTGCAGATCGCCGGTCCTCGCGAGCGCATCCGATATCCGCATGCCGCCCGTGTTCGTGCCGTCGCCGATGGTCAGCGATGCGGCCGAGATGCCAGCCAGTTCAATCGCGTCCAAGCTGAGGGCCGTGCCCGATTTGGTGCCCAGGTCGATGCTGCGCGCACTGTTCAGGGGCTTGATGATCACCTTTGCGCCGCCCGTCGTGCCGCCGAAGTTGACCTTGCCGTTAATGCCGATATTATCTGCCTGCAAGATCACCGTCTGGTCGGCGGCTCCGCTGCCCAGCAACTGATCTCCGCTACCGGTCAGGTCAACAGCACCGCCCTGGACATTGCTGATCAGGCTCAGATGGCCGCTGCCGACATTGACCACGCCGGCGCCGCTCACGCTGGCCCCGGAAAGATAAACGCTACCGCCATTGCTGGTGATCGGCGCGGCCAGATTCACATGCGAGCCGGCGCCGCCGACGCTGCCGCTGCTGGCATCATTGGCCAACAGTCTGACGGCGCCGCCATTGGTGGTGATGGATGAGTTGACGTTGATCGCTTCGCCCGCCTGTGCCGTCAGGCCCACGCCTTGCTGCGTGATATTGATGTCGCTGTTGAAGTTGATGCGATGCTTGGCCTGCAAGGTGACGTTGCTGCTGGCGCCAGAAATCAGGTCGGCGCCGAGATTGGTGTTGCCGCTGGACGGAGAGTCGGCGAACTGGTCGACGTCGCTCAGTTCGCCGTCCGAACCGGCGACCACGGTGATATCGTAAGGATCGAGCAGCCAGTTGCCGCGCTTGCCGCGCGCCGCGCTGGTATCGACGCGGATGCCGTCGACGGCCAGGTAGTGGCCCGAGGTTTCCACGAAGCCGCCGTCGCCGCCCTGGGCGCCGCCGCGCGCGGAAATGCTGCCGTGCACCTGGGCCGATTCATTGCCCCAGACGATGACCTTGCCGCCGTTGCCGCTGACGATCGCATCGGCACGGACGCTGGCCTCCTTGCCGACGAGTACCTGGCGTGCATTCTGCACGGCCGCGTTCTTGCCCTGGTAGTCGCCGCCCAGCAAGACCGTGCCGCCGCCCGCCGCGCCGCTGGCATCGACCTTCGCATTGCCAAGCAAACCCACCTGCTCGCCCAGCACGTGAATCTGGCCGCCCGTGCCAGCCGCGCCCGTGGCGCTGGTGACGCTGCCCGCCTCGAGCAGCGTCTTGCCGCTGGCCTTGAGGACGATCCTGCCATTGTCGCCGACGACGGCGCTGTTGGCGTTGAGCACGCCGCGCTGGCTGAGCAGTGCGCCGGCCATGCCGATGCTGCCGCCCTGGGCGATGATCTGGCCCAGGTTCAGGGCCTGGTCGGTCGGTGCCGAAACGAGCACGCGCAATTGCGGATTGCCGGGGTCGGCCAGCTGCACGCTGCGCCCGGCCGCCAGGATCACTTCACCGTTCGGCGCCGTGATGATGCCCGTGTTTTCCACGTTCGGCGCGATCAGGAGCACTTGCCCGCCCTTGCCCGCGTTGATGGTGCCCGCATTGCCGACGCCGCCGGCCACGCCGCCAGCCGTAAACTGGCGCTTGCCGGCCAGGAAATCCTCGTTCGTCATGCCCAGGCTGGACGCCACCAGCCCGTTCACATCGACGCGCGCACCCTGGCCGAAGACGATGCCGTTCGGGTTGATCAGGAAGACCTTGCCGTTCGATTCCAGGCTGCCCAGGATCTTGCTGGGGTCTTGTCCCGTGATGCGGTTGAGTACGGCGCTATTGCCGTTTTGCTGGATGAAGCGCGTGATTTCGCCCGCATGGATGGAAAAGCTCTGCCAGTTGATGATGGTGTTGGGCGTGTTCGTGATCGAGAAGATGTTGCCCTGCTGGTTGAACGTGGCCTGTCCGTTGACCACCTGCGGCAAGGCGGGGTTGGCCTGCGCCGCGCCGAAGCAGCCCGCCAGCAGCAGTGCCAGTGCCGTGCGGCGCAGGGGTGGTGCAAACGGTGGCGTCAGGATGAAAACAGAGGCGTGCTGGACATGGTTGTGCATGGTGTTCATCCTGATACTAGTAGGCCAAGGCGAGGCGGAAATGCAGGCGGTTGGCATCGCGCTGTCCTGTGTCGCCGCCATTGACGACGTGGGCGTAATCGAGTTGCAAATTGGCGTAACGGCTCAGCAGCAAACGCAGGCCGAGCCCGGCGCTGCCGATGGCCTGCGAGGCGCTTTCGCCGGGCAGCCCATGGTTGCGGCGCAGCCATGCCGTGTCATAGAAAGCCAGCGCGCGGCATTGGTAGCCGAGCGCCTGGCCGCACCAGTTCGGCGTGTACAGTTCCAGGTTCAGGTTGGCGCCCGAATCGTTCGATACCTCGCGCTCGGCAAAACCGCGTACGGACGAAGCGCCGCCGGCGCCGAACTGTTCGCCAGGCACCAGCGCATCCGGCGTGACTTGCGCGTTGACGAGCGCGCGCCATTGCCAGTCGCCGGCCAGCACGCGTCCCGTGCTGGCGCTCAGGCGCAAGGTGTTGTAGGCGGCCTTGGCGTGTGCGCGCACCCGGTCGAAATCGGCTTGCGCGCCGTGCTTGCCACCGGGAATGTTATGCGCGAAGGTGACCGCCACGCTGGTCTCGCCCGTCGGCAAGGTCCAGTTGCCGATGTAGCTGACGCTGAGCGGATGCACGGTGACGTCGGCGCCCAGCTCCATGCCGAACAATTGCACGCTGTTGCGGTAGGCCTTGTAGTCGACGCCGTACACGAGCTTGGGTTCGAAATCGCCGCTGCGGGCAAAGTTCTGGTTGTAGCGGATGCCGGCCATGCTGCCCTGGCCGCTGACGGCCAGGTCGACAATGCCGGCCGAGACGCTGCCCGAATCGACGTTCGAATAGCTGGCGAAAAAATCCATCGAGTCGCCCAGCGCATACAGCGGCAAGTGGTAGCCGGCGCCATACACGCCCACCTTGTCCGGCTTTTCCAGGCTGCTCGTGTATTGCAGGCTGGCCACGTGATCGCGGCCAAACAGGTTGGCATGCTGCAGCACCACGCCCACGTGCGTCTTGCCCGTTTGCGCATTGCCCGTATTGTCCACATTGAGCATGGCTTTCCACGGCTTTTCATCGGTCACCGTGACGATGGCGTCGATGGCGCCGGCCGGCTCGTCGGCCTGCAGGCGCACTTCGATCTTGCGCGCGGGGTTTTCATTGGCCAGCTTCAGGCTTTGCGACAGGGCCGGCACGTTCGGCGTCTCGCCTTCGCGCAGGGACGGCAAGGCGCGCCGCACGTTGGCCTCGTCGACCCAGGCATTGCCGCTGATGGCGAGCTTGCCCAGCGGCGTTTGCAGCACGCTCAGGCGCACCACGCCCCGTTCCAGTTCCTGTTCGGGCAATTGCACCTGCACGGCGCTGTAACCACGCTCGCGGTAAGCCGCTTCCAGCGCCTCGACGGCGCGGGCGATGTCGGAAAAATCGCGCTGCGCTCCTGTAAAGGGCGCCAGCAGGGCGTCCACCTGCGCGGAGGTGAGCAAGGTATTGCCCTGGACGTCGAAGCGGCGGATCTCGAAGCGCGGCACGCCGTCGTCCTGCGTGGCAGGAACGGCCTCATCCACGGAAACGGCAGCGCCGGCGGCGCCGACGGCGAACAGCAGCGCGGAACCCGCAAGCAGGTGCACCAAACGATATGTCATGTGAAGGATTTCTTGTGTAACCGGACAAGCGCGCGGCCCGCAGGCGCCTGCCTGTCCGGCAATGGATTGAAGACAAATTTTAGACGGCTTTTAGTTTCCAGTCAGAAATTTCTAACATTTCTCCGCGATTTTCATCGCAGCGCAACAAACCATGCGCGCAGCAGGATAAAAATGCCGCAATCGCTAGCATTTTCCGGCGCGCTGCCAGCCTTACTTGCTGTGCAATTCCGTCACGCCATCCCAGTCGGCCGGCGGTGGCGCGTCGCGGTACTGCTTCAGGCGTACCGCGTACAGCCGGTACAAGCCATCATCGGGAAAGTCCGCCTGCAAACGGGCCAGCTGCGCGCCGGCCGCCGCCCAGTCCCGCGCGCGCAGACGTGCCAGCACGGCGTGCCAGCGTTCCAGCTGCGCCAGTTCGGCGGCGGGGGCGCCGGCCAGCAGGCAGCGCGGCTCGAAGATGGCCACCGCTTCCTGCTTGCCCAGCACGCGTATGCGATCGAGTTCGCGGTACAGGAAATCCGGCGCGGCGGCGCGCGTGGCCGGGCCCACCACGATGCCCACGCCATACAGCTTGCTGGCGCCTTCCAGGCGCGCGGCCAGGTTGACGCTGTCGCCCATGACGGTATAGGCGCGGCGAATGCGCGAGCCCATGTCGCCCACATGCATGGGCCCCGTATTGAGACCGATGCCGATGCGCAGCGCCGGCCAGCCGCGCGCGCAAAACTGCTGGTGCAGCC
Source organism: Janthinobacterium sp. NKUCC06_STL (assembly GCF_019345455.1). Classification (NCBI taxonomy): domain Bacteria; kingdom Pseudomonadati; phylum Pseudomonadota; class Betaproteobacteria; order Burkholderiales; family Oxalobacteraceae; genus Janthinobacterium; species Janthinobacterium sp. NKUCC06_STL. The sequence continues at coordinate 763,556 of NZ_JAHKQY010000001.1, forward strand.
GCACCGCGCTGGCCTGCATCAGCAGGGCGCTGGCCACGGCCCGGCTGGCGTGATCATCAAAGGCGACGGGCGCGCCCCAGAACGCCATCACGGCATCGCCGATGTATTTGTCCAGGGTGCCGCCATGGCTGTCGCGGATATCTTCCGACATGGCCGTCAGGTAGGCGTTGATGTATTCGCGCAGCGCGGCCGGCGCCAGCTGTTCGGAAATGGCCGTGAAACCGCGCACGTCGGCAAACAGCACCGTCAGTTCGCGGTTCTCGCCCTCCATGGTGTAGCGCTGCGGATCGTCGGCCATCTCGGCCACCAGCTCGGGCGCCACGTATTCGCCGAAACGGGCCACCAGCGCGCGCCCCTTGCGCACCTCGAAAAAGTAACCCCACGCCAGGTTGGCGATGAACAGCGCCGCGATCAGCAACAGCAGCACGGCGCCGCCCAGCACCAGGTCGTGCGCGGTGTACAGGTACAGGTTGATGCCGATGGCGGCCGCCAGCGCGCCCAGAGTCGCCAGCATCACGCCAGCTGGCGGTAGCACGGCCAGGGCGCCCGCCAGCAGCAGGCCAAACAGCACGATCTGCACCAACTCCAATGCCAGCGCATAGTCGGGCCGCGCCTTGAAGCGTCCATCCAGCATGGACTTGATCAGGTTGGCGTGCACTTCCACCCCCGGATATTCGGCATTCACGGGCGTGGCGCGGATATCGTTCAAGCCGGGCGCCGTGGTGCCCACCAGCACAATGGCGCCCTTCAGCAGCGCGGGGGGCACCGTGCCGGCCAGCACGTCGGACGCCGAGACATAGCGGAAGGCGCCGCCATCGGGGCCGCCCGCGCCGCGGTACTGCACCGTCGTCGTCAAGGCTTCGCCGACGGGGATCGCCAGCGCGCCGCGCGGCGTAAACAGCATGATGTGTTCGAGGCCGCCACTGGCCAGTTCGCGCGCCGACAGTGTATCGGCCGTGCCCGTGAAACGGGGAGCGATGGCGCGCGCCTGCAGGTAGACGGTGACGGTAGCGAGCGACAGCGAAGGATAATAGCCGTCGCCGATGCGCTGCAACAGGGTCGATGAACGCACGACGCCGTCGGCATCGGTCAGCGCCGTGAAGATGCCGGCGCCTTGCGCGGCCGCCTGCAGGGGCGCGATATTGGCTTCGTAGCCGCGCGCCACGTAAGCCGTCACCGTGCGGCCATTCAGGTCGGCGACGGTGAAGGCCGGCTTGGGCAGCACGCCCTTCCTTTGCTGCGCCGAGACGCTGTAGCCGAGCACCACGGGCTGGCCGCGCATGGCTTCGGCAAACAGGCCGTCGTAATCCATGGCCGGGCGCAGTTTTTCCAGCTGCGCCGGCAAGCCGGCCACGCCCGCCAGTTCACCCTGCGCCAGGCCTTGCAGCACGGCGTAGCCGGAACTGGTGTCGGCTTCGGGGAATGCAATGTCAAAACCCAGTGCGGCCACGCCGTAATGGCCGGTGAGCTGGCGCACCAGGCGCGCCTGGATATCGCGGCTCCAGGGAAAACGGCCCACCCGGGCCAGGCTTTGCTCGTCGATGTCGACGATGACGATGCGGCGGTCGAGCTGCGGCTTTTCCGCGCGCATGCGCCAGTCGCCCAGCATGGCGTCCAGGCGCGCGATGTTGTCGTTGCCGGCCAGGCACAGCACGGCCGCCGCCAGCGTCAGCAGTATGCCCAGCAAGCAGCGCGCCCCATGCTTGCGCCAGGCCAGCGACAGCTTCAAGGGATATAGCCCGGAATGGCCGCCTCGTCGACGGCATCGATCTGGCTCGGATGCATGTGCTTTTCAGCGAAGGTCAGATAGACTTTGCTGCGGATGAAAACGTCGAACAGCTCCGGGTCGATATGCCCGTTCAGGCTAAAGTTACCCAGGATGCGCAGCGATTCGGACAGCGACTTGCCCTTCTTGTAGGGCCGGTCGCGCGCCGTCAGCGCCTCGAAAATATCGGCGATCGCCATCAACCGCGCCGGCACCGACATCTGCTCTTTCGTCAGCCCGCGCGGATAGCCCTTGCCATCCATGCGCTCGTGGTGGCCGCCCGCATATTCCGGCACCTTTTGCAGGTGCTTGGGCCACGGCAGCGCTTCGAGCATGCGGATCGACACGCTGATATGGTTGTTGACGATGGCCCGCTCGGCCGCCGTCAGGGTGCCGGCGCGGATGGTCAGGTTTTCCGTCTCGTCGGCATCGAGAAAATCGCGCAATTCGCCATCGGCCGCGCGCCAGCGGCGCCTGGCGATCTGCCGCACGCGCTCCTGGTCCGCCTGCGCCATGCTTTCGCCGCCGACGTTCACCGTGCGGATGAAATCGCGCTCTTCGCGCAGCGCCATTTGCTCCTGCTCCAGCGCGCGGGAGATGGCGTCTGTTTGCTGCGGCTGCGCCGCCTGCTGGCGCAGGGCCGCGATCTCGGCATCGCGCAGCAGCACTTCGTAGCGCGTGTCGATCAGGGCGATGCGGTCGAAGATCGTTTCCAGCTTGGTGGCCTTGTCGACCACATGCACGGGCGTGGTGATCTTGCCGCAATCGTGCAGCAGGCCGGCCAGCCACAGCTGCTTGCGCTCGTTGTCGCTGAGCCGGAAATCGGCCAGCGGCCCGGTGTCCGTCGCATGCGCGGCGTCGGCCAGCAACATCGTCAGCTCGGGCACGAACTGGCAGTGGCGGCCCGTGTACGGCGACTTTTCATCGATGCCGATATTGATCAGGGTGACCAGGGACTCGAGCAGCTCTTCCAGCTGCGAGATCAGCAATTGATTCGTCAGCGCCACGCCCGCCTGCGCGGCCAGCGCCTCGATGAAGCGCTGATCGGTCGAGGAAAAGGCGCGCACCTGGCCCGTCTCGCCATCCTTGGCATTGACCAGCTGCAGCACGCCGATCAGGTCGCCCTCGTGGTCGCTCATGGGCACCGTCAAAATCGATTGCGTGTGGTAGCCGTGGTGGCGGTCGAACTCGCGCATGCCGGAAAAATTGAAGCCCTCGTCGCGGTAGACGTCGGCGATATTCACGCTGCGGCGCAGGTTCGCCGCATACGCGGCCACCGACGCCAGATTCGGCTGGCCGGCGGCGTCGTACAGGGCCACGCCCGGCAAGCCCATGTCGGCGCCCTGCGCGATGCCCAGGCTGTCGTTGACGCTGATGTCGAACGCCAGCTGGCGGCCCTCGGCCACGGGCCGGTACAGGGTCGCGCCATCGGCGCCGCTCATGCTTTTTGCCAGCAGCACGATGCGCTGCAACAGCGCGCCGATATCGTGCCCCTCGCCGCCCAGGCCGTGGCCGAGCGCGACACTGAGTTCGGTCAATTGCTCCAGTCTGTGGGCGATTTTCTCAGGGTGCAACTGAGGCATGTTGGTAGCAATCAGGTAAAGAAAAGGGAAACCGGCAAGCGCCAGTGTAACGGCCGTCCCGCGCACTGTACATTACTTAGTTACAACAAAATGAAATAACTTTCCGTATCGCAACACGCATAAATGTTGCCGCCAATCTTATTAATTAGAATAGAATCAACAATAATTACACCGTAACAAGGTACTGAATGAAATTCACGTTCAGGGGCGTGCGCGGCTCCATCCCCTCCCCCGGCCCGCGCACGGCGCGCTACGGCGGCAACACCACGTGCATCGAAGTGCGCACCGACAACGATAGCCTGATCATTCTCGATGCGGGCAGCGGCATCTTCTCGCTGGCGCAGCACCTGCCGCCGGGCGAACCCGTCGACGCGCACGTTTTCATCACGCACAGCCACTGGGATCACATCCACGGCCTGCCCATGTTTTCGCCCCTGTTCGTGGCTGGCAACCGCATGCGCCTGCACGGCGCCCACGATGCGGCCGCCGGACGCGGCATCGAGCACGTGATGGCGGTGCAGCTGCAAAACAGCTATTTTCCCGTCAGCGAAGCGGCCATGGCGGCCTGCATCGAGTACCGCACCCTGGCGCCCGGCGAAGCGGTCGAAGTGGGCGGCGCGCGCGTGCGCGGCGCGGAAATGAACCACCCCGTCGTCAACCTCGGCTACCGCATCGACTGCGGCGGCGCCGCGCTGTTTTTCAGCGGCGACCATGAACCGTTCTACAACCTGCATCCGCCCGGCCATGCCGAGCATGCGGCCTGCGCGGCGCGCAATGCGCAGCGCCAGGCCGGCATCGACGCGCTGGTCGCCGGCGTCGACGCGCTGATCATGGACTGTTCGTACACGCGCGAGGAATACCCGGGCAAGCAGGGCTGGGGCCACGGCACCTTCGACGCCGCCTTCGACCTGGCCCTGCGCTGCGGCGCGCGGCGCCTGTACTGCACCCACCACGAACCGACCCGCAGCGACGAGCAGCTCGAAGCCGTGTTTGCCGACGTGATGGGCCGCTATGCGAGCCGCCTGGCCGGCTTGCAGGTGTTCCTCGCCTGCGAGGGGCTGACGGTGGAACTGGCCGGCGCATAAAAAAAGGGAGCCGCAAGGCTCCCTTTTTACTGGCGTTGGCTATCCATCACATGATGTGGTGGCCAATCCACCAGGCGACTGCGGCAACAAACGCGGACGCAGGAATCGTGAAGATCCAGGCCCAGACGATATTGCCCGCCACGCCCCAGCGCACGGCCGACATTTTTTGCGACGAGCCGACGCCGACGATGGCGCCCGTGATGGTGTGCGTGGTCGACACGGGAATGCCCAGCGCCGTCGAGACGAACAGGGTGATCGCGCCGCCCGTTTCGGCGCAGAAGCCGCCCACCGGTTTGAGCTTGGTGATCTTCTGGCCCATGGTCTTGACGATGCGCCATCCGCCGAACAGGGTGCCGAAGCTGATGGCCGTGTAGCACGAGATGATGACCCACATCGGCGGCATGGCATCGGCCGCGCTGGAATAACCGGCGGCGATCAGCAGCATCCAGATGATGCCGATGGTTTTTTGCGCATCGTTGCCGCCGTGGCCCAGGCTGTAGGCGGCCGCCGAGACCAGCTGCAAACGGCGGAACCACTTGTCGACCTTGCGCGGCGTCGAACGCACGAATATCCACGACACGAGCAGCATCATGATGGAGCCGAACACGAAGCCCAGTACCGGTGCGATGACGATGAAGGCGACGGTTTTCCACAGGCCGGCGGCGACCAGCGCGCCCGTGCCGGACTTGGCGACAGCGGCGCCCACCAGGCCGCCGATCAGCGCGTGCGAGGACGACGAAGGAATGCCGTAGTACCAGGTAAACAAATTCCAGAAGATGGCGCCCATCAGCGCGCCGAAGATCACGTACTGGTCGATCACGGCCGGATCGATGGTTCCTTTGCCCACCGTGGCGGCCACGGTCAGCTGGTGGAACACGAAGATGGCGACGAAGTTGAACGTGGCGGCCATGGCAACCGCGGTCTGCGGTTTCAATACGCCCGTCGAGACCACCGTGGCGATCGCGTTGGCGGCATCATGGAAGCCGTTCATGAAGTCAAACAGCAGCGCGAGGACGATCAACAGGCCTAGCACGTAGATGCTGATTTGTATGGTCATTGTAGTTTCTTTTCTGATTCTGGTTCAGGACAGGCCCAACGCTTACGCGTTTTCGACGATGATGCCTTCGATAATATTGGACACATCTTCGCAACGGTCGGTCACGGTTTCCAGAATTTCGTAGATCGCTTTCAGCTTGATCAGGTTGCGCACGTCCGGCTCGTCGCGGAACAGCTTGGACATGGCGGCGCGCATCACGTGGTCGGCGTCCGATTCCAGGCGGTCGATCTCTTCGCAGATGGCGACGATCTTGCGCGAGTTGTCCATGTTGTGCAGCATGGCGACGGCGTCGCGCACTTTTTCGGTACAGGCCAGCACCAGTTCGGCCAGGCGCTTGGCTTCCGGCGTGACGGCTTTCAGGTCGTACAGCGAGACGGTTTGCGCCGCATCTTCCAGCAGGTCGAGGATGTCGTCCTGGCGCGTGATCAGCTGGTGGATGTCATCGCGGTCGATCGGCGTGATGAAGGTCTTGTGCAGCATTTCCACGGTGGCGTAGGTGACTTTGTCCGCCTGTTTCTCGATGCTTTCGATCGCATGTACGCGGTTTTCCAGGTCGTCGAAATTGGTCATCAGGCCGAGCATCTCTTTCGCGCCCTTGACGCACAGTTCCGCGTGCTGGTTAAACAATTCAAAAAACTTGCCCTCAGTGGGCATCAAGCGTCCAAACATGTCATTCTCCGTTAAGCATTGAGTCGTGTTATTTACTACAGAAAGCCGCCCCGTATGAGGGGGCGGCCAATGGAATATCAGTGCTGCTGTGTTAGTCGCCTTGGTAAAGCGCCAGGCCACCACTGTAATTGCCAAATTTGGTGTACTGCCCCATGAAGGTGAGGCGGATGCTGCCGATTGGACCGTTACGTTGTTTACCGATGATGATTTCGGCCGTTCCCTTGTCTGGCGAGTCGGGGTTATACACCTCGTCGCGGTAAATGAACAGGATCACGTCGGCATCCTGCTCAATAGCGCCCGATTCGCGCAAGTCGGACATGACAGGACGTTTGTTCGGGCGTTGTTCCAGTGAGCGGTTCAGCTGGGACAGCGCGATCACGGGGCAACCGAGTTCTTTCGCCAGGCCTTTCAAGCCCCGCGAAATCTCGGAAATCTCCGTGGCGCGGTTGTCGCCCGGCGTATTGGCCGACATCAGCTGCAAGTAATCGACGATGATCAGGCCCAGCTTGCCGCATTGACGCGACAGACGGCGCGAGCGGGCGCGCAATTCGATGGAATTGAGCGCCGGCGTTTCATCGATGTACAACTGCGCGTCGTTCATCTTCTGGATCGCATTCGTCAGGCGCGGCCAGTCTTCGTCGTTCAGGCGGCCAGTACGCAGGCGGTGCTGGTCGAGCTGTCCGACGGAGCCGAGCATACGCATGGCCAGCTGGGCGCCGCCCATCTCCATCGAGAACACGGCCACGGGCAAGCCGCTGTCGATGGCCACGTTTTCGCCGATATTGACGGAAAACGCCGTCTTGCCCATCGATGGACGGCCCGCCACGATCACCAGATCGCCCGGCTGCAGACCGGAGGTCATGCGGTCGAGGTCGATGAAACCGGTGGGCACGCCCGTGATTTCACTCTGGTTGTCGCGGCTGTACAGCTCATCGATGCGCTCGACCACCTGCGTCAGCAGGGGCTGGATGGCGGTCCAGCCCTGGGCGCCGCGCGCGCCTTCTTCCGCGATGGCGAAAATCTTCGATTCGGCCTCGTCAAGCATCTGCTTGACTTCCTTGCCTTGCGGGCTGAAGGCCGTGCCGGAGATATCGTCGGCGACGGTGATGAGTTTGCGCAGCACGCCGCGGTCGCGCACGATCTCGGCGTAGCGCCGGATGTTCGCGGCCGATGGCGTGTTTTGCGCCATGGCGTTCAGGTAAGCGAGTCCGCCCACATCATCGGCCTTGCCGAGCTGGGTCAGGGTTTCAAAAACAGTAATGACATCGGCTGGCTTGGAAGCGTTAACCATCTTGACGATTTGCTCGAAGATGATGCGATGGTCATAGCGATAGAAATCCTCCGCATGCATGAAGTCGGCGATGCGGTCATATGCGGCATTGTCGCGCAGCAGACCACCGATAACGGATTGTTCTGCTTCGATCGAATGCGGCGGAATACGGAGGGAATCCAGTTGCGGATCAGAGGGGGCGTTCATGGCGCGAATTATACCCGCTTCGGCGTGCTGGCAAAAATAAAGGGCTGAAATTGAGCGAAAAAAAGGCCACAAAAAAGCCGGGCGAACCCGGCTTTTCATAGTGCGGCAATGCTTGCGGGCCAGGCCCGCAGACAATTACGCGTTCGCGTCTGGAACGACAGCGATAACAACTTCCACGACCACGTCGGTGTGCAGAGCAACCGAAACGTTGTGCTCGCCAACGATCTTCAGCGGGCCGGTAGGCATGCGGATTTGTGCTTTTTCAACAGCAAAACCTTGCTTGGTCAGCGCTTCAGCGATGTCGAAGTTGGTGACGGAACCGAACAGACGGCCATCAACACCAGCTTTTTGAGCAACTTGAACGGTCAGACCGCTCAGTTTTTCGCCCTGGGCTTGCGATGCGGCCAGTTTGGCGGCAGCAGCTTTTTCCAGTTCGGCGCGCTTGACTTCGAATTCAGCCACAGCGGTTGCCGTAGCACGACGTGCCAGGCGTTGCGGGATCAGGAAGTTACGTGCGTAACCGTCTTTGACTTTGACGACTTCGCCGAGGTTACCGACGTTAACAACTTTTTCTAACAGAATGATTTGCATAGTTCTTCTCCAGGAATATCTGACCGATTAAGCGTGGTGCAGATCGGTGTATGGCAGCAGCGCGAGGAAGCGAGCGCGCTTGATTGCGGTGTCAACTTGGCGCTGGTAGTGCGCTTTGGTACCGGTCAGGCGTGCTGGCATGATCTTGCCGTTTTCTTGGACGAAGTCTTTCAGCGTGTCGACGTCTTTGTAGTCGACTTGCTCAACGTGAGCTGCGGTGAAGCGGCAGAACTTCTTGCGTTTGAACAACGGGTTTTGCTGTTTGCGTTTTTCTTTAAGCTTGAGCTTATTTTTGTCGAACTTTTTACCGAATGCCATGTCAGGCTCCTGTATCTAAAATGCGCTAGTCAGAATTGACTGCACTAAAATCAATGATGTGAAACACCAAACTCTTGCTGTTGCGGCTCTTCCTGGCCAGGAAACCCGTGAACTGATACACCCCGCCCAAGCTTGCCTGGCTGAACCGGCCTGAGATTTCGCCAGCGGCTAGCGCGGCAACATCAAACTCGGTCAAACGGGCAATCCCTGCTTCCATCTGCTGCGAACTGTGTTGCAATACTGCATTCACAATCGGCAGCCCTGCCGGGGTATAGCGCAATATTTCGCGCTCGGCAATGATGGCGGTGACTTGTAGCTGGTTCAGCGCACGATCCTGGTCAAGAATTAAGCTGCTGCTGCGGCTGGAGCGGCTGCTGGTGCTTCGGTGCGGTGGCTTTTGGCCGCGTCTTCGCGTTGTACCGATTTCATCATCGGCGAAGGAGCTGTTTCAGCTTTCTTCATTTTAACGGTCAGGTGACGCAACACGGCATCATTGAATTTGAATGCTGTTTCCAACTCGACCAGGGTCTCGTTGTCGCATTCGATGTTCAGGCAGATGTAGTGTGCTTTAGGCAGCTTTTGGATCGAGTAAGCCATTTGACGGCGGCCCCAATCTTCCACGCGGTGAACCGAACCGCCGCGGGTGGTTACGCTGGCTTTGTAGCGTTCGATCATCGCGGGCACTTGCTCGCTTTGGTCCGGATGGACGATAAAGACTATTTCATAATGACGCATGCAAACTCCTTCAGGTCGGATTGATAATCGCCCACCCCGGCGTCAAGACGGGTGTGGGAAGGTCAGCCGAAGATTATAACCGCCTTTTGCAAACGTTTCAATCATTCCTTCCATCAGCGTCCGAAAAGACCGTGCGCCAGCGTGCTTTCCGCCCATGGCCGACTATTTCTTGCGAAATTCGCCGAAAACACGGAAATCCCCTTGCATAGTGGACGATACTGTACAAAAATACAGACTGTTCATATAGACAGCATTTTAGTATGCACCCACCGCTCATGATCAAGCTGACAGCACGACAAGAACAAATCCTGAACCTGATCAAGGACGCGATTGAAAACACGGGCTTTCCTCCCACCCGTGCCGAAATCGCCAATGAACTGGGTTTCAAATCGGCCAACGCGGCCGAAGAGCATTTGCAGGCCCTGGCCCGCAAGGGGGCGATCGAGATTTCGCCCGGCACCTCGCGCGGCATCCGCCTGATCGGCGCGGCCGCCGAAGCGGCGCCATCGAAAGTGCCGGCAGCGCTGCTGATGTCGCTGCCCCTGATCGGCCGGGTGGCGGCAGGCTCGCCCATCCTGGCGCAGGAAAACCTGGAAGCGAGCTACAACGTCGACCCGGCCCTGTTCTCGGCCAAGCCCGACTTCCTGCTGAAGGTGCGCGGCTGGTCCATGCGCGACGCCGGCATCATGGATGGCGATTTATTGGCCGTGAAAAAGGTCGACAGCGCCAAGAACGGCCAGATCGTCGTCGCCCGCATCGGCGACGAAGTCACCGTCAAGCGCTACAAGAAAACGGGCTCCGTCATCGAACTGCTGCCGGAAAACCCGGACTTCAAGGTGATCACCGTGTCGCCGGAAGACGAGTTTGCACTGGAAGGCTTGGCGGTCGGACTGATGCGCAGCTGGCATTAAACTTTATGTGCAAAAAAAAAGGGCCGCGACAGCATCACTGTCGCGGCCCTTTTTACATACGCGGCTGCTTATGCATCCAGCGCGTTGCTGAAATCTTCCAATAAGTCTGCTTCATCCTCGATACCGACTGACACGCGGATCAGCGATTCGGCGATGCCCATGCTGGCGCGGCGCTCGGCACCCATCTCATAGAAAATCGTGTGGGCGACGGGAATGACGAGGGTGCGCGTGTCGCCGAGGTTGCTCGCTGGAATAGCCAAATTCAAACGATTGAGGAAATCGAAGCAGTCGATGCCATCCTTCAGCTCAAAGCTGAACAGCGAACCATAGCTGCGGAACAAGTCCGTCGCCAACGCGTGCTGCGGGTGCGATGGCAAGCCCGGGTAATGCACGGCCGCCACGCGTGGGTCGGCGGCAAGCATGGTGGCCAGCGCCAGGGCGTTCGAGCAAGTGCGGTCCATGCGCAAGGCCATGGTTTCCGCGCCGACGGCGATATGGTGCGCCACTTCCGGTCCCAGCGAAGCGCCGAAGTCGCGCAAGGCCTTGGCGCGGATTTGCGCGATACCCCACTGGGCCGGCGCCGCCTTCTTGTAGTTCTCGAAGATGTTCGGATACTGCGTCCAGTCGAACACGCCCGTGTCCGTCAAGCTGCCGCCCAAGGCATTGCCGTGGCCGCCAATCGATTTCGTCAAGGCATTAACCACCAGTCCCGCGCCCACGGCTTTCGGGCGGAACAGGTAAGGCGTCGTCATAGTGTTGTCGACGATGTACAAAATGCCCTTCTCGCGGCACAAGTCACCGATTTTTTTCAGGTCGGCGATCTGCGTGCGCGGATTGGCGATGGTTTCCACAAAGACGATGCGCGTGGCCGGCGTGATGGCGGCCGCGACATTGGCGACATCGGTGGCGTCGACAAACGCCACAGCGATACCCTGCCCCGTCACCGTTTGCCACAGGCTGTTGGTGTTGCCAAACAAAAAGGCCGACGACACGACATGGTCGCCGGCGCGCAGCAAGGATTGCACCACGGCGCCGATGGCGCCCATGCCGGTGGCGAAGCACAAGGTCGCCACGCCGTCTTCCATCTTGTTGACCTTGTCTTCCAGCGCGGAAACGGTCGGGTTGCCCTGGCGGCCGTAGCGGAAACCCGGCTCCTTGCCCTGGAACACGGAAGCGAGCTGGCGCGCATCGGCGTAACCGAAAGCAACGGAAGTGTGCACGGGCTTGTGCAGGGAGCCGTGCTCGATACCCTTGCGGCGGTCGTTATGCAGGATGGTGGTGGTAAAGCCGTAGGTTTTTTTGGTGGTCATGGTGAGAATTCCGAATATTCGATTTGCCGCGTAACCCCAAGGCAAATGCTGGGGTCAGTCCCTCCGGGATCGGAATGCGCACCACTGGCGCGCATTCCCCCGACGGGTCTGACCCCGAAAAAAAGCCCGGCATCGGCCGGGCAGGTACTTATGCTTCTGTCGTCGCCAGGTTCAGGTTCAGCTGGGAACGTGGCGTATCTTCGGGCGCTGCCGCCTTCGGATGGTGGCGCGCATATTCCAGGCGGTCCAGGTATTCCTGCGACACGTCGCCCGTCACGTAGACGCCATCGAAGCACGAAGCCTCGAAGTTGGTGAGCGCCGGATTGACGTCAGCGATCGCCTGCTTCAGCGCGCCGATATCCTGGTAGACCAGGTAGTCGGCCGTGATTTCGCGGCACACTTCTTCCGTCGTGCGGCCGTAGGCGATCAGTTCGTCGCGCGTCGGCATGTCGATGCCGTACACGTTCGGGTAGATCACCGGTGGCGCGGCCGAGGCGAAGATGACTTTCGTCGCGCCCGCTTCACGCGCCATCTGCACGATTTCACGGCTGGTGGTGCCGCGCACGATGGAATCGTCGACCAGCAGCACGACTTTGTCCTTGAACTCGGACGGGATCGCGTTGAGCTTCTGGCGCACGGATTTCTTGCGCGCCGCCTGGCCCGGCATGATGAAGGTGCGGCCGATGTAGCGATTCTTGATGAAGCCTTCGCGGTACTCGATGTTCAGCGCCATGGCCAGCTGGATGGCGGCCGGACGCGAGGAATCGGGAATCGGCATGACCACGTCGATATGCACGCCTGGCAACTCGGCACGGATCTTTTCGGCCAGGTATTCACCCATTTTCAGGCGCGTGGCGTACACGGAGGCGCCGTCGATGACGGAGTCGGGACGGGCCAGGTAGACGAATTCGAACACGCACGGGTTCAGGCTGGCGTTGTCGGCGCACTGGGCGCTGTGCAATTTCTTGTCGGCATCGATGAACACGGCTTCGCCGGGACCGATATCGCGCACGAAGCGGAAGCCCATGCCTTCCAGGGCCACGGATTCGGAAGCGATCAAGTATTCGGGACCTTGCTCCGTTTCATTGATGCCCAGGCACAGCGGACGGATGCCGTGCGGATCGCGGAAGGCCAGCAAGCCCACGCCGGCGATTTGCGCCACGGCGGCGTAACCGCCCTTGACGCGGCGGTTCAGCACGGTAACGGCCTTGAAGATGGCTTCCGGGTCCAGGTTCAGGCCCGTCGTCGCTTCCTGGATTTCATGCGCCAGCACGTTGAGCAGCACTTCCGAGTCGGAATCGGTATTGATGTGGCGGCGGTCGTTCTTGAACATTTCCAGCTTCAACTGTTCCCAGTTGGTCAGGTTGCCATTGTGCGCCAGGGTGATGCCGAACGGCGCATTCACATAGAACGGTTGTGCTTCCTCTTCGCTCGACGAACCGGCCGTCGGGTAGCGGCAATGGCCGATGCCCGTCGTGCCTTGCAGCGAACGCATGTTGCGCGTACGGAAGACGTCACGCACGAGGCCGTTGGCCTTGTGCATGGAAAACATACTGCTGTGATTGGTCGCAATCCCTGCCGCGTCCTGACCGCGATGTTGCAGGAGCAACAATGCATCATAGAGCAATTGATTGACAGGTTGATGGGAAACGACGCCGACGATGCCACACATGGTGTGCTCCTAAACTGTGCTACTGATTTTAAAAAAATTCAAAATTTCACATGCTGCGCGTAAGCGGCAGGCAGATAAGGCTTGATGGCGCGCGCGCCCTGCTCCGCGAGCGGGCTGAGCTGCGCGTTTTTCCAGAATGGCTGCTGCGGTATGGACGTCATGCCACACAAGATGACGGCGGTCAGCACGATCACAAGGCCCCGCGCCACGCCGAACAGGGTGCCCAGGGTGCGGTCGGCCAGGCTCAGGCCCGTCACCTTGACGAGCGCGTCGACCGTCATGGACAGCAATCCCATCAAAATGCGCACGCCGATGAACAGCACCACGAAAGCCAGCAACAAACGGATGGCCTCGCCCGGCACGGCTTCCGGCAGGAATTTCGCCAGGGTGGCGCCATAGGCGTTGGCAATGACGAACGCCACGACCCAGCTGACCAATGACAGTATTTCCTTGACCAGGCCACGCATCATGCTGATCAGCACGGACGTCACCAGCACGAACAGCACCAGGTAATCGAAGATCGTCACGCGCGCTCAGCCTTGCAACATCACGCCGGCACCAGACTGCCGCCCAGGCCCAGCTTTTGCAGCTTGGCACGGGTCTTTTCGGCGTCTTCGCGGCTGCCGAACGGGCCCACGCGCACGCGGATGCGCTCGCCCGCCGGGCTGGAGACTTTCTGCGTGTACGACTTGATACCCGCTTCACGCAGCTTGTCCTGCAATTCGTCAACCTTGTCCTGCGTCGCCAGGGCCGCCACCTGCACCACGAACTTGCCGCTGCCGGCGTCGTGCGCCTTGTCTTGCGCCTTGTCTTGTGCTTTCTCTTGCGGCTTGCCTTCCAGAATCGCCAGCGCGCGCGCAGCATCGTCGGCCGATTGCGCCGGCTTGGCAGGCTTCGGTTCGGGCTTGGCTTCCGGTTTTACTTCATGCTTGGGCTCTGGCTTGGACTCGGACTTGGATTCGTGTTTCGGCTCCGGCTTGCTTTCGTGCTTTGGCTCCACCTTGACCGGCTTGGGCTCAGGCTTGGGCTCGGGTTTCGGTTCCACATAAGTTGGCTTGACCGGTGCAGGCTGGGCGGCGGCCAGCACGGGTGCCGGTGTGGGCGTCGGCTTGGCCGCAGGCGGCAGCGGCGTATCGACGATTTCCTCGGACTGGTCCAGGCCATTCGCTGCAGCTTGCGCCGGGACGGCCGGGACGGGCGCCGGTGCAGGCGCAGGCGCAACAGCCTTTTCCTTCGACGGAATGTCGATGGCGATATCGTTGAACGGCGCCTTCGGCTCGGAATCGAGCAGCATCGGCAAGCCGACAGCCACGCCCAAGGCCAGGGCAATGGCCCCGACCAGGCGGCGGCGTGCGCGCTTTTTTTCAGGCAAGACCGGATCCGGCGCTTCCTTGCCGCCACGGCGCGATCCACCGCCACCGGAGGTGTTGGCTGCGCGCTTGCGGGTCGGCGACTGTGCTTCGCCAGGGACATAAAAGCCGCTGTCTTCGCCAGAGGATTCTTGCTTGTTTTTAAACAGTTTCGAGAACAAGCCCATGCGTGATTTTCAGTCGAGTGCGTTTCAGTGAAGTGAGGATTTTCGGGCCTTCATCACGCCGGCAACGGTGAGGAAAGAACCAAAGACCACAATTCTATCATTCTCACCGGCCCGGCTCATTGCATTTGCAAAAGCTTGTGCCGGATCATCGAAAATAGACACAGTATGTTCGCTGCTGTCAGGCTTATCTTCGAGCATGATCTGCACCTTGGCGGCCAGCTCGGAAGCCGTGGCCGCGCGCGGCGAAGGCAGGCCCGTCAGGCACCAGTGGTCGACATGTTCGCTCATCGCAGCCAATACGCCATCGATATCCTTGTCCAGCATGGAGCCGAACACGGCATAGGTGTACGGGTGGAAACCCATATTGCCCAGGTTCTGGTTCAGCGCCGAGGCCGCGTGGGGGTTGTGCGCCACGTCGAGGATCACGCTGGGTCGGCCAGGCAAGACCTGGAAGCGGCCCGGCAGTTCCACCGTCACCAAGCCCGTGCGCACTTCCTGCGCACCCACGGGCAGTTTCAGCTTCAGCACTTCCAGGGCGGCCAGCACGGCCGTCGCATTGAGGATCTGGTTGGCGCCGCGCAAGCTTGGATACGCGAGCGAATTGCGGCGCTGCTCGCGTCCGCCGTAGTTCCACTGCTGCTTGTCGCCCGAATAATTGAAATCGCGGCCCATCAGCCACAGGTCGGCGCCGATGGCCTCGGCATGGTCGATCAGCGACTGCGGCGGCACGGGGTCGCTGCAGATGGCCGCCTTGCCCGGACGGAAAATGCCCGCCTTTTCAAAGCCGATCGCTTCGCGCGTGTCGCCCAGGTAATCCGTGTGGTCGATATCGACGCTGGTGACGATGGCCACGTCGGCGTCGATCACGTTGACGGCATCCAGGCGCCCGCCCAGGCCTACTTCCAGGATGGCCACGTCCAGCTTCGCCTGCGACAGCAAATGCAAAATCGCCAGGGTGGTGAATTCGAAATACGTCAGCGGCGTATCGCCGCGCACGGCTTCGACGGCATGGAAGCTGGCGACGATCTGCTCGTCGCTGGCCATCTCGCCCAGCACGCGCGCGCGCTCGTTAAAGTCGAGAAAGTGCGGCTTGATGTACAGCCCCACTTTGTAGCCGGCACGCAACAGCACGGATTCCAGCATGGCGCAGGTGGACCCCTTGCCATTCGTGCCCGCCACCATGATCACGGGGCAGGTAAAAGCCAGTTGCATGCGCGCCTTGACGGCTCGCACGCGGTCCAGGCCCATGTTGATCTGGGTTTCTGAATGGCGGGTTTCCAGCATGGCGAGCCAGTCCGGCAAGGTGGTGGGGAGGTTGTGCATGGGAGACTTCTTGAAAAGAGTGCGCGAGGCGGGAAAGACATGAGACCCGAACCGAAGACTGGGGTCGGACCCTGAGGGTCCGACCCCGGCAGTTCAGGTTTTGGGGTAAATCAAATTACGCCAGTACTTCCACAGCCTGGTTTTGCAACAAGGCCAGCAAGCGGGCGATTTCTTCGCGCATCTTGCGGCGGTCGACGATCATGTCGACGGCGCCCTTGGTGACGAGGAACTCGGCGCGCTGGAAGCCTTCCGGCAGTTTTTCGCGCACGGTGTTTTCAATCACGCGCGGGCCGGCAAAGCCGATCAGTGCTTTCGGCTCTGCAATGACGACGTCGCCCATGAAAGCGAACGAGGCGGACACGCCGCCCATGGTCGGGTCGGTCAGCACGCTGATGAATGGCAATTTCTTTTCCGACAGCTTGGTCAGCATGGCCGTGGTCTTGGCCATCTGCATCAGCGACAGCAAGCCTTCCTGCATGCGCGCGCCACCGGTGGCGGTGATGCAAATGAACGGCACTTTCTGTTCCAGCGCGATTTGCGCGCCGCGCACGAAGCGCTCGCCCACGACGGAGCCCATGGAGCCGCCCATGAATTCGAATTCGAAGCACGCCACGACCACCGGCAAGCTCATGATGGCGCCGCCCATGACGACCATCGCATCCGTCTCGCCCGTCGCTTCCATGGCGGATTTCAGGCGGTCCGGGTATTTCTTGCTGTCCTTGAATTTCAAGGTATCGACGGGCAGGATTTCCTGGCCGATTTCATAGCGGCCGCCCGCGTCGAGCAGACTGTCGAGGCGTTCACGCGCGCGGATGCGCATGTGGTGGTCGCATTTCGGGCACACGTGCAGATTCGATTCCAGGTCCGTACGGTACAGCACGGCTTCGCACGACGGGCACTTGACCCACAGGCCTTCCGGCATGGTCTTGCGCGCGGCGGCGTCCGAACGCTGGATGCGCGGTGGCAGCAGTTTTTCCAACCAACTCATATTTTCTCCTTGGGCCCTTGTAGGGGTAGCGTCGGTGGACGCCCCCGGCAGACGGTAAACGGCGACGCCCCGCAGGGCGCCACCAAAAATTTTATCTATTGCACAATAACAGGCAAATCAGTGGCCGAAGTGTAGCCGTTTATCGCCGGGCTGTCGAACTTTGCCGCCACCCGAGCTTGTGTAAACAACAAGCTTGCTCAGGCATCCAGTGCGGCGCGGATGCCTGCCGTAAAGCTGCGCACGGCGTCGACGGCGCCGCCTTCCGGGGCATTTTCTATCTCCTGAATGATGCGGCTGCCGATCACGACGGCATCGGCCACCTTGGCAACAGCCTTGGCCGTGGCGCCATCGCGAATGCCGAAGCCCACGCCGATAGGCAATTTTACATGCTGGCGGATGGCAGCGAGGCGCTCCGCCACCTGTTCCGTATCAATGTTGCCGGCACCCGTGACGCCCTTCAGCGACACATAGTAGCTGAAGCCGCCGCCAACCTTGGCCACTTGCGCGATGCGCTCTTCCGTCGAGGTGGGCGCCAGCAGGAAGATCAGGTCGAGGCCCGCTTCGCGCATGGCGGCCGCGAATTCTTCGCACTCTTCCGGCGGATAGTCGACGACGATGGCGCCGTCGGCACCGGCCGCTTGCGCCGCTGCAATGAAGGCGGCACTGCCGATGCGCTCGATCGGGTTGGCATAGCCCATCAGCACCACGGGCGTCGTCTGGTTCGTTTCACGGAACTGGCGCACATAGCCGAACACGTCATGGATGCCGACATTGAATTTCAAGGCCCGCTCGCAGGCGCGCTGGATGACGGGGCCTTCGGCCATGGGGTCGGAAAACGGCACGCCCAGTTCCAGCACATCGGCGCCGCCCTCGACGAGCGCGTGCATCAGCGGCACGGTGGCGTCAGGGCCGGGGTCGCCGGCGGTGATGAAAGTGACCAGGCCGGTCTTGTTGTTGGATTTTAAATTGGCGAAGGTGGTGGCGATACGGGACATGGATAGCTTTCTTTATCGGTGAGAGATGTCGGATTACGCGCTCGCGCCTCGGCGGCCCCGCTAATCCGACCTACGCAATACTGGGGTTATCAGTTATTTAACTGAAATTCAATCCCATGCGCTCCGCCACGGTATGCATGTCCTTGTCGCCACGGCCCGACAGGTTGGCCAGCACGATCTGGTCTTTCGGCAAGGTGGCCGCCAGCTTGGCCGCGTAAGCCAGTGCGTGCGACGATTCCAGGGCCGGGATGATGCCTTCGATATGGCAGCAGTCGTGGAAAGCCTGCAGCGCCTCGTCATCGGTGATGGACACGTATTGCGCGCGGCCCGAGTCTTTCAGCCACGCGTGTTCCGGACCTACGCCCGGATAGTCGAGGCCGGCCGAGACGGAGTGCGTCTCGATGATCTGGCCGTTGTCATCCTGCAGCAGATAGGTACGGTTGCCGTGCAGCACACCTGGGAAGCCGGCCGTCAGCGAAGCAGAATGCTTGCCCGTGTCCAGTCCTTCGCCGGCCGCTTCCACGCCGATCAGTTTTACATCCTTCTGGTCGATATACGGGTAAAAGATGCCCATGGCGTTCGAGCCGCCACCGATGCAGGCCAGCACGTAGTCGGGCTGGCGGCCCGTCATTTCAGGCATTTGCACCAGGCACTCCTCGCCGATCACAGACTGGAAGTCGCGCACCATCATCGGATACGGATGGGGGCCGGCCACGGTGCCGATAATATAAAAAGTGTTTTCTATGTTCGTGACCCAGTCGCGCATGGCTTCGTTCAGCGCATCCTTGAGGGTCTTGGAACCGGATTCAACGGGCACGACGGTGGCGCCCAGCAGTTTCATGCGGTACACGTTCTGCGCCTGGCGCTTGACGTCTTCGCTGCCCATGTAGACCACGCATTCAAGACCGAAGCGGGCGCAGATGGTGGCCGTGGCCACGCCATGCTGTCCGGCGCCCGTCTCGGCGATGATGCGCGGCTTGCCCATGCGCTTGGCAAGCAGAGCCTGGCCAATCACGTTATTGATCTTGTGCGCGCCCGTGTGGTTCAAGTCTTCGCGTTTAAAGTAAATTTGCGCGCCGCCGGCCAGCTCGGACCAGCGCTTGGCGTGGTAGATCGGCGATGGACGGCCGACGAAGTGTTTCAGCTCGTAGCGGAATTCTTCGAGGAACTCCGGATCGACGCTGTAGCGGGCGTAGGCATCTTTCAGCTCGGCCAGCGCATGCGTGAGCGTTTCGGCAACGAAGGAGCCGCCGTACGGGCCGAAGTGGCCCCGCAGGTCGGGAAACGGGTAATCGGTGGCGTGGAACAATGCGGCGGCTGCGCCGGGCGCGGTGGTGTGGTCATTCATGGTTGTTTCCTCTGGCAATGATGGCATCGGCATCCTGCAGCGCGGCGATAAACGCGCGGACTCGGGATGCGTCCTTGATGCCCTTGGACGCTTCGACACCACTGCTGATGTCGACGGCGTAAGGGCGCACGCGCACCACTGCGTCAGTCGCGTTTTGTACGCTCAAGCCACCACTTAAAACGACCCGAGGCGCGAGTTCTTTTGGAATGAGGGACCAATCAAATACCTTTCCTGCACCACCATAGGCATCCACATAGGTATCGAGCAAGAGGCTGGAGAACAAGGGACTGGCGGCGCGATAGCGCTGTTCGTATTCTAGCAAATCTTCAAAGGAGGTGTCGGGTTTGACGCGGAACACTTGCGTAAACGGCGTATTCACGGCGCCAGCGAGCGCGGCGCTGTGTTCCGGCGTCTCGTCGCCATGAAATTGCAGCAGTGACAAAGGCGCCACGGCCTTCGTTGCCCGTACGTCTTCCACCGTGGCGTTGACGAACAGGCCCACCGTCGTCACGTAGGGCGGCACGGCGGCGATCAGGGCAGCTGCCTGTTCGGGCGTCACGTAGCGGGGGCTTTTCGGATAGAACACGAAGCCGATGGCGTCGGCGCCGGCCGCCACGACGGCCTGGATGTCTTCAACGCGGGTCAGGCCGCAGATCTTGATGCGTGTGCGAGGCATGGCAATCCTTTACTTGATTTGATGCAGATCAAAACCAGGGCAAAGCGCTGCTGCTGTCCTGCGGCAATGCCCATTTCGGATCGTAATCGATCTGCGCCAGGTACAGGCCGTCCGGCATGAAGGTGGGCGCGGCAGCGTGGCGGTCTTTGCTTTCCAGCAGATGCCCCAACCATTCCGGCTTTTCCCGTCCCGTACCGATGTAGACGAGCGAACCGACCAGGTTGCGCACCATGTGGTGCAGGAAGGCATTGGCCGTAATCGTAAAAATCACGCAATCGCCGCGCCGCTCGATGCGGATGTCGTGCATGAGCTTGACAGGCGACTTGGCCTGGCATTGCGCGGCGCGGAAGGCCGTGAAATCGTGCCAGCCCAAGAGCGGCTGCACGGCTTGGCGCATCAGTTCCACGTCCAGCGGCCGGAAAAAGAAGCCGGCACGCCCTTCCACCAGCGGCGAACGGGTAGCGTTGTTGTACAACACATAATGATAGGTGCGTGCGCGGGCGCTGAAACGGGCGTGGAAGTAGTCATTGACCGTCGGATCACCTTCGAGTTCCTTGGCCCAGCGCACGGCGATGGATTTCGGCAGGAAGGCGTTGACGCCACGCACCCACGAGTGCACGTCGCGGTTCAGGTCCGTATCGAAGTGCACGACTTGCTCGAGCGCATGCACGCCCGTATCCGTGCGGCCGGCGCAGGTGGTGGCCAGGCGCACGCGGGCGAACTGCTCCAGCGCGTTTTCCAGCTGGTCCTGCACCGTTTGCCCGTCTTCCTGCTTCTGGTATCCGTGCCAGGCCGTGCCGTCGTACTGCAGGCCGAGGACGATACGCTTGAGTGGCGTTGCTGTCGTAATATTTTGCATCGAAGCATTATACCGGCGCGGCAGCCCCGGTGCGCCGTATCCCCCTAAGCGAGCGAGACGGCGTTCAGGGCAAGGCGCACGGTCGAAGACAGTACGAATAGTACGGCGAGACCGTGCAACGCAGCCATGGACGTCGTATCGACGCTTAGCTTAGCTGAGCAAAGCGCGCATCGTATTGGCTTTCTTGACCTGCTCTTCGCTGCCGCCCTTGATGACCTCATCGATCAGCTCGCGCGCGCCTTCCTTGTCGCCGATTTCCTGGTAAGCGATCGCCAGGTCCAGCTTGGTATCCATTTCCATGTGGATGGCCGACAGCGGGTCGTCCACGCCCACGCTGGCAGCCTTGCCATCGTTGAGGTCCAGGTCGATGCCGGACAGGTCGAACTCCTGTGCCGGCGGTATGGCTTCCGGCAAGGTGGCGGGCGTTTGCGCATCGTCGAACAGGCTGTCGATGGAAGGCTCGGCCGACGCGACCGGCGCGGCAGCGGGCGCCACCGGCTCGTCGAGGTCGAAATGGGCCAGATCGACATCTTTCAACGGATCAGGCAACGGCGTCAAGCCGGCGCCCACGCCATTCACGGGGCCGGCTGGCGGCTCCAGGTCCAGGCCGAAATCCATGCTGGCGTCATACTGCGCATCGTGCGCGGCGGAGACGGGCTTGCTGTCCGGCCCCGGCATGACGATCGGGTCGCTGGTGGAAACAGGCTCGAAATCGAGGCTGTCGAGGTCAAAATCGAGGGGATCGCGCGCATCGCGGGCCGTCACCGAGGACACCGGCTCGGCTGGCGCCAGGTCGGCCAGCGGTGCGGGCGCAGGAGTCGACAAGTCGTCAGGCAAGTCCATGCTGTGGCCATGCAAGTCGTCGCCAACACCCTTGCTCAGGCTGACGACGGCGTCGTCTTCCGTATCGCCATACAGGGGATTGGTGGGATCGAGCGCCAGGCCCAGCGCGGCCGCCTGCGGCCACTCTTCGCCCTGGCCCCGCGTCAGGCTGTACAGCTCGCTGGCCTGGTCTTCAAACGCGCGCACGTCGTTGCGGGCCGAATAGATTTCCAGCAACTTCAAACGGGCGGCATGGCGCTCCGGATGGATGCGCAAGGCTTCCTTGAGGATATCTTCCGCCTGGCCATCGCGGCCGTAGGCGATATACACGTCCGCTTCGGCGACCGGGTCCGTTTCATTCGCGTCGAGCATGCTGGCGCCCGCTGCGGCGGCCACGCCGGCAGCGGCCGCACCCGTGCCGAACAGGTGGTTGCTCGCTTCGGACTGCTGGTCTTCCGGCGCCAGGCCGGTCGTCGGCGGCGCCACTGGCGCTTCCGGCTCCAGCACGGGAGCGATAGCTTCGGCGGGCGGCGGCGTCTCCTTGCGGCGGCGCGCGATCACCAGCGCGGCCACGGCGGCCAGCAGCGCGGCCAGGCCGATGCCGATGGCGCCCAGGTGGTCGTTGATCTTGTCGGCAAAGGTCGGTTCCAGCGGCGATGGTTTTTTCACCAGCGGCACCGGTTTCGCCTTTGGCACGGGTGGCAGGGCTTCGGCGGCCGGGGCAGGAACGCTGGCCGGCGAGCTTGCCAATGCACTGGCAGCGGCCTCGGCCGGCTTGGCGGGGGCGGGCGCGCTCTTGTCCGCCATGGCCTTGCTCTTGACCGCCATCAGCTTTTCCAAATCGCTGACGTTCTTTTCCAGCTCCTTGACGCGGGCAGCCGCTTCATCGACCTGTTTCGCCTTGGCGATCTTGTCTTCCTCGCTGGCAACGGCGCTCTTGCCGGCCGACTTGGCCGCCGGCTCCGCCTTCGACAGCTTCAGCTTGTCTTGCGACTCGCTCACGGCCGTCGGCTTTTCCTGCACCTTCGTGGCGCCGATCTTGCCAGCCGTGCTTTGCGTCGCTTGCGCGGCCTTGGCCGGCTTGCTTTGCGACACCTGGCCCGCCAGCTTGTTGCGGTAGGCGTCGAAATCGATGGCGTGCGCCGTCACGATACCCTTCGCTTCGGCCGCGCCGGTGGCGCGCACGGTGTCCGCGCCCGGCACGGCCAGGATGCGCCCGGCCTGCATGCGGTTCATGTTCTCGCCCTTGAAGGCGTCGGGATTGGCGCGGTACAGGGCGACGAGCATCATGTCGAGCGAAACGCCAGATGGCTTCAGTTCGCTGGCGATGCGGCTCAGGGTGTCGCCCGCCTTGACCTTGTATTCGCCTGCCGCCTTTTTTTGCGCCGGCGCAGTCTCGGCGGCGGCCGGCTTGGCCTTGCCCGGCTCGACTGGCGCCGTCACTTGCGCGCCGCGCGTCTGGCGCGCTTCGGGCGTGTCGAGCACGAATGCATACTCGCGCACCTGGCGGCCGCTCTTGCTGCTCAGTTCCAGCAGCAGGTCGACCATCGGCTCGGCTACCGGTTGCGCCGAACTGATGCGGATGAAGGACTTGCCGTTGCGGTTTTCCACGGCAAACGTCAGCGCATTCAGGGCAGGATTGAATTCCACGTTGGCCTGGCGGTAGGCGTCAGGCGGCGCCAGCTTGGCCAGCAGGCTGGTCGCCTCGCCTGGCTTGACGGCCGATAATTCGACCTCGGCGCGCAGCGGCTGGCCGGCGGCGGACAGCACCGTGATCTTGCCCAGCTCGGCTGCGGATACCGCCGGTGACAATAACACCGCACAGGCGACAGCGCTGCTGAGTGTTTGAATGGCAAGGGAGGCGACCCGGGGACGAGTGTGTACAGGCATAGTTGGCGGCATCTTAGTTGACATGGGAAAACTGTTACTTTTCCAGAGGTATCAACATATCATCATGCCCAGAGCTATGCAAGCTCCGCATGGTTGAGCCTTGACGGGCTCAGGACGAAAAAAAAGCCGGGAAAACAGCCCCGGCTTGATCTGGATCAGCAATTTGTGGCGCTTACGCGTCCAGCAAAATACGCAGCATGCGGCGCAGCGGCTCGGCCGCGCCCCACAGCAACTGGTCGCCCACGGTGAAGGCGGACAGGTATTCGCCGCCCATGCTCATCTTGCGCACGCGGCCGACGGGGATTGTCAGGCTGCCCGTGACGGCCGCCGGCGACAGGTCGCGCACGGACGCTTCGCGCGTGTTCGGCACGAGTTTCACCCACTCATTGTTGCTGGCGATGATGTCGTTGATTTCATCGAGCGGCACGTCTTTTTTCAGCTTGATGGTCAGCGCTTGCGAATGGCAGCGCATGGCGCCGATGCGCACGCACAGGCCGTCGACAGGAATTTCCTTGGTGCCAAAGTCGATGCCGCGGCCCAGAATCTTGTTCGTTTCCGCGCCCGCTTTCCACTCTTCCTTCGACTGGCCGTTGCCCAGGTCCTTGTCAATCCACGGGATCAGGTTGCCGGCCAGCGGCGCGCCGAATTGCTTGATTTCATCCGGGGAATAGCCGTGCTGGGTGGCCAGCACCTGGCGGTCGATTTCCAGGATGGCGGAAGCGGGGTTGTCCAGCAGCGCCTTGACGGAACCGTTGATGGTGCCAAATTGCGTCAGCAGTTCGCGCATGTGCTGCGCGCCGCCGCCCGATGCCGCCTGGTAGGTCATCGACGTCATCCAGTCGATCAGGTCGTGCTGGAACAGGCCGCCCAGGCCCATCATCATGCACGATACGGTGCAATTGCCGCCGATGTAGTTCTTGACGCCCTTGCCCAGCGCATCCTTGATGACGTGCAGGTTGACGGGGTCGAGCACGATGACGGCGTCTTTTTCCATGCGCAAGGTCGAGGCCGCATCGATCCAGTAGCCATTCCAGCCCGCTGCGCGCAGCTGCGGGAAGACGGCGCTCGTGTAGTCGCCGCCCTGGCAGGAAATGATGATGTCGCACTTGGACAGTTCGGCGATGTTGTTGGCATCCTTGAGGATGGTTTCATTCTTCGCCATGGCCGGCGCCGCGCCGCCCGTGTTCGAGGTGGTGAAAAACACCGGTTCGATGTGGGCGAAATCGCCCTCTTCCTGCATGCGTTGCATCAGGACCGAACCGACCATACCGCGCCAACCTACCAAGCCAACTAATTTCATTACCATTCCTCAAGATGAGACGGCGACTGCCGTCATTAGACTATTTTATCCCAGAGCTTTTACAACTGCATCACCCATGGCCTCGGTACCGACCAAAGTCGTGCCCGCTTCGTGGATATCGGCCGTGCGCAAACCCTGCGCCAGCACTTGCTTGACGGCTGCCTCGATGCGGTTTGCCTGCTCTTCGCGGTTCAGCGAATAGCGCAGCATCATGGCGGCCGACAAGATCGTCGCCAGCGGATTGGCGATGCCCTTGCCCGCGATATCGGGTGCCGAACCGTGCGATGGCTCGTACAAGCCCTTGTTGTTGGCATCCAGCGAGGCCGACGGCAGCATGCCGATCGAACCCGTCAGCATGGCGGCCGCGTCCGACAAGATGTCGCCGAACATGTTGCCGGTCACCATGACGTCGAATTTCTTTGGCGCCCGCACCAGTTGCATGGCCGCGTTATCGACATACATATGATCGAGCGCAACATCCGGGTATTCCTTGTGCACGTCGGTGACGATGTCTTTCCAGAACTGGAAGGTTTCCAGCACGTTCGCCTTGTCCACGCTGGTGAGGCGCTTGTCGCGCTTTTGTGCCGCCTGGAAAGCCACATGGGCGATGCGGCGGATTTCGCCTTCCGCATAGCGCATGGTGTCAAAACCTTCGCGCTGGCCCTTGAACGGACCGTCCGGGCACTCGCGCACGCCACGGGGCTGGCCAAAATAAATGTCGCCCGTCAATTCGCGGATGATCAAAATATCGAGGCCCGACACCACTTCCGGCTTCAGGGTCGAGGCGCCCGCCAGTTCCGGATACAGAATCGCCGGACGCAGGTTGGCGAACAGGCCCAGGTTCTTGCGCAAGCCCAAAATCGCCTGCTCGGGGCGGAACTGGCGCTCGAGGTTGTCATATTTGTAGTCGCCCACGGCGCCGAACAGCACGGCATCGGCCGCTTTCGCCAGGGCAAGAGTACCTTCGGGCAACGGGTGGCCATGGGCCGCATAGCCGGCGCCGCCCACGGGCGCCGTTTCCAGCTCGAACGATTCGCCCAGCACATTCAAAACCTTGACGGCTTGCGCGACGATTTCAGGACCGATACCGTCGCCGGGTAAGATTGCAATTTTCATGGAATGATCTTTAGATAACGTTGGCCAGCCAAGGCTGATTGGTCAGATGCCGTTCTTCGAAGGCGCGGATATCGTCGGCGTGGCGCAGGGTCAGGCCAATATCGTCAAGGCCATTCATCAGGCAATATTTGCGGAAGGCGTCGATCTCGAACGGGTACGACACGGAACCATTGCTGGTGCGCACGCATTGCTGTTCCAGGTCCACCACCAGCTTGAAGCCGGGGAACGCCTTGACTTCATTGAACAGGTGCTCGACCTGGCTTTCCGACAGCACGATCGGCAGCAAGCCGTTCTTGTAGCAATTATTGAAGAAGATGTCGGCGAAGGAAGGCGCGATGATGGCGCGGAAGCCATATTGATCGAGTGCCCACGGCGCGTGTTCGCGCGAGGAACCGCAGCCGAAATTCTTGCGTGTCAGCAAGATCGACGCGCCCTGGTAGCGCGGCTCGTTGAGCACGAACTCCGGGTTCAGCGGACGGCGGCTGTTGTCCTGGCCCGGTTCGCCATGGTCGAGATAGCGCCATTCGTCGAACAGGTTGGGGCCGAAGCCGCTGCGGTGGATCGATTTCAGGAATTGCTTCGGGATAATCGCGTCGGTGTCGACGTTGGCGCGGTCCAGCGGGGCGACCAGGCCTTCATAAATCGTAAATTTATCCATGCTGTTTCTACTCGGTAAGACGCGCGGCGCAGGGCGCCGGCACGTCACGGTTTATTTTCCGCCGGCGCCAGTGACGACCTGGCCGACTTTCTGCACATCGCGGCCGATGCCGGAGACGGTGTTGCAGCCAGACAGGATCACGGTGGCGATGAGGAGGGCGAAGAGTTTTTTCATGATGATTTCTTGATAGTAAGTAAGGGACTGGGAACGCTAGTGTAAACCAGCGGCGCCAGTCCCTGCCGTCATCGCAATCCCCGCACGTCGACAAAGTGGCCGGCGATACCCGCCGCGGCCGCCATCGCGGGCGACACCAGGTGGGTACGGCCGCCCTGCCCTTGCCGGCCTTCGAAGTTGCGGTTCGACGTGGACGCGCAGCGTTCGCCCGGTTCCAGGCGGTCCGCATTCATGGCCAGGCACATGGAACAGCCTGGTTCGCGCCATTCGAAGCCGGCATCCTTGAAGATGCGGTCCAGACCTTCGCGTTCGGCCTGATCCTTGACGAGGCCGGAACCGGGCACGACCAGCGCCAGGGTCACGTTCGAGGCGCGGTACTTGCCGCGCACCACGGCGGCGGCCGCGCGCAAATCCTCGATGCGCGAATTGGTGCAGGAACCGATGAAAACCTTGTCGATACGTACGTCGGTGATCGGCGTGTTCGGTTTGAGGGCCATGTAGACCAGGGCTTTTTCGATGGCGTCGCGCTTGACGCTGTCTTTTTCATTGTCCGGGTCTGGCACCCGGCCATCGATGCCGATGACCATTTCCGGCGACGTGCCCCACGTCACTTGCGGTTGAATCTCTTGCGCGTTGAGCGTGACGACGAGGTCGAAGCGGGCGCCCGGATCCGAATGCAGGGTGCGCCAGTAGGCCACGGCCCGTTCCCAGTGCGGACCGGCCGGCGAAAACGGACGGCCCTTGACGTAATTGATGGTGGTGTCGTCGACGCCGATGATGCCGGCGCGCGCCCCCGCCTCGATGGCCATGTTGCACACCGTCATGCGCCCTTCCATCGACAGCGCGCGGATGGCCGAGCCGCCGAACTCGATACAGTAGCCCGTGCCGCCGGCCGTGCCGATCTTGCCGATGATGGCCAGCACGATATCTTTCGCCGTCACGCCGGCCGGCAAGGCGCCGTCGACCTGCACCAGCATGGATTTGGATTTCTTTTGCAGCAAGGTCTGCGTGGCCAGCACGTGCTCCACTTCGGACGTGCCGATGCCGTGCGCCAGCGCACCGAAAGCGCCGTGTGTGGACGTGTGCGAGTCGCCGCAGACGACCGTCATGCCGGGCAGGGTCGCGCCCTGTTCCGGGCCGATCACGTGCACGATGCCCTGGCGCTTGTCGTTCATGTTGAAGTAGGTCAAGCCGTAATGCTTGGCGTTCTTGTCCAGCGTTTCCACCTGCAGGCGCGAAACCGGGTCGGCAATGCCGTCGACCCGGCTGGTGGTCGGCACATTATGGTCGGCCACGGCCAGGTTGGCGGAAATGCGCCACGGCTGGCGGCCCGCCACGCTGAGGCCATCGAAGGCTTGCGGGCTGGTAACTTCGTGCAGCAGGTGCCGGTCGATATACAAAATTGTCGTGCCATCATCTTCGGCCCGAACAACGTGGGATTCCCAGAGTTTGTCGTAAAGCGTCTTCATCATGATATATGCAGCGTTGCCACAGCCTGTTTAATTGATCTGTCGTACTGATCGAAGGGATCGGCAATGATTATGCCATATATTGTGCAATGCAGAACCAAAAGCCGCCCTAGCGTGGGATGGGCGATACAAAATTTGGCGCACTTTGCGGATATGGCGAAAAAATTGCTGATACGAAAATCCGCCAAAATGCCGGCGGGGCGAATAAAAATCGAAAAAAGCTGAAAAAAAAGCCCGCTGCAGAGGTCTGCAGCGGGCTGGATGTGAATTGGCCTGTGTTGTTAGGCAGCCATGCGCACACTTCCCCTGCAACCATCCATCAGGAAAGATAGGCCCACGACTAGCACCAGCTCGCCTTCGGCCGAGCGCGCCGTACCGGTAATGCCTTCCACGGTGATGGCCGTCATCGGCTTGATCACCAGGTCGGCCGTGCCATCGACGGCTTCCACGGCGAGAATGTACGGCTGTGGCGCAGCGACAACAATGCCGACGCGTTCGCTGCACGATTCGTAGCCCAGCGAGCCGGCCAGCGAGCGCACGGGCAATGGACGGCCCTGGTCTTTCAGCACCGGCGCGCCGCCCACTTCCATGAAGGTTTCCGGCAATTCGACGACGCGCTGCACCACCGCCATCGGCAGCGCCAGCGCGGCGCCCGAGGTCGACACGAGCATGGTCGGCACGATCGACAGTTCGATCGGCAGGCGGATGGCAAATTTCGTGCCCTTGCCCAGTATGGATTCGATGTGGATGGCGCCGCGGTTTTTCTCCACGGCCGTTTTCACCACGTCCATGCCCACGCCGCGTCCGGAGACGCTGGAGGCAACTTCCTTGGTCGAGAAGCCCGGCAGGAACACCAGCTGGAAGCATTCATCGTTGCTCAACTGCGCGTTTTCGCTGATCAAACCCTTTTGCTGGGCCTTGCTGCGCAGGAAGACCGGGTCCATGCCCTTGCCGTCATCCTGCAGCACGATCATGACGCTGTTGGCTTCCTGCCATGCTTTCAGTGAAATATACGATTTGGCGGGCTTGCCGGCAGCCAGGCGCGCTTCCGGCGATTCGACGCCATGGTCGAGCGAGTTGCGCAGCATGTGCACGAGCGGATCGTACAGGCTGTCGACCACCACGCGGTCGACTTCCGTCTCCGCGCCTTCGATGGTCAGTTCGACATCCTTGCCCAGGTCTTTCGCCAGTTCGCGCACCAGGCGCGGGAATTTCTGGAACAGGCGGCCGACGGGCTGCATACGCGTGGCCAGAGTGGCCCGCTGCAGTTCCGTCGAGTAGCGCGAAGCGCGTTCCAGGGTTTCCGCCAGGGTCGCCATCAGGGTGGCGGCCTGGCCTTCAAATTTGAATTGCAGCAAGCGTTCGAGCAGCACGGCAGCCTGGTTGGCGGCCTGCACGGATTCGCCGGCCACCTCCAGCAGTGCGTCGAGCTTGACGGCGTCGACGCGGATGCTGTCTTCCTTGACGGGCGCAGCATGGCGCACTTCCGGACGCTCTTCGCGGCGTTCCGCGCCATCCCAGGCCTTGCCGGCCGGTTTGGCGGCGGCAGCGGCAGCAGGCGCGGCGGCCACTGCGGCAGGCGCAGCGGCGACGGCGGACACCGGCGCGGCAGCGATCTGGCTACCGGCAGGCACGACGGCGTTGTACATGGCTTCCCAGTCCAGGCCATCGGCGCTGGCCGTGGACACGGCGGCGGCAGGTGCGGCCGCGACGACTTCAGCGACCTGGGCAACGGGCGCGGCCACTTCCGCCACCACGGCGGCGGCTGGCGCAGGCGCATCCATGCCCTTGCCTTCGATGGCGTTCGTCAGGATGTGTTCCAGCTCTTCCGGCATGGCCGGCAAGCTTTCCGGCGCGGCGCCATTCGCCAGTTCCGTCAGCTGGTCGGCGACGAAACCGGACGCTTGCAGCGCCGCCTCGATGGCGATCGGCGTCACGGGCGCGGCGCCCGTGCGCAAGGCGTCAAACAGGTTTTCCGTCAGATGGCAGGCCGCCACCAGCGCGGGCAAGCCCATGAAGCCGGCGCCGCCCTTGATGGTGTGGAAGGAACGAAACACGGCATTCAGTGTTTCCTTGTTGTCAGGATCACGCTCGAGGCGCAATAAGTGCTCTTCAACATTAACCGCAAGATCCATCGCCTCAACGACGAAATCCTTGAGCATATCGTCCATTAGAATCCCAAATCCGCAAGAAGGTCGTCTACATTATCCTGGTCCAGCGCCACCGACGGCACGGACGGGCCCTGCATCAGCGGCACCGGCTTTTGCGCCAGCTTTTCGCGCACCTCGGCCGGCGCGTTGTCGCGCAGCAGCTGAGCCAGCTCGTGCTCCACCGTCTTGGTGATGTTGACCACTTTTTTGATCAGCTGGCCCGTGATGTCCTGGAAGTCCTGGGCCATCATGATTTCCAGCAAGCGTGCTTTCTCCGCTTCCGTCGCTTCGGCAACGGCTTGCGCGAACTGGCGCGAATCGCCGGCCAGGGCCTTGAATTCTTCCAGGCTCAGCTTGCCGTCGAACAGGGCCGTCCAGCGGCCGTCCATGTCCTTGGCTTTCTTCGACAGCACGTCCTGCGCCGGCATGCCTTCGTCGAGCGTGTTGAGTACCTTGTTGGCGGCCTGTTCCGTCAGGGTGGCGACATACTCCAGGCGGTCCTGGGCGTCGACGATCTGCGACGACGCTTCCGTCAACGCCTTGTCGTAGCCCAGTTCGCGCAGCGAATCGTGCAGCAGGCGCACGATGCCGCCCAGGCGCTCGAACATCGGCTTGTCGGACTGGTCGACCGGATCGGCCGCATCGCCAGGCGCCTCGGCGCTGGCCACGGGGGCCGCTACCGGCTCGGCGGCCGCCGGCACGGCGGTGCTGGCCGACACGGAATCGAACAGCGCGTCAAAATCGTCATCCGCGATCACGGCGGGAGCGGGCGCGGCGGCGGGCGCCGGCGTAGCTGCGGCCGCGCTTTGCGCGGATACTTCATCGAATAATGCATCGAAATCATCAGCGGCGTTGGTCATATCCCTGCTTCTCCATAATTTGTCAAAATTCCGCCTGAACTGTGCGTTTTACAGACTGATACCCACAATTTCTCGATTAAGATGATTTGAGGCAATACCGCTGCGATGGTGCGAGTGTAGCAGGGCGCCGCCCTGTTGGTAAATCTCAAAACGCGCTTCCTGGTGCAAAGCAGGTCCACAAGAGCTTTTCCACCAGGAAATAAGTGTTCCTGCTGTTGTATTTTGAAATACTACCATTGGCGTGCGTGCAAGACCACGCGCGACACAAGAAATCCTGCCTGCGGGCGCCTGCGCAACAGCCCTGCACGGCCATCGTTGCAGCTAAACACGATCTTTCTGCCAATGTTGTCTATACTGAAGGTGCAGTAGTATTGATAATTATCAAGTCTTTACATGAATACAATGCTGCCGCCGCGTCTACAATAAGAGGCGTTGCGCGCGCTGAGTCACTGCCAAAGGACCTGCCATGTATAAGAAAATTCTGATCGCCACCGACGGCTCCACCGTCTCCAACTTGACGGCCTGTGCCGGCGTTGCCTTTGCCGAACAGATGCACGCCGACATCCTTGCCGTGTACGTGGCGCCTGAATACCAGTACCCGGTGTACATCGAAATCATTCCACCGAGCTATCCCAGCGAAGAGGAATACCGCATCGCCATGCGCAAGGCGGGCGCCGACCACTGGCAGCCCATCCTCGACGCGGCTGCCAAGCGGGGCCTGCAGGCAACAGGCCTGACGGCCTTTTCCGACAGCCCGGCCCTGAAAATCGTGGAAGTGGCGCAACTGCAGCAATGCGACCTGATCTTCATGGGCTCGCATGGCCGCAGCGGCTGGGGTCAGTTACTGCTGGGC
Organism: Janthinobacterium sp. NKUCC06_STL; assembly: GCF_019345455.1. Taxonomy (NCBI): domain Bacteria; kingdom Pseudomonadati; phylum Pseudomonadota; class Betaproteobacteria; order Burkholderiales; family Oxalobacteraceae; genus Janthinobacterium; species Janthinobacterium sp. NKUCC06_STL. The sequence goes on from NZ_JAHKQY010000001.1 coordinate 795,747, forward strand.
AGCGTCACCAACAAGGTGCTGTCGCACTCGAAATTGCCCGTGCTCGTGCACAGGCTGATCAAGGAACCCGCGGCAAAATAAAAGGTCACATGGCCACGGGGCCAGCGCCATTGCCGGCACACCAAGAAAAAGGCAAAGGCGCGGCCGCTTCAGTTAAAATGACAACGTTTCTCGTTTCTTAACATTTGATTGTCCGGTGACGGACAGAGCAGATTACACGCCACCAGATTGCCCGCCTATGATACGTATTGTGATTGCCGACGACCACACCATCATGCGTGAAGGATTAAAGCGCATCCTTGACGGCGCGCCGGATATCGACATCGTGGGTGAAGCCATCGACGGCTTTGAAGTCCTCAACCACGTGCGCCAGGGCGGCTTCGACCTGTTGCTGCTCGACCTGTCGATGCCGGGCCGCAGCGGTGTCGACCTGATCCGGCAAATCCGCAGCGAGGCGCCCAAGCTGTCGATCCTGATCCTCACCATGCACGAGGAAGAGCAATATGCGGTGCGCGCCATCCGCGCCGGCGCGCAAGGCTATCTGACCAAGGAAAGCGCGGGCACCCAGCTCGTGGGCGCCATCCACAAGGTGGCGTCCGGGCGTCCCTACATCAGCGCCGAGGTGGCGGAGCAACTCGTGCTCAACATCATGATGCCGAATGAAAGCTTGCTGCATAAACAGTTGTCGGATCGCGAATTCGAAGTCTTTTCCCTGCTGGTGGCAGGCAAGTCGATCACGGAAATTGCCAACAACCTGCACCTGAGCGTCAAAACGGTGAGTACGCACAAGACGCGCATCATGCAAAAGATGGGCATGAGTTCGCTATCCGAAATGGTCCAGTATGCCGTCGCGCACCGCCTGCTATCGCCCTTCAAGACGTGATCCTCCCTGGCGCGCGCCCGCGCGCCAACTGTAGGAACAATCCTACCTCACCTACCACAGCTCCTACTGCCATATTCAGCCACTGCTGATATTAATTGCATACGGTTGTTGGCATACTGAAACCAGTAATCAAGTTGCTGGAAAGTTATTTCATCACACAGCAAGTCTTCAGCGAATTGAGCATTACCTGCCTGGACGCGCGCCGCCGACCCTTGCCTGCCCGCCGCCCCGTGCACCCCGTCATTCAACTCTGAACTACCTGTCACCAGGAGATGAACATGCTGTCCACGCAAACGCCCGACACCCGCGCTGCCTCACCATCGCTGGCCCCCTCCTCTCCAATGGAAGCGGGGCGCCAGCGCCAGGGCCGGCTCTGGTCGAACCTGAAGGAGGTGTGCGACCTGCTGCATATCTCCAGCGCCTGCACCATCGCCGCCGACGAACTGTTGTTCCAGCACGTGCAATTCAAGACGGGCCAGCGCGTGCACACCATTGGCCAGCCGTTCGACACCCTGTACATCGTCAATTCGGGCTTCCTGAAAACCGTGCTGATCGATGAATTCGGCAATGAACAGGTACTCAGCTTCCCCATGAAGGGCGACATGCTGGGCGTCGACGGCATCCACTCGCGCCATTACTCCTCGGAAGCAGTGGCCCTGTCCGACTGCGACCTGATCCTGCTGCCGTTCAAGAAGCTGACGGCGCTGGGCAGAGTCCACCTGGAACTGGAAAATGTCATGTACGGCGTGATGAGCCGCGAACTGGTGCGCGAGCAAGCCATGATCGGCATGCTGGGCGCGCTCAGCGCCGAAGCCCGCGTGGCGCGCTTCCTCGTCTCGCTGGCCGACCGCTTCGCGCAGATGGGCTACTCGAGCAAGCTGTTCAACCTGCGCATGACGCGCCATGAAATCGGCAGCTACCTGGGCCTGACCCTGGAAACGGTCAGCCGCACCTTGTCCGCCTTCAATGAAATCGGCCTGATCACAGTTGACCAGCGCACCATCGGCATCAAGGATCCGGACGCCCTGAAAACCCTGCGCCGCCTGCCGCCGTCGCGCTCGCGCGCCAAGCAGCTGGCCGCCGCCAAGCTCAAGGCCGATACCACCGCCGCCGCCAGCGCCTCGGCGCAATTGCTGGCTACCATCTAGCTTCATCCCGATTTCCTCAAGCTTGGCACAGGCTTTGCCCGGCCAAGGCGCACAACGCCTTGCCGGGTCTTTTTTGCCACCCCCGCCTCCCGCGCCGCTCCTGCGGCCTGCTTTGCGCAGCACGATCGTCCACGCTGCCATGTCACCATAAAAAAGCGCGGATTCCGCACAAATAAGCCTTGCTTTTCGGGCCACATTCAACAATAATGCAAATACGAATCATTCTCAACTGAGATAAAGAAAGCCCAACATGCAAAGCTCAAAACCAGCCTTGATCCAGGATGCCGCTACCGCCCACGTCCGTCCTCCCGTCAGCATGGCCCAGCCGGCACGCCGCATTACCAGCGAAGCGCTGCTGCAGCAGGGACGCGAAGTGGAGATTGAGCACAGCGGCAAGATCTATCGCCTGCGCGTCACCCAATTGAACAAGCTGATCCTGACTGCCTGAAGCAGCACGGCAGCCAGTCACCACACTCGCCAGCCAGTCGCACCCCGTGCGCGCAGCCAGCCAAACCACCGCACAGGAGTGTTTGATGGCGAACGACCGACCTTCCCCGACGTTTCCTTCCCCGCAAGGCCAACAGCCTGAATTGCTGCTGTCGGCCGTGCTGCACCTGATGTCGCACTACCATGCGGGCAGTCCCTGCGAGAAACTGGCCGGTGTCATCGAACGCCATCTGCAAGTGCTGTCGGGTTCGCCCGGCCTGGGTCCCGTGCTGCAAGCGACGTGCCAGCAACTGTCGCAACAATGGGCCACCCTGGTGGCGCTGCACAAGCCCGCACCACCCAGGAGCACCCTGCTCGATCGCCTGGCACGCATGCTGAGCGCCAAGCGCCCTGCCTCGCCCCTGCCGCAATAATTTCTTTTCCATCCCCACCGTCCAACAGGATATCGCCATGTGTGACAAAGACCAGTCCCTGCCCGTCATCAGCAATTGTTCCAGCGACGGGGCCGAAACGGCCGCACTCGCTTCGCGCCGCCGTCGGCTGTGGGAACTGTCGCACACCTGCCATTGCCCCCTGGTCGGCGTGGGCTTGCCCTTGGGATACCTGCGCAAGCTGGTGGGCAAGATGACGGGCGGGCGCGTGCTGGCCGACGACTATGAAGTGCACGTGGGCGCCGTGACGGAATGCGGCGCGCGCAACCGCCTGTCCGAAGCGCTGCAAAAGGAACTCGAACGCCGCTACGCCCCCGTGATCCTGCGCTTTCGCGGCGCCAAGACCACGGAGCAGGTAGCGCAACTGTGGCGCACGGCCGTCGCCAACGGCGACGTGTCGGGCGCTTTCTGGGCGGGCCTGACGCACCCGCGCTGCGATGCCGAACTGGAAGAGCAGATGTGCCGCGACTTGCACATGATCCAGCACCAGGCCGGCGCCTGCGTGCGCGCCGACATGGGAAAATTTACGGCCCTGCAGGAAGAAAATGCGCGCCTGACGCACGAACTGGCCAAACTGCAACAGCGCAGCCAGGCCGCACTGATGGAAAAGACGGGCGAACTGGAACGCCAGGAAGCCGTGCTGCTGCGCACGCGTGCCGAGGCGATCGGCAAGGACAGCGTGATCGACGGCTTGCGCGCAGAACTGGCGCAATTGCAGGCGGCCATCCCGGCGCTGGAATCGCGCACGCGCCTGGTCGAACGCCTGGCGCAAATGGATGAGCGCGAAAAGGAATTGCGCCAGCAAATCGCGGAATTGAAGCAGGCCCAGCCGCGCCCGGCCGCTGTCGTACCGCCACCGGCGCCGAAGCTGGAAGTGCCGACCGGCGGCAAGCTGAAAATGCCGATCCGCCTGGTCGATCAAAGCGTCTTGTGCGTGGGCGGACGCAGCGGCAATGTCGCCACCTACCGCGCCCTGATCGAACGGGTCGGCGCGCAGTTTGCCCACCACGACGGCGGCCTGGAAGACAATGCCAACCTGCTCGATTCGAGCCTGGCGGCGGCCGACCTGGTGATTTGCCAGACGGGCTGCATCAGCCACAGCGCCTACTGGCGCGTGAAGGATTATTGCAAGCGCACGGGCAAGCGCTGCGTCTTCATCGACAACCCCAGCATTTCCAGCCTGGCGCGCGGCTTGCAGGAAGTGAGTGGCGAAATGGAGCCGGCCGCGCTGGACGCCGCCGACTAGAGCCTAAGCCTAAGCCTGCAATTCGCGCGCGATGGCCTCGCGCAAGAGCGCATCATCGACCGTGGTGTCGGGCGCGAAACGCCCCACCACCTTGCCATCCTTGCTGATCAAAAACTTCTCGAAATTCCACAGCACGTCGCTCGGCTGCTCCTGCGTGATGCCGTAGCCGGCCAGCTTGGCGCGGAAATCGCTGCCCGGCTTTTCCTGCGCCCGCGGCTGCTCCTGCACCAGGCGCTGGTACAGCGGATGCTGGCCCGGGCCCTTGACGACGATTTTTTCAAACATGGGAAATTGCACGCCAAACGTGCCACGGCAAAAGTCCGCGATCTCGGCATTGCTGCCCGGCTCCTGCGCACCGAATTCATTCGCGGGAAAACCGGCCACCACCAGGCCCTCGGCCTGCTTGTCGGCGTAGAGTTTTTCCAGGCCTTCGTACTGCGGCGTCAAGCCGCAGGCGGAGGCGACATTGACCACCAGCACGACCTTGCCGCGATACGCGTCCAGGCTGGCGGGCTCGCCATTGATGCGTCGCAAGGGAATGTCGTAAATGCTGTCGCTCATGATGTGTCTCCTTGAATGAAACAATCATGATAGCCGTGTGCGCACGAACGCGCTGACGGCGTCAAAAACTCAATACACGTCGCGCCGGTAGCGTCCTTCGGCTGCCAGCGCGTCGAGCGCGGGCCGGCCCAGTATCTCTTGCAGCGCCTGGTCGACGCCGCCCGCCATGCCCGCCAGGCTGCCGCAAATATAGATGGCCGCCCCCTGTTCCAGCCACAGTTTCACCTCGTCGGCATTGCCGCGCAGGCGGTCCTGCACGTAGGTCCGCTCCGCTTGGTCGCGCGAAAACGCCAGGTCCAGGCGCGGCAGGTCGCCGCTGGCGTGCCAGCCTTCAATTTCTTCGCGATAATGGAAATCATGGGCCGCATTGCGTTCGCCAAAGATCAGCCAGTTGCGCCGCTGCCCTGCCAGCACACGGCTTTTCAAATGCCCGCGCAAGCCGGCGATGCCGCTGCCGTTGCCGATCAAAATCAATGGCCGCTGGGCATTGTCTTCCAGGCGGAAGCGTTTGTGCTGGCGCAAGCGCAGCTGCACCACGTCGCCCACCTTGGCTTGCGCCGTCAGCCAGCCCGAGGCCAGGCCCAGACTGCCATCGGGATGCGCATGCTGGCGCACCAGCAGATGCACGCCGCCATCGCGCGGAATCGAGGCGATCGAATATTCGCGCGGCTGCGACGGGTCGGCAGGCGCCGTCACCTGCACCAGGTCGCCCGACTGCCAGTCAGGCAGGCTACCGGCCACGGGCGCCAGTTCCACGTGATAAATGGCGCCGCCAGCGCTGCCAGGGTTGAGGTGGCGCCGCTGCCTCAAACGCCAGTCGCCAAAGGCGGGCGCGCTCCAGTCGGGCGCGTCGCTGGTGCCGGCCAGGTGGCTCAAGTGCTGGAACCATTGCTCGATGGCGGCGCTGGCGCTGCGATCGACTTCGATGCGCTCGAACAGGCGCGACGCGCCCTGTCCCTCCAGCCAGGCGTCGAGCGCGCGGCCGAAGCCGCAGAACTGGCCATAGCTGCGGTCGCCCAGGGCCAGCACGGCGTAATGCAATTGCGGCAGCGCCAGCTCGCCCGTCATCAGGCGGCCCATGAAGGCGGCCGCATTGTCGGGCGCATCGCCTTCGCCATACGTGCTGACCAAAAATAGGGCCCGTTCCGCTTGTTGCAGATCAAGGGCTGTGAGGTCGGCCAGCGCGCACAGGCGCACGGGGATGCCGACCAGTTGCAGGCTCTGCGCCGTTTGCGTGGCCAGTTCCTCGGCATTGCCCGTCTGGCTCGCATACGCCACCAGCCAGGCGGGACTGTTGGCCAGCGCCGCCCTGGCGGCGTCGGACACGCGGCGCTTGGCGCGCGCGCGCAGCCAGGGCGCCAGGCACACGCCCGCATAACTGAGGGACAGGGCGGCCAGCAAGGCCAGCCGCGTCGTATCGTGCGTAAAAATCATGGAATTAATCGTTCATTCGTCGAGCATGGCCAGCATGTGGCTGCTCAGCGTTTCATGGTAGCCGTCGCCGTCTCGCCGCAGGAAGCGCGCGGCCAGACCCTGCTCTTCCGCCAGCGCCATGCCGGCCTCGACACCCAGCACGGTCAGGGCCGTCGACCAGGCGTCGGCCGCCATGCATTCGGCATGCACGACGGTGACGGAAGCGAGTTGATTGGCGATCGGCATGCCGCTGCGCGGATCAATGGTGTGTGAGAAACGCACGGTGCCATCCTGGAAGAAACGCCGGTAGTCGCCCGACGTCGCCACGGAGAGGCCGTGCAGCGCCAGCAACATTTCCGGCGGATGCTGCGCATGATCGGCACTATCGGCGCCATCGACCTGTTCCAGCATCACCCACCATGGCTGACCGTCGGGCTTGCTGCCGGCGCCGCGCAGCTCGCCGCCCACTTCGACCAGGTAATGGCCGATGCCCTGGCTGTCCAGGTAGCGGGCCAGGCGGTCCACGCCATAGCCCTTGGCGATGGCGGACAAATCGAGCTGCAAGCCGCCGGGCTGGCGCGCGCGGCGGGCCGGTAAATCCAGTTCCAGGCGGCGGCGCTGGCGCTGCGCCAGCAGCAAGGCCACGCTATCGTCTTTCGGCGGCAGAAAACCGGGTTCATCGTAACGGTGGCGGGGGCCGAAGCCCCATAGATTGACGAGGGCGCCGGCGCACGGGTCGTACGCGCCGCCGGACGCTTGCGACACGTGCATGGCAAAACCCAGCACCTCGAAAAAGGCGGCGGGCAGGCTGTGCCAGCTGCCGGGCACGGCCCGGTTGAAGCGGCCCAGGTCGGACTCGTCGCTCCAGTGGCTCATTTGCGCCACGACCAGGTCCAGCTGCTGCTGCAAGCCCTGCTGCAAGTCGGCGCTGCCCGCGCGTCCCGGCATGGCGGATTCGAGCAGGCGCACCGACCAGCTGGTGCCCATGGTCAGACCGCGCAAGTCCCGGATCGCGGCGCCGGGCGGCGCGACCTGATCGGAAATATGCTGCGGCAGCAGGACCCGGCGCATCGGCGCTCTCGTGACGATGCCGCCGCTTACTGCGGCAGCACTTCCACGGTGGCCGCGTACGTCATGCGGCGCTCGGGCATGGCGGGCGGCTGGCCGGCCACGGCCGGGGCGGCCGCTGGCCAGGTGCTGCTCAGGTAATACATGCCGGCCGCTGGCACCGTAAACGTGATCTCGCCCTTGGCATCCGTGCTCTGGCGGATTTCACCGAGCACGCCACGGTAGCGCACGCCACCTGGCACCAGGCTGAACGCCTGGTTCGCCGCCGGCTTGCCATCGACGAGGAAGCGCCACGTGGCTTTCTCGCCCGCGCGCAAGTCGTTCGGGTGCGTCACTGGCACGAATTCCAGGCCCACGCCGGTCGGTTTGAACACTTCCGTGCTGGTTTCGCCATTGCTGAAGAAGGTTTCCAGGCGCGCTGCCGTGCGCGTGATTTTCAGCTCTTGCGCATCGGCCGGCACTTCCTTCTTGAACGTCTCTTCGTTGCCGCGGAAACGCTTCTGCTCGCCGTTGAGCTTGTAGCTACCCATCACGTTTTGCGACACGATGGCCGCTTTATACGTGCCCGGCTTTTCCATTTTGACGTCGAAGACGCTGCGCAAACGGCCCGTGACCGTGTTCGCCGGCGTAACTTTGGCGCCGTCCGGACCGATGACTTGCAGCGCGTCCAGGCGCAGCGGCTGGTGGTCGATCTCGAACAGGCCGTCGGAGACGGCCGCATCCACCGTCACCCAGGCGTCCTTGCTTTCCACCATCGTGCTCGATGGCACCATCCAGCCGCGGTGGGCGTGGGCGTTCATGGCCAGGCCGGCCAGGGCCAGGGCGATCAGGGGTTTATTGAATTGCTTGAACATGATGTGCGCCTTATGGTTTGAGTTGGACGACGACATTGCCGAGTTCTTCCTTGCCTTTGGCAGGCACGGACTGGGCCGACTTCAGCGGCCACTGGAACGGCACGCGCACCAGTTCGCGTCCACCCGCTTCGCGCGCCGCTTCCACCACCACCTGGTATTCGCCGGCCGGCAGCTTGTCGAGCAAGGCCTTGGCGCCGGGGAAAGTCAGGGTATGTTCGCCCGGCGCACGCGTGGCGCCGCTGACGCCGTCGACGGGCATGGCCAGGTCGCGGCCGCTCTTGCGCCACCATTGACGCATGTCCTTCAGCCATTTTTCGCCTGCCTTGTCCTTCTTTTTCACGTCATACAGCACCGTCAGATTGCCGACGACCTTCTGGTCCGCCGTTTCCAGCCACGCCGCCACGTAGGGACGGTGGTATTCGGCCACGTTCAATTGCGGGATTTCAAGCTTGAGGGCCAGGTCGGCCGCCATCGCCGACGTACCGATCAGGGGAAGGCCAAGCGCCAGGGAGTAGCGTAATTTCATGGTGTGCCTGTAAAAAGGAAAAAATAAAAACATCAGTGAATAAACAGCAAGGCGATCGCGCAAGGTATCAAGATACCGAGGCCAACCATCGGCCAGGTAAATGGCCGGTTGGCCGCATGGAACTTCAAAATCAGCAAACCCGTCAGGCAAAACACGATGCAGGCGCCGGCAAAAATGTCGATGAACCAGCTCCAGGCCACGCCCGTGTTGCGGCCCTTGTGGACATCGTTGAGCCAGGATACCCAGCCCCGGTCCGTCAATTCATATTCAGCGGCCCCGTCTTCCAGGCCGATGCGCACCCAGGCGTCGCCGCCTGCCTTGGGCAGCGGCAAATACACTTCGTCGATCGACCATTCGGCGGGACGCCCGCCCGCATTGAGCGACCACTGCTGCTTGAGCCAGGCTTCGGCGGCGGCCGGCATCGGTGCGTTGGCGCCATCGTGCTTGGCGGCATACGCGGCCAGTTGCGTGACGAGGGGCGCCGGCAATTCCGCCTTCTGGCGCGTGATGGACGGCTTGGATTCGATCTGGCCGGCGTGGTTCAGAGTGATGCCGGTAATGGCGAACAAAAACATGCCCAGCAGGCAGAGCGCCGAGCTGATCCAGTGCCATTGATGCAAGTTCTTCAGCCAGACGGCGCGGCTGGCGTTGTTCTTGGCCTTGTCCGCGGCGCCAGCATTACCCATCAATTGCTCCTTGCAAGGAGCGGGCCAAGTGGCGCGACAAGTCAGTGTGCTTCATTCCCATCCTTCAATCAAAGTGCATGCTGATATTTTCAAACAAATGATAATGATTATCATTTATTAAGTCAATACATGGGGCGCCCCGCCGGGCCAGCGTTTTGTAACAGCTTTGAAACATGGCGCGAGGCAGGCAGGCCCACGCCACTACGTAAGCTGCCGTACAGAGCCGCTTGCCACACCCGCCTATGCTGTTGTTCAGGACAATCAAACAGGAGCAAGGACATGCAACAGTATTCCAGCGAACAACTGGCCAGCATCGCGGCCAGGATCAAGGACGTCAAATTCGGCATGCTGACCACCAGCGACGACATGCGCACCCTCACCAGCCGGCCGCTGACGCAGCAGCAGGTCGATAGCGAAGGGCACATCTGGTTCTTTGTCTCGGACGATGCCGCCTACACGCGCGACTTGCTGAACAATCCGCAAGTCAATGTCAGCTTCGTCGACACGGGCGACAGCCTGTATGTCTCCGTCTGCGGCCACGCGCAGTTGATGAAGGACCGCGCCAAGGCGGAGGAGTTGTGGAGCCCGCTGGTGAAAGCCTGGTTCCCGGGCGGACTCGACGATCCAAAGCTGTCGCTGATCAAGGTGACGATACAGTCGGCCGAATACTGGGATAGCAGCGCCAGCAAGATGATGCAATTCTATGAGATGGCCAAGGCCGCCATCACGGGCGAGCCGCCGAAGGACCTGGGTGAACACGGCCGGGTCGATCTGTAGCCGAGCCTTCGTGATTTACCCGCGCGCACGCAGGAATGGCCAGCCGGCGTGCGCGAACACGCTTTGCGGCTGGCCCTGTGGGGATGATCAGACCGTCAGGAAGGGAAGCTCAGACGCCCGTACTGCCCGTGGTGTCCGGCGCATCGTCGGCGCTCTGTCGGCTCTGTCCGGCGACGCCGGACTGGTGATGGGGCAAGCGGTCGGCGCGCCGTACTTCGCCGATGGAAAACAGATCGTCGCCGATATCGAGGCCTTGCTCGCTATCGACCAGCACAAAGTTTTCGGCCGAATCGGCCGTGCTTTGTTTGCTGCCCGCCGTGGATGGCGTGCCGCCCTGGCTATTGCCCGCTTGCGGCGTATTCGAGTTGCCCATTATCTTCTCCCTGATCGTGAGTGAGTACCTGAGTGCAGGTTGACTGCGAGGTCATTGCACGGTGATTGCACCTTGCCCGCCCAGCTCATTCATCATAGTCCATGGCTGCTGCATTGCATCAAAATTGTGTGGCAAGCGGACAGATGCGACATGACCAGCGGCGCACCTGCCTGCCGCTGGTCATGCTCACTTACTACTGCTTGCTACTGCTCGTGACTACTTGTTACTGCTTCTTACTGCTTGTTGCGCGACCCCGAACTGGATCCCGAACCGCCGCTTTGCTTGTTGCCACTGTCGCGGTTGCCATCCTGGTTCATGCTGGCATTGTCGCGCGACCCGCTGGAGCTGGAAGCGCTTTGCCGGTTGGCATCGTTCTTGTGGCTTTGGCTGCCTGCGCGGCGTGCCTCTTCCGACGTGAATTCATGCGCCGTGCCTTTTTCATGCGCCGCACGTCCGCCTTCGCTGGCGATTTCGCGCTGCTGGGCGGGATCCATGGAAGCGAAACCCCGTTTGCTGGTATCGCTTTGCTTGTTGCCGCCGCTGCCGCTGCTGCTACTGGTTTTACTACCTTGCTGTTTATTGTCGTTCGATGTGGCCATGATGATCTCCTTGATCGATGGAATCAGAAACAATGCAAAAAAACAATGCAAACCATGCAATTCTTCCCCCTCGCATGGCAAGGGAACAGTCATCTTAGTGCGCACATGGGGCACAAGAAATAGGAGGATGGCAAGAGCGCATGTAGGATGAGTCCCGCCTACGGTAGCGTAGTTACTTTCAGTTTTCCACCAAAAGTACCAGACACTCAGCAGTTAGCGGATAGTGCGAAAATCGCCGCGTCGGCCGTCACGTAGACACGTTCGCCAGCGGCTGGCCGCACCGCATGGCCGCCCGTGAATGCGCCAAACGAGGGCAGGATGGCGCACTGCTGGCCCAGCAGGAAACACGGCAAGCGCAAGCGGCCCCCATGCCGTCCTGTCCCTGCTGCGCGCAAGTGAAACACGGGATGCACGTGGCCGGCCAGCACATAGCCGGGCGCGGCGGTGTCCGGGTGATGGCAGAACGACAGTTTGCCCACCCGATGCGGTTCATCGACCATGCGTATCCCCAGCGCGCCGGCCGGGTCGCCCGCATGGGCATCGTGGTTGCCACGCACCACCGTCAGGCGCAGGCCCGGATGGCGCGTACGCCAGGCCAGCATGGCGGCCACGGTGGCGGGGGCATGCGCGGCGCGCGCATGCAGAAAATCGCCGAGAAAGACGATTTCCTCGCAAGCGTAAGTGGCCAGCAAGGTATCGAGCGCCAGCAGGTTTTGCGTCGTGGTGCCGCGCGGCACGGGCACGCCCAGCGCGCGAAACGCGGCCGCCTTGCCGAAATGGATGTCGGCGATGACCAGCATCTTGCGCTCCGGCCAGTACACGGCCTTGTGCGCCAGCAGCCATACAATCTCACCGGCCAGTTCCACCACGCAGTGCGCCTGCTGCGACTCACTCATGCGGCCGCCTTTTCCAGCGCGCTGACCAGCCGCGCCACCCGGTCCGACAATTTTTCCGTCGTCAGCTGTTCGCGGAAGCGCTCGACCATCAGGCCGAAGGCAAAGGGCGAGGCCCGCTCCAGCGGCTGCAGGGAAATGCGCCGTCCATGCAGCTCGCGCAAGGTGGCGCGCAAGCGCGTCAATTCCAGTTCCTGTTCCAGCACTTCGCGCTGCGCCTGCGTGAGCAGCAAGTTGGCCGCATCGTGCTTGCGGAACACTTCAAAAAACAGCGAGGACGAGGCCTGCAACTGGCGCGCGCTTTTCGGCTGGCCCGGATAGCCCTGGAACACCAATCCCGCGATGCGGGCGATTTCGCGGAAGCGCCGCTGCGACAATTCCGTCGCATTCAGGCTGGCCAGCACGTCTTCCAGCAAGTTGTCCGTGCTGAACAGGGCAATACCGGCGCCGCTGGCACCAATCAACAGCGGAGAAAAATCGATGTCGTCCGCACCCAGCAATTCAAAGCCGTAATCGTTGACGGCGATCGACAAGGTCGCCGGCTGTACGCGCGCGATGCGGTAAGCCAGCAATGACGCCAGGCCCAGGTGCACGGAGCGTCCCGCAAATGGATACACGAACAAGTGGTGGCCTTCGCGGCTGGACAGGGTTTCCAGCAGCAAGGTCGCGCGCGTGGGCAGGCTCGACCATGCCTGCTGGATGGCCAGCAGCGGCGCCAGCGCGCGCATTTCCGGGCCGCTGGCACGGCCTTCCTGCGCCAGCTGCAACTGGTCCAGCACGGCGTGCGCCAGTTCCGACGACAGCGGCATCTTGCCGCCCTGCCAGCGCGGCACGGCGCCGCGGCTGCCTGTTGCGCGCCGCACGTAGGCCGTCATTTCGTGCACGCGCACGAATTCCAGGATGCGCCCGCCAAACAAAAAATGGTCGCCCTGCTTCAGGCGCGCAATGAACGATTCCTCGATGCTGCCGATGCGCCCACCGCCGAGGAACTTGACCTGGATCGCCGCCTCCGAGACGATGGTGCCGATGCTCATGCGGTGGCGCCGCGCCAGCGCCACGTCCGGCACGCGGTACACGCCCTCCTCGTCCGGCAGCACTCTGCGGTATTCCGGATACACGGTGAGGCTTTGCCCGCCGCGCGCGACGAAATCGAGCGCCCATTGCCACTCGTCCAGGGTCAGGTGGCGGTAGGACCAGGCCGCGCGCACTTCCGCGTACAACTCGGGCGACGCAAAACCGCCGCCCAGCGCGATCGTCACCAGGTGCTGCACCAGCACGTCGAGCGGCTTGTCCGGCACGGGCCGCGCTTCCAGGTGGCCTTGCGCCAGGGCCGCGCGGGCAGCAGCCGCTTCCAGCAATTCCAGGCTGTTGGTGGGCACCAGGGTGACACGCGAAATGCGCCCCGGCGCATGGCCGCTGCGCCCGGCCCGCTGCACCAGGCGCGCGATGCCTTTCGCGCTGCCCACTTGCAGCACGCGCTCGACGGGCAGGAAATCGACGCCCAGGTCCAGGCTGGAAGTGCAGACGACGGCTTTCAGCTCACCCGATTTCAGGTGCTGCTCGACCCACTCGCGCACTTCGCGGTCCAGCGAACCGTGGTGCAGGGCGATCAGGCCGGCCCAGTCCGGGCGCGCATCGAGCAGGTGCTGGTACCACAGCTCGGCCTGCGAACGCGTGTTGGTAAACACCAGGGTGGTGGCGCTGCCCTCGATCTCGGCAATCAGCGGTTGCAGCATCTGGATGCCCAAATGCCCGCCCCAGGGAAAACGCGTGGGATTGACGGGGATCAGACTGTCGACGAGGATGCGCTTTTTGACTTTCCCTTCCACCAGCACGCCGGCATTTTCCTCGCCCAGCAAGACGTCCTGCGCCTGCCGCAAATTACCCAGGGTGGCCGACAGGCCCCACGTCATCAACGTATCATTCCAGCGGCGCAAGCGGGCCAGCGCCAGCTGCACCTGCACCCCGCGCTTGCTGCCCATCAATTCATGCCACTCGTCGACGATCACCGTTTCCAGCAGGCTGAATCGTTCGCGGGCATCCTCCTGGCTCAGCATCAGGGACAGGCTTTCCGGCGTCGTGACGAGCACCTCGGGCCAGGCCTTCGCCTGCCGTGCGCGCTGCGCGGCGCTCGTGTCGCCCGTGCGCGCCTCGATGCGCCAGCCGGGTGCAAGCTCGGCGCCAGACGCTTGCAGGGCGCGCACGGTGTCGGCCGCCAGCGCCCGCATGGGCGTGATCCACAGGACGCGCAAGCCCTGTTTTTTAGCTTTGCGCGCCAGCCGCTCGGCGCGCAGCAAGGCGCCAAACCAGACGGCATAGGTCTTGCCGGAGCCCGTGCTTGCATGCAGCAGGCCGGGCTGGCCCTGTGCTGCCGCACGCCAGACGGCGCGCTGGAACGGGAACACGGTCCAGCCGCGCGCAACAAACCATGCATCGATGCGCTGCGCCAGCGCGCTTTTGTTCATCGCTTGCTCATGTGTTTTGCGCCAGCATGGCCTTCAAGGTGGCCAGGGTGTCCGCATCGGCGATGGCCTTGTCGTCACGCCGGCGCAGAATGCGGGGAAAGCGCACGGCGATGCCCGCCTTGTGCCGGCTGGACGCGGCGATGCCTTCGAAGCCGATCTCGAACACCATCGTCGGCTTGACGCTGCGCACGGGGCCGAATTTTTCTATCGTCGTCTTGCGGATGGCGGCATCGACTTGTCCGATCTCCACGTCAGTGAGGCCGGAATACGCCTTGGCGAACGGCACCAGCTTGCGTTCCCCTTCCTCAACGTCATCCCACACGGCGAACGTGTAATCCGTGTACAGCGACGCGCGCCGGCCGTGGCCCGCCTGGGCGTAGATCAGCACGGCATCGACGGCATACGGGTCGATCTTCCACTTCCACCAGGTGCCCACGTCTTTCGTGCGGCCTACGCCATACGCGGCCGACATGGCCTTGAGCATCAAGCCTTCCACGCCACGCGCCCGCGATTCGCTACGGATGGCCGCCAGCGCCTCCCAGCTTGCCGCCGCTATGCGCGGCGACAAACGCAGCGCGGGAGAGTTCACGCCGGCCACCACGCGTTCCAGCAGCGCGCGGCGCTCGATCTGGGGCAGCTGGCGCACGTCCACGCCATCGAGTTCCAGCACATCGTAGGCCACGAGCACGGCCGGCAACCCGGCCAGCAGCTTGGGCGACACGCTCTTGCGGCCCATGCGTTGTTGCAGATCGGCAAATGGCGCCGGCACGTCGCCCGGCTGCCAGACGAGGATTTCGCCATCGAGCACGGTGCCTTCGGGCAAAGTCAGCTGCGCCAGTTCGGGAAAGCGCTCCGTGATCAATTCCTCGCCGCGCGACCACAGCCAGTTCACGCCTTCGCGGCGCAGCAGCTGGGCACGCATGCCGTCGTATTTCCACTCGGCCAGCCAGTCGCCGATGTCGCCCAAGTTCTCCGGCCCCGCCTGCAAGGGGTGCGCGAGGAAAAACGGATACGGCTGGCCGCCGCGCAGCGCATGTTCGCCATCGGACTGCGCGGCGATCAGTTTGAGAAAACCCGCGCCCGTGGGGCTGACCTTGCCATCGGTCCAGCCCATCAGGCGCTGGGCGATCAGCTTGCTGTCGACGGCGGCAATGGACGCCAGCGCACGCGTCACCAGCAGTTTCGACACGCCCACGCGAAAGCCGCCGCCGATCAGTTTGATCAGCAGGAAGCGCTCGCGTGTTTCCAGCTCGTCCCAATAGGCCAGCAAGTCGACGCGAATGGTCTCGGGCGGCGCGCCACGCAACGGTGCGATGCGCTGCTCGACCCACTCGGCCAGGCCGACGTCGCTGCGCTTGGCGGGCGCGGGCAGGATCAGGGCGATGGTTTCGGCCAGGTCGCCCACGGCGTGGTAGGCCTCGTCGAACAGCCAGGCGTCAAGGCCAGCCCGCTCGGTCGCATACTCGCGCAGCAACTTGGTGGGCACGGCCTGGCGCGGCTTGCCGCCGGCCAGGAAGTACACAGCCCAGGCCGCATTCTCGGGCGAGGCGCCGCGAAAATAGGCTTGCAGGGCCGCCAGCTTGCGGCTGGTGGACGTGGTCTCGTCGAGTTCCGCATACAGCCGGGCAAAGTCACGCATGGGGCGCTGCCTCCTGCTGTGTCACTACGCCGTCTTCCGCCTCGTCGTCGCCATATTCCGTCTCGAAGCCGCCCGCCTGCCAGCCGTTCTGCTGCAGCCAGCGCACCATCACGGGAATCGCGCCATGCGTGACGATGATGCGTTCGGCCTGCGTGGCCTTGATCGCTTGCATCAGGCCAGGCCAGTCGGCATGGTCGGACAGCACAAAACCCCGGTCCACGCCACGCCGCCGGCGCGCGCCGCGCAGCAGCATCCAGCCGCTGGCGAACGCATCGCTGTAGTCGCCGAAGCGCTTCATCCACGGCGAACCGGCAGCCGACGGCGGCGCGATCACCATCGCCGTCTTCAGGGCCGCCTTGTCCGTCACGTCGCCCACCATCACGGTGGCGGGCAAGGCCACGCCCGATTCGCGGTAGACCTGCGTCAAGGCCTGCGCCGCGCCATGACAGATGATGGGACCGATGGAAGAATCGAGCCCGGCCAGGATGCGCTGCGCCTTGCCGAAGGCATAGCAGAACAACACGCTGGTGCGCCCTTCGGCCGCATTCCTGCGCCACCACTGGTTGATGTCATCATTGATTTCCTGTGGCGCCTGCCAGCGGTAGATGGGCAGGCCGAAGGTCGATTCCGTAATAAAAGTATCGCAGCGCACGGGCTCGAACGGTACGCAAGTGGGGTCGGGCTGCAGCTTGTAGTCGCCTGACGCCACCCACACTTCGCCGCCGTGTTCCATACGCACCTGGGCCGAACCCAGCACGTGGCCGGCCGGATGCAGCGACACGCGCACGCCGTGATGGTCGATGCTGTCGCCATACGCGAGGCCCTGGATGGACACGGCGCCCAGGCGCGCGCGCAATACTTGCTCGCCGGGCGCGGCGCACAGGTAATGCCGGTGGCCAACTCTCGCATGGTCGGCATGCGCATGCGTGATGATGGCGCGCTCGACGGGGCGCCACGGGTCAATGTAGAACTGACCCGGCACACAGTACAAGCCTTCCTTGCGCACCACCACCATGTCTGCCATGCCCTGCCCCCTGCGTTAAAAAAAGCGCGTTGGAATGGGCTGATTCTAGCGCGCTTGCGCCAGATCACTGTTCGGCAGCGCACCATGGCTTCACGCGGGGACGACGAACTCCGCCATGAAGGTGCGCGTGGTGTTTTCCGGAAAGGTAATCGTGACCTGGTCGCCCGCCACGGACAGCACGGTGCCGATCTGGTAGCGCGGTACGCGCACGCGGCTGCCGACAGCGATCTGGGGCGCTGGCGCGGGCGGCGGCGCTTCAGCAGGCGCTGGAGGGAACTCGTCGAGGGAGATGGGCGCGGCCAGCGCGGGCGGCGACTGGCAATTGTCGCAGGTGCAGCAGCGCTCAAAATCGTCCGCATCGCCCGCATCGCCCGCATCGCCAAAATAATCGAGCAGCAGTTTCCAGCGGCACAGACCGCTTTGCGCATACGCCACCATTTGCTCGAGCGCCTGCTTGTCGCGCTCCTGCTTGTCGACATAGATCTGCGCCAGTTGCGCATACGGGGGCGTGGCGGACGACGGCGCTGTCAAGCGGTAGCCCAGCTTGCGGTCCTGGCGCAGCAGCTTGCCGTCCTTTAACAATTTCAGGCAGACCTTCAAGTGGCCGTCGGAAAACTCGGGCAAGCTGGACGCCAGCGCAGCGAACGCAAACGTGGCTGGCAATGTTTGCGCGGCCGCCACGATGGCCGCCAGTTCTTCCGCCGTGGGATAGTGCTTGGCAAGAAAGAATTGCTGCACCCGCTTGTCTTCCTGGAAATACAGCAAGGTGCAGTCGGCGGGCAAGCCGTCGCGCCCTGCCCGGCCCGATTCCTGGTAGTACGCTTCCAGGTTGGCCGGCACCTGCAAGTGGATGACGAAGCGCGTATCGGGCTTGTCGATGCCCATGCCGAAGGCGTTGGTGGCCACCATGATGCGGCGTTCGCCATTCATGAACAAATCCTGGTTGTGCTTGCGCTCGCGCGCCGCCAGCTTGCCGTGGTAGCACGTGGCGCTCTCGCCCAATTCCTCCAGCCGCGCCGCCAGGTCCTCGACGGCCTTGACGGTGGCCGCATACACGATGCCCACGCCGGCCGTCTCGCGCAGCAGGCGCAAGACTTCGTCCTGTTTTTCCGCGGCATTCGTGACCTGGATCACGCGGTAGCGCAAATTGGCGCGGTAGATGCCGGTATTGATGACCTGCAGCTTGCGCGCTTCCAGCTGCGTGTCGATATCGTCGATCACTTCCCCTGTGGCCGTGGCCGTCAGCGCCAGCACGGGCGGACGGCCCAGTGCGCGCAGGGCGGCCGCGATTTCCAGGTAGGCGGGACGGAAGTCGTGGCCCCACTGGGAAATGCAATGGGCTTCATCGATGACGACCAGGCTGGGCGGCGCACTGGCCAGCATGGACAGAAAATCGGCGCTGGCCAGGCGTTCCGGCGTGCAAAAGATGATGAGCCTGCCGCCCTGGCTGATGCGGGCGATGGCCTCGTCCTCTTCGGCGCGCGACAGGCTGCTGTTGAGCTGCACGGCCGTGATGCCCAGTTCATGCAGCTTTTCCAGCTGGTCTTTCATCAGCGAAATCAGCGGCGACACGACCAAAGTGGCGCCCGGCAATAGCGCGGCGGGTAGCTGGTAGCACAGCGACTTGCCGCTGCCGGTGGGCATGATGGCCAGGGTGTCGCGCCCGGCCAGCACACTGCCGATGACGTCTTGCTGGCCCGCGCGCAGCCGCGTCACGCCAAAGACCGTGCGCAGCAGACGCTGTATGTGCTTGCCGGACTTGCCGGATTGGTTCGCAGTAGCCTGCATGATTGCCATCCCAAAAGTAAAAGCGCCATGCCGGCGCCCTTGCGCCTGGCTGCAGTTACTTTACGGCCGGGCCTGGCGCGCCGCCATAGGACGGCTGCCACAGCCCGTGTAGGACTTCAAGAAGTAAACAGGATGGCCCAGAACAGCATCAGCAAGCCGGCAATCGACACGCACCAGACGAGCGTGCGCACGACGGGCACGCCAAACGCGTACAGGGGTAAATACAGCACGCGCGCGGCCAGGTACAGGGCGGCGCCATACAGGGTGAGCGCGCTTTCCTGCGCCGTCACGTGGGCGATCAGCACGGCGGCGGCGAACAGCGGCAAGGTTTCGAACAGGTTCGCCTGGGCCCGCCGCAAGCGGGCCGTGATCTTGCCCACGGGCGGCCCGTCGCCGTCGCGCGCGCTCACGTTATAGGCCGTGCCCGTTTCGCGCGTGCGAAACAGCGCGGGCAGGAGGATTTGCACCAGCGCCAGCACCAAAGTACAAGCCAGCATCGTCAGTTCAGGGGTCATGCCTTACCTCTGCGGGTGAGACGGGCAAGCCGTGCCGGCGCGTGCCCGTCAGGGTTGGTCGAGTGCCGCTTGCAACTCCATCAAATCATAAGGCTTGCGCAAGACGCTGGCGGAAAAGCCCAGCTCATCCATCGATTCCTTGCCATAGCCGGTGGAAAAGATGATGCGCATGTCCGGTTTGTCGCGCAACACCATGCGTGCCAGCGCGATGCCGGACATGCCGGGCAGGCTGACATCCGTAAACAGGATATCGAAGTCTTGCTCGTTGAGCAATTCCCACGCCGCCTCGCCATCGGACACGCCGCTGACCGTGTGGCCCAGCATGCCGACCAGTTCGCACACCATCAGCTGGGAATCGAGATTGTCTTCCACCACGAGTATTTTCATCGATGTCGGCATGTCACCCTGCGGTGTTGGCGCATGGCCCGTCAAGTCCAGCCCCGGCGTACCACCGCCCAGCACGCTGGACGCCGTGCTGCCGTCTGCCTGAATGCCGGCCACCGGCGCGCCGGACCGCTCAAACTGGCGCGCACGCATTTGCTGCTGGCGATTGGCCAACACATGGCGCAGCTTGCGTGCCAGCTCTTCGCGCCGGTATGGTTTGCTGAGCAATTCCACCCCCGCGTCCAGCCTGCCCTCGTGCACGATGACATCCTGCGCGTAGCCCGAGGTAAACAGCACGGCGATATCGGGCTGCAATTGGCGCGCCTGCAGCGCCATCTCCGTGCTGCTGACGGGACCGGGCATGATCACGTCCGTAAACAGCAAATCGATCTGCGCGCCGCTATGCAGCACGGCCAACGCGCTTTCGCCATCCTCGGCCTTGAGCACCTGGTAGCCCAGCGCACCGAGCATGTCGACCACGGTGGTGCGCACACCGACGTCGTCTTCCACCACCAGCACCGTTTCCGTGCCGCCCGTGACGACGCCGCTCAATTCCAGTTCCTCGTCCGCTTCCGCCATCAGGGAGCGGGGCAAATAAATTTTGACTCCCGTGCCCACACCAGGTTCACTGTAAATGCGGATATGGCCGCGGCTTTGCGTGACGAAGCCGTACGCCATCGACAAACCCAGGCCCGTGCCCGCACCTTCCGGCTTCGTCGTGAAAAACGGCTCGAACGCGCGCTGCAGGACGGCGCTGCTCATGCCGCGGCCCGTGTCCGTCACCGACAGCATCACGTACTGGCCGGCAGGCACGTCGACCAGGTTATGCACATACTGTTCGTCGAGCACGACATTGCCCAGCTCGATGGTCAGCTTGCCCGCGCCATCCATGGCGTCGCGCGCATTGATGGCCAGGTTGAGGATGACGTTCTCGATCTGGCTGCGGTCGATCAGGGTATTCCACAGCCCGCCGCCGCCCACCAGCACGATGTCGATCGCTTCGCCCAGGGCGCGCCGCAACAAGGCATCCATGTTGCGCACCACGCGCGCCAGGTCGGCCACCACGGGCTTCAAGGGCTGGCGCCGCGCAAACGCCAGCAAATGCGACGACAGTTTGGCACCCCGCTCGACGGCGGCAATCGCCGTGTCCAGGCGCTGGCGCATCAAGCCATCCGCGCCCGCCAGATGATGCAACAAATGCAAATTGCCGGAAATGATTTGCAGCACATTATTAAAATCGTGCGCGATCCCCCCTGTCAGTTGCCCCACGGCTTCCATCTTTTGCGCCTGGCGCAAGGCGTCTTCGGCCTTGGTGCGCTCGTTGACTTCCTGTTCGACCCGGTGCTCGAGCGTTTCGTTCAATTCATGCAGCGCTTTTTCCACGCGGCGCCGGTCCGTGATGTCCGTCTTGACGGCGATCAAGGAACGCGTATGACCCTGCTCATCGACCAGGCGGCTGACATTACTCGACACCCACACTTGCGAACCATCGGGTTTCAGGTAGCGCTTTTCCAGCGAGAACGACTCGCCCGTTTCCACCAGGCGCTGGAACAGCACGCTGTTGCCAGGCACGTCCGCCGGATGCATGATGTCATTCATGTTCAGGCTCAGCAGTTCTTCGGCGGAACGGCCCAGCATGCAACACAGGGCGCCGTTAACCCGCTGAAAACTGCCATCAAGGCCCAGCTCGGACAAGCCCACCGACGCCTGGCCGAAAATGGCCGCCATGCGCTCCTGGCTGGCGTTCAGTTCATCCTCGATCTGGCGCCGCTCCGTCACGTCGAACGACACACCCACGTAGCGGCGCTGGCCCGGCACACGGCCGGCCACCACCTCGCCCTGGCGCGCGATCCAGCGCAGCGCGCCATCGGCAGGGCGGCGGATGCGGTATTCCACGTATTCGAGGGGATTGGGCGCCAGAGCAAGCTTGCTGGGCCCGACCTTTTGCTGGTCGCGCGCATCGACCAGGCTTACCAGCAGGCGTTCCGTCACTTCTTCCTCGTCGGCAATGCCCCACAGGCGGCGGAAGGTGGGCGACACCAGCATCGCGCCCGTCTCGGGGAACCATTCGAAGGTCCCGATGCCACCGGCCTGTTGGGCCAGGCGCAAGCGTTCCTCGCCTTCCATGCGCTCGGTGACGTCGATGCCTTCGACGAGGATGCCCGTGACCGCGCCCTCGTCATCCTTGATGGGCTGGTAGACGAAATCGATCTGGCGCTGCCCCGTCTGCCCATCCGCCGTCTGCAAATCCACTTTGACCTGGCGCCCCTCGTAAGGTTCGCCCGTGCGGTAGACCTGGTCGAGCAGTTCGATGAAACCTTGCGCCTTGACTTCGGGCAAGGCCACTTCGACTGTCTTGCCCAGTAAATCGCGGTGCCCCACGAGGCGCAGATAATGCTCATTCGCCAGTTCGAACACGTGCTGCGGTCCGCGCAGCAGAGCCATGAAGCTGGGCGCCTGCTGGAACAGGGCGCGCAGCAACGCACGCTCCTCGCCCAGGCGGCGGTTGGCCGCGCGCACGGCTTCGCTCTCGGCCTGCAATGTGGTGTTGAGTTCGCCCAGCTCGGCCGTGGCCAGCTTCAGCTGGCGCCCCTCTTCCATGCGCGCCGTCAATTCCAGCGCCGTGCACAGCACGCCATCGATCTGGCCGTCGGCGCCATGCACGGGCGTGTAATACAGGTCGAAACAGACGTCCGCGCGCTGGCCATCGCGCAACAGCGGCAAACAGCATTCGCGGTGCACCTGCGTCTCACCGCGCAATCCCGCATCGAGGATGCGCGCGTTCCAGTCCCAGATCTCGGGCCAGACGGCCGGCACCGTATCGCCCAGCGCCGCCGGATGGCGCGCCCCGGCGATGTGGATGTAGTCGTCGTTGTAAATCATCACGTGCTGCGGGCCCCACATCAGCACCATCGCCATCGGCGAATGGAGCACGATGTCGACGCTGGTGCGCAAATGGGCAGGCCAGCCATCGAGCGGGCCCAGGCTGGTGGCGGACCAGTCGCGCTGGCGCACCAGTTCGCCCATGCTGCCGCCGCCACGCGGCCAGGCTGGCGCGCTCATGTGGACAGTCCCGCTTGCACGCGCACCTGGCACTGGCGCGGGATGCGCACGGTCACCAGCGTGCCCTGCGCAGCCGTCGAAGTGAGCTCGACCGTGCCACCGTGGGCCTTGACGAACATGTTGACCGTGTACAGGCCCAGCCCCAGGCCCTGCCCCGTCTTGCGCTTCTCGCCCGCCTGCTGGAACGGTTCAAACAGGGTCGGCAGCAAGGCGGCGGGGATGACGCCGCGATTGGCGATGCGCAATTGAATGCTGTCCGCGTCGCGTCCGTCCAGGGCCAGTTGCACCGGCGCGCCCGGCTCGCCATGCGTGAGGGCATTGTTTAACAGATTCGAGATGACTTGCGACAGCAGGCCCGCATCGCAGAGCCCGTGCAGCTCGCCGACACTGCTGACCTCGACAAGGGTGGCCTGGCCGGCCGTCTCGAACTCCTCGACGATGGCGCGCGCCAGCGCCAGGTAGTCGTGCGTGCTGCTGCGCAACTCCATCGTGCCGGAACGGATGCGCGCCAGGTCCAGCAACTGGTCGACCATGCGCGCCATGCGCTTGGCGCTGCTTTCGATGCGCTGCGCCGTGACGACCACCTTCGGGTGGTCGCTCATCATCGGCAACAGCATGGCGCCATTCATCACCACCGACAAAGGCGTGCGCAAATCGTGGCCCAGCACGGCCGTGAACAGTTCATTCAGGTGCAATGCATGCTTGAGCTCGTCGAGCTGGGCCGACAATTCGCGTTTCTGCTGGTACAGCTGGACCAGCACGGCCACCTTGCTTTGCAAGGCTTTCACGTCGATGGGCTTGTAAAGAAAATCGACGGCGCCCGCCTCGTAGCCGCGGAAGCTGTAGCTCGGTTCGCGCGACGCGGCCGTGAGGAAAATCAGGGGGATGCTGCGCGTGCGCTCGCTGCCGCGTATCAGCTCGGCCAGTTCAAAGCCATCCATCTGGGGCATTTGCACGTCGATCAGGGCCACTGCGACCTCGTGCGTCAACAGCAATTCCAGCGCTTGCGCGCCCGAGCTTGCCTTCAGGATGACAATACCGGGCCGTGCCAGCACGGCTTCGGCGGCGACCAGGTTTTGCGCGATGTCGTCAACGACGAGGATATGGATAGGTGCGGTCACGGGGTCATCTTCAGGCATCGCAACGGCAAGATGCCATCGTGTTTCGATATGGACATAAACATTGTTTCAATTCTCACATATATTACACGCACTGCACTATTTCGATTCACTTGTGTTCGCCATCGCCGAGCAATGCCAGGCTGGCAGCCATCTGCGGCAAATCGAGCACGCGGTCGGCGCCGGCCCGCTTGAGCGCGGCCGCCGGCATGATGCCACAACTGGCCCGCTGCGGGTCTTGCACCCAGGCACTGCCACCCAGCTGCCGCACGCGCGCCAGGCCCGCCGCGCCATCGGCCGAGGCGCCCGTCAGGATGATGGCCAGCATGGCGCGCCGATAGGCCAGGGCCGCCGTTTCCAGCAGGACATCGATGGACGGGCGCGAAAAATACACGGGCGCTTCCTGCGACAGGGAAAAACAGCCATCGGGTTCCACTTGCAGGTGGTAATCGGGCGGGGCAAAATACACGGTGCCCGCTTGCAGCGGCTCCTTGTCCTGCGCCTCGCGCAAGGGCAGCTGGCAACGTTCCGCATACAGATGCGGCAACTGGCTCGAGCGGCCAGGCGCCAGGTGCAGCACCACCACGACGGTGGCGCGGCAGGTGGCGGGCAAGGCGCGCAGCACGATGCCCAGCGCTTCCACGCCGCCGGCCGAGGCGCCGATGGCGATCAGGCGCAGGCCGGCGGGCGGTGGCGCCACGTCGCAGCTTGGCAGCATGTCAGGCACGCTGGAAGATGCGTTCCGCCGGGCTCAGCTCGTTGAAGCTGGCCGCATGGCGGCTGAAATGCAGGCTTTCCTTCATGCCCAGCCCCAGGAAGCCCCGGTTCACCAGTGCTTCGTGGAACAGGCCCAGGCTGCGGTCTTGCAAGTCTTTATTGAAGTAAATCATGACGTTACGGCAGGAAACCATGTGCACCTCCGAAAACACGCTGTCCGTCGCCAGACTGTGGTCGGCGAAGACGAACTGGCGCCGCAAGCGCCGCTCAAAGATGGCGCCCTTGTAGGCCGCCGTGTAATAGTCGGACAGCGAGCGCTTGCCGCCGGCCAGCTGGTAATTCTCGCTGAACTGGGCGATGCGCTCGATCGGATAAATGCCCGCTTCGGCGGCGGCCAGCGCTTCCACGTTGATGTCCGTCGCGTAAATCATGCTGCGCTCAAGCAAGCCTTCCTCTTCCAGCAAGATGGCCAGCGACCATACCTCTTCCCCGCTGCTGCAGCCGGCCACCCAGATCTTGATGGAAGGATAGGTATGCAGGATGGGCACGACTTTTTCGCGCAAGGCGCGAAAATAGGCGGGATCGCGGAACATCTCGCTCACTTGCACCGTGAAAAACTGCAGCATCTGCGCGAACATGGCCGGCTCGTGCAAGATGCGGTCCTGCAATTGCGACAGGCTGGCGCAGCCGAAGCGCTCCATGGCCTGGCGCATGCGCCGGCGCAGCGATGCCACGGAATAATCGCGGAAATCGTGCTGATAGCGCAGCAGTATTCCCTCAAGCAATAACTTCAGTTCTATATCGAAAATATCGTCATCTAACAACATCCACCTCATCGGATACCGGACCGTTGAACACGGTACAACCTGCCAAATGCTAGCAGATCACCGGCAATTATCCCGCAGAGAAAGTATCAGTTAGGTACGCTGGCGTACACTCGCGCGTTTTTTTCAGGCATCCACGCCCTTCATGCCCTCGTCCGTATAGCGCGCACCCGCCGCCATGCCCAAGGGAAAGGCGGCGTTCATCGCCGCCAGTTCCGCCCCGTCCAGCCGCACGGTCAGCGCGCCGAGGTTGTCGTGCAGATACGCGATGCGCTTGGTACCGGGGATGGGAATGACGTCATCGCCTTGCGCCAGCAGCCAGGCCAGCGCCAGCTGGGCCGGCGTGCAGCCTTTTGCGCGTGCGAGATCCCTGACCTGGGCGACGATGGCCTGATTGTGCGCCAGATTATCGGCTGAGAAACGGGGATTGAAGTGGCGAAAGTCGCCAGCGTCGAGACTGGCCGCGTCCGCGATGGCGCCCGTCAGGAAACCGCGCCCCAGCGGGCTGTAGGCAAAGAAACTGGCGCCCACGTCGCGGCAGGCGGCCAGCACGCCCTGCTCCGGTTCGCGCGTCCACAGCGAGTATTCGCTCTGCACGGCGGCCACGGGGCAGATGGCCGCCGCGCGCCGCAAGGTGGCGGCGCTCACTTCGCACAGGCCCACGGCGCGGATCTTGCCCTCTTGCCGCAGTTGCGCCAGCGCGCCCATCGACTCGTCCAATGGCGTCTCGAGGTTCAGGCGGTGCAGGTAAAACAGGTCGATGCTCTCCACGCCCAGGCGCCTCAGCGACGCTTCGCACGCCTGGCGGATGTAGGCGGGGGAATTGTCGACGCGGCGCGCATAACTGCCCGCCTCGCGCGCCAAGCCGCACTTGGTGGCGACCAGGGCCTGGCCCCGGTAGCGCGCCAGAAAACGTCCCAGCAATTGCTCGTTGTGGCCGAAACCGTAGGCGTCGGCCGTGTCAAACAGGGTCACGCCGGCCGCCAGGGCCGCTTCCAGCGTCGCCAGGGATTGTGCCTCGTCCGTGGCGCCATAGAACTCCGACATGCCCATGCAGCCCAGGCCCAATGCCGAGCTGGTCAAGCCGCTATTGCCGATGCGTCGTTGTTGCAGTTGCATGTTGATCTCCCTCATTGTCAATGCGGCCAGTCTGGACCGCGCCGACCGGCAAGGGAATGCCTGATTTCGTGATACCTTTATGGTATGAGAGCCCTCGATACCCATGCCTTGACCCTGTTTTGCGCCGTCGCCCGCTGCCTGAACTTTCGCCAGGCGGCGGAACAGTTGCACATGACCCAGCCGCCATTGTCGCGCGCCATCAAAGGGCTGGAAGACAAGCTGGGGGCGCGCCTGTTCGAGCGCGACACGCAAGGCGTGGCCTTGACGCAAGCGGGCCGCACCCTGCTGCCGCAGGCGCTGCACATCCTCGACTTGCTGGAGACGGCGCAAGCGTCGCTGCGGCAAGACAGCGCACCCGCGCGCCTGCGCCTGGGCTTGACCAGTTCCGTGGCGGCCGGCCTGTTCCGTCCGCTGCTGGCGGCGCTGGAGGAGCAGCTGGGCAATGTCCGTCTGGAGCTGACGGCGGCACCGTCGCCGCGCCTGGTGGCTAGCGTGCGCAAGGGCCAGCTCGATGCGGCCCTGCTTGCCTTGCCGAGCGCCACGTTCGAACTGGCCGTGCAGCCGCTGGCGCGCCAGGCCATGATGCTGGCCCTGCCCGCCGGCCACCGGCTGGCGAAGAAGCGCAAGCTCAGCCTGGCCGACATTTCGATGGAATCCGTCTACTGGTTCGAAAGGGCGCGCCAGCCCGCCTTCTTCGACCATTGCCAGCAAGTGTTTCGCCGGCATGGCTTCGCGCCGCATTTCCTGCGTGAAGCGCCCGATCACCATGTGCTGCTCGGCGACGTGGCGGCAGGCAAGGGCATGGCCCTGCTGGCCGACTCCTTCCGCGCACTGCGCCTGGACGGCGTGGCCTACCGAAAATTGGTGGAGGGCGAGGAATTGGCGGCCGGCATCGGCCTGGCCTGGCAGGCCGATGCGGGCCATGCGTCCCTGCCCCTGTTGCGCCAACTGGCGCAAGAACATCTGAACATCAGTTACCGGCCTTGACGGCGATGAATTCGCCCTTGCCGACGGTGGCCAGGCACGTCGTGTAGCGGCTGTCGGCGCGGATGGCCTCAAGAAACTCCGCCATGTCCGCGTAGTGCGAACTGGCGTTGTCGACCACCAGCACGCCGCCGGCCGCCAGCGCGCGGTCCAGCTGCGGCCACCACTGCGCGTATTGCTGGCGCGCGGAATCGAGGAAGATGAAATCGTAGGCGCCGTCGGCCGCATCGCGCAGCACGTCGCCCGCGTCCGCCAGCAGCTGACCGATCACGCCTTGCAATTGCGCGCGCACAAAGTTGTCGTGCGCCATGTCGAACTTGTCCTGCGCCTTTTCCACCGTCACCACCTTGCCGCCCAGCGCCTGCACGGCGCGCGCCAGCCACAGGGTGGAATAGCCGTTCGACGTGCCGATTTCCAGCACCCGCCGGGCGCCGCGCGCGTGCACCATTACGGCCAGCAATTCGCCCGTGTCGCGCGTGATGTTGAGCATGCGGCTGGCCCGCGCCGTGTGCGCCGCATCGTTGCTGTTACCAAATGCTTCCAGTTCACTCAACAGTGTATCGATGCTGGGCATGGCGCCTCCTTGTTCAAAACACCAGCATAGCAAAAAAACTATGCCGGTGCGCAGCGCAACGGACGTTTCAGATACTGCACCATCACCACGCCCAGCAGGGTCACGCCGCCGCCGATCACGTCGTAGCTGTGCAGGGTTTCACCGAGGAACAGCATGGCGATGATCACCGTGAACACGGGCAGCAAGTTCATCAAGGTCGTGGCGCGACTCGGTCCCAGCTTGGCCAGGCCGTGCATCCACAAAAACGGCGCAAGGATGGAGGCGGGGATGCCGGCAAACAGCACCAGCGGCAGGCCGGCACTGGTGACGGGCGGCGCGAACTGGCTCAGGTAATACACGAACAGCACGGGCACGGCGCACCAGACCTGGATCAGCAAGGAATGCCAGTTATTCAGGGGAATCTTCCAGCGCTTGAGCAGCACGCCATAGCCCGCATACGACAGACACGCCAGCAGCATCAGGGCGTCGCCCACGGCCGCGCCATGGGCCAGCAGGGCGGCAGGATCGCCATGGCTGAGCAAGTAGGCCAGTCCCAGCAGCGACACGAGGCCGCCAAACACGCCGCCCACGGTGGGCGCTTCTTTCAACAACAATACGGACAGGCCCACGGCCAGCAGCGGCATCATGGACGCCAGGATGCCCATATTGGTAGCCGTCGTCGTTTGCGCGGCGATGTAGGCCAGGCACTGGTACATGACCATGCCCAGCATGCCCAGCACAAACAGTTTGCCAAGGTAGGGCTTCACCACGGCCCGCTGCTTCCATACGGGACGGGCGAACACCAGCGCCAGCAGCACGCCGGCCAGCAGCCAGCGGTAGAACGAGATGGCGGCCGGATCGATCACGCCCACGGCCATCTTGCTGACGATGGTATTGATGGCCCAGATCAGCACGGCGATCACGGGTAACAGATAGTGTTTCACTTGCATGCGGCGTACTCCATTATTCAATACCGCCATTTTCGCATGGTCCGATTCCATGGATATAATGAATATCGGACAAACGATGCGAAG
Organism: Janthinobacterium sp. NKUCC06_STL; assembly: GCF_019345455.1. Taxonomy (NCBI): domain Bacteria; kingdom Pseudomonadati; phylum Pseudomonadota; class Betaproteobacteria; order Burkholderiales; family Oxalobacteraceae; genus Janthinobacterium; species Janthinobacterium sp. NKUCC06_STL. The sequence goes on from NZ_JAHKQY010000001.1 coordinate 824,879, forward strand.
AACAGGACAAAGACACCATGGCCAGCAACCAGCATTTTCCCGCCGTTTCCGACACCCTGCCCTATCCCGTGTACTTTCGCCTCGACGATTACCACGCGCACCAGCAGTTCGATTACCAGAGCCATCCGTGGGGCCAGCTCACGTATTGCTCCACGGGCGTGATGGAAATCATGGTGGCGGGCCAGCGCTATCTGTCGCCGCCCCAGTACGCCGTGTGGATACCGCCCGAGACCTTGCACGACGGCTATATCCGCCAGGATGTCGTGTTTCACTCGGCCTACATCGACGCCAGCCTGTGCGCACAACTGCCGGCCCAGCCGTGTGCGCTGGTATTGAGTCCCTTGCTCAAAGCCATACTCGGCGACTTTGCAGAAAGAAACGTCACCACGCCCGCCACCGAAGCCGACCAGCGCCTGGCGCAAGTGCTGGTCGACCAGCTGCAACTGGCGCCGTGCAGCCGCAACTACCTGCCCGGCAGCGACGAGCCCGTCATCGCGGCGCTGCTGGCCGCCCTGCAGGCGGAGCCGGGCAGTAACCGCTCACTGGCGGAGTGGGCCGCGCAACTGCACGTGACCGAGCGCACCCTGGCGCGCCGCTGCCAGCGCGAACTGGGCATGCCGTTCGGCGAATGGCGCCAGCGCCAGCGCTTCCTGGCCGCCCTGCCCCTGCTGGAACAGGGAGACACCGTGCAGGCGATCGCGCTGGAACTGGGCTACAGCACGGCCTCGGCCTTCATCGCCATGTTTCGCCGCCAGAGCGGCGGCACGCCCGACCAGTTCCGCCGCGGCCTGCGCTGAAAAAGCGGATCCGCTTTGTCATGGTTTGTCATATGGGGATGCTAAAATTCAAACATCTTTCCAGAGAGCAAAAGGACGCGCATGAACCCCAGCACCGAGACGACCCATGAAACCCCAGGCAGCGAGGATGCGCCGCAGGTGACGGAGACGGTCGTGACGGCGCCAGCGCCCCTCCGGCTCGACAAGGAAGAGATACCTACGGTATTGGGCAAGCTGCGCACCCTGGTGCAGGACAAGACGCGTTTCGAGCCGCACGACATCACGCCGCTGGACGAAGAAGACGTACTGCAGGAGTTTTCCCTGCAAGCAAACTACGCGCTCGAAGCGCGCTTCGAACAGCGCGTCATCAATGGCTATTTCACGCCGGCGGGCAACGACTGCCGCTGTGGCTCCCACGAGGTGGGAGCGCTCGCTCACGCGCAGGAAAAGGAAAGACTGCGCCGCGCGGCCGGCAAGCTCGACAATGCCTTGCGCCAGGCAGGCCAGGCCTACAACGGCGTCGAAGCGGGCGTCTACCTGCCGCACGCCGTCAAGTACTGGCACCTCGATACCTGCAGCAACTGCACCGGCAAAGGCCGCATCGGCTGCCACACCTGTTATGGCGCGACGACGGAAACGTGCTGGAGCTGCCACGGCGGGCGCACCGTCAGCTGCGACGCGTATGGCTGCTACGGCAGCGGCAAGGTGTCGTGCTCGTATTGCAGCGGCAGCGGCACGGTGTCCGAGCAAGTCACCGATTACATCACGGTGCAAGTGCCCACTACCACCTACAGCAACGGCAGCTCGCACACCAGCTACCACAGCGAAACGCGGCCCCAGTACCGCACCGAATACCGTAATTGCTACCATTGCAGCTTCGGCAAGGTCAGCTGCAACACCTGCCACGGTTCCGGCAGCATCAATTGCGGCACCTGCCGCGCCAGCGGCAAGGTCACGTGCCGCACCTGCAGCGGCGTGGGCGACCTGCGCTGCAACCCGTGCGACGGTTCCGGCAAGGTGGGCAAGGCAGCCTGGGTCGACGTGCACGTGGCGCCCGGCTACAGCGTCAGCCTGCCCAAGCAGGCGCCCGACGACGCGCGCCGCATCCGCGACAAGGAGAGCGTGCACTCACTGGCCGCCATTGCCAGCAGCCTGGGCCTGGCGAAAGTGAGCATTTACAATGAAGACCAGCCGCAGGAAGTCGACGCCCTGTATGCGGGCAAACTGCGCATCGTGCGCCTGGACGCATCGTGCAACGCCGAAAAGCACCACCTGGTGGCGTACGGCACGGATCTGCGCTGGCTGACCCTGGACGACATCGTGGAAAAGCTGCTGCGCGGCGACCTCAAGGCGCTCAGCGATGCGCTGGCCGGCAGCGCCGACGACGGCCTGTTCTCGGCCCACGTGCAGGGTTTGCTGACGCCGCTGCGCGATGTGGCGGCTTCGGAACTGAATGCGGACGTGATTGAATCGGTGCTCAGCGGAGTAACCGACCACGCGCACGTCGACGTCGTCTCCGCCGAGTATGCGCAAAATGTGCGCACCTGCGTGCTGGGCGCCTTGCGCCAAGTCTACACGCGGCTGGCCAAGCAGTTCTGGTGGAAAAGCGCGCTGGCCGCCCTGGCCGCCGCCATCGCCACCTGGCTTTTCGCGGGACGCGGTGCGGCCGCCGTCGCGGGCCTGCTCGTCACGGGCGCTGGCTACTGGCTGTTCAACCGCAAGGTGAAAGCCGTGCTGAGCGAAGCGCTGGGCGGCGAGCAGCAAGCCGAACGGGCTATGGGCATCGCCGGCAAGGGCCGCCGCAACCAGCTGGCGCACGTGCTGATCCTCGCGCCCGCCAGCCTGGCCGTGCTGGCCGCCAGCTATGGCTTGCCCGTGCGCGTGCGCCCGGTGTCCGCGCCGCCGCAAGCGGCCATCGCGTCGGCGCCCGTCGCGCCCCATGCGCCAGCCGTCGTGCCGCAGGATGCGAGCAGCGCCAAGGCCGTCAAGCTGTATGAAAATGGCGACAAGGTGCAGGCGCTGGCCATGCTGGAGAACCTGGTCGGCAAGGGCGACGCCGGCGCGTATGGCCTGTATGGCTGGATGCTGCTGATGGGCGAAGGCAAACCCGGCCCCGTCACGGCGCCAACGGCGCAGCAGCGCGCGGCGCGCCAGGTGGCCGCCAAGCCGCTGATCGGCAAGGGTCTCGTGAAAAACGACAGCTATGCGCTGACGGCGAAAGGCGTGATGCTGGCCGAAGGCTGGCAAGAACCGCGCAACATGGCGCGCGGCCTCGACCTGCTGAAACAGGCAGCGAACAAGGGCAATGCGCAAGCCATGCACTTATTGGGCCTGTACCACGTGCGCGGCTACCAGATCCCCGTCAACCACAAGGAAGCGCGCAAATGGTTCACCCTCGCCGCCGACAAGGGCAGCGCGGGCGACATCTACAACCTGGGCCTGATGGACTGGGAAGGGGCGGGACTGAAACGCCCCGACCGCGCCAGCGCCATGCAGCGCTGGAAAATCGCGGCCGCCATGGGCGAGGAGCGCGCCATCAAAGCCGTCGCGCAGGGAAAACCCTAGAGCCCTGACAAAACCGTAGCGAGCGGAAGGAAGTTGTGGTCGAGAAGCGCAACTGTACGGAGGTACAGTGAGCATCGCAGGCCACAAATTACGACGCGCAGTAGGTTTTGACAGGTGCTATTAAGCGGCTGCCGCCAGCGCCTGCAGCGCCATCGGATTCGGCGTCGGCTCGGCGATTTTCGTCAGCAAGTTGCGGTCCGTGTGGTGGAACGGTTCGTCCTTGCCGCGGATCAGCATGACCGTGTCTTCGTCGTAGCCCCAGGTGCCATCGGCGTGGATGTCGACCTTGATGCGGTATTCGACGGTGGTGAACGCGTGTTCGAGGAAGGGGTTCGAGCAGATGCCGTAGGCCGTCGAATCGCGCTTGGCCACCAGCTCGAAACTGCTGGCGTCCGCCGTCGTCGTGCCGGACGCCATGGCGATCTGGCCGCGCGGGATGGCCAGGGTCTGGATCACGGCGCCCGTGGCCGGTTCCCACAGCCAATAGCCGACCTGCTCATGATACGTTTTGACCTGGTCCGGCTTGGTGATGTGGATGTAGTAGCGCAAGCCGTAGAACAGTTGCGGGCCGTTGGTGACGGGGTCGATCGGCTGCAGTTCGATGCGCTCGACGAAGGCCTGCTTGCGCGGACCGTCCGCTTTCGGCTTGACGTCCAGGCCGCGCGTGCCCGTCCAGATGCCGGCCATGCCGGTCAAGGGGCCCAGGTTGTTCAGGGTATGCACGTCGGCGGACGGCTCGGTGTAGATATCTTCGGGAAAATCGCTCATGCGGAAGTCTTCAAAATGGGGCAACAGTGCTTGCCGCCATTGTAAGACGCGCGCCACTATCTGGGAAAGAGCGCGATGTGGCGTTCGATGAACAGCAAGGCCGCTGTCGCCAGCGCGGGGCGCTGCGTTTCAAACACGGCTTCATCGCGCGTTTGCAGCAGGTTGTCAGCCACCTCGGGCAGGTCCAATGCAGCGGAGATGATCGCCGCCACCGCGTCGATATTCGCGTACAGGGCGCTGTCGAAACCTTCCCAGTCCACATAGGCCAGCCACTCGGCCAGCAGCACCATGCCGGCGACGGGCGGCGCCAGGGCCGCGATGCGATCAAGGCGCAACACGCTGTCGCTGCGGATGTCTTCCTGCTGCAGCACGGCCAGCGCCACGTGCTGCAGCGCGTCTTCCGGATCGCGCCCGTATTTGTTCAACAGGCGCTGCGTCAGCGTGTAGCGTTCGGCGTCGATGCCGCGCAGGGCGGCCGCCACGTCGTCGTCATGCAGCGCCAGGTGGCGCGCCGCGCAAGCGACATCCACGCCGGCTTTCGCGGCGACGATATCGGTGAGCTGCTGCCGGCGCGCGTCATCCATGCTTACACCAGCGGCTCGGTCGAACCGGTCAGGGTGAAGATTTCAAAGCCCGTTTCCGTCACGGCCAGCGAGTGCTCGAACTGCGCCGACAGCGAACGGTCTTTCGTCACCGTCGTCCATTTGTCCGGCAAGACCTTGACCTGGTAGCTGCCCACGTTGAGCATCGGCTCGATGGTAAAAATCATGCCCGGCTCCAGCACGATGCCCGTGCCGGCGCGGCCGTAATGCAGCACTTGCGGCGTGTCGTGGAAGACCTGGCCCACGCCATGGCCGCAGAAGTCGCGCACGGAAGAAAAGCCCTGCGCCTTGGCCACCGCCTCGATGGCGGCGCCCACGTCGCCCAAAGTCGCCCCCGGACGCACGGTGTGGATGCCGGCCATCATGGCGTCATACGCCGTATTGACGAGGCGGTTGGCCAGGATGGAGACGGCGCCCACCTTGAAAGTGCGGCTGGTGTCGCCGAACCAGCCCTGGAACTTCGGCGTCACGTCGATGTTGAGGATGTCGCCCACTTTCAGGATTTTCGTTTCCGACGGAATGCCGTGCGTGACCACGTGATTGACGGAGATGCAGCTGGCGTGCTTGTAGCCGTGGTAGTCGATGGTGCCCGGAATGGCGCCGGCGGCGCGCATGAATTCTTCGCACAGGGCGTCGAGTTTGGCCGTCGACACGCCCGGTTTCACGAAAGGCGCGATGTAGTCGAGCGTGTCGGCGGCGATGCGGCCGGCCGCGCGCATGCCGATGAAACCTTCTTCGTCGTGCAGCGGGATTTTCTTGCCGTGTTCAAGCTGGGTGGAATAGCGCATAGGGATTCTTTTCTTTGTTAGTGTGAGGTAGTGTGGGCGGCCCAGCCGCGCACGGCGTCGTGCGAGGCGCGCAGCATGGCGTCGACGCTGGCCGGTATCGGCCGCTCCTGGGTCAGGTAAGGCTTGACGACGGCCACGGGGGCGTCGATCAGGACGAATTTGAGCAGCATGTGATCGAGGTCCAGCTCCGTGGTGGCGGGCATGGTTTCGGCGCAGCGGACAAAGCAGGCGTCGAGCGCGGCCTGCTCTTCTTCCACGGCGGCCAGCAATTGCTCGCTGAGGCCACTGCTGAAATCGGGGCTGTCCGCGCATTGCAGCAGAAAGCGCGCATACACGGGCTTGCGCCGGCACCAGTCCAGCAAGCCATGCACGCCAGCCCAGGTGTCGCCGCCGAGCCAGCGGCTGGCCACTTCCTCGCGGAAGTCGCTTTTCACGCGCAGCCACGCGCGCGCCAGGATGGCGTTGCGCGAATCGAAACGGTGATACACGGAACCGATGGGGGCACCGGCCTTGACGGCGATGGCGGCCATCGAAACGGCGCCCACGCCGCACTGGGCGGCGACGGCAATCGCGCTGTCGATAAAGTTGTTTTCGTTGAATTTTGCGAGTCTGACCATTCAAATAGAATACAGATTCTATTTGAATTCGTCAAGCGGCCCCAGATGCACCGACAAGAGTTGCCCCGCTGCCTTACAATGGTATGCACGAACCGCTACAAGGAGAATCCGCTTGCTTACGCCCCCCTTCATCGCCTCCTCCCGCTTCGACGATCCACGCCTGGCGTTGGAACAAGTGCAAGCCATTTACCGCAGCAGCATCGAACACTTGCGCGATGCGCTGCAGCGCTTTGTCGCCGGCGAAGACATGCACGAGCGCGTGCGCGCCTGCTACCCCTTCGTGCGCATCCAGACCGACACCGTGGCGCGCGCCGACTCGCCGCTGGCCTACGGTTTTGTCGCCGGCCCCGGCGTGTTTGAAACCACCCTGACGCGCCCCGACCTGTTCGGCGATTACTACCTCGACCAATTCACCCTGCTACTGAAAAACCATAACAGCGGCCAGAAGGTGCACCTGGAAGTGGGCGTGAGCGCCCAACCCATCCCCGTGCATTTCTCGTTCGCCGAGCATGACCATATCGAAGGCAATATGGATGCGGGTCGCCGCCTGGCCATGCGCGACCTGTTCGACCTGCCCGACCTGTCGGCCATGGACGACGGCATCGCCAACGGCACGCACGAACCGGCGCATGGCGAAGCGCAGCCGCTGTCGCTGTTCACGGGCCCGCGCGTCGATTATTCGCTGCAGCGCCTGCGCCATTACAGCGGCACGTCGCCGCAGCATTTCCAGAACTTCGTCCTGTTTACAAATTACCAGTTCTACATCGACGAATTCATCCGCCTGGGCCACGCCATGATGGACCGCGCACCCGATGCGGCCGCGCCATCGGACGACGACGGCTATGTCGCCTTTGTCGAACCGGGCAACGTCGTCACGCGCCGGGTCGGCCAGACGGTCGAGAGCGAAGATGCGCTGGGCGCCGCCCCGCCGCGCCTGCCGCAGATGCCCGCCTACCATTTGCTGCGCGCCGATGGCAGCGGCATCACCATGGTGAATATCGGCGTCGGTCCCGCCAATGCAAAAACCATCACCGACCATATCGCCGTGCTGCGCCCGCACGCCTGGCTGATGCTCGGTCATTGCGCCGGCCTGCGCACCACGCAAAGCCTGGGCGACTACGTGCTGGCGCATGCGTATGTGCGCGAAGACCACGTACTAGACGAAGACTTGCCGCTGTGGGTGCCGATCCCGCCACTGGCGGAAATCCAGCAGGCGCTGCAAACGGCCGTGGCGGAAATCACCCAGTTGACGGGACATGATCTGAAACACATCATGCGCACGGGGACCGTGGCCAGCACGGACAACCGCAACTGGGAACTGCTGCCGCAGCGCACGCCGGAGCGCCGCTTCAGCCAGAGCCGCGCCATCGCGCTGGACATGGAAAGCGCGACGATCGCCGCCAACGGCTTCCGTTTCCGCGTCCCCTACGGCACCCTGCTGTGCGTCAGCGACAAGCCGCTGCACGGCGAAATCAAGCTGCCCGGCATGGCCAATCACTTCTACCGCGAACGGGTCGACCAGCACCTGCGCATCGGCATCCGCGCCGTGGAACTGCTGCGCCGCCAGGGCGTGGACCGGCTGCACAGCCGCAAATTGCGCAGCTTTGCGGAAGTGGCGTTTCAGTAAGCGTGCGTCAGGGGAAAAAGCGGGGGTCGTAGCTCCACCGCCGGACGGTGCTGGCGGTGACCGCCGCGGCATCGGCATGGCGGGGGTTGAGCAAGACATTGTATTCGTCGGGCACGATCACGGAAGGCACCAGCAGCAAGGCGGATTTTCCCGCTGCAATCCAGCCATCGCCAGCCCGCTTGCCCGCCAGGCCGGCCGGTATGGCGTCCCAGCCGCCGGGAAATGGGTCGAGTACCTGGCGCGCATTCCATACGCCATCGGGAATGGCGATACGCACCAGGTAACGGTTGAATGGCAAGCCGCCGCCGCGCAGGTAATGCACGGTTTCCAAGGTGGCCAGGGCGATACTCGTCGAGCAATACACGACAGGCGCGCCCTTGCTGTTCCAGCGGCCACCCGTGATCCTGGCGCCGGTGCCGCTCAGGTCACTGGCGGCATAAGCTGGCGTCTCGACGGCAATACGCCAGAGCACATTCATGCATAGGCCCCGCTCTGCGTCATGGACAGCAATTCCGCCACCAGTTTTTGCCCCTCGAAGGTGTCCATGTAACTGGCCGGCGTGGCACCCGCCAGCGCAGGCAGCGGTTTGCTCAACCAATCGGAGACCCAGCGCGCCGCGTCAAAACCGGCGGGATCGCCCGATTGTTCGACCATCGCCTGCACCATGCCAATCAGGGTTTCAATCCCCAGCACGCGTTCCGATTCATCCTTCGACAGCAAGCTGGCGTCTTTTTCCTTGCGGCTGATGGTGGCGCGCGACAACCCCAGGCTGGACAACAGGAATTCCTTGCTCATGCCCATGCGCGCGGACAGGCGGCTGATCGTCGAGGCTGGAATACCGCGCCGTATCAACGCAATGCGCGCATCAGTATCAAAACCGTACAGCGCCATGCCTTCGTACAGCGTCCTCGCTTGCTGAGCCGGGACGGGAGCATCAATGTGTCGTTCCATAGCCACCTCCTTTAAGACGTTAGTATAGCTCAAATGAGGCAAGCCACAAGGAAAGCACAAGGTCAAAAAAATGCCGCTCAGCGCAAGCTGAACGGCATGAGCGGCGGCGCCGCACTGTATTCCAGGAGGTTTCTTACAGGAAGCGATCCAAAATCTTGCGCGTCGTCTTGTCGATATTGAACATGTCGCGTATCAAAAAGTGGATGCCGTGGTTATCGGCGATCAAGAGCGACGCGGCGCCGATGCGGCGGATGTCTTCCTCGCCCTTCAGCACGAATTGCGTCTCGCCCCGGTCCGTGTCGACATGCCAGGTGCATGGCGTGGCGAAGCTGGACACGCTTTTCACGCGCGCGATCTCGGGCATGAATTCGCGCCCTTCCAGCTCTTCCTGCAGCAGGCTGCGCGCCGGTTCCGGCAAGGCGTCGATGTGGTCGATCCACGCCACTTCCTTGCCATTGCCCAGCACCAGCGAAATGCCTTCGTCCGGCGACTGGATGGGGAAGGCGCGCACGGGCGCCACGCCCTCAAACACCTGGCCGTCCGCGTCCGTCATCACCAGCTTGCCGAAGGTGTCGCGGCTTAATGTAAAAGTTGTACTGGCCATGCTTATTCCTTGTCATCCAGGGCGAGTTCGTTGTTGCGCGCCTGTGCTTCGTAGAGGCGGAAATAGGCGCCCTCTTTCGCCATCAGTTCATCGTGACTGCCCACTTCGACGACCTGGCCGCGGTCCAGCACCACCAGGCGGTCGGCCCGGTGCAGGGTCGACAGCCTGTGCGCGATGGCGATCGTCGTGCGGCCTTGCACCAGGTTGTCCAGCGCCTTCTGGATTTCCTTCTCTGTTTCCGAGTCGACCGACGATGTCGCTTCGTCCATGATCAGGATGCGCGGATCGATCAGCAAGGCGCGGGCGATCGAGATGCGCTGGCGTTCGCCGCCGGACAAGCCCTGGCCACGCTCGCCCACCATCGAATCGTAGCCTTGCGGCAGGCGCAGGATGAATTCGTGGGCATGCGCGGCGCGCGCCGCGGCGATGATGTCCTGGCGCGTCGCGTGCGGCTTGCCGTAGGCGATGTTTTCCGCGATGGTGCCGAAGAACAGGAATGGCTCCTGCAGCACCAGGCCGATGTTGCGGCGGTAGTCGGACACGGCAAACGAGCGGATGTCGACGCCATCGAGCAGAATCGCGCCTTCCGACACGTCGTAGAAACGGCAGATCAGGTTGACCAGGGTGCTCTTGCCCGAACCGCTGTGGCCCACCAGGCCGATCATCTCGCCCGCCTTGATGTTCAGGGTGATGCCGCGGTTGACGGCCCGGTTGCCATAGCGGAATCCGACTTCGCGCAAATCGATCCTGCCTTCGATTTTGTCCAGCTTCACGGGCTGCGCCGGTTCCGGCACGCTCGACACGTGGTCGAGAATGTCGAAGATGCGCTTGGCGGCCGATGCCGATTTCTGCGTCACGGAGACGATGCGGCTCATCGAATCGAGGCGGCCATAGAAACGCGTGCTGTAGGCGATGAAGGCGGTCAGCACGCCGACGGTGATCTCGCCGCGCGACAGCTGCCAGATGCCGAAGCACCAGATGACCAGCAAACCCATCTCCGTCAGAAAGGAGACCGTCGGCGAGAACAGCGACCAGACCTTGTTCAACTTGTCGTTGACGGCCAGGTTGTGCGCGTTGGCGTCGCGGAAGCGGGCAGCTTCGCGTTTTTCCTGCGCAAACGCTTTGACCACGCGGATGCCGGGAATCGTATCGGCCAGCACGTTGGTCACTTCGCTCCACACGCGGTCGATCTTTTCAAAGCCCGTGCGCAAGCGGTCGCGCACCAGGTGGATCATCCAGGCGATGAAGGGCAAGGGCGCCAGGGTCATGATGGCCAGCCACGGGTTCATCGACCACAGGATCACACCCGTCATGATGATCATCAGCACGTCGGAAGCGAAATCGAGCAAATGCAGCGACAGGAAGACGCAGATGCGGTCGCTGCCGCTGCCGATGCGCGCCATCAGGTCGCCCGTGCGCTTGCCGCCGAAAAATTCCAGCGACAGTTTCATCAGGTGTTCATACGTGGCCGAGCGCAAATCGGCGCCCATGCGTTCGGACACCAGGGCCAGCACATACGTCTTGCCCCAGCCCAGCAGCCAGGCCAGCAGGGCCGAACCGAGCAAGCCGCTCATGTAGTACACCACCAGCCATGGGTCGATATGCTTGCCGTTCTGATACGGAATCAGCACATTGTCCATCAGCGGCGCCGTCAGGTAAGGCGGAATCATGTGCGCGGCGGTGCTCAGCAGCATCAGCATGAAGCCCAGGGCCAGCTGGCCACGGTAGGGATGGGCGAAGCGCCACAGGCGGAACAGGGTCCAGGTCGATGGCGGCGTGTGCAGCACCTTGGCGCAGATCGGGCATTCTTCCTGCTCCGGCTCCAAAGGCGCCTTGCAGCTAGGACAGACTTCCTGCTCCGCTTCCAGCACGGGCTGGCCCGTCAGGTGGCTGTCGAGGCGCTCGACGAACTGTTCCAGCACGCGGATCGCATGCAGGTTCTGGCCCAAAGTAAAGCGCCACGACGCCAGGCGGCCGTGGTCATCGAACAACTCCAGGTGGCCGACACCGGCGTGGTCGTGGTGCGTCAGGCGCAGTCCGTGGCGGAAAGACCAACTTTTCCAGACGGCATCGCCCGGCGAACGGGCCAGCAAACGCTTCTCGGTGACAACTATTATGCCTTTTGTGAAACGTAATCGCGCATCGAGGTCAACCTCAACGCTACTTAAAACGTTCTCCCCTGGAGAAAGGTTGCTCTCCACTTCCGCCAGCCAGTGTTCAGGCAGCGATGTGAGGGGAATAGTTGTTGCAGGAACACTCAGTTCAGTTGTCATCGTAAAGCATACTCCGGCTCGAGGCCAAGCCCTTCAGGGCGGGATTTGGGGGATGGGGCAGACGCCCGATCAATGTTTGTGTACTGCGCGATGGCGAGGTGGATGCACCAGTGGCAATTTCCTGTATTGTATCGAATGGATGCCTGCCGGTAAGGAATGATGGCGAAACGGCGCAAAAAAATGGGCGTCCGTCGTACGGGAGCAAGTATACAACAGCCCGCTGTTGCGCAAATGCTCCAGCTTAGCCCAGAGTCGGTATCTTTATAACAAGTATGGCAACAATTAGTAACAATTAGAATGACAACACCAGCAGAATAAGGGCAGCAAACGCGACAAGAGGCCGCTAAAAGTGGCACACTGCGCATACCCGGGATAAAGAACCAAGCACGAGCCTGAAAAGACTCTGTAGAGCCAACATAAAGTATCTGGCGCCCAGACGCCTGGCTTGTTATCAAGAAACCACTTACATGATCAAGAAGAAGAACATCGAATTTGCCCGCGTCACCCACTTGCGCGGCCCCAACATCTGGACTTACCGCCCGGTGATTGAAGCCTGGGTCGACATCGGCGAACTGGAAGACTATCCATCCAATACCCTGCCCGGCCTGTACGAGCGCTTGGTGGCGTGGCTGCCCGGCATGATCGAGCACCGCTGCGGCGTGGGCGAACGGGGCGGCTTTTTCGAGCGCCTGCGCGAAGGCACGTGGTCGGCCCACATCCTCGAACACGTCGTATTGGAACTGCAAAACCTGGCAGGCATGCGCACCGGCTTCGGCCAGACGCGCTCGACCAGCCAGCGCGGCGTCTACAAGATGGCTTTCCGCACGCGCGAAGAGCACGTGGGCCGCGCCGCACTGGCCGCCGCGCGCACACTGCTCATGGCCGCCATCAACGATGAAGCCTACGACCTGGAAGCGGCCCTGGCGCCCCTGCGCGACATGGTCGATGCGCGCTGCCTGGGCCCGAGCACGGCCAGCATCGTCGATGCGGCCACCGAGCGCCGCATCCCTTCGCTGCGCCTGAACGACGGCAACCTGGTGCAGCTGGGCCATGGCGCCGCGCAGCGCCGCATCTGGACGGCCGAAACGGACCGCACCAGCGCGATCGCCGAAGGCATCGCCAGCGACAAGGACCTGACCAAATTCCTGCTCAAATCGTGCGGCGTGCGCGTGCCCGAAGGCAGCCTGGTGCGCAGCGCCGAAGCGGCCTGGGAAGAAGCGCAGGACATCGGCGTGCCCGTCGTCGTCAAGCCGTATGACGGCAACCATGGCCGCGGCGTGTCGCTGAACCTGATGACCGAAAGCGACGTGAAGGCCGCCTACGAGCTGGCCGCACGCAAGGGCGACAGCTCGGCCGTGCTGGTGGAAAGCTTCATCACGGGCGACGAACACCGTCTGCTCGTGGTCGGCAACAAGCTGATCGCGGCCGCCAAGGGTGAATCGCTGTGGGTCGACGGCGACGGCGTCTCCACCGTGCTGGAACTGGTCAACACACAGATCAATATCGACCCGCGCCGCGGCGAAGGCGAAGATTTCCCGCTGGGTACCGTCAAGCCGCACGAATCGGGCGAAATCGTGCTGGAACTGCAGCGCCAGGGCATGACCGCCCTGTCCGTGCCGCAGGCCGGCCAGAAAGTGCTGATCCAGCCGAACGGCAACGTGGCCATCGACGTCACGGACGACGTGCATCCGTCCGTCGTGCATGCTGCCCTGCTGGCCGCGCGCGTGGTCGGCCTGGATATCGCCGGCATCGACCTGGTCACCACCGACATCACGCGTCCGCTGGAAGAGCAGCGCGGCGCCATCATCGAAGTCAATGCCAGCCCCGGCCTGCTGGCGCACATCAAGCCTGGCGTGGGCCAGAGCCGCCCTGTCGGCGCGGCCATCGTCGACCACCTGTTCGCGCCCGAGGAAACGGGCCGCATTCCGCTGATCGGCGTGACGGGCACGCGCGGCGCCAGCCTGATCGTGCGCATGCTGTGCAAACTGCTCAACCTGTCGGGCCTGCACACGGGCGCCGTCTGCAGCGAAGGCATGTACCTGGACCAGCGCCGTGTCGTCAGCAGCGATTGCGTGAACTGGGACGCGGGCCAGCGCCTGCTGCTCAACCGCACCGTGCAGACGGCCCTGTTCGAGAGCAATCCGCGCATGATCCTGGCCGAAGGCCTGGCCTATGACAAATGCCAGATCGGCGTCGTCACTGACATGGGCAGCCTCGATAGCGTCAAGGATTTCGACGTGCTGGACGAAGCGGGCCTGTACAAGGCCGTGCGCAGCCAGGTCGACGTGGTGGTGCCGACGGGCGTGGCCGTGCTCAACGCCGCCAACGCGCACGTGCTGGAACTGGCCGAGCTGTGCGACGGCACCGTGACCCTGTATGCGCAGGATGGCGGCTTGCCAGCCATCGCGGCGCAACTGGCCGCCGGCCAGCGCGCCGTCTTCGTGCGCGGCAACCACATCGTGCTGGCCGAAGGCGGCATCGAAACGGTGTTGCTGTGCCTGGACCTGCTGAAACCGGCCACGGCCGGCAATGTCGACAGCGTGCTGGCCGTCGCGGCCGCCGCCTGGGCCCTGAACCTGCCTGTCGATTTGATTTGCGCAGGACTGCGTACCTTCGACGCCGCACCCGGCTGCATCGGCAACTAATCGGCAACAGGCAAAGCAGCACTCAAGCCCGGCCAGCACGGCCGGGCCCACAAGAACACAACAGGATTACGGTTTAATTATGGAAGTATCTCGCGTACGGGCCTTGCGGGGCCCTAACCTCTGGAGCCACGACACCGCCGTGGAAGCCATTGTTTCCTGCACCACGCAGGAACTCGACATCGCCCAGCTGCCCGGCTTCGAAGCCCGCCTGCGCGCACTCTTTCCGCAACTGAGCCCGCTGCAACCGCTGGGCAATTACAACGCCGCGCCGATGGCGCAGGTGCTGGAACTGGCGGCGCTGGGCCTGCAGGCGCAAGCCGGCTGCCCCGTCACCTTCAGCCGCACCACGCCGACGCTGGAAACGGGCATCTTCCAGGTCGTCGTCGAATACTCGGAAGAAGCCGTCGGCCGCCTGGCTTTGGCCCTGGCGCAGAAGCTGTGCCAGGCCGCGCTCGACGATGCGCCGTTCGACCTGGCCGGCGCCCTGCACCAGTTGCAGGAACTCGATGAAGACGTGCGCCTCGGTCCATCGACGGGCGCCATCGTCAACGCCGCCGTGGCGCGCAACATTCCGTTCCGCCGCCTGACCGAAGGCAGCCTGGTGACGTTCGGCTGGGGCAGCAAGCAGCGCAAGATCCAGGCCGCCGAAATGGACGGTACCAGCGCCATTGCCGAAGCCATCGCGCAAGACAAGGAACTGACGAAAAAACTGCTCGATTCGGCCGGCGTGCCGGTGCCGCATGGCCGCGTCGCCATCGATGCGGACGACGCCTGGGCCGCCGCCTGCGAAATCGGCCTGCCCGTCGTCGTGAAACCGAAGGACGGCAACCAGGGCAAGGGCGTCACCGTCAACGTCACCACGCGCGAACAGCTGACGGCCGGCTTCCTCGCGGCGCAGGAATTCCGCGACGATATCCTCGTCGAACGCTATCTGCCGGGCCACGATTTCCGCTTGCTCGTCATCGGCAACAAGATGGTGGCCGCGGCCCGCCGCGACCCGCCGCAGGTGGTGGGCGACGGCCAGCACACGGTGCGCGAACTGGTCGATCAGGTCAACCTCGATCCGCGCCGCGGCAGCGGCCACGCCACCTCGCTGACGAAAATCCGCTTCGACGACATCGCCCTGGCCAGCCTGGCCAAGCAGGGCTATGTGGCCGAATCCGTGCCGCCGGTCGGCCAGCGCGTGATCCTGCGCAATAACGCCAACCTGTCGACGGGCGGCTCGGCCACCGACGTCACCGTCGACGTGCACCCGGAAGTGGCGGCGCGCGCCGTCGCGGCCGCGCACATGGTGGGCCTGGACATCTGCGGCGTGGACGTCGTCTCCGAAAGCATTTTGAAACCGCTGGAAGAGCAGAACGCCGGCATCGTCGAAGTGAACGCCGCGCCTGGCCTGCGCATGCATTTGGCGCCGTCGTTCGGCAAGCCGCGCCCCGTCGGTGAAGCCATCATCGCCGCCATGTTCGCCGAGGGCGACGACGGCCGCATTCCCGTCGTCGCCGTCACGGGCACCAACGGCAAGACCACCACCGTGCGCCTGATCGCCCACCTGCTCACCACCTCCGGCCTGCGCACCGGCATGACCAACACGGATGGCGTCTACATCGAAGGGCGCCAGATCGACAGCGGCGACTGCAGCGGCCCGCGCAGCGCGCGCAACGTGCTGCTGCACCCGGACGTGGACGCGGCCGTGTTCGAGACGGCGCGCGGCGGCATGCTGCGCGAAGGCCTGGCTTTTGATCGCTGCCAGGTGGCCGTGGTGACGAATATCGGCGCCGGCGACCACCTGGGCCTGAACTACATCACCACCGTGGAAGACCTGGCGGTCCTGAAGCGCGTGATCGTGCAGAACGTGGCCGACAGCGGCGTGGCCGTCCTGAACGCCACCGACCCGGCCGTGGCCCGCATGGCCAAAAATTGCAGCGGCACGGTGACCTTCTTCGCCGCCGACAAGACGCATCCCGTGATGGCCACGCACCGCGCGCAAGGCAATCGCGTCGTGTACGTGGAAGACGGCAAGCTGGTCGCGGCGCAGGGCAAGGAACGCCACGAAATCGCCCTGTCGCAAGTGCCGATCACGCGCAACGGCGCCATCGGCTTCCAGGTCGACAACGTCATGGCATCGCTGGCCGCCGCCTGGGCCGTGGGCCTGGACTGGAAAACCATCGCGCTGGGCCTGAAAACCTTTGCCAATGAAGCCGACAATGCGCCGGGCCGCTTCAACGTCTTTGACTACAAGGGCGCCACCCTGATCGCCGACTATGGCCACAATCCGGACGCCATCCTGGCCCTGGTGCAGGCCGTGGAAAGCATGCCGGCCAAGCGCCGCTCGGTGGTCATCAGCGGCGCCGGCGACCGCCGCGACGAAGACATCCGCCAGCAGACGGAAATCCTCGGCGCCGCCTTCGACGACGTGCTGCTGTACCAGGATCAATGCCAGCGCGGCCGCGCCGACGGCGAAGTGGTGGCCTTGCTGCGCCAGGGCTTGAACGGCGCCAAGCGCACCACGCATATCGATGAAATCAACGGCGAATTCGTCGCCATCGACAAGGCCCTGGCGCGCCTCGGTGAAGGCGATCTGTGCCTGATCCTGATCGACCAGGTGGAAGAAGCGCTGGCGCACATCGCCAAGCGCGTCGCCGAAGCCTGAGCGTAGTCGCATCGCACACAAGGGCGGCCTGCGGGCCGCCCTTTTTATTGGCGCCCGCCACCTCCCTGCGCGCACCCGCATGGTGCAAAAGCCCCCTTGCAAGCTTGTAAATTCAGGCATGAAAATTGCACATAAGAAAACATATAGGGGCTGACGAGAAGGTGGGGCACGCATGCTGGGCAGAATCTCGCGCATGATCGGAAAATTGACGGTGGGGCGCAAACTGGCGCTGATCTATTTGCTCGACCTGTCCGCCGTGATCTTCATTTCCGGCATCCTCATCAACGAAAAATATATCGCCATCGATTTCTCGCGCAAGGAGATGGCAGGCAATGACTACATCGCCGCGATCCGCGATGCCCTGCTGCCCCTGGCGCGCGGCACGGCGCAAGCGGGCGCCCAGGCCGCAGCCGTGGAGCAGGCAGAAAGCCGCTTCGGCGCCGGCATGCGCAGCGCCGAACTGAATGCGCAATTTGCCGCCCTGCTGCACCAGGCCGGCAGCAATCCCGCCCCAGCCGACGACGGCATCGCGCCCTCGCCCGCCTTTGTCGCGGGACGCGCACTGCTCACGCGCGTGGGCAACCAGTCGAACCTGATCCTCGACCCGGACCTCGACAGCTACTACACCATGTCGCTGGTGATCCTGCGCTTTCCCGAGCTGCTGGAAGTGATCAACAGCACGCGCGCCCTGGCCCTGCAACTGGCCACGGCCGAAGGCGCGCAGCGCCAGCGCCTGCAGACCCAGTTCCTGATCCTGGAAGGACGCATGGACGCCACCATGGGCGGCATCGGCAGCGACTACACGGAGGCGTTCGCGGCCAGCACGCCGCTGCTACGCCAGCACCTGGAAGCCTCGCGCGCGGCCCTGCAGCAAGCCGTGGCGCGCTTCCGCGCCAGCACCCAGGCGCTGGCCGGCGCGCAAGCCACCCCCGCCGGCACGCAGGCACTGCGGCGGCACGACGACGCGGCGCTCGCCGCCCTGCGCCTCGCATGGCGCGACACGGCGAATGAATTGCAGCGCCTGATCCAGCTGCGCGTGGACGGCTTTTTTACGCGCATGTGGCTGCACCTGGGCACGGCCGTGCTGCTGCTGGTGATGATATTGGGCCTGGTGTTTTTCGTCGCGCGCCAGATCGCCCTGCCCATCCGCCGCCTCGCGCGCGTGGCGCAGGAAGTGCGCGAAACGGGTGACCATAGCCTGCGCGCCATCTGGGACAGCGAAGATGAAACGGGACGCCTGGTGCGCGCCTTCAATACCATGCTGCAGCAGCTCGACTTCCAGCGCATGGCGCAACAGGAACTGGTGGCGCGCGCCAGCGCGGCCGATGCGCAGCGCCAGCTGGTCGACGCCATTCCCATTCCGCTGATGGTCACCTCGATCCCCCATCACCAGGTGCTGCACGCGAACCAGGCTGCGCACGCGTGGCAGGGCGGCCTGGAACTTGATCCATGGGTGGGCGGCATGAGTCCGCAAGCCCGTTCGCGCTTCTTCCAGCGCTTGAGCGACCTGGGCGCCGTCGATGAATTCGAAGTGTGCTGGAGCGGCGGCGGCACGCCCACGTGGGCCCTGATTTCCGCGCGCCTGATCGACTACCAGGGCCAGCGCGCCGTGCTGTCGACCTTCACGCCGATCAACAAGATGAAGCTGATGGAGTCGCGCCTGGAACTGTGGGCCAAGGTCTTCGAGGCGTCGGCCGAAAGCCTGATCGTGATGGACGCCGGCATGCGCATCATCACCGTCAACCAGGCCTTCCGCCGCCATTCGCTGTACGACATGGTGGAGCTGATCGGCAAGCGCCCGGCCTTTTTGCTCGCGCCCGACAACAGTCCCGAACAGCTCGACAGCCTGCGCCGGACCCTGGCGCGGCGCGGCTACTGGCAGGGCGAAATCCGGGTGCAGCGCAAGTCGCTGGAAAGCTATCCCGCCTGGCTGGTGATGAACGCCGTGCGCGGCCTCGATGGCGTCACCACGCATTTCATCGCCAGCTCGCTCGACATCAGCGAACGCAAGGCCAGCGAGCGGCAGATCGAGCACATGGCCCACCACGACGCGCTGACGGGACTGGCGAACCGCCACGTGTCGAAACTGCGCCTGGCGGCCGCCATCGCACAGGCGCGCCGCAGCGGTGAAAAGGTGGGCGTGCTGTTCGTCGACCTGGACCGTTTCAAGCACGTCAACGACGCACTGGGCCACCATGTGGGCGACGCGCTGCTGCAATCGGTCTCAAAGCGCCTGCTGCAGCTGGTGCGCGAAGGCGACACCGTCAGCCGCCTGGGCGGCGATGAATTCGTCGTCATCCTCAACGGCGTCGGCGACGCCGCAGCCATCGCCGCCCTGCTCGACACGCGGCTGATACCGGCCATGCGCGAGCCGCACCAGGTGGAAGGCAACGCGCTGTATGTCTCGTGCAGCGTGGGCGTGGCCGTCTACCCGGACCACGGCGACGACATGGATACCCTGATGCGCCACGCCGATGCGGCCATGTACCAGGCCAAGAGCGGCGGGCGCGATCACGCGCGCATGTTCACGCCGCAGATGCAGGAGCAGCAGTTGCAGCAGCTGCACCTGGAAAGCGATCTGCGCCACGCCATCGAGCGGCAGGAACTGGTGCTGTACTACCAGCCGCGCATCGATGCGAAAAGCAGCCGCCTGAATGGCGTGGAAAGCCTGATCCGCTGGCAGCATCCGCAGCACGGCCTGATCGCGCCCGACAGCTTCATTCCCGCCGCCGAGGAATCGGGCCTGATCGTCTCCATCGGCGCGTGGGTCATCCGCGAAGCATGCCGCCAGCAGCTGGCCTGGCGCGAGGCGGGCGCGGGCGACATCGCCGTGTCGATCAACCTGTCGGCCATCCAGCTGAAAAACGGCGGCCTGGTGGCGACCGTGCGCGAAGTGCTGCGCGAGTTTCCCGTCACGCCGGGACAGATCGAATTCGAGCTGACCGAATCGATCCTGATGGACAACGTGGACGACACCATCGCCACCCTGCACGCCATCAAGGCGCTCGGTTTTGCGCTGTCGATCGACGATTTCGGCACCGGCTATTCGAGCCTGAACTACCTGTGCCGTTTCCCGCTCGACAAGCTGAAAATCGACATGAGCTTCGTGCAGGACATCCACGGTTCACCGCAGAATCTGGCGGTGACGAAAACCATCATCGGCCTTGGCCATACCTTGGGCTTGACGGTCACCGCCGAGGGCGTGGAAAGCGCGGCCGATGCCGACGTGCTGCGCCACGCCGGCTGCGATGAATTGCAGGGCTTTTACTTCGCCCGTCCCATGCCGCAGGCGCACTTCATGGCCTGGCTGGCGCACAGCGCCGCGCCCTGCGCCGCCTGACACTGCCTGTGGAGCGTCCGCAACGCGCACGCGCCAGGTTCGACACCACGCGGCGCACCGCCAGGGCGCATGAATGCAGCAGGGATACCGGAATCGGTATTGACATCGCAAAAGAAGTCATTTGTGGGGCAAAGTCATTCCCACCTACCATGTTTCTGAGCAGGTTCCAGCTCTGGCGGCGACTGCCGCAGCGTTCTCAACATAACTAAAATACAGGTGGAGACAAGATGAAGCAATTGATGGCAACGGGCACCCGCACGTCCGCACAAAACACGCGCTTGACCTTGAAGGCAACGGTGGCCGCGCTGGCCAGCGCTGGCCTGCTGAGCAGCGCTTCCGTCTGGGCGCAACAGGCGCCCGCCGTGGACACACCGGTGGAAGAAACGGCACCGGCAGCAGCACCAGCCGCGGCAGACAATGGCGGCATCGCCGTCGTCGCCGTCACGGGCGTGCGCAGGGCGGCACAGAGCGCGCAGACGATCAAGAAAAACAACGACCAGGTGGTCGACTCCATCGTCGCCGATGAAATCGGCAAATTCCCCGACAAGAACGTGGCCGAAATCCTCGGCCGCGTGACGGGCGTGCAGATCCGCCGCGAGGGTGGCGAGGCGGGCACCGTCATCATCCGCGGCTTGCCAGGCGTGGTGACCTTGCTCAACGGCCGTGAAATGTTCACCTCCGTGGGCCGCAGCCTGTACCTGGCCGACATTCCGACGGCCATGCTGCAGCGCGTGGACGTGTACAAATCGCAGGGCGCCGACATGGTCGAAGGCGGCACGGCCGGCGTGATCGACGTGCGCACCAACCGACCGTTCGACTTCAAGGGCTTTACGGCATCGGGCAATGTGCGCGCCGAGCACCGCGACAAGTCCGGCTCGACGGACCCGAACGTCGGCGGCATGGTCTCGAACCGCTGGAAGACCCAATACGGCGAATTCGGCGCCCTGCTCGGCCTGTCCTACCAGCGCGGCAGATACTATGACGAGACGATCTGGAACGCCGAACCCGTCAAGCGCCCCGAAGCGGGCAACATCACGGGTCCCGATTCCGTCGGCATGATCCCGACCGTGGGCGACCGCAAGCGCTACGCGGCCAATGCCGCCTTCCAGTGGCGCCCGAACTCGCAGGTGGAAGTGTATGCGGAAGGCATGTCGACCCTGATCAAGCACGCGTTCGACAGCCAGTTCTTCGTCGGTTCGCTGCCCTGGGGCCAGAACCCGGACATCACCCTGATCCCCGGCACCAATCAGGCCGCCACGGTGGGCAAGATCGACGGCCCATGGTCGCCGTTCACGCTGGGCTCGACCCAGGCGCGGCGCGACCGCTCGATCGGTTCGCAAGGCGCCATCGGCGCGCGCTGGGACATTACGCCGCAGCTGCGCGCCACGACGGAACTGGCGCGCACGGTCAGCAACTTCGAGCGCGAATTCCCCATCCTCGACTTCCTCGCCCATCCGACCAGCGTGATCGGCAGCACGAACGTGAACGGCGGCGCGCAGATCAGCTACCCCGGCTACAACATGACGGACCCGAAGAACTACACCCTGCTCGGTTTCTACGACAATCACAACCACGACGAAGGCAGCTCGACCGACTGGCGCGGCGACGTTACCTACGACATGGACAGCACGGGCTTCTTCCGCGAATTCTCGGGCGGCGTGCGCCTGGCCAAGCGCAAGGCCGAATCGATCCGCGAAAAAAATGGCCAGGGCGGGCTGACGTCGATCATGACTGCGGACGCGATTCCCGGCCTGGCCTGCACCTCGCACGACAACACGGGCAACTTCGGCCTGCAAAGCTGGCTCACGCCGTGCCGCGACTTCATGCTCAACAACACGGCCGCGCTGCGCCAGCTGTTTACGGGCAGCAGCGAACGCAGCCCGGACGATCCGATGACCCACTTCAAGGATGTGGAAAAAACCAATGCCGTCTACGGCAAGGCGCGCATCGGCTTTGACCTGGCGCAAGTGCCGGTCGACGGCACCCTGGGCGTGCGCGTGGTGCAGACCAAGCAGGACTTGCAAGGCAATTCCTCGCAAAACGGCATCATCACGCCCGTGCGCGTAAAAACCTCGGATACGGACGTGCTGCCCAGCATGACCCTGAAAGCCATGCTGCGCCAGGACCTGGTCGCCCGCCTGACGGCCGGCAAGGCCGTGCAGCGCCCGAACTTCGCCGATTTCAACCCCGGCGTGAGCCTGGGTCAGAGCCTGGAAATGGTGCGCCCGACGGGCGGCGGCGGCAACCCCGACCTGAAACCCGTGGAAGGCAAGAACCTCGACGTGGCGCTGGAATGGTATTTCGCGCAAACGGGCTCCGTCACGGCCACCGTGTTCCGCCACAACTTCAAGAATTACATCCTGTCCGGATCGGCCAAGGAAACGTATGGCGGCATCGAGTACGACATCACGCGTCCGCGCAACACCTCGAAGGGCCATCTGCAAGGCGTGGAAATGGCCTACCAGCAGTTCTACGACAAGCTGCCTGGCTGGATGAGCGGCCTGGGCCTGCAGGCGAACGCCACCTACATGACGGGCGAGCTGGAAGAATTGAATGGCAGCGCGCATCCGTTCACGGGCATGTCGAAGTGGTCGGCCAATCTCGTCGGCCTGTACGAACAGGGAGCGTGGTCGGCGCGCCTGGCCTACAGCTGGCGCGACAAGTACGTCGACGACTACAACTACCGCGGCAAGGGCATCCACCTGACCGTGGCGCCCACCAAGACCCTGGACGCGTCGGTGTCGTACAAGCTCAACCCGAACACCACGGTGACCCTGGACGCGAACAACCTGCTCGACTCGACTTACCGCGACTACCACGACACGCCGGACTATGTGCGCGATGTGCGGCGCTATGACAAGGTTGTCGGTTTGTCCCTCCGCTGGAGTTACTAGCCAGTCCCCCACCCTTTCTTCCTTGAGGGTTTTCAGCGCCAGCCGGCAACGGTTGGCGTTTTTTTTGCCTTGCGGAATCTATCCGACACAGGAATTGATTTAACGCAAAGTGGCGGCGCCGGGGCGCTTTTATGCTGGCAGTCTGACCATCGAACCCGGCGGGGACAGCATGCGCGATGCACGGCACGTCGACACACAACTATTTCAACCCGACATCCCGGTGCGGCTCGACATGCGCACGGCGGCGCTGGTCGAGCATGCGCTGGCCTTGCAGGAAATGGCCGGCACGGGCGCCGCCGCCCTGTTCCTGCATTGCCACGACGTGCCGCTGCCCACCGCCCTGCGCGTGCTGACGACGGGACCGCGCCGCCAGCCGGCCGGGCCGCACCTGTTTGCCCGCCTGCGTCCGCGCACGGCCACCCTGGCGCAAGGCGCGCCGCTACCGGCGCGCTGACGAATCCTGTACCATCGCCGCAACCTATTCAATGAGGCACGGCGATGCAGGCAGCGACACCCCACGATTCCTATGCGGCACTGATGGACCTGATCAAGGCGCGCCATGCGGCACTGAGCCCGCAATTCCAGGCCGGCGCGCGCTACCTGGCCGACCATCCGGACGAAGTGGCCGTCTCGTCGATGCGCAGCATCGCCGCGCGCGCGCAGGTGCA
This sequence comes from Janthinobacterium sp. NKUCC06_STL, assembly GCF_019345455.1. NCBI lineage: Bacteria > Pseudomonadati > Pseudomonadota > Betaproteobacteria > Burkholderiales > Oxalobacteraceae > Janthinobacterium > Janthinobacterium sp. NKUCC06_STL. The sequence continues at coordinate 848,647 of NZ_JAHKQY010000001.1, forward strand.
ATCGGCCGCCCTCGTGCGCCTGGCGCAGCAGTTGGGCTTTGCCGGCTGGCCGGAACTCAAAGCCATCTTCGTCGAACGCCTGCGCGCGGGGCCGGCCGGGTATGCTGAAAAAGCCAACGCGCTGGCTGGCAAGGAAGGCAATCTGGTCACCGAAGTGTTCACGGCGCAGCAGCGCAACCTGGCCGCCACGGAAAGCGCCAACCACGCCGCCCTGCACGCGGCCGCCAGCCTGCTGCAGGCGGCGCCCCGCGTGCACGTGGCCGGCTTTCGCGCCGCCCACCCGATCGCCTACACCCTGCACTATCTGTACCGCTTGCTGCGCCCCAGCGTGCAGCTGCTGAGCGGCCAGGGCGGAACGCTGGAGATGGACTTGCGCGCCCTGCAGGCGGACGAAGCCGTCGTCGTCATCAGTTTCGCGCCGTATTCCAGCGAAGCGCTGCTGGTGGCGCAGGCGGCACGCCAGGCCGGCTGCCAGGTGGTCGCCATCAGCGACAGCGCCATGTCGCCGCTGGCCCTGCAGGCTGACGCCAGCATCGTCATCGCCGTCGACAGCCCGTCGTTCTTCCCCTCCATCGTGGCCGGCGTCGCGGCCGTGGAAAGCCTGGTGGAATTGCTGGTGGCGCGCGCGGGGCCGGACGCCGTACACGCCATCGGCGCGGCGGAAAAGCAGCTGCGGACGCTGGGCGCCTACGCAAAAACATCAAATGATGTAAATTAAAAACAAATACATCAAACGTTGCATTGCGGCGCAGCGCCTCCTATAATCGGCCATCTACCTTGCCGATAAGAAAGCGATGCCATGAGCCATGTCTTCCACCGCAGCTTGACCGCCAGCTATCCTGTCGCCACGGGCGGCGATGGCCCTTACCTGATCGATGCGGATGGCAAGCGCTACCTGGACGCCTGCGGCGGCGCGGCCGTCTCCTGCCTTGGCCATGCGGATGCGGCCGTCATCGCCGCCGTGCAGCGGCAGATCGCCAGCATGGCCTACGCGCACAGCTCTTTCTTTACCAGCGAGCCGATGGAGCAACTGGCCGATTTCCTCGTCGCCCGCGCGCCTGCCGGCATCGACAGCGTGTATTTCGTCTCGGGCGGTTCGGAAGCGGTGGAAAGCGCGTTGAAAATGGCGCGCCAGTATTTCGTCGAACGGGGCCAGCCGCAGCGCCGCCACGTCATCGCGCGCCGCCAGAGCTACCACGGCAACACCCTGGGCGCGCTGGCCACGGGCGGCAATGCCTGGCGCCGGCAGCAGTTCGAGCCGCTGCTCATTGGCGTGACCCATGTCTCTCCCTGCTACGCCTGGCGCGACCAGCAGGAAAATGAAACGGACGGCGACTACGTGGCGCGCCTGGGCCAGGAGCTGGAAGACCATATCGCCGCACTGGGCGCGGACAACGTCATGGCCTTCATCGCCGAACCCGTCGTCGGCGCCACGGCCGGCGCCCTGCCCGCCGTCGCCGGCTATTTTGCGCGCATGCGCGACATCTGCCAGCGCCACGGCATCCTGCTGATCCTCGACGAAGTCATGTGCGGCATGGGGCGCACGGGCAGCCTGTTCGCCTGCGAGCAGGAAGGCGTCACGGCCGACCTGATCTGCATCGCCAAGGGCTTGGGCGCCGGCTACCAGCCCATCGGCGCCGTCATGGTATCGAAGGATATCCGCGACACCATCCGCGCCGGCACGGGCTTCTTCCAGCATGGCCACACGTATATCGGCCACGCCACGGCCTGCGCCGCCGCCCTGGCCGTGCAGCGACAGATCGAGGAACGCGATTTGCTGGCCAACGTGCGCGCCATGGGCGGCTTGCTCAAGGAGCGCCTGCACCAGCGTTTCGATGGCCACGCGCACGTGGGCGACATCCGCGGCCGCGGCCTGTTCCTGGGCCTGGAACTGGTGCAGGACCGCAATACCAAGCAACCGTTTGACCCGGCCCGCCGCCTGCACGCGCGCATCAAGGCGCACGCCATGCAAAACGGACTGATGTGCTACCCCATGGGTGGCACCATCGACGGCCTGCACGGCGACCACATCCTGCTGGCGCCGCCCTACATCATAGCCGCCAGCCACGTCGAAGAAATCGTCGACAAGCTGGGCGCGGCCATCGACGCCTGCGTCGTCTAGCCCCGCCCGCTGTTGCCCACGGTGGACATCAGACTGGCGCCGCAGCTGGTCTTGTGACCGTCAAAGGCCACGGGCACGCCATCGATCAGCACCTGCGGATCTCCCTCGGCGATCACGCAGCGCACATGGCCCTTGATCGGGCACACGCAAGGGTCCCCTTTGCGCGCCACGGCCACGCCCAGCACCGTACTATTCGGCGCCGCCCCCACCACCTTGCCGCCATGGCTGGTGGGGTCGTTCAAGCGGATCACGCCACGCATACTGCCTCCTGTTCCTGTCCAGCGCATACCGCGGCACCGGTCCATACGTTGCCGCTCCCATCTGCATTATCAGGCGCGACGACACAGTCGTCATTGCGCTCGAGCACATTGACGGCTTGCCCGCCGCCGAAATGGCAATCGCCTGCATTGGCAACTTTTGTTCACTCCTTGTCAATATTAATTGACTTATTCGAAACAATCGTTTTAAATCAGGAAGTTACTCAAAATCAATCATCTTGAGCATTCAAACATCGCATTACCCCTTTTCGATGCTGGACGCCCACGTTGATGCACTCTGAAGCCAAGGTATATGGAACTGCTCGACTCCCTGCGTCAGACCCCACCGCAAGACGACACGATCAGCGGGCACTATGAAGTGCGCCGCTTGCTGGGCGAAGGCGGTTTCGGCCATGTATTCGAAGCCTGGGATGCCAAGCTGTGCCGTAGCGTGGCGCTGAAACGCCTGAAACCGCAAGCCGACGTGCTGCATCCGGAAAAACTCATCAATGAAGCGCGCCTGGCCGCCTCGCTCAAGCATGCGGCCTTCGTGCGCATCTTCGCTATCGAGGGCCAGGGCACGAGCCAGTCCATCGTCATGGAACTGGTCGAAGGCCAGACCCTGGGCCAGTTCATGCACAGCGGCAAGGCGGACCTGCAAGCCGCGCTCGACATCACCTACCAGATCGCCGACGCCATGGACGAGGCGCACGCCATGGATCTCGTGCACGGCGACCTGAAACCATCGAACCTGATGCTGGAGGCGGATGGCAAGGTGCGCATCCTCGACTTCGGCCTGGCGCGTCACATCGACCCGCAAGCAACGCAAACGACCACCCTGTGCGACTTGCAGGGCACGATCGCCTACATGGCGCCCGAGCGCCTGATGGGCCGCCTGCCCGACACGCGCGGCGACGTGTATGCCTTGGGCGCCATGCTGTACGAAATGCTGGCCGGCCAGCGCCACTTCGCCCACCTGAACGGCCTGGCCCTGGCCGCCGCCCACATGCAGGCGACGCAGCCGTGGCCCGACCTGCCGGACTCCGTCCCGCCCGCCATCAACGCCCTCGCGCGCGCGATGACGGCGCACGACCCTGCCGAACGGCCACGCACCATGCGCGACGTGCGCGAAGCGATTGGGGCGCAGCGTGGCGAACCGCTCACCTTGGCCACGCCCCTTGCCGACGAGATACCCGCGAAGGAAGAACCACCCGCCAGCGTCTCCATCCGCCTGCCCCTGCCACGCAAGCGCACCTTGAAATGGGGCGCGGGCGTGGCGCTACTGGCCGTACTGGCGGGATGGCAGCTGCCCAATATTATTCCCGGCGTCAAATCGTTCGTCACGGGCGAAAAGGCGCCCGCGCCATATTCGGAAATTGCCAGCATGGCGGCGGGGATGGAGGCGTTGCGGGTGTTTGATCGCGACTCCAGTCAGGAACAAGCAATCGTCCACTTCAGCACAGTACTTAAGCACAATCCTGCCAACGCCGCTGCCTCGGCGGGCCTGTCGCTGGCCTCCAGTCTTCGTTATATCGGCAATGGGCGCGACGAGACTTGGCTGCAGCGCGCGGATGCAGCCGCGCAGCAAGCGCTTGCATTGGACAATCAATTGGCGCTGGCTCATGTGGCGCATGCCTGGGTGCTTGAATTTCAGGGCAAACAGGAAGATGCATTGAGGGCCGTAGCTAATGCATTGAATCTTGACCCACACAACCTACTGGGTCTGTATGGCAAGGCGCGCCTTCTAGTCCTTGCGAAAAGATTTGACCTTGCCAAACCAGTGCTGGACAGTGCAGCCACCCTTTATCCCAAGGAACGGCTTTTTCCATTGCAATTGGGGATAATGCTGTATCGACAAGCGGATTACACGGGTGCAGAACAAGCATTTCGCAAAAGTATAGAACTCGATCCGCAGTCGGCCAATTCTTATGCCTACCTCAACGCAGTCCTCTTACGCCTAAACCGGAATGACGAAGCGCTGCGCGTATTACAGCAAGGCTTGCAACTCCAGCCGAACTGGGAACTGTATAGCAATCTGGGAACATCTCTGTTCGCAAAAGCCGACTATTTAGGTGCCGTGCAAGCGTTTGAAAACGCCGTTTCCTCCAGCAAAGGTAGTCCGAATACCTATCAATTGTGGGCCAATCTTGCCGATGCACAGCGTTGGATACCTGCACAAGCCGCTGTATCACAGCAGTCTTATCAACACGCCATAAAGCTACTTTCCCCCCTATTGGCGCGCATGCCGAACGACGCCACAATTAACTCGCGCATGGCCTTGTATTCGTCCTATGTAGGGTCAAAAAAGGAGGCATTGGAGAGGGTGGTAAAAGCCCTCTCCATTGCCCCACACCTTCCCGATGTGCAATTCCGGGCAGCGTTAACGCATGAGCTGATGGGCAACCGCGACGCAGCTATGGCGGCGCTGCTGGAAGCCGCCAGGCTTGGCTATCCTATCAATCTGATCGAAACGGCACCCGATCTATTGAACCTCAGGCGAGATACTCGCTACCAGCAGTTTGTTTTTAACTTAAAAAGAGATACTAAGACATGATGCCTGTAAGCCCTTGGATGAAGTTGTCAGTACATTTCGACGTGGACCAGATAACCAATCAACTCGACTATAATTTCACCTCATGCGACGGTACGGCAGATCCACGCCATGGTCCCTACATGGGCGGCATTCACTTTCAGCAAGGCCAGCACGTATATTTGGATGTCAATTGCTGCGGTTCTAAGGAAAGCGGTTTCACCTCATTCCAGATCGTCGACTGCAGTATCATTACGATTCCACAATTGACGCAAATCGGGCCGAAAGTGCCAACGGTTTACTCGCCGCCATCGCCATTCCTACAAGCCGTGGGCGCCACCTACAGTTTCCCCTTGGACTTCGAAGCTCAGGTTTTACTGGACGAGGCAGAAAACAAAGTTTTACCACCACTTCGCCGCATACGCCAGGAATGGAAACATAACCTTGACGTAGGCTACGCAACCGGCCGCTGGGAATTGTCTTTTGTTATCACCGTACGCATCATGCGCGGTGAAGGTGTACAGCCTGAACTGCGTGTATTCTCATTCGACCCCGAGAGTTCGGTCGGCGGATCATCCGGCTGGGATTAAACACATCCCATAAAACTGCTGCCGACACTGCAGGCTAGGTCAATGAAACTAATGAGCGGTACAGACAACTGCCAGTACCACTCTATTTTTACCGCAAGGGTAGCTAGGCTTACTACCACTCCTGCACATCGAAGGATTTCTTACGAATTTCTTTCAGAGCAATCTTAGCGGACTGCAGTCTAAAGTTCCGCCGGCGGGTCAATTGATATGTAACGGCCATCGCTTGACGCCTCGACGTCCAGGCCGCGCCGACCTCCATCCGCGCGGCTTTTTCACATCCGCACGCAATACGCCGCCCCGCCCGCCGAAAGCGGTAAAATGACGGCCTTGAACCCAAGCTCCGCCCCCTGGCGCGGCCTTGACTGCACATAGCACCACACACAGCCCGGCAGGCACGCACTTCCCTGCCGCCGGACCAACGACAAAGAACACATGACCACCGTCCCAAAAGAAATCAACGCCGCTGCGGCAAAGAAAAATTCGGCTGAAAAGCTTACTCCGATGATGCAGCAATATCTAGGCATCAAGGAAAACCACCCGACGATGCTGGTCTTCTATCGCATGGGCGATTTCTACGAGCTGTTTTTCGAGGACGCGGAGAAAGCGTCGCGCCTGCTGGGCATTACCCTGACGGCGCGCGGCGTAGCCAGTGGCAACCCGATCAAGATGTGCGGCGTGCCGTTTCATTCGCTCGACGGCTATCTGGCCAAGCTGGTCAAGCTGGGCGAGTCGGTGGCCATTTGCGAACAGATCGGCGACCCGGCCACCAGCAAGGGTCCGGTCGAGCGCAAGGTCATGCGCGTCGTCACGCCCGGCACCCTGACGGATGCGGACTTGTTGCCGGAGAAGGCTGAGCGCCCGCTGCTGGCCATGTGCAGCATCACGCAGCGCAAGACGGTGACCACGGGCCTGGCGTGGCTGTCGCTGGCCAGCGGCGCCTTGAAACTGATGGAGTTTTCCGGCGACAGCAGCACCGTTGCCGTACGCCTGCAGCAGGAGCTCGAGCGCATCGTGCCGGCTGAAATTCTCAGCGGCGACAATGGCAACCTGTTCGACGATTACGCAGGCACGCACATCAACCGCGTGCCGGACTGGCATTTCGATGTGGTCGGCGGCCACAAGGCCCTGCTGGATCAATTGGGCGTGGCGACCCTGACGGGCTTTGGCGCCGACGACCTAGGCGCCGCGTTCGGCGCGGCCGGCGCGCTGCTGCGCTATGCGCAATCGACGCAGGGTCGCGGCTTGCAGCATGTGCGCTCCCTGACGACAGAAACGGAAAGCGAATTCATCGGCCTGGACGCGGCCACACGGCGCAACCTGGAGTTGACGGAAACCATCCGTGGCCAGGAATCGCCCACTTTATTTTCCCTGCTGGACCATTGCCGCACGGCCATGGGTTCGCGCATGCTGCGCCACTGGCTGCACCATGCGCGGCGCGACCAGAACGTGGCGCGCGCGCGCCATGAAGCCATCGCCGCGCTGGCGCAAAGCGAAGCGGCCAGTCCGCTCGCCGCCACCCTGGCGCAAGTACCCGATATCGAACGCATCACCACGCGCATCGCGCTGCTGTCGGCGCGTCCGCGCGACCTGGCCGCCCTGCGTGACGGCTTGCTGCAACTGCCGGCCCTGCGCGGCGACGTGGTCCGTTGTTATGGTCCTGGCCAGGGCGGCGAAACCGGCTTGCTGGCCGCCATCCACGCGGCGCTGGCCACACCAACGGCCTGCCTGGACTTGCTGGTGCGCGCCGTGGCGCAGGAACCGGCCGCCATGGTGCGCGACGGCGGCGTGTTTGCCACCGGCTTCGATGAGGAACTGGACGAATTGCGCGCGCTGTCGGAAAACGCGGGCCAGTTCCTGCTCGACCTGGAAACGCGCGAACGCGCGCGCACGGGCATCGCCAATTTGCGCGTGGAATACAACAAGGTGCACGGCTTCTATATTGAAGTCACGCACGGCCAGACGGACAAGGTGCCGGACGACTACCGCCGCCGCCAGACCCTGAAAAACGCCGAGCGCTACATCACGCCGGAATTGAAGGTGTTCGAAGACAAGGCCCTGTCGGCGCAAGACAAGGCGCTGGTGCGCGAAAAGATGCTGTACGACCTGCTGCTGGCCGACCTGGCGCCGCACATTGGGACTTTGCAGACCATTTCGCAGGGCCTGGCCCAGCTCGACACCCTGAACGCGCTGACGGAACATGCGCAGCAGCACAACTGGGCCGCGCCGCAACTGGTCGACGAACCGTGCATCAACATCGTCGAAGGCCGCCACCCCGTGGTGGAAAAGCAGATCGAGCGCTTCATCGCCAACGACTGCCGCTTCGTCAACGAGCGCCGTTTGCTGTTGATCACCGGTCCGAACATGGGCGGTAAATCGACTTTCATGCGCCAGGTGGCACTCATTACGCTGCTGGCCTACGTGGGCAGCTACGTGCCGGCCGCGTCCGCCACCATCGGCCCCATCGACCGCATCTTCACGCGCATCGGCGCCACCGACGACCTGGCGGGCGGACGCTCGACCTTCATGGTGGAAATGACGGAATCGGCGGCGATTTTGAACGGCGCCACCGAACACTCGCTGGTGCTGATGGATGAAGTGGGCCGCGGCACTTCGACCTTCGACGGCCTGGCTCTGGCCTGGGCTATCGCGCGCCATCTGATCGATACCAGCCGCAGCTTTACGCTGTTCGCCACACATTACTTTGAACTGACGCAACTGCCGGACAGCCACCCGAGCGCCGCCAACGTGCATCTGTCCGCCGTCGAGCACAAGGACAGCATCGTCTTCCTGCACGCCGTGCAGGCAGGTCCCGCCTCGCAAAGCTATGGCTTGCAGGTGGCGCAACTGGCTGGCGTGCCGCAGCCCGTGATCAAGGCTGCGCGCAAGCATCTGGCGCGCCTGGAAGCGCAGGCGCTCGACGCCACGCCGCAACGCGACCTGTTCGCCGCGCCGGCAACCGATCCATATGCGCAAGAGGAAGAAGAGGAAGCGGCGCCGCTGGCCGCGCTGAATGCGGCGCAGCAAGCCTTGCTCGACGCCATCGCCGACCTCGATCCCGATGCGCTGACGCCACGCGATGCGCTGGAGCAGTTGTACCAGTTGAAACGGCTGGCCGCCGCATGACCTGCCGGCGCGGCACGATCCACCTGCTGGCCGCCGGCTTGCTGGCTGCCAGCCTGCCGTGGCAAGCGGCGTTGGCCGCCCAAAGCGACCAGGCCGGCTTCGAGTTTGCCGTGCTGGGCCATTCCTTCAATGCGGGGCCGGACGATGGTCCCCTGAAAAAAGCCATCGCCGACACCAGCGCCTTCAATGCCTCGTTCGTCGTGGCCACCGGCATCAAGGCGGCCAGCGAATCGTGCAGCGACAAGCTGTATGGCCAGCGCAAGGATTTGCTGGACGCCAGCGGACCGCCTCTGATCGTCTCGTTGTCGGCCAGCGACTGGGCCAACTGCCGCAACTCGCGCGGCAGGGTCAACGCCATCGAACGCCTGAACCGCCTGCGTGACGTGTATTTTGCCGACGACCAGAGCCTGGGCCAGCGCAAGCTGACCCTGTCACGGCTGTCATCGACGGCGAAGTTCCGCAGCTATGCGGAAAACGCCCACTGGGAATATGGCGGCGTGCTGTTTGCCACCGTCAACCTGCCCGCGAATAACAACCATTTCCTACCGGAAGCGGGACGCAACAGCGAATTCGAAGACCGCCTGGTGGCCAACCGTTCCTGGCTGCAGCGCCTGTTCGCCATGGCGCAGCGCAAGCAGCTCGACGGCATCGTGTTGTTTTCCGATGGCGACGTGGGCGCGCTCGATGAAGACGACAATTCGCTGCTGCCCAGCTTCAGTTCGAAACAGGACGGCTTTGCCGGACCGCGCAAGCAGATCCGCACCCTGGCGAAAAAATTCAGCGGCAAGGTGTTACTGGTTGATACGCAGCGCGATGGCGACGCCGATGGCAAGGAAGGAAAGAGTAAAAAGACAGCGGCCAAAACAGGCGGGCCGAAAATCAGCTGGAAAGGCAACCTGGGCCACGTCAGCATCGACAACGACTGGTCCGCCATCGCCGTACGGCCCGGCAAGACGCCATTCTTTGAGGTGCGTCAACGCGCCGTCAGGCCATCGGCGCAAGCCAGGGCCAGGGCGTCGACCGTGCGCCGATAAAATAAAGGCCGGCACGCAGCCAGCCTTCATCTATCCGACAACAGACGTCACGACCAACAAACGTCACGACGCCTGACAAAACCGTAGCGAGCGGCAGTGATTTGTGGCCGAGAAGCGCAACCGTACTCGGTACGGGGGCGCCGAGCCGGTGAGCATCGCCGGGCGCAAAGCGCGCCGCGCAGTAGGTTTGGTCAGGTGTTAGTGGATAGGATGCGTGCGGAAGTGGTCGCCTTCGTCGCCTTCATCTTCATCATCGCCATGGTCATGGCCGTGTGCGCCATGCACGTGGCCGTGGGCGATTTCTTCTTCGGTGGCTTCGCGCACGTCAGCGACGGTCAGCGAGAAGCGCAGCGCGATGCCGGCCAGTGGATGGTTACCATCCAGCACGACCTTGTCGTCGGCGATGTCGGTGACCGTGAAGATCATCGCTTCTTCGTCCGGCGAATCGCTTTCAGGCATGCCTTCGAACTGCATGCCCACTTCCAGCGGCTCAGGCAGGCGATTGCGTGGCTCGACCTTCACCAGGGCTGGATCGTATTCACCGAAAGCATCATCCGGTTCGATCTGGATCGTGTTGGAATAGCCAACTTCCTTGCCGTCGAGCTCTTCTTCGATCTTTGGCAGGGTGTTTTCATAATCACCGTGCAGGTAGACCATCGGCTGGCGGCCGTCTTCGATCAGATTGTCTTGCGCGTCTGACAGTTTGTAGTTGACAGTCACGACCGTATTTTTGGCAATCTTCATTATGCTTCCTTTCATTGTATAAGCTGGCAAATTATACCTTCACGCCGCCAACGGCAGGCGCATTCCTGCATTTCCGGTTGTTATAATGGGCGCATGAAAACATTAACTCTCCTCGGCGATATCACGCCGGCGCAATTCCTGCGCGACTACTGGCATAAAAAGCCCCTGTTGATCCGTCAAGCCGTGCCTGGCTTCAAGGCGCTGTTCGATTTCAAGGCCCTGGCCGAACTGGCTACCCTCGACCATGTCGAATCGCGCCTGGTCAGCCATGCGGATGGCCACTGGAACATGCAGCAAGGTCCACTGACCAGCCTGCCCTCGCTGAAACAGAAGGAATGGACCCTGCTGGTGCAGGGCGCCAACCTGCACAGCGCCAAGGCCGACGCCCTGCTGCGCCAGTTCCGTTTCCTGCCGGACGCGCGCCTGGACGACCTAATGGTCAGCTTTGCCACCGATGGCGGCGGCGTGGGCCCGCATTTCGATTCCTATGACGTGTTCCTGCTGCAAGGCCAGGGCAAGCGCCACTGGCGCATCGGCGCGCAGAAAGACCTGAGCCTGATCGACGGCTTGCCGCTGAAAATCCTCAGCAACTTCACGCCCGACGAAGAATTCACGCTGGAACCGGGCGACATGCTGTATTTGCCGCCCCACTACGCGCACGACGGCGTGGCCATCGGCGACTGCCAGACGTATTCGATCGGCTTCCGCTCGCCGACGTTCCAGGAACTGGGCGAAGCTTTCCTGCAATTCATGGCCGACTCGATCGACTTGCCGGGTATCTATAGCGATCCGGACCTGAAAGCATCGGGCAAGCCGGCGGAAATCCCCCGTGAAATGCTCAGCACCATCGCGGAAGAAATGAACAAGGTGCGCTTCACGGAAGAAGACGTGACCATTTTCCTCGGTGAACACCTGTCGGAACCCAAGCACAATGTGTTTTTCACGCCGCTGTCCAAGCCGCTGACGGTGGGCCGCTTCGCGGATGCCGCACAGAAAAAGGGGGTCGTGTTGTCGCGCAAGACGCTGATGCTGTATCGTGGCAAGAATGTCTTCATCAATGGCGAATCGTTTGCCATTGGCAAGGCCGATAAAACGGCCCTGGAAACCCTGGCCAACGAACGTGCCCTCGATGGCGCCGCCGTGGCCCAGGCTTCCGATGACGTGATGGATGCCTTATATACCTGGTATCAGGATGGCTGGATCGAACTGGCTTGAATGGGTGCGGCGTAGCAAAGTGGTATTACAGTAGGTAAAATAACAGCATCTGCGTTAGCGCAATAAAACATATTATTTTTATATCGTTTTGTCGCGCTTTCGCAAATCGCTTACACTTGCTTGCAATTTGCTTCGGCAAATATTGCGATATCACAAAATAGTTGCGAATTTGCCTCTTGCTCCTATTGCGACGCACCAAAAATCGCTATAATATTCGGTTAGGAAGTTTCCGTTGTCTGGCAGGCACCACCTGGTACGAAAAGCCTTCGAAGACGACCTAACGAGCGATAATTACCGGTAATTATTCATCGCAACAATATTGATTTATTTTTTGAAATAATTAAGGAAAACAAATGAAAAAATCCCTGCTGATCGCCTCCCTGATGGTTGTTGCTCTGGCTGCTTGCAGCAAAAAAGAAGAAGCTCCTGCACCAGCACCAGTAGTTGAAACCCCAGCACCAGCACCAGCAGTTGAAGCTGCTCCAGCTGCTGCTGCTGACGCTGCTGCTTCGGCCGCTACCGACGCTGCTGCTGCTGCTTCGGCTGCCGCTTCGGCCGCTACCGACGCTGCTTCGGCTGCTTCGGCTGCTGCATCGGCTGCTAAGTAATTTAGCACCCTGCACTAGGAAAAGCCGACCCTCGGGTCGGCTTTTTTGCGTCCGGCGTTTTGTCCGCAGGATATGACGCCGGACGCAGGCAATAAAAAAGGCTGACCCGGTTTGCACCGGGCCAGCCTTTTTAATGCGCGGCAGGTTTTCAAACCTGCCGCTGTCACACCACTTATTTCAACTGCTCGTTCAGCAGGCCCAGGATCTTCTCGGCCACTGGCGAGACGTCCGGCTGGCCTTCGTTGCTGAGGATGCTGACCAGGCTGGTCGAGCCATTGCCGGCCTTGACGAGGACGCGATAGCGCTGCGCTTCCTTGTCCTTGTCCGAGGACGAGCCCCAGCTGAACAGTTTCGAGAAGAAACCATCTTTCTTGACCGCGTCCGGATCGACGTAACGCACGAAATACGTGCCTTGCGTGCGGTCGCGGTCTTCCACGGTGAAGCCAACGCGGTCCAGCGCCAGGCCGACACGGCGCCAGGCGCGGTCGAAACCTTCATCGACTTCGATGGCGCGCGCCGGCGTGGCGGCGTCGCCCACCAGCTTGGCGTGCAGCGGCTGCACGATGGCGCCGTCGACGGCTGTCTTCGCTTGCGCTTCGTCGCTGGCCGCGCCCAGGCGCGTCATCAGCTTGGCCAGGAATTGCGCTTCCAGGCCCGGATCGTTGGGACGCGCGGTCCAGGTGGTGGTTTCCTTGTCGCGGCCCGTGACGACCTCTTCCACGCCGCGGTGGCTGATGTAGATCTCGGTCGAGCCATCGGCCAGACGTTCCACGCGGGTGCGGAACTTGTCTTTTTCACCGGTCGAGTACATCGAATCGAAAGCCTTGCCGATGGTGTTGCGGATAAAGTCTTGCGGCAGCTTGGCGCGGTTTTCGTTCCACTCGGTTTCCATGATGCCAGCCGTAGGCTGGTCGATGGCCACGGTAAAGCCGGAATCTTCCCAGAATTGCTTGAGCTGCGGCCACAGCACTTCAGGCGACTGCTTGACGACCAGCCAGCGCTGGTTGCCCGCGCGCTCGACCTTCACGCCGCCGGCCGTGACGGGCACGACACCAACCACGCCGTCGGCACCCATGATGACGGGCGTGCCGGCCGTGGCGTTGCGCTGGGCGTTGTAGCCGGAAGCCGTAGCCACGCCGTTTTTCGCATCCGGCAAGGAATAACGGTTGTCCTGCTGCAATTGCGTCAGGTCAGGCGGCACGTCCAGGGTGCTGGCTTTCTTGACCGATTTGTAATCGACCTTGTCGCCGCCGACTACCGAACTGATCATGCCACAGCCCGCGAGGCTGGCTGCGACGGCGCCGATGACGATGCCGCGGACGGCGATGGTGGCAGGCGCCGATGGGGTTTTCTTGCAATTAGTCATGTCGTAACTGGATAAGAAGCTAAGTAGCAGCTGGAATCAGGGAAGGTCCGGACTGGTCAAGCCCGGGCTTGAAGTTCGGCTTAAGACAGAATGCCAGCGTCGCGCAAGGCATCGCGCACGGTGGCATGGCAATTTTCAGCCAGCGGCACCAGCGGCAAGCGTATGCCGGCTGGCATCATGCCCATTTCGGCCAGCGCCCATTTGACGGGCACCGGGTTGGGCTCGACAAACAATTTCTGGTGCAGGGGGAAAACTTTGTTATTGATGGCGATCGCCGTGGCGCGCTCGCCCGCCATCGCTGCGACGCACAGTTCGTGCATGGCGCGCGGCGCGACGTTGGCCGTCACGGAAATGTTGCCGTGGCCGCCGCAGAACATCAGCGCCATGGCCGTCGGATCATCGCCCGAGTACACGGCGAAGTCGGCTGGCACGAGGCGCAGCAGGTCGATGCCGCGGCCGATATTGCCGGTCGCATCTTTCACGCCGACGATATTCGGGATGGCGGACAGGCGCACGATGGTTTCGTTGCTCATGTCGGCAACGGTGCGGCCCGGCACGTTGTACAGGATGACGGGGATGTCGACGGCTTCGGCGATGGCCTTGAAGTGCTGGTACATGCCTTCCTGGGTAGGACGGTTGTAGTACGGCACCACTTGCAAGACAGCATCGGCGCCCGCTTCTTTCGCATAGCGCGTCAGTTTGATGGCCTCGGCCGTGGAGTTGCCACCGGCGCCGGCGATGATAGGAATGCGTCCCTTGGCATGTTCGACGGTCAACTTGATCAGTTCGCAGTGTTCTTCCACGCTGACTGTTGCCGATTCGCCCGTCGTGCCAACGATGACGATGCTGTCCGTACCCTCGGCGATATGCCAGTCGATCAGCTTGCGCAGACCTGGAAAGTCCAGACTGCCGTCAGCGTGCATCGGGGTGACGATTGCTACAATGCTGCCCTTGATCATAGTAAGTTTATAGCGCCGATAAATAAAACAACGATTGTAGCGGATAGCCCGCGCCTGTGGTGCATTCTGACATAGTATGGCCGCTCAAAACGTCGGCAGCAGCGCTGCCAACCGTGGAAAATCCGGCCGGACGGCGCAAATTCGTTGCACCAGAGCAGCTTTTGGCTGTTCCACGCGCCCATCCTCATACGCTACCACACGCAAGCCCTGCTGCACCGCCCAGGTCAGCATTTCGCCGTCCTTCAGCAGGAACTTCGGATTCGACGGCTTGCCGAACTGCTCATTACCCTCGGCAAACGTTTCATACAGCAGCACGCCATCGGGCGCCAGGCTGGCAATCATGGCCTCCAGCAGCGGCCGGTGCAGATAATTGGTGACGACGATGCCGGCAAAGCGACCGGGTGCGAAGGGCCAGACGGCGCCTGGCGCTTCCAGGTCCACCAGCGAGGTGGTGATGCCCGTGCCGGCCGCCTTTTCCAGCATTTCCGGATCATGGTCGAGCGCGATCACGGGGTGGCCCAGGCTCACCAGGTGACGCGCATGGCGGCCGGCGCCGCAGGCCAGGTCCAGCACTTCGCCGCCCGGGATCAGGGGCGCCCAGCGGCGCAACCAGCCGGAAATCGCTTCAGTTTCTATTGTTGGTTCAATTACTTGCATCGGTACTTCCATCAATTATTTGCGTACTTCCAGTTGCGGGCATCAAGTCAACAGGGCCGTCAGGGGCGTGACCAGGGTGACAAAAATGCCGATGACAAATTCGATCGCCGCCAGCAAGGCACGGTTCAATACGCCCGTGTACATCAGCAGCACCAGGGCGCCGAACACATACAGGCTGTAGCGCTCGATGCTGGCGTAAGGACGCGCCAGCTGCATCGGCAGCAAGCCCGTCATGATGCGTCCGCCATCGAGCGGCGGCACGGGAATCAGGTTAAAGACAAACATGGCCGCATTCACGCTGACGCCGGCGCCCGCCATCTTGCGGAAAAACATGCCCATTTCCGTCGGCGGCATAACGCTGAGCACGACAAAGGCGATCATCCAGCCGAAGCCCATGACGAAATTGGCGCCAGGCCCGGCAAACGCCACCCAGGCCATCTGCTTCTTCGGATTGCGCAGGCGGCTGAAATCGACGGGCACCGGCTTGGCATAGCCGAACGGCACCTGGATCGTGAAATACAGCATCAGGGGCAGCAGGATCGTGCCGAAAGGATCGATATGCCGGATGGGATTGAGGCTCAGCCTGCCCTCATTCGAGGCCGTGGGGTCGCCGAAATAGCGGGCAGCGTAGCCGTGCGCCGCCTCATGCAGGGAAATGGCAAACAGCACCGGCACCAGGTACACCGCAACGGTCTGGACTATCGTATTGAAATCGCTCATGACCGCGATTCTACCAGAGGCGTCCCAGGCACTTTCTTATGTTGCCATTAAAGATAGGTAAATCCGGTGCCCTGCGCCAGCCACTACAAACCCAGCACGGCCGGGTCGCCGCGTCCCACGCGCACCACTTCCGGCTCCGGCCCCGTCAGGTCGATCACGGTGCTGGGGCCATGTGCGCAGACGCCGCCATCGATGATCAGGTCGACCAGTTTTTCCAGGCGTTCGCGGATGGTGTCGGCATCCGTCAGGCTATCCTCGTCGCCGGGCAAGGTCAATGTCGCGCCCAGCAGCGGCTGGCCCAGTTCTTCCAGCAGGCATTGCACGATGCGGTGCTGCGGCACGCGCAGGCCGATGGTCTTGCGCGAAGGATGACTGAGGCGGCGCGGCACTTCCTTGGTCGCTTCCAGGATGAAGGTGTAGGCGCCCGGCGTGGCAGCCTTGAGCAGGCGGAACTGGCGGTTGTCGACGCGGGCATACACGCCCAGCTCGCTCAAGTCGCGGCATAGCAAGGTGAGATGGTGCTTTTCATCGATGCCACGGATGCGGCGCAGGCGCTCGACGGCGCCCTTGTCGTCGAGCTGGCACACCAGCGCGTAGCAGGAATCCGTGGGCAAGGCCACGACGCCGCCGGACTGGATGATCTGCGCTGCCTGCTTGATCAGGCGCAATTGCGGATTGTCAGGGTGAATCTGGAAAAATTGACTCATGTGTAAGCGTTCTGGCGAACCAGCTTGTTAAGTTAGCATTATTGTACGCCGCGCAGCGCGGCGATGCGTTGTTCGATCGGCGGATGGGTGGCGAACAGCGCGCCCCAGCCGCCATTGCCGCCGCTGATGCCCAGCGCCTGCATCGATTGCGGCAGTTCACCCGGCGGCACGCCGCCCAGGCGGGCCAGCGCATGCATCATCGGCGTGGGGCTGCCCAGCAGCTTGGCCGAACCGGCATCGGCGCGGAATTCGCGCTGGCGCGAGAACCAGGCGACGATGATGGAAGCGAGCAGACCAAAGATCACTTCGCACACCATCACGGTGACGAAATAGCCGATGCCGCGCCCGCCGCCTTCGCGGTTGTTATTTTTCAGCAGCACATTGTCGACAAAGAAACCCACGACGCGGGCCATGAAGACGACAAAGGTATTCACCACGCCCTGGATCAAGGTCAAGGTCACCATGTCGCCATTGGCGACGTGGGCGATCTCGTGGCCCAGCACGGCTTCGACTTCATCGCGGTTCATGCTTTGCAGCAAGCCGGTCGAGACGGCCACCAGCGCCGAATTTTTGAAGGCGCCCGTGGCGAACGCATTCGCGTCGCCCTCATAGACGGCCACTTCCGGCATGCCGATGCCGGCCCGCTCGGACAGCGCACGCACGGTATTGACCAGCCACAATTCCGTCGACGACGTCGGGTTGTCGATCACGCGCGCGCCCGTGCTCCACTTGGCCATCGGTTTGCTGATCAATAGGGAAAAGATCGATCCCGTGAAGCCCACCACCAGCGAAAACACGAGCAGGCTACCCAGGTTCAAGGTACTGCCACGCGCCGGATTGCCTACGCCCAGCAAACTGAGCACGAGCGACAGCACCAGCATCACGGCCAGATTGGTTGCAATAAAAAGGACGATACGTTTCATGGGCGTTGGCTCCGGAAAAACAGAATAGCTAAAAGATAAGTATGCAGCCGCGACTTTTCAAGCCCGCGCGGCAGGCGCATGCAAGCCGCGCCCTAGAACCAGTCGTGCCAGATAGGCGTTACATTCGCTGGTAAAGGCGGCAACTTGGCAAAATCCACGCGCGATTCGCCCGGCGCATGGAAATCCGTGCCGCGCGAAGCGAGGAAGCCGTAGGCGTTGGCCAGTTGCGCGTATTCCGGATACTGGTCCGGACTGTGGCTGCCCGTGACGACTTCGATGGCCAAGCCGCCGAGTTGCTTGAATTCATCGAACAGCACGCCTTGCGCCATGTCGCTGAAGCGGTAGCGGCCCGGATGGGCGATGACGGCCACACCGCCCGCGCCGCGTATCCAGCCGACCGCTTCGGCCAGCGTGGCCCAGCGGTGCTCGACGTAGCCGGGCTTGCCTTCCGACAGGTATTTCTTGAACACGTCAGGGATGTTCGCGCATTTGCCCATTTCCACGATGTAGCGGGCAAAGTGCGTGCGCGACATCAGGTCCGGGTTGCCGACGAATTTCAAGGCCCCTTCATAGGCGTCGGGGATGCCGGCCAGGTCGAGCTGGCGGGCGATTTCGCGGCCACGCGCATCGCGCCCCGAACGCGTCTGGTGCAAGCCCTGTACCAGACCCGGATTGTTTTCATCGACTTGCAAGCCGACGATGTGCACGGTCTGGCCGGCCCAGGTAATGGAAATTTCCACGCCGGCCACGAAGCGCATGCCCAGGTCCAGCGCAGCCGTGCGCGCGGCGGCAACACCGGACACTTCATCGTGGTCCGTCAGCGCCCATACATCGACGCCGGCGCGGCAAGCATGCGCGGCCACGGCGGCGGGAGACAGCACGCCGTCGGAGATATTCGAATGACAATGCAGGTCGACTTTAAGCATGTGAAAACAATACCCTGCACGGGCTCAGCATGGAAGAAGTTTTCATTGTACGCTGCTTGCCCGATAAGGAAGTCGCGTTAGCGCATTACTGCGCCAGGAAGGTTTCCACCAGGCGCGCCAGCTCCGCCGGTTGATCATGATGCAGCATGTGGCCCGCATCCGCCATCATCTCGCAGCGCACATCCTTGATGCAGGCCAAACGCCGGTCGATTTCAATGCGCGCCTCTTCCTTTGGCCCCATCCATTGCCACATATTTGTATCGTCGGCTTCCACCCACAGCACGGGCGCCGTGATGCTGCGCCAGCACGCCATCACTTCTTCCACCTGGTACAGGATGGGATTGACCCGCTTGTGCTGCGGGTCGCCCATGATGTCCCACTCGCCCGCCTCGTTCTGCGCCGACCAGTGCTCGGCCAGGAAAGCCGCGCGCTCGTCCGGCAGGCGCGGGTTGGTCTTTTGCAGGCGCTCGGCCACGGCCTTTTGCGTGGGATAGCTGCGCATGGCGGGCGGCTCGCGCAATTCGTCCAGCCACTTGGCGTAGCGGCCCGGCGCCTGCTCCGGTTTTGTTGCCATCATGCCGAAGCCTTCCAGGTTGATGAAGCGGCTGATGCGCTCGGGCCGCACGCCCGCGTACAGGCCGGCCACGTTGGCGCCCATGCTGTGGCCCAGCAGGTTGACGGGCGCGTCCGGCGAGTAATGCAGCAGCATGGCGTCCAGGTCCGCCAGGTAGTCGGGGAACCAGTAAGTGTCCGATTGCGTATAGTCGCTGAGGCCGAAGCCGCGCCAGTCGGGGGCGATCACGTGCCAGTCGCCGGCAAGCTCGTCGACGACGAACTGGAATGAGGCGGCCACGTCCATCCAGCCGTGCACCATGAACAGGATGGGCGCACCTTCGCGGCCCCAGTGGCGCACATGCGTGCGGGCGCCGCGGATGTTGATGAATTCGGAACGGGAAAGTTTCATGGGTTTCATCGGATGCCTGCCTTGAAAGTGGCGCAGATGGCGCCACATGCTGTGTCTGTAGATAGGGTGCGCATAAAAGTACGACCGTTCGATAATTATACCGGATTAACGCCCGACGTTCGGACTTGCCCTGCAACAGCGTAAAATAGCGCAAAACTTCCGCGTCCGGCCGTGCCCGGCGCTTCCACGACCGCCACAGGCTAACGATGACACTCTACCAATTGGGCGCCGATGCGCCACAGATTGATGCTTCCGCTTTTGTTGCCGACACGGCCAATGTGATCGGCAAGGTGACCCTGGAAGCGAATACGTCCGTATGGTTCGGCGCCACGATTCGCGGCGACAACGAACGCATCACCGTGGGCGCCAACAGCAATGTGCAGGAAGGCGCCGTGCTGCATACGGATCCGGGCTATCCGCTGGACATCGGATCGAACGTCACCATTGGTCACCAGGCAATGTTGCATGGCTGCACCATCGGCGATGGCGCCCTGATCGGCATCCAGGCCGTGATCCTGAATGGCGCGAAGATCGGCAAGAACTGCCTCGTCGGCGCGGGTGCGCTGGTCACGGAAGGCAAGGAATTTCCCGATAATATGCTGATCATCGGCTCACCGGCGAAAGCCGTGCGGGTCCTGACGGCAGACGATATCACCAGGCTACAAAGCAACGCCGTGAACTATGTGCAACGCGGCCAGCTATTTAATACGCAACTCAAGAAGATTGGATAAGAGAATGACGACTGAAACCACGGGCGCGGTCAGCGCAGCCGTTAGCGGCCAGGATACCCTGCAAAAATTTATTTTCGACAACGCCGCCGTGCGCGGCCAGTTCATCGACGTGTCCGGCACCTGGCAAGAAGTGGTGTCGCGCCAAGCCTACCCGACGGCCGTGAAAAAAGTACTGGGCGAAATGGTGGCCGCCGCCGCCCTGCTGTCGGCCAACCTGAAATTCAACGGCTCCATCATCATGCAAATCCATGGTGACGGTCCCGTGCGCCTGATGGTGGTCGAGTGCGACTCCGACCTGCGCCTGCGCGCCACGGCCAAGCTGGACCCGGACGCCACCATCCCCGACGTCGCCACTGTGCCGCAATTGCTCAACGCCACGGGCAAGGGCCGCTTCATCATCACCCTGGATCCGGCCGACAAGGTGCCAGGCCAGCAACCATACCAGGGCATCGTGCCGCTGGATGGCGACGACATGGCGACCGTGATCGAAAACTACATGTTGCGCTCGGAACAGCTCGACACGCGTCTGTGGCTGGCCACGGACGACACCGTCTCGCGCGGTCTGCTGCTGCAAAAGCTGCCCCACCATGGCGGCAAGGCCGAAGCGACGCCCGTGTCGGAAGAAGCGGCACTGGACACGTGGAACCGCGCCGTGATGCTGGCGTCGACCCTGAAAGAGGCGGAAATCCTGTCGACGGACATCGAGACCCTGATGCAGCGTTTGTTCTGGGAAGAAACGATCCGCGTCTTCGACCCGCTGCACCCAAGCTTCCATTGCAGTTGCACCCGTGAAAAAGTCGGTAATATGCTCAAGATGCTGGGCGAGGAAGAAGTCAACAGCACCCTCGACGAAGTGGGCCAGGTGGGCGTGAACTGCGATTTCTGCGGCCAGCACTATGAATTCGACAAGGTCGATTGCGCGCAGCTGTTCATCACGGATGCGCCAGCGGAAGTTTTGATTCCACCCGCAGCCAGCATCAACTAAGCATTACAGTTTCGTAATGAATCTGCCGCGCCGCCCTTGAGGCGGCGCAATTGTTTCCACTGTCATCGTTCCGTCATCAGTTCGTCATCAGCCCGTCACGCGCCGCCGTTACGCTGCGCAGCTTGTATTACTCCCCACTTTCCACAGGCTGATGATGACCACCCACTTGACGCTGGCCCTGCGCCGCCATTCCTTCCACGTGTTGCTGGGCGCTTGCGCCGCAGGCTTGAGTTTGCCTGCCCTGGCGCAAACGGCCGTCGCCGCCGCCGTGGCCTCGGCCACTACCGACATGGCCGCAGCGGCCGCCCCGGCTGCCGACGACAATACTCCGATGGCCACCGTGGAGATTTCCTCGCGCAAGACGCGCTCTTCCGTCGCCCTGAGCAAGAATGAAATCCAGAAAATCCTGCCCGGCACGAATCCCCTGAAAGCCCTGCAAACCCTGCCAGGCGTCAGCTTCCAGACGGCCGACCCGTGGGGCAACAACGAGCAAAACCTGTCGCTGTTCGTGCATGGCTTTTCCGGCCAACAACTCGGTTACACCATGGATGGCGTGCCGCTGGGCGACCAGCAGTACGGCAACTACAACGGCCTGTCGCCGCAGCGCGCCGTGATCAGTGAAAACGTGCGCAGCGTCGTGCTGTCGTCGGGCGCGGGCGACCTGGCCACGGCCTCGACCAGCAACCTGGGCGGCACCATCGAAACCTATTCCAGCGACCCGCTGGCCACGCAGGGCGCCAGCGTGCAGCAGACCGTGGGCAGCCACCGCACCTCGCGCACGTTTGCCCGCTACGACACGGGCGCCTTCGGCGACGGCAGCAGCGCCTACTTTTCCATCCTGCACCACGAAGCGCGCGCCTGGGATTTCGATGCGCGCCAGGGCGGCGACCAGTTCAACGCCAAATACGTCAACCGCAGCGAGGCAGGCAAGCTGACCCTGTTCTTCAATTACTCGGACAAGATCGAACCGAACGAAGACAGCACCGTGCACGTGGCCGGCGAAACGAGCGCGCCGTACACGCGCCCCTTCCTGTATCCGGACTTCAAGGCTGCCCTCAATTATTTGTCGCCAACGGGCGCCACGCCTGCCGCGGACGGCAACAATTACCGCAATTACTACAGCGATGCGCAGCGCACCGATTACCTGGCGTATGCCAAGTTCGACGCCAACCTGGCCGAAGGCATGACCTGGTCGAACCAGGTGTATTACCACAAGGATGACGGCGCGGGCGTGGTGGCCGGCCCCATCGGCGTGGCCGGCTTGCCGGGCCTGTTCAGCGTGTACTACCCGAAACAGAATTTGAAGCAAGTGTTCGGCAACTCGGGCTACGCCGTGCGCACGACGGAATATGACATCAAGCGCGGTGGCTTCCTTTCCACCCTGCGCAAGGAAATCGGCGAACACCAGCTGGAAGCGGGCCTGTGGCTGGAACAGAACCGCTCGTCCGCCTACCGCCGCTGGTATGCGCTGGACGTCAACAACCCGACCTCGCCCTACGACCGCCCCAGCAATCCTTTGATCACGCAATACGGCAGCGAGATCGACAACAAGGTGGTGCAGCTGCACTTGCAGGATGAATGGCGCATCCGCCCCGATATCGCCCTGCAGGCCGGTTTCAAGTCCAGCCTGCAATTCGCCGATGGCCAGTTCCCCGTGCAGCCGGCCAAAGGCGCCATTTCCGGCGGTTCGACGGCCTTGCCGGTCGGCACCATCAACACGAAAAAATGGTTCTTGCCGCAAGTGGGCGCGCGCTGGGATGTCACGCCGCAAGACCAGCTGTATTTCAACATTCAGAAAAACATGCGCCAGTTCGTCACCTATGGCGGTGGCGGCGCCTCGCCATGGAGCTTGTCGAGCCAGGCCGCGTTCGACCTGTTCAAGCGTGATGCCAAGCCGGAAACGGCCCTCACCTATGAAGTGGGCGTGCGCGGCAGCCACGCCTTGAACCTGGGCGCCATCACGGCCATCGATGGCCAGGTCAACGTCTACCACGTCGATTTCAGCAACCGTTTGCTGCAGATCAGCCCAACCCCTGTGATTTCCTCCATCATAGGCGGCAACCCCGTGCTGGCCAACGTGGGCAGCGTGCGCACGGACGGCATCGATATCGCGGGCACCGTCCACTTCGGCAACAATTTCTCGTTCTACAATGCCCTGTCGTACAACCGCTCGCAGTACGCGGACAATTACAACAATGGCGCCGCGCTGGTGCTGACGGCCGGCAAGAACGTGCCCGGCTCGCCGGAATGGCTGAACAAGTTTGTTGCTTCCGCGACGTTCGGCGATATCGAAGTACAACTGACGGGAGACTATGTGGGCAAACGCTACGCGACATACACCAACGATTTATCGGTCCCCAGTTACTTCCTGATGGGCCTGGGCGTGTCGGGCAAGCTGCCTGCCATGGCCAGCTGGCTGAAAAACCCGCGCTGGCGTGTCAACGTCAGCAACCTGGCCAACCGCGAAGGCTCGCTGAACGTGGTGGTCGGCGCGGCCGACAAGACCTACAACACCTTCCCGATCGCCCCGCGCCAGGGCTTCCTCACCTTGACGGCGGATTTCTGATGCGCACGCCGCATATCGCCCCTGTGCTGCCCCGGCGTCACTTTTCGCGCCGCAGCTTCGTCCGGGCGGCCGTGGGCGGCCTGGCCCTGGCGGCCGCGCCCGGCTTTGCGGCCGGCCTGCTGGCTGCGCCACCGGCCCGTCCGCTGGTATTCGCCCACCGCGGCGCCAGCGCCCTGCGTCCCGAGCATACCTTGGCGTCCTACGCCAAGGCCATCCTCGACGGCGCCGACTACGTCGAGCCGGACCTGGTCGCCACGCGCGACGGCATCCTCGTGGCGCGCCACGAAAGCAATCTGATCGACACCACCGACGTGGCGCGCCGGCCCGAGTTTGCCAGCCGGCGCGGCAAGAAGATGGTCGATGGCGAATGGCACGAAGGCTGGTTCGTCGACGACTTCACCCTGGCCGAACTGAAGACCCTGCGCGCCATCGAACGGCTGCCGAAAGTACGCACCGGCAACACCTTGTACGATGGACAATTCCAGATCCCGACCTGGGAAGAAATCATCGATTTTGTTGCAGCGCAATCAGCCGCCAGCGGACGCATCATCGGCCTCGTGCCGGAGCTGAAAAGCTCGACCTACTTCCGCGATGCGGGCCTGGCGCTGGAAGACCGCTTCCTGTCGACCCTGCTCGCGCACGAGTACACGCGCCGCGCGCCGATCGAAATCCAATCCTTCGAAGTGGCAAATTTGAAATACCTGCGCGAGAAACTGGGACGGCGCGCCAACGTGCGCCTGATGCAGCTGGTGGTGGGTGGCGATATCCGCCCGATGGACGTGGCCAAGGCAGGCGGCAAGCTGACCTTCGGGCAAATGATCACGCCAGCCGGCCTGCGCGACATCGCCGCCTATGCCGACGTGGTGGCGCCGCCCACGCGAGCAATCATCGCGCTGGGCGCCGACCAGCGCCTGGCAAAACCTTCGTCCATCGTCGACGATGCGCACCAGGCGGGCTTGCTCTTGCATACGTGGACCTTCCGCCCGGAAAACCGTTTCCTGGCGGCTGACTTCCGCGACGACAATGGCGAAAATGCGCGCAACGAAGCCGGTTCCGTGGCGGAAATGCGGCGCTACATCGAGACGGGACTCGACGGCTTTTTCAGCGACGATCCGGGTTTGGGACGCATCGCCGCAGGATAAACCGCAGGATAAACATTTCGTAACAAATTCATTTTCAGGGCGTGGCCGATGGCTACGCCCTTATTATTCGTTTCTTGAATTTCTGAAATTGGAATTTGAAATTGGACGCATATCGCAAACTCCATTATTGTGCAATGCAACAACAGACCATTCATGGAGGGCATATGTCCACTTTTACCAACACCTACAGCAACGACAACGACAACTACTTCAGCAACCTGGGCCGCGCCACGCGCGCTTTCCTGGGCGCCCTGCTCGCTTCCAAGCCGTACAGCGAACTGGCACAGAAGGAAGTCATCGCCACGAACATCAGCACCAGCAACGTCGAAGAACAGCGCTATGTGCGCCCAAGCAAGCGCGATATCGCCCTGCTGAACTCGGAAGCGGCCCGTTACGAAAACCTGATGCCGAACTTGGCCGCAGAATTGCGCTTCCTGGCGTCGCGCGGATAAAAAACACTGAAAGGATTTTTATATGATATTTCTCGAAACCGCACTGATCGCTGTCGCCGTCGTGGTCACCAGCATCCATTTTTACCTGATCTCGACCGGCAAGGCCCGTTTCTGATCAGCAAGCAGCAAGGCAGCAGCACGCCGCGCCATGCGGCCAGTCGTGTGCAGCAGTACAAGGTAAGAAGGTAACAAGGTAACAAAGTAGTCATGTGACAGGTCAGCCTGGCAATCGGTCCAGGCTGGCAAGCGGGAAGTAGTACTATCTTAGTGTGGCGCAGCGGCGTCCACCGGCGTTTCCAGCAGTGGCGGGGTTTGTCCCTTGCGCACGATCTGCACGAAAATCTCATTCTGTTTGACCATGCCCAGCTCGTAGCGGGCACGCTCTTCGACGGCGCCCGTCCCATCTTTCAGGTCGCGCACTTCGGATTCGAGCTTGGCGTTGCGCGCCTTCAATTCCATATTCTTTTTATTCGCCACCGCCACTTGGGCTTCCATGTCGGCAACACGCAGCCAGCCGCCTTTGCCCAGCCAGAGGGGAAATTGAATCAACAGCAGCAGGGCTGCCAGGGCGAGCGTAATCAGGCGCATGGGGTATTCAGTTAACAAACCGGCCGGATATCTCCGGCCGGCCAGTGGGTTTTACATCAGCTTACTTCAGATTATAGAACGCATCGCGGCCAGGGTAGCTGGCGATGTCGCCCAGATCTTCCTCGATACGCAGCAGCTGGTTGTACTTGGCCATGCGGTCCGAACGCGACATCGAGCCGGTCTTGATCTGCAGGGCGTTCGTGGCAACGGCGATATCGGCGATGGTCGAGTCTTCCGTTTCGCCCGAGCGGTGCGAAATGACGGCCGTGTAGCCGGCGCGCTTGGCCATTTCGATGGCGGCGAAGGTTTCCGTCAGGGTGCCGATCTGGTTGATCTTGATCAGGATCGAATTGGCGATGCCTTTCGAGATGCCTTCTTTCAGGATCTTGGTGTTGGTGACATACAGGTCGTCGCCGACCAGTTGCACTTTCTTGCCCAGTTCCGCCGTCAGAATCGCCCAGCCGTCCCAGTCGCCTTCATGCATCGCGTCTTCGATCGAGATGATCGGGTACTTGTCGCACCAGGTCGCCAGCAGGTTGGTGAACTCGGTAGCGGTCAGGCTCAGGCCTTCGCCTTCCATTTCGTACTTGCCGTTCTTGTAGAACTCGGACGCGGCGCAATCGAGGCCGATGGCGATCTGCGTGCCTGGCTCGTAGCCCGCTTCTTCGATAGCCTGGATGATCAGCTTGATGGCTTCTTCATGGTTGGCCAGCGATGGCGCGAAACCGCCTTCGTCGCCCACGTTGGTGTTCAGGCCCTTCTTGTGCAGGATCTTTTTCAGCGTGTGGAACACTTCCGCGCCGTAGCGGACGGCTTCCTTGAACGATGGCGCGCCCACGGGAATGATCATGAATTCCTGGATGTCCAGGTTGTTGTCGGCGTGTGCGCCGCCGTTGATGACGTTCATCATCGGCACTGGCATCTGCATGGCGCCCGAACCGCCGAAATAGCGGTACAGCGGCAAGCCCGCTTCTTCGGCGGCAGCCTTGGCAACGGCCATCGAGACGGCCAGGATGGCGTTGGCGCCCAGGCGCGATTTGTTTTCCGTGCCGTCCAGGTCGATGAGGGTACGGTCCAGGAAAGCCTGTTCATTGGCGTCCAGGCCCATGATGGCTTCGGAGATTTCGGTATTGATGTTTTCGCATGCTTGCAACACGCCCTTGCCGAAGTAGCGCTTGGCGTCGCCATCGCGCAATTCCACGGCTTCGCGCGAACCGGTCGAGGCACCCGACGGCACGGCCGCACGGCCCATCACGCCCGATTCCAGCAACACATCGCATTCGACGGTCGGGTTACCGCGCGAGTCCAGGATTTCGCGACCGATAATATCAACAATAGCACTCATGTCATTCTCCAAAGTTAAGCTTAACAGGGGGCTGCACACTGCGTTCTGATGCGCAATTGCACAAAGGGGGCAAAGAAACTCCCGGCGGGAACGATCTGGCCGGGAGCTGTCTTACGGGTAATACTGTCGCGATCGACCGCGTTATTGCGCAGCGGCGTTGGCTTCTTTGTGCGCCAGCGCTGCCTTGATGAACGAGGTAAACAACGGATGGCCGGTGCGTGGCGTCGACTTGAACTCAGGATGGTATTGCACGCCCATATACCATGGGTGGGAATTTTCACCCGTGCGTGGCAATTCCATGATTTCGCACAAATCTTCGCTCGGCGTGCGGGCCGACACGATCAGGCCAGCCGTTTCGACACGGGCCAGGTAGTGATTATTGGCTTCGTAGCGATGACGGTGACGCTCGGTCACCACGCTGCCGTAGATCTCGGCGGCGAGGGTGCCCGGATTGACGGCGCAGGTCTGCGCGCCCAGGCGCATGGTACCGCCCAGGTCCGAGTTTTCATCGCGCAACTCGACTTTACCATCGTGGTTTTGCCACTCATTGATCAGTGCAACGACAGGTTGATCCGTATCAAGGTCGAACTCGGTCGAATTCGCGTTCGGCATGCCTGCCTTGTTGCGCGCGTATTCGATCAGGGCCACTTGCATGCCCAGGCAGATGCCCAGGTAAGGGATCTTGTTTTCACGGGCGAACTGGGCCGCCTTGATCTTGCCTTCCACGCCGCGCTTGCCGAAGCCGCCCGGTACCAGGATGGCATCATACTTGCCCAGGTTCTCGCAACCGGTCGTTTCGATTTCTTCCGAATCGATGTACTCGATGTTGACGCGGCTTTCCGTGTGGATGCCGGCGTGGCGCAGCGCTTCGATCAGCGACTTGTACGACTCGGTCAGCTCGACATACTTGCCGACCATGCCGACGGTCACTTCCGCCTTCGGGTGCTCCATCGTGTAGATCAGCTTGCTCCAGATCGACAGGTCGGCCGGTGCCGGATCGAGGTCCAGCGCGTCGCAGATGATCTTGTCGAGGCCCTGGTCGTGCAGCATTTGCGGCACTTTGTAGATGGTGTCGACGTCCCACACGGAAATGACGGCCTGCTCTTCGATATTCGAGAACAGCGAGATTTTCGCGCGTTCGTCTTCCGGGATGGCGCGGTCGGCGCGGCACAGCAGCGCATTCGGCATGATGCCGATTTCGCGCAGCTTTTGCACCGAGTGCTGGGTCGGCTTGGTCTTCAGTTCACCGGCCGAGGCGATGTAAGGCACCAGGGTCAGGTGGACGAAAGCCGTGTTCTTGCGGCCGGCGCGCAGGCTCAGCTGACGCGCCGCTTCCAGGAAGGGCAAGGATTCGATATCGCCGACGGTGCCGCCGATTTCGCACAGGGCCACGTCGTAGCCTTCGGCGCCACGGCGGATGTAATCCTGGATTTCATTGGTGATATGCGGAATCACCTGCACGGTCTTGCCCAGATATTCGCCCCGGCGTTCCTTGCGGATCACCGATTCATAGATCTGGCCAGTGGTGAAGTTATTCACCTTTTTCATGCGAGTGGAAATGAAGCGCTCGTAGTGACCGAGGTCGAGGTCGGTTTCGGCCCCGTCATCGGTGACGAATACTTCACCGTGTTGCATAGGGCTCATCGTGCCAGGATCGACGTTGATATACGGGTCGAGCTTGAGCATGGTGACTTTAAGGCCGCGCGATTCGAGGATCGCGGCGAGGGAGGCGGCGGCAATCCCTTTTCCAAGGGAAGACACAACGCCACCAGTGACGAAGACAAATTTGGTCATTGCAGATGGTGCCGAACGGCACGTGCGGGAAATTGAAATTATACACTAAAGCCCGCCTGCGTCGCTCCCCGCGCGCGGAAATTTGCGGCAAATACCGACTATCCCTCCCCCTCCTGCTGTCTACGCACAACAAAATTGCAAGTTGGCAATAATTGAAATATTTCCAATTCCATACTTTGTGTGGGCGAGCGAACAGACCCTGCCGCGCCCTGGCGGCAGACTGGCATTTTCAACAGGAGGTCCATCATGAGCTACGAAGAACGCGACGCCTACGGCATGTATGTCAACCGCGGCCACAAAGGTCCCGGCCCCGAACTGATGGGCGCCGACACCCTGATCGGCGACCATGTGCACAACGCCAAGGATGAACATCTGGGCGAAATCAAGGAAATCATGATCGACATGCGCAGCGGCAAAATCGCCTACGCCGTCATGTCGCACGGCGGTGTCTTCACCATCGGCGAAAAGCTGTTCGCCGTGCCGTGGGAAGCGCTGCTGCTCGACACCGTCAACAAGCGCTTCACCCTCAACGTCGACAAGGAACGCATCGAAAACGCGCCCGGCTTCGATACGGATAACTGGCCGAACATGGCGGACCAAGCATGGGCGACGTCGATCCATAGCTATTATGGAACGACTCCACGCGAATATTAAACAGTTGGCCTCATTTGGGGTCAGACCCGCCGGGTCTGACCCCAGCTTTAAACTAGAAACGGTACTCCAGCCCCGCCACATACGTCCGGCCCCGCGCCGTGCTCAGCGGCGTGTTGTCCTGCGACTGGGACGGCATCGAGTTCAAACGGTTCAGCGCTTCCGAGAAATCCTTGTTCATGGCGTTTTGCACGGACAGGCGCAGGAACAGATTTTTTGTCACCTGCCAGCTCGCGTACAAGTCGATCACGGCCGGGATCTTTGGATTGTCGGCCTTGAGCACTTCGCCCGTCGCTTCATCGGCTTCATTGTCCGGCGACAGGCGGCGGTTCGAGCCCGTATGCTTGAGGATGGCGCCCACTTCCAGCTTGTTGTCCAGCAATCGCGTACCCACGTCGAGGTTGTAGTACACGCTGGGCAGCTCGCTGATGTCGGCCGCGCCAAACCAGGCACTGGCGATTGACGTGGGCTGGCGCGTCGTTTCACGCGTGTACGACAGGCGCGCATAGGCCGGCCCCAGCTGATATTGCGCTTCCAGCTCCCATCCGCGCGAATACACGGGCGTGGCCGAGTTGATGTAGATATACATGTTCGTCATGTAGTCATCCACATTCTGCCAGTCGTTGGCCAGCACTTCTGCGATATTGCACTTGCGGCCGCGGTCGCACACGAGGAAGGACTGACTGGTGATATAGCCGTCGATCTTGCTCTTGAAATACAGGGCCTTGAAGTTCAGCACGTCATTCTTGCTCAGCAAACCATGCAGGCTGGAATTGAAACCCAGCTGATAGGTGCTGGCCCGCTCGCCTTTCAAAAACGGATTCATCGAGGCCCCGCCGTCATTCGAGAAAAACACTTCCTGCGGATTCGGCCCGCGCATGGTGCGCTCGGCGCTGGCGAATGGCTGGAACCACGGCGTCACTTGCGCGGAAACGAGCAGCGAAGGATTGATGCCATGCTCCTTGAGCGCAATATTGCTCGCCCCTTGCGGGAAACATTGCACGCGCGGATCGCAGGCAGGCTTGTAGCCGGTCAAATCAAAGTGCGTGGTGTTGAGGCCCGCATTGACCTGCACAATCCCACGGTTGTATTGCAGGCCCGCATACAGGCTGCTGATCTTTTGCACGCCCTCGGGGCCAAACGTATTGTTTTCAATCGATTGCTGGTTCGCCTCGGGGTTGTCGGGATCGTCGACGAGGCTTTCCACGTGCTTGCTGTATTTATTGCGCATCAGCTTGCCGCCTATGGTCACCAGCGCGTCGCCACCGGCCAGTTTGAAACTGCTGGTGTTGTTGATGTCGATGGCGTCGGCGCGGTTGGCCGCATTCGTGTTGATGAAATTGGTCAGCGCCTCGGGCATGTATTTCTGGTTGCCGCGACTGCTGCTGGCTACCACATTGAGGTCGATCAATTCCGAAAACGGCGTGTAGTGATATTTCACGTAGTAGTCATTGCTCTGGATATCGCGGCGCGTAAACGTGTTGCGGTAATCGCGCGCCGACAATTCCAGCGCGTGGAAGTCGCTCAACTTGAGGTCCAGCTTCAGCAGTTGCGACTTGGGTTTCTGCTTGTAATAGCGGTTGTAGCCGAAACCGAATTCCTCGCTGTTGACGCCCTTGGCATTCTTGTAGTTGTTGCCGATCACGCTAGCGCTGGTGGCGGCCATGAAGCCCACGCTGCCACCATCGAAGGCGGGGTTTTTCATGGCCACGGCCAGCATGGCGCTGCGGCCCACGCCGTTATTGCCGGTCGACATCTTCGTGCGCACCCCCGTTTTTTCGCCGGCGAACACGACGTCATCGACGCCGATGGTGCGGAAATTGGCGCTGCCAGCCAATGCATTGACGCCGTCGCCGCCGACGACATTGCCGCGCGACACATCCACGCCGATGATGAAGTTCGGGTCGATCAGGGCGCCGAACTGGCTGCTGGGCACGCCGCCGTGCGACACGGACGACGGCGCGCTGCCATAGTAATTCTGGCTCACGCCATCGACCATCATGTTCACGCGCCCCAGGCCCGACAGGCCGCGGATGTTGACGCTGACGGCGCCCTGCGCCGGGTCGATCTGGGTAAACGTGCCCGGCATGCTGCGCACGATCTGGTCCACGGGCTGCAAGCGCGTATCGGCGCCGCGCGCACTGACGGCGCCCGGTTTTTCCAGCGCCTGCTGTTCCACGGGAACCGTTTCACCCGATACATTCAGCGGCGAAAATTCCACCTTGCCACTGTCTTGCGCCTGTTGCGCCCATGCCTGCTGCGCGAGCAAAGCCATGCAGATGCCCACGGCCTGCGTCATTGTCTTGATATGCATACACCCTCGATTTCTTATGTGATTGAAAAATTCAGCTGGCGCCGTGGCAGTTCCTGACGTCGAGCTTGAACGACACGGGCAAGGTGACCGTCACCGTGCCCTGTCGCAATACGCTGGCGGGCGGCGCCGGCAGCGGCTGCGCGCGCTGCAGCACTTGCAAGGCTTCGCGGTCGAGCAGCACCGTGCCCGACGAGGTGAGCAGTTCGCTGGCCAGCAGCTTGCCGTCGCGGTCTACCTGGAAGCGCACCCAGGCGGCGCCAGCCTTGTTGCGCTGGCGCGCATCGCCCGGATAGCGCTTGAAGTGGGCCAGATGGCCGAGCACCTGGCTTTGCCAGCTGGCCGGCGCCGCACTGGTCGACGGCATATCGCTGTTGAACGGCGCCGCCTGCGGACCGCGCATGGGGCTTGGCGCCGGTGTGGCGCTGCTGCTGGCCTGCGCGGGTAGTGACGCTTCCTTCGCGGCATCCTTGCCGGGATCGGGCGACGGACTGGTTTCCGCCTTCGCCTCTTTTTCCGCGGCGACGATGTCCGGCGCGGCGGCACGCGCCAGCACCGGTAGCGTCTCTTGCCTGACTGCACTCTTGGGCGGCCGGGCGGCGCTGGACGCCGCCGACTGGCGCGCGCCCACGGCATGCGCCACCTGTGTCTCGGGCGACATCGCTTGCGCGGCAAAGACCAGCATCACGCTGGCCGCCGGGTTGGCGGGCACGACGGTGACGGGTTGCCAGCTGGCCCACAACAGCAGCGCCAGCGCGGCGGCCGCCACCAGCGACGTGGCGATGCCCCAGCTCAATACCGGACGCGGATTCACCCGCCCTCCCGGCCCACCAGGCCCACTTTCAGATAGCCGGCCTGGCGCAGCGCGTCCATGACGCCCAGCACGTGTTCATATGTCGCTTGCTTGTCGGCCTGGAAAAACAGCGTGCGCTGGCGGTCGCCGCCCGTTTGCGCATCGAGCAAGCTGCCCAGCTGCTCGCGCGCCACGGGCGACTCCCCCAGGTACAGGCTGTGGTCGGCTTTCAGGGAAACGAACAGCGGTTTTTCGGGTCGCGGTTCGGGCTTGGCCGTGGCGGCCGGCAAGTCGATTTTCAGGTCGACGGTGGCCAGCGGCGAGACCACCATGAAAATGATCAACAGCACCAGCATCACGTCGATGAAGGGCGTGACATTGATCTCGCTCAACTCCGGCATATCGGCCGTGTCGTCGTCCGACGAAGGAAACAGGGACGCCATGGTTCAGGCCTGCTGGCGCGTGTCGAGGTCGCGGCTCAGCATCAACAGCACTTGCGCGGAAGCGGCGCGCAGCTGCGCCTTGTACTGGTTGATGCCGCGGCTGAGTACGTTATAAATGACAACGGCGGGTATCGCCGCCATCAGGCCCAGGGCGGTGGCCAGCAAAGCTTCCGCGATGCCAGGCGCGACTGTCGCCAGATTCGTGCTCTGGCTGACGGCGATGCCGATAAAACTGTTCATGATGCCCCACACGGTGCCAAACAGGCCGACAAACGGCGCCACGGCGCCGATGCTGGCCAGCAGGCCGATGCCTTGCGTCATGCTGCGTACATTGTGCGCGATCCACTGCTCCTGACGAAAGCCAACCCGCTCCTTCAGGGCCGCAGCCGGTGCATTGGCGTGCGACAACTTCAGTTCCTGCTGCACGTCGCCGAGCAGCTGCTGCGCCAGCATGGACGCCCCGCTCTTTGCTGCCGCGTCCGGCAAGGAGATCGCCGTCTTCAGCACAGCGACGGCTTGCGCCGCTTCGCGCCGGGCGTGCAGCAAACTGGCGCCTTTCACCAGCAAGACCACCCAGGTAGCCAGCGCGGCGAGCAGCAAGCCGATGAGCACGCTTTTGACGACCTGGTCTGCGGCGAAAAACATGCCCAGCGGCGACATGTCATGCGGCAAGGCGGACGCTTGCGCGGTGGCGTGACAGAGGGAAAGAACGGCACCGCAGCTGGCGGCTTTAAGAAAAAAGATACGCATGAGAACTTTGACAGGTAACAGGCATGGCTGCGCCAACGGCGCGCACGCGCATGCAAAAAAATCGGACGGACTACCTGGCTGCTGCGGGGGAGCTTGCTGGGGGAGAGTGCCGGGCAGAACGCCCGGCGGACATACAAAAAATTATTTGGCGCTGGCGACGGCAGGTGCAACAACCGGCGTGAACCAGACGAAATCGGCCTGCGGCGCCAGCACCGTGGCGCCCTGCTGCGCCAGCACCAGCACCAGCGGCGCCGCGCCACCCGTCAAGTCCTGCACGTGCAGCGGCACGCCCAGGTCCTTGTGCGCATGGTAGGCGCCGGCGATCAGCACGGCCGGCGCGGGCGCGGCCAGCAGGCGCTCGGCCATGCGGCGGTCGCGCTGCTGCTGCACCGACAGCATGGCAGCCAGGCGCGGTTCGTCGATCTGGTTGTCGTGCATGACGCGGATGATGTCCTTCAATTTCTCATGCACCTTGGCATCGTTGGCCAGGTTCGAGTGCTTGCCCTGCACGGCCGGCTTGTCGATAAACAGTTGCTTGATCTCGCTGCGGTCCAGGTTGGCCGACCAGACGGGATACGGCGCGCGCATCACGGTCATGACCAGATCGCCATATTGTTCCCACTTCCAGCTCGGCTGCCACGCCACCAGCTCGGCCACATGCTCTGGGCGCACGACGGGATCCGTCTGCAGCCATGGCTTGACCTTGTCCACCTTGGCCTGCTGGTCCGGGTTCAGCATTTCCAGCAGCACGCTTCCTTGCGGACGCTGGCCCTGCAGTTGCTGCAACAGCCACTGCTCGATCTGGTGATGGCTGAGCTGGTCATGCTGCTCGCCGACGATGACCCGCGGCGCGGCGGCCAGCTGGGCCAGCAATTGTTCGGCAGTCACGCGCTGGCCGCTGCGCAGGTCGACGATCTCGCCCAGCTGGCGCACGTCCTGCGCAGCGGCAGGCGCAACGGCGGTGGCGCCGGCACCGGTGACGGGTGCGACGCTGCTGCAGGCGCTCAAGGCCAGTACGCAGGCGGGCAGCACGGCGGCGAGGGACAGGGGAAATCTCATGGGCATGGCCTTTCGGATGGAAGCACGCATTGCAAAATAACTACTGGCGGGCATTTTAATGGAAATGATTCTCATTTACAACCAATGCACGGCACGCCATGAAAATTTTTTACAACTGGCAAAAATCAACGCTGGCGCCCGGCGCCCCCGATCTGTGCATGAAGACGTGCCTTCAGCAAAGGAACGGAAGCGGCCAATTCGGACCGATCCAGGAAAAAAGCACGGTTATCAGCGAGTTTCCCGATCATAAAATCAATAAAAGTCCTCACCCGCAGTGACTGTTCCGCTCGATGCCCGTAATAGATATAGATGGCGCCGCATTCGCTGACATGCTGCATGAGCAAAGGCACAAGCCGGCCGCTGCGGATATGCGGCATGGCCTCGAAACTACCTAGTTGTCCAATACCAAGACCCGATAACACAGCCTGTGTCTCCATCGCGGTGTCATTCACGCAAATGACTGCCGGGATGTCCCGATGCACAATCTCGTCGCCGATCTGAAACTGCCATTGCGCAACCTTGCCTGTATTTGCCCACCGATAGCCGGTGCAGCTGTGCTGGCTCAGTTCGTCTATCGTTTGAGGAGCGCCGTGGCGTTGGATGTAGTCCGGCGATGCGCAGACGATCAACTGGATGGGCATGAGCCGCCGCGCAATCGACCCAGCCGAAGGCGGCGGCCCACCCCGGAAGCCGACATCGGCGCGTCCGCTCACCAGGTCGGTGAACTGGTCATCGAGCTGGATGTCAAGCTGCACTTTGGGATTATGCTGCTGAAATAATTCAAAAAATTGCCAAAGCACCGAAAGCCCCAGCGACCGGGGAGCGTTGATGCGCAATATCCCGTTGACTTCTTCCTTGGACCGGCGCGCTTCGTCGAGGGACGACGACAGTATGGCAAGTGCCGGTTTCACGCTATCGAACAAGCGCTGGCCCTCTTCCGTCAAACTCAGCTTGCGCGTGGTCCGATGGAACAGGCGCACGCCAAGTGATTTTTCCAGCTGGATCACCGACTGGCTGGCCGCCTGTGGCGAAATGCCCTGGTCAATGGCCGCGCGCCACAGACTGCCCAGCGTTGCCGTGCGGACGAAGACGGTGATGGCGCGGATATCGTTCATGGAGCGATGATGATTAGCAAGTTTTAGTTGATTATCATTCTAGCATTTGACCACTAGTTCATGCCAATTTTTGCTTTTATCATTCGCCCCTTCACCACCTCGGGAGCAGAATGATGAATAACGTTCAACAGCATGAATTCAAGCGCGTCTGGTTAATCACCGGTGCGTCAAGAGGCATCGGCGCATTGATTGCAGAGGCGGCACTGGCGGACGGCAATGCGGTGGTCGCAACCGGGCGTAACGTCGCCGCGATCATCGAACGGCTTGGCACGTCCGCCGCGTTGCTGCCGATTGCGCTCGACGTGACGAATGAGGAGCAAACCAGGCTGGGCGTGCGCATTGCGCTGGAGCATTTTGGGCGTATTGACGTGCTCGTCAATAATGCGGGCTTCGGTCTGCTGGCTGCCGTGGAAGAGTCTGGCGATGCGGATGTGCGACGGATGTTTGACACGAATGTCTTCGGCTTGCTGAACGTGACGCGCGCCGTGCTGCCTATAATGCGGGCGCAGCGTTCCGGTCACGTAATCAATATTTCATCGATAGGCGGCTATCAGGCTGCAGCAGGATTCGGGGTGTATTCATCGACAAAATTTGCCGTCGAAGGCATCACCGAGGCCATGCATACCGAGCTCAAGCCACTGGGAATTCACGTCACTGTCGTCGAGCCAGGCTATTTCCGCACCGATTTCCTGGATGCATCGTCGCTGCTCGTAGCGCCCGATGAAATTGGCGATTACGCGGCGACTTCGGGCGCCGTGCGCAAACAGGCGTTGGCGCTGAACCACAATCAGCCCGGTGATCCCCAAAAATTGGCGGCCGCCATGCTCCGCCTTGCAGACGCGCCCCATCCGCCACTGCGTCTTCCCATGGGCACCGACACGCTGGCTGCGATTGCCGCAAAAAACGCCTTTGTGGCACAGGAAATGCATACGTGGCGCGACCTCTCCGCATCTACGGATTTTCCCGCCTGACAGAGCTTGACCGGGGTGGGCCATGCCTGAATTTTCCCATATGGACAATTCGCGGGCTACTCCGTACCTGATTCTTGAAACCACCTTGATATATCGCGTACGCAGGCGAGGAATAAAGCATGAGCACATCTGATTCTGTTGTCAAAGTTTTCCACCATCACCTACGGCGGATGTCAGGACGCGATCCGCACGAACCACACCGCGTCGCATCGTCCCTGGAATTGTTATTCGACCTGACTTTCGTCACATGCTTTGCGTTTGCCGCCGCCCAGTTTGCACACGCGCTCGCGGCAGGCCATTACGCCAGCGCACTCATCGGGTTTGGCTTCGCCAGCCTCTGCATCTGCTGGGCCTGGTTCAATTTCACCTGGTTTGCATCCGCCTACGACACTGACGACTGGATTTTCCGCATCACCACGATGGTACAGATGACGGGCGTGCTGGTGCTGGCGGTCGGCTTGCCGCGCCTGTTCTCGTCACTCGAACACGGCCAGCAGCTGGATAACTCGGTGATGGTACTCGGCTACGTGATCATGCGCGTGGCGCTGATATTTCAATGGTTGCGGGCAGCGAGGCAAGACCTCGCGCGGCGCCGCGCGTGCCTCACCTATGCCGCTGCCATTACGATTGCACAGATAGGCTGGATAGCGATTATTCTTTTCCCTTTCTCGATGGGCGTGACCATTGCCCTGGTTGTCCTCTGGTTTCTCATCGAGTTTGCCGGCCCCGTGCTGGCGGAGCGCCAGGATGGCGGTACGCCCTGGCACGCGGAGCACATTGCCGAACGCTACAGCCTGTTCGCCATCCTTGCCTTGGGTGAAGGACTGGTCGGTACGGTCGCGACCTTGTCTGCCGAAATGGAGCACCAGGGCTGGACGCTGGAAACGGCACTCGCTTGCATTGCAGGCGTCGGGCTGACCTTTGGCATGTGGTGGGTGTACTCCATTCTGCCGTCGGCGCATGTGCTGCACGTGCATCGCTCACGCGCTTTCATCTGGAGCTATGGGCAGATACTGATCATTGCATCTATTGTGGCAACGGGCGCGGGTCTTGACGTCGCGGCGAACCTGATTGAAAACAAGGCCCATATCGGCACACTCCCGGCCCTGCTCGCCACCGCGATTCCCGTGACCATTTTTCTCGCCTTGATTTATGCGCTCCACTATTTTCTTGTGCGCCGCTACGATCAACTGCATTTATGGCTTCTGCTCGCAACAGCTGCCGTCATCGCGACGGCGATCATGGCGGCGATCTTTGGCGCGAATATCGTTGAATGCCTCGGCATTCTGCTCTTTGCACCGGTCATCACGGTCGTCGGCTATGAGATACTGGGACATCGTCACCAGGGTGACATGCTCACGTCCCACTAGTGGCAGGGCCGCCGGCAGGCAAGCCCGATCAGCGCGGCTGATGCGAGAGTCCACCGATAAAATCCCCGAGCGCGGGGTAGAATAAAAAAAACGGAGGACTCGCGTGAATCAAACTGACCAGTTGGCGGTACTGAAAAAACCGCTGCCAGAATCCCTTGCTGCCGTACTTTTCCTGATCTTTGCCGACCGCTTTTCCATGACGCAAGCCATGCGTGAACACCATGGCCGCGACGAGTCGAGCTATCCCCCCATGCTGCCGGACGCCGTCATCTTCGCCCATTCCACCGAGGAAGTGGCGGCCGCCGTCAAGCTGTGCAGCGCGCACGACGTGCCCATCATCGCCTACGGCAGCGGTACGTCGCTCGAAGGCCACGTGCTGGCCCTGCATGGCGGCGTGACGATTGATCTGTCGCAAATGCACCAGATGGTGGCGGTGCATGCTGAAGACTTGACGGCCACCGTGCAGGCGGGCGTGACGCGCAAGCAACTCAACGAAGAAATCCGCGACACGGGCCTGTTCTTCCCCATCGACCCCGGCGCCAATGCATCGCTGGGCGGCATGGCAGCCACGCGCGCCTCTGGCACGAACGCCGTGCGCTACGGCACCATGCGCGAAAACGTGCTGGCCCTGACGGTGGTGACGGCCGATGGGCGCATCATCAAGACGGGGACCAGGGCGAAAAAATCGTCGGCCGGCTACGACCTGACGCGTTTGTTCGTCGGCAGCGAAGGGACGTTGGGCATCATCACGGAAGTGACGGTCAAACTGTATCCGCTGCCGGAAGCGATCTCGGCGGCCGTATGCTCGTTCCCCGGCACGGGCGAAGCCGTCAGCGCCGTGATCCAGACCATCCAGATGGGTATTCCTGTGGCACGGGTCGAGTTTCTCGATGAAAATGGCGTGAAAGCCATCAATGCCTACGACAAGATGGCGCTGCCGGAGAAACCCTTGTTGCTGTTTGAATTTCACGGCACGCCGGCCAGCGTGGCCGAGCAAGCGCAGCTGGTGCAAGCCATCACGGCCGAACACGGCGCCAGCGATTTCGAGTGGGCCAGCCGCCCCGAAGACCGCTCGCGCCTGTGGGCCGCGCGCCACAACGCGTATTTCGCGCTGCTGCAGATGCGCCCCGGCAGCCGCGCCATTTCCACCGATTGCTGCGTGCCGATTTCGCGCCTGGCCGAATGCATCCTCGCCACCAAGGCCGATTGCGAAACGCAGGGCCTCGTCTACGCCATCATCGGCCACGTCGGCGACGGTAATTTCCACGTGCAGATGCTGGTCGATCCCGACGACCCGGCCGACATCGCGCGCGCGGAAAAGGTCAACAGCGACATGGTCACGCGCGCCATCGGCATGGATGGCACGTGCACGGGAGAACACGGCGTGGGCATGCACAAGATGGCTTTCCTCGTGGAAGAACATGGCGAGGGCGCCATCGACACCATGCGCGCCCTCAAGCACGCGCTCGATCCGAAGAACATCATGAATCCGGGCAAGATCGTGCGCTGGTAATCAGGCCGTCAATTCCATGCGCATCGGCACGAAGGCGATGCCATCCATTTCCACCTTCGGCCCCGTGGCGACAAAGCCCAGGCTGGTGTACAGGGGCAAGGCATACATTGAGGAGTTGACGGTAAAGGCCGTCACATCGCCTTTGGCCAAGGACGCATCGCGGGCGGCCTGCCACAGCCGGCGCGCCATGCCGCGCCGGTGCAGGGCGCGCGGCACGAACATGTGGAACAGATGCGTGTTGTCACGCATCGCCACCACGCCGGCCAGTGCGCCGTCGATATACGCGAGCTGATACGCGTAGCGCGACTGCGACAGATAACCTTCGATGGCCGGCTGGCGGCAATGTTCGATGAATTTTTCCGCCCCCGCGCCGTCCGGGTGCAAGGTCAGAAAGGGCATCAGGTCGTCGATCAGGGCGACGATGGCGGGCGCATCGGCAACCAGGGCGGGACGCAGTATCGGTTCGGGTAATGTTGTCATATTCAAATAATGCCATGCCCTCCTCCCCGCCGGCAACTCTCAACAGAAATCCCGGCTGCTGGTGCGCAAGCGTCCCAGCAAATGCGACATGTCGACCAGGCGCTTGGCCACCAGATTGCGCACGATACCCTCGCGCTGCCACACGCCGTACACGCCCAGCAATGGCGCGCTCAGCACTTCGCGCCGCTGGCTTTCCACCAGGTCAGGCCAGACGATGACGTTGACGGTGCCCGTCTCGTCTTCCAGTGTCATGAAGATCACGCCCTTGGCCGTGCCCGGCCGCTGGCGCACGGTGACGATGCCGCAGGCGCGCGCCAGCTGGCCATCCGTGTAGCTGGCCAGCGCGGACGCGGGCAGGAAACGCTGTTCCAGCAATTGCCTGCGCAGCAGCGCCAGCGGGTGGCGGCCCAAAGTCAGGCCTTGCGCGCGATAGTCGCTGACGATGCTCTCGCCTTCCGTCGGTGCGGCCAGCACGGGCAAGTCTTCCTCTTGCGTGGTGACGCGCAGCAAATCCCTGTCGGGCACGGCGCCGGCCGCCTGCCATAAGGCCTCGCGCCGGTGGCCGGCCAGCGCGTGCAGCGCGTTGCCGGCTGCC
Organism: Janthinobacterium sp. NKUCC06_STL; assembly: GCF_019345455.1. Lineage (NCBI taxonomy): Bacteria > Pseudomonadati > Pseudomonadota > Betaproteobacteria > Burkholderiales > Oxalobacteraceae > Janthinobacterium > Janthinobacterium sp. NKUCC06_STL. The sequence continues at coordinate 889,746 of NZ_JAHKQY010000001.1, forward strand.
AAGACCTGCAAGTCATGGCGGTCCAGGCCGCCGCGCCGCGCCAGATCGGCCACGTCGACAAAGGCGGTAATGGCGCGCGCATCCTCGATGCGCAGGGCCGCCTCCTCGCGCATGCCGAACAGGCTGTTCAAACCCAGGCGCACGGCGGGCGCCGCGCCCGTGCCTTCTTCCAATGCCGCTTCCCAGCCGCTGACGGCCACGTCGACGGGCAGCACCTGCACGCCATGCCGGCGACCATCCTGCACCAGTTGCGAGGGGCTGTAAAAGCCCATGGGCTGACTGTTGAGCAAGGCGCACAGGAAGGCGGCCGGTTCGTGGCATTTCAGCCAGGAACTGGCGTATGTCAGCAGCGCGAAACTGGCCGCGTGCGACTCGGGAAAACCGTATTCGCCAAAGCCCTCGATCTGACTGAAGATGGCCTCGGCAAACTTTTTCTCATAGCCATTGTCCACCATGGCATCGACGATGCGGTCATGGTAATTGTTCATGCCGCCCTTGCGTTTCCAGGCCGCCATGGCGCGCCGCAACTGGTCCGCCTCGCCGGGCGTGAAATCGGCGGCGATGATGGCCACCTGCATCACTTGCTCCTGAAAAATCGGGATACCCAGGGTGCGTCCCAGCGCCTTTTCCAGACCCTTCGGATAGTCGACCGGTTCTTTCTGCTGGCGCCGCTGCAGATACGGATGCACCATGCCGCCCTGGATGGGGCCGGGACGTACGAGCGCCACCTCGATGACGAGGTCGTAAAATTCACGGGGGCGCAGCCGGGGCAGCATGCTCATCTGGGCGCGCGACTCGATCTGGAACACGCCGATGGTGTCGGCCTCGCACATCATGTCGTAGGTGGCGGGGTCTTCGGCGGGAATATCCTGCAGGCGGAATTCCTCGCCGCGCCGCGCCCCCACCAGCTCCAGCGCGCGGCGCAGGGCCGACAGCATACCCAGCGCCAGCACGTCGACCTTCATCAAGCCCAGCTCCTCGAGGTCATTCTTGTCCCACTCGATGACGCTGCGCTCGGCCATGCTGGCGTTTTCAATCGGCACCAGGCGCGACAATTTTCCCTGTGCAATCACAAAGCCGCCCGGATGCTGCGACAGGTGGCGGGGAAAGCCCAGCAGTTGCTGCGCCAGGCCGGCCCACTGCTGCGACAGTTCCGCTTCCGGGTCGAGTCCGCATTCGGCCAGGCGTTCCAGCAGATCGCGCTTGCCATCGAACCAGCGGTGCGCCTTGGCCACTTTTTCCACGATGGCCAGGTCGATCCCCAGCGCCCGGCCGCTGTCGCGCAAGGCGCTCTTCGGACGGTAGCTGATCACCACGGCTGCCAGCGCGGCCCGCTCGCGCCCATATTTTCCGTAGATATATTGAATCACCTCCTCGCGCCGCTGGTGCTCGAAATCGACGTCGATATCGGGTGGCTCGTTGCGTTCGCGCGACATGAAGCGCCCGACCAGCGAATTGCCCCGTGCCGGGTCCACTTCCGTGATGTGCAGGCAATAGCAGACGGCCGAATTGGCGGCCGAGCCCCTGCCCTGGCACAGGATATTTTGCGAGCGGGCAAAGCGCACGATGTCGTACACGGTCAAAAAGTAGGCTTCATACGACAGCTCGGCAATCAGTTCCAGTTCCTGCTCGATCTGCTCCTGCACGTTGGCCGGAATTCCCAGCGGAAAGCGGCTGCGCGCGCCCGCATACGTTTCCTCGCGCAGATAGGTCGCCGGCGTGTGGCTGCCCGGCACCAGCTCGACTGGATAGTCATAGCGCAGGCTGTCGAGGGAAAATGTGCACTTCTTGGCGATGCGCACGGTTTCCGCCAGCGCCTGCGGCGGATACACATTGGCCAGGCGCAGGCGCGCGCGCAGATGCTGCTCCGCATTTTGCGCCAGCGCGTAGCCGCACTCGCCCACGGGTTTGCCCACGCGTATCGCGCACAGGGTGTCGAGCAGGGGCTTGCGCGAACGCACGTGCATGCACACGTGACCCACAGCCACCACGGGCAAGCCCTGCGCCTGCGCCGCCTCCTGCACGGCGCTGCGGTGTGCGTCATCCTGCGCCCGCTGCAGCAGGTTCAGGCCGATCCAGCTGCGCTCGCCGCCAAAGGTGGCCGCCATCCACGTCCCCTGCGCGCGCACGGTTTCCAGCTGGGCCGGATAGCTGGGCAGCAAGATCATCAGGCAGCCGGGTAGCCCCTGCAAATGGGCATACTCGGTCGAGGGCGCGGCGAAATCGTCGGGCGTCAGCAAATAGCGCCCCTTGGCCGCCCGCGTGCGCGCCATCGTGATCAGTTCCGACAAATTGCCGTAACCGTCGATGTCCTGCACCAGCGCCAGCAGGGACAGGGCCGGACTGCCGTCGGCCTGCGTCAAGTGAAAATGCGCGCCGATGATCAGCGGAAAACCGGCCCGCTTGGCCGTCGCATGCGCGCGCACGACGCCCGCCAGCGAGCACTCGTCGGTAATGGCCAGCCCCTTGTAGCCGAGCTGGACGGCGCGCGCCACCAGCTCTTCCGCATGCGAGGCCCCATGCAGGAAGCTGAAATTGCTCAGGCAGTACAACTCAGCATACTCGGGTAAGACGGCGCCCCACATGATCTACCTCAATACTGTATATAAACACAGTATATTATACTCATCTGGAAAAGGTGGCCGGGAAGCGCAACGACTGTTGATCTAGAAAGTCAACTGCTGAGAGCATGAAAAGTCAATGCGCGACAATGCGAAACTCCGTCGCGGTGGCGATGGGGCGAACTTGATTGCGCTCCCGTTTCAGTTCCACGATGCCGTAGTTGGACATGGTTTTCAATGTGCGCGACAGATTGCTCGGTTTACGGCCTGTTGTTTCAGCCAATGCGGAGATGGATTCCGGTTGCGTTTCCAGAATCACGTGCAGCAATGCCCGGTTTTCGTCGCTCAGGACTTCCGCCAGCGATTTGATGGAAGTGAACCAGACTTTAGGTTCGTTCGGCTTCGGTTTATAGGTACCGCTAGCGATAGCCAACACGCGTTCGCGGATTTTCTCTTGCGGCATGATGCCAATAAAAATCGGTTTCATTGTTTTTTTACCTCCAGCAAAACGCGGTCCACGTCAGCAAAGAAATCAGTGATCAGATGCTGCGCATCCTTGAATTCATAAGGCACTCCCTGATCCGACGGATGCCGGTGTTTATGGTCAAAAGCCACGATACGTCCCGCATATTTGAATTTCTTTGGCGGCTTTACCATGTGCGCATTGTCGTAACCGAGGATGCGTTTACCATACGGTTCGTGCAGCGTCAGAGAATAGCGTATGCCGTGAGGGATCTCATCCGATACCTTCGTCCGTTTGGCCTCTATCTTGACCCAATAGCCGCCATCCTGATCGAGGATGCAACCGTCGAGGTCCAGCAATGTATCAATGGCAGGATCGATCCACATGCGACAAAGTATATCATCTGTTGATATGCCACTTCTACGAAATGATCAATAAGCAGAGCCTTGGGACTACAGTCGACCAAGACATCCTGAAGCTTTGCACGGATTTTCGTTTATGCTCGTGTTTTACCGTTCACATCGCCCGCCATGATCGTCCATCTCTTGAAATGTTTCGGCGCCGCACCCGGTGGCGGCAATGCGGCGCTGGTCGTGGAAAACGACGGCAGCAGCGAAACGGCGCGCCAGCAATTCGCCCGCGAGCGCCAGGTCAGCGCCTGCGTCTTCATCGACCGGCAGGCGGACGGCGCGGAGGGATGCCTCGTGCTCGACTATTTTTATCCGCACACGCGCAGTCCGCTGTGCCTGCACGCCACCCTGGCGGCCGCGCATGTGCTGCTGACGGCGCCTGGCGCCCCGGCAACCCTGACGGTCACCACGGCCATGCGCGGACAAGCCTTGCAACTGGTGTACAACACAGCCGGTCTGTTTATCGGCCTGGCGCCGCAGCCAGCACCGTTCGTCATGCTGGAAAAATATGTGCCGTCCGAACTGATGGGCCAGCACATGCACTTGCTGTCGCCGCCCGTCATCGCCTCCGTCGGCAGCCCGAAACTGCTGCTGGAAGTGGCCGACCGCACCACCCTGCGCGCGCTGCGGCCGAACCTGGAACTGATCGCCGACTGGAGCGCTTTACATCAAATCAATGGCTGCTATGCGTATTGCCGTACGGGCGAGCATGAATACGAGGGGCGCAACTTCAACCACCTCGATCCGGCACTGGAAGACAGCGCCACGGGCGTGGCGGCAGGCGCGCTGTCAGCCCATTTGCAACAGTCGCTGCGCCTGCATCAGGGCCACGTGACGCAGCAGCCATGTTTGATCGAGGTGCAATACAGCCCTGTGGAAATCCTGGTGGGCGGCATGGTGCAACGCAGCACCTGAACGGGGCATGCCGCACCAGTACAAGGCAAGCCAGGCAGCGGCGAAAAGATAATCAACCAGGAAACAACAGTTACTACAAATTTGTAATAACAAAACAAAGTATCGCTGGTGAATGATGAAATGATGGCACTAGAATCAAGTCACGAATCTTGCTCATCAGCCACTTGGAGATACTGCGTGCCGACCCTCACCACCTTGCGTAAAGCAGTCCTCATCAGCCTGTACGGCAGCGCCGCCATGGCCGCCTTCAGTCCCGCCGCCATGGCGCAGAGCAACGACCCTGCGGCCACGGACGGCCCCGTGCAAACGGTCAGCGTGGTCGGCTCGCGCCGCGTCGCCAGTTCCGCCACCGATACCATGGTGCCGGTCGATATCATTCCGATTTCCAAGGTGGCCGAGCAAGGCGGCCAGTTCGACCTGGCGCAATCGCTGCAATACATCTCGCCCTCGTTCAATTCCACGCGCCAGACGGGCGCCGACGGGGCCGACCTGATCGACTCGGCCGCCCTGCGCGGCCTCGGTTCCGACCAGACCCTCGTGCTGGTCAACGGCAAGCGGCGCCACACGACGGCCCTGGTCAACCTGTTCGGCGCCCGCAACCGCGGCAACACGGGCACGGACATGAATGCGATTCCTTTGCTGGCCATCAAGAACGTGCAGGTGCTGCGCGACGGCGCCGCCGCCCAGTACGGCTCGGATGCCATTGCCGGCGTGATCGACATCGAACTGAAGAAAAGCCTGGGCTGCGAAGCGGTGGCCGGCTACAGCCAGTATTCCGAAGGCGACGGCAAGAATTACATGACCTCAGCCTATTGCGGCATCGCGCTGGGCGACAAGGGTACCCTGGCCATCACGGGCGAATACCTGGACCGGGGCCGCTCGAACCGCGCCGATTCCGACAGCATGCGCATCATCGGCGACACCAAATCCAAGAACAAAACCCTGTATGTGAATGGCGACTACGCCACCAGCGGCACGGGCAAGCTGTACTTCACGGCCGGCGCGCAGACGCGCGATGCCTCGAGCGCCGCGTTTGGCCGGGGCGGCATCGGCAGCGACGACATTCCATCGCGCAATTCGGCCGCCATGTACCCGGACGGTTTCGTGCCCTTCATTAACGGCAAGATCGACGACCAGTACGCCACCATCGGCCACCGCAGCCAGATCGGCGAATGGCATGCGGACTTTTCGCAGACCTATGGCTACAACAAGATGCGCTACGACATCAGCAATACGCTGAACGCATCGATCGCCAACCTTGACCTGATGAACGGCGGCAAGGGTGTCAGCGCCAGCAGCTTTGACGCAGGCGGCTTCTCGTTCCAGCAACTGACCAGCAACGCCGATTTCAGCCGCTACTACGACACGGTGATGCGCGGCATGAACGTGGCCTTCGGCGCCGAATACCGCAGCGAGGAATACAAGATCATGGCCGGTGAACAGGCCTCCTACATCGACGCGGACGGCGTGGGCGTGGGCGGCAATGCGGGCAGCCAGGGCTTCCCCGGCTTCCAGCCCGGCGACGCCACGAAGGCCAAGCGCCACAGCATCGCCGCGTATGGCGACGTGGAACTGGAATGGACGGAGCGCCTGAAAACCCAGGCCGCCCTGCGCTATGAAAAATTCAGCGATTTCGGCTCCACCGTGACGGGCAAGCTGGCCGGCAGCTACAAGCTGGCGCCGAACGTGCTGCTGCGCGGTTCGGCCAGCACGGGTTTCCGCGCGCCATCGTTGCAGCAAGTGTATTTCTCGTCCACCTTCACCGACTTCATCGGCGGCGTGCCCACCGACGTGGTGCTGGCGCCGAACGGCGGCACCGTCGCCAACGCGGCCGGCATTCCCAAGTTGAAAGAGGAAAAATCCACCAGCTTTACCTTGGGCACCACCTGGACACCCACGCAAGCCATCTCCGTCACGGCCGACCTGTACAACATCAAGATCAAGGACCGCATCGTGCTGTCGGGCCGCTTCAATGCCGACAACTATCCGGACCTGGCCGCGCGCCTGGCCCTGCTAGGCGTGGGCGAGGCGCAATTCTTCGTCAACTCCATCGACACGCGCACGCGTGGGCTGGACCTGACCGCCTCGCACAAGGGCGAGCTGGCCGGCAACCGCCTGAACACCTTCCTGGCCTTGAACTTGAGCAAAACGGAAGTGACGAAAGTCAAGACGCCCGCCTCGCTGACGGGCTTCGAGGATGTCTTGCTGTCCGAGCGCGAACGCCTGTTCATCGAACAGGGCGGCCCGCGCGCGAAAGCCACCCTGGGCTTCGACTACATCACGGGCAAGCTGGAGTCCGACCTGCGCGTCATCTACTTTGGCCCGCAAACCCTGGGTACCTTCAGCGGCACGGCTGAAGGCGTACCGAACGCCCGCTACAAGGCCAAGACGTCCGCCGACCTGAGCTTCACCTACAGTATCAACAAAAATACTAAGCTGACCTTTGGCGGCAACAACATCTTCAACGTCAAGCCCACCACGCAAAACGCGGACGAGACGGATAACGGCTTCAAATACGACAGCGTGCAATTCGGCCTGAACGGCGCCTCGTATTTCGGACGGCTGTGGGTGAAGTTCTGATCACCTTGCCTGCGTAAGAAAACAGCGGCTGCGCCAGCATGGGCAGCCGCTGTTTTTCATGCTGGCGTCCATACACTCACGTCCAGTCTGGATTATCGCTTGATTTGAAATGATGAAACAGCGACTCGTAAGGCCAGCCGTCCTCGGCCACGACACTGCAATCGGTGGCGCGTACGCAGTCATGCAGCAATTTGACTGGATCAGCAATAACAGGAACAGGTAATGTATCCAATATCCGTTTCCTGGCAGCAGAAAATTCGGCATATTCGTCTACGTAGTCCTGCTCGCTGAACCGAGCGGCCTGTCGCATCTCTTTCAAGTTGCCACCCTCTGAAAATTTGAGCAGGTCGCGCCAGTAAGGCAGCGCCAGCATCATGGCAATCAACTCCGTGAGATTGGTGGCGATACAGCCCGCCTGCCCCTCGGATGTAACATACAGGACAGGGCGTCGTTCGACCTCGCCATCACCGTACGCCAGAAAAACGCCACCGCTGCTTTCACCGGCCAGTACCATGAAAGGATGTTCTGGCTGCAGCGTGATCCAGGAGCTGTCCCGAGCGGCGCGGCCAAGGTCAAAATCGCAATGCGATGCGAGCTCGTCCATCACAGTTTGCGATTCTTGTATATCAGCAAGAATAATCATAATAGAGAAACAACCTTCAGTGCGATAGGTGAAAAGCCATGGACTATCCGCTTGCTTCGTAGGGGAACGTGCCCCCTTGGCCCGCCCCAGCGGCTCCCAGCCAGCACAGCCGCAGTGAACAATGTTTGCCCTGCGGCAGAAAGCACGGATAATAGCGCCTAACTCATAAGCACAGTATTGGATTACCTCATGGAAATTAAAGTCAACTTTCTCGACAAGCTGCGTCTCGAAGCCAAGTTCGATGATTTTACGGTCATCGCCGACCAGCCCATCCGCTACAAAGGTGATGGTTCGGCGCCTGGTCCGTTCGATTACTTTTTGGCATCGTCGGCCCTGTGCGCTGCCTACTTCGTGAAGTTGTATTGCGATACGCGCAATATTTCCACCGAAAACATCCGTCTGTCGCAAAACAATATCGTCGATCCGGAAAACCGCTACCAGCAGATTTTCAAGATCCAGGTCGAGTTGCCGGCCGATATCTCGGCCAAGGACCGCCAGGGCATCCTGCGCTCGATCGACCGTTGCACGGTGAAAAAAGTGGTGCAAACGGGTCCCGAGTTCGTCATTGAAGAGGTGGAGAACCTGGACGCCGACGCCCAGGCCTTGCTGGCCCTGAATCCGGCCCCTGGCGCGAATACTTATATCGTCGGCAAGGATTTGCCGCTGGAACAGACCATCGCCAATATGTCGGCCCTGCTGGCGGGCCTGGGCATCAAGATTGAAATCGCCTCGTGGCGCAACATCATTCCGAACGTGTGGTCGCTGCATATCCGCGACGCGCATTCGCCCATGTGTTTCACCAACGGCAAGGGCGCGACCAAGGAAAGCGCGCTGGCGTCGGCCCTGGGCGAGTATATCGAGCGGCTCAGCAACAACCATTTCTACGCCGGGTCGTTCTGGGGCGAGGACATCGCCAACGCGCCATTCGTCCACTACCCGAACGAGCGCTGGTTCAAGCCGGGCCGCAAGGATGCGCTGCCGAAGGAGATACTCGACGAGTATTGCCTCGACATCTACAACCCCGATGGCGAACTGCGCGGCTCGCACCTGATCGATACCAACTCCGGCAATACGGAGCGCGGCATCTGCTCGCTGCCGTATGTGCGCCACTCCGATGGCGAGGTCGTGTACTTCCCCTCGAACCTGATCGAAAACCTGTACGTCAGCAATGGCATGAGCGCCGGCAATACCCTGGTCGAAGCGCAGGTGCAATGTCTGTCGGAAATTTTCGAGCGGGCCGTCAAGCGCGAAATCCTCGAAGGCGAAATCGCCCTGCCCGACGTGCCGCAGGACGTGCTGGCGAAGTATCCCGGCATCCTGGCCGGCATCCGGGGCCTGGAAGAGCAAGGCTTTCCCGTGCTGGTCAAAGATGCGTCGCTGGGCGGCGTGTATCCGGTGATGTGCGTCACCCTGATGAACCCGCGCACGGGCGGCGTGTTCGCCTCGTTCGGCGCGCACCCGAGCCTGGAAGTGGCGCTCGAACGCAGCCTGACGGAATTGCTGCAGGGCCGCAGCTTTGAGGGCCTCAACGACTTGCCGCAGCCGACCTTTGCCAGCGAAGCCGTCACCGAGCCAAACAACTTCGTCGAACACTTCATCGATTCGAGCGGCATCGTCTCGTGGCGCTTCTTCAGCGCCAAGGCAGATTACGATTTTGTCGAGTGGGATTTTTCCGGCCACGGCGAAAACTCGAATGCCGAGGAAGCGGCGACCCTGTTCGGTATCCTCGCCGGCATGGGCAAGGAAGTCTACACGGCCGAGTACGACCAGCTGGGCGGCACGGCCTGCCGCATCCTCGTGCCCGGCTATTCGGAAGTGTATCCGGTCGAAGATCTGATCTGGGACAACACCAACAAGGCGCTGCTGTTCCGCGCCGACATCCTGAACCTGCATAAACTGGACGATGCCAGCCTGGAAGACTTGCTCGACCGCCTGGAAAACAGCGAGCTCGACGAGTACGGCGACATCGCCACCCTGATCGGCATCGAGTTTGACGAAAATACCGTCTGGGGCCAGTTGACGACCCTGGAATTGAAGCTGCTGATTCATCTCGCCCTGCAGCAATTCGAAGAAGCGAAAGAGCTGGTGGAAACCTTCCTGCAGTACAACGACAACACGCTCGAGCGCAAACTGTTCTATCAAGCCTTGAACGTGGTGCTGGAAGTGGAACTCGATGACGAGCTGGAGCTGGACGATTACGTCGTCAATTTCCGCCGCATGTTTGGCAACGAACGCATGGACGCGGTGCTGGGCTCGGTGGACGGCAGCGTGCGCTTCTTCGGCCTGACCCCGACCAGCATGCAACTGGAAGGCCTCGACAGGCACCAGCGCCTGATCGACAGCTTCAAGAAACTGCATGCGGCGCGCGCCAAGGTTGCTGCCCGCTAGGGCGGCAAGCCCGGGCTGCTAACAACCGGCTGACGACAGTCAGCCGCCCGCCAGCGCCGCGATCTCTTTCTGCATGTTGTCTATCGCACGCGCGTTGTACTGGTCGGCGAAATACGCATCGCCAAACAGCTGGCCCGCCTGCGCCTTGGCGCTCAGGTGCTGCAGGGCCAGGCCCCGCTGCTCGTTGAAGCGCACGGGGTCCACGTGCGCGTATTCGCGGACGATGGCTTGCGTGTAGGCTTGATACACCTCTTCATCCTGACCCAGGATGGCCAGGTCGGCGCTGAGCATGGCGTCCTTCAGCGCGTGGCTGATGCCGGGTCCCTGGAAGTGGTCGGTGGCGCGTATCAGTTGCGCCACATCCTGGTTGTCGCCCACATCGAGGCCGCTGGCCAGCCACAGCTGGGCGCTCGCCTCTTCGCTGGAATACAGGGCATCGTCGTCGTGGCTGTAGACGGCGTCATGGAACCAGAACGCCTTTTTCACCAGCGCACTGTCGCGCTTGGGCGCAAAGGTATTGTCGGCCCACACGCGGATCTCGGACAGGCCGTGCACCAGATGGTCGAGGTTGTGATAGTGGCGGTCAGCGCCGCCATACGCCTGCGGCCCCGTCAGGTGGGCGAACCAGTGATCCGCCAGCGCGATGTCCGCTGGCGAGGCGGTGGCGTAGTTCCACAGCGCCTCCCACTCCTTGCGCAGGCAGTCGAGTATCCACGCCTGGTAGGCGGGACCAGGGACGAATTTCTTCATGGTCCAGTTCCAGCCGACAGGCCCTTCCAGCGCCTTGACGAAGCTGGAGCTGACGGAACCGAGGTCGCGCGGCGGCATCACGAAGATGGTCTTGGCGCCCTGCAGCACGTCTACATTGGTTTGCTGGATCAGGTTTTCATAGTCGAAATCGGCGGTCGTGCGGATGCCGCGGATCAGGTAGTCGCAACCATGCTTTTTCGCCGCGCGCGCCGTGTAGTCGCCCTTGACGATAACCACCTGTACATTGTCCCAGCCGCATTCGCGCGCGCTCTGCTCGATGATGCGCTTGCGGTCTTCGGCGGGGAATTGCGGCTTCTTGGCGGGGTTTTGCGACAGGAACACGATCACCTCGTCGGCGAGCGAACGCGCTTCGCCGATCACCCACATATGGCCGTTGGTGATGGGGTCGAGGGTGCCTGAAAAGCCGATCTTCTGCATGCTGCGCTCCGTTTGCTTGATTGCTTATTGCGCAGACAATATATGCCAGCGGCGCGCGCGTCAATGCAACAGGCCAAAGATCATGATCAAAACGTTATTTTTTCACGGCTTGCGGGAATTCCACGCGCACGCACAGGCCGCCCAGGCGCTCGGATTTATCCAGCACCAGGCGCGCGCCATGGCGCTCGGCGATGGCCTTGATGATGGCCAGCCCCAGGCCGCTGCCGTTGGCGTCCGTGCCGGGCACGCGGTAGAAGCGGCTGAAGACGCGCTCGCGCTCTTCGGGCGGAATGCCGGGGCCGCTGTCTTCCACCGACAAGGTCACGCCGACGGGGCTGGCGCGCAGGTCGATATCGACCGTGCCGCCCTGCGGCGTGTACTTGATGGCGTTGTCGACCAGGTTGCGCAGCATGATGTTGAGCGCATCGGCCTGCCCCGCCACCTTGGCCGCATCCATGTGGTGCAGGCCCAGGTCGATCTTGCGCGCCTGCGCGATGCCGGCCATGTCGCCCAGCGCGCGCTTGACGACGTCGTTCAAGTCCACCGCCTGCAGCTGGTCGCCGCTGGCGGCGCTCGCTTCCTGGCGCGCTAGCACCAGCAGCTGCTCGACCAGGCGCGTGGCCCGCTCGATGCCGGCGCTCACGCGACTGATTGCCAGGCTGCGCTTTTCTTCCGACTCGGCCCGTTCCAGGCTCAATACCTGCAACTTCAATGCCGCCAGCGGCGTGCGCAATTCATGCGCGGCGTCGGCAACAAAGTGCTGCTGCGCGTCGAACGCCGTTTTCACGCGCCCGAAAAGCAAGTTCAATTCATGCACCAGGGGGCGCACTTCGTCGGGCAAGCCCGCTTCCGAAACGGGTGACAGGTCGTCCGCCTGGCGCGCCGCCACCTGCTTGCGCACGCGCGAAACGGGCGCCAGCGAACCGCTGACGACCCACCAGACGACGAGCATCAATATTGGCGCCATCAGCGCGATGGGCCCCACCGTGCGCAGCGCCAGGCTGCCGGCCATGCGCTTGCGCACGGCCATGTCCTGGGCGATCTGCACGGTCTGGGAACTGGTTTGCACGGAAAAGATGCGGTAAGTCGTGCCGTTGGCTTTCACATTCGAAAAGCCCAGCACGGCGCGCTGCGGCAGTTCCGCGCGCGTGATCGAGCGGAACACCTGCACGCCGTCCGGCGTCCACACCTGCACCACCATGTCGTTGTTGACGGGGTCGGCCGGCAAGGCTTGCGCGTGGTTGGCCAGCGGCGCGCCGGAGCGCAGCGACAGGGCCATCTGCTGCATGTGATAATCAAAGATCTGGTCGGCGTCGTACAGGGCGCTGCGGTAGGCGATCGACGCTTGCGCCAGGGCCGCCATGATGATGGCCGCCAGCAAAAACCACAGCAGGCGGCCGCGCAGCGAATGCGTCACCGTGACCTTCATCCTCATGCCTTGGGCACCATGTAGCCGAGGCCGCGCACGTTCTGGATCAAGTCGCTGCCCAGCTTCTTGCGCAAGCCGTGGATATACACTTCCACGGCATTGCTGTTGACTTCATCTTTCCAGCTGTACAGTTTTTCTTCCAGCTGCGCCCGCGACAACACGATGCCGGGACGCGCAATCAGCGCTTCCAGCACGGCCCATTCGCGCGCCGACAGGTTGACGGGATGGCCCTCGGCGATCACTTCGCGCGTCAGCGGATTGATGGACACGCCCTGGTGCTCGAAGATCGGTTCCGGCCGCCCCGAGGCGCGCCGCAGCAAGGCGCGTATGCGCGCCAGCAATTCATCGAGGTCATACGGTTTGAGCACATAATCGTCGGCGCCTGCGTCGAGGCCGGCGATGCGCTGCTCGACGGCGTCGCGCGCCGTGGCCACGAGGACAGGAGTGTCGAGTTTGCGCAAACGCATCGAGCGCAGCACGTCGAGGCCATCCTTGCGCGGCAAGCCCAGGTCCAGCAGCACCAGATCATAGGTCTGCGTCTGCAGGGCCGTGTCGGCCATGTCGCCATCCTTGACCCAGTCCACCGCGTAATGCTCGGCGCGCAGCAAATCGAGCACCACCTCGCCGATCATCGTATCGTCTTCTACCAGCAATAAGCGCATGGCTTGCCTCTCTATCTCGTTACTCGTGTGTTCAACCCAGGCGTACTGGAATGAATATCTTGTCGGGGCCGCGCTGGATCAGCAAGGCGACCGACTTGGCGGATTTTTCCACCACGTCGCGCACCTGCTCGACCGTGTTGACGGGACGGCCATTGACCGACAATAGCACGTCGCCCGGCTGCACTCCGGCATTCGCGGCGGCGCCGCCCGCGTCTTCCACCAGCAGGCCGGCGCTGATGCCGGCCTCGCGTTTTTCATCCGATTGTAACGGACGCAGGGCCAGGCCCAGCTTTACCTTGCCGGCGGCGCTGTCGCTCTTCGCCACTTCGGCCACCTTGTCGGCCGCATTGCCCAGGGTTGCCGTCAGGCTCACGATCTTGCCGTCACGCCAGACATCCATGCTGATCTTGTCGCCAGGCAAGGACGTGCCCACCAGCGCCGGCAAGTCGGCCGAGCCGATGATGCGCTGGCCATTCACCTTGCGCACCACGTCGCCCGATTTCAGGCCCGCCTTGTCGGCCGGGCTGCCCCGCTCCACATTGGCCACCAGCGCGCCTTCCGGCGTGGCCAGCTTGAACGAATCGGCAAAGCCCTGGTTGACTTCCTGCACCGTCACGCCCAGCTTGGCATGGCTGGCCTTGCCTGTGGCGACGATCTGATCCTTGATGCGGCCGGCCAGGTCGATGGGGATGGCGAACGACAAGCCCTGAAAGCCGCCCGTCTGGCTGTAGATCTGCGAATTGATGCCGACCACTTCGCCGCGCGTGTTGAACAGCGGACCACCCGAGTTGCCGGGGTTCACCGCCACGTCTGTCTGGATGAACGGTACATTGCTGTCGTCCGGCAAGGAGCGGCCCTTGGCGCTGACCACGCCGGCCGTTACCGTGCTGTCGAAGCCGTATGGCGAACCGATGGCCAGCACCCACTCGCCCACCTTCAGGTCGCTCGAATGGCCGAGCGGCACGATGGGCAGGTTGTTGGCGTCGATTTTCAATACGGCAATGTCCGTCTTCGGATCCGTGCCCAGCACCTTGGCGCGGAATTCGCGGCGGTCATTGAGCTTGACGGTCACTTCGCGCGCATCGCGCACCACGTGGGCGTTCGTCATGATGATGCCGTCCGGGCTGACGATGAAGCCGGAACCGAGGCCGTGCGTGGGCACGTCGCGGCCACCGCGCTGCCCGCCTTGCGGCCCCTGGAAGCGGCGGAAGAATTCAAAGAAAGGGTCGTTGCCGAAATCGTCGTTGCCAGCCTGGGCCGAGGGATCGTAGGCCACCTTGGTGCTGCCCGTGACGCTGATATTGACGACGGCCGGGCTGTTGCGCGAAGCGATCTGGCTAAAGTCGGGCAAGGCCACCAGCGGCGCGCTGGCTACAGGTGCCACGGCGGCAGCCACGAGGGCGCCTGGGGCAGCGGCAGCGGCAGCGGCATTCGCGCCAGCATTGTTCTGATGCACCACCATGGCGCCACCGGCGCCCAGCACACCGATCGCGGCCAGCGCGGCTACGGTGCGTTTGATTTTCAGGGATGCGGTATTCTTTTGCTGTTCCATGAATTGCTCCTCATTCAATGAGATTTTGATGTATGCAATAGTGGGCCACGAGTCTTAGGCGGTGCTTAACATTTTTCCATTTGGAAACAGGCATTTGCGCCTTTAAGCAGGGTTTAATCTTGCCTGCCGCACGCTTGTTGCATGGCGATCAAGGAGGACCCGAACGGGCTCCGGACGTGACACTGGCCGGATCAACCGGCCAGTATTTTACTGCATGGAAAGAGCCTACCTGGGCGCCGGAGGGGCGCCGGGGTCAGCTCAGCTGAGCTCAGCTCAGCTCAGCTCAGGCTGCCTGGCGCTGTTCCAGCACATTCACGTTAGCGGCGGTGTCGCCGCCGGCGCCGATCTCGATCTTGCGCGGTTTCAGCGCTTCCGGCACTTCACGCACGAGGTCGATGGTCAGCATGCCGTTTTCAAACGTGGCGCCCGTGACTTTCACATGGTTGGCCAGCTGGAAACGCTGTTCGAAATCGCGGGCAGCGATGCCGCGGTGCAAGAAGGTGCGCTCGACGCCATCTTTCTGCTTGCGGCCCGTGACGTGCAGGGAATCGCGTTCGGTGATGATGTCGATCTCTTCGCGCGAGAAGCCGGCCAAGGCCATCACGATGCGGTATTTATCTTCCGACACCAGTTCGATGTTGTACGGTGGGTAGCTCGGTTGCGCATCGGCGCGCTGTTCGTTGAGCAGCTGTGCCAGGCGGTCAAAGCCAATGGCGGAACGATACAGGGGAGCAAGGTCAAAAGTACGCATGATAAATATCCTTTTCAAATGAAGCGATAAGAGGGGCGGACCTCACCATGAGCATCCGCTTGCTACCAATCTAAGGACGATCAAGCGGCCTTCAAGGCCTTGAAATTGGCGAAAAGCACCCCAGACCTCGCGAAATTTGTAAGAAATTTTTACAAGCTCCCTCCAAGGGGATTTTGCATGGCGTCCCCCATGCGGGGCCGGCTTTTGGTGTATGCTGGCGGCATGAATAATGACACCGACATCCAGCTCAGCGGCCCCTTCAAGGCCACCGACGGCTCCGGCCGTGCCCACGACATCAAGGCCATCCGCATCTTCGACGAAGGCTACGGCATCATCGACGTCTACGTCGATTTCGCCGCCCCGCTCGAAGCGGGCGCCTACAAGGACAAGACACTGGTCGGCCACATCCTGGCCCGCCTGCGCAGCCTCGGCTACGTTGGCCCCGACTTCGGCCATGGCGACCTTGGCCTGCAAGACAAGAAACTGATCGTTCTGGAAGCGCCCGAGGAATTTTCCGCCTTTGCAATCAGCAAAGGCTGGAAAGATCTTTCGGCAGAATTCGACGAGGACTGAGCCGTTTTCTCCCCATCTGCGCCGTACCCGCATCTTGCCGGTACGGCGTTTTTCATGGGTGAAGACTTAATTCAGCTTAGTTGCTTAGTTGATATAGCGCGCGCTCCAGGCGGCAATCACATTAGCGACATAGGCAGCGTCATCGCGCCCCGTCAATAAATGGTCGGCATCGTCGAGCGAAACGAAGCTTTTCGGGTGTTTGGCCGCCGTAAAGATATCCATCGCATTCGACAGGCTTACCGTCGTGTCGTTCGGCGCGTGCATCACCAGCAGGGCTCGGCGCAGGCCGGCGATGTGCTCCTTTAAACTGTGGCTGCCCGCGTCGTCGACGAATTGCTGGCGGATGCGGAAAGGCCGCCCTTCCAGCTGCACCAGCGCTTCGCCCTCGGCGGCGATCTGCTCCAGGTGGTCGCTGAACATGCGCGTCACGTAGGCGGGCGTGCTCGGGGCGGCCAGGGTGGCGATGGCGGTGGCTTCCGGCACTTGCGACGCGGCGGCCAGCACGGCGGCGCCGCCCAGGCTATGGCCGATCAGCAATTGCGGTGCGGCGTGTTTGGTCCGTAGGAAATCGGCGGCGGCGACCAGGTCGTCCACGTTCGACGAGAAATTGGTGGCGGCGAACTCGCCCTCGCTGGCGCCCAGTCCCGTAAAGTCGAAGCGCAGCACGGCGATGCCGTGTTCCGTCAAGCCTTGCGCGATGCGCCGCGCGGCCAGCACGTCCTTGCCGCAAGTAAAACAGTGGGCGAACAGCGCGTAGGCGCGGATAGCGCCGTCGGGCGCATCGAGGCGCGCCGCCAGCACATGGCCATGCGCGCCGGGAAAATCTTGCCGGGTGGATTTCATTGTCTCAGATCAAAGCTGCCGCGCAGGGCGGCCGATGGCGCATTGTAGCGCCGCCCGGCCACTGCCTGCGTTAATCGCGCTTAGGAATATTGACGCCTTTGGCAACGGCAGGCCGGGCCAGGAAAACATCCAGCACGCGCTGCACGTTCGGGAAATTACTAAAACCGACGAGGTCGCCCGCACCATAGAAGCCCACCAGGCAGCGCACCCACGGGAAGATGGCGATGTCGGCAATCGTGTACTGCTCGCCCATGATCCAGTCGCGGCCCTGCAGGCGCTGCTCGAGCACGCCCAGCAGGCGCTTGGCTTCGCCAAGATAGCGCTCGAGCGGACGCTTGTCTTCGTAGTCCTTGCCGGCGAATTTGTGGAAGAAGCCCACCTGGCCGAACATGGGGCCGATACCGCCCATCTGGAACATCAGCCACTGTATCGTTTCATAGCGCAGGCCCGCATCCTGCGGGATGAACTTGCCCGTCTTTTCTGCCAGGTACAGCAGGATGGCGCCCGACTCGAACAGGGCCAGCGGTTTGCCATCGGGACCGTCCGGGTCGAGGATGGCGGGAATCTTGTTGTTCGGATTGAGGGACAGGAAGGCGGGCGACAGCTGGTCGTTCTGCTCGAAGCTGACCAGGTGCGGCTCGTACGCCAGGCCCAGCTCTTCCAGCAGGATGGAAACCTTGATGCCGTTCGGCGTCGGCAGCGAGTACAGCTGCAGGCGCTCGGGATGCAGTGCAGGCCATTTTTGGGTAATGGGGAAGTCGGAAAGCTGTGTCATGGATATCCTTTGTTTCAATGAAAGATGCGGCACCGGGAAGCCAGTATAGCCAAGCATGGCAATTTCAGCAGGACAGCGCATTTAGCCAAACAAGCCATGCAAAAACCAGCGCGGCGCGGCGTCTTCCGCGCTGCCGGCGATGCGTTCGCGGTAGACCCAGTAATGGGCGTGATCGAGGCCTTCGGCGATGAAATAATCGCGCGCCTGCGACTGGCCCCACCAGCCTGCCTCGATGCGTTCGGCAACGGACACCATTTTCAAAGGCGAGCCATAAAACGGCCGGTGCTCGCGCATCAAGAGGGCGATGGGCTGGGCCAGCAGCCAGCCGGGACGGGGCATGCCGGGCAAGCCGGGCGGCAAGTCGGGTAGCGCGTTTTTTGCGTTTGGCCTGGCCGGCAGCGGCAGCCACTGGTTGGCCGCCTCGGGGCGGTAATCGGCGCGCGGCGCGGCCTGCAAGACATTCTCGCTCCCCAGGCGCGCCACCAGCAATTCCAGCAAGCGCTGGCGCTCCTGCGGCGTGCCGCCCGGCTCGGGGAACAGGGTATCGCTGGGCGGCGCCATCGGCTGCACCTGCAGCGCTTCCAAGGTCAAGCCGATGACGGGCGCCTCCAGCGCCAGCTGCGCCAGGCGCTCCTTGAGCAGGCGCACCAGGTGCTCGTCGCGCCACACGGCCTCGCCCAGCGCCAGGTCGATGACGGTGGGAGCGCGCGCCACCCTGCCCCGCTCGTGCGCCAGCAGCAACTGTATGCGCTCAACGGCAAATTGCCGCGCGCACAACCAGCCCGTCATTTGCTGCAGCAGGCGGCGCGCGCCGAACAGCAGCGCGTCCGCGTGCTCCACGCGGTCGAACAGTTCCAGGCTGGCGCGGAACGTGGGCGGCGCCTCAATCCACACGAACAGTTCCGTGCTGTGGCCATGCGCGTCGTCGAGCATGGCCAGCAAAGCCCCGCCGCAGCGGCGCTGCAAGCCGGGCCGGGGCAAGTGGCGCAGCTGCCCCAGGGTGCGGCAGCCGATGCCCTCGAACCAGTCCAGGTAAGGGCGCGCGGGCGGCAGCAGAGCGCACGGCAGGCCGTCGAGGTGGCGGGTGAGGCTTTCCATGCCAAGCACGCGGCGCCGGCGCGTAGCGGCACGCGCCAGCAGCCAGGCGCCGCGCGCCGTGGGAGCGCACGACAGCTGGGCCGTGTAGCCAAGCGCGCGCAAGCTGGCCGCGATCTGCCGGCACAGGGCGCGCACGCCGCCAAACAGGCGCAGGCTGGCGCCCGCATCGACCACCAGGGTCGCTTCCTCGCCCTGCGCCACCAGCGGCGAATATTGCAGCAGCGCCAGCGCCACCGCTTGCAGGGCCTGCGCTTCCAGTTCAAGCGAGCGCTCGTGCAGGCGCGCCTGCGGCGCCAGCATCAGCGCGCCCGCGCGGCGCATGCCCGGCCGGATGCCGGCGGCCCGCGCCAGCGGCGACACGGCCATCACTTGCTCCTGCTCCAGCACTACGCCCAGGCTGTCAGCCGACCAGCGCGGGCAAAATACTTCGAGCGGGAGCCGGGGCAGGCACAGGCCGATCCAGAGTCGCATGGCGTGGCAATAATGAAGGTGGTTGCAGGGGCAGGAACAGGGGCGCGTCGCGCTGCGGTCCCCGGCGCTTGATGAAGCCGATCTCGATGCCGCCGGCGGCCGGGCGCACGGACAGGCGCAGCGGCGCCGGCGACGCATCCTGCGCGCCGTGCAGCGGGCGCAGCATGCAGAACAAGGTGTTGCCGCCTTGCGCGGCCAGGTGCAGGCGGCGCAGGCTGTCGGCGCGCACGTGCGGCTGCCAGAACAGCAAGGCGCCGCAACTGCCGCTGCGCAAGATGTTTTCCGCCGCCCACAGGGCATCCTTGCTGCTGGCGCTTTTGAGCCACAGCAGCTGCGACGGCGCCAGCCCCTGCGCGGCCAGAGCCAGCGCCTGAGGCGGATGGGGCGGCTGCAGCAGCACGATGGGCAAGCCCTGCAGTTGCGCCAGCGCGGGCGCCAGCAGGCGCAATTCGCCGCTGCCCGCCTGCTGCACCAGCAGGTCGATGAGACTGCCGCTGGGCCAGCCACCGCCGGGCAGCTGCGCGGACAGGGCGGCAAAGCCCGTGTCCAGGCAGCGCGTGGCGCCCTGCCCAAGCTGCGATGCGCGCCATAAAGACGGGTGCAAGGCTTCCGGCGAGGCCATCAATTGAGAATGTTGCATCATTGAATAGATAGATGAATACTGTATGCATATACAGTACTATTCGGCCCGGCTTTTGGCAAGGTTTATCTGACTGCCGCTACCGCAGGGGCCGCTCCGCCATGTCCGAAAAACCCCGTTTTTGGCATCGATTGCTGTACCATAAGCACTCTCCTTACCGCTCGGCAATGCACCGGGCGGCTTCCTCCGTCCATAAGGAAACGCATTTGACCACCATCCAAATCATCAGCGCCATCGTCTTCGGCCTTGCGCTCATCCACACCTTCGCCGCCAAGTCGTTTGAAACCTTGTCGCGGCGCCATCCCCGCCATGCGGGCCTGCTGCATTTGCTGGGCGAAGTGGAAGTCGTGTTCGGCTTCTGGGCCTTCATCCTGATCATCATCATGGCCTTTGTCTCGGGCAGCGATGCGGCCATCGAGTATGCCGAGTCGCGCCATTACACGGAGCCGCTGTTCGTCTTTGTCGTCATGGTCGTGGCCGCCTCACGCCCCGTGCTCGACGCCGTGCAGCGCCTGTTGAAAAGCGTGGCGCGCGTGATGCCGCTGCGCACGGAACTGGCCCTCGTCTGGCTGGGCCTGGCGCTCGTGCCGCTGACGGGCTCATTGATCACGGAACCGGCCGCCATGACCCTGGCCGCGCTGATGCTGGCGCCGCAAATCTTCCGCCCGGGCATCCCTGAATGGCTGAAATACGGCGCGCTGGGCGTGCTGTTCGTCAACGTTTCCATCGGCGGCACCCTCACTTCGTACGCGGCGCCGCCCGTGCTGATGGTGGCCACCACGTGGAACTGGGACAGCGCCTACATGGCCAGCCATTTCGGCTGGAAGGCCGCCATCGCCGTGCTCGTCAACGCCACGGGCGTGAGCATTTTGCTGCGCAAATACCTGCACAGCAACACTTCCGACATCAAGCCGAAAGCGGGCGAGGTGGAAGCGCCGAAAGTGCCGCTGGCCGTCAGCCTGGTGCACATGATCGTGCTGGCCGGCGTGGTGACACTGGCGCACCATCCCGTGCTGTTCATCGGCCTGTTCCTGTTCTTCCTCGGCTTCGTGCAGGCGTACGAGCGCTATCAAAGCCCGCTGATCCTCAAGGAAGGCTTGCTGGTCGGCTTCTTCCTGGGCGGCCTGGTGGTACTGGGCGGCATGCAGCAATGGTGGCTGCAGCCCATCGTCTCGAGCCTGAAGCCGCTGGCCCTGTTCTTCGGCGCCCTGGGCTTGACGGCGATTACCGACAATGCGGCCCTCACTTACCTCGGTTCGCTGATCGTCGGCATGACGGACGAAGCGAAATACATGCTGATGGCCGGCGCCGTGGCCGGTGGCGGCCTGACCGTCATCGCCAACGCGCCGAACCCGGCCGGCGTGGCCCTGCTGCGCCGCGGTTTCAAGGATGAATCGATCGGCGCCGTCGGCCTGCTGGCCGGCGCCCTGCTGCCGACGGCCGTGGCGGGCCTGGCCTTCCTGGCCCTGTAAGCCTACTCACGGGGCGGCTGCCGGCCGCCCCCGCTCCCTTCAGTTTCCCTCCTCAATTACCCTCATACACGAGAAAGTGCAGCCGGTCATAGAACAGGCTGTAGGCATAGTCGAACGTGCCCACGCTGCGAAAACCCTTGTGCAGATACACTTGCAGCGCTTCGCTCTTTTCCCACACCGTCAGGGTGATGCGCGCACAGCCCTTGCGGCTGGCCAGGTCGCGGATTTCATGGAACATTTGCCGGAACAAGCCCTGGCCCCGGTATTTCTCGTCGATGGCCAGGCTGCTGACGAAACAGTCGTCGGCGCGCGCATGCGCGAGCACGAAGGCGTCATACGCATCGTCAAGCGCCTTCATGTCGTCGCGGTAATATGACACGGCGCCGCAGGCCTGGAACTCGTCCATCGTCGCGGCCGTGAAGAAGCCAATGAAACGCCCGTCCTCGTCATGCAAGCCGTGGATGTGTTCCAGATACGGGTCGATATTTTGCCGCCGCTGCAATTCGACGAACTGCAAATTGAGTTTGTTGCCGAACGAGCAGTATTCAAGGTAGCTGGTGGCAAACAGCAGTTTCGCCATGCGGTTCTTCGTCTCGTCGTCCAGCAGTTCGCCCGGCACCAGCGTGAGCGGCGCATGCGACAGCAAGTCCGCCTGCGCCTCGTCACTTGGCGGGGGCGCATCGCCGGCGGCCGGCATGCGGCTGCCGTGGCGGCCCACGGTCGGACGCCAGAAATTGCCGGCGGTAATCTGCTGCGAACGGTGGGCCAGCAGGTAGCGGCAAAAGACGGCATTCACGCGGTCCAGCTGCGGGTCGTCCGACAGCACCGAGTAATAGTGAAAATGATCGATGTCGGCCCGCAGCTGGGCCGCATACGCCATGCGCGGCACTTCCTCGATGTCGAACACGTCGACGATGTCGGGCAGGCGCAAAGGGTCATCGAGCCGCCAGCCGATGTCGTCGAGCCGCGCCACGCAGCGGGCATATGCGCGCCGTTCCTCGTCGCTCAAGGGGATGTGCATGTCGGTAATGATATCGTCCAGCAAGCGCATGCCGCGGATGCCGCCCGCCACCGCTTCGCGCGCGCCGTCATACAGCACGCAATAGCGCTGGTAGAACTCGGCATGGCTGAGCAGGGTCACGCCCAGGTTTTTCTTCCATTCGGCATAGAATTGGCCAAACAGCTGTCCCTCGAATTGCGGGCAGGAACGGGGGATCCGCGCATCGATGCCCGCATAGGCGAGGTTCACATTGCGCTGGATCACGCGCAGCGCCGCATCGTTCTTCTTGGCGATCAGCATGCCCGTTTCATCGAGAAACAGATTCATCCAGCTGACGTGCCGGCGCTCTTCGCTGTCATCACCGTTACGCTGGAAATAATCGGGCACTTCCGGCTTCATCAGGAAAATCGTCGCCGGATTGTGCGGCACCGTATCGACATCCATATACATGCCGCCGTATTCACACATGATGAGGATGCGGAAATAATCGGACAAGGTGGCGAAGTAGCGCTGCGTATGCAGGGTATCGAGGATGCCGAAGCGGGCCGGCGCGAAATCGAGCGCCAGCGCGCGCAGCGAGTTGATATGCAGGGTCGTGCCGCCGATGGCGTAGCGGCCTATCGTGTAGCGCCCGGCGCCGCCCGTGGGGCTGAAGCGCTCGTCATTGCGCAGCTGCTGCGCATCCCACACCCACAGGATGGAGACGTACGGCGCGCCGCCGTTGTAGCGGACTTCCTCCAGCGCCGCGCCCCACTGCCAGATCGCTTCGGAAGCGATGGCCGGCAAGGGTCCGCCCATCCAGATGCGGTGCAGGTAGCGCTCGTCGTCACCCAGCGCGCGCGTGGGGATGCAGCTGAGCGAGGAACAGCTTGCCGCGTTGAAATGGTTAAAGTTCAGGGCGACGAAGCTGCGCAGGGCCGCGATGCCAGCCTGGTGCTCCACGGCCAGTTGCTCCAGGTCGCTGCCGGCGGGCCGGACATCGGCCAGGGTGATGTAATCGAGTTTCAGCCGGTTGATGCGGAACTCGTATTCCAGGTTGAAAATCTTTGCTTGATCGTGTTTCGAGGCCAGGTCATCTATTTTCATGGGCGCACCATTTTCCGCAGGAGAGTGTCAATGAACTTCGCAGGAGGTAAAACAAGGTCGAGAACAGGCGCATCGCTGCGCCATCAGTGCCGGGCCAGCCGCACCCCGCTTTCCCGGCGCCCCGCCATGCCCCGCGTAAACAGCAGCAGGCAGGCCGTGATGGCCACGATGACGGGAATATTGAGCAGCGCATACGTTTCCAGCGCATAGCCGAAGCGCTGGCACAGCACGTTGTATAGCTGCAGCCAGGCGGACAGATAAATGCAGTACAGCAAGCTCATGGCGGCCGTCGTGAGTGTCATCGATTCCTTGCTGGCCGTAATCGCGCTGCGGATCAGGGCACCATTGAACAGGCCGAAGCCGATGGAATAGACAAACATGCAGGCGGCAAACACGTCGACGTGATGGCGGCCCGCGCCGGCGCCCAGCATGCCGGCGGCCGCGATCAGCCCGCCCAGGCGCAGCAGGGACACGAGCGGGAAATCCTGGCGCAAACGCTGGATGGCGATGCTGCTGAGAACGAAACCGGACAAAATCACGCATTGCAGGGCGATATACGTGGCGTACGAGGCGCCCATTTCCTGCAGCACGAAAATGGGCGAAAAGCCGATCCAGGCCGTCAGGGGCACGGTGGCCAGCCCGGCCGTGAACATGCCGAACATGAAGCGCCCATTGCTGAAAATGGCGACATAGCTGCGCACGATGGCGGCCAGGTCCGGGCGCGTGACGGCCGGCGCCGCGCGCGGCATGGTCTTGAACAGGCCCAGCAAGGACAGCAGCGCCAGCAGGCCGGAGAGGAAAAAGACGTAGCGCCAGTCCAGCTGGCTGATGATGGCGCTGCCAAGGATGGGGCCGGCCAGGGGCGCGAGGATGGTGGTGCTCGACAGGATGCTGCTCAGCTTGACGGCTGCCATGTCGTCGAACAGTTCATGGATCATGGCATAGCCGACGAAGATGAAGCAGCAGCCCATGCCCTGGATGAAACGGGCGGCGAGAAATTGCTCGATCGAGGCGGTCAATGGCACGGCCAAGGTGGCCAGCAGGAACAAGATATTGCCGGTCAGCACCAGCTTGCGCTTGCCGATGGTGTTGGCCAGGGGCCCCAGGAAAATCTGCAGGGAACTGCCGCCCAGCAGATACAGGCTCAGGGACAGGGGAACGAATTTTTCCGTTGCCTGGAACTCGCCGACGATGCCCAGCATGGCCGGCATGATCATGTCGTTCGACAAATAAATATTCAGTTCAAAGACGAGGAAAAACGCAAAGAACCACAGCAACTGCTTGGACTTGATGGACATGGCGCGTTCCGTAACGTGGGTGGCTGCCGTCAGTGCGTATCTGCCGTCGGGGCATGGGACGGCAGACACGGATCACACTGAAAACGTGTACCAATTGTATACCAGTTCGTATTTTTAGCGCCTGTTTTTGTGATTTTTACATACCGCAGCAATACCACTTTACAAAATCCATGCTGCTGCGACATTGGGAAATCTGCGCGGGAAAGGGCGCGGCCAGCGTGCCGGCAGGCTGGCCTCGGCCCTGCGGGGAAAGGAAGAACGATGCGTACCAGTGCCCGCGCACCGTTGCGGCGCGCGGCACACTGGCTTACCGGCGGCGGTGGCTCGCGAAGAAATCGAGCAGCATCTTGCTGGCGTCGGGCCTGGCCTTGTCGTTGAATGGCAGGCTGGCGTCGCCGCCGCTCCACGCGTGCTCGAGGTGCTCGACCTGCGCCACGCGCAGCAGCACATCCTTGCCCACCTGATAATCGTGCAGCGCATACGCATGCGCCGGATTGCGCCCGCCCGCAGCGCCGCCAGGCAGGCGCTGCGCCGTCACCACGGTATCGAACGGCAAGCGGTTGACGCGCACGCTCTGGCGCACCAGCTGCGTCTGGTTAATGGGCCGCACCACCTTGTCGGCCAGCCCTTGCAGCAGGATGGTGGGCAGGCGGGGAAACGCAGGCTGGCGCGCCAGCACTTCATCGATGGCCGCGTCGGTACGGGCGCTGGCGCCATGCTGCATCACGCCCAGCGCGCCGATCAGGTTATGCCCGGCGCCAAACACGGGCCCGGAATGCAGGCCCAGCGCGGCAAACAGATGGGGATGATTCAGGGCCACGATATGCGCCATGCCGGCGCCGGCGGAAATGCCGCAGATATAGATGCGCGCGCGGTCGATCGCGTAGCGGGCCGCCACCTGCTCGATGGCGCCGACGATCAGGCGCACGTCGCCGCCGCCCTCCTGCGTCAGCTTGTCGTACCACTTCCAGCAGCGGCGCGCATGCGAACGCAGCGATTGCTGCGGATACAGCACGGCATAGCCCTTGCGTTCGGCCAGGCGGTTCATGCGCGTGCCGTCGGCAAACTGCGTGGCGCTCTGCTCGCAGCCGTGCAGCATTACCAGCAGCGGCCGGCCCCGGCTGCGCATGGCGGCGCTCGGCGCCTTCTCGGGCAAGTACAGGAAATATGGCAGGCGCCGGCCCGGCAACTGACCCAGTTCAGGCAACGGTGCATAGTGGGCGGCCAGCCACTTGCCCGGCGGGGGCGCCGTTCGCTTGCGCACGCGCGGTGGCGACAGGGGCGTGGCAAAGGGCGCCAGGGCGGGCACGGCGCCGCTGACGGGCCTGGCGCGCGGCTTGGCGATTGTTTTGGCCTTGGTCTTGGCCACGGCCTTGCCGCGGGGTTTGGCCTTGGGCTTGGCTGGCACCGGGCCGAACAGCACTTTGGCCAGCTTGGTCGCCGTGCGCTGCTGCGCCTTACCGGCGCGCAATAGCCCGCGCAGCCATTTGGTGGCGGGCTTTACCATGGCGCGCGGCGCGCGTGTCGTTGTGGAGCGTACCGCAAGTTCATCCCTCTGCAGCGTTGCATCGTCAGCATGTGCGGCCTCCTCATTGGAACGCATAGAGTACCGCAATTGGCTGACCACACCGTACGGTTGCACACCGATAAAGTGCCGCTAAGTAATCCTCAGGAAATTATTGTGAATTTATGACGAACAGAACCGGATGCTATGCAAGGCGCCCACTGCGACGCAGTGCGAGCACTGCTAGCAGCGGGCAACGCCGCAGAGCGCCGGTTATGGAAGTCAGAAATCATAATAATTTATTGGGGGTTACTTAGCACCATTGAGGCAGATCAAGCGTGACCTGGTGCGTATGCTTACTCTGGATGTTCGATCAGCACTTCACACGAGGAGAGAACACCATGAGCTATCTGGACCGCGATATCCTGGGCATGTACCGCAACCACGACGGCCCGGGGCCGGCCCTGATGGGGGCCGATACCCTGATCGGGGACGATGTCTACAATCACGACGACGAGGAGCTGGGCGACATCAAGGAAATCATGCTCGACATGCGCACCGGCCAGATCGCCTATGCCGTGCTGTCCTTCGGCGGCATCATGGGCATGGGCGACAAGCTGTTTGCCGTGCCCTGGGAACGCCTGACCCTGGACACCGTCAACAAGCGCTTCCTGCTCAACGTCGACAAAGACCTGCTGAAAGACGCTCCCGGCTTCGACAAGAACAACTGGCCCGACATGGGCAGCGAAGCGTGGAACCAGCAGATGGAAGCGTTCTATGGCAGCGGCACGCGCTACGGCAGCGGCGCCATGGCAGGGGGCCACATGCCCTCCGGCAGCGACCTGCGCAGCGGCGCCAGCCTGCAATCGGGCAGCGAAGGCAGCATGTCCGGCAGTTCCATGAGCGGCAGCCGCGCCGGCACGGGCGGCAGCCAGAGCAATCTGGGCTCCTCGCTCAGCGATGATGATGATCTCAACAAGCGCACTTGAGAGATCAGGTGGAACGTAGGTCGGGTAGGTCGGGTAGGTCGGATTAGCGGCGAAGCCGCGTAATCCGACACCACCAGCGACACGGTTAACACCGCCAAACCGTTAACCCGGCTAACACCGCTAACACCACACCACCATCGCGCCAACGATATTGTCGGATTACGCGCGCCCTTCGGACGCGCTCATCAGACCTACCGCTGCATCGACTCCCATACTTTCTGCAGGCGCTTGGCAGACACCGGCATCGGCGTCCGTAACTCCTGCGCAAACAGCGACACGCGCAGCTCTTCGAGCATCCAGCGGAAGTCGACCAGTTTCGGATCCGTGTTCTTGCCGGCCTGGCGGTCCTTGGCTTGGCGCAGATACGGCGCGGCGGCCGATTGCCACTCGGCCATCAACTTGGTGTCGCGCGCGGGGTCGGCGCGCAGCTTTTCCAGGCGCACATTGATCGCCTTCAGATAGCGGGGGAAATGCGCCAGCTGCGAGTACTCGTTTTCCATCAGGAAGCGTTTATGCACGAGGCCCTGCAGCTGCGACTGAATATCGGTGGCGGCCGCTGCGGGAATATTTTGTAGCCGCTTCGGCAAGCCGTGGAATTCCGTCAGCACTTGCGACAGCAAACGGGCGATTTCATTCACCAGCAGAACCAACCGCGACTTGCCCTCCGCCTGGCGCTTGGCGAATGAAGCGGCGTCCAGCGGCAGCGGATCTTGCAGGCAGGCGATGTCGAGCGCCTTGTTGATGATTTGCTCGCGTAGCTCTTCCTGCGAACCAAGGGCCATGAATTGCATGCCCATCTGCTGCAGGCCGGGGATGCTTTTCTCGACGTATTTGATCTGCTCCTTCATTTGCAGCGCGAACAGGCGGCGCAAACCGATCTTGTGCGTGCGGGCGGCCACGGTCGGGTCGTCAAACACTTCCAGGTCGCAATGCGTGCCCTTGTCGACCAGCGCGGGGAAGCCGATCAGGGTCAGCTTGCCTTGCACGATTTCCAGCAACTCCGGCAATTCGCCGAAGGTCCAGGCTGTCAAGCCCATGTGCTGCGAGACGGTGGCATTGCCTGACGCCGGTGCGGCCGCAGCGGCAGCACCCTTGGCCAGCGCACCGCCCTTGCCTGCCGCCGCATTGGCGGCGGCGCCCTGCGCTTGCGCCTGCAGCCGCGACGCCACTTGCGCGCCCGCCACTTTGGCGCCGGGCGTGCCCGTCCCGGAAACGCCTGACACTTCAGCCAGCTTCTGGAAACTCTGGCGCGCCTGGCCGCCGAATTCCGCCTGCAGGGTGGCCAGGTTGCGGCCCATGTCCAGCTGGCGGCCATGCTCGTCGATCACCTTGAAATTCATGAAGTGATGGGCAGGCAGGGTTTCCGGCTTGAAGTCCGTCGTCAGCACATTGATCGTGATCTGCGTGCGGATGTCGAGGATGATGGCGTCGATCAGGTCACCGCGGCCAAACACGCCCGCTGCATGTACGCGCTCGCAGAACTTGGCCGCATAGTCGGGCAGCGGCACGCAGTGGCGGCGCAGCTTTTGCGGCAACGATTTTAATAGCAGATGCACTTTTTCCTTCAGCATGCCCGGCACCAGCCATTCGCAGCGTTCGCGCGGCAACTGGTTCAGCGCATACAGCGGCACGGCCAAGGTCACGCCATCGCGCACGCTGCCCGGCTCGAAGTGGTACGTGAGGCCCATTTCCAGGCCCGTCACGGACATGGTTTTCGGGAACAGGTCCGTCGTCACGCCAGCCGCCTCGTGGCGCATCAGCTCTTCGCGGTTCAGATACAGCAGTTTCGGATTGTCGCGCGTCGCCTCTTTGTGCCATTTCTCGAAACCGGCGCCATTGCACACGTCCGCCGGCAGCAGCTTGTCGTAGAAGGCGGCGATCAGTTCATCGTCGACCAGCACGTCCAGGCGGCGCGATTTATGTTCAAGGTTTTCAATGTCCTTGATCAGTTTATGGTTATGCGCAAAGAACGGCGCGCGCGTGTCGAAGTCGCCGCCAACGAGCGCGTCGCGGATGAAGATTTCACGCGCTTCCGGCAAGTTGAAATTGCCGTAGTTGATGCGGCGCTGGCTGTACACCACCAGGCCATATAAGGTCGCCCGTTCGGACGCCGTCACCTGCGCCGAGCGTTTTTCCCAGCGCGGCTCACCCCACGATTTCTTCAGCAAATGCTCGCCGACCTTTTCCAGCCACTCGGGCTGGATCTGCGCCACGCAGCGCGCGTAGAGCCGCGTCGTGTCGACCAGTTCGGCCGCCATGATCCACTTGCCCGGCTTTTTCAGCAGCGAGGAACCGGGCCAGATGTGGAACTTGATGCCGCGCGCGCCCAGATACCCGGCACCCGGCTCGTCCTCGCCCTTGAAGCCGATATTGCCCAGCAAGCCGGTCAGCAAGGCCATGTGCAGATTGTCGTAGGTGGCCGGTGCTTCGTTCAGGCGCCAGCCCTGTTCCTTGACGATGGTCAGCAGCTGCGAATGCACGTCGCGCCATTCGCGCAAGCGCATTTGCGACAGGAAATTCGTGCGGCAATTATCCTGCAGCTGGCGGTTGGTTTTCTTGTGCTCGATGGCCGATTCGAACCAGCGCCAGATTTTCAGGTAACTCAAGAATTCCGATTTTTCATCGGCGAATTTCTTGTGCGCCTCGTCGGCCGCCTGCTGGTGTTCCATCGGGCGGTCGCGCGGATCTTGCACGGACAGGGCCGAGGCGACGATCAGCACTTCCGTCAGACACGCGTTATCGAGCGCGGCGAGGATCATGCGGCCCACGCGCGGGTCCAGCGGCAGCTTGGCCAGCTTGTTTCCCAGCGGCGTGAGCTTGTTGACGTCGTCAACGGCACCGAGTTCCTGCAGCAATTGATAACCGTCGGCCACCGCGCGCGCCAGCGGCGGCTCGATGAAGGGGAAGGTTTCCACGTCCGTCAGGTGCAGGGATTTCATGCGCAGGATGACGGCCGCCAGCGAGGAGCGCAGGATTTCCGGCTCCGTGAATTTCGGGCGCAGCAAATAATCCTGCTCTTCGTACAAACGGATGCAGACGCCATCGGCCACGCGGCCGCAACGGCCGGCACGCTGGTTGGCGGCGGACTGGGCGATCGGCTCGACCTGCAGTTGCTCCACTTTATTGCGGTAGCTGTAGCGTTTCACCCGCGCCAGGCCAGCATCGACCACGTAGCGGATGCCGGGCACGGTCAGCGAGGTTTCCGCCACGTTGGTGGCCAGCACGATGCGGCGCGCATTGCTGGTTTTAAACACGCGCTCCTGCTCCTCGGCCGACAGGCGGGCGAACAGGGGCAGGATTTCCACGTGCGGCGGATGGTGCTTGCGCAGCGCTTCGGCGCAGTCGCGGATTTCGCGCTCGCCCGGCAAGAACACCAGCACGTCGCCCGAGCCGATGCGGCACAGTTCTTCCACGCCATCGACGACGGCATCCATCAGGTCGCGCTTTTCGCGCGCGGCAGCCGTGCGCTGGCCAGGTTTGTCGGGGTTGGCGGCACCGGGCATGGCCACCTGCTCGCGCTCGACGGGACGGTAGCGCACTTCCACCTGGTACAGACGGCCCGACACTTCGATCACGGGCGCCGGTTTTTCCGGTGTGCCGAAATGGCGCGAGAAGCGTTCCGCATCGATGGTGGCCGAGGTGATGATGATTTTCAGATCGGGCCGGCGCGGCAGCAGCTGCTTCAGATAGCCGAGCAGGAAATCGATGTTCAGGCTGCGTTCGTGCGCTTCATCGATGATGATGGTGTCGTAGTTTTTCAACAACGGGTCGGTCTGCGTCTCGGCCAACAAGATACCGTCCGTCATCAGCTTGACGGACGCGCCACGGCTCAGGGTATCGGTAAAACGCACCTTGAAGCCCACGGTTTCGCCCAGCGGCGTCCCCAGTTCCTGCGCGATGCGCTTGGCCGTCGAGGAAGCGGCGATACGCCGCGGCTGCGTGTGGCCGATCATGCCCTTCTGCCCCCGTCCCAGCTCCAGGCAAATCTTCGGCAACTGGGTCGTCTTGCCGGAACCCGTCTCGCCCGAAACGATGATGACCTGGTTTTCCGTCAATGCCTTGGCGATTTCCGCGCGCCGGCCCGAGACGGGCAAGTCTTCCGGATACGTAATCGGCGGCAGCGGATTGCGGAAAGCCTTTTCGGCTTCGCGCGCGGCGCGGGCTGCGTCGCGGCTTTCGCGGCTCTCCTGCCCCTCGCGCGGCGGGCGCGGCGCGCGCTGTTGCTGTTGCTGTTTCTGTTGTTCCGCGCGCGGCGGCTGCTGCCTTTGCTGGCTCACGGGCGGGCGCTGGCGGCCCTGCGCAGGCGTGGCGGCAGGCGCGGAAACATCCCCGCTGGCGGGCACATTTGCAACGTTGGAAGGAGGGGAAGACTTATTGCTGGCTGAAGACATTGTTTTTTACAGGTATTTTAAGCGCGCACATCGCGCAGCGAATTATAATGCGCTTAATGGAAAACCCTACCCAATTCGTCCAATGGCTGCGCTCAGTCGCGCCCTACATCCACGCCTTTCGCGGCAAGACCTTCGTGGTCGCCTTCCCCGGTGAACTCGTCAGCGCCGGGGCGCTGCAGGTGCTGGCCCATGATTTGTCCCTGCTGCATGCGCTGGACATCAATGTCACTGTTGTCTACGGCTCGCGGCCGCAGGTGGCGGAACAGCTGGCCTTGCGTAACGTCGAAGGCCGCTTCCACAACGGCGTGCGCATTACCGACATCGCCGCGCTGGAATGCGCGAAGGAAGCCGCCGGCGAGCTGCGCCTCGATATCGAGGCCGCGTTCAGCCAGGGCTTGCCGAACACGCCCATGTCGCATGCGGCCATCCGTATCATTTCCGGCAACTTCATCACGGCGCGCCCGCTGGGCGTGATCGATGGCGTGGACCTGGAACTGACGGGCATCACGCGCAAGGTCGATGCCGAAACCATCCATTCCATCCTCGGTTCGGACGGCCTGGTGCTGCTGTCGCCGCTGGGCTTCTCGCCCACCGGCGAAGCGTTCAACCTGACGATGGAAGACGTGGCGTGCAGCGCCGCCATCGCCCTGCACGCGGATAAACTGATTTTCATTACCGAAACGCCGATGATGGAAGACGCCACGGGCGTGGAAATCCGCGAACTGTCGTCGCACCAGGCCGAAGCCGTGCTGATGGCCGGCTTCCTGCCCGACGCGACGGCGTTTTACCTGAAACATTGCGTCAAGGCATGCCACAACGGCGTCGAGCGCTCGCACATCGTGCCCTTCTCGATGGATGGTTCGGCGCTGCTGGAATTGTTTACCCATGATGGCGTGGGCACCATGATCAGCCATGAAAACCTGGAAAGTTTGCGCCAGGCCACCATCGAAGACGTGGGCGGCATCATCAAGCTGATCGAACCGCTGGAAGCGGACGGCACTTTGGTGAAACGGGGCCGCGAGCTGATCGAGCGCGAAATCGATTATTTCTCCGTCATCGAACATGATGGCGTGATCTTCGGCTGCGCCGCCCTGTACCCGTTCCCCGCGCAAAAAATGGCGGAAATGGCATGCCTGACTGTCAACCCGGAAGTGCAAGCCCAGGGCGACGGCGAACGCATCCTGAAACACATGGAAAACCGCGCGCGCGCCGCCGGCCTGAACAAGCTGTTCGTGCTGACCACGCGCACCTCGCACTGGTTCAAGAAACGCGGTTTCGTGCCGGCCACCGTCGACGATTTGCCGAAGGACCGCCAGCATATGTATAACTGGCAACGTAAATCGCAAGTATTGATCAAGACCCTGTAAAACTGAAAAAGCCCGGCATGCCGGGCTTTTTTACATTGGAACCGTTATTTGATATTCAGCGGCGCAAACGATTTGACCAGGTCATCGAGCGCCTTCAGTTGCGCCAGGAATGGCTCCAGTTGGTCCAACGGCAAGGCGCTGGGGCCGTCGCAGCGGGCGTTGTCCGGGTCAGGATGGGCTTCCAGGAACAGGCCGGCGATGCCGACGGCCAGGCCGGCGCGAGCCAGGTCCGCCACTTGCTGACGACGGCCGCCCGATGCGGCGCCACCGGGGTCGCGCTGCTGCAGCGCGTGCGTGACGTCGAAGATGATGGGCAGGTCGTCGCAGGTCTTTTTCATGACGCCAAAGCCCAGCATGTCGACCACCAGGTTGTCGTAGCCGAGGCAGGTGCCGCGGTCGCACAGGATCAGTTGATCGTTGCCCGCTTCCTTGAATTTTTCGACGATATTGGCCATCTGCCCAGGACTGAGGAATTGCGGCTTCTTGATGTTGATGACTTTACCGGTTTTCGCCAGGGCCACGACGAGGTCCGTCTGGCGCGCCAGGAAGGCGGGCAATTGCAGCACGTCGACCACTTCGGCCACTTGCTGCGCCTGCCACGGTTCATGCACGTCGGTAATCACGGGCACGCCGAACGCCGCCTTGACGTCCTGGAAGATGCGCATGCCTTCTTCCAGGCCCGGACCGCGGTAGGAATGGATCGACGAGCGGTTGGCCTTGTCGAAACTGGCCTTGAACACATAGGGAATGCCCAGCTTTTGCGTCACGCGCACATATTCTTCGCAGGCGCGCATGGCGAGATCGCGCGATTCGAGCACGTTGATGCCGCCAAACAGCGCGAAGCTGCCGGTATTGCTGACGTCGATGCCATGGACTTTCACTGAGGTCATAGGGATTCCATATTGGTTAATTGTTACTACTTGCTTGGAAGAGGCGCAGCCAGTGGCTGGCGCGATAAGGCATCTTACTAGCTGGGGCGGCGCAGATCAAATTTGATCCAGCGCAAGGGTGCGGCAAACGGCGTGTCGCCAGGCCGCGACGGCCCCGCGAGGGCAGGCGCAAAGTGCCTTATAATCACGCTTTATCTCTACACTGATTCAGGAGCACAGATGGCCCGCACGATCCACTGCATCAAACTCAACAAGGAAGCCGAAGGACTGGATTTCCCGCCGTACCCGGGCGAACTGGGCAAGAAGATTTACGAATCCGTGTCGAAGGAAGCCTGGGCTGCCTGGCTCAAGCACCAGACCATGCTGGTCAATGAGAACCGTTTGAACCTGGCCGACGCGCGCGCCCGCAAATACCTGGCCACGCAGATGGAAAAGCATTTCTTCGGCGATGGCGCCGATGCGGCCATGGGTTACGTTCCCCCTACCGAGTAAGTTTCAAGCATGCCCGTGACCACGTCACGGGCAGTTTCACGCCCGCCCCCGCCGTTTCACGGCACTGCCTCCCTGTTTCGTCGCACACCGCTCGCCGCCCACGCCGCCGGCTGGCACAGTACGTCCATCGACAACCTCATTCCAAGGCGGACACCATGTTGCAGCAAATCTTCAGCCACACTCCCCTCTACGTCTGGGCCATCCTGGGCTTTCTCGTCTATCGGGGCGTGCTGGCCAGCCGGGCGCGCGAAGTGACCTTGCGCAAGCTGTGCATCATTCCCCTCGTCATGCTGGCCCTGTCGCTGAGCGGCGTGCATGGCAGTTTCGGCTTCGATGGCGTGGCGCCGTTCGCCTGGACCGCCGGCGCGCTGGCCGGCGCGGCGCTGGCATGGACGCTGGCCGATGCGCGCAAGATCGTCGCCATTCCCGAACGGGCCAGCGTGCAGCGTCCCGGCAGCTGGGTGCCGTTGATCTTGATGATGAGCATCTTCTGCATGAAATATGCGGTCGCCGTGACCCTGGCCATCGCCCCGGCCTATGCCCATGCGCCCGGCTTCAGCGTGCCTGTCTGCTTCGCCTATGGATGCTTCAGCGGCATCTTCCTTGGTGGCTTGCTGCGCACCGTGGCTGTGTACCGGGCTGTGCAAAGTGAAGGCTGGGGTCAGACCCGGCGGGGGAATGCGCCCCAGTGAGGCGCATTCCGATCACGCAGTGACTGACCCCGGATTTCTGCTGCGTATCAGTATGCCAAAGTACGCACGCCTTCCGGCATGCCCAGCAGGCAGACATTCGCGCCGCGCACGGCAAACAGGCCGACGGCGATGACGCCGACGATCTGGTTGATCTGCTGTTCCAGCGCCACCGGGTCGGCAATTTTCAAGCCCAGCACGTCGATGATTTCGCCGCCGTTGTCGGTAATGAACGCTTCCGTGCTGCCGGCCTTCAGGCGCAAGCGGGGCGTGCCGCCCAGCGCCGCCAGCTGGCGCGAGACGGCGGCGCGGGCCATCGGCACCACTTCCACCGGCAGCGGGAAAGCACCCAGGGTCTCGACGAGCTTGGAGCCGTCGGCGATGCAGACGAACTGTTTCGAGACCGAGGCAACGATCTTTTCACGCGTCAATGCCGCGCCGCCGCCCTTGATCATGGCACCGCTGGCCGTGATTTCATCGGCGCCATCGATGTAGACGGCGATCGATTCAACATCGTTCAGGTCGAAGACGGGAATGCCATGGCCGGCCAGGCGCGCGGCCGTCGCTTCGGACGACGCGACCGTGCCCTTGATGCTGTCCTTGATCTTGGCCAGTTCATCGATGAAAAAGTTGGCGGTGGAACCGGTGCCGACACCGATGATTTCACCTTCAACTACATAGGCGATGGCGGCGCGGGCTACGGCTTGCTTCAATTCGTCTTGGGTCATGGCATTCAGGCTAAAGTGAGGAATGGCGCTATTTTAACGGATTGCCGGCCCGGCCAGCCGGCCATCATGACCGACGCTGCGACGCGATACAACAGCAAAACGGGAAAACCTTGCCCTAGGGCAATTGCGCACCCAATTACACTCTATGCCCTCTAAAATATGCGAAAATGAAACGATACACCGATATGACGTTTCAGGAATAGCACATGACTCACAGTAAACAGGTACTTGTTGTCGATGACAGCCGGGTTTCACGTTTGATGTCGCATCAGTTCATCCTCAGCAAACATGCCGACTGGCAAGTGATTGAGGCGGCGACGGGTGAGGAAGCCCTGGAAAAGGTCAAGACCGTCACTCCTGTGCTGATACTACTGGATGTCAACATGCCAGGCATGGGCGGCATCGCGGCCGCGGAACAATTGCGTGCGCTGTGCCCGCAGACGCACATCATTCTCGTCACGGCCAATGTGCAGAACGCCACGCGCAACCGCGCCAGCGAACTGGGTGTGGGCTTCATGGAAAAACCGATCACGGAAACGCGCATCCACCAGTTGATCGAATCACTGGGACTGTGAGCATGGTCAATCTTTCCGAACTCGAAAACGACGCCCTGGTAGAGATATTCAACATCGGGGTGGGCCATGCGGCGGCGGCCATGAGCGAGATCGTGAATGAAGAAGTCACCATGTCGGTGCCGTCGATCACCTTCCTGAACCGTGCCGACGCGGCCGCCTTGCTGGGCAGCAAAAAGGATGGCGAACGCATCTGCGGCGTCAGCCAGCATTACGATGGCGCTTTCGCCACCGAAGCCATCCTGATGTTTCCCGAAGATAAAAGCCTGGAAATCGTGCGCCTGATGGTGGGCGACGCCATGCCACTGCAGGAACTGACGGAGATGGAACAGGAAGCGATGAGCGAGATCGGCAACATCATCCTCAACTCCTGCGTGGGCACCCTGGCCAACCTGTTCGACAGCGAACTGCATGGCTCGCTGCCCCTGTACCACGTGGGCACCAGCGCGGAAATCCTGTCCTCGTTCGGCGGCCAGGATGATGAGGCCGTCGTGCTGATGCTGCATATCGACTTCGTGCTGTCCAAGCACCAGATCCACGGTTATGTGGCATTCGTGCTCGACCTGTCCGCCCTGCACGACCTGAAGCAGCAAGTCAGCCGCTACCTGGCCAAGGTGCTGGGACAGGCGTGACGATCATGCCGGATGCCTTGCACCGACTCGCCCTGCTCGAGAGCATACTCGGCGCCGTGAACCTGGGCGCCATCGTGCTCGACGAGCAGCACCGCATCGTGCTGTGGAACCGCTGGATGGTGCGCCACTCGGCCCGCCCGGCCGACACCGTGCTGGGCCAGGATTTCTTCGCCGTCTTCCCGGAAATGCGGCACAAGCGCATCGATTCGGCCATCACCCAGGCACTGCGCGACAATTTCCAGTCGCTGCTGTCGCAAACCCTGCACAAGGCGCCGTTTGCGCTGTACACGCATGGCGCGGCCACGGGCGGCAGCGACGGCGAGGAACGCATGCAGCAAGCCATTGCCGTCACGCCGATCAATTTACCCGGTTCGCCGCGCCACTGCCTGATCCAGATCAATGACGTCACCATCGCCGTGGGGCGCGAAAAGCTGCTGCGCGAACAGACCATGGTCTTGCGCTCGCAAACCTTTTCCGACGGCTTGACGGGCATCGCCAACCGCCGCCACTTCGACGTGGCGATCGAGAAGGAAATGCGGCGCGCCATGCGCACCAGCAGCCCGCTGTCGCTGCTGATGATCGACATTGACCATTTCAAGGACTACAACGACCATTACGGCCACCAGCAGGGCGACGATTGCCTGATAAGAGTGGCGGCCGAACTGGCCGCCATGCTGCAGCGCCCGACCGACTTGCTGGCCCGCTATGGCGGCGAAGAGTTTGCCGCCATCCTGCCCGACACGGACGCGGCGCAGGCGCTGCGCATGGCCGAGGCAATCCGCCAGCATGCGGCCGACCTGCGCATTGCGCATGCCAAGACGGGCAATGAGGTCAAGTACATCACGGTCAGCATCGGCATCGCCACGCAACAGCCGCAGCAGCCGCTAGCCATCTCCGCCCTGATCGGCGCCGCCGACCGCGCCCTGTATCTGGCCAAGGGCGCCGGGCGCAACCGTGTGATGGTACAGCCATTGTAGGAAATACAACGCCAGGCAAAGGATTCCTGTAGACATCTTTACGGCGTGTGCGTAGACTCGTTACTGATTGCAGCAACAACAACAAGAATTTTTCTGTGGTATCTATCCCTGCGCATGGCCCACCCATGCGGGACATGGCCAGGAGCGCTTGTGAATCTCGATCCTCCCCTCAGATCCGGCTTGCCGGGCGCCGGCATGGATACGACCATGGTGAACGGCATGCGCCTGCTGCTGTCGAGCGCCACCTTGCTGACCCTGTTCATCGACCCCGAAAGCGCCGGCAAGCTGAGCAAGATCACCTGGCTGATCTTTTCCGCATATACCATGCACAGCCTGCTGCTCTACGTGCTGGCCCTGCTGGGCCTCAGCTTGCCGCAGGACATCTTGCTGTACTGGCTGGACGTGGCCTGGTATGCGCTGATCGTGTTTTCCACCAGCAGCCACAACAATTTATTCTTCCTGTTCTTTTTCTTTGCCATCCTCACCTCGTCGTTCCAGCGGGGCTTCGAGGAAGGCGCGCGCGTCACCCTGGCCTCGGCCGGCCTGTTCGCCGCCACGGCCCTGTTCGGCGAAACGGATGCCGAACTGTCGCGCCTGCTGCTGCGCACCACCTTCCTGCTGGCGCTCGGCTACATGATCGCCTACTGGGGCGGCTCGGCCATCACCCAGCGCAGCCACCTGGCGCTGCTGCGCGATGTCAGCCAGCTGTCCAATCCCCGCTTCGGCGTCGACCAGACCATCACCTCGGTGCTGGAAAAAACCCGCAGTTACTTCAACGGCCGCAGTTGCCTGCTGATCATGCAGGACAAGGGCACGCGGGTCTGGTCGCTGCGCAGCGTGATCCATACGGGCACGGGCGTCGTGCATACGAGTTCGCTCCTCAGCGACGACGCGGCCAGCCCCCTGCTCGCCTTTCCGTACGACAAGATCGCCCTGTACAACCAGCCCGCCGGGCGCTGGCTGCCGTGGACCGGCGGCGCGCGCATGCTCGAACCCGACAGCGGGCGCTGGCTGCGGCATGACGACGCGGCAGGCGCCCGCCTGGCCGAACTGCTCGAAGCGCACGCCTTCATCAGCGCGCCGCTGCCCTTGCGCAATGGCAAAGGCCGCATCTTTGTCGTGTCCGCCACCAGCATGAGCAAGACGGACGCCCTGTTTCTCAGCCATATAGGCGCGCAGGCGTTTCCCGTCATTGAAAACATCGACCTGCTCGACCGCCTGGCGTCGCAGGCAGCCTCGCGCGAGCGCGAAAAGATCGCGCGCGACCTGCATGACACGGCCGTGCAGCCGTATATCGGCCTGCGCCACGGCCTGGCCGCCCTGCGCAACGAAGCCACGCCGGGCAACCCGCTGCTGCCCGAACTGGAAAAGCTGATCATCATGTCGGGCCAGGTGATCACCGACCTGCGCAGCTATGCGCGCACGTTCAAGAACGGCCAGGTGCAAAGCGAGCCGGAACTGCTGGTCGCGCTGCGCCGCCAGGCCACGCAGATCCGCGAATTCTATGGCATCGACATCGCCCTGCACATCGAAGGCGACCTGCACATCAACGACCGCCTGGCGGCCGAGGTGTTCCAGATCGTCAACGAAGGCATGAGCAATATCCGCAAGCATACGTCGGCGCGCCATGGCGCCGTCAAGCTGACCTGCGTGCAGGGTGCGCTGCACATCAGCATCGACAACGAATGCGCCGCCGCGCACGTCCCCGACTTCCTGCCCGACTCGCTGGCCGAGCGCGCCGCCGCCCTCGGTGGCACGGCACGCGTCACGCATGGCATGCTGGGCAACACCTCCGTACAGATCGAGATCCCCATATGAACGACTTACGCCACATGCCACCGGCCGGACATGTCATCAGCGTCATGCTGGTGGACGACCACAAGACCATGCTGTGGGGCCTGGAACGGCTGATCGGCGGCGAGCACTCGGGCATGCGCGTGGTCGCCACGGCGTCCGACAGCACCGAGGCGCTGGAGCAGGCGAAGGCGCTGCAACCGGATGTGATCGTGCTGGACCTGGACCTGGGCGGCATAAGTTCGCTGGCCATCCTGCCCGCGCTGGCGCAGTGCGGCGGCACGCGCGTGCTGGTGCTGACGGCCAGCCACGACCAGGCCGTCCTGGACCAGACGGTACTGAAAGGCGCGCGCGGCATCGTCAGCAAGGATGCCCCGGCGGAGATGGTCCTGAAGGCCATCGAAAAGGTGTATCAGGGCGAACTGTGGCTGGAACACGCGATGCTGGGACGCATGCTGACGCAGCTGACCCAGCCCGGCGGCGGCTCGGCGCAAGCCATCGCCGTCGCCAGCCTGACCCTCAAGGAAAGAAAGATCATCGCCGCGCTGGTGCACGGCAGCGGCACGCCGGCCAAGCTGCTGGCCGACCAGCTGTTCATCTCCGAACACACCTTGCGCAACCACCTGACGTCGATCTACCGCAAGCTGGGCGTGTACAACCGCCTGGAACTGTACGCCTACGCCACCAAGCACCAGCTGGGCCAATTGCCGCCCGGCGCCTGACGCCACAGTCCCCCTGCGCGGCCACCGCACGGCCGCGCCCCTCCTCCCCGCCTCCCCCTGCGCCCGCCAGCGGCACGGCCATTGCGTCTGCGCGCCAGACGCAAGCATGACAATTGTCACGAAAAAAACAAGCAGTTCCTCCCCGCAATAAAAGGATGTTCTTCTGATGTAGATCAAGGTGCCGACTTCTATAGTGGATTTACCGGAGTGCAAATCACCGCGCGGCCCACCACGACACGGAGCACAGCATGCGCTTTGACAAGTTTCTTCCGACAGCCCTGATCACCTATTTGCAGGGCAAGGAAAAGGCTGCGTTCTACCGCTATGCCCTGGTGGCGGCCCTCATGGCGGTGGTCTGCATCATCGGACTGCTGGCACTGGGCGAAAGCCCGTGAGAGCACCAGGTCGTAGCAACGCTGCCATGCCGTTTTACCCACCGCTGTACCTTAACCACCACCAGGAGTTGTCATGAACCTCATCAAAAACTTTATCCGCGAAGAAGATGGCGTCACCGCAATCGAATACGGCCTGATCGCTGCCCTGATTGCCGTGGTGATCATCGCCGCCGTCACCATCGTCGGCACGCAGCTGAAAAAGACTTTCAGCACCATCGGCACCAAGCTCACTTCCGCCAATACGGCTGCCGCCTGAACACGGTGCTCCGGGCTGGCACGGCGCCAGCCCGGTTACCGCCAGGTCAACGCCACCGGCCAGTTTCTCGTGCTTACCTATCAGAGGCCCATCGTGAAATCTCTCTTCAGCCGTTTATCCGACGAGTCCGCCGTCACGGCGATCGAGTACGCGCTGCTGGCGAGCCTGATCGCGGCAGTGCTGGTGATCACGATCACCCTGCTCGGTGACCAGGTCCGGCTGCTGTTTGTCTACGTCAAGGACCAGGTGGTCCTGGCCCTGTCATGAATACCCTGCGCGCCTCGCTGCGCACCCACCGCGCCCTGCTGCTGATCGTGCTGCTGTATGCCGCCGCGGCGGCCCTGCTGGCCGGCGGCCTGCCCAGCGCCTCGGACACCCTCAACGTGCTGGCCGGCTTCCTCGTGGCCATCCTCACGGGCCCCGTCTTCATCCTGTGCGGCTACACCATCCACGTCATGGTGGTGAAACGCCCGCACCGCCTGTGCCACTATCTGTACCACGATCTGCGCCACTACCTGAGCAACGAGCGCCTGCTGCACGCGCTGCCGGCCATGCTGCTGATCCCCGTCTTCGCCTCCAGCTTCACCGTCTTCAAGGCCGCCATCCCGCGCCTGCATCCGTACACCTGGGATGCCAGCCTGTCGGCCTGGGACATCGCGCTGCATGGCGGCAAGGCCCCATGGGAAAGGCTGCAGCCGCTGCTGGGCCACCCGCTCGTCACGGGCCTGCTCAACTTCAGCTACCACTTCTGGTTCTTCCTGTTCTACGCCATCCTGTACTGGCTCATCCTCGACACGCGCCGCCCGCTGCTGCGCATGCAGTTCCTGCTCAGCTTTGCGCTGACCTGGATCATCCTGGGCAGTGTCATGGCCGTGCTGTTTGCCTCGGTCGGCCCCTGCTACTACGGCCACCTGCACGCCAGCGACCCGTATGCGCCGCTGATGGCCTACCTGCATGAGGCCAACGGGCACGTGCCCGTCTGGGCCCTGCAAGTGCAGGAGATGCTGTGGCAAGGCTATCAAAGCAAGGGCGCGAACGGCGAACTGGGCATCTCCGCCATGCCCAGCATGCATGTGGCCACCGCCGTGCTGATGGCGATCATGGGCTGGAAAGTAAGCCGCGCCGCAGGCATCTCGCTGACCATCTTCGCCGTGCTGATCCTGCTCGGCTCCATTCACCTGGGCTGGCACTATGCGCTCGACGGCTATGTGGGTGCGGCCGGCGCGGCGCTCGTGTGGCAGCTGGTGGGACGGCTGCTGGGCAGCCAGGCCGCGGCCCCCAGCATGCACATGGCCACCGCGCCCTGCATGGGCAAGGAAGGACTGACATCATGAGCGCCCGCCTGCCCATGCTGCTGTGCCTGGCCGTGCTGGCCAGCCTGCTCGCTGCCGCCCTGTGGCACGACCTGCGCACGCGCCGCATCCCGAAC
Source organism: Janthinobacterium sp. NKUCC06_STL (assembly GCF_019345455.1). Lineage (NCBI taxonomy): Bacteria > Pseudomonadati > Pseudomonadota > Betaproteobacteria > Burkholderiales > Oxalobacteraceae > Janthinobacterium > Janthinobacterium sp. NKUCC06_STL. The sequence continues at coordinate 932,371 of NZ_JAHKQY010000001.1, forward strand.
CAGCTGGTGCTGTGGGGCACCTTGGCCGGTCTGGCGCTGAACAGCTTCACGCCGTCCGGCGCCGGCCTGTTCGACGCCTCCTTCGGCGGCCTGGGACTGCTGCAGGCACTGGCCGGCGCCGCTGCCGGACTGGCCCTGCTGCTGCCCATGTACCTGCTGCGCGCCCTGGGCGCCGGCGACGTCAAATTGATGGCCATGTGCGGCGCCTTCCTCGGCCCCGATGCGGTGCTGGAAGCGGCCCTGCTGACCTTCCTGTGCGGCGGCCTGCTGGCCCTGGCCGCCGCGCTGGCAGGGCGCCGCCTGCGCCTGGTGCTGCGCAACACCTACCACATGATGCTGGGCGCGCTGCTGCACAGCCTTGCCGGCGGCGCCGCCACGATCGCCGAACCGCCGCCAGCCACGGGCAAGCTGGCCTACGCCTTCGCCATTGCCAGCGGCACCGCGCTGCAGGTGTTCCTGCAATACCACCATCTGTGGAGCCTGCGCTGAAACGCGCCGCGCCGACCACCAGCCACCACGGGACCGACCATGCACACCCTCGCCACCCTCTGCCACTCGCGCCACGCCAGCCTGTTCACCAGCATCGCCATGGCTTGCCTGTGGGCCTTCTTCGCCAGCGCCCACGTGGTGGGATTCCTGCACAGCGGCGACTGGAGCTATGTGCTGTTCTGCGCCGCCGAAACCCTGGCCGCCCTGTTCTTCATCGTGCGCTCGGCCCCCGTCAGCGTCTCGACCGATGCGGGCGACTGGCTGCTGGCCATCGGCGCCACCTTCGCGCCCTTCCTGCTCTCGCCCGCCGACATGGCCATCTGGCCCGGCGCGCGCTACCTGCTGGCCGTCGGCAGCCTGCTGCAGATCGCCGGCCTGCTGTCGCTGAACCGCAGCTTCGGCCTGGTGGCGGCGCAGCGCGAGATCAAGACGGGCGGCGTCTACCGCATGGTGCGCCATCCGCTGTACGCCAGCTACCTGATTTCCCTGAGCGCTTACCTGCTGACCAACACCTCGCCCGCCAACAGCATCATCTATGTCGCGACGATGAGCATGATGGTGATGCGCCTGCTGCGCGAAGAGCGTTTCCTGTCCACCGACGTGCGCTACCGCGTCTACATGCGCCAGGTGAAGTACCGCCTGCTGCCCTTCATTTTCTGATCACCGGCCACCCGAACGAGGAGTATCCATCATGCCTGACACCTATCCAGAACGCAGCGACGGCGGCGGCATCGAGCCGGCGGCCAGGCGCGCGCCACGCACGGTCGAGGAAACGGGATTGCCCTTCCTGTTCCTGGTCGAACTGCTGGTCAAGATACTCTTCCTGCGCGGCCAGATCGGCCTGCCCGCCCTGTCGACGCACGTGAAACTGGGCGCCGGCGTGCTCGAACCGCTGCTCACCTTCATGCGCGCCGAAAAGCTGTGCGAAGCGCGCCGCAACGGCGGCAGCGGCACCGACGCCGACCTGTATTACCTGCTGGGCGACCAGGGCCGCCTGCGCGCCGCCGAGTACATGCGCCGCAATGCCTACAGCGGCCCCGCCCCCGTCACCCTGGCCGACTACAGCAACCAGGTGCTGGCGCAAAGCGTGGCGGACATGCAGGTCACGCGCGACGATGTGCAGCGCGAATTTCGCGACGTGGTGGCCAGTTCGGCCGTGCTCGACCAGCTGGGCGCGGCCATGAATTCCGGGCGCGCCCTGTTCTTCCATGGCCCAGCCGGCAGCGGCAAGAGCTACCTGGCCGAGCGCCTGAACGGCCTGCTCAGCGGCGCCATCGCCCTGCCCCACGCCGTGATGGTCGACGGCGAAGTGCTGCCCTTCCTCGACCCCATGCTGCACACCCTGTCGCGCGGCGGCCCCGTGCCGTCCGACCCGCGCTGGGTACGCGCCGAGCGCCCCGCCGTGCTGACGGGCGGCGAGCTGACGCTCGACATGCTGGACCTGCAATTCGACCAGGGCACGCGCTTGTACCAGGCGCCGCCGCACCTGAAGGCCAACAACGGCATCTTCATCATCGACGACCTGGGGCGCCAGCGCTGCTCGCCCGTGGAACTGATGAACCGCTGGATCGTGCCGATGGCGCGGCACATCGATTATCTGTCGCTGCACACGGGCTACAAATTCCCCGTGCCCTTCGACGTCATCGTCGTGTTCTCGTCGAACCTGGCGCCGCAGCACCTGGCCGACGACTCCTTCCTGCGCCGCATCGGCTACAAGATCCACGTGGGCCCCCTGAGCGCCTACCACTACCTGGCCGTGTTCCGCAGCACCTGCGCCCAGTTGGGCATCAACTTCGACGAAGCCGCCTACGCCTACCTGCTGCATCTGCACAGCCAGTACCAGCGGCCCTTGCTGGCCTGCTATCCGCGCGACATCCTGGCGCAGGTGTGCGACCAGGCGCGCTATGAAGACCACGCGGCGCAACTGAATCCGGAAGTGCTGCTGTGGGCATGGAAAAACTATTTCGGCAGCGATGACGACCTTGCAAGCACACATAACGGACCGGCAGCGGTCCAGCACAAAGGGGAAGCAAAATGAGAAACGCACGCGCACTGACGATGATGGCCATTGCGGTCATCCTGGCGTTCGCCGCGGTCATCGTGGCCGCGCGCTGGATCAATGCCCAAGCCTCGGGCAACATCAACAAGGTGGCCGTGGCCCAGGTCGACATCAGCCTGGGGGCGCGCCTCACGCCCGACATGGTGCGCATGGTGGACTGGCCATCGAACGCGCTGCCGCCGGGCGCCATCAACGATCCGAAACTGCTGGAAACGCGCGTCACGCGCACCAGCATCCAGCACGGCGAACCTATCATGGAAGGCAAGCTGGCGCCTCCCGGCACGCAAGGCGGCCTGTCGGCCGTCGTCGCCGAGGGCAAGCGCGCCATGACCGTGCGCGTCAACGATGTGGTGGGCGTGGCCGGCTTCGCCCTGCCCGGCAACTTCGTCGACATCCTCGTCAACACCCAGGGCGAAGGGGCGCGCAAGACGCCGGACCGCGATCCGAACATTTCCAAGATCGTGCTCGAACGCATACTCGTGCTGGCCATCGCCCAGGAATCGAGCCGCGACGACACCAAGCCGAAAGTCGTCAACGCCGTGACCCTAGAACTGACCCCGGAGCAGGCTGAAAAACTCGACCTGGCGCGCAGCGTGGGCACCCTGTCGCTCGTGCTGCGCAACCAGATCGAGGACAAGCCCGTCAACACGGAAGGCGCCACCAAGAGCACGCTGCTCGATGAAAAAGTCGCCATGGCGGCCCCCGCCGCCATGGTGCAAGCCAAGCCGCTCCCCCGCCGCCGTCCTGCCGCCGCACCAGCGCCACAGGCCGGTCCCCGCGTCGATGTCATCAAGGGGCTGGAACGCAGCTCCCAACAATTCTAACCTGCACCAGAGGAGCCACGCCATGAGTACATATCGCACAGCAAGCGGCATCCGGGGCCTGCACCTGGCGCTTGCCATCGCCGCCATCGGCGCCCTGGCGCCCTGGGCGCATGCCGAGCCAGCCGCCGCCACGGCCGCTACCGTTACCGCCACGGCCGTTGCCGCCGAAGCGGGCAGCGCCAGGAGCAGCCGCACCGCCGTCCGTCCCAAGTCCACGCCGCCGCAAAGCGAATCGCGCGCCGGGCGCACCGAGATGGCGCCGCAAATGAGCCTGGCCGAAGGCAAGTCGACCCTGATGCGCCTGCCGTTCGCCGCCAGCCGCATGTCCGTCGGCGACCCGCGCATCGCCGACGTCATCCTGCTCAACCCCAACGAGGTCTACCTGCTGGGGCGCTCCGTCGGCACCACCAACCTGATCCTGTGGAACAAGAGCAATGACGCCACCATCATCGACCTGGCCGTCGGCATCGACAGCAGCAGCCTGCAGGCACGCATGGCCGAGCTGCTGCCGAACGAAAAGATCCACGTCACGGTGGCGGGCGACACCCTGATCCTGTCGGGCATGGTCAGCGACGTCGTCAAGGCCGACCAGGCCCTGTCGCTGGCCAACGCCTATGTGCAGCGCAGCAGCCGCAGCGGTGGTGCCGCCTCCGGCGCCGCGCCAGCCGCAGGCGCCGCCGCTGCCGCTCCCGCCGCGGCGCCCGATGCGGGCATGCCGCGCGTGATCAACCTGCTGTCGATCGCCGCGCCGCAACAGGTGATGCTGGAAGTGAAGGTAGCCGAAGTGTCGAAAGTGCTGGTGGACCAGCTGGGCGCCAGCCTCGGCATCAACAAGACCATCGGCAGCTGGTCGTATTCGCTGCTGTCTAGTCTGCTCAGCAACAATCCCAGCGGCTTGAGCGGCGCCAGCAAGAACAACTTCTTCAACCTCGACGCGCAAAAACGCGATGGTCTGATCAAGGTGCTGGCCGAACCGAACATCATGGCCATCAGCGGCCAGGAGGCCAGCTTCCTGGCCGGCGGCAAGATCTTCATCCCCGTCAGCCAGACCAACAATAACGGCGTGCCCACCATCACGCTGGAAGAGAAGGAGTTCGGCGTGGCCGTGAAATTCACGCCCACCGTGCTCGAAGGGGGACGCATCAACCTGAAGGTGGCGCCGGAAGTGTCGGACCTGAACAAGGACGGCATCGGCATCACCGCCACCGGCATCTCGGCCACGGCCATCCTGCCTTCGTTTACGACGCGGCGCGCCACCACCACGGTGCAGCTGTTCGACGGCCAGAGCTTCGCCATCGGCGGCTTGATCAAGAACAACGTGACCAGCAATATCAAGGCCCTGCCGGGCCTGGGCGAAGTGCCCGTGCTGGGCGCCCTGTTCCGCAGCACGGACTTCCAGACGGACCGTTCGGAACTGGTCTTCATCATCACGCCGCACCTGGTCAAGCCGCTGCCGCCCGACTACAAGCTGCCCACCGACGGCTACATCCAGCCGACGCGCGGCGACATGTTCATGCAGGGAAAAATGGAAGGCAGCGCACCGGCGCCCGCAGCGGCACAGGAACCAGCGCCGGCAGCGCCCATGCCGCCGCAAGCAGCCGCGCCCCAGCCTGCCGCCGGCTTCGACCTCAAATAGGAGAACACCATGAAAACCGCACATCGCCTGCCTTGCGCCGCCCTGTTGTCTTTGCTGTCGCTGCTGGCCGGCTGCGCCGCCACCACCACGCCCGTGCTCGATTCGCACTTCGGCGAATCGGTGGCCCTGCTCAAGGCCCAGCAGATCATGTATCCGGACGCCTACCGCAATGCCAACCCCGTCAGCGGCATCGACGGCAAGGCCGGCGCCAGCGCCTACCAGCGCTACCAGAAATCGTTCGCGGCGCCGGAACCGCAACCGAATGTCTTCACCATCGGCGTGGGCGGACGCCAGTAGGCGCCAGTCCCGCGATGCACTCCCCCCAGGCCACCAGGAGACAGCCATGAACACCGCATTTCGCAGGCACGACAAGCAGCAGGGCGCGATCGCCATCGTGCTGGGGCTGACCCTGGTGGTGCTGTTTGCCATGGGCGGCCTGGTGCTGGACCTGGGCCACCTGTACATCGCCAAGACGGAGCTGCAGAACGGCGCCGACAGCGCCGCGCTGGCTGGCGCCGTGGAGCTCAATCAAAGCGCCGCCGGCATCGACAATGCGCAGGCCAAGGCCATCGCCATCGCGCAAAAGAACCGCTACGATTTTTCCACCGCACTGACCATCACGGCCGCCAACATCGAGTTCGGCCCCGGCCCCGACGGCCCATGGTCGTCCGGCGCCAGCGCCCGCACCAGCCCCGCGGGCCAGACCTTCATCCGCGTCGACACGGGCAGCAAGACGTTTGCCACCTACCTGATGGGCATCGCCGGCATCGCCAGCACCAGCACCTCGGGCGTGGCCGTGGCGGGCCGCTTCGTCAACGACGTCACGCCGATCGGCGTGTGCGCCGTCGATCCGGCCAACAAGACGGCGCAATACACGTATCCGGCCGCGCCAGCCGGCACGGGCCTGACGGAGCTGGTGGAATTCGGCTTTCGCCGCGGCGTCACCTACAACCTGTTCGGTCTCAACCCGCTGGGCGGCCCGTCCGACCCCTACCTGATCAACCCTGTCGACGCCCCGCCCGGCAGCTGCAGCGCCTCGCATTCGAGCGCCGCCTCCACCGCGCCGTTCATGTGCACGGGCAGCAGCGCCGTCATCACCAGCGGCACGGGCCAGGTCTACACGAACACGGGGCTGACGGCTTCGCTGGCCGCTTCGCTCAATTCGCGCTTCGACGATTACGGCGGCCCCTCCGTGTGCGACCCCGCCACGGCGCCGCCCGACACCAACATCAAGGAATATCCTTGCGTGGGCGCCGCGTCGCCCTGCGCCGCCGCTGCCGCCAGCTCGCCGCCCGCCAGCTGGATGCAGCCGGGCGCCAGCACCCTGCCCAGCCAGCAGCCCGTCAGCCTGGCCGGCAACAAGCCGAATTACCAGCTGCCGTCGGCCGGCGCCGTCCCCGCACCCTCGGCCACGTTCGCCCAGTTCGCCGGCTACGGCGTGCTGTGGTCCTATGGTCCCGCCTACCAAAGCAATGGCGCCACCCCGGCCAAGGCCGGCACGGCGTACAGCGTCGCGGACGGCAACGCCAACCCCATGTACAGCACGGCCAAGGCGAATTACTTCGACACGGCCAGCTACCCCGTCAGCCCCGGCGCGGGTTTTCCCGCCAGTACGCCGCCTTCGCCCTACAACCAGACCAGCGGCCCCACGTTCCAGGCGCCGTCTGCGGCCCATCCGGGCCAGCGCAACCGGCGCATCCTCAACGTGGTGCTGGTCGACTGCCGCACGGCGCCCGTGGGGCCGGCTTCGTGCGGCACCATGAACGCGGTGGGCATCGGCAAATTCTTCATGACGATGAAAGCCGATTTCAGCGGCGGCACCAAGCGCCTCGACGTCGAATTCGCGGGCCTGATCGAGCCCGTGCCGAATTCCGAAATCAAACTCTACAAGTGAGGCGGCCATGCGCATCCACCATTCCCCCCTCAGGCAGCGCGGCGGCGCCGCCGTCGAATTCGGCATCGTGCTGGCCCTGCTGATCACCCTGCTGGCCGGTATCTTCGGCTTCGGCCGCGCCTTCTGGTACTACGACGCGCTGACCAAGGCCACGCGCGACGCGGCGCGCAACATGTCCGTCAAGGCCAAGGCCGGCATCGCCTCGCAGGGCGTGCCGGCCGCCAGGCAGACGGTAGTCGATGCGGCACTCAGCGCCGGCATCAGCGACTTCACCACGGCCAACGTGACGGTCACCTGCCTGGACGCGGCGTTCAACGACAGCAGCTGCACCGATGGCACGGCGCCGGGCGGCATCCGCGTCGAAGTCGTCAACTACACGCTGTCGGTGGGCCAGTACCTGCCCTTCGTGATCGGCGCGGCCAGCAGCTATGCCACGCCGCTGTCGCCGCGCACCACCATGCGCTACATGCTGTAAGGAGAACGCCATGCGCCACCGCCTTCCACTTGCCCTCCGAACTGGCCGCCAGCGCGGCGCCGCCGCCGTCGAATTCGCCCTGGTGGCGCTGCTGTTTTTCACCCTGCTATTCGGCATCCTGGAATTTGGCCGCATGCTGTACCTGTACAACACGGTGCAGGAAGTGAGCCGCCGCGCCGCGCGCGAAGCGGTGGTGCGCTGGATCGACCAGACCGACGCCATCAAGACCCTGGCCCTGTTCGGCGGCACGGCCCTGCCGGCCGCGCCGGAACTGACGGCCGCCAACATCACCATCCGCTACCTGAACAAGAGCGGCGCCGAAGTGACCTTGCCGCCGCTGGACCCGGGCGACAACCTGTCGGCCTGCGGCGACATCACGCGCACGGCCAGCTGCATCGACAGCGTGCGCGTATCGATCGACAACGTCAGCTATACGCCGATGGTCAGCCTGTTCGGTTTTCTCAATATCGCCGTGCCCGCCTCGGTCGTCGTCATGCACGCCGAGAGCCTGGGCTTCCAGATCAACTGAACCCCTTTACCGAACGCCTTTACCAGGGAGTGCCACGTGAATATCGTCATCGTCTCGAAAAATGAAGCCCAGCTCAAGCGGCTCACGCGCTTGCTGCGCGAACGCAGCGCGGCCGACCGCGTCGCGCTGCTGGCGAGCATACCCGATGTCTTCGACAACGGCGTCACGCCGGACTTGCTGCTGCTGGAGCAGGAGCAGACGGGCGAGGCGGAGCTGGAACGGCTCGAGCTGCTGGGCGGACGCCATCCGAACCTGGCCATCATCGTGCAATGTCCGCAGCAAAGTCCGCAATTCCTGCTGCGCTCGATGCGCGCCGGCGTGCGCGAAGTGCTGCTGCCGGACGACGACGCCGGCCTGTGCGCCGCGCTGCGCCGCATCGAGGAAAAACTGCAAAAGCAGGTCACGCGCAAGGGCCAGGTGCTGGCCTTCGTCTCGTGCAAGGGCGGCAGCGGCGCCACCTTCATCGCCGCCAACCTCGGCTACGCGCTGGCCGCCGGCGAGCAACGCAAGGTGGCGCTGTTCGACCTGAACCTGCAGTTCGGCGACGCCGCGCTGTTCGTCTCGGACCACAAGCCGGCCACCACCCTGTCGCAGCTGTCGCAGCAGATCGTGCGCCTCGACGCTTCGCTGCTGAGCGCCAGCATGATCCAGATCACGCCCGCCTACAGCGTGCTGGCCGCCGCCGACGATCCGGCCCATGCGGCCGACGTCGAGGCCGACCATATCGACCGCCTGCTGACCCTGGCGCGCAGCCAGTACGACTACATCCTGCTCGACGTGGGACGCGGCCTCGACCCCGTCAGCGTGCGCGCACTGGACCGGGCCGACCTGATCTTCCCCGTGCTGCAGGCAACCTTGCCGTATGTGCGCGACGGCAAGCGCCTGCTCGACGTGTTCCGCGGGCTCGGCTACCGCGAAGACAAGATCCGCCTGATCCTGAACCGCTATGCCAGCAGCGACAGCATCCGCGTGGCCGACCTGGAAGCAGCGTACGGCAAACACGTCTACAAATCCATCCCCAACCACTACGAGGCGGTGGCGGCTTCCGTCAGCCAGGGCGTGCCCATACTCAAGCTGACGCCGCACAACGCCGTCTCGCGCGCCCTGCAGGAACTGGCCGCCAGCCTGGCCGGCGAAACCCCGCCCGCCGCGCAAGGCTGGGTTTCGCGGCTGCTGGCGCGCGCCTGATCCCCTACAGCGCGCCTGATCCCCTACATTCACCGGAGACCGACCATGACTGCCGAAAAACTCACCCTGCGGGACCGCCTGGGCTATGCCCAGGATGACGCCAGCCTGAATGACGATGCCGCGCACCAGGGCGCAGCCAGCCACAGCTACCAGCAGCTCAAGCACCGCACCCACCAGGCGCTGCTCGACAGGGTCGACCTGGAAGGCATGCAGCGCCTGTCGCGCGAGCAGATCCGCGAAGAACTGAAAATCCTCGTCAGCGACGTGCTCACGGAAGACAATGTGGTGATCAACGAGCTGGAACGGCGCTCGCTGATCCGCGACATCCAGGACGAGGTGCTCGGCTTCGGCCCGCTCGAACCGCTGCTGGCCGATCCCGGCGTGTCCGATATCCTCGTCAACACCTACCGCCAGGTGTATGTCGAGCGCCATGGCCGCCTGGAGCTGAGCGACGTCTGCTTCACGGACGACGCGCATTTGATGAAAATCATCGACAAGATCGTCTCGCGCGTGGGCCGGCGCATCGACGAATCGAGCCCGATGGTCGATGCGCGCCTGCCCGACGGTTCGCGCGTCAACGCCATCATCCCGCCGCTGGCCATCGACGGCCCAGTGATGTCGATCCGCCGCTTCTCGGCCCAGCCCCTGCGCCTGGCCGACCTGATGCTCAAGCACAGCCTGACGGAGGAAATGAGCACCACCCTGCAGGCGCTGGGCAAGGCCAAGGTCAACATCCTGATCTCGGGCGGCACGGGCAGCGGCAAGACCACCATGCTCAATGCGATTTCCGGCTTCATCAGCACGGCCGAACGCATCGTCACCATCGAGGACGCGGCCGAACTGCAGATGCAGCAGCCGCACGTGGTGCGCCTGGAAACGCGCCCGCCGAATATCGAGGGCAAGGGCGAAGTGACGCAGCGGGCGCTGGTGCGCAATGCGCTGCGCATGCGCCCCGACCGCATCATCCTCGGCGAGGTGCGCGGCGCCGAGGCGCTCGACATGCTGGGCGCCATGAACACGGGCCACGAAGGCTCGATGGCCACCATCCACGCGAACACCCCGCGCGACGCGCTGACGCGGCTGGAAAACATGATCAGCATGGCCTCGGCGGGCCTGCCCATGAAAGCCATGCGCCAGCAGATCAGTTCCGCCATCAGCGTGGTGGTGCAGGTGGCGCGCCTGACGGACGGCAAGCGCAAGATCATCTCGATCCAGGAAATCACGGGCATGGAAGGCGAGATGATCACCATGCAGGAAATCTTCACCTTCCGCCAGACGGGCATCGGCGAGGATGGCACGGTGCAGGGGCATTTCCATGCCAGCGGCGTGCGGCCGCATTTCCTGGAACGCCTGCGCGCCTTCGGCATCAGCCTGCCGGAAACCCTGTTCGATCCCGCCCGCCAGTACCATTAAGGGGAGCATCATGGACTATCTCTATTACGTATTCGCCATCCTCACCTTCATCGCCGTGGTGCTGCTGATCGAGGGACTGTACCTGGCCTGGAACACCTCGCGCGGGCCGGAAGCGGAACGGGTGGCGCGCCGCCTGCGCATCATGTCGGCCGGCGCGCACGGCGACGCGGGCAGCTCGATGATCAAGAAGCGCCTGCTGAGCGACACCCCGGCCCTGCAGCGCGTGCTGCTCAGCGTGCCCCGCGTGCATGCGCTCGACCGCCTGCTGGAACAGTCGGGCCTGAGCTGGAGCGTGGCCAGCTTCGCCGGCGTGATGCTGGCCTCGGCCGGCGCCGCGTTTTTGCTGCTGAGCTACTTCAGCGTGCCGTGGCTGCTGCGCCTGCCACTGGTGGCCGGCGCGGCCCTGCTGCCGCTGCTGGTGGTCTTGCGCGCCAAGGCCAAGCGCCTGCAGCGCATCGAGCAGCAATTGCCCGATGCGCTCGATCTGATGGCGCGCGCCCTGCGCGCCGGCCACGCCTTCCCGACGGCCCTGAAAATGGTCGGCGATGAAATGAATGCGCCGCTGGCCGTGGAATTTCGCGCCACTTTCGACGAAGTCAATTTCGGCATCGCCATGCAGGACGCGCTGATGAACCTGGCCACGCGCGTGCCCAGCACGGACTTGCGCTACTTCGTCATCGCCGTGCTGATCCAGCGCGAAACGGGCGGCAACCTGGCCGAACTGCTCGACAGCATCAGCCGCATCATCCGCGAGCGCATCAAGCTGCTGGGACAGGTACGCGTGCTGTCGGCCGAAGGCCGGCTGTCGGCCTGGATCCTGTCGCTGCTGCCCTTCGGCGCGGCGGCCATGATCCACGTGACCAATCCGCAGTTCCTGGAAATGCTGTTCGTCGACCCGGGCGGACGCAAGATGCTGGTCGGCGCCCTGCTGATGATGGTGTGCGGCGTCCTGGTCATGCGCAGCATCATCCGCATCCGTGTCTGAGCACGCAAGGAGAACCCTCATGAATCCCGTCCATTTCGCCTTTCTCGCCCTGCTCTTCATCGCCGTCTTCGGCACCGTGCTGGTGGCCATGCGCAGCTTCGCCCCCGATCCACTGCGCCAGCGCATGGACAACGCCACCGGCAAGAGCGCGGCGGCGCCTGGCGCCTCCGCGCCCAGCCCCTGGCTGGCGCGCATGGTGCGCCTGAGCGGCCCGCTGGCCAAACTGTCGATTCCCGACCAGGGCTGGGAAGGCTCAGTGATGCGCCGGCGCTTCATGAATGCCGGCCTGCGCCACGCGTCGGCGCCCGTGCTGTTCTTTTCCGCCAAGACCATGCTGGCCATCGGCTTGCCGCTGCTGCTGTTCCTGGGACTGAGCGCCTCGGGCAGCCAGATGGCGGGCAAAGCTCTCCTGTTCTGGCTGCTGATCGTGGCCGCCATCGGCTACTACCTGCCCAATATCGTCCTGGCACAAATGATCAAGCGGCGCCAGCGCGATATCTTTGAAAGCTTTCCCGATGCGCTGGACTTGATGACGGTGTGCGTGGAAGCGGGCCTGGCCATGGATGCGGCGCTGGCCAGGGTGGCGGCAGAAATCGCCCTGAAAAGCGCCGTGCTGGCCGAGGAATTGCATCTGGTGATGCTGGAACTGCGCGCCGGCAATACCAAGGAGCGTGCCCTGCGCAACCTGGCCCTGCGCACGGGCGTCGAGGATGTCGACGCGCTGGTGGCCATGCTGATCCAGGCCGAGCGCTTCGGCACCAGCATCGCCGCCTCGCTGCGCGTGCAGTCGGATCAGCTGCGCACCAAGCGCCGCCAGCTGGCCGAGGAAGAAGCGGCGAAGATCGCCCTCAAGCTGCTGTTTCCGCTGATTTTTTTCATCTTCCCGTCGCTGCTGGTCGTCCTGATGGGACCAGCATTCCTGCAAATCTACCGCGTGCTCCTGCCCAGCATGGGCAGCGGCAACTGACCGGAGAACCGCCATGTCACAGCACACCACCCTGATGCTCATGCTGGCCTGCGCCGGCCTGCTGCCCGCCTGCGGCCACCTGCCCGGCCCGGCCAGCCAAGGTCACCGGGAGCCTCCACCGCAGGCGCGCATCGAGGACAGCGCCGCCACCCGCAGCGCCGCGTTCTGCAAGCTGGGCAAGCGCCTGCAGGAAGTGGGCGACCCGCGCGCGGCGCTGGCGGCCTACCGCGAAGCCCTGCTATTGACGCCCGGCTCGGCCGATGCGCGCAATGGCGCCGCCGTGCTGCACGCGCAGCTGGGCCAGCTGGAAACGGCGCGCGCCATGCTGCAGGCGCTGGCGCAAGAGGCGCCGACGGCGAGGACCTACAACAATCTCGGCTACGTGCTGTACCTGCAGGGAGACTATGCCCAGGCGGCGGCCGTGCTGCGCCAGTCGCTGCAGCTCGACAACGGCCAGCAGCCGGCGCGCGCCAACCTGGATCTCACCATCGCGGCGCTGGCGCGCAGCATAGTCACGGTCGATGCCACCGCAGAGACCATCGCGCCCGATCTGGCGCCGGCACCCACGCCAGCGGCGCCGGCCAGCCGCCTGCAGCTGACGCAGTCGCAGCCGAATATCTTCACGCTGAGCTGGCGCGATTCTCCCGTGGCGGCACGCGCCGCCTTGCCAGCCCCGGCAAAACCGGCAGCGACGGCGGCAGCCCTGCCACGGCTGGAAGTCATCAACGGCAATGGCGCAACGGGGATGGCGGCGCGCATGCGCGGCATGCTGGGCGGCATGGGCATCAGCGTACTGCGGCTGGGCAACCAGCGGCCGTACATGGTGCAGGCCAGCAGCATCGTCTACCGGCCCGGCCACGCCGAGGCGGCCGCCGCACTGGCCTTGGCGCTGGGCGGCATGCCGCAAGTGCAGGCGGCCGGCGACAGCGGCGTCGGCGCGGGCGCCGACCTGCGTTTATTGCTGGGCAAGGATGCGCCAGCCAGCCTGCGCGCGCCGGACGTGCGCCTGGCGTCGAACCTGGCGCAGTAACGGTGAAATCAGCGCGGCAGCAGGCGCCGGTCGGATGGGTTGATCAGGAAGCCTTGCAGGATGTCCTGCAGCTGCGGCAGTTTCGCCACGTAGGCGGGAATGTCCAGCTGGCGCGCGCCAAAGTAGTGGGCGATGATGTCACCCTGCTGTTCCATGTTGAAGTCGGACAGGACGCCGCCCGCCTGCGCATCATAGCGGTAGGCGCGCTGCCGGATGTAGCCGCCGCACAGCGCCAGCAGCACGCCATGCAGCAGCACGCTGTAGCCAAGCTGGTACTGCCACACGTGCACCATCTCGTGGATGAAGAACAGCTTGCCGCTGTTGGCTTCGCGAGAAAAATCGTCACGGTACTGGGCCGGCATGAAGTACAGGCTGCCACGCGGCGTCATCGCCGTATTCTGGTCCTGCAAGCCGAACGGTAGAAAGGAGCCGCGCACGACGCGCACGCGCGCGTAGTCGATGGCGCCCTGGAAGACGCTGCGGGCCATGGCGGTTTCGCCGATGGTGAGGGGGCGGCGCAAGACTCGCATGATGAGTAGGGGGAAAAGCGCGGCAAGCGTAGAGCCTGCCGCGCGGGTACCGCTTAAACCGAACGCAGGCCGCTGGCCGCCTTGGCGATTTCCGTGATGCGGTCCCAGTTGCCGGCCGCGATCGCGTCTTTCGGCGTCAGCCACGAGCCGCCCACGCAGGCGACGTTTTTCAGCGCCAGGAACTGCGACGCCGTCTCTTGCGAGATGCCGCCCGTCGGGCAGAACGTGATGTCCGGCAGCGGGCCGTAGATCGCGTTGAGCATGCCGATGCCGCCCGCCGGCACGGCCGGGAACAGTTTCAGCTGCTGGAAGCCGTTTTCACGCGCCGCCATCACTTCGCCCGGCGTCATCACGCCTGGCAGCAAGGGCAAGCCGCTGCTTTTCGCCGCCGCCACCAGGGCCGACGTCAGGCCTGGCGAGACGCCGAAGACGGCGCCCGCATCGCGCGCTTGTGCGAACTCCTCGGGACGGGTCAGGGTGCCGACGCCGACGATGGCGCCCGGCACTTCCGACATGGCGCGGATCGCTTCCAGGCCGTGCTTGGTGCGCAGGGTTACTTCCAGCACGCGGATGCCGCCCGCCACCAGCGCGCGCGCCAGCGGTACGGCATGTTCAGGATCGTCGATCGCAATCACGGGGATCACGCTCGAGGTGCGCATAATTTCCAGTAGTGTCATGGTCATCTCTTATTTCCTAGCCAAAAAGTCTTCATCGGAACCCGGTACGGTATCACCGACATTGTCGGCGTCGTGCAAGGCGACGGTGGTGGGAATCGGCGACGGCAGGCCGAAGGTGGTGGCACCCTCTTCCGCCGCGCTGACGGTGGAACGGAACATGGAAAACAGCTCGCGGCCCATGCCGACGTGGTTCGGCGACAGGTCGGCCGTGACCAGCGCACGGGCGTGCCAGACGTCGGCCGGCACCAGCGCCTCGAGCACGCCGGTAAAGGCGTCGAGGCGGATGATGTCGCCGTCGCGCACGAGGCCCAGCGGGCCGCCGGCGAGAATTTCAGGCGAGACGTGGATGGCGGCCGGCACCTTGCCCGACGCGCCCGACATGCGGCCATCGGTGACCAGCGCCACATGGCGGCCCGCATCCTGCAGGTTGGCCAGCGCGGGGGTCAGCGCATGCAGTTCCGGCATGCCGTTGGCGCGCGGGCCCTGGAAGCGCAGCACGGCGACGAAGTCGCGGTCCAGGGACCCCGCCTTGTAGGCGGCCATGAATTCTTCCTGCGAATTGAACACCAGGGCCGGCGCTTCGACCGTGCGGTGCTGCGGCTTGACGGCCGAGACCTTCATCACGGCGCGGCCCAGGTTACCCGCGACGAGGACCATGCCGCCGTCCGGCGCGAACGGGTTCGAGGCGGGGCGCAGCACGTTTTCGTCGGCGCTTGCAGCCGGCGCATCTTTCCAGAATACCTTGCCATCTTCGCCGAGGAACGGCTCCATGCAGTGCGCGCGCAAGCCATGGCCCAGGATGGTGTTGACGTCTTCGTGCAGCAAGCCCGCGTCCAGCAGTTCGCGGATCAGATAACCGGTGCCGCCGGCCGCGTGGAAATGGTTCACGTCGGCGTCGCCGTTCGGGTAGATGCGCGTGAGCATCGGCACGATGGCCGACAGCTCATTGAAATCGTTCCAGTCGATAACGATACCGGCCGCCTTGGCGATCGCCACCAGGTGCAAGGTGTGGTTGGTCGAGCCGCCCGTGGCCAGCAAGCCCACGACGGCGTTGACGATACATTTTTCGTCGACGATATGGCCAACCGGCAAATAGCTGGCGCTTTGCGCCGTGATGACGGCGGCGCGCTGGGCGGCGGCTCTTGTGAGCGCATCGCGCAGCGGGGTATTTGGCGTGATGAAGGCGGCGCCCGGCAAGTGCAGGCCCATCACTTCCATCAGCATCTGGTTGCTGTTCGCCGTGCCATAGAAGGTACAGGTGCCGGCGCCATGGTAGGCTTTCGATTCGCCTTCGAGCAAGTCTTCGCGCGTGGCCTTGCCTTGTGCATACAGCTGGCGCACCTTGGCTTTTTCCTGGTTCGACAGGCCCGACGTCATCGGACCGGCCGGCACGAAGACGGCCGGCAAGTGGCCGAAGTGCAGCGCGCCGATCAACAGGCCCGGCACGATCTTGTCGCACACGCCCAGGTACAGGGCCGAGTCGAACATATTGTGCGACAGCGCCACGGCCGTCGACATGGCGATGGTGTCGCGTGAAAACAGCGACAGTTCCATGCCCGGCTGGCCTTGCGTCACGCCATCGCACATGGCGGGTACGCCGCCGGCGAACTGGGCGACGGCGCCCACTTCGCGCACGGCTTGCTTGATAATCTGCGGAAAGCCTTCAAACGGCTGGTGCGCCGACAGCATGTCGTTGTACGAGGACACGATGGCCACGGACGGCTTCTTGTATTCCTTCAGCGACAGCTTGTCGTTGGCGGGAAAAGCGGCAAAGCCGTGCGCCAGGTTGGTGCACGACAGGGCGCCGCGCTGCACGCCCTGGATGCGGGCCGCATCCAGGTGCGCCAGGTAGGCGCCGCGCGATGGCCGGCTGCGCGCGATGATGCGCGCTGTTACGGATTCGACTACTGGATGCAGCGCCATATGGATTTCCTTAAAAATGAGTATTTCGTGAAATTTTACTACAAAATGGTGAAGAAGAAGCACTCTTGCATGGGCCAACAACACAAATAAGCGACGGATTGCGGCGTATCAAGGCAAACCCGGGCAATATCGCGTATCGGCACCTGCCAACACGGCTCTTATATGTCACGGGGGCAATCGCTAAAAAAAGCACAACAAAATCGGCTTCACCTCACAAACTGTAGTGAAATTACGTTTTTCTGATGTATTATTCTCATACCAATGCCGGATCCGCTGTTCGCCACCACGAACGCGCCGCGCTCCTTTCAACCGAGACAAGCACCCAAGCCGACCGCCATGCGCCAGCCAGCACCTACTCCTGCCATCACCGCCACCGCCAGTTTCCAGTCCCTGCAAGCGCACAGCGCCAGCCTGCGCGAAGTGCATCTGCGCCAGCTGTTCGCGGCCGACCCCGCCCGCTTTTCCAGCATGACCGTCGATGCGGCCGGCCTGCTGCTCGATTACTCGAAGAACAGAGTTGACGCCACCGCCATGGGCCTGCTGATGGACCTGGCCCGCGAGCGCGGCGTCGAAGCGCAGCGCGAAGCCATGTTCACTGGCGAGAAAATCAATCTTACCGAACATCGGGCCGTTCTGCATACGGCTTTGCGCGCGCCACGCGGCACCAGGCTGGTCGTCGATGGCCAGGATATCGATGCCGACGTGCAAGATGTGCTGCAACGCGTGAAGGCGTTTACGGACAAGGTGCGCAATGGCAGCTGGCTCGGCTACACGGGCAAGCCGATTTGCGACATCGTCAACATCGGCATCGGCGGCTCGGACCTGGGCCCGAAAATGGCGTGCCTGGCGCTGCGCTCGTACGCCAACCCGGGCCTGGAAATGCACTTTGTTTCCAACGTCGACGGCCACGACATGGAAGCGACCCTGTCCAAGGTCGATCCGGAAACAACGCTCTTCATCGTGGCTTCGAAAACTTTTGTGACGGCAGAAACCATGCTCAACGCCAACACGGCGCGCGCCTGGTTCCTGCTCGAAGGCGAAGAAAAGGATCTGGCGCAACATTTTGTGGCCGTTTCGACCAACACGCAAGCCATCGTCGACTTCGGCATTTCGCCGGATAATATGTTCCCGTTCTGGGACTGGGTCGGTGGCCGCTATTCCGTCTGGTCGTCGATCGGCCTGGCCGTGGCCCTGTCCGTCGGCTTTGAATACTTCAGCGATTTCCTCGCCGGCGCACATGCAATGGACCAGCATTTCCGCGAGGCCCCGCTGGAACAGAACATGCCCGTTGTGCTGGCCATGGTCGGTTTCTGGAACCGCCAGTTCCTCGATTGCGGCTCCGTTTCCATCGCACCGTATCACCAGGATTTGAGCCGCTTTGCCGCCTACTTGCAACAGCTGGACATGGAAAGCAACGGCAAGCGCGTCACCAAGGACGGCGTGCCCGTCGATGTGCCTACCGGTCCCGTCATCTGGGGCGATTGCGGCACGAATGCGCAGCACGCGTATTTCCAGCTGCTGCACCAAGGCACGGACATCACGCCCATCGATTTCATCGCCGCCCTGCGCGCCACGCACGATTTGCCGGGCCACCACGACGCCCTGCTGGCGAACTGCTTCGCCCAGTCGGAAGCCTTCATGACGGGCAAGACGGGTGAGGAAGTGCGCCTTGATTTGCAGGCGCAAGGCTTGCCGGAAAGCGAGGTCGAAGCGCTGGTGCCGCACAAGACGTTCCCCGGCAACCGCCCCAGCAACACCATCCTGATGGACCAGCTGACCCCGACCACCCTGGGCGCCCTGATCGCGCTGTACGAACACAAGACCTTCGTGCAGGGCGTCTTATGGAACGTCAACAGTTTCGATCAGTGGGGCGTGGAACTGGGCAAGGTGCTGGCCAAGAAAATCCAGGCCGAACTGACGGGCGAAGCCCGTCCCGACCACCACGACAGCTCGACCAATGGCTTGATTGCCTTGGCGAAAGCCGCCAAGGCGGCGTACTAACTTAATTGAGGTTTATGAATATTTACGAAATCAAAGTAGTCAGCGACAAGCCCATGCAAGTGGGCGAATGCCCGCTATGGCATGGCAAGGAAGCGGCCCTGTACTGGGTCGATATCGATGGCCGCGCCGTGCACCGCTTGCACCCGGCCAGCGGCAAGCATGAACAGTGGAGCATGCCGACCGAACCGTCGGCGCTGGCGATCAACGCCGGCGGCGGCCTGATCGTGGCCTTGCGCAGCGGCTTCGCCCACCTCGACACGAAGACGGGCAGCCTGGCGGAAATCGCCCCGGCGCCGTTCGACATGGCCACCACGCGCTTCAACGATGGCAAGGTCGACCCGGCCGGCCGCTTCTGGGTCGGCACGATTTTCGAGCCGCGCAATGCCGATGCGGCGGAAATGTTCGTGCTGGAAAAAGGACAGGTGCGCAAGGTCTGGTCGGGCGGCATGACCGTGTCGAACGGCCTGGGTTTCAGTCCGGACAAGCGCACCATGTACCACTCGGATACCACCACGCACCGCATCGACCGCTTCGATTTCGACGCGGCCACGGGCGCCATTTCCGCGCCGCAACCGTTCCAGCGTTTCTCCATGGACAAGAAAGCCTTTGATTACGGCGGGCGCCCCGATGGCGCGGCCGTCGACAGCGAAGGTAATTACTGGTCGGCCATGTTTGAAGGCGGCAATATCTTGCGCTTCGCCCCCGATGGCCATTTGCTCGGTGAAATTACCGTGCCCGTGCGCTGCCCCACCATGGTGACGTTCGGCGGCCCCGACCTGCGCACCCTGTACATCACCAGCGCCAGCCACAACCGCTCCGCCGCCGAGATCGCCGACTACCCGTTGACGGGCCACGTGCTGTCCGTGCGCGTGGACGTGGCAGGCCAGCCGGAAACAGCTTACCAGGCGTAATCGTTGGCCAGTCACGTAGGTCGGATTAGCGGGGCAAAGCCCCGCGTAATCCGACACCATTGTTGACCGTGGCGGCGTCGGATTACGCGCAGCTTCGCAGCGCTAATCCGACCTACCGGACTGCCACATGCCCAGAGGCGTGGCGGACCAGTCTCAACCGTTTGCCAGCAAGAAAAAGCGCCGACACCCGCAAGGGTTCGGCGCTTTTTCTTGCACAACGGCGTAGGTCGGATTAGCGGGACGAAGGCCCGCGTAATCCGACAACAATGTTAACCATGGCCGCGTCGAATTACCGCGACAATACCTTGCGGATGGTCTCTGCCAATTCAGCCGCCACGAATTTCGCCACATAACCATCGGCGCCCACGCCCTTGACGTGGTCTTCGTTGGTCGAGCCCGTCAGCGACGAGTGGATCACCACGGGGATGTTGGAGAAACGGCCATCGTTCTTGATGTTGCGCGTCAAGGTAAAACCATCCATTTCCGGCATTTCCAGGTCGGTCAGCACCAGCGCGACCTTGTCTTTCGCCGTCTTGCCTTCGGTGGCCGCCTGGGCCGAGATGGCCTGCAGGCGTTCCCACGCTTCCTTGCCCGTCTTGGTCATGATGAAAGGCACGCCCATCGCTTCGAGGCCCTTTTCGATCAGCGAGCGGGCCAGCGAGGAATCATCGGCCGCGAGGATCACGGCGCCGGCCGGCAAGCGCACTTGCGGGCCGATGCTGTTCTCATCCACGTCCGGGTCGCCCGACGGCAGCACGTTGCGCAGGATTTGCTCCACGTCCAGCACTTGCGCCAGGCGTGTCTTGTCCGTGTCGCCATCGAGCCGCGCGATACTGGTGACGAGGCCGCCGCCGACGCTCGACTCGGCCGACAGCACCTGATTCCACTCCAGGCGCACGATTTCATCAACCTCTTCCACGGCAAACGCCTGTGTCGAGCGGGCAAATTCGGTCACCATCAGGATCTTCAAACCATTGCTCTTGCAGCCGACCGCCATCGGTAAGTCGATCACGGGCACGATCTGGCCACGGATGTTGACCACGCCCAGCATGTGCGGGTGCGAACCGGCCACGGCCGTGATGGCCGGCATTTCCATGATTTCACGGACTTTGAACACATTGATGCCGAACAGTTCGCGGCTGGTCGAGTGATCACTGGTGCCCAGCTTGAACAGGAACAGTTCGAATTTATTATTGCCTGTCAGGCTGGTGCGTTCATCGACATCTTGCTGCATTGAATTCATTGTGTCCCCTTGAGCCGTCTTGTAAAGTTAAGTCGCCTGCCCCTGATGCTGCGGACAGTGCGGACTGCACGTCGCATGGACGTCGGATGGCGGGTTCGGGGCATGGCCGGCGCTAGCGGTGCAGTGTGTATCGTACAATTTCTTACAACCAATAGTTGCTATCGATTCCAGCTTGAATTATACGGTTTTTTACTTTCTTCAAAGCTACTTTACGCTGCCAACGGCGATCCTGACAGCATTTCTTGATTTGCTTGTTGCTACAGCGCAAATGATGACGGAGAGAATCGAAAATTTCCCTGGCAACCATGGTTGCTTTGAAAAGCCAGGTGAAAAGTACAGCGCAGCGCCAGCAGCGGCGAACGGCATATAATGAGCATGCTGGCAGCACTGGCAGGCATACCGGGCAAAATGGCGACGGCAGCCGATGGAATGTAGTAAAATTTCTTGCAATTGCCGGTTCTACGTAGTAAATTTACACCATCGATTATAGTAGCGACAGACTGGCACTTCCGGTCGGCTTTCTCCCCGCTCCGGCCCTTTTACTTTTGCGACGACACTCACTTATGGCACTTACCGATTTTGACCTGGTCCTGTTTGGCGGCAGCGGCGATTTAGCAATGCGCAAGTTGTTGCCTGCAATGTATGCGCGCGACGTCGCGAACGATTTGCCGCCGACGGCGCGCATCATCTGTGTGGGCCGCCAGGACAGCGGCCAGGATGCCTTCCTGAAGATGGTAGAGACCAACTCGCGTCCCCATATCAAGGCCAGCACCCTGAATGCCGCCACCTGGAGCAAATTTTGCGCGCGCATCGTGTATGTGTCGCTCAACGCCAGCGATGCGGCCACGTACGCGCCGCTGGTCGAAGCACTGCGCGGCGATGCCGACCTGACGCGCGTGTACTACCTGGCGACGCCGCCGCATCTGTTCGCCCTCATCTGCGACAACCTGGAAGACAATGGCCTGGTGACGCCGAATTCGCGCGTGGTGCTGGAAAAGCCGCTGGGCCGCGACCTGGCCAGCGCCAAGCAGATCAATGCCGAAGTGGGCAAGGTCTTCCAGGAATCGCAGATCTACCGTATCGACCATTACCTGGGCAAGGAAACCGTGCAGAACTTGCTGGCCCTGCGCTTCGGCAACATCCTGTTTGAACCGCTGTGGCGCCGCGAATGGATTTCCGACGTGCAGATCACCATCGCCGAAAAGCTGGGCGTGGGCAACCGCATGGGTTACTACGATACCTCGGGCGCACTGCGCGACATGCTGCAAAACCACTTGCTGCAACTGCTGTGCATCGTCGCCATGGAACCGCCGACCTCGATCGCGCCGGACGCCGTGCGCGATGAAAAGCTGCAAGTGTTGCGCTCGCTGAAAAAATTCACGCCCACCACCCTGGCGCAAAACATCGTGCGCGGCCAGTACCGCGCCGGCCACGTCGACGGCGCCACCGTGCCGAGCTACCGCGACGAACCGGATGCGCCGGAACATTCGCGCACCGAAACCTTCGTTGCCCTGAAGGCGGAAATCGACACCTGGCGCTGGGCCGGCGTGCCGTTCTACCTGCGCACGGGCAAGCGCATGGCCGACAGCCTGGCCGAGATCGTCGTGCGCTTCAAGCAGATCCCGCACTCGATCTTCAACCAGCCCACGTCGAGCTTCCAGCCGAACTGCCTGGTGATCCGTTTGCAGCCGGACGAAGGCTTGCGCATGAATTTGATGGCGAAAACCCCGGGCGACGGCATGCGCTTGAAACCGGCGGAACTGGAACTCGACTTCCGCGAATCGTTCAAGACCCCGCGCATGGACGCCTACGAGCGTTTGCTGCTCGACGTCCTGCGCGGCCAGCTGACCCTGTTCATGCGCGGCGACGAACTGGAAGCGGCCTGGGAATGGGTCGAGCCGATTCTAGACAACTGGGAACAGAACGACAGCGCGCCGATTC
Source organism: Janthinobacterium sp. NKUCC06_STL (assembly GCF_019345455.1). Classification (NCBI taxonomy): domain Bacteria; kingdom Pseudomonadati; phylum Pseudomonadota; class Betaproteobacteria; order Burkholderiales; family Oxalobacteraceae; genus Janthinobacterium; species Janthinobacterium sp. NKUCC06_STL. Next base: position 955,086 of record NZ_JAHKQY010000001.1, read on the forward strand.
CGTACACGGCCGGCACCTGGGGCCCTGCGGCCGCCAGCGCCCTGATCGGCCGCGATGGCTTGCAGTGGCGTGAAGAGGCATTACCCGAGGATTAACAGGCAAAACAGGGCCTGCCCGCAGATGGGCAGGCCTTTTACCTATTATCCCTACACTCCTGAACACCTACCAGAAGACTACCCTGATGCTGCTTGATTCCATCCGCACCCAGCTCGATTCGCTCTCCAAGTCGGAGAAGAAGGTCGCGCTGGCCGTGCTTGACCAGCCTAACCAGACAGTCAGCCAGAACATCACTGCACTGGCGAAAAGCGCGCAGGTGTCGGAACCGACCGTGGTGCGCTTTTGCCGCACCCTGGGCTATGACGGCTGGCATGAATTCAAGCTGAAGCTGGCGCAGGGCCTGGCCCTGGCCATGCCGGGTGCGAACGAGCAGCCGGCGCAGGACGACCTGGCGGCCGACCTGGTGAATAAAATCTGCAGCCGCTCGATCAACACCCTGCTCGACCTGCGCAACAACCTGAACCCGGAAGCGATCCAGCGCGCGCTCGACATCCTGTCACGCGCCAGCAAGATCGAATTCTATGGCCAGGGCACATCGGGCATCGTGGCGGCCGACGCGCAGCACAAGTTCTTCCGCTCGGGCGTGCCGACGGTGGCCTACAGCGATCCGAACATCCACAGCATCGCGGCGGCCCTGCTGCGCGGCGGCGACTGCCTGGTGGCCATCTCGCAGCGCGGCAACAGCCCCGCCCTCGTGCGTTCCGTGAAACTGGCGCGCCGCGGCGGCGCCGACGTCGTCGTGCTGGCCCCATCGGGCACGCCGCTGGCCGACCTGGCAACCGTGCTGATCCCGATCGACCTGGTCTTCAACACCGACCCCTACACGCCGATTTCCGCGCGCCTGGCCTACCTGGTCGTGATCGACGTGCTGGCCGTGGGCCTGGCCCTGCAACGGGGACCGGAGTTCCGCAAGAAAATGCAAAATGCACAGAAGGCGCTGCAGGAATTCGACATGCAGTTCGACTCCTTCATCGGCTGATCTGGCTGATACCCTGCCGGCTCCAGCATCGCCGGAGCCGCTCCTTATCCAAACGTCTCCATTCGACCGGGATGTCTCTTCCTTGATTTCACAAGAGGAACCGGTACACGCCATGGCAGCCTTTGCATCGAAAAATCAGCCCACCATCCTTGTCTAAGAATTGGGATCCTTTGGTTTCCCATAGTGGCGTATCGGATGAGCAGTGCTATAACCGGGATAAATTGAAACCACAACCCGAACTTCATCGTTTGGAAAAAAATGGATAAAGATACTTCCCGTTTCATCGTATTTTTCCACTTCCACCATTTTTTCTTTAATAATATGTTTTAGTCCATCCGGCATATCCCACCGCACCAGCACCATCATTCCCGGATACCACACTCTCGGAATGGAGGCACAGCAAACTTCAGGTCCTCCCGCTCCCCATCTGGCCATATTGGCACCTCCCGCCCCATCCACCGACGCGGAATAAATATATTTTCCAGTATGATTGACGATACCCACCTGCGCCGTCGCGGTAGGACTTGGCCCGGCTTGCTCAACCTGCCTGGCCTTGATGCCGCAGCCGCTCAGCAGCAAGGCAGTGCCAAGATAAATCATCCATTTCATGATTTTCACCTTGCAAAAAATGCCACGTGGCTTTTCTACTTTACTGCCATATACGGCAATAGAAAATAGGGGACTGTCCACACGTGGATGCTTCAAGAAAAAGTGCTCGGAAGCGGCCCAGAAATGGAATTTTATCGATCATCTTATCAAGGAAGATTGGCAGGTTTTTCGGAGTGAAGAATAGGATGAATTTTGCTAGGCCCTCCAGCATTTGACACAACCACTCTCACCTCGTCATTCTCAAAAAAATGCATATAAATATCTCCTGGTCTATCATATTTTTCCACTTCCACCATTTTTTCTTTGACAACGTCGGTATGCCCCTCAGGCATATTCCAACGCACCAAGACTTTCATACCCGGATGCCACACTCGAGGAATAGATGCGCAGCAAATATTGGCAAGCCCCGCCCCCCATCTGGCCATATTCCCCCCTCCCGCCCCATCCACCGATGCGGAATAAATATACTTCCCCGTATGATTCACAATACCCACCTGCGCCGTCGCGGTCGGACTTGGCCCGGCTTGCTCAACCTGCCTGGCCTTGAGGCCGCAACCGCTCAGCAGCAAGGCAGTGCCAAGATAAATCATCCATTTCATGCTTTTCACCTTGAAAAAAATGCTACGTAGTTTTTCTACTTTACTGTCATATACGGCAATAGAAAATAGCGGACTATCAACACGTCGATGCTTCAAGAAAAAGTGCTCGGAAGCGGTCCAGAAATGGAAATTTTATCGATCATCCTATCAAGGAAGATTGGCAGGTTTTCCGGAGTGAAGAATAGGATGAGTTTTTGCCCCCCCTCCAGCATTTGACACGACAACCCTCACCTTATCATTGGGGAAGAAATGCATATAGATATCGCCAGGCTCATCGTATTTTTCCACTTCCACCATTTTTTCTTTAATAATATGTTTTAGTCCATCCGGCATATCCCACCGGACCAGCACCATCATTCCTGGATACCACACTCGCGGAATAGAAGTACAACAAACCTCGGCTCCCCCCGCTCCCCATCTGGCCATATTGGCGCCTCCCGCCCCATCCACCGATGCGGAGTAAATAAATTCCCCTGTATGGTTCACAATACCTACCTGCGCCCCTGCCGTAGGACGTGGGCCGGTGTCCTTAAGCTGCCTGGTCTTGAGGCCGCAAGCGCTCAGCAGCAAGGCAGCAAACAAAACACCACCAAAAAAAATAATCCGTTTCATAATTTTCATCATATAAGACCAATGGCTAATTGGATCGATCAAGCGTCGACCGATTAAGAAAAAATACTGGAAAGCGCCCCAGAAATGGAAATTTTATCGATCATCCCATCAAGGAATAGTGGCAGGTTTTCCGGAGTGAAGAATAGGATGCGTTTTTGCACCCCCTCCAGCATTTGACACGACAACTCTCACCTCGTCATTGGGGAAAAAGTGCATATAGATATCTCCCGGCTCATCGTATTTTTCCACTTCCACCATTTTTTCTTTGACAACATCGGTATGCCCTTCAGGCATATTCCACCGCACCCGGACTTTCATTCCCGGATACCACACACGAGGAATGGATGTGCAGCAAATATTGGCAAGCCCCGCCCCCCATCTGGCCATATTCCCCCCTCCCGCCCCATCCACCGATGCGGAATAAATATACTTCCCCGTATGATTCACAATACCCACCTGCGCCGTCGCGGTAGGACTTGGGCCGGCTTGCTCAACCTGCCTGACCTTGAAGGCACAGCCGCTCAACAGCAAGGCAGCGCCAAGATACATAATCCATTTCATGATTTTCCTTTTATCAAAGTAAGCAGTTGAATGAAGAAGGCTAGGCAGCCGAGCACGCCTGCCAGAAATCGTCGGGCAGCGTGTCGAGCTCGGACAGGTAATTCGCACCCTGGCGCGTGCGCCGCAACAGGCTGGCCAGCTATGCAACACAATGCGTCTGCCGCCACGCCACATGTACCTTGAGCATTTTTTTAGCTGATCACGCACGTCTGGCTTTAAGAAAACATCGACAGGGATCATAGCCTTGGAAGGTGGTGCTTTAGAACACCTATCAAAACCTACTGCGCGTCGTAATTTGCGGTCTGCGATGCTCACTATACCTTCGTAAAGTTGCGCTTCTCAACCGCAACTTCCTTCCGCTCGCTACGGTTTTGTTAGGTGTTGTTAATCCTAAGGATTCATTTTTTAGTCGATGGATTAGCCGTGTGTTGAATCGGATGATCTTTCCCATATCCTGCATCATTCGACACAACAACTCTCACCTCATCATTCTCAAAAAAGTGCATATAGATATCTCCTGGCCTGTCATATTTTTCAATTTCAACCATTTTTTCTTTAATGACGTCAGTATGACCTTCAGGCATATTCCACCGCACCAAGACATTCATTCCTGGATGCCATACACGGGGAATCGATGTGCAGCAAATATTTGCTCCCCCCGCCCCCCATCTGGCCATATTCCCCCCTCCCGCCCCATCCACCGACGCAGAATAAATATATTTGCCCGTATGGTTCACGATACCCACCTGCGCTGTCGCGGTAGGACTTGGACCGGCTTCCTCAACCTGCCTGGCCTTGAACGCACAGCCGCTTAGCAGCAAGGCAGTGCCAAGATAAATCATCCATTTCATGATTTTCCTTTTATCAAAGTAAGCAGTTGAATGAACAAAGCTAGGCAGCTGATCGCGCCTGCCAGAAATCGTCGGGCAACGTGTCGAGTTCGGACAGGTAATTCGCACCCTGGCGCGTCCGCCGCAACTGGCTGGCCAGCTATGCTACACGGTGCGTCTGACGCCACGCCACATGCACCTTGAGCATTTTTTGGCTGATCAAGCACGTCTGGCTTTAAGAAAACATCGACAGGAATCGTAGCCTTGGAAGGTGGTGCTTTAATCCTAAGGATTCATTTTTTAGTCGATGGATTAGCCGTGTGTTGAATCGGATGATCTTTTCCATATCCTGCATCATTCGATACAACAACTCTCACCTCATCATTCTCAAAAAAGTGCATATAAATATCTCCAGGCCTGTCATATCTTTCAATTTCCACCACTTTTTCTTTAACAATATGCGTATGCCCTTCAGGCATATCCCACCGCACCAAGACGTTCATTCCTGAATGCCATACTCTCGGGATAGATGTACAGCAGATATTTGCACCTCCCGCCCCCCATTTGTCCATATTTCCCCCTCCCGCCCCATCCACCGATGCTGAGTAAATATACTTACCGGTATGGTTCACAATACCCACCTGCGCTGTCGCGGTCGGACTTGGGCCGGCTTCCTCAAGCTGCCGGGCCTTGAGAGCACAACCGCTCAGCAGCAAGGCAGTGGCAAGATAAATAATCCATTTCATGATTTTCCTTTCGGCTCCAGTCGCGCTGAAATCACCCCCTATGCGAGCGCCTCGGCACGCGTTGCGTAGCGCTGCTGCGCCAGGTAAATCTCTTCATCGGCTTTGGCTTGCGCAATATCCTGTGTTAAGTTTTCGCTCCACACAAATTCTTCGGGTGCTTCTTTCGCCTCGATGCCGGCCGTCGGCATGCGTTGCAGCTCCTTCTCGTGCACGCTTTTCCGGAAGAAACCACTTTGCGGGTAATAGCCTCGGCGCAAGATATAGCCGCCACCCTCGCGCCGTGTATAGGTTTGCGTGGTGATCAGCCTGCTACGCATGTCGGCGCTGTCGGCATCCGTACGGATCGGATAGGGAGTGCCATACTGCGCTTCCTTGACCAGTGCTTCCTCTTCTGGCGTCAATGCTTCGCCATTCTTCTGTTTCAGTTGCGCGGCTTCCGTCTTTCGGCTGAGCTCATATACGCGTTTATAAAAGCCGTCTTTAGGCGGTTTATCGGCGAACGAGGCGATCCTGGCCCGCTTGTCGTATTCCGTCACTTCGCCTGCCATATAAAAGCCGGCCAGGGAATCATGCACATAGTCGTCAAAAAAACGCATCACTTCGGGCGGCAGCGGTTTGGGGTGATCGAATATGTCGAGCGCCCATGCTTCCCAATCATCCAAGGAGATGTGATTTTGGGCGCGATAGTATTGCCAGTGATTGATGCGCGCAATGTCCCGGGCGCTGAACGGTTGCCCCTCATCGCCATGAAGGAAGGCTTTGCGCGCGCGCAGCGCTTCCAGATCGCCTGCCAGCAAACGGTTGTAGGACCCCAGATCCTCCCGCTCTTGCGCATTGGCCGCCTTGAAGCTGGCTGTGGCCTCCAGGGTCTTGACGCGCACGGCGCGCCAGCGGTAATACAGCTCCATGTGCTTGCTCAGCAAACCGCCTTGCTTGTTAAGCTCGGCGGTATATGCTTCCCATGCCTTGGCAAGCTCTTGACTGACCTGGAAATCAACTTGGTCCGTAGCCTCCAGTTCACTGAACGGTATCAAGGGTACTCCCTTGAGGCGCGCCTCCTTGAACATATGCGCCAGCGGGATTTGCGACAGCAAGGCCGCTTGTCCGCCGCGTCCCTTTCCCTGCTCGCCCGGACCATAGCCGCCCCCGACATCGGAGTGCACGCCAGGAAAATATACTTCCTCGATTTTCCCTTCCAGGCGCGTGACGGGAAAATTCATGCGCTGCTCATGCGTGGCAATACAATGCAGACCTGCCTGGACGCAGGATGGCAACGGCTTGAGCAATTCATTGGCCCAGGCCCAATGGCCATCGAACATCGCACCAGGCGCGATCGTGGTTTTCGCTACAGACGCCGAGCTGCCCACGGTTGCCACCGTGTCGAATACGCCAAGAAAATCGATGCTGGCAAGGATACCGGCAAACTCCGGCCCCTTCTCGCCCGGCTTGAGCAAATCGGCAAACAGCTGGCAAAACGCCACCGCCTCGGCGGCGCCCCGCGAAAAACCGAACACGGACAGGGTCAGCGATGGGATATGCGGCTTGGGCCGTGCCGCCATCGCCTCCCTTAGTTTTTCAATATGCTCAGCGAACCAGTCCGAGTGAGTCATGAAGCGCTCCCTGCCGGTTGAGGGATGCAGCACCTTTTTGTGGCCTACGGCATTATCATAAGTACGGGCAAGCTCGCCAGCCTTATCTGATTCGTACAGTAACTTACCGACAAGAGTCCGATGAACTGCATTTAAAACCTGCAACAACCCCCATATAATGCGTGGTTGCCCTCCTTTGGCAAAAGCCTTCCCCTCATCAGACTCAGTCAGTTCACCAATTTCCTTAAATGGCGTTCCCACGCCAGGAATGTAATATCGGTAATACCCGGCACCCCGCTTATCAGATGGAAAAGCAGAAAATAAACGTGCCACATTGCTATGACTGGCATCATTGGGGTCTACCACAACATTATTTATCGCTATGGGCTTCTTTGTTCTCGGATCAATCACGCCTGTTCTAATCCCATTTTTATCGCGCTCCAGGTTGTTATTGGTTCCATCAAAGAAAATCCCAAGCATCACTGGAATACTACACGGCGCCTCATATTTATTTTTACACAATATCTTAGCAATCTTGGATTGCTCAAGCGCCGATGGATCAAGAAAAAAATCGACAGGAAACGGCGCGGAAGTAGGAGTTTCACTAATCATAATATCAAGGAATATTCGCAGGTTTTCCGGAATGAAGAATAGGATGATTTTCACTATCGCCGTCCACATTTGACACAACCACTCTCACCTTGTCATCAGGAAAAAAATGCATATAGATATCTCCTGGCCTATCGTATTTTTCCACTTCCACCATTTTTTCTTTAATAATATGTTTTAGTCCATCCGGCATATCCCACCGCACCAGCACCATCATTCCCGGATACCACACTCTCGGGATAGAGGCGCAGCAAACTTCGGCTCCCCCCGCTCCCCACCTGGCCATATTGGCTCCTCCCGCCCCATCAACCGATGCGGAATAAATATACTTCCCCGTATGGTTGACAATACCCACCTGCGCCGTCGCGGTAGGACTTGGGCCGACTTGCTCAACCTGCCTGGCCTTGAGGGCGCAACCGCTCAGCAGCAAGACAGTGCCAAGATACATAATCCATTTCATGATTTTCCTTTTATCAAAGTAAGCAGTTGAATGAACATGGCTAGGCAGCCGAGCGCGCCTGCCAGAAATCGTCGGGCAGCGTGTCGAGCTCGGACAGGTAATTCGCACCCTGGCGCGTGCGCCGCAACAGGCTGGCCATCGCAGGATGCAAGGTGAAATCATCGGCCAGCATCAAGGCCAGGGCGCTGAAATGCTGACGCTGGCCAGCCGCCTCGATGCCGCTGGCGTTTGCCACAAACAAATGACGCGCCACGCGCGCGTGGCACTGGGCCGGGGTACCGGAATGAAACAGATCCGGCTGCACATCATGCAGGTTGGCAAGGATGGCGTCGGCTTCGGCGCTATCCACCAGGGCGGCGAAGGCGGCGTCGCCGAGGGGGAATTTATCAAACTCCGCAGGGACGGGACTGGGCTGCGCCTCGCCCTGCCAACTGATCAGCGAACCATCGCGCCGCAGCGACCACCAGTGGTAGATGGGGCTCAGCAAATGCGCGGACTGCGTTTCAGTCAAGGCTGCCAGCAAGGCCGGCAATGTGCGGCTATCGGCCCAGCGCACGGGCCATTCGACGGTATCTGGCGTGATGGCAATCAAATAGGGGCGCAGATGCTGCTCCAGCTGGTCGATATCGAGCGTGCTGGCGATGATGCTGAGCATGGGCTTGCCTGCACACAGCGAAAACAGGCGCTGCAGCCACTCGGCCTGCTCGCTGCTTGTCGATGGCGCCGCCATTAAATGCGGTGCGGCGCTCTTGAAGTTTTGCAGCGAGGTGTGCGCATACAGCGACTGGCGCCGCAAACGGCTCGGGTAGCGCTTGGTGAAAAACTCCTCATCGCAGGCGCCGTCGAGCAGCGCCAGCAAATGCAAGGGCTGGCCGCCGTTCGCCACCGCCGCCTCCGTGCGCAAGGCCTGCAGTTGCTGCGCGATCAGCGCTGGAACTGCAGGGTCGGGAAGATTGATGGCAAAGTACATCAGGATTCCTTTTCTAGGCTGCCGTGGGCGCGACAAACGGGCTGCCGCTACGCAACGCTGCCAACAGGCACGCCTTGCAGACGCTGGCAGGCAGCGCCGGCAATGGATAAGCGAGCCGTTCCGGCCCGATAAAACTCTTCTTGCCGGCATGCACCGTGATCTTGCCCGGGCACTGCACGGTGATGTTGCCGCCCTCGATGGTGATATTCGCCCCGCCCGCCGTCGACAGGCGGATGCTTTTCGCCGCCGCCCAGTCGATGTGCGCGGCGGCGCTGACGATATTGACTTCCTCGCGCGCCTGCACGTTGAGCACGTCGGCCTGCGCCTGCAGGTCGATGGCTTGTTTGGCGGCGATCAGTTGCAGGCCGATATTGTTCTCGCCCGCCTTGACGACGCCGGCCAGCGCGCCGATAGCCTGGCCGCTGTGCACGCGCAACTGGCCGCCGCCGACGAACTGGGTGTCCTGGCCGCTCATCAGGGAGGTGGTTTCGCCATTGACCAGCTGGATATCCTGGCCCGCCAGCACGCCCAGGCCGGCGCGGGCGGCGATGGCGATGATGGCGTCGCTGCTGTGCGGCAGCTTGTCGTCGCCGGGACTGGTCGGCTTGCCCGCTGCGTCGCTCCTGGCGGCGGCCGTATTTTCCTGGCTCAGCATGCCGGAAACGCTGGTCAGGAACGCTGGCAAGGGCGCCGCCTTTTCGTCGAGCACGCTGGCATTCGCCTTGGCCGGGCCCAGGTGGCTGGCATACGCGACCGTCTTGTGGGTGACGGCGGCGGCGCTGAAGGTTGCACCCAGCTTGGCGGCCTGCTTGAGCAAGACCATGCCCGGTGCATTGTCGCCGGCCGGATCGCGCGCCTGCGCGTCGTGGTTGACGAGGTAGCTGGAAATGAGCAGGCCGGCGCCGGCCCGCACGGCACCGTAAGCGTCCGTGCGCAGCTCGGCGCCCGTGCCGCGCAGGCTGCCCCGGTAATTGTCGGCCGCATGGATCAGGTGGCCAAGATTGAGTTCGCTTGCCGCATGGCTGCTCTTGAGCTGGATGCGCCCCTGCTGGTCGGTATCGTCGAACAGCAACTGGTTGTAGCCAGAGCCGGAGCCGGCGGCGCCGAATTCCTTGCTGCGGATGCCCCATTGCGCCGCGCCGTTGCGGTGACCGGCGCTGCCGCCAGCCGCGCCATGCCAGAGCGGGCTGTTACCGCCGGCCACGTTGCCCTGCGCCGATGACGCATGGTCGCGCGCCGGCTCGAAGACGCTGGCGTCCGCGGGCTTGTCCGTGATGCCGCCCGGCGTGGGCGCGACGCCGCCCTCGCCTTGCCCGTTGTACAGGGCGCCGACGATGATGGGCCGGTCGATATCGTTTTCCAGGAATTGGACCAGCACTTCCTGGCCGATGCGCGGCAGGAACTGGCTGCCCATGCCGCCGCCGGCCGAGCGCTGCGCCACGCGCACCCAGCAGGTGGCGCTGCCGTCAAGTTGCCAGTGGAAACGGATGCGCACCCGGCCCAGCTTGTCGCAATGGATTTCGCTGCCGCCGCTGGCGCTGGTGCCGCCGTCGGCGCCGACGACGATGGCGCTCTGGCTGCCGCAAGCCGTCGGTTTTGGGTGGTGGCGCGCGTCGCCGCCGTCATGCACGGGGCGCCATGGCGTTGCTGCGGCAAGCATCTCGATGCAGTTGGCGTAACCGCTGGCTTTCGCCTGGGCAATCGCGGCGGCAAAGTCGGCAAAGCCGTCGCCCAGGCCAGGCATGGCTTCTTGCAGCAGTTCGGGCACTGGGCCGAACAGTTCTGCCAGCGCCTGCGACGCGGGCGCCGGCAGGTTGTTGATGCCGATGCTGGCCACGCGGAGCACGACATAGTCGGACGCGGCGCCGTCGACCTGCGGCAACGGCCCCTGCGTCAGGGTGAACCGCGTGCCGGCGCGCAGGGTGCGTACCGTCGAGCGCGCCTGCCACAACTGGGCGCGCGCTTCGCGCGACTGCATCTGCAACGCGGCATAGTGCTGTGCCTGCGCGCCATTCGCATACCAGTACTGGCCCGGCGTATCGTAACTTTCCAGCACGGGGGCATGCTTGCCGCCGATGGCCAGATTCGTCGGCACGCTGGCGGCGACCGCCTTCTTGGCCTTGTAATCGTAGCTCAGCACGCTACTCAGCCCGACGTGCAGGCTGCGCCGCGCGCACAGCGCTTGCACGCTGTCGCTCGCTTCGCCGGCCCTGGCGCCATGAAAGCGCAAGCCGCCGTCTTGCGCGCTGCTGGCGTCCTCGGGCGTGGCGCAGGGCTGGCTGCTGTCGGCGAACAAAATCAGCGTGTGCGCCTCAAAGCGCCAGGCGATGCCCTCTTCCGTCAGCAGCCGGCGCACGAAATCGTAGTCCGATTCACGGTACTGGCAACAATAGCTGCGCTCGCCCGCCTGCCGCATGCACTGCGCCACCTCGTCGCTCCATTGCCACAGGGCATGCGGCGCATAGGCTTGCAATACCTCGTCGACGATAGCCGTCACGCTACGGTCTTGCCATACGCGGCTGTTACGCACTTGCGTCAGCAGCCACAGCCAGGGCGTGATGCGCAAGCGGTAGCGCGCCAGGCCGCCATTGCTGCCCAGCATGGCCGCTGCGCTGATATAGCCGGGAAACTGCGTGCGCGTGCCGTCGGCCAGGCTGATATGCAGGCTGGCAGGCTGGCCCAGCAGGGAGGCCAGCGCAACATGGGCGTTGGTGGACAAGGCGATAATCTCGCGCGCGCCAACCGCCTGCAGCCGGTCATCGGCGGCGAAGGCTTCGACCAGCAAGCCGCCGTCCTGTCCATCATCGCCGATGGACAATGCATACAGACGCGTCGCACCATTGAAGGCGGCTACCGCGCTAACGATATCTTGTGTCAAAGGATGCTCTTCATCTGGAAAGTGGCATCACACATTGCTTATCAAAACAATGTGCAAAATAAACAAGTCCAGGCAATTATGCGCGAGTTCTCAAAAAAGCAAGATTCAATTGAACAAGTAGTGCGCGGGGAAGACAATAGTCGATGCTTCGGGCAATGGATTCGGTACAATACTCCGGCAAGCCCATTCACTCTTTCCCGTGCAGCCATGAACCAACTCGAACAACTGAAGCAATTTACTACCGTGGTGGCCGACACCGGCGACTTCCAATCGATCCAGGCTTACACGCCGCGCGATGCGACGACGAATCCGTCGCTGATCCTGAAGGCCGTGCAAAAGGATGAATACAAGCCGCTGCTGGAAAAGGCCGTGCGCGACCATCCGAACGCCTCGACCGCCGAAATCATCGACCGCCTGCTGATCGCCTTTGGCGTGGAAATCCTGCAAACCATCCCCGGCCGCGTCTCCACCGAAGTCGATGCGCGCCTGTCGTTCGACACGGAAGGTACTGTCGCCAAGGGCCGCGACCTGATCGCCCTGTATTCGAACGCGGGCATTGCCCGCGAGCGCGTGCTGATCAAGATCGCCTCCACCTGGGAAGGCATCCGCGCCGCCGCCATCCTGGAAAAGGAAGGCATCCGCTGCAACATGACCCTGCTGTTCTCGCTGGCCCAGGCCATCGCCTGCGCCGAAGCGGGCGCGCAGCTGATTTCGCCGTTCGTCGGCCGCATCTACGACTGGTACAAGAAATCGACGGGCATCGACTACATGGGCGCGGAAGATCCGGGCGTGCAATCGGTCCGCCGCATCTACAATTACTACCGCAAGTTCGGCTACAAGACCGAGGTGATGGGCGCGAGCTTCCGCAACACGTCGCAAATCCTCGAACTGGCCGGCTGCGACCTGCTCACCATCAGCCCCGACCTGCTGCAAAAGCTGGCCGACAGCGATGCGCCGGTGGAACGCAAGCTGAGCGCCGAAGCGGCGCCGTCGACCAACATCGTGCAAATGTCGCTGAACGAGGAAGCCTTCCGCTTCATGATGAATGAAGACGCGATGGCGACGGAAAAACTGGCCGAAGGCATCCGCGCCTTCTGCGTCGATTCCGGCAAGCTGAAACAGATGGTCGCGGCACTGCGTTAATCGCTGATCCTCACCGCAAAAAAGCGGCGTCCGTGCAGTGCACGGCGCCGCTTTTTTCATGCCCGCGTGATCAGGAGCAGCGGAAGGTGGCCACGCCCTGGTAATTGGCGCCATTTGCCAGTTGCGCCTTGTAAGCGGCGATCAGCAGATAGCGGCCAGCGCCGCCGTCGCCCAGCATCAGCTGCGCGCCCGTGCCATTCGACAGGTAGCCGCCGGTGATGCTGCTCGACGCGGCCGAAGCCATGGTCGTCGAAGCCGTTACTTTGCCCGTGCTGCCACCTGCGCTGGCGTCGACGGTCAGCGCTATTTTGGCGCCGGAGGCATCGAAGGACATGCTGGCATTGCCGCTGACGGTACCAAAGTAAGCTGTCGACGAGACGCTGCTGCCACCCGTATAGCTTGGCGCCGTGAACATGCCGGCATCGCAGGAGAACGTGCCGGTCGCTGGCAGTGCGGCGAGCACGTTATAAGCGACGTAATGCGCACTGGCATTGTTGCCGCTCAACGTAGTGGCGCCAGAGCTATTGCTGAATGAGCCCTTGAACCAGCGTCCCTGCGCAAAGCTGGCGTCGCCGCTGATTTCACGCGTCACGGCCGGATTGCCCGTCAGGACGATGCCGCCGATATTGCTCAAGGCGCCGGAGGCATCCTGTACCAGCAGACTGGCCTTGCCATTACCCTGCAAGCCGATCGACGTAAAGACGTAGCGGCTGTTGTCGCCATTGACGAAACGTGCGCTGACGGTGCCCGTGTTTTCGCCAGTGGCCGCCGGCACGGCGGGAACGACTGGAACGACGGGCGCTACCGGATCGGCAGGCTTGGCCGAATTCACGGCAACCGACGTGTCGGATGGGGAAGACGAACCGCCGCCACCGCAAGCGGCGAGCGAAGCGGCGATCAGGGTCAGAACAAAAGCGTGATTCAGTTGCATACGATTCCAATAAAAAAGCAAGACATAAGGAATCCTTGGCACATGCCAAAAATTCAACGTCCAATATTATGCAACATTTCTCAAAAGAATGGTTGCCTTAAAGAAATTTATTAATACTAACAATGTGACTATAACGAGCGCGACTGCGTCGTGGCGCCACGCTGGCGGTAAAATACCTGGCTACCGGCCGCCAACGACTACTCATGCAATCACCAATCACCATCCGCCTGGGCCGCCGCGCCCGCGCCCGCATTGCCGAAAACGGCTTGCGCGCGAGCGACATCGCCATCGTCCCTGCCGCCGCGGGCGGGCCGAAAGGCTTGATCCTGCATCAGCTCGATTGCTGGCTGTTCGGTGATTTTCTGGCGCAGGCGCCGCGCCCGCGCCACTTCGTCGGCGCCTCGATAGGCGCCTGGCGCATGGCCGCCGCCGTGTTCCCCGACCCGGTGGCCGCGCAGCGCCGCCTGGTGCGCGCATACGTGGGCCAGCGCTATCCCGACAAGCCCGAGGCGGCGCACGTCAGCCGCACCTGCCGCGCCCTGCTCGACGCCGTCCTCGATGGCCAGGATGCGCAGCTGCTGCGGCACGAGCGCCACAGCCTGTCGGTGCTGGCCGTGCGCGGCATCGGCGCGCTGGCGCAGCCGGGAAAATGGCGCGACCGGCGCGGCTTCCTGCTGGCGGCCGCCGGCAACGCCGTGGCGCGCGCGCGCCTGGCCGCCTCGCTGGAACGAACCGTGTTCCATGCAGGGCCGGATGGCGCCAGCTGGCTGCGCTCGCGCTTCGACGCCTTTCATTCCCACTTCGTGCCGCTGGCGCAAGAGAACCTGCGCGACGCGCTGCTCGCTTCCGGCTCCATCCCGCTGGTGCTCGATGCCGTGACGGACATCGCCGGCGCGCCAACCGGGCGCTACTGGGACGGCGGCCTGGTCGACTACCATTTGCACCTACCCTACCAGCGCGAACCGGATCTGGTGCTGTACCCGCATTTTGCCGACCCCGACCATATCGTGCCAGGCTGGCTGGACAAGGCCATGCCCTGGCGCCGCGCGCGCAGCGGCGATAGCGCACTCGACAACATGATCCTCGTCTCGCCCTCGCCCGCCTTCGTGGCCAGCCTGCCGAACGGCAAACTGCCGGACCGGCGCGACTTCCCCCATTACGGGCAAGACCACGCGTCGCGCATGCGCGACTGGCGCCGCGCCATCGCGGAAAGCGAACGCATGGTGGCCGCCTTCGCCCGCTGGGCCGAGCAGCCCGACCTGCGCCAGGCGGGCGATCTGTAGCACGGGCGAGACTGCAACAGGCGCCAAAACAAGCGCGCTTTTCCCTCGCCTATTGGTCACTTATCAGTGCATACTATGTCGCACAGGCAATTAAATCCCCTCTGCGACAGGAGCTCCAACCATGCACGCCCTCTCCCACCTTCGTATCGGCACGCGCCTGGCTGCAGGCTTCGCGCTGGTGCTGCTGCTGTCCGTGATCTCCACCTCGTACGCGCTGTACAGCGCCCACGTGAATGCCGAAGCGACGCGGCAAATGATGGAAAAACCGCTGGCCAAGGAACGCCTCGTCTCGGACTGGTACGTGCTGATTTATTCGGCCATCGCGCGCACCTCGATGATCGCCAAAAGCACGGATGAAACCCTCTCCAGCGTGTTTGCCGACACCATCGCCGACAGCACGAAACAGGGCAGCGAACTGCTGAAGAAAATCGAGGCGCTGCTCGACAGTGACGAGGAAAAAGCCATCTTCAAATCGTCCATCGCCGAGCGCGTCAAATACCAGGACGCCAAGACCCTGGTGATGAATGCGCGCAAGGCCGGCGACGCGGCACAGGCGGAAAGCACCTACCGCGACAGCTTCGCGCCGGCCGCCGCCAAATACCAGAGCAACGTCAAGGCCCTGCTGTCGCAGCAGCGCCAGGCCATCGACGCCACGGCGCACGCGATCGAGGCGGCCAACGGGCGCAGCTTCACACTGCTGCTGACCTTGTGCGTGCTGGTGGTGGCGCTGGGCAGCGTGTGCGCGTGGCTGATCACGCGCTCGATCACGCAACCGTTGAAGGCCGCCGTGAAGGTCGCCGAAACGGTGGCCGATGGCGACTTGCGCACGCATTTCGGCACGCCCGCCAGCGATGAAATCGGCGACCTGATGCGCGCGCTGCACGGCATGAACGAGGCACTGCGCAAGGTGGTGTCGGAAGTGCAGACGGGCACCAATGCGATCGCCACGGCGTCGGGCGAAATCGCCGCCGGCAACCAGGACCTGTCGGCACGCACAGAGCAGCAAGCCAGTTCGCTGGAAGAGACAGCGTCGTCGATGGAAGAACTGACCAGCACCGTCAAGCAGAATGCGGACAATGCGCGCCAGGCCAACCAGATGGCGGTGGCCGCCTCCGGCGTGGCCGAACGGGGCGGCAGCATCGTCAGCCAGGTGGTCGACACCATGGGCGCCATCGATACGGCATCGACGAAAATCGTCGACATCATCGGCGTCATCGACGGCATCGCTTTCCAGACGAATATCCTGGCATTGAACGCGGCCGTCGAAGCGGCGCGCGCCGGTGAGCAGGGGCGCGGCTTTGCCGTCGTCGCCACGGAAGTGCGCAGCCTGGCGCAGCGCTCGGCCGCGGCGGCGCGCGAAATCAAGACCCTGATCGGCGACTCGGTGGAGCAGGTCAACAACGGCACGCGGCTGGTGCAGCAGGCCGGCAACACCATGGGCGAAGTGGTCGACAGCGTGCGCCGGGTCACCGACATCATGGCCGAAATCACTGCCGCCAGCGCCGAGCAAAGCATGGGCATCGACCAGGTCAACCAGGCCATCGCGCAGATGGACCAGGTGACGCAGCAAAATGCGGCCCTGGTGGAAGAAGCGGCGGCAGCGGCCGAAAGCATGCAGGACCAGGCCGCGCGCCTGGCGCAAGTGGCGGCCGGCTTCCAGCTCGAACACATGGCCGCGGCGGCGCCGGTGCGCACCGCGCGGCCGGCGCCCACCCGGCTGGCCAAGCCGGCGGCCAGGAGCGCCACCGCCAGGCAACCCAGCATCGCGACCAGGAGCGCGCCTGCCGCGCGCAAGCCCCAGGCGCAGGTGGCTGGCGAGCAGGATTGGGAAGAGTTTTAGGCTGGCAACAGGACCCGTCAAAAGGGTTTGACAGCGCCGTGGCGCGCGAGGATACTGGCTTCAGGTGGCAGGGCGCTCCACCGGCAGCGATACGTGTTGCGCCTGACATCGTTCTGCGGGAGCACGAACATGAAAAGTATCCGCCGCGTTAGCGAACAGCTGCGCCTGGGCTTCCTGTCCCCCTTGCTGCTGTGCGCAGCCCTTGTCGGCTGCGCCACGGCGCCCGCCACCCCGCCTCCACCCGACCTGTTCAACGATGCCAGCTTTGCCGCGCCGGCCGTGCCGGTCGACCCGCAGCAGGCGTTTGCCATGAGCGACGCCATGCGGCTTTACGTGCGTGTCGATATCGCGCGCGAGGCGCGCAGCAAGAATCCCCGCCGCGCGCTGGCCGATGCCCTGCGCAACCGGGCCGGGCTGCAGCTGGAATATGATGCCGCCATGACGCGCACGGCGGCGCAGGCGTTCGATGCGCGCAGCGGCAATTGCCTGTCGCTGGTGCTGATGACGGCGGCACTGGCCAAGGAGATGGGGCTGGAAGTACGTTACCAGGTGGTCCTGGGCGAAGAGAGCTGGAGCCGCAGCGGTGACATGTATTTCGTCGCCGGCCACGTCAATCTCGCGCTGGAACGCCGCCCCCTCAGCAATGCGGTCGGCTACGATTCCGATGCCATCCTGCTCATCGACTTCCTGCCTGGCGAAGACCTCGTCGGCCAGCGCACGCAGGAAGTGCGCGAGGCAACCATCGTGGCCATGTACCTCAACAATCGCGCCGCCGAAGCCATGGCCAGCGGCGAACTCGATCAAGCCTACTGGTATGCGCGCGCCGCCATCCTGCAAGACCCCACGTTTGCGGGTTCCTTCAATACCCTGGGCATCATCCAGCTGCGCCACGGCGATACCGAACCGGCGCGGCGCACGCTCGCTTACGCACTGGAACGCTCGCCCTCAAACCCCGTGCTGCTGTCCAACCTGGCGCAGGCGCTCGACGGCCTGGGCCGCGCGGGCGAAGCCCAGCTGCTGCGGCGCAAATTGCTGGCCCTGCAGCCAGAGCCGCCGTTCCACTTTTTCAACCTGGGCCAGCGCGCCATGGAAACGGCCGACTACCAGGAAGCGGCACACCTGTTCAAGCGCGAGATCGCGCGCGACCCCTACTACCATGAATTTCACTTCTGGCTGGCGCAGGCATATGCGCGCATGGGACAGCTGGCGCAGGCCGGACGCCAGCTGGAACTGGCGATGGACAACAGCACCACGCGCAGCGAGCACGGGCTGTACGCGGCCAAGCTGCAGCGCCTGCGCGCCGCCAGCGCGCATTAGCGCATCAGGCGGCGTCAGTCTTCCAGGAACATCTGCTGCAGGTCGTTCAGGAAGGACAATCCCAGCGCCGTCGGGCGGATGACCTGGTGGTCGCGGTACAGCAAGCCTTTCGCTTCGGCCGCATTCAGCGGCTGCTCGATGGCGTTGAGAGCCAGCCCTGTGCGCTCGGCGAACAGGTTCGGCGCAAAGCCCTGCGTCAGGCGCAGGGTATTGAGCATGAATTCAAAACCCATTTCCTCGCGCGCCAGTTCGCGCTCTTCCTGCACCGGATTACCGGCCAGTACCGCGTCCATGTAGGCACGCGGCTGCTTGTAGCGGGCCTGGCGCAGCACGCGGTGCGGGAACGAAATCTTCGAATGGGCGCCCGCGCCGATGCCCAGGTAGTCGCCGAATTCCCAGTAATTGCGGTTGTGTTTAGCCTGGCGGCCCGGCTGCGCATAGGCCGACACTTCATAGCGGCCATAACCGGCCTGCGCGGCGCGCGCGGCCACCATGTCGGCGATGTCGGCACTCTCGTCGTCGTCCGGCAGCACCGGCGGATACTTGGCGAACAAGGTGTTCGGTTCGAGCGTCAGGTGGTACAGCGACAAATGCGGCGGCGCGAACGACAGCGCCGTGTCCAGGTCCTGCTGCGCCTCGGCCAGCGTCTGCGTGGGCAGCGCGTACATCAGGTCGAGATTGAAATTGTCAAAGTTGGCGTGCGCGATCTCCACCGCGCGGCGCGCCTCGTTGTCGTCATGGATGCGGCCCAGCGCCTGCAAATGACGGCCATTGAAGCTCTGGATGCCGATCGACAGCCGGTTGATGCCGCTGGCCCGGTAAGACTTGAATTTTTCCGCTTCAAAGGTGCCCGGATTGGCTTCCATGGTAATTTCGCAATCGGGCTCCAGGGGCAGCAAGGTGCGCACGTCCGACATCAACCGGTCCAGGCCCGCCGCCGACATCAGGCTGGGCGTGCCGCCGCCGATGAAGATCGTGTGGATCTTGCGGCCCCAGATCAGCGGCAGCGCCATTTCCAGGTCCAGGCGCAGGGCCGCCAGGTATTCGGCTTCCGGCAGGTCGCCGCGCACCTCGTGCGAATTGAAGTCGCAATACGGGCATTTTTTCACGCACCACGGGAAATGGATGTACAGCGACAGCGGCGGCAGGGCCGTCAGGTTCAGCGCGCCCGGCTGCAGGTATTTCAGGGCCGCCCCGGCCGCGCCGGAAATGCCTTCCTGCGGCGCGGGAGCGGTATTCGGCTTGGCTGCCGACCTGGCAACGGCGCCCACCAGTTTGATCGGAATCATCGCAGCTTTTCCACCAGCGCGCGCAGGGCCTGGCCACGGTGCGACAGCGCGTTCTTTTCATCGGACGTCAGTTCGGCCGCGCACTTGCCCAGCGCGGGAATGAAGAAGTGCGGATCGTAGCCGAAGCCACCCTGGCCGCGCGGCGTGGCGATCATCTCGCCATTCCAGCGGCCATCGGCGATCACGGGCTGCGGGTCGTCCGCATGGCGCACGTACACCAGCACGCAGTAGTAGTAGGCGGACTTGTCGGCATGCGCTTCCAGGTCGGCGATCAGCTTGGCGCTGTTGGCGGCATCCGATTTCGGCTCGCCCGCATAGCGGGCCGAGTACACGCCTGGCGCGCCGCCGAGCGCATTGACGCACACGCCGGAATCGTCGGCCAGCGCCGGCAAACCCGTCAGGCGCGATGCGTGGCGCGCCTTTTGCAGGGCGTTTTCAACGAAGGTGTGGAATGGTTCGTCGCTTTCCGGCACGGCGTACTCGCCCTGGGCGTGGACGGAAAAACCGATGGTCGAGAGCAGCTCGTTGAATTCCTTGAGCTTGCCGGCGTTGTTGGAGGCGAGGATGAGGCGTTGGGTCATGTCAGTAGTCCGGTTGAAGTGCCGACATTGTAAACCTTTTGCGCTCCCCTCACCGTGCCCCACCGCCGCGCTCAACGGCGGCAAGTGTGGGCTTTTTACCCGGCGTGGCGGGCAGCGATGTGTAAATCTGTGTAAAGATTACATGCCGAGGGCTTGCTTCTGCAGGGCGATCAGGTCGGCGATGCCGCCCTGCGCCAGGTCCAGCAAACGGTTCATGCCGGCGCGGTCGAAAGCGGCGCCTTCAGCCGTGCCTTGCACTTCGATGAAGTGGCCCGCTTCCGTCATCACCACGTTCATGTCCGTGTCGCAGCCCGAGTCTTCCACGTAATCGAGGTCCAGCACCGGCATGCCCTGGTAGACGCCCACCGAGATGGCGGCGACGAAGCTTTTCACGGGAATGGCGGTGATCGCGCCGCGCGCCTGCAGCTGGGAAAACGCGTCATACGCGGCCACCATGGCGCCCGTGATCGAGGCCGTGCGCGTGCCGCCGTCGGCCTGGATGACGTCGCAATCGAGGTGCAGGGTGCGTTCGCCGAAGGCCTGCAAATCAAAGGCGGCGCGCAGCGAGCGGCCGATCAGGCGCTGGATTTCCTGCGTGCGGCCCGACTGCTTGCCGCGCGCCGCTTCGCGGTCCATGCGCGTGTGCGTCGAGCGCGGCAGCATGCCGTACTCGGCCGTCAACCAGCCCTGGCCCTTGCCTTTCAGAAAACCCGGCACCTTGTCTTCGATGCTGGCGGTGCAGATGACCTTGGTGTCGCCGCACTCGATCAGCACCGAGCCTTCGGCATGCTTGGTGTACTGGCGGGTGATGCGGATGGCGCGCAGCGCGTCGACGGCGCGGCCGCTCGGGCGGGATTCAAATGTCATGGGGTGTCCTGTGTGATTGGGGTTGCGGCAGCGATTTTACCACCGCGCGCCTGTGTATTTGCAGTCATGCAACAGCGCAGGACGCAATGGCGGGCCGCGCACACATGATCCCTACAATCCTGCCCCGCCAAACACAATTTTCTTTACAATGCCGTAAAACGCACACTATTCAGCAATTTTCAGGCCATCGTGTACTTCGGTCTGTTTTGCGGCGCGGGCGGTATTGCCTGCGCTGGCTGATTAAGTGTATAAGTGACTGTATACAAGACCAAATCGGGGAATCCTTTGAGCATTTCAAGCATGACAGGCTACGCGGTTGCCACCAGCGAAGGTGCTGCAGGCACACTGACAATTGAAATCAAGAGCGTCAACTCGCGCTTTCTCGACCTGCAATTCCGGATCAACGACGATCTGCGGGCCCTGGAGCCTGACTTGCGCGCCGCCGTCATGTCCGCCATCACGCGCGGCAAAGTCGAGGTACGCCTGAGCTTTGGCCGCAAGGCCGCGACCGCCGGCACGCAGGCGCTGAACCTGCCCCTGCTGGCCGAACTGGCGCGCCTGCAAAACGAAGTGGGCCAGCATTTTGTCTCCGCTCCCGTCATGACGGTGGCCGAACTGCTGCGCTGGCCTGGCGTCATCGAAGAAGCGCAAGTGGGGCAAGAATCCTTGCAGGCGGACGTGGGCGCGCTGACCCGCCGTACCGTGGCGGCCTTCGTCGACAGCCGCAAGCGCGAAGGCGCCGCGCTCGAAGCGGTGCTGGTGTCGCGCATCGAAGCGATGGAAGCCATCGTCAAGCGCATCACGCCATTGATACCGCAAGTGGTGGCGGCCTTCCAGCAAAAAGCCATCGAACGCATGCAGGATGCGCTGGGCCTGGCCAGCCAAGGCTCGAATTCGGCCCTGTCGCGCCAGGACGCCATGGAGCGCATCCGCCAGGAAGTGATTTTGTACGGCATCCGCATCGACGTATCGGAAGAGCTGGCGCGCCTGTCGGCCCACCTGGGCGAAACGCGCCACATCCTCACCAAGGGCGGGCAAGTGGGCAAGCGCCTCGACTTCATGATGCAGGAACTGAACCGCGAAGCCAACACGCTGGGCGCCAAGGCGTCCGTCAAGGAACTGGCCGACGCCTCGATGGACTTGAAGCTGCTGATCGAGCAGATGCGCGAACAGGTGCAGAACCTGGAATAAGCTCCCTTCAGGTCAGGCGCGCTCCGGCGCGCCCCTTGTCGCTGGCGGCGATGACGACGCAGGCGACAAACAGCACGATGCTGTATTCCACGCCGCCGGCGCCATGCTCGCCCACGAACCAGCCCTTGGCCGCATGCACGATGGCGATGCCGCCGATGCAGATCACCATCAGCCCGACCGCCGCCCAGCGCGTGTATTTGCCGGCGATGAGCAAACTGCCGCAAACGATTTCGACGACGGTAATCGCCCACACGACGGCCAGACCGTAGATGAATCCCTTGTCTTCCAGGAAACCGGCAAAGCGGGGAATGGTGCCATTGGCGATGCGCGTGATGGCGTGCGCCATGAACATCACGGCGATGGCCACGCGCAGCAGCAACATGGCCTGGGCAACACTGAGAAACGGGAAATTTTTCATGCGCGCATCCTGTCGGCAAATAGTTATCAAGAAAAAACCATTCCAAATTAAATAACTATTTCCTCAAGATAACAAGCAAAATATGCACAAGCCTGGCGGCAAGGCGCATCGCGGGGCTGGCTCACCGCCTTGCCTCTTGGTAAAATACCGGATTGGGCGGCGCCCATGCAAGCGCACACGCCGCCATCACACGCATATGGAAAGATCCGCATGAGCCACCCTACCGCCTTCTCCGGCAGCCTGTTCGTGGTCGCCGCGCCATCGGGCGCCGGCAAATCGACACTGGTCAATGCATTGCTGGCGCAAGAGCCCGGCATCAAATTGTCGATCTCGACCACCACGCGCGCGCCCCGTCCGGGCGAGCAGCATGGCCGGGAGTATTACTTCACGACGGCGGAAGACTTTGTCGCGCGCGCCGACCAGGGTGAATTCCTGGAATGGGCGGAAGTGCATGGCAATTACTACGGCACTTCGCGCATCATGGTGGAACAGCAAATGGCCGCCGGCACCGATATCCTGCTGGAAATCGACTGGCAGGGCGCGCGCCAGGTGCGCAAGCAATTTCCCCGCGCGGCCGGCATTTTCATCCTGCCGCCATCGATCGATGCGCTGGAAGAACGCTTGAACAAGCGCGGCCAGGACGAGCCGCACGTGATCACGCGCCGCCTGCTGGCGGCCGGCGGCGAAATCGCACACGCTCCGGAGTTCGAGTATGTTATTATCAATGAAGAGTTTACGGTCGCTTTGTCCGAACTGAGCGCGATCGTGAGAGCGGCCCGTTGCCGGTTTGCGCAACAAGCGGCCCGCAACGCATCGCTATTCGCCCAGCTGGGCCTGCACGCAGAATAATCGTCTCTGCACGCCAGTTCACACAGCGCCCCGCACCACGCACACAATTTAGGAGTTACTATGGCCCGTATCACAATCGAAGATTGCCTGAAGCAGATCCCTAACCGTTTTCAGCTGACCCTGGCTGCGACCTATCGCGCACGTCAGTTGCTGCAAGGCCACACCCCCAAGGTGGAAGCCAAGGACAAGCCTACCGTTGTCGCACTGCGTGAAATCGCTGCCGGTAAAGTCGGCATCGAAATGCTGAAAAAGGTCCCGATGTAAGTGGGAACCCGCGTGCCGGAACAGTGCTGACCCCTGGTTCTACCGTATCCTTTATTCACACTGTGAAGCAACGCGACGTTTTATGAGTCTGACCCCAGCCGACACGACTTCCGCAGCACTGCCGCCCCTGGCCTCGCGCCAGGCGGCAAAACCGCAGGGCGCTTCCGCGCCCGGCGCCGGCACGTCCGGCAGCAACTCCCCCGCAGCACCGCCAGCGCCCGCCCTCGGCGTGGCCTCCGTCAGCCACCTGGCCGACAAGCTGGCCGAATACCTGTCTCCCGCCGACCTGAAAAAAGTCAAGGAAGCCTACCGCTTCTCCGACGAAATGCACCTGGGCCAGATGCGCCGCTCGGGCGAGCCGTATATCTCGCACCCGATCGCCGTCGCCGAAATCTGCGCCGACTGGAAGCTCGACGCGCAAGCCATCATGGCCGCCCTGCTGCATGACGTGATGGAAGACCAGGACGTCAAGAAGGATGAATTGATCGAGCGCTTCGGCGCGCCGGTGGCGCACCTGGTCGACGGCCTGTCGAAACTGGAAAAGATCGAATTCCAGAGCCAGATCGAAGCGCAGGCGGAAAACTTCCGCAAGATGCTGCTGGCCATGGCCTCCGACGTGCGCGTGATCCTCATCAAGCTGGCCGACCGCCTGCACAATATGCGCACCCTGGACTTCATGACGGCGGCAAAAAAACGCCGCATCGCCAGCGAGACCATGGAAGTGTACGTGCCGATCGCGCACCGCCTCGGCCTGAACAATATTTACCACGAGCTGCAGGACCTGTCGTTTTCGCACCTGTACCCGATGCGCTATCGCACCCTGGCGAAAGCCGTCAAGGCGGCGCGCGGCAACCGGCGCGAAGTGGTCAACAAGATCATGGAAGCGGTGAAAAGCACCTTGTCCATGGCCGAACTCGAGGCCGACGTCACGGGCCGCGAAAAGACCCTGTACGACATCTATAAAAAGATGCGCAGCAAGCATTTGTCGTTCTCGCAAGTGCTGGACGTGTACGGCTTCCGCGTGGTGGTGGGCAGCTTTGCCGACTGTTACGTGACCCTGGGCACATTGCACAGCCTGTACAAGCCCATGCCGGGCAAGTTCAAGGATTACATCGCGATCCGCAAGCTGAATGGCTACCAGTCGCTGCACACGACCGTCATCGGCCCGTACGGCACGCCCGTCGAATTCCAGATCCGCACGCAGGAAATGCACCGCACGGCCGAGTCCGGCGTGGCGGCGCACTGGCTGTACAAGAGCGGTGAATCGAACCCGTCCGACTTGCAGCAGCGCACGCATGCATGGCTGCAATCCTTGCTCGACATCCAGCAACAGACGGGCGACTCGGCCGAATTCCTCGAACACGTCAAGGTCGACCTGTTCCCCGACTCCGTCTACGTGTTTACGCCGAAGTCGAAGATCATCGCCCTGCCGCGCGGCGCCACGGCCATCGACTTCGCCTACTCGATCCACACGGGCATCGGCGACCAGACCGTGGCCGTCAAGATCAACAACGAAACCTCGCCCCTGCGCACCGAGCTGCACAATGGCGACATCGTCGAAATCATCACCGATTCCTCGTCGCGCCCCAGCCCGACCTGGCTGTCGTTCGTGCGCACCGGCAAGGCCCGTTCGGCCATCCGCCACCATTTGCGCACGATCAACCTGCCCGAATCGATCGCCCTGGGCCAGCAATTGCTGTCGCAGGCGCTGCAGACCTTGAACATCGACGCCGACCTGCCAGCGCCATTGGTCGAACGCCTGCTCAACGAGTCGAGCGCCAATTCCATGGACGAGCTGTACGCGGACATCGGCATCGGCAAGCGCATGGCCACCCTGGTGGCGCGCCACATCTTCGGCTTGATCGGCGGCGAAGCGGCCAGCATGCCGGTGGAACACAATAGCGGCAGCGAGCTCGACCCCGTCACCATCTGCGGCAGCGAAGGCGTCTCGGTGCAACTGGCGCCATGCTGCTTGCCGATTCCCGGCGACCAGATCATCGGCCAGCTGCGCCGCGACCAGGGGCTGCTGGTGCATACGAGCGACTGCTCGCAGGCAAAACGCCAGCGCGCCAAGGAACCGGACCGCTGGATCGCCGTGCGCTGGGGAACCGAACTGAACCGCCGCTTCGACTGCCGCATCAAGGTGCTGATCAACAGCGAACGGGGTATTTTGGCCCGCGTGGCAGCCGAAATCGGCGAATCCGACGCCAACATCATCTATGTGGGCATGGACGAAGACAAGGACAACGTCCTCGACCAGCTGCGCTTCACCGTGCAGGTCAAGGACAGGGTCCACCTGGCCGCCCTGCTGCGCAACGTGCGCAGAGTGGCCGGCGTGAATCGCATCCTGCGCGAACGTAACTAGGAATTGTTGGCAAAAAGCTGGGGTCAGACCCGCCGGGGGAATACGTCCCAATGGGGCGCATTCCAATCGCGAAGCGACTGACCCCGGCTCTCACGCTTTGCAGGTTCGAACGTAATTCATTTACGCAGCAAAAAACTGGGGTCAGACCCGCCGGGTCTGACCCCTGATCTCCGCTGCGGACTACCGGCGCATTTCCGCGACTCGCCGTAAAAACACCTGATCGCCTACGGCAAATTCGGCATTGACTGCCTCTCGCAGTTGTCCAATGCAACGCTCGCCCAACTCATCCTGAAATAACGCTTGGTATTTCTCTTGCCGTTCAGACACGTCACGTCCAAGCGTCAAATACAAGGAGTGCGGAGACACCAGGTCATCGAGCTTGCCTTGCGCATTGCTCCGATAGCTGGACCAGCAATATTGCCCAGGCAATGCCACGATACCGGCCCTGACGGGATTGAGTTCGATATAGCGCTGGCAAATCAATAAATAACGTTCTTCTTGCACGAGACAAGACTTGTAGCGACCTTCCCACAAGCTGCCGGTGCGGCCATAACGCCAGTTGAAGTACTGGACATAACGCTGATTCAGCATTTTCATCAGCGACGACAGGAAAACTGTGCTTTGCGTGGAAAGCAAGAGATGCACATGATTGCTCATGACCACATAGGCATGCAATTGGCATGGCGCAAGCGCCAAACAACTGCGTAAATAATCCAGATAACGCTGCTTGTCCTGCCCATCAAGAAAGCAGGCTTGACGATTCACGCCACGCTGCACCACATGCAGCGGAACGCCGGGCAAGGCGAGGCGAAGGCGGCGGGGCATGGCGGCTCCTGATAGCAACTAAAGAATCAGTGTGCCTGCGCGCGCCTCACGCACCCTGCGTCACCGCAAACTACCCCTCCCCCGGCGCCGGATACGTCACTTCCAGCAATTCCAGTTCCTGCTCGCCCAGCGGCGTGGTGAGGGTGATCACGTCGCCCTCACGCGCCTTGGTGATGGTGCGGGCCATGGGTGAGACCCAGCTGATCTTGCCGTTCAGGGGATCGAACTCGTCGATGCCGACGATGGTGATGGTGTGCGTTTCGCCGTCGCTGGTGCGGTAAGTCACCGTGGCGCCGAAAAACACCTGATCGTTGCCATGGTGCACGCTGGGGTCGACGATGGCGGCCAGGTCCATGCGCTTGGTGAGGAAACGGATGCGGCGGTCGATTTCGCGCAGTCGGCGCTTGCCGTAGATATAGTCGCCATTTTCCGAACGGTCGCCATTCGACGCCGCCCAATGGACGATGCGCACCACTTCCGGACGGTCGACGTCGATCAGCTGCAGCAGCTCTTCCTTGATGCGCTGATAGCCGGCCGGCGTGATGTAGTTCTTGGCGCCGGCGGGAATGGCCAGCGCCAGCGCGGCCGCCTCTTCATCGTCGTCGTTGTCGGATTCTTTTACAAAGGCTTTATTCATCTGCCTATTGTAGCCCCGCCAGGGAGCCACGGGCACACGCGATGCGGGGGCAAACGGGCTTTTTTGACGTATCATCGTGGCAATCGCGGCAAACCTGCGCCGCACACGGAGACGGATGAAAAAATTCTACAGAGTCAGGCGCTGGCTGTTCGCGCCGCTGGTCTACCTGGCCGCCATCTTCCTGCTGATCGAGGAATGGCTGTGGGCGACCGGCGCGCGCATCATGCAGGTGATCGCGCAATTTCCGCCCCTGCATGCGCTCGAAGCGTGGATCAAGCGCCTGCCGCCGTACTGGGCGCTGGCCATCTTCGTGCTGCCAGCCGTGCTGCTGTTCCCCGTCAAGCTGCTGGCCCTGCTGGCGATCGCGCGCGGCCATGCGTTTTCCGGCATCGGCGTGATCGTGATCGCCAAGCTGGGCGGCGCGGCCGCCGTCGCGCGCCTGTACAGCCTGACGCGCCCCACCCTATTGAGTTTGCCGTGGTTTGCGCGCTGGCATGGCCTGTTCATGGAAACCAAGGACCGCTGGATCGCCCGTCTGCGCGCCACGCGCCCATGGCGCCGTGTCAGCCGCCTGTCGGCCGCGCTGGGCCGCGCCCGCCGCGCCTGGTGGCAGCGCCTGCGTACGCGCGCCGCCGCCGGGCGCCACAGTTCGCGCCCGGCCAGGGTGCTGCGCCGCTTCGCCGCCTTCTGGCGCGCGCGCCGCTGATGAAGAAAGCCAACGCCATGCACGACACTCCCCGGCTGGCGCCCGCCATGCGCGCGGCGACGCCGGAAATCTACCTGTTTGACGCGGCCAGCTTGCAATTGCTCGACGCCAACGATGCCGCCTGCGACAACTTGCAGTATGCACGCAAGCAATTGCTGGCGATGACGCCCTTCACCCTGGCGCCGCAGCTCGATGCGCAGCAACTGGCCGCCGTGCTGGCGACCCTGGACGACAGCATCGGTGCGCAAGCCCGGCTGCACGTGCAGCTGCGCCGCCGCGATGGCAGCCTGTATTCGCTCAGCCTGCACCTGTCGCGCGCCAGCCGCCAGGGACGCGCCCTGCTGCTGGCCGAAGGCGAAGACTTGCGCACGCCGCAGGCGACGGCCGCCGCCCTGGCGCAGGTGCAGTCGCGCTTTAACGCCATCGTCTCGAATACGCCGGGCCTCGTGTACCAGTTCTGCCTGCATGCGGATGGGCGCGCCGCCTTCCCCTACCTGAGCGACGGCTGCCAGGCTCTGCTTGGCCTGGGACCGGCACAGCTGCACGCGCGCCCGGAACTGTTTTACCAGTTGATCCTCGCTGACGACCGCGCCTCGTATCTGGAATCGATGCAAGCGTCAAAAAGCGCTTTGTGGAGCTGGAACTGGGAAGGCCGCATCTGGATCGATGCCTGGAAGGACGTCAAATGGATCAACCTGCGCTCCACGCCGCGCGCGCTGGCCGACGGCACGGTGCAGTGGGAAGGCATCATGACGAATATCACGGAAAGCCGGCTCGAACAGATCGAAGTGCGCCAGTCGCGCGCCCGCCTGGCCGAGCTGACCGCGCACATCGACAAGGTCAAGGAACACGAACGCACGCGCCTGGCGCGCGAATTGCACGATGACCTGGGCGGCAATCTGACGGCGATCAAGATGGCGCTGGCCATGCTGGCGCGCCGTTTGCCGCCGGACGACCCGCAGTTGCAGGAAAAGGCCGATTATGTCGATGCCCTGGTCGACCGCAGCATCGACGCCGTGCACCGCATTTCGCTGGACTTGCGCCCGTCCATGCTGGACCTGGGCCTGGTTGCCGCGCTGGACTGGCAAGTCAAGGAATTCGCGCGCCAGGCCGGCATCGAATGCCAGTTCATTTCGAACCGCCAGCATATCGAACTGGAACTGGACCAGGCGACCAGCCTGTTCCGCATCGCCCAGGAGGCGCTGACGAATATCGCCAAGCATGCGCAGGCAAGCAAGGTTAGCGTACGCCTGGCCCGGCAGCGCCAGCATATCAGCCTGTCGATCGCCGACAATGGCGTCGGCATGCGTCTGTCAGACCGCGCCAAGCCGCAATCGTTCGGCATCCGCGGCATGGCCGAACGGGCCAGCGCGCTGGGCGGCACCCTGAGTCTGATGGACGGGCCTGGCGGCGGCACCATCCTGAGCATAAAAATCCGGCTGACCACAGCGCGAGAGGCGATAATAGCGGCTGCAGCCAGTGCGCCCGCGCACAGCGGGCCGTCGCCAGACACGGCCTAGTGGGTGAATTAGATAGGAAACAACGCAGTCATGAAAGAAAAAGCCACCATCCGGGTATTCATCGCCGACGATCATGCGATCGTGCGCGAGGGCTTGAAGCAAATCCTCGCCGACACGAAGGACATCATCGTGGCCGGCGAGGCCGAAAATGGCCACGACGCCATCAAGCTGTTCCGTGGCTCGAAATGCCAGGTGTTGCTGCTCGACATCTCCCTGCCCGACCGCAGCGGCATCGAGGTGCTCAAGCAGATCAAGAAAGAAAAGCCGGAGCTGGCCGTACTGATGCTGTCCATGCACCGCGAAGACCAGTACGCCATCCGTTCGCTCAAAGCGGGCGCGGCCGGCTACCTGACGAAACAGAGCGCGCCGCGCGAACTGGTCACGGCCATCCGCCAGGTGGCGCAGGGCTTGAAATACATCAGCGCCTCGCTGGCGCAGGAACTGGCCAACACGGTGGGCGAAGACCACGAAACGGCCTTGCACGACACCTTGTCGGACCGCGAATACCAGACCCTGGTCATGATCGCCTCGGGCAAGGCCGTGGGCGCCATCGCCGAAGAGCTGAAATTATCCGTGAAGACCGTCAGCGAATACCGCGCCCGCTTGCTGGTCAAGATGAAGCTCAAGAACAGCGCCGAACTGACGCATTACGCCATCCGCAACCAGCTGGTGGATTGACGGCAAAGTGGCATGCACGCTGGCATCGGGCGAATTGACAGGACTTCTCCTTGCTTCTCGCACAATAAGTTCTTTGCCAACTCGCATATCATGAGGATAATGAGAAATATCTAAAAAGGCTGTGCCTACATGTCCAGTAAATTGCCAACTTCCCCAGCAAACGCTCCCGCTGGCGCCACGAATACCGCCACCGCCGCGATGAACCCGGCCGATATCGCCCGCGAAGCGTTTCGCCGCCTGGCCACGCGCCGCATCGCCCCGACGCCAAGCGCCTACCGCGATATCTACAATGAAATCGCCGGCATCAGCGAACCGGCAGAGACGCCAGCTACGCCTGGCGCCGTGCTGGCCGCCAGCGCACCCACGGAGAGCGGCGCGGAAAATGTCCTGACGCAGTTTGCCGCCAAGATGAGCGAATCGACGGGCGAACTGGGCGACTTTGGCCGGCGCTTCCAGCGCGCCCTGAAAGCGCGCGACTGGGACAGCTATGCGCGCACGCTGGCGCAACTGGCGGAAAAACAGGTCAAGAAAGGCGGCGGCATCGAATTGCCGCCCCTGCCGGACGGCGAACAGACGCGCACCCTGCGTGAATTGCTCAGCCGCACCCTGGGTTTTGCCGTCGCCACCTTGCTCACGGGCACGCCCGCGCTGGTGGAAGAAGCCGAATCGCTGGGCGCGGCCATCAAGCTGGCCCACACGGAAGAAGCGCTGAACGAAGCGGCCCTGCGCCTGAAACAGCTGTGCTACCAGATCGAACTGAAAAGCGGCGACACGGCCGAGCAGCAGGAATTGCTGCTGCGCCTGTTCAAGTTGCTGCTCGATAACGTCAGCCAGTTGCTCGACGACGACAGCTGGCTGCGCGGCCAGGTCGATGCCGTGCAAAACCTGATCGCCGGCCCGCTCGACCAGCGCGCGCTGGAAGACGCCACGCGCAGCCTGAAGGAAGTCATCTACAAGCAGGGCCAGCTCAAGCACAGCCTGTCCGACGTCAAGCTGACGGTCAAGAACATGATGATGACCTTCATCGACCGCCTGGGGCAAGTGGCGGCCAGCACGGGCGACTTCCATGAAAAGATCGGCGGCTATTCGGAAAAGATCAGCCAGGCGGAAAATATCAGCGAACTGAACAGCGTTCTCGACGAAGTCTTGCGCGAAACGCGCATGGTGCAGAACGAAGCCTTGCGCGCGCGCGACAAGATGGTGCTGGCGCGCCAGGAAGTGCAGGATGCGGAACAGCGCATTCACACGCTGGAAGCAAAGCTCCAGCATATGAGCGAACTGGTGCGGGAAGACCAGTTGACGGGCAGCCTGAACCGCCGTGGCCTGGATGACGTGTTCGAGCGCGAGACGGCCCGCTCCGACCGCCGCGGCACGCCGCTGTGCATCGCCATGCTGGACCTCGACGATTTCAAGCGCCTGAACGACACCTACGGCCACCTGGCCGGCGATGCGGCGCTGAAACACCTGGTCAAAATCGTCAAGGAAACCCTGCGTTCGATGGACGTCATCGCCCGCTTCGGCGGCGAGGAATTCCTCATCCTGCTTCCGGAAACGACGGTCGAGGCCGCCTCGTCGACGATGACGCGCTTGCAGCGCGAGCTGACCCGGCATTTCTTCCTGCACGACAACGAAAAAGTCTTGATCACCTTTTCCGCCGGCGTGGCCCTGCGCCTGCCCAACGAAGACCAGGCCGAACTGGTCAAGCGCGCCGACCGCGCCATGTACCAGGCCAAGCAAACGGGCAAGAACCGCGTGGTGGTGGCGGACTGAACCGCGCCACACGGTACGCGCCAACGAAAATGCCGCTCATCGAGCGGCATTTTTGCATTCGGGCGCCAGCTGGGCACCTGGCGCGAGCATCAGCGGTAAGGATGCTCGTCGGCAAAGAATTCGATCAAGCGGCCTTCGTGCTCGATCAGGATGGATTTGGCTTCAATACCCTCGCGCGCCATTTCGGCGGCGATATCGCGCGCGCGCCACTGCGTGGGGATAATGACCACGTCAGCGGGCTGCGTCTTGAGCACGTCGCGATAGACGATTTCCTGGCCCAGGCCAGGCACGAAGGTACCGGCCTTGTCCGGGTCGGAGTCGACCACCAGCGGAAAGCGCTGCGCGTCGGCGCCGAACTGGTGCATGAAGGCGGCGGCCTTGCCAGTGCCGCCCCAGATGGCCACGCGCTGGCCACCAGTGGCCAAGGTGTCGAGCTGGGCGGCAATGGCCTTGCGGCTGCGCTGGGCGGCAATGGCAAACGCATTGCTGTGGCGCGCCTGGTCGCGCAGCGCCTTCGGAATCTGCAGGCGCACCAGCGCATACACCACTTCGCCGTCATAGCCATGCGCCAGTTGCACCACTTCGCCAGCGCGCTGCATCAAGGTACGGAACGATTCCGTCGTGAAATGCGACATGTGCTCATAGAAGAAATCGGCCAGGCGGCCCGTGGCGAAGACCCGGTCGATGCAAGGCACTTCGGCAAACAGCCACATTGGCTTGTCCGAGCGCGCGGCGGCCCACGCCATTTGCTCGACCAGCGAAGCGGGATCGGTCAGGTGTTCCAGCACATGGCGGATCACCAGCGCATCGGGCGTGAACTCGGGCACGTCCTGCAAGGGCTGAAAATAGCGCGCATGAAACTCCACCCCGCGGCCCGTTTCCGGCGTGGCATTCGGGTCGAAGCCGATGAAACGTCCCTGCTCGCCAAGGGCATCGGCCAGCGCGCGCACGAAATGACCTTCGCCGCAACCGATGTCGATCACCGTGGGCGAGGCCGGCAACTGGGCCAGCAGCACGTCGCGCGTATCGGCCAGGTGGCCTTTCCAGATGCCGCCCTTGTTGAACATGCGGTTAGGATTGTTTTGGTAGGGGATGGCGTCATAGGAAAACGCGTGGTTCCACACGTGGGTGCACTGCGGACACTGCACGAAGTCGTGCGGCTGCACGGCCATCGCCTGCGCTTCGGCTGCGCTGGCCGGCCAGCCCAGGGTCGCCAACGCTTGCTGGCCACCATCGAAAAACGCTGCCGCCACCGTGTGGGCGCAGACCGGGCACACTGCCGGGAGCAATTGCTGTTTCATGCAAAGATCACTTTCTTGAAGTAAGCGATAGTTTCTTTCAAGCCATCATGCAGACTCACTGCCGGCTCCCACTCCAGCGCGGCGCGCGCCTTGGCGATATCGGGTTGCCGGCGCACGGGGTCGTCGGCCGGCAAGGGACGGAAAACCAGCTCGCTTTTCGATTCCGTCAGGCGCAGCACCAGTTCGGCCAGTTCGCGGATGGTGAATTCCGCAGGATTGCCCAGATTCACAGGTCCGGTTTCCTGCGTCTGATTCATCATGCGCACCATGCCTTCGATCAAGTCATCGACATAGCAGAACGAGCGTGTCTGCTGGCCATCGCCATACAGGGTGATCGGATCGCCGCGCAGCGCCTGCACGATGAAGTTGCTGACCACGCGGCCATCGTTCGGATGCATGCGCGGGCCATAGGTATTGAAGATGCGCACGACGCGGATATCCACGGCCGACTGGCGGTGGTAATCGAAGAACAGGGTTTCGGCGCAGCGCTTGCCTTCGTCGTAGCAGGCGCGCGGGCCGATGGGATTGACATGGCCCCAGTAATCCTCGCGCTGCGGATGCACTTGCGGGTCGCCATACACTTCCGAGGTGGATGCCTGCAGGATACGCGCGCGCTTGCGCTTGGCCAGACCCAGCATGTTGATGGCGCCCAGCACCGAGGTCTTGGTGGTCGAGGTGGGGTCGTTCTGGTAATGCACAGGACTGGCCGGGCAAGCCAGGTTATAGATGCGGTCCACTTCCACGTACAGCGGCAGCCAGACGTCGTGGCGCAGCAGTTCGAAGCGCTTGTGACCCAGCAGGTGGCGGATATTGTCCTTGCTGCCCGTGTAGAAATTATCCACGCACAGCACATCGTGGCCATCGGCGATCATGCGGTCGCACAGGTGCGAACCGAGAAAGCCGGCGCCGCCAGTAATCAGTGTGGTACGGGGCATCATTGTTCTCCTTGGGGTATATCGCCGGACTCGGCCAGTTTTTTGTACTTCGCATGAAACATGCCCCAGACCGCATCCTCGAAGTGGCGCGCGAAACGGCGTGCGTCATACAGCGGCGAGTTGACGACCTGCTGGCGCAAGCTCCCCCGCAGTGCCGCCAGCGCATCGACGTCGCCAGCAAAGCGCCGGGCGACGGCCACGTAATCGTCATCGTCGCTGGCGATCCAGTCCGGCAAGCCTGCATTGTGCAGTATCGACTCTCCCAGATGCGACAAAAAGTGCGTGCCGCGCCGCGTCACGATGGGCACGGCCATCCATAGCGCCTCCATGCTGGTGGTACCGCCGGGATACGGAAAAGGATCGAGTGCGATATCGACCTGCTGATAGGCTTCCAGCATGGCGAGGCGGGTTCCGGTTCCCGACATGGAAATACGCTCGGCACCGATACCATGCACAGCAAAGCGCGCCAGGGTGCGCGCACGCACAGCCGCGTCATCCAGCTGTTTGGTCTTGAGCGACAGCCGGGAGTCGGGCACGGCCTTGAGTACGCGCGACCACAGGGCGACGACGGCATCGGTCATCTTGGCCAGATTGTTGAAACAGCCAAATGTGACAAAACCATTCGACACAGCCGGCAACGGCGTCACAGACACCTCCTCGCGCGGCTCCGTGAAGCACAGATAGCTGTCGGGCATGCGCCACAGCGTCTCGGTGAACTCGCCCTCCTCTCCCAAGGGGGCCACATGAGGGTCTGCCAATAAATAATCCATTTCCGCCATGCCCGTGGTGGCAAAATAACCAAGCCAGCTCACCTGAACGGGCGCTGGGCGCCAGGCGAATACGGGCAAACGATTGTTGCCGGTATGGCCGCCAAGATCGAACAAAACGTGCACGCCATCGCTTTCAATCAACTGCGCCGCCGCGGCGTTATCCAAGCCGGAAATAGGGCGCCATGCGGCAAAATACGGCCGCAGGCGCGACGTCATCCGGTCAACGTAAGGCACTGTCGGATAGGCGATCAGTTCCACGCGGCGCGGATCGAGCGCGGCCAGCAGTTCCTCCAGAAAGAAACCAACCGGATGGTTTCTCAGGTCGGCCGATACCAGGCCGATGCGCAGGCGCTGCGGCTGCTTGCTACAGGACCAGTCTTTGAACGGGGTGGTCGCCAAGGTGCTGGCAACCTTGCCAAACCGTTTGGCATCGGCCAGGCGCCGGGCTGGAGTGGCGCGGGAATGGTAGCTCTGTATCATGATCAGGTCGCTGTGTGCCAACATATCGGTTGGCGCCATGGCAACAGCATTCCTGCATGCACTCTCGGCGGCATCGAGATTGCCCAACTCCTGCAATATGCCCCCCAGATTCTGCTGCACGCCCACATCGCCAGGAATAAGACGCGCCGCCTTCTGCATGCACGGCAAGGCCTCGCGCGGACGATGCTGCTCCCGCAATGCGGCACCCAGCAATTTCCAGCCGTAGCCATCGTTGGGGTGGCTTCGCGTCAGGGCCCTCGCAGACTTCTCCACCTCCGCATAGCAGCCCAGCTCAAACAAGGCGCTCAAATCGACTTCCGCAGGCCTCCCGTCT
The DNA here is from genome assembly GCF_019345455.1 of Janthinobacterium sp. NKUCC06_STL. Taxonomy (NCBI): domain Bacteria; kingdom Pseudomonadati; phylum Pseudomonadota; class Betaproteobacteria; order Burkholderiales; family Oxalobacteraceae; genus Janthinobacterium; species Janthinobacterium sp. NKUCC06_STL. The sequence goes on from NZ_JAHKQY010000001.1 coordinate 990,879, forward strand.
TGCACCTCATCTGCAGCGCCGGCGCCGCCCAAGGGGGCGATAACGGCCTGCGCCGCTGGCGGCGCGTCGCCGGCGAGTCGGCGAGCCAACTGGTCCGCCCATATATTATCGAGTCCATGCTCGCGTCCGAATTGCAGGACCTGAGCTGCAAGCACCTCCTGGCCGGCCAGCATCAACGCTTCGACATAGTCCAGCCAACTGGCAGCCAGGTCGGGACGGGACTCGAGTGCGGCAGCAAAGAAAGGCAGGCTGGCCTCGACCTGCGCCGCCTTTAATGCCAGCAATCCCAGTTGACGATTCGCGCCGGCATGCAATGGCGACAGTTGCAGTACCGCTTTGTACAGCTGCTCCGCTTCGCCGATGCGGCCCGCCAGCAAGTGCGCTTCAGCCAACTGCATGGCCTGTTCCACAGCCTGCGCGATCTCGCTCGCATCTGGCGGGCCAGCCCGGTCGCTGCCAGCAATATCAGTAGTCTTCATTTTAGTAAGTAAATGCAATACGCACATCACAGCACGGTGGGCAAAAGCGGCCCGCTCTTACCCTGTTAATCTGAACCAGGCACAGGTGTCTATACATGATGGCGACGATCTTAGCAGTTTATAGTCTCGCTGCGGCAGGCATCCGCCAGGGGAAATTGGATTTGTTCAACAAAAACCGGCAGGCTGACACGGTGATAAAGAAGAAAAATAAATCTGAATTAGCCCTCAAGTTTCACACAAGCCTGCCGATTAGCGGGCCATCACCTCAAACAATTAGAGGAAAAAAATAAAATAAAGAATGTTTTTCCCTATCAACTTTCCCAGCCAGTGACCGATAAACATTACAACAGCGGCTTGATTGCTCCGGAATAGCGGGGCAGGCCAAAGTGAATAGCACATAGCGCAATGTAGTACCTGTCTGGAGAATTATCATGGCTGCAGTAATTAATACCAACATCTCATCCCTGAATTCGCAACGCAACCTGTCGACCTCGCAATCGGCCCTGTCCACCTCGCTGCAACGCCTGTCCTCTGGTCTGCGTATCAACAGCGCCAAGGATGATGCAGCTGGCCTGGCCATTTCCGACCGCATGACGTCGCAAATCCGCGGCATGACCCAAGCCACCCGCAATGCAAACGACGGCGTCTCGCTGGCCCAAACGGCCGAGGGCGCACTGTCGAGCTCGGGCGACATCCTGCAACGCATCCGCGAACTGGCCGTGCAATCGTCGAACGCCACCAACTCGTCGAGCGACCGTCAGGCGCTGCAAACCGAGGTAGGCCAACTGGGTTCGGAACTGAACCGCATCGCCACCACGACCTCGTTCAACGGCCAGGCGCTGCTCGATGGCACCATGGGCACGGCCAACTTCCAGGTCGGCGCCGATGCCAATCAGCTGATTTCGGCCAATGGCGCGAACTTCCTGACCAGCACCTACGGCAACAACCGCATTGAAAGCGATGCAGTCAAGACAACCGCCTCATCGAGTGTGGTAGCAGGCAGCGCCATCGCCGTCAACGGCAAGCTCGGCACGGCCACGTACACCACCGTAGCCGGTGATTCGGCCAAAACGATCGCTGCCGGCCTGAACCAGCAAACGGCGAGCTCCGGCGTGACGGCAACCGCGAAAACGGAAGCGAATCTGGGCCTGGTCGCTGGCTCTTACTCCTTCTCGATCGCATCGGACAATGCGACAACCCCAGTGACCGTCTCGTTCGACGTCGCCGCTGGCGCCGCCAGCGCGACCGACTTTGCAGCCGGCATCAATGCCATCAATGCCCAAACGGCAAAGACCGGTGTCTCTGCCCAGTTCGACACGACAAATGGCGGCATCAAGCTGAGCAACTCCAGCGGCTCCGACATCGCGATTACCGACAAGCTCGCCGCCGCAGCCCAGAAGCAATTGAAAGTCGGCACTTACACCCTGGCCGGCGGCATTGTTGCTGGCGGTCAAGATGCCAAAGGTGCGGCAGCCGTTGCCAACGGCACCGTGACGTTCGACTCGGATAGCAGCTTCTCCGTCACCGACCCAGGTTCCGGCCTGGCCCTGACAGCAGGCGGTACCGCATCGAAACTGAAATCGGTCGCCTCGCTCGACGTCACCACCTTCGCTGGCGCCCAGCTGGCGCTGAAAATTGCCGACGCCGCCCTGTCGACGGTCAACAGCCAACGCGCCCAGTACGGTGCATTGCAATCGCGCTTCGCCTCGGCGATCTCGAACCTGCAATCGACGACGGAAAACCTGTCCGCATCGCGCAGCCGCATCGTCGACACCGACTTTGCTTCGGAAACGGCCAACATGACCCGCGGCCAGATCCTGCAACAAGCTGGTACGGCCATGCTGGCGCAAGCGAATTCGCTGCCAAACGGCGTCCTGAGCCTGCTGCGCGGCTAATCTCCGATTAGTCAGGCAACAGCGTAGGACTCTGATTCCCCTGCCGGATTTTTTCGGCAGGGGAATTTTCACTAGGAGAGCACCATGACTATCGATACGATAGCGGCCGCCTCCGCGGCCAGGATAGACAAGAGTTACGCCGCGACGGATGCGCCACCGGCGCGCCCGGCAGCGCCCCGCAACGCCACGGAAAACGCTACGGTTACGCCACAGCAAGCCAGCAAGGAACCGAGCCGCGAGCAGCTGGACAAAGCCGTCTCGGAATTGAACCAGTCCTCGCAAATGAAGACGCAAGGCCTGGAATTTTCCATCGACGAAGACAGCCAGCGCACGGTGGTCAAGGTCATCGACCAGGAAACCAAGGAAGTACTGCGCCAGATTCCCACGCGGGAAGCGCTGGAATTGGCCAAGACCTTTGACTCGGCCAAAGGCTCGCTGATCAGCCAAAGCGCCTGATGATGGCGTGGCACACGGACATGCGACATCGTGGCAATACGCATCAGCATGACCATGGGGCCCGATAGCCTGACTATCCGGCCCCGCTTTAATTTCAATTAAAGCAATATACTGCTGTCTCCTCCCCGCTTTTTGGCTTCCGCTGGAAACAGCGCGGTAAATCCCCCTCTCAAGTCTTGATTGATTCTGCCGATAACAGCTTATATTAGCGTTTTCCTAGGAGCATTCCGTGGCCATTACCCCTACAATATCATCCGTTGGCATCGGCGCCGGCGCCAGCGGCCTGGACGTGGGCGCCATCATCGACAAGCTGATGACCGCGGAAGCGGCACCGCTGGGCACTTTTGACAAGAAAACGGCCTCCTACCAAGCCAAGCTCAGCGCGATAGGTACCTTGGGCGGTGCCGTCGGCACCTTCCAAAACTCGCTATCGGCGCTAAGCAATTCGAACAACTTCCGTGCCGTCAGCGCTACGCCGTCCGATCCGCTGGTGCTATCGGCAAGCGCGGGCGCCAAGGCCGTTGCTGGCAACTACAACATCAACGTTTCCCAGCTGGCCCAGGCGCAGACGCTGACGTCGGGTGGCATGGCCAGCAAACTGTCGACCATCGGCAGCGGCGCCAAGACGACGGTATCCTTCCAGCTTGGCGCACTCGCCGGCGGCACCTTTGGTGTAACGGGCACGGCACTGAGCGGCAGCACATTGCTTACGGGCGTAAGCAACGGCTCGCTGATCATCAATGGCACGGCCATCCCCACCGATGCCAGCACCAAGAGCGCGCGCGCCCTGGCCGACGCCATCAACGCCAAGAGCAGTACCACGGGCGTGACCGCCACGGCCCAGCCAACGGCCAGCAACGCCACCATGTTCAACGGTTTCGGCAATATCGCCACGGGTGCGAACGGCACCTATTCGCTGTCGGTGGGCGGCATCGAAATCGTTACCCAGGGTAATGGCGTCGCCGCAGGCGGCGGCATCACCGCCGCATCGCTCGATACGACACTTACCGGTCCGAATGCCGTCTCGAATGCACTGGCGGCAGCCAATATTACGGTCACCGGCAAGGCCGCAGACGGCACCTTGCAATTTACGCGTGCCGATGGTTCCAACCTCAATATTGAAGAAGTCGTCACCGGCAGCGTCATGGGTGGCATCGGACACGCCGCCAATGCCGTCAACGACGGTTCCAACGTCACCATCGCCAGTTCGATCACCCTGGCTTCGGGCAACGCCAGCCCCATCGTCATCGCCGGCAGCAATCCTGCGGCAGCCGGCCTGACAGCAGGCACGGGCGGCAGCTACATGAACACGAACTTCACCCAGGACGGCACGCAGGCAACCGGTTCGGTGGTCATCGACTCCACCAACAACACTTTGCAAGGCATACGTGACGCCATCAATAACGCCGGCCTCGGCGTCACGGCCAGTATCGTTTCCGACGGCAGCGACAAGCCGTATCACCTGGTGCTCAGTTCGACCAAGACGGGCGCCAATTCGGCCATGAAAATTTCGCTCAGCGGCAGTGACGGCCAGCCTGCCGACAGCGCCTTGAACGATCTGCTGTCCTATGACGCTTCCGGCACGCAAAACCTGAAGCAAAACAGCGCTGCGCAAAATACCATGTTCAGCGTCAACGGTATTGCCATTTCCAGCAGCTCGAACAGTGTCGATACGGCCATCGAAGGCGTTACCCTCGGCATTAGCAAAGTCGGCACCACCAGCCTGTCAGTGTCCAAGGATACCTCGACGGTGAAGACCAGCATCAACGCCTTCGTCAAGGCCTACAACGAGCTCAATACCTCGATCGGCAAGATGACGGCTTACAACCCCGAAACCAAGACCGGCGGTGTCTTGCTGGGCGACTCGACCGTTCAATCGATCCAGAGCCAGCTGCGCAGGCAGCTGGGCGCGCCGATTACTGGCTTGAACGGCGGCATGAACACCTTGAGCCAGGTAGGTATCTCCTTCCAAAAGGATGGCAGCCTGGCCCTGGATACCAGCAAGCTCGACAAAGCCATCAGCGCGAACTTCGGCGATATCGCGGGCCTGTTTTCCGCCATCGGCAAGGTCAGCGACAGCAACGTCGCCTTCACCAGTTCGACGTCCGCCACCAAGCCCGGCACCTATGACCTGACCATCACCACCATGGCCAGCCAAGGCTCGCTCACGTCGCTCGGCGCGCTGCCCGCCAGCACCACGATTGGCAGCGACACCACCTGGAATATCACCCTCAACGATACGGACCCGTCGGCGGCCAAGAATACGGCCCAGGTGTCGATACCGGCAGGTACCTATACGCCGGCGCAGATGGCATCGCTGATACAATCATCGATCAACGGCGTGAAATCTTTTTCGGACAATGGCGCGACGGTCTCCGCTTCCATCGACGGCACCGGCAAACTGGTCCTGGCGTCCAGCCGCTACGGCTCGGTATCGAATCTGGCATTGAGCAACGGTACGGGAACCGGTATCGAAAATCTGTTTGGCGCCGCCACGCCCGTCAAGGGTACCGACGTGGCCGGCACCCTGGGCGGACAACCGGTCACCGGCTCTGGCCAGACCCTCACAGGCGCCCCCGGCTCGCCAGCCGAAGGCTTGAAGATTGAAGTGACGGGCGGTGTCACCGGCTCGCGCGGCACGGTCAGTTTCTCGCAAGGCTATGCCTATCAGTTGAACAACCTGGCCACCGCCTTCCTGGGTACGGACGGCATGATCACCAATAAGTCCAAAGGCATCAACGACAGCATCAAGTCGGTTGCCGAGCAGCGCGACAGATTCAGCGCGAAGCTGACCGACATCGAAGCGCGCTACCGTGCCCAGTACTCGCGGCTGGACGTATCCCTGAACAAATTGCAGGGCACGCAAACCTATCTGACCCAGCAACTGGCCGCCATCGCCGCCAACCGTTAAGCCCAATCATCAGGAGAATTAAATGTTTGGAACCCAACAACGCGGCGTCAACGCCTATGCCAAGGTCGGCCTGGAAACGGGCATCGGCGCGGCCTCACCGCACAAGCTGATCGTGATGCTGTACGACGGCGCCCTGGTGGCCGTGCTCAGCGCGCAGATGCACATGAAATCGGGCAATGTGCCGGAAAAAGGCAAGTCCATCTCGAAAGCCATCCAGATCATCGACAATGGCTTGCGCGCCAGCCTGAACAAGGAAGCGGGCGGCCAGATCGCCGAAGGCCTCGACTCCCTGTACGAATACATGGGCGCGCGCCTGCTGGCGGCCAACATCCGCAACGATCTGGCCATGCTGGAGGAAGTGCAGCGGCTGCTCACCGACTTGCGCGAAACCTGGAACGCCATCGGCGCCACGCCCGCCGCCATCCCCGGCGCCGATCTGAAACGTATGCCCAGCCTTGCGAGTGCCTGACCCATGATGACCAATCAAGAAGTCTTGACCACCTACGAAACCATGCAGACCCTGACGGGCCGGATGGTGACCGCCGCCGGCAACGCCGACTGGGACGAGCTCGAAGCGCTGGAGCAGCAAGTGAGCGCGCATGTGGAAGCGCTGAAGGCGAATGAAGAAAAAGTCGTGCTGGAAAGTGCCGGCCGCCAGCGCAAAGTCGCCCTGATCAAGCAGATCCTGGAAGACGACCGCAAGATCCGCGATCTGACCATGCCGTGGATGGCGCAATTGTCCAAGCTGATCAGCAGCACCGGCACTGAGCGGCGCCTGGCCAACGCCTACGGCGCGTAAGCGCCCACGGGGCAAGGTCCGCTATCATGTTGCCGAAGATGGATGCGATCGGCATGACGCCCCTGACCCCGGTCAAGCCCACGCGGGCGGCCGACGCCGTCGCCGATCCGCGCCAGGCCGAGTTCCAGCGCTCGCTGCAGGGACTGATCGGCAAATCCATGCAGGGGCAAGTGCTGGCCCGCATGGGCGACGGCAGCTTCCTCGTGCGCGTGGCCGGCACGCCGGCCAGCATGCAACTGCCCGCCGGCGCCCACCCAGGCACGGAAATCCCGCTGACCTTGATCGGCATCAATCCCCGCCCCTCTTTTCAAATCGGCAATAACCGCGACCAGCCCGCCAGCGCCCTGCTCACGTATGCGGACGCGGAAGCCGAACCCGACGCCCTTGACGCGCGCGGACCCCAGGCCGGTGCCGCTCAGGCCGGCACGCGCGCCAGCAGCACGGCCGCCACCCTGCTCAGCCGCGCGCCGCTGACACCCGCCAATCTGCTGCCCGCCCTGGCAAGCGACACGCCCGCGCCCGAGCTGAGCTCCACAGCGCGCGCCATCAGCACAGTGCTCAGCCAGGCGGAAAGCGTGCCCGGTGCGCCCCTGTCGCTGGTCGGCAAGACGCCGCTGATGGCCACGCCCGGCGCCGCCCCGGCCCAGGTAGCGCAGAATCTGCGCGATGCCGTCGGCAGCAGCGGCTTGTTCTATGAATCGCATGTGGCCGAATGGGCCGAAGGCAAGCGGCCGCTCGCGTCGCTGCTGCTGGAGCCGCAAATGCAGAAGGCGGCCCAGGGTGAGACGAGCAGAACAGGGACCGACCTGGCTTCGGCGCAACTGATCAATTTGCAGCTGCATACGCACGAACAGGCGCGCGTGCAGTGGCAGGGCGAAGCCTGGCCCGGCCAGAAGATGCAGTGGGATATCAGCCGCGATGCGCCGGAAGGCCAGCAGCACGCTGGCACGGAGGCCGACGAGGAAACGACGGCCTGGCGCAGCAACGTGCGCTTCCAGTTTCCCCTGCTGGGCGACCTGGCCGCGCACGTGGTCTTGCAGGGAGGCAGAGTGGCCATCCAGCTGCAGGCGGGCAGCGAAGGCAGCGCCGGCACCTTGCGCCAGCATGCGGCGGCGCTGGAAGCGTCGCTCGATGCGGCCGGCTGGCCCTTGTCGTCGTTGACGATCGCCGGCAAGCCGGAGGCGGCCGCTGGAGAAGATGATGCTTGACGACACCAAGCGCAAGGTGCCGCAGACGGCCGTCGCCCTGGCTTACCAGAGCGGCACGCCGGCGCCCAAGGTGGTGGCCAAGGGCAGCGGCCTGATCGCGGACCAGATCATCAGCACGGCGCGCGAGCACGGCGTCTTCGTACATGAATCGAAGGAATTGGTGGCGCTGCTGATGGATGTCGACCTGGACCGCCAGATTCCGCCCGGCCTGTATCGGGCGATTGCGGAACTGCTGGCCTGGTTATATCATATTGAATCTGCGAATGGCGGGCCGATCCCGCCGCCGCCCGACACCAGCGTCAACCTCACCGATACATAGACAGGCATCAATGCAAGCACATATTATGGATTCCGGCCTCGAAAACTGGCATGATTTTGAAGTGGAATCGCGGCGGGAAATCATCGCCTTGCTGCGCAGCATCAGCGAAAAGAACCAGCTGATCCGCATGCTGATCCACGGTGAATCCGATGTGTGCGTCACTTCCATCCTGGAAGTCGATGCCGAGCACGATAGCGTCATCCTCGACCGTTCCGTGAACGCCGACCAGAACCGGCGCATGCTGGCCGCCAAGGGCATTTCGTTTGAAACCTCGCTCGACAAGATCCGCATCCTGTTTGCCAGCGCCCAGGTGGAAGAGTGCCATTACGGCGGCACGCCCGCCTTGAAAATTGCCATTCCAGAAACGCTGATCCGCTTGCAGCGGCGCGAGTATTACCGCATGACGACACCGGTGAGCAATCCCGTGCGCGTCTCGATCCCCCTGCCGCCTTCGCTGGGCGGCGCCGATACCCTGTTCCCGCTGGCCGACATCAGCTGCGGCGGCATCGCCATCCTCGACAATAAACTGATGCTGGGCGAAACCATCGGCAGGGACTATCCCGGCTGCCGCATCGACTTGCCCGACGTCGGCATCGTCACGGCGACTTTGCAAATTCGCAATTCGCTGGACATGACCCTGCTGAACAACAAGCTGAACCGCCGCCTCGGCTGCCAGTTCGTCGACCTGCCGCGCAGCATGCTGGCGCACGTGCAGCGCTATATCACGCGTCTTGAACGCGAGCGGAATGCCAGGATGGCTGGGTTAGGTTAACACCTTACAAACCTACTGCGCGTCGCCATTTGCGGCCTGCGATGCTCACTGTACTAGAGTACAGTTCCGCTTCTCGGCCACAACTGGCTTCCGCTCGCTACGGTTTGTAAGGCGTTCGTGACGTACCAATACACTTGTCTGTATCAAACCTGCATATTCATGATCTCATGATATGCCGAGACTAACTTATTGCGCACCTGCACCGTCGCCTGGAATTCGATGCTCGACTTTTGCATCGATACCATCACGTCCGACAGGCTGACCTTTTCGTCGCCCATGGTAAAGCGCTGACCCAGTGCCGACGAGGCCTTTTGCGCGCCGCTCACGGAGTCGAGCGCGCTCTTGAAGGCATCGGCAAAATTCACCTTTGCCGCCGGCATCTCGGTCTGGATCGCCGGTATTTTCGCCTCCGGCCGCGTGGCCGCCGACTTCAGTTGCGCGATCATCGCCTCGATCCTGCTGCTATCGATACCGCCTGTTTTCACTTTGCCTCCCGATTCTGGTCTGCTTCATATCTGTTCCATGCCTGTTGCACCCAGAGAACAAAACCCTGGCTTGCAAGGCAACGACGGGTACAATAACTTCCGTCACATGTTGCCAGGGTTCCACAATACCAGCGTCAACGCCAGCCGCTCGGCCGAGCAGGCGGCAAAAGCGCCTTCTATTTGGACGATTGAAGCGCGTGACAGTGGCGGATAATTCTGCATATCGCCCCTCCTCCCGAGGAAGCGGCCCCCGCTCATTACCAAACATACGCGCCCTGGAAGGCAATCATGGCTGTAGCCGAAGAAATCGATGTGAACCGCATACCCCCGGAACCGGCGCCTGCCCGCTCGCCCGTGGAGTCCGTGCAAGCCTTCGCCAAGACGCCGATGGGCAAGAATTTCCTGCGCGGCCTGGGCGTGGCGGCACTGGTCGCCATCGGCGTGGCCCTGTACATGTGGAACCAGCCGCCCGAATACAAAGTCCTGTTCTCGAACTACACGGACCGCGACGGCGGCGCCATCACCGCCTCGCTGGACCAGCTGGGCATCAAGCACAAGTTTTCCGAAGGCGGCGGCGCCATTCTCGTGCCATCCGAACAAGTCCATGACGCGCGCCTGAAACTGGCCGCGCAAGGTTTGCCGAAGGGCGGCAACGTGGGCTTCGAGCTGATGGAAAACCAGAAGCTGGGCGTGTCGCAATTTCTGGAACAGGTCAATTTCCAGCGCGCCCTCGAAGGCGAACTGGCCAAATCGATCGAATCGGTGTCCGCCGTCGACACGGCGCGTGTCCACCTGGCGCTGCCCAAACCGTCCGTCTTCGTGCGCGAACAGCAAAAACCGACGGCGTCCGTGCTGCTGAACCTGCATCCTGGCCGCGGCCTCGATCAGTTGCAGGTGAGCGCCATCGTGCACCTGGTGGCGTCCAGCGTGCCGGAATTGCTGCCAATCAATGTCACCGTGGTCGACCAGGCCGGCACCCTGCTGTCGAACCAGGAAAAGGACAAGGACCGTGCCAACGGCATCAAGAGCCTGGACCCGAACCAATTAAAGTACGTGCAGCAATTGCAGCAAAGCGTGATCAAGCAGGTCGAATCGATCTTGCTGCCCATCGTCGGCGAAGGCAATGTGCGCGCCGAAGCGACGGCCGATGTCGATTTTTCGCAAAGCGAGCAGGCGGCTGAAACCTACAAGCCGAACTCGCCGCCGGAAGCGTCCACCATCCGCAGCCAGCAAACGAGCGAATCGACGGGCGCCGGCAATGCCAACCCATCCGGCGTGCCGGGCGCGCTGTCGAACCAGCCGCCAGGCGTGGCGACGGCGCCGTTGACGGCCGAAGCGCCTGGCGCACCGGGCGGCGCGCCGACGGCGCCGACACAGAAGGAATCGACAACGAATTATGAAGTCGACAAGACCGTGCGCTATGAGCAGAAATCGATGGGCGGCCTGCGCCGCCTGTCGGTGGCCGTCGTCGTCAACTATCGCCGCAGCTTCGACAAGGATGGCAAGGTCACGGTCAAGCCGATTTCCCCTGCCGAAATGGTCCAGATCAATAATCTGGTCAAGGAAGCGATGGGCTACAACAAGGAGCGCGGCGACAGCTTCAGCGTGGCCAACTCGCCCTTCGACGGCATCGACCGCGCGCCGGAAGGCAAGCTGGAGTGGTGGCGCGACCCGGCCAACTTGCCGCTGGCCAAGGAACTGGCGAAATTCCTCATCACGGCCCTGATCCTGCTGTATATCTTCATCAAGATCGTGCGCCCGATGCTGCGCCCCGTGATGCGCAAGATCGACGATTTCGGCGCCCCGCCGCCCGTCATCGAACCGGAACTGGCCAAGACGGACGAAGAAAACGAAGTCCTGCTCAGCGAAGCGGAACTGGAAGAGCTGGAAGAAGATACGGCGCGCGGTTATCGCGAAAACCTGGCGATGGCCAGGAAACTGGCGCAGGAAGACCCGCGCGTGGTGGCCAACGTAATCAAAGCATGGATAGGCAATAATGACTGAGACAACGGGACTGCAAAAGGCATCGATCCTGATGCTGGCACTGGGCGAGAGCGAAGCGGCCGAGGTCATGAAATTCCTCGGCCCGCGCGAAGTGCTGAAACTGGGCGCCGCCATGGCCACCATGAAGGGCATCGCGCACGAGCAAGTGGTCGAGGTGCTCGGCGACTTCCGCGCGCAGACGGAACTCAATTCCACCGTCGGCCTCGATTCGGACGAATACATCCGGCAAGTGCTCACCAAGGCGCTGGGCGACGACAAGGCGTCCGTGCTGCTGTCGCGCATCCTGGGCGGCAAGGATGCGTCCGGCATCGAATCGCTGAAGTGGATGGATTCGCAATCCGTGTCCGAGCTGATCCGCAACGAGCACCCGCAGATCATCGCCACCATCCTGGTCCACCTGGAACGCGACCAGGCCTGCGAAATCCTCGGCCACTTCACGGACCGCTTGCGCAACGACGTCGTCTTGCGCATCGCCACCCTGGACGGTGTGCAGCCGGCCGCCTTGCGCGAGCTCAACGACGTGCTGACGAAACTGCTGTCGGGTAACGAAAACATCAAGAAATCGTCGCTGGGCGGCGTGCGTGCGGCGGCCGAGATCCTGAACTTCATGAGCGGCGAGCAAGAAGGCTCGGTCATGGACAATATCAAGAACTACGACAATGACATGGCGCAAAAGATCATGGACGAAATGTTCGTGTTCGACAACGTGATCGACATCGACGACCGCGGCATCCAGCTGCTGCTGCGCGAAGTGCAGTCGGAAATGCTGATCATCGCCCTGAAAGGCGCCTCGCAGGAGCTGCGCGACAAGATCTTCAAGAACATGTCGCAGCGCGCCGGCGAGATGATGCGCGAAGACCTGGAATCGAAAGGCCCCGTGCGCCTGTCGGAAGTGGAATCGCAGCAGAAACAGATCCTGCAGATCGTGCGCCGCCTGGCGGACGAGGGGCAGATTGTCCTAGGCGGAAAAGGCGAGGATTCGTTTGTCTAACTTGATTCCCAAAGAGCAGCAAACCGCCTACCAGCGCTGGGAAATGACCTCGTTTGGCGACGAGCGTCCCAGCGTGGTGGCGGCGCGCAAGCTGCTGGAACCGGATCCCGAACCGGAATTCGATCCATTTGCCGAGCTGCAAGAGGAAGAGCCGGCGCCGCCGCTCGAATACCCGACGCAGGAAGAACTCGACGCCATCCGCGAAGAAGCGCGCGCCACGGCCTTCGACGAAGGCCGCGCGGCCGGCTATGCGGAAGGCCACGCGGCCGGGCATGCCGATGGCCATGCCGAGTCGTATGCGCAAGGCAAGGCGGCGTCCGCCGTGGAACTGGCGCATCTGCAAACCATCGCCGTCGACTTTGGCACGGCCGTGCAGCAGGCCGACGAGCTGATCGCCAACGACGTCATGGAACTGGCCTTGCAACTGGCCAAGGGCATGCTCAAGACAGCCTTGCCCGTGCGCCCCGAGCTGATGCTGCCGATGGTGCGCGAAGCCATCGAATACTTGCCCGTGCTGCAACAACCTGCCTTGCTGATGCTCAACCCGGAAGACGCGCAAGTGGTGCGCGACGGCATCGGCGATGAGCTCGACAAAGGTGGCTGGCGCGTCATCGAAGACCCCAGCGTGGAACGCGGCGGTTGCAAGATCGACACGGCCAGCAACCAGATCGACGCGCAGACATCCACCCGCTGGCACCGCCTGACGCATGCGCTGGGCAAAGACCTGGACTGGCTGGCGCCGTGAGCGAGCCCGTCAAAGGCCCGACTGCCCATGCGGCGCGCTGGCGCGCCTACCTGAGCGACTGTACGGCCGTGGTCGGCTTTGTCGAACCGATGCAGATTTCAGGCCGCGTCACGCGCGTGGCCGGCCTGGTGATGGAAGCCGTGGGCTTGCGCCTGGCCGTCGGCGCCGCCTGCACCGTGCCGCTGCCCAATGGCGGCAGGGTCGAGGCGGAAGTGGTCGGTTTTGAAGGCGAGCGCCTGTTTTTGATGCCGCAAAGCGATGTCGAGGGCATCGTGCCCGGCACGCGCGTGTTTTCCGTCGAACCGGCCATTCCCCGACCCGGCAGCGTGGCGCACCCGCGCCGCCGCCCCAGCGACCGCGCGCGCCACCTGCCCGTGGGGCCGCAACTGCTGGGCCGCGTGCTCGACGGTGCGGGCCGCCCGCTCGACCAGCTCGGTCCGCTGCACACGACCGACAGCGCCCCCATCAATGTACGCCCCGCCAATCCGCTGGGCCGCGCCCCCATCGTCGACACGCTCGACGTGGGTGTGCGCTCGATCAACGCCATGCTGACCGTGGGCCGTGGCCAGCGCATGGGCCTGTTCGCCGGTTCCGGCGTCGGTAAAAGCGTGCTGCTGGGCATGATGGCCCGCTACACGGAAGCGGACGTGATCGTCGTCGGCCTGATCGGCGAACGGGGACGCGAAGTAAAAGAATTCATCGAGCAAATCCTCGGCCCCGAAGGCCTGGCCCGTTCCGTCGTCGTGGCCGCGCCGGCAGACACGCCGCCACTGATGCGCCTGCAAGGGGCCGCGTATGCGACGGCGATTGCCGAGTATTTCCGCGACCAGGGGCAAAACGTGCTGCTGATCATGGATTCGCTGACCCGCTACGCCATGGCGCAGCGCGAAATCGCCCTGGCCATCGGCGAGCCACCGGCCACCAAGGGCTATCCGCCGTCCGTCTTCGCCAAGCTGCCCGTGCTGGTGGAGCGGGCCGGCAATGGCGAGGAAGGTGGCGGCTCGATCACGGCCTTCTACACCGTGCTGACCGAGGGCGACGACCAGCAGGATCCGATCGCCGACTCGGCGCGCGCGATTCTTGACGGCCACATCGTGCTGAACCGCCGCCTGGCCGAAGCGGGACACTATCCCGCCATCGACATCGAGCAATCGATTTCGCGCGCCGCCCACTCGATCACCACGCACGAACACCAGCAGCAGGCGCGCAAGCTGAAACAGCTGTATTCGCGCTATGAACGCAGCCGCGACCTGATCAGCGTGGGCGCCTACAGCGCCGGCACCGACCCCGTGCTGGACCAGGCGATTGCCCTGCATGAAAAGATCGAGGCGTTTTTACAACAGCAAATCACGGAGCGGGTCAGCATGGACGAGAGCTTGGGGCAACTTACCGCTCTATTCGAGTGATTAGGGCTTGCATAGCGGGAATATAATCAGCCATGGCCTCTCCTTCCCAACTTGCAACCCTGATCGACCTTGCCCAGCGCGAAACGGATGACTGCGCCAAGCGCCTGGGCGCGGCCCTGAAAGCGCTCGACGATTGCCGCCAGAAACTCGACATGCTGTCCGGCTACCGCGACGATTACGCCAAGCGCTTCGAGGCAAGCATGAGCAGCGGCATTACGCCCATGGCTTACCGCAACTTCCAGGCCTTCATGGTCAAGCTCGACAGCGCCATCCTGGGCCAGCAGCAAGTGGTCGAGCATGCGCAAGCGCGCAGCGACAATGAAAAGATGCGCTGGCAGCTGGCCGAACGTAAGCGCATGTCCTACACCACCCTGAACAACCGGGCGCAGGAACAGGCGCTGAAGCTGGAAAACAAGCGCGACCAGAAAGCAATGGATGAGCACGCGGCGCGACAAGCCTATTACAAACGCTAAGCAACACTGAGGCAGCATCATGCAAACCCAGCCAACACCGATTTCCCAGATTATCTCGCCGAACGCCACGCCGGGTGCCGCCAACCGCAGCCAGCCGTCCACCAGCGGCACGGCGGGTGACTTCCAGCGCACCCTGAACCGCCAGATCGAGCAACGCCAGGCCAGCCGCAATATGGCGCAAGCGCAAATACAAACGCCTGCGCCGGCACCGGCAGCTCGTCCCGCCAGCCCTGCCGCCACGCAGGCACCCGCCCAGGCGCCAGCGAACGAAGCGAAAGCGGCGCAAGCAGGCACCGAACAGGCGGCCAGCAGCGAACAGCCGCCCGCGCAATCGAGCGAGGCAGCGACACCCGCCACCGCCGACAGCGCCACGGCCGAAGCCAGCGTGCCCGCCGCCCCCGCCGCGCCAGTCACGCCGCCAGCCGATCCGGCCGCCGAAATGCTGGCCCTGGTAGGCAGCATCCAGCTGGCCATCCAGCCACCGGCAGCCACCGCCAAGGCCGTGCCGGAACTGCCGGCGCGCGCCAGCGTCAAGGCAGAAGGCAAGAACCCGGCGACAGGGCCATTGCTGGCAGCCGGCCAGGGCAGCGGCAAGGCTGCCGCCACCGTCATCGCGCAAGCCGACAGCGGCGACTTTGCCGACAGCCTGGGCCAGGCCCAAGGCAAGGCTGCCGCCACACCGGGCGCCAGCGTGCCGACCGGCAAGGCCGAACCGGGCAAGCTGGCCATCGACGCGCAGCTGGCGGCGACCGCCAAGGCGGGCGCTGCCGTGGCCGAACCGGTCCTCAGGGAAACCCCTGCCGACCTGAGCCGCCTGGCGGCCCAGTTGCAGCCGGGCGCGCTGCAGCAGGCCGCGGCCGCCGTGGCCGTGCCGGCAGACAAGCTGACTGGCCGGGTCGGCACGCCGGCCTGGGACCAGCAACTGGGGCAGAAAGTTGTGTGGATGGCCGCTGGCGGCGACCAGAGCGCCACCCTGACCCTGAATCCGCCCGACCTGGGCCCCGTGCAAGTGGTACTGACGGTTACCAATGACCAGGCCGATGCCGCCTTCATGTCGGCCCAGCCGGAAGTGCGCCAGGCGCTGGAAGCGGCCATGCCGCGCCTGCGCGAAATGATGAGCGAAGCGGGCATCGCCTTTGGCAGCGCCACCGTCTCGGCCGGCACACCGGAACAGCAGGACCAGGGTAACCGGGAAGCATCTGGCGAACGCCGTGGCAATGGCCAGGGTGGTGGCGCATCGGGTGGCGAGATCGCCATCGCGCCGGCGACAGGCGGACGCAGCCGGCCCAGCCTGAGTGCCGTGGATACCTTTGCCTGAGGATAATTCGTCATCCGCAAGCCACTGGCGCGCCCCACGGCGTAACTTTTCGTCTAAAAACAGCGAGTTGAGGGCGCTTCCGCCCTCTTTTCACTGCATCCTTCTGCGCAGAATTTGCCGATAATGACATAATGGCGTCGTGATCCACTTCCATGCACTCGAGTACCATTGAAAGCAAATCCAAAAATGAAAGCAGATCCGAAAGCAGATGCAGGCCTGGCTCCCGCCGGCGCCTCGAAAAAGAAGCTTCTGATCATCGTGCTGGCCTCGGTGCTGGTGGCTGGCGGTATCGGTGGCGGTGCCGCCTGGTACTTCCTGCATGGCAAGGCCGATAAAGAAGAATCGGCACCGAGCAAGAAAAAACATGCCGCTTCCAAGGCAGGTCCGCCCGTCTTCGTGCCCATCGATGCCTTCACCGTCAATTTGCAGCCGGAAAATGGCGAGCAATACCTGCAAATCGCGTTTACCTTGCAGGCCAGCAGCCCGGAAGAAATGGACTTGATCAAGATCAACATGCCGAAAGTGCGCAGCCGCTTGTTGCTGCTGCTGTCCGGCAAGAAGGCATCCGAACTCAATACCGTGGAAGGCAAGCAACAACTGGCGGCCGAAATCATCAATCAGGTGAACCAGCCGTTCGAGGACAAAGGGCCGGAGCAGGACGTAACGGACGTATTATTTACCGCATTCATCATTCAATAAGCAGCCATGGCCGATAATTTCCTCTCCCAGGAAGAAGTCGATGCCCTACTCAAGGGCGTCAACGGAGACCAGGACGACGCGCAGGCGCCGGAAGATGTCACGGGAGTTCGTACCTACAACCTGGCAACCCAGGAGCGCATCGTGCGCGGCCGGATGCCAACGTTGGAAATTATCAACGAGCGTTTCGCCCGGCTGCTGCGCGTGGGCCTGTTCAACTTCCTGCGCCGCAGCGCCGAAGTGTCGGTCGGTTCCGTGCGCGTGTCGAAATACAGCGAGTTCATCCGTAATCTGGTGGTGCCGACCAATCTGAACCTGGTGCACATGAAGCCGCTGCGCGGCACGGCCCTGATGGTCTTCGATCCGGGCCTCGTGTTCCTGCTGGTCGACAACCTGTTCGGCGGCGACGGGCGCTTCCATACGCGCGTCGAAGGGCGCGACTTTACGCAGACGGAGCAGCGCATCATCCTGCGCATCCTCGACATCGTCTTCGAAGCCTATACCAAGTCGTGGGAGCCGGTCTTCCCCGTCGAGTTCGAATATATCCGTTCAGAAATGAACACGCAGTTCGCCAACATCGCCACGCCGAACGAGGTGGTGGTGGCATCCACGTTTACGGTGGAACTGGGCTCCGTTTCCGGACAAATCCACTTCTGCATGCCGTACTCGATGATCGAGCCGATCCGCGATTCGCTGACCTCGAGCCTGCAGGGCGAGGCGCTGGAAGTGGACAAGCGCTGGATCCGTTTGATGACGCAGCAGATCCAGATCGCCGAAGTCGAGCTGGTGGCTTCGCTGGGCACGGCGCGCGTGTCGTTCGATGAAATCCTGAACATGAAGGTGGGCGACATCATCCCGCTGAATATTCCGGAACTGATCGCCGCGACCGTCGACGGCGTGCCCGTGATGGATTGCACGTACGGCGTGTTGAACGGACAATATGCCTTAAAGGTTGAAAAGTTGTTGGCCAATGCCGATAACATGAATAACCACTAAATAAATACCCGGGCCGCGTTGCGGTCCGTATCTGTACAACAGGAGAAACACATGTCTGACAACCAAGACGACCAAAGCGCGGAAGACGATTGGGGCGCGGCCATTGCCGAGCAGGCCAAGGCGGAAGCCGAAGCGCTGCAGAACCAGGCCGCCAATACGGCCAGCGCGGCCAGCGCCGCCGTGTTCAAGGACTTTTCCAAGCAGGCGTCGAAGTCGGAAACGCACAACGATATTGATTTCATCCTCGATATCCCGGTGCAGCTGACGGTCGAACTGGGCCGCACCAAGATCGCCATCAAGAACCTGCTGCAACTGGCACAGGGTTCCGTGGTCGAGCTCGACGGCCTGGCCGGCGAACCGATGGACGTGCTGGTGAACGGCTGCCTGATCGCCCAGGGCGAAGTGGTGGTGGTGAATGACAAGTTCGGCATCCGCCTGACTGACATCATCACGCCTTCCGAACGCATCCGAAAATTGAATAAATGAAGCCTGGCCTGTTGATTTCCACCATGCTGCCGCTGATGGCGGCATGCAGCATTGCCCTGGCTGAAGCGCCAGCCGCGTCCGCACCAGCGGCGGCCAGCGCCGCCAGCGCTTCCGTCGCGCTGGCAAGCGAGACGCCGCCTGCCGCAGCGGCGCCAGCAGCCTCACCTGCCACTACAGCGGCTGCCTCGCCTGCCGCCGCCCTGCCCGCCATGCCGCCCGGCGCACCGATGACGATGGCGCCGACCAGCTCGGCCGGCAGCCTGCTGCAAACCATCTTCGCGCTCGTGTTCGTGCTGGCCCTCTTGATCGGCCTGGCCTGGTTCATGAAACGCTATGGCCCCAAGGTGATGGGCGGCAACAACAAGATGCGCGTCGTCAGCTCGCTCAACCTGGGCGGACGCGAACGCATCGTCCTCGTCGAAGTGGCCGACCAGTGGATCGTCGTCGGCGCCTCGCCCGGCAGGATCAACGCGCTGGCCACCATGCCGCGCCAGGAAGGCGATCTGCCGCAACTGGCCACGGCGCAAAACGGCCCCGCGGCCGCCAATTTTTCCGAATGGCTGAAACAGACCATCGAAAAACGCAATGGGAAATAAGCAGCAGATGGCGTGGTCCACCTTGAAGACTCCTTTGACCTGGCTGCTGGCGGCCGCCGCCCTGGCCTTGCCGCTGTGGGCCATGGCCCAGCCGGGCATCCCGGCCTTCAACAGCACGCCGGCCCCAGGCGGGGGACAGAACTACTCGTTGCCGGTGCAGACGCTCATCCTGATGACGTCGCTCACCTTCCTGCCGGCGGCCTTGCTGATGATGACCTGCTTTACGCGCATCATCATCGTGCTGTCCCTGCTGCGTCAGGCCATCGGCACGCAATCGGCGCCGCCGAACCAGGTGCTGGTGGGCCTGGCCCTGTTCCTGACCCTGTTCGTCATGGGCCCCGTGTTCGACAAGATTTATACGGATGCCTACCAGCCCTACCAAGAAAACAAGATCACCATGCAGCAGGCGATGGACAAGGGCGTCGATCCCCTGAAAACCTTCATGCTCAAGCAGACGCGCCAGGCCGACCTGGCCCTGTTCGCCAAGATGTCGCGCTCGCCGGCCCTGCAAGGCCCGGAAGACGTGCCGCTGCGCATCCTCGTGCCCGCCTTCGTCACCAGCGAACTGAAGACGGCATTCCAGATCGGCTTTGCCATCTTCATCCCGTTTTTGATCATCGACATGGTGGTCGCCAGCGTGCTGATGTCGATGGGTATGATGATGATGTCGCCCGCGACGATCTCGCTGCCGTTCAAGCTGATGCTGTTCGTGCTGGTCGATGGCTGGCAGTTGCTGCTGGGCTCGCTGTCACAGAGTTTCTACTAGGGGAAGTACGATGACACCCGAAAGCGTCATGACCCTGGGCCGCCATGCGATGGAAATCACGCTGATGGTGGCCGCGCCCATGCTGCTCGTCGCCCTCATCATCGGCTTGATCGTGAGTATTTTCCAGGCGGCCACGCAAATCAACGAGGCGACCCTGTCCTTCATCCCGAAGCTGGTCGGCATTTTCGTCGCCCTCGTCGTGGCCGGCCCGTGGATGCTGTCCGTCATGCTCGACTACATGCGCCAGGTGTTTACGGGCATCCCGAACCTGGTGGGCTAGTGCAGCAAACGTTGCCATGCTGACCCTGTCCAGCATCGAACTGAACACGTGGATCGCAGCATTGCTGTGGCCGCTTAGCCGCATCCTCGGCCTGATCGCGGCCGCCCCGCTGTTCGGCAATGCATCCGTGCCGGCCACCGTCAAGGTGACCCTGGGCGCGCTGCTGGCCATGATCATCGCCCCCACGGTGCCGGCCTTGCCTGCTGTCAATCCGATGTCCTTGCCCGGCTTATTGATCCTCACGCAGGAGATGCTGGTGGGCCTGGCCATGGGCTTTTCCATCCGCATCGTGTTTTCCGCCATCGAAATGGCCGGCGAGATCAGCAGTCTCACCATGGGCCTGGGCTTCGCCTCGTTCTTCGACCCGCAAACCAAGGGCCGCTCTTCCGCCATCAGCCAGTTCCTCGTCATGCTGGCCACCTTGATGTTTTTGACCGTCAACGGCCACCTGGTCTTGCTGGCGGCGCTGGCGGAAAGCTTTGTCAGCCTGCCGATCTCGTCGAGTCCCATCAGCGGCGGCGGCTTCCAGCAATTGGCGGCCTGGGGCGGGGAAATCTTCCGTTCCGGCCTGCAAATTTCGCTGCCCATCATCGCCGCCCTGCTGCTGACCAACGTGGCGCTGGGCATACTGACGCGGGCCGCGCCGCAGCTGAACATTTTCGGTATCGGCTTTCCCGTCACCCTGGGCGTGGGCTTGCTGGTGATCAGCATGGTCCTGCCCTACCTGGCCACACCGTTCCAGAACATGTTCCTGCGCGGCATAGAAACGGCGCGTCTGCTGCCACGCGGCTTTGCCACGCGCGACCGGCCACCGCCGCCCGCGCCGCCGAATCCCTTGCGCCCGGCACTGCCTGCGCCCGCGCCGCTGCCGCCCGCGCCCTGATCCGGGCTACCAGCCCAGCGCGTGGCGCAGCAGCAGCGCCGACAGCACGAACATCGTGATACCAATCAAGCCATCGAGCACTTGCCAGGCCCGGGGCCGCGCAAACCACGGCGCCAGCCAGCGCGCGCCAAATCCCAGCGAGGCAAACCACAGCAGACTGGCCGCGCTGGCGCCGGCGATAAACCAGCTGCGCAGCACGCCCGGCTGCTGGGCGCCGATACTTCCCACCAGCAATACCGTATCCAGATACACATGGGGATTGAGCAAGGTAAACGCCGCCGCCTGCGCCAGGATGGCAGCCAGGCCCAGTTGCGCCCCGCCCTCGGCCGCGCGCAACTGCTGCGGCCGGCGCGCGCGCCGCAGGGCTTGCCAACCATACACGGCCAGGAAAGCGGCGCCGCCCAGCGCCAGCGCGCTGGCCAGCAGGGGACGCTGCCCCAGCGCACTGGCCATGCCCAGGACGCCGGCGGCAATCAGCGCCGCGTCGGCCAGGGCGCAAAACAGCACGATGGCACCCACGTGTTCGCGGCGCAAGCCTTGCCGCAAGACAAAGGCATTTTGCGAGCCGATGGCAACGATGAGTCCCAGGCCCAGGGTCAAGCCCTGGAGAAAGACGGAAAAAACGAGTGGTGTGGTGGCGGTCGGGAGTGTCATGCGGCGATCTTGCCAGCCGCAGGGAATGAAGGCAAACTACCTTTTCTATTGCCAGTTAAGGAAAACTTCATTCATGCTCGACTATGCCGCCCTCGCCGCCCTGGCCGCCGTCATTCGCGAAGGCAGTTTCGAGCGCGCGGCGCGCGCCTTGCACGTGACGCCATCGGCGATTTCGCAGCGCATCCGCCTGCTGGAAGAGCGCGTCGGCTGCGCGCTGGTGATACGCGACCAGCCCTGCCGCGCCACGGAGACGGGCCGGCGCCTGTGCCAGCACGTGGACCAGGTGCAACTGCTGGAACAGGATTTGCAAGGTACCTTGCCGGCGCTGGCCGCGCAGGGCATGTCGCGCGCCAGCGTGCCCATCGCCGTGAATGCCGATAGCCTGGCCACCTGGCTGGCGCCCGCCATCGCCGCCTTCGCGGCCGCACACCCGGTGCTGCTGCAAGTGGCCGTCGACGACCAGGACCATACGGCCGAGTGGCTGCGCAGCGGCGCCGTGCTGGCGGCCGTCAGCGCCACGGCCCGGCCCGCATCAGGCTGCAACAGCCGGCCGCTGGGCGCCATGCGCTACCTGGCGGCCGCCAGTCCCGCCTTCGTGCAGCGGCATTTTGCCCACGGCGTGGGCGCCGCCAGCCTGGCGCTGGCGCCCAGCCTCGTCTTCAATACCAAGGACGAGCTGCAAGCGCGCTGGGTGCGGCGCCTGTGCCACCGGCACGTGGAATTGCCGCGCCACACCCTGCCCTCGTCGCACGCCTTCGTCACGGCCGGCCTGGCCGGCATGGGCTGGGGCTTGCATCCGCAGGCGCTGATCCAGGCCTGTCTCGACAATGGCAGCCTGGTCGAACTGCTGCCGGACTCGCCCCTGGACGTGCCCCTGCACTGGCACACGGCGCGTGCCGCGTCGAACCTGCTCGACGGCTTGAGCGGCGCCATCCTGTCCGCCGCCCGCACGGGCCTGCTGCCGCCCTGATTGCCAAGCTCAGGGCTGGTCGCTGCTGAATGCAAAGCGCCAGCGCCGCACATCGACATTCAAACGCAGCTGGTGATGTTTGACCAGGTAGCGCACACCGACGAGGGCCGCCGCCAGCCCCGACAGGGCGGCTATGCCCAGCGCCCAGCGCGGGCCGAAGGTGTCGGCTACCCAGCCCACGACGGGCGCGCCCAGCGGCGTGCCGCCCGCCGAGATGGCCAGGAGTATCGCCATCACGCGGCCCCGCATGGCGGGCGCCGTCGACAGTTGCACGCTGCTGTTGACGCTGGTGGTAAAGGTTTGCGCGGCGATGCCGATGACCACCAGCATCATGCCGAACAGCCAGTAATTGGGCATCACGGCGGCCAGCGCGCACGCCAGGCCGAACAGCGCCGCCGCCCCCAGCAGCAAGGCCAGTGTAGGCTGGCCGCGCCCCGCCGCCAGCAGGGCGCCGGCCACGGAGCCGCACGCCATGATGGAACTGAGCACGCCATACTGGCCGGCGCCCGCATGGAAGACCGTCACCGACATGGTCGAGAGGAAAATCGGGAAATTCAAGCCGAAGGTGCCGATCAGGAACAGCATCAGCAGGATGGCCATCAGGTCGGGCCGCTGGCGCACGTAGCGGAAACCCTCGCCCAGGCTGGCACGCGTGGCCTTGATGCGCGGCGCGCGGCGCAGCAATTCCACGCGCAGCAGCAACAGCGATCCGATCACGGCCGCAAAACTGACAGCGTTGATGATGAAGACCCAGCCGCTGCCGACGCTGCTGATGAGCAAGCCGGCGACCGCCGGGCCCAGCATGCGCGCCGCATTGAACGAGGTGGAATTGAGCGCCACGGCATTGGTCAAATCTTCCTCGCCGACGATTTCGGCAACAAAAGTCTGGCGCACGGGCGAATCGAAGGCCGTCACGCAGCCCAGCAGGAAAGCAAACACATATACATGCCACAGCTGCACCAGGCCGGTGATGCACAAGATCCCGAGTCCCAGCGCCAGCAAACCCATGGCCGCCTGCGTACACAACAACAATTTCCTGCGATCCAGCAAGTCGGCCGCCATGCCCGTCAGGGGCAGCAACAGCAGTTGCGGGCCGAATTGCAAGGCCATGACGATGCCGACGGCGCTGGCATTGTGCTGCGTCAATTCGCTCAGCACCAGCCAATCTTGCGCCGTGCGCTGCATCCAGGTGCCGATATTCGACACGAGGGCGCCGCCGGCCCAGATACGGTAATTGGGAATGCGTAGCGAACGGAATGTGTTGTTCATCTGGGCGTGCGGGCTCCTTGCCGGGGTCGTGGTGAAAAATTCAGCGGATCACTCCGCCAAGCGTTTGAGTAATGCCACCGCCTTGTCCAGTTCGGTGACTTCGTCCGGCGTGAGCCGGGTTTCAATGGTGCGCGCCAGCCAGTCTTCGCGCGCGGCACGGCTGACCGCGATCCAGGCGCGGCAGCTGTCCGTCAGGGTCAATAGCGTTTGCCGGCCATCAAGCGGATCGGGCGAACCCGTCACCATCCGCGCTTCCGTCAACGCTTGCACGGTGGCGGCCATCGACTGGGGCCGCATGCCTTCGGCGCGCGCCAGGCTGCTGGCCGTGGCCGGGCCGTCGCGTTCAAGACGGCTGAGCACGGATGCCTGCGACATGCTGACGTCGCCCAGGTGCGCTTCTTCGCGCAGGCGGCGGCGCAGCTTGCCGACCAGGATGCGCAATTCGCCGGCCAATTGCAGGACTTGTTCGTGGTCTTCTTGCGGGGTGGTCATGGTAGCCGTGTGGTGGATCAACGGCCCCTACTATAACAGATATGCAGGTAGACTGCACAGTTTGCCTGCATGTCTTATCAAGACGGCCATCGTGCGGACGCAAAAAAGCCGGGGCGGGAGATGTCCTCCCTGCCCCGGCTTGCCGGCCATCCTGCCGATGCCGGCTGTTTAGCTGATGTAGTTGAACAACGACAGGCCCGAGATCGAGGTGAACGTTTTCTGCGCCGCCTGCAGGGTAACTTGCTGCTGGCTGAAGTTGGAAATGGCTTTGACCATGTCGAGGTCTTGCAGATCCGACAGGGTGGTGGCGTACTGGATGTCGAGGTCGTCGCCGGCGCTGTCGAGATAATCAAGTTCCTTCATGCGCGAACCGACTTCCGCGCGCACGGACAGGACATTGTCGTAGGCGGTGTCGAGAATATTATGCGCGGCGTTCAAGCCATTCGTCAGGCGCGCCTGTCCCGCATCGCCACTGCCCGGCTGGCGCAGCACGCCAATCAGGTTTTTCACGGTGGTAAACAGCGATTCCTTGGCGCTCGGCTCCAGGGTAAAGCTGTCCTGGTCGGCCGGCTTGCCCGTGATGTTCACCTGCTGGCCGTCGAAGGTGATGGCGTCGCCCGCCTTGTAGGGGATGGGCACGGCGGGATTGGGCACCGTCTGGCCCAAGGTGGCGTCCGTGACAGTGTACGTGGTGACGGCGTCGGTGCCCGTGCCCGTGACCTTGAAATCGATCGAATACTTATGCCCCGTCAATGCCGACGGGTCCGTCACCGTGCCGCCGGAAACGATGCCCGAGCCGCCGCGCGTGAAGTTGGCGGTGGCGGCCGCCGTGGTGAACTTGCCGTTGCCGGTCAGGTTGTTTTCAAACACGGTAGCGCCGGAATCGCTGGTAGCCAGGTAGCGCGCCGAGCCCACCTGCAGTTCGCGCTGGCCCTGGTCGCCCACATAGGTGGCGCCCGTCGGCGTCTGGCTGAAGGGCTGGGTGGTGGATTTATAGCCGGAAAACAGGTAGCCGCCGGCGCCATCGGCCGTGTTCGCAATGCCCAGCAAGTCGGTCAGCCGGCCTTCCAGCTCCCTGGCCAGGGTATCGCGGTCGACATCCTTGAGGGAAGGATTGCCGGCCTTCAGGACCAGGTCTTTCACGTCGGCGATCAGCGAGGTGGTGCTGGCCAATGCCAGCTCTTCCTGCGACAGGAAGTTCTTCGCGTTCGAGCGGTTCGTCACGAATTGCGTGTTGATCGATTGCGACTGCGTCACTTCCAGCGCGCGCGACGAGGCGATAGGATCGTCGGCCGGCGTCAGGTTGCGGCGGTTCGACGACAGCTGCATCTGCGTGCGATTCAAGGCGCCCTGCAGATTGTTCAGCTGCGAGCTGCCCTGGTCATAAATCATTCGTGTGCTGATGCGCATGATGCTGCCCTTCCAGAAAGCCGCCGCGCGCTGCGCTGCGGTAAAAATTGATTAACGTCCCAGGCCGATCAC
This sequence comes from Janthinobacterium sp. NKUCC06_STL, assembly GCF_019345455.1. NCBI lineage: Bacteria > Pseudomonadati > Pseudomonadota > Betaproteobacteria > Burkholderiales > Oxalobacteraceae > Janthinobacterium > Janthinobacterium sp. NKUCC06_STL. The sequence goes on from NZ_JAHKQY010000001.1 coordinate 1,016,710, forward strand.
CACGTCGAACAGGGTGCTGGCGATCTGCATGACCTTGCCGCACGCCTGGTAGGACTGCTGATAACGCAGCAGGTTGGCCGCCTCCTCATCGAGGTTGACGCCGGAAACGGCCTGCTGCTGGGTGCTGGTCTGCTGCAGCAAAGCCAGGCTGGCCAGGCCGCTGACCTGTACTTCGCGCGTCTTGTTGCCCACGAAGCTGACGGTTTGCGCATACGAACCCTGGAACGTGGCCTTGCCGCCATCGAGGATATTCTTCGTCTGCAAGCCCGCCAGCAGCGCGGCATTGCGGTTGTCGCCCACGCCGCCCGGGTTGGGCTGGATGACGAAGGTATCGCCCTGCGCCGGCGCGCCCGTCATGCCGACATTGATGCCGCCAAAGCTGAAGTTGTCGCCTTCCGTATAGGGGATGTTCGCCGTGCCGGCCGGATAGGTCGTGGTGGCGCCATTCAAGCCCTTGACCGTCACCGCCTGGCCTGCCGGGAAACCCGTCAGCGAGGTGGTCGCCTTGTCGTACGTCAAGGTCACGGGGCCCGTCAAGGCATTGCCCGGGGTCAGGTAGGCCTTGTCGACGGAGCCGGCGCCGAGCTTGCCTGAGCCCGTATTGGCCACGGGCGCCGACGTGGCGATCGGCGCGGCGGCGGCAATCTTGTTGCGGTCGGTGATCAGCACGTTCAGGCCGGCCGCGCCGTTTGCCGTCGGCCTGATGACGTAGTTGTCGCCCTGGGCAGCCGTGCCCGAGATCGAGAAATCGACGCCGTCGATGGTTTGCGGCGCCGTTTGCGGGTAGGGATTGATGATGGTGTGCGCGCCGTCGGACTCGCGCGTCACCACATAATTGCTGCCGTCGTATTTCAGGCTGTAATCGCTGGCCGTCAGTTTGGTCGGGTCGCTGACCTTGGCCGACAGCACGGTCGTGCTGGTGGCGTTGTTACCGCGGTCGGCGCCGATCACGGGGTCGGGTATCTTGAAAAAGTCGCCGCCCATGGCGCCATTCAAGTCCTGCCCCAGCTTGTGCTGATCGTTGAAGGTACTGGCCAGCGCGATGGCCACCTTGCCCAGCGAGTTCTGAACATTGTCCAGGGTGCCGCTGCGAAATTCCAGCAAGCCGCCCAGCGAGCCGCCGGTCAGGGAGCTATCCGGCAGCACGGTGACGGTGCTGCCCGTAAGATAGCCCACCTCGATGCGGTTCGGGTCTGTCCGCGAAGGCGTGGCCGCCAGTTCGAAGCTGCGGTCCGCCACCACCAGCGGCTGGCCCGCGCCGATGGAGATGGTGACGGTATTGTTGGCAGCCGGATGCACCGTCGCCTTGACATATTTGTTCAATTCCGTGATCACCTGGTCGCGCTGGTCCAGCAGATCGTTGGGCTGGTTGCTGGCGTCGACCGATAACTGGGAAATTGACTTGTTCAGTTCAGCGAGCTGCTTGGCATAGGTATTGATCACCATCACATTCGACGTGATCTGCGAATTGACGCCGTCGCCGATCTCCGTCAGGCGCGCGCTCAGGCCCTGGAAACGCGAAGTGAGCGAACCGGCGCTCGACAGCAGCGCCTGGCGCGACGCGACCGAAGAGGGATTCGAGCTGAAATCCTGCACACCCTTGAAGAAGTCCTGCAGGGCGGGCGACAGACCCGCCGTGGGATCGGCCAGCAGGTTATCGATCTGGCTGATCTGCGTGTAATAGGCGTCGAGCGCGCTGGTGGCGCTTTGCGCGGCATTGACCTGGGTGGCCATGAAGCTGTCGTACTGGCGCTTGATCTGCGACACTTCCGTGCCCGTGCCGATGAAGCCGTAGCCCGCATAGTTGGACTGCGAAGTCTGCTGCAACACCACCTGGCGGTTGTAGCCGGCCACGTTGGCATTGGTGATGTTATGCCCGGTCGTCGACAGGCCCACCTGCGCTGCAAGCAAACCGCTTTTACCGATGCTGAGTAGATTCGAAGTCATGGTGTCTTATTGGTTACCGTCAAATGTATTTACGGCAGCCGCGGCGAAAACTTGAAGCACGCGGCCTGCACAGGGGTATGGCGGTGGCTTAACCGACCAGCGAATGCTTGATAATTTTTGTCAATTTGGCAGCGTAATTCGGGTCCGTCGCGTAGCCGGCCTTTTGCAAGCCGTGGGCGAAGGTGCTGGCGTCGCCCGCGCTGGCCAGGACTTTTTCGTAACGCTTGTTGTTGGTAATCAACTGCGCATAATCCTTGAAGCTGTCCGCGTAACTGTCGTAGGCGCGGAATTTTTCCACCTTGCGCTGCGCTTTGCCATTCACGTATTCCGTCGTGACGGCTTCCGTGACCTTGCCCTTCCAGTCGCTGGAAGCCTTGATGCCGAACAGGTTGTGGCTGCTGCTGCCGTCGCGGGCGATGATTTCGCGCTTGCCCCAGCCCGTTTCCAGCGCCGCCTGGCCCAGCATGAACTTGGCCGGAATACCGGTGGCGCGGCTGGCTTCTTCCGCATGCACGCCCAGTTTTTCCTGGAAGGCACGCACGTGCGGCGCCTGCGTGGCATTGGCCTTGTCGCTCAGGGTCTTGCCGGTGGCGCTGGCGCCGCTTGCGCCATCGGTCAAGGCGCCCTGCTGCTGGCGGAACGCGGCCAGCGCCTGCGCCATGCTCGACGAGCGGGGCGACGGCGCTTCGGCGCCATCGGCGGCCAGCGCATGGTTCGTCGACGACAACTGGCGGATCAGCACGTCCGCCAGGCCCGTGCCTCGCTTGGCCAGGTTCTGGCTCGTCTGCTGGTCCAGCATCGAGGTGTACATCTTGCTTTGCTGGCTATCCATGATGCCGTCCTGCGGCGTGGCTTCGCGCATGCTTTTCATCATCATGTTGATGAACATGGCTTCGAATTGCGTGGCCGCCTCTTTCAGGGCGGCGGGGTCCTTCGCCTTGGCGGACTGGCGCAAGCCATCCATGCCCTTGACGTCATAGGCGGCGGTATTGCTGAGGTCGGTTTGGCTGATCATGGCGTGTCCATCAAATGATTTCAAGTTCGGCGCGCAGCGAACCGGCCGCTTTCATCGCCTGCAGGATGGCCAGCAAGTCTTGCGGCGAGGCGCCGATGGCGTTGAGGGCCTTCACCACCTCGGACAGCGAGGCGCCGCCCTTGACCAGCATGACCTTGCCCGGTTCCTTCTTGATATCGATCTGCGCCGTCTGCGTGACCACCGTGCGTCCGCCCGACAAGGGCGCCGGCTGGCTCACCTGCGGCTCGACATTGATGGTGACGGACAGGTTGCCGTGCGAAATGGCGCAGGTTTCCAGGGTCACGGACTGGTTCATCACGACGGAACCGGTGCGCGCATTCATGATGACCTTGGCCGCCAGGCGGGCCGGATTGACTTCGATGCTTTCCAGCTGGCCCAGGAAAGACACGCGCTGATCGCTGCCGCTGGGCGACTGCACCTGGATCACGCGGCCGTCGAGCGCGGCGGCCGTGCCGGCGCCGTAGCGGCTGTTGATGGCGTCAACCACGCGGCTGGCGGTGGCAAAATCGGTGGCGTTCAATTCCAGGCGGATGGTGTTGTTGGCGCCCAGCGCCGAAGGCACGCTGCGCTCGACGGTAGCACCACCAGAAATACGTCCCACGCTCAGATGATTGATGACAACGGAGCTGCCGGCCGCCTGCGCGCCCACGCCGCCCACCAGCACGTTACCCTGCGCCATGCCGTACACCTGGCCGTCGGCGCCCTTCAAGGGCGTCATCAACAAAGTGCCGCCGCGCAAGCTTTTCGCATTACCCATCGACGACACCGTCACGTCGAGCATCTGGCCCGGCTGGGCAAACGCGGGCAAGGACGTCGTCACCATCACGGCGGCCACGTTTTTCAGCTGCAAACTGGTGCCTTGCGGCAAGTTGATACCTTGCTGCTGCAGCATCGCCGCCACGCTCTGGATGGTGAATGGGGTTTGCGTGGTCTGGTCGCCGCTGCCGTCGAGGCCGACGACGAGGCCATAGCCCATCAGCTGATTCTGGCGCACGCCGGCGATGCTGGCCAGGTCCTTGATGCGTTCGGCCTGCGCCACGGGCGCCAGCAGGGAAACGGTCAGGCCGAAAATGGCGGCAAAGCGGGGAAAGGTGAAAGTGGCCATGATCAGAATGGCAGCAGGCTGAGGAAGAAGCGCGACGCCATCGAGGCCATTTCGGCGCGGTCGATCTGGCTGTTGGTGCGGTATTCGACGCGCGCTTCGGCCACCTGGGTCGATGGCACGACGTTGCCCGTGCCGATGGTGTCCGGATTGACCATGCCCGAGAAGCGGATGAATTCCGTGCCCTTGTTCATGGCGATCTGTTTTTCGCCGGCGACGATCAGGTTGCCGTTTGGCAGCACTTCAATCACCGTCACGCCGATCACGCCGCTAAAGGTGTTGCTGGCGGACTGGTTGTCGCCATCGGCAAATTTCGTCGCGCCATTCGCCGAGACGCTGCCGCCCAGGCGGCCCTGCAGCATGCCCGGCGTGCTGAAGCCCACGCTGCCCGACTTGTTGCCGGAACTGGCGCCCGCCTTGACGGCATTCGTGCGCTCGGTGATGGCGATGGTCATGGTGTCGCCCACGTGGCGCGCGCGGCGGTCTTCGAAGGCGGGACGGTAGGTCGACGGCTGGTAGATGGAGCCATTGTTGACGACCACCGGTTCCGGCATCGGCGCGCGCGTGGAGGTCGGATATTGCACGATGGACGTAGGCGTGATGGCGCAGCCGGACAGCAGGACTGCAGAGAACAAAGCGATGATGGGGTATTGCATGGCGAACCTCCGCTGCCATCCGGCGGCGGATGGCATGACGACTATGAAAATTAAAGTTGCGACAATTTCTGCAGCATTTGGTCGGATGTGGTGATGGCCTTGCTGTTGATCTCGTAGGCGCGCTGCGTCTGGATCATGTTGACCATTTCCTCGGCCACGTTGACGTTCGAGGTCTCGATATAGCCCTGCATCAGCACGCCGGCGCCGTTCGTGCCCGGGGTGTTGGTTTGCGCCACGCCGGAGGCGCCCGTTTCCATGTACAGGTTTTCGCCCTTCGATTCCAGGCCGGCCGGGTTGACGAAGGTGGTCAGTTGCAGCGAGCCGATCTGCGATGGCGCCACCGTGTCGGGCAAGGTGACGGAAACGGTGCCGTCGCGCGCCACGGTCAGGCTCAGCGCATTGGTCGGCACGGTGATGGCGGGCTGGATGACGAAACCTTCGGAGGTGACCAGCTGGCCGTTGGCGTCCGTCTGGAACGAGCCGTCGCGCGTGTAGGCGGTGGCGCCGTCCGGCATCAGCACCTGGAAGAAACCCGTGCCGTTGACCATCACGTCGCGCGAATTGCCCGATGCCTGGGGATTGCCCTGCGTATGGATGCGTTCGGTCGCCACGGTGCGCACGCCGGTGCCGATCTGCAAGCCTGATGGCAGCTGGGTTTGCTGCGACGATTGCGCGCCAGGCTGGCGCACGTTTTGATACAGCAAGTCTTCAAACACGGCGCGCGACTTCTTGAAGCCCGTGGTGCTGACGTTGGCCAGGTTATTGGCGATCACGTCCATCTGCGTCTGCTGCGCTTCCAGGCCGGTTTTGGCAATCCAAAGGGAACGAATCATGATTTTTCTCCAATAACAGCGCTAGTCAGCTCTGTAGACTATTTCTATGTGACCATTATGCGGTGGCCCCCATCAATTCAAAGCGAGGATCTGGGTGGCTTTCGCCGCGTTATTCTCGGCATTCTTCAACAAGCTCATTTGCGTTTCGAACTGGCGCGCCAGGGCGATCATGCTGACCATCGAGTCGACGGGGCTGACATTGCTGCCTTCCAGCGCACCGGTCGTCAGCTTGACGGCCTGGTCGGCTTGCGCCACCGTGCCATCCTTCAGGCGGAACAGACCGTCGTCGCCGCGCACCAGTTGCTGCTCGGGCGGGTTGACCAGCTTGATGCGTCCCAGCACCGTCGATGGCCCTGGCGGCACGTCGGTGGAAATCGTGCCCACCGTGCCGTCGCTGGCAATGGCCACCGTCACGCCGGGCGGAATGGCCATCGGGCCCGTATCGCCCTGCACCATCAGCCCCGACTGCGTTTGCAGCATGCCGTTTTCATTGAGTTTCAAGGCGCCGTTGCGCGTGTAGGCTTCGGAACCATCGGCCGACTGCACCGCGATCCAGCCGCCGTTTTCCACGGCCACATCGAGCGCGCGGCCCGTGTGCTGCATGGGGCCTTGCGTGAAATCGGAACCGACCGTCGAATCGACGACAAAGGCGCGCGTCGGCATCATGCCCTCGGCCACCACGGGCACGGCGCGGAACGAGTCGAGCTGGGCACGGAAACCCGTGCTGGTGGCATTCGCCAGGTTGTTCGCCGTGGTCGCCTGCTTGTCGAGGATGTGCTTGGCGCCCGAGCCGGCGGTGTAGATGAGACGGTCCATTTTTTATTTCTCCCAAACCAACAATAAAATCGGGGGCATGCGCCCCCGGTCAACTTATTAGCGGAGGTTGACTAAGGTTTGTAAAACGGAATCCTGCGTCTTGATGGTCTGCGCATTCGCCTGATAGGCGCGCTGGGCCGTGATCATGTTGACCAGTTCCGCCGTCAGGTCCACGTTCGACACTTCCACGGACGAGGCGCGCAAGTCGCCCAGGCCGCCCGTGCTCGGCGAACCCGTCATGGGACTGCCCGAGGTCGAGCTTTCCGCCCAGGCATTGTTGCCCAGCGGTTCGAGGCCATTCGGATTGGCAAACTTGGTCAATACCACCTGGCCCAGGTCGCGCGTCTTGCCATTGTTGTACTGTCCTTGGATCACGCCATCGGAACCCACGACGAAACGGTCCAGCTGGCCGGCTGCATAGCCATCGGCCACGGTCCGCTTTTCGCTGGTGGAGGAACTGAGCTGGGTCGAATTGGTAAAGTCGACCTTGATCGCCAGGTTGGCGTTCGCACCCGTGGCGGGAAAAACTGGCAGGTTGACCGTCACCGGCAGGGTTTGCGGCGGCGTCAGGGCCAGCATGGCGGCCTTGTCCAGGCTGCCAACGCTGTTGAACACCAGCGAAGCCGACCTCACGGCGGGCACATCCGTCACCGCGGAGATCCTGCCATCGATCTGGTCTGGCGTCAGGCTGGAATTGACGCCGTCGGGCACGGCGCTGCCATAGGTGGCGCTGATGGCGGCCAGCTGGGCGGGGCTGGCGCCGGCCGCCGCCGCGGCGGTGCGTATGGCGGAGCCGGCCGCAATGCCATAGGCGACGGCGGCGGTCGTGATAGCCGCCGGCACCAGCGGCACGGCCGTAACGGCGGCCTGGTAGGCGGCGCGCGCGGCCACCGAGGCGGCATCGGTCTGCGCCGCGGCCACGACTTTCGCGCTGGTGATTTCCTTGCCGTCAGTGGCCGAGTAGACATCCCAGGTATTGGTGCCCGTCTTGACGTAGAAATTGGACATGGTGTGCGCATTGCCCAGCGAATCGTAGACGGGCACGGAGAATTGCTGGGTCCAGGACTTTTGCTCGCCCACGGTGAACGGCACCACGGTCGGCATGAGCGATTTGGAATCGAGGTTGACCTGGGTATCGACCTTGGTGGTCGCCTGCGGCGCCATGTCGGAGGGATCGATCTGCAGCGGCACGGTGGCGCCGGCCAGGATCTTGCCGTTCGCATCGGCCGGATAACCGGTCAGCTGGGCTTTCTGCGCATTGATGATGAAGCCGCTCTTGTCGACCTGGAACTGGCCGTTGCGCGAATACTGAATGGCGCCGTTCACGCTGGTGCGGAAGAAACCGCCGCCATTGATGGCGATGTCGAGCGGATTGGACGAGCTTTCCAGGTTACCCTGGTTGAACAGCTGCGCCACTTGCGACACGGACACGCCGATGCCGGGCTGGTTGCCGCCCACGCCATACAGGGAGTTGGCATAGATGTCGGCAAACTGCGCCTGCGATTGCTTGAAACCCACGGTGGCCGAGTTGGCGATGTTGTTACCGATGACGTCCAGCGATTTGGCGGCGCCGTTCAAGCCGCTCAGGCCTTGTTGAAAAGACATTTTGCTCTCCTGTTAGGAATTAGTTACGAACCAGCTTGACAATATTGTTTACAAAATCTGTTTCACGTCGGCCATGGTGATGCTGCCCACGCCCGGCACGTTCAATTTCACGCCACCCGCGCCCGTCGACACACTGGCGACCGAGCCAAACATCAGCGCCGCCGCATCGGTCAGCTTGGCGCCGCCGCGCGTGGCTTCCACCGTGAAGGTGTAGGCGCCGTCGGCCAGCACGACCGGCTTGCCATCTTTGTCGAGCTCGGCGGTGGAGCCGTTCCAGCCCAGCGGCAAGGTACCCGCGTCCTGCGGGCCCAGGTCGATGGAATGGACTTCCTTGCCCGAGCTGTTGTAGATGATGACCTTGACCTTGTCGGCCGGCGTCGCCAGGTCCACGCCCAGCAGGGCCGCGCTCTTGCTCAAGTTGATGCTCTTGCCTGCCGTCAGCACGCCGTGGCCGATGATATTGGCCGCCTGCATCGATTCGGCCTGCTGGTAGCTGGTTTTGAGCGTTTCCAGGGTGGTATTGAGCTTGTTGACGCCCGTCACCGTGGACAACTGGGCCAGCTGGCTCGTCAGCTGCGCATTGTCCAGCGGGTTCATCGGGTCCTGGTTTTGCAGCTGGGTCACCAGCAGGGTCAGGAATTTGTTCGTTTCTTCCTCGACGCTGCCTTTCGCGGCCGTGTTCTTCTTCGGATTCATCGTCGCCATCAGGTCGGTGACTTTGGCGGTGCTGGTATCGATGGTTGCCATAATGATCAGTCAGCCTTATTGGCCGATGGTGAGGGTTTTCAGGAGCAGCGACTTGGCCGCGTTCATGGTTTCCACGTTGGTCTGGTACGAGCGCGAAGCCGACAGCATGTTGACCATCTCGTCGACCGTATTCACGTTGGGCATGGTGACGTAGCCCTTCTCGTCGGCCAGCGGATTCTTCGGGTCGTAGACCAGCTTCATCGGCGACGGATCTTCGATCACCTTTTGCACCTTGACGGCCGTGGCGCCATTGGCCATGGGCACGGCTTCGAACACCACCTGCTTGGCGCGGTAGGCTTCGCCCGTGGCGCTGGTGGCGCTGTCCGCATTGGCCAGATTGCTGGCCACCGTGTTCAGGCGCTGCGCCTGGGCGCTCATGGCCGAACCGGAAACATTGAAGATATTAAATAGCGACATGATTATTGTCCTCCCTGAATGGCCGTCAGCATGCCCTTGATCTGCGAGTTGAGGAACGTCACGGCCGCCTCGTAGCGGATGGCGTTGTCGGCAAAGGCATTGCGCTCGAGGTCCATGTCGACCGTATTGCCATCGACGGCGCCTTGGGCCGGCGCGCGGTACAGCAGCGGCGTGCCGTCGGCCAGGGTCTCGACCTTGCCGCCACCGGCTGCGCCCGCTGCGGCGGCCACGCCCCTGCCCGGCATATGCTGCGGCGCCGTACCCTTCAGGGCCGGCGGCACGCCATCCTTGCGCGCCATCGCACCCTTCAGCGCGCTGGCGAAATCGACATCGCGCGCCTTGTAGTTGGGCGTGTCGGCATTGGCGATATTCGAGGCGAGCAATTCCTGGCGCGTCGAGCGCAGGCTCAGCGCCGTCTCGTTGAAGCGCATGTAATCGTCGAGTTTCCCTATCATGTCAGGCTCCGGAAAGATCTGCCACTGGCGCCCGAGATGGCGGAAGGATGGCGGTATAGTGATGACAGGAAACATAGTACGGCGCCCACCCGCAAGACCATCGCCGGATCAGACCATACTTTTACCCCTTAATCGGCGCTTCGAACGGGGCGGCGCGCACTATCATGGCAGTATTCCAGAGGCCTATCACCATGAAAACACCGCTTGCTTTCCTCCTCGCTCTTGCCGCCCTGCCACTGCTGGCGCAGGCGCAAAACGCCGGCCGGCAAACGCCGGAAGCGCTGCGCAACAGCGTGGAACAATTCCTGCAAGTACAAAGCAACGGTTTGCCGGGCAAGGTGACGATCACCGTCGGCGCCGTCGATCCGCGCCTGAACCTGGCCGCCTGCCCCGCGCCGCAAGCGTTCATGGCGCCGGGCGCGCGCGCCTGGGGCAAGACCACCGTCGGCGTGCGCTGCACGGCTCCAAGCAGCTGGACCATTTATTTGCAAGCCAACGTGGCCGTCGTCGGCGACTACGTGGCCAGCGCCGTGCCGCTGGCGCAAGGGCAAGCCATCGACGCCAGCCAGCTGGTGACGATGCAGGGCGACCTGGCCGCATTACCAGCAGGCATCGCCACGGACATGGCCCAGGTGGTCGGCGCCAGCACGAATATTTCCTTGCCGCCAGGCACGCCGATGCGCCTCGACACCTTGCGCCGCAAGCCGGTGGTGATGCAGGGCCAGCTGGTGCGCGTCGTTTCCAGTGGCAATGGTTTCCAGGTGGCATCAGAAGGACGCGCCATCGGCAGCGCCGGCGATGGCCAGACGGTGCAGGTGCGCACGCAGAGCGGCCAGCAGATCAGCGGCGTGGCGCGGGCCGGGGGGATGGTCGAAGTAGCCTTCTGAACACGGATGGACAGCGATATTGTGGTCTGGCGCACTAAAGTTTCGGGAGAAGGTGCCGATAATGACACATATCCCGGAGTTTTTTGACTTCGACCAGACGAGGATCACGCTGTGAAAATTACCGACAACACCATTAAAAGCAATCCCGGCCTGCCGGTGGCGCCCGCGAGTACCTCCGGCGCCCGGAATGCCGAGAAAACCCAGGCAACACCGACAACGTCGGACAATGTACGCCTGTCGCCGCAAGGACAGGCATTAGCGGCCAGTGCAACTGCCGGCAGCGGCGCCGTGTTCGACACGAAAAAAGTCGAACGCATCAAGCTGGCGATCGCCGACGGCCAGTTCCAGGTCAACTCTGAAAAAGTGGCGGACGGTCTCCTCGACACGGTCAAGGACTTGCTGCACTCACGAAATAGATAGGTTCCCTCATGCAATCAGTGACTCCGTTTTCCAGCCTGCGCGACGAGCAACAGCTCATGACCACATTGCTGGCATTGATGAAAGAAGAACAGCGGCATCTGGTTGCGGCTGACATCGATGCAATCACGGAGCTCACCGTACGCAAGACAGCACTCGTAGGACAATTGAGCCAGCTGGCGGCGCAACGCCACCAGGCGCTGGCGGCAGCGGGATTTCTCGCCGCCGAAGCGGGCATGGAAGACTGGCTGGTCGGCGCCAATGAAGCCGAAGCGGCGCCCCTGTGGAAAGCCTTGCTCGAGACGACGCGCGAAGCCAAGGAACAAAACCGCCTGAACAGCCTGCTCGTCAACAAGCACATGGTACATACGCAAGGCGCCCTGAACGCCATGCGCCCCCCGGCCCAAAGCGGCAATTTCTACGGTCCCAGCGGCCAACCGACGACGAACACGGCCAGCCGGCGCGTCGTCATCGGCTAATTTCCCTTATTGAGCAGTTCAACCGTGGGCGGGACGCCCCGCGTGCTGGCGCCATTTCACCACGATGGCTTGCGCCCTGGCGCTGGCGGCCGCCTGCTGCTCCGGCGTCAGTTCCGCCTGCAGCCAGTGCCAGTATTCATCCTGATATGGATTGGTGACGCCGGGCGCGAGGATATCGTCGTAGACCTGGCGCAGGGCCAGCAGGTAGCCATACGCCTGCGACGCATCCTTCTGCACCACCTCGCCATCGCGCAGGTAGGCCATCATCAGCGTCGACACGCTCGTCAGTTCCGCCTCGTCCGCCTGCGCCGTCAGCTGGGCGATGGCTTGCCGCTTCCACGCCTGCACCAGCGGATCGTCGGGACGGTTGCGCAGCGCGCTGCGGTCGCCGAACGGGCCTTCCGACAGGAACAGGGTGGCGGCGCCGGGCACGCCGCCTTGCGCGGCGCTGGCCAGATAAGCGAGACGGTCCTCGCGCTGGCGCTGCGTCAGGCCCCCGCACAACTGCTGCTGGGCGGCTTTTTCTTCCGCCGTCATCTCGCGTCCCAGTTCGAATTCCAGCCCCGGCAAGCGGCTTTCGCGCTGGAAGACGATGCAGTCGTCGATCAGGTTGAAGGCCGCATACGCGTCTTCCGGCTTGCCGCTGGCGCCCAGGCGTTCTAGCCGCCGCGCCAGGGTCACGGCAACGGGCGCGGCATCGGCGGCCGGGGTGGCGTCGATATTCAGATACGATGCCAGGCTGCGCCCCGCCGGCGCGCTGGCGGCAACGGCGACAGGTTCCGGCGCGCCGCCGTCGGGCGCTGGCCAGTACACGAGCGCCAGCACGGCCGCGATGGCGGCGGCGATGGCGATGCCGGTGAATTTGACGTTCATGGAGACGATGCGCGTGGATGGGAAGCGCACGTTACCACATGCGCGCGGCAGCGGGCCGCACGCCTGTGCACCCTCAGCCGCCGGCCTTTTTCGCCTGGTGGCCCAGTTTGGCCAGCGCGGCCAGGATGGTGTCCACATGGTCGCCCTGCACTTCGATCACGCCATCCTTGACCGTGCCGCCCGAGCCGCACTGCGTGCGCAACTGCTTGCCCAGCAGGGCCAGCGCGATGGCGTCCAGCGCCAAGCCTTTTACCACCGTGACGCTCTTGCCGCCGCGGCCCTTGGTCTGGCGCGACACGCGCACCGCGCCGTCGCCGATTGGCGCCGCTTTGGCTTGCGCCTTGCACGCGCATTGCGCCAGCGGCTGGCGGCAGGCGGGACACATGCGGCCCGTTTCGGTGGAATAGACGAGACCGCCCAGGGAGCTGCTTTTCATGAGGAAGAGATAAAAGAGAGAATGCCGCGATTGTACCAAGCGGCGGCGTTCAATTGGCTGGCGCCACGGGCGCCGTCGGCACTTCCGTCACCGTTTCGGGGATGCCCGACAAAATCGTCACGGCGACCCGGCGGTTGCGCGCGCGCCCTTCCGCCGTTTCATTGGGCGCCACGGGAATATTGTCGGCGTGGCCGACGGCCGTCAGGCGCGAAGCCTTGACGCCGCTGGCGATGAACAGGCGCACCACGGCGCTGGCGCGCGCGGCCGACAATTCCCAGTTCGAGGCAAAGTTCGAATTGCTGATCGGCTGGACATCCGTATGCCCTTCCACCTGCACGTCGTGCGTATCGTCCTTGAGCAGCACGGCCACGGCGCGCAGGGCCTGGTCCGACTCCGTCGTCAGGCGCGCCGCGCCCGGATCGAACAGCACGCTGGCATTGATTTCCACGCTCACGCCGCGGCTCGTCTGCGTGACCCGCACCTTGCCCTCCTTCACCAGCGGCGCCAGGGTCGACGTCAGGTCCTGCGCCAGGCGCGTCATGTGTTCGCGCTCGCGGCGGATGGCTTCCGTGCGGCGTTTCAGGGCGGGATTCGGCAAAGGAATGGCTTGCGGCGCTTCCATGATGATGGGCGGCGCGCCCTTTTCCAGGCTGAAGGCCTGGCCGATGGCATTCTGGAAGACGCGGTATTTGCCTTCGTTGACTTGCGAAATGGCGTACATCACGACGAAAAAGGCGAACAGCAGGGTGATGAAGTCGGCATACGAGATCAGCCAGCGGTCCTGGTTGTCCGGTTCCTCGTCATACTTCCTGCGCGCGCGCCGCATCATGGTCAGTGCTCGTGCAAGAGGCTGGACACGCGCTCTTCGATGATGCGCGTATGGTCGCCCGTGGCGATGTCGTACAGCACGGCGGCCGTGATTTCATATTGCAGCACGCGGCGCGACACGATGGCCTTGAGTTTATTCGCCACCGGCAGGAACAGCAGGTTGGCCAGGCCCACGCCGTAGATGGTGGAGACAAACGCCACGGCGATGCCGCTGCCTAATTTACTCGGGTCGGTGAGGTTTTCCATCACGTGTATCAGGCCCAGCACGGCGCCCAGGATGCCGATGGTGGGCGAATAGCCGGCCGCCGATTCCCACACCTTGACGGCCTGGCGCTCGGCCATCTCGTAGGCGGAGATTTCCACGTCGAGCAGCTGGCGCAGCTTGTCGGGCGCGATGCCGTCGACGATCATGCGCAAACCCTTGGCGTTGAAGCGGTCGGCCGTGTTTTCCATCAGGCGCTCGAGCGCCAGCGGGCCGTCGCGGCGCGCCGTCAGACTCCAGAGTCCGATGTCGCGCGCCAGCGCGGCGCGCGTGTCGGCGGGCGGCAGGAAGACCCAGCGCAGCATTTCCAGGCCGCGCACAAAAGTACGCAGCCGCGTTTGCAGCAGCACGGCGCCGAAGGTGCCGATGACCACGATGGCGAAGGCGGCAGGCTGCAGCAGGGAGGCCATCTTGCCCCCTTCCAGCGCCTGGCCGACCAACAGGCCGGCCAGCGCCAGCGCCAGCCCGATTACGCTGGACCAGTCCACGCCAGCTCCCTCAAGGTTGCGCGCAGGCGCGCGACGGCCTGGGTATGCAGCTGCGAGACGCGCGATTCGGATACGCCCATCACCGCGCCGATCTCCTTCAGGTTCAGCTCTTCTTCGTAATACAGGCCCATGAGTATTTTCTCGCGTGGCGGCAGCGCGTCGATGGCATCGATCACGGATTGCCGGAAATCGGTATCGAGCAGGGAACGCAAGGGGTCGCTGTCCTCGTCCACGCAATGGCGGTCGAGGAAGCTGTCATTGCCGTCCGGGTCATGAAAGTCTTCGTAGTACACGAGCTGGTGGCCGCCGCCGTCGCCCAGCATTTCCTGGTAGTCGGCCAGCGACATCTTGAGCAGTTTCGCCACTTCCGACTCCGTCGGCGGGTGGCCGAGGCGCTGCTGCAAGGTGCTCATCGCCTCTTCGATCTTGCGCATGTTCTGGCGCATGCTGCGCGGCAGCCAGTCGCTGGTGCGCAATTCGTCGAGCATGGCGCCGCGGATGCGCAGCACGGCATACGTCTCGAACTGCGCGCCATGCGTCTCTTCATAGCGGCTGATGGCATCGAGCAGGCCGATCATGCCAGCCTGGATCAGGTCATCGACCTCGACCGAAGGCGGCAATTTCGCCTTCATATGGTGCGCCAGACGCTTCACCAGCGGAATATGCTCCGTCAGCAAATAGTCCTTGTTCGATTTCCCTTTGACCGTGTACATAGGCTGCTTATTGTTTTCTCATCTTATCTGGTGCTACGGTTGGCTTCAGGCGCTGAACTGGTGCGGGCTCCCCGTCTGGTACAAGGTGCCGCCCAGCACCGGCGCCGCCGAACGGGCCAGCCGCTCCGCCAGTCCGCGAAACGCCACCGACGCGCCCGCCAGCGGAAACGCATCGACCACGCTGCGGCCCAGGCGCGCCGCACGGTGCAGATATTCATCGGCAGGCACCGAACCCATCGAGGTCAGCTTCACGGCCAGGTAGCGGCTCGCCGCCTGCGCCATATTATCGTATACCACTTTTGCTTCGGATTCGGAAGCGCCGGTGACGAGAATGCCGAAGGGACGGCGTCCCAGTTCCTGGCTCAGGCGCTTGATCAGGCAGTACGCCGCCTTGATCGAGGTGGCGCTGGTAGAGACTTGCACGACGATATCGGACGAGGCCATCAAGGGCACGGGGAAGCATGCACCCTCGTCGGCCATGACGCCGTCAACCAGCACGATGCCGCTCTGGCGCGCCAGCACCTCGAAAGTCTTGCCCAGGCGGCGCAGTTCGTCCTCGCCCGCATAGTCCATGCTGTCCATCAGGTGGTTGCGCGCGCCCAGGCTGGCCACGCCGAAGCCTTGCGGCACCTGGTGGATGACCTGGTTCAAGCCGCACTGCTGGCGCGCCACGTCGCGCAGGCTGGCGCCGTGCGCCAGGCCCAGGCGCGCGGCCACGCCATCGCTGCCGCCGCTGGCGTCGAGCAGCAGCACGTCATTGCCGCCGTAGGCGAGCGAAGCGCCCAGGTTGACCAGCATGGCGCCCTTGTCGTCCTGCGGCGTGGCCGACAGGAACGTCATGACGCGCGGCTGCGGGCCGGCCAGCATGCGGCGCAAGCCTTCGGCCTGATCGAAATCGAAATTAGCCAAGGTGCACCCCGCGCGCTTCATTGTTGCGGGCGGCCGCCTGCGCCATCAGCAGCGGCAGTTCGGCATCGGAAAACTGCGTCGCCGCCGAGTCGCGCTTGAGCTTGAATGCGCGGTCGATCAGGTAGCCGCGGTCGGCCAGGTACAGGTCTTCCGGCACGCGCTGGCCGTTGGACACATAAAACAGGTTCAGCTTCTGGCGAATCACCACGTCGAGCACGTTGCCGATCGACGCCGCTTCATCGAGCTTGGTCATGATGCAGCCGGCCAGGCCGCTACCCTGGTAGGCGCGCACCACTTCGTTCAACGTTTCCTGCGTCGCCGTGGAATTGAGGCACAACAAACGTTTCACGTCGGCGCCGGCGCCCGACAGCATGGCCACCTGTTCCGTGACCATCTGGTCGCGCTGGCTCACGCCCACGGTATCGATCAGCACCGTGTGCTTGTTCTTCAATTCCTTCAGGGCGATGCGCAGGTCCGCCTCGTCCTTCACCGAATGCACCATCACGCCGAGGATCTTGCCGTAGATGCGCAATTGCTCATGCGCGCCGATACGGTAGGCATCCGTGGTGATCAGGGCCAGCTTTTCCGGGCCGTGGCGCATCACGCAGCGGGCGGCCAGCTTGGCCGTGCTGGTGGTCTTGCCGACACCGGTCGGGCCGACCAGGGCAAACACGCCGCCCTGCTCCAGCATGGCGTCTTCATTGGCCACCGTGTTCAGGTTGCGGCTCAGGACAGTCTTGATCCAGCGCATGCTTTGCGCGCCATCGAGGCCGGCCGGCAGCTTGTCGATCAGGTAGCGCGCCAGGCTGGCCGAGAAGCCGGCGGCCAGCATTTCGCGCAACACGACGGCTTTTTGCGGCTCGCGCTGCTGCGTCGAACCCCATGAAATTTCCGCCAGCTGGGTTTCCATCATGCCGCGCATGGCGCGGATTTCATTCATCATGCCGCTCATCTCGGCGGCGGCGTTTTCCTTGACGTGCGCCAGCGCGCTGGCCATCATCTGCTGCATGCGGGCCATGTCCACTGGCTCGGAGGCAGCCTGGCGCGGCGCGGCAGGACGTGGCGCGGCCGGGCGCTGGGCCGGAGCGGCCGGACGCTGCGGCGTGGCGAACTGGGTCTGCAACTGAGGACGGGGCTGGGCCATTTCGGAGGCGGCCGGCGGCGACGCCAGCGAAGCGGCATCATCATTGGCCAGCGCGAGGATTTCCACCACGCCGTCGGCCTGGCGGTTCGACAGGATCACGGCGTCAGGGCCCAGCGCTTCGCGCACCTTGCGCAGCGCATCGCGCGACGAGGCGCCCGTAAATTTCTTCACATTCATGACCGGCCTCCCAGGGCGGGGGTGGCGCAATATTGGCTGAACTGTGTGACCATCGTCGACTCCTGTTGCTTGAGTGCTGTCTTCCACATGGACACAGATCACCCGGACAGTTTCCATTATTAGCGATGCTTGCAGGAAATGATCGAAGGAACAGGACGGGAAAGTACCCGTTATTCAGTTTGCCGGGAGGAAATTGATGTTTATTTGACCAAAAGCAACAACTGGGGTCGAACCCTGAGGGTTCGACCCCGGCCCTTCGCTTGGGTTTGCTTTATTGCGCGCCCACCAGCGCCGTGACGCGGATCGTCTTGGTTTCCGGCACTTCCGCATGCGACAGCACCTTGAGCTGCGGCAAGGCGCGGCGCAGGAAGCGCGACAGCAGGGCCCGCAGCGGCGCCGGCACCAGCAGCACCGGCGTCAGGCCCAGCGCTTCCTGTTGCTGCGCGGCCAGACCCGCCTGGTGGGCGATGGTGTCGGCCAGGCCCGGCTCGATGCCGGCGCCGTCGCCGCCATTGCCCATGGCTTGCATCAGCAGCCGCTCGAGGCGGCTGTCGAGGGTCATCACGGACAGTTCGGCCGCGCCGGGGAACAGTTGCTGCACGATGGCGCGGCCCAGGGCCACGCGCACCAGCGCCGTCAGCTCGTTCGGATCTTGCGTACTGACCGTATGCTCGGCCAGGGTTTCGATGATGCTGCGCATGTCGCGGATGTGCACGCCCTCGGCCAGCAGGTTCTGCAGCACCTTTTGCAAGGTCGACAGCGACAGCATCTTCGGCACTAGGTCTTCCACCAGGCGTGGCGCATCCTTGCCCAGATGGTCGAGCAGGGATTGGACTTCCGCGCGGCCCAGCAGTTCCGACGCGTGCGAGGTAATCAGGTGATTCAGGTGCGTGGCCACCACGGTGCCCGCGTCGACCACCGTATAGCCCATCGATTGCGCCTGGTCGCGCAAGCTGGCGTCGATCCAGGTGGCGGGCAAGCCGAAGGCGGGATCGTTGGTGGCCAGGCCCGGCAAGGTGCCGCTGGCCATGCCGGGGTTGATCGCTAGGAACTGGCCGTTGAACGCTTCGCCCACTCCCACTTCCACGCCCTTGAGGGTGATGCGGTAGGCGGACGGCTTCAATTCCAGATTGTCGCGGATGTGCACGGGCGGCGCCAGGAAGCCCACTTCCTGGGCAAATTTCTTGCGGATGCCCTTGATGCGCTTGAGCAATTCGCCCCCCTGCGTCTTGTCGACCAGGGGAATCAAACGGTAGCCCACTTCCAGGCCCAGGGTATCGACGGGCATGATGTCTTGCCAGCTGGCTTCTTCCTGCTCCGGCGCCACGGTCGCTTGCGGCGCTTCGGCCGGCTTTTCGGCCGCCTCTTTTTCCTGCGTGCGTTTCTTGCTGATCAGATAGGCGGAGCCGGCCAGCAGCGAGGCCAGCAACAGGAAGACCATGTTCGGCATGCCGGGAATCAAGCCCATGCCGCCGATGATGCCGGCGGTAATATATAACACTTGCGGTTTCGCAAACAATTGACCCACCAGCTGGGTGCCGATGTCCTGGTCGCTGGCCACGCGCGAGACGACGATACCGGCCGCCGTGGAAATGATCAGCGAAGGAATCTGCGCCACCAGGCCGTCACCGATGGCCAGCAGGGTGTAGTTCTTGAGCGCATCGGCAAAGCCCATGTCGTGCTGCAGCAAGCCCACCAGCAAGCCGCCGACGATGTTGATGACGGTCACCATGATGCCGGCGATGGCGTCGCCGCGCACGTATTTGCTGGCGCCGTCCATGGCGCCATAGAATTCCGCTTCCTGCGCCACTTCCGTGCGGCGGCGGCGCGCTTCGTCTTCGCCGATCAAGCCCGCGTTCAGGTCGGCGTCGATGGCCATCTGTTTACCGGGCATCGCGTCCAGCGCGAAGCGGGCGCCCACCTCGGCGATACGGCCCGCACCCTTGGTCACCACGGTAAAGTTGATGATCGTCAAAATAATGAAGACCACGATACCGACCGTGTAGTTGCCGCCGATCAAGAAGTGGCCGAACGCTTCAATCACTTTACCGGCCGCGTCGGCGCCCGTATGGCCTTCCGTCAGCACCACGCGCGTGGACGCCACGTTCAGCGACAGGCGCAGCATGGTCGACACGAGCAAAATGGTCGGGAACGCCATGAAGTCGAGCGGCTTGACCGTGTACAGCGCCGTCAACAGCACGATGATGGACAGCGCGATATTAAAACTGAAGAAGATGTCGAGGATGAAGGCCGGCAGCGGCAGCACCATCATCGCCAGCAGCATGATGATGATGATAGGCGCGGCGATGCCCTTGCTGGCGTTGCCACCCATTCCACTGAGCCAGGCTGGCATTCTCAGGCCGTTCATGGTGTACTTCCTTTATTCTTGTCTGCTGCGGGCGGTGTCTGCGATGCGGGATTGTGCGGGTCGAGCTCGGGCGGCACGTCGAGTTTTTTCGGCTTGTCGGGACGCTCGCCGTGGCCACTGCCGTAGCTGCGCAGCTGGAACACGTAGGCCAGCACTTCGGCCACGGCGCCATACAGCGCCTCGGGAATCTCGTCGCCGATGTCCGTATGCTGGTACAGCGCGCGCGCCAGGGCCGGCGCTTCCAGGATGGCGACCTTGTGCTCGCCCGCCAGTTCGCGGATCTTCGCCGCCACCTCGTCGATGCCCTTGGCCACCACCTGCGGCGCGCCACGCGAATTCTCGCCATACTTCAAGGCCACCGCGTAGTGGGTAGGATTGGTCACCACCACGTCGGCCGTCGGCACATCGGCCATCATGCGGCGGCGCGACATTTCATGCTGCATCTGGCGGATCTTCGCCTTGATCTGCGGATTGCCGTCCGACTCTTTCGACTCTTGCTTGACTTCCTGCAAGGACATTTTCATCTTGTTAGCGTAGTGCCACATCTGGTACGGGCCGTCGATGGCGGCGATCAGGCCCAGCGCGCCCACGATCATCAGGAAGGCCGTGATCAGCAGGCTGATCAGATGGGCCGAGCCGGCGCGCAGCGATTCCACCGACAAGCCCAGCACGGCGTCCTTTTGATGCTGCATCACCATCCAGGCCACGACGCCGACGACGAGGGTCTTGGCGATGGCCTTGAGCAATTCCACCAGCGCATTCTTCGAAAACATATTGCCCAGGCCGCGAATCGGGTTGAGCTTGCCAAAATTGGGGGTGAACGCCTTGGAACTGAACAGCCAGCCGCCCACCAGCACGGGCGAGGCCAGGGCGACGAGCATGATGGCCAGCGCGTACGGCAGGCAAGTCAGCAAGACGGAGCCCACGTCGTATCCGATGCGCAACATCATCGCGTCGGGATTGAGGATCTGCTCGCGGTCCAGGGTCAGGCCGGAAACCATCACGGCCGTCAGCCGCCGCACGATGGCGTCGCCGGCAAACCACAGGCAGCAGCCGGACGCCATCAACACAGTAAACGTTGCCACTTCACGCGATCGCGGAACGTCGCCTTCCTCACGCGCCTGCTCGAGGCGCTTCGGTGACGCGGCTTCGGTCTTTTCTGCGTCGCTGTCTTCCGACATCAATCAACTCCGGTGAAGTCCTGCAGCCTGGCTAGGCGCAATACGGACTGGGCATGACGCATTATCGGTTTAATTAGCGCAACGCCATCAAGGGAAAAGGAGGGCTAATCCCCTGCTTTTCCTTTGCTCTCCAGTAACCTTAGCGGGACTTGCGCGCCTCGGCCTGCTTCACGGTCTGCTCGATGGCGCCAAACAAGGATTTACCGTCATCACCGAGCATTTCCAGCCGGACCACATCACCAAACAACAGGAATGGCGTGCTGGCGATGCCATCGGCGATCATCTCCAGGTTACGTCGCTCAACGATGCTGGAAAATCCCTTCTTGACTTCTTTGTTGGCGACCCCGCCCGCGCTGACCACGCTGCCGGCGCGCGCGTTGCGCGTCTGGCACAGATGAGCGAGCAATTGCGGATAATTGAAGGCCATGTCGGCGCCCGCGTGGGGCTGGCCCGTCAACTTGCCGTTCAGGCTGCAGCGCAGGGCGTAATGCACCTTGCCGCCGCGCCAGGCGTCGCCCAGCTCATCGGGCGTGATGGCCACAGGCGAGCAGGCCATGGCCGGTTTCGCCTGCAGGAAGCCGTAGCCACTGGCTTGCTCGTCGGGCGCCAGGTTGCGCAAGGTGATGTCGTTGACCAGCATCAACAGCTTGATGTTCAGGTGCGCCTGGTCGGGCGTGGAACCCATGGCCACGTCATCCGTGATGGCGGCGATGCCTGCCTCGTAATCGATGCCCCACTGCTCGTGCGCCAGGGTGATGTCGTCATGGGCGCCGAGGAAATCGTCGCTGGCGCCCTGATACAGCCGTGGCGCCTCGCGCAAGTTGGCGGGCACATCAACGCCAGCAGCCTTGCAGGCGCGCTCGACCTGCTGCAGATAGGACGCGCCGGCCACGCGCAAGCTGCTGCGCGGCAAGGGCGCCATGCAGTTGGCCGGATCGAACTCGAAAGCGCGATGACCGCGGCCGCTGTTGATGGTCTGGTACAGCAAATCGAGCTGGGGCGCGATGAAACTCCAGTCGTCGAGCGCCTTTTGCAGGGTCGGGGCGATGCCGTCGGCCAGGTGGGCCGTTTTCAGGTCGCGCGAGACGACAGCCAGCTGGCCATCGCGCGTGCCATCGTTCAGGGTTGCTAATTTCATGGGCGGGAAACTTCGTCAAATGCAGGCAATTGGGGACTAAAGACGCCAAAAAGCCGGGATATTCCCGGCTTTGGCGGTCAGAAGGGATTTACGCCAGCAGCGCCAGTTGTTCTGGCGTGAGATAGCACCACTCGCCTTCGGCAATGCCCAGCGATTCCAGGGTCAGGCTGCCGATGGCGGAACGGTGCAGCGCGCTGCAATGGTTGCCGGCGGCGGCCAGCATGCGCTTGACCTGGTGGTATTTGCCTTGTTCAAGCACGATTTCCAGCTGGTGTTCGCCGCGCTTGACGCAGACGAGGGCCGCCAGCGGGGCCGGTTCGTCATGCAATTGCACACCGGCCAACAGCAGGGCTACCAGCTCATCCGTCACGGGCTCTTGCGTAGTGGCCTGGTAAATCTTGGGAACGTGGCGCTTCGGCGACGATTGTGCATGGATAAACGGGCCATCGTCGGACATCAGCAGCATGCCGGTCGTATCGTGGTCGAGCCGGCCGACGGGCTGGACTTCGCGCCAGGTGAATTGTTCCGGCAGCAAGGTCAATACGCCAGGATGATGGCTGGGTTTGCGCGAGCATTCGAAATTGGCAGGTTTGTTCAGCGCCAGGTAGAGGTGCGCGCGGTAGACCCACTCTTCTTCGAACACGTGCAGCACCAGGCCGTCGGTCTCGACGGTGGTGCGGTAATTGGTCTGGGTGACGCCATCGATGACGACATCGCCATCCTCGATGAGGGAACGACAATATTTACGGGTGCCAAAACCCTGCGATTGCAGGATGCGGTCTAGGGATAATTTACTCATGGGCGTGACTTTACCAGAAGCAGCTGGCAGCGTGAAGCGGCGGCAGCTGGCGCCTGCGCAGCGGTCCAGGCTGCACGAAACCATGGCGCATGCAGAAATACCAAAAAGAACAAGGTGAGATTTGGCGAGAAATGGTTGATTCTTTTGAGAAATATCAAGCGCTCGAAATATCGCGTTGATAGACTGAAACTTCGTTAGGAATCCGCCTAACGAGCTTTAGGAATAATAACCAGACAACGACTCACAAGGACATTGTATGAAGCATACCGATACCATCGCCTTACAAGGCAGCATCGCCGACATGCGCCAACGCATCGCCGCGGAACAGGCGGCCATGCACAAAGTCAGGCTCGGCGTGGCGCGCTGGAGCAGCGCCCCGGCGCCGCACGATGCGGACGCGCCGCCAGCGCCTGCAGGCCAGACGCACTGGCATGCCGAGGCGCAATGCCATTTCATGTGCTGGCTGGAACTGGGCGGTTTTGCGCATGCGGACGCGAACGCGGAGAGCGACAGCGTCATCGCGCCTGCCATGGCGGACATGCCGCCCGACAGCAGCGCCAACAGCAGCGCCAGTGCAGCGGCGGCCCGGCAGGCAAGCACCGCGCTCCTGCCCGCGCACTGCAACGGCTGCGCCGCCTGAACGCGGCCCATGCGACCAGCCATGCCCCGCCCTCGCATGCCTGCCTTGCCCGCACGCCCAGCCCAGACAACAACATTCAGCCACACCGACCCATCTTGCACACACAAAAGGAAACGGCGGCATTGCGCCGCCGTTCCCAAGCCCCATCGGGACTTTAGTGAGGAATGTAAATTCACTCAAAACCACATCTGCGATGCGGCAAGTAGTTCCAGGACCTGCCAATCAAGTTAGTACTGACAACATAGTTGATATATCGCCCCTCCTTGAAAAGAACTACGCTTTCACTATAGCCCAAGCAGCCCCTTTTTCAAGCCAATTTACCACCTTATTGAAAATCATTCTCGACTGGCTTGCCTGCCAGCTAACAGTGATGTTCTCAGCGCAACGCCGGTTGTGACTGCTGCACGGCTGCCTTCATGGCGCCCGCGCCCATGGCGGCGCCAAACTTCTTGAGTACCCGTTCCGGCAAGCCTTCATGCTGCGTGTAGTCGACGATGTCTTCCGCCTTGACGACGTCGCGCGCCACGCTGTCGACCGTGCCGAAGTCGTCGGCCAGGCCCATTTCCACGGCTTTCGCACCCGTCCAGTACAGGCCCGAGAAGGTGTCAGGGGTTTCCTTCAGGCGCTTGCCCCGTCCCGCGCGCACAACGTCGATGAATTGCTGGTGGATTTCATTGAGCATGCTCTGCGCATACGCCTTGTGCTTTTCCGTCAGGGGGCTGAACGGATCCATGAAACCCTTGTTCTCGCCCGCCGTCAGCAAACGGCGCTCGACGCCGACCTTTTCCATCACGCCCGTAAAGCCGAAGCCATCCATCAGCACGCCGATGGAGCCGACCACGCTGGCCTTGTTGACGTAGATGCGGTCGGCGGCGGCAGCGATGTAATAGCCGCCCGAGGCGCACATTTCATCGACCACCACATACAAAGGCTTGTCCGGATAGCCCTTGCGCAGGCGCTGCATCTCGTCGACGATCATGCCGGCCTGCACGGGACTGCCGCCCGGACTATTAATATGCAGCACCACGGCCACGGAGCCGGCATCGGAAAACGCCTTGTCCAGCGCGGGGATGACGACGGCGGCCGAGCCGCTGCCTTCGGACTCGATGGCGCCGCTGATGTCGATCAGGGCCGTATGGCGGCCGAGGGTTTCGCTGTCGTCGGCCGTGTTGTAGTCATAAAACACCCACAGGGCGAACAGCACGATCAGCAGGCCGAAAACCTTGAAAAAGATGCTCCAGCGGCGGTGCGCGCGTTGCTCTTGCAAAGTGGCAAATACCAGCTTTTCCAGCACGTCGCGCTCCCAGCGTCCCGCAGGGGCGCCGTGGCCGGCGGCTGGCGCGCTGCTGTCCAGCTTGTCATTCGTGTTATCGCTCATGGTTCACTTTGCTTAAATTACAGAAGGCCTGCCCCGGCCTCAGGCCGGCAATGGCTGAACATATTCGTCGGGCTGCCAGTACAGCTGGCCATCGCGCTCGGTCACGGCGATCGGACGCAAGCGCCCTCCCTTGCAGGGGCCGCCCGCGCACAGGCCGCTTTCCGGCACATAGATGGCGCCATGCGTCGAACACATCAGATACAAACCGCTGGACTCGAAAAACTCGCCTTCCGCCCAGTCCAGTTCGATCGGCACATGGGCGCAACGGTTCAGGTAGCCATACGCCTTGCCGCCGTGGCGCACGACAAAGCCCGTGGTCGCTTCGCCACCGGCCGAAACGGGAAAGCGCACGCCCTTGCCGCCGTCAGCCACAGCGTCGGCGGCGCAAATGAATACATCGACAACATCGTTCATCATGCGTGCTCGCTCAGCCATTGATGCAGCTCCGCCACCGTGGCGGCCGAATACAGGGGATTGCAGGCTTGCAACTGCTCCACGGGATGCGCTCCATACTCTACGGCAATACTGGCCGCGCCTGCATTGCTTGCCATCAATAAATCATGACTGGTGTCGCCGATCATCACGGTGCGGCGCATATCCTGCCCCAGTTCGCGCGTCAGCTCCTGCAGCATGGCCGGATGGGGCTTGGAAAAGGTTTCGTCAGCACAACGCGTCGCATCGAACAGCGACAGCAGCTTGACGGCATTCAGGGAGCGGTTCAGGCCGACACGGCTCTTGCCCGTGGCAACGGCGAGAAAGTAGGCTTGCTGCGACAATTCCTGCAACATTTCGTAGACGCCAGGAAACAGCGCCAGTTCATGGTCGCGCGACAGGTAGTGATAACGGTAGCGTTCCGCCATGCGCGCATGGTATTTCGGCTCCACGTCGGGCATCACCAGCTGCATGGCTTCCTGCAAGCCCAGGCCGATCACATGCGAAGCGAGCAACTCGGTGGGGATAGGCAAGCCCAGGTCTTTGGCCGATGCCTGGATGCACTTGACGATGGTCGAGGTACTGTCTATCAGGGTACCGTCCCAATCGAAGACGATCAGATCAAATTGCTTTCTTGCCATGTTTCCCGACGACATAGCCGCCGGCTCCTTGAGAATGAATGATGGCGACTGACTACCTTGTGAGTAGTGTCGCGCGCACACGTGGATACTTATCGTGCGGCAACGGCCAATGGTTTGCCCAAGCTTACCAAGAAACGCTCGCATTCGGCAGCCAGCGGCGCGTTCAAAGTCATCGTCTTGCCCGTTTCCGGATGCGTAAACGTGATCTGGTGCGCGTGCAGGAACATGCGTTTCAGGGCGCCGCGCGTGCTGTCGGCTTTCAACAGGGCACGGTTGAGGGCAAAGTCACCATATTTATCGTCGCCGGCGATGGGGAAACCGGAGGAAGACAGGTGCACGCGGATCTGGTGCGTGCGTCCCGTTTTCAATTCCGCTTCCAGCAAGGCGAAGTTGTGATATTTATGCAACAGTGAAAACACCGTGTGCGATGCCAGACCATCGGCCTGCACGGCCACCCGGCGCTCGCCCTCGGCCGTCGTATATTTATGCAATGGCAACTTGATATGCTGGCGCGCATTCTTCCAGTCGCCTGCTACCAGCACCAGGTAGCGCTTGTCGGTGACGCCGTCGCGCATCTGCTCATGCAAATTCGTCAATGCCGTGCGTTTCTTTGCCAGCAACAGCAAGCCGGACGTGTCGCGGTCCAGGCGGTGCACCAGTTCCAGGAACTTGGCGTCGGGGCGCGAAGCGCGCAATTGCTCGATCACGCCGAACGACACGCCCGAGCCGCCATGCACGGCCACGCCGGCCGGCTTGTCGATGACGAGCAGTTGCGCATCCTCGAAGATGATCTTGAATTCGGCGGCCGGCGCGCCCGTGGGCGCCTTTTCGGCCACGCGCACGGGTGGAATGCGCACCACGTCGCCGGCGGCGAGACGGTACAGCTGATCGATACGGCCTTTATTAACCCGCACTTCTCCCGATCGCAAGATCCGGTATATGTGGCTTTTAGGCACTCCCTTGCACACTCTTAATAAGTAGTTGTCGATGCGCTGGCCTGCTTCTTCCTCGGCGATCGTTACGAATTGGGCTTGCGGCTGAACCGGGGGTGTTGAAGGGGGAACAACATCTTTTTGACTCTTCATTTACTATGTCTTCCCAGAAATCTCTCTAAGTCCTTCATTTTGAATATATAATTGTTTTTGCTGCGGCCCTGGCTGCTGCGAGTGTAAGAATAAAAGCACATTTTACACAGGGGCGTCTCCACCGGCCTCGCCAAATTGCAAATTCGGTGGAAAAAAATGTATATGCACCATCCCTGCGCGAATCAAGGTTGCACCGTAGTTGTAATCGGATAACGCGTGGAGATGCTGAAGTGAGTGTGGGATTATAAGGATAAGTACCCGTTAGCGCGACTTATCGAGTCGGGCTCGCGGGTTGATGAAGTTGATAACGCTTGCCGTTTTCGCCAAACCCCGTATGTGGCCAAATACTGAGGGTTGTCGATGATAGGCTGAGGCCAAGCCTCGCCATCGCGATCCCTGTAATGAGCCGGCTAACGATTTTGGCTCTGAATTTGCTGACCACTTGCATTCTCTGCCCCCGATGCAGTTCATTCTCATCCGGGCTGTTTCAGATGAGTTGCAAGTGTCCTGTGCACTCGGCATGACGATTGACCTCACCGCGCCTGTTGCGGCCGTAACGCATATCTCGTACGCGTTGTTGCTCCGCACGCCTGGGCATTTCCCCCGCCAACACTCCCGTTCTCGCATATATCCCTGTACTTTCGCCGCTTCCCCGGAAGCGGCTTTGAGATGGCCTACGGGTCGCGGAGTTATAAAAATGAAACGCATGTTGTTTAATGCCACGCAGCAAGAAGAACTGCGCGTAGCGATTGTCGACGGACAAAAACTGATCGACATCGATATCGAGACAGCCGGGCGCGAACAGCGCAAATCCAACATCTACAAGGGCGTGATCACGCGCATCGAGCCATCGCTCGAAGCGTGCTTCGTCAGCTATGGCGAAGACCGCCACGGCTTCCTGCCTTTCAAGGAAGTTGCCCGCACGTATTTCCGCGAAGGCGTCGACGTACGTAACGCTTCCGTCAAGGAAGCGCTGCGCGAAGGCCAGGAAATCATGGTCCAGGTTGAAAAGGAAGAGCGCGGCAACAAGGGCGCCGCCCTGACCTCGTTTGTTTCCCTGGCCGGCCGTTACCTGGTATTGATGCCGAACAACCCGCGTGGCGGTGGCGTATCGCGCCGCGTGGAAGGTGAAGAGCGCCAGGAATTGCGCGAAACCATGGATAAACTGGACTTGCCAGCTGGCATGTCCGTGATTGCCCGCACGGCAGGCATCGGCCGCAACGTCGATGAACTGCAGTGGGACTTGAATTACCTGATGCAACTGTGGCGCGCCATCGAAGGCGCCGGCAAGTCAGCCAACGGCGCCTTCCTGATCTACCAGGAATCTTCCCTGGTGATCCGCGCCATCCGCGACTACTTCCAGCCCGACATCGGCGAGATCCTGATCGACACCGACGAGATCTACGACCAGGCGCACCAGTTCATGAGCCACGTGATGCCCGACATGGTGCACCGCGTAAAACGCTACAGCGACGACGTGCCGCTGTTCTCGCGCTTCCAGATCGAACATCAAATCGAAACGGCGTACAGCCGCACCGTGCCGTTGCCATCGGGCGGCGCCATCGTGATCGACCACACCGAAGCGCTGGTCTCCGTCGACGTCAACTCGGCCCGCGCCACGCGCGGCTCGGACATCGAGACAACGGCCTTCAACACCAACTGCGAAGCGGCCGAAGAAGTGGCCCGCCAGCTGCGTTTGCGCGACTTGGGCGGTCTGATCGTCATCGACTTCATCGACATGGAAGTGGCGAAAAACCAGCGCGAAGTGGAACAGCGCCTGAAAGACGCGCTGCACCATGACCGTGCCCGCGTACAAATGGGCAAGATTTCGCGCTTCGGCCTGATGGAACTGTCGCGCCAGCGCCTGCGCCCTTCGCTGTCCGAAGGTTCGCACGTGACGTGCCCGCGCTGCTCCGGCACCGGCCACATCCGCGATACGGAATCGTCCGCCCTGCAGGTGCTGCGCATCATCCAGGAAGAGGCCATGAAGGAAAACTCGGCCACCATCCACGTGCAAGTGCCCGTGGACGTGGGCGCCTTCCTGCTCAACGAAAAGCGCGGCGAAGTGCTGAAGATCGAAAACCGCCACCGCATCGCCGTGATCCTGATCCCGAACAAGCATCTGGAAACGCCGCACTACAAGCTGGAACGCATCAAGCACGACGATCCGCGTCTGGAAGACAGCCAGGCCAGCTACAACCTGGCTGAAAGCGCTGAAACCGACATGGCTTACAGCAAGCGCCAGAAGGAAGAAGCCAAGCCGCGCCAGGAAGCCGTCGTCAAGACGATCACCCCTGACCAGCCGGCACCGCTGGTCGAGCGCAAGCCCGTCGAAGCGAAACCGGCTCCAGTGGCCGCGCCTGCCGCACCACAAGGCCTGATCGCCAAGATCATCAGCTTCTTCACCGGCGCTCCGGCACCGGTGGCACCGGCACCAGCACCTGTCGCCCCAGCCAAGCCGGCCGGCGCCGACCGCGGCGACCGCAACAGCCGTGGCCCGCGTGGCCGTGGCCGCAACGGCAAGCCTGGCCGCGAAGAACGCGAACCAGGCCAGGGCCGCCCAGCCCAGGACGATGCAGCCAAGGAAGCTGAAGCACTGGAAAAAGCGGCCCGTCCGCCACGTCCACCGCGTCCGCCACGCGAACCGCGTGAAGCCGGCGATGCAACGGCGGCGCCACGCGAACGCGGTGAGCGTCCGGAACGCGCGGAACGTCCTGAGCGCGCAGAGCGCCCGGAACGGGCCGAACGTCCGCCACGCCAGCCACGCGAAGGCCGCGAACCACGCGCCGACAAGGCTGTTGTTACTGAAGTGAAAGCTGAAGAACTGGCCCTGGTTGGCGCCACCGCCAGCGCGGTGAATGTGGTCGTGGCGTCAAGCGGTCCGGAATCCGACGCCGCACCGGCGAACCTGCTGAAAGCACCGGCAAATGCCGGTCCTGAAGGCGAAGAGACGGAAAACGACGTGGAAGGCGAAGAACCGCGCCGCCGCCGTCGTCGTGGTGGCCGCAACCGCAACCGCCGCGACCGCGAAACGGGCGAG
The DNA here is from genome assembly GCF_019345455.1 of Janthinobacterium sp. NKUCC06_STL. NCBI lineage: Bacteria > Pseudomonadati > Pseudomonadota > Betaproteobacteria > Burkholderiales > Oxalobacteraceae > Janthinobacterium > Janthinobacterium sp. NKUCC06_STL. The sequence continues at coordinate 1,046,639 of NZ_JAHKQY010000001.1, forward strand.
CTGATCGAATCGGCAAACGGTGACAACGACGGCCAGGACGCGCCAGTGATCAGCTTTACGGTCGCTCCGGCGCCGGAAGCCGCCGCTGACGTCGCTGTCGCGCCAGTCGAAGCTGTAGCCGAAGCCGCACCAGCCGTCGTGGCTGAAGTGGCTGAAGTGGTCGAAGTCGCCAAGGTCGTGGACATCGCCAAGGTAGAAGAAGCCGCACCAGCTGCTGAAGTGATCGTGCCGCCAGCCCCTGTGGAAGCCGTCGTTGCTGCAGCGCAAGCTGAACCAGCCGCTGCCGAACCAGCACCAGCTGCCGAGTACAGCTTCGCCGAAAAAGCGGAAGCCGCACCGGCGCCAGCGCCTGCGCCAGCGGAAGTCATCGTCGAAGCGGCGCCAGTCGTGGAAACGCTTGCTGTCGTGGAAACCGTCGTCGTGGCGGAAGAAGTTCCAGCAGCAGCGCCAGTCGCCGAAGCGGCACCTGCCGTGGTGGAAGCGGCCCCGGTAGTTGCCGAAATGGCTCCCGTTGTGGCTCCTGCACCAGCGCCAGCGCCCGTCGTTGCTCCTGCTCCGGCTCCTGCTCCGGCAGCACCAGCCGCCGCGCCGCTGGACTTGAGCGCTGTGCTCGGTTCGGCCGGCCTGACCCTGGCGGCCACCGATCCGGAAAAACTGCGCCTGGCGCAGGAAGCGGCTGCCAAGGCAGTTGCTCCGGTACGCAAGCCACGCGAACGCAAGCCATTGCCGCCGCAATCGGATGAGCCGTTGATCCAGGTCAACACGCAACGTCCATAAGCGGGCGGGGTTCGCCCAGCCAATGATGAAAGGGGAAGCTCAGGCTTCCCCTTTTTTTACGTCCACTTTTTTGCCAGCCAGCCGCCATGCACGAGCACGCCACTCCTTCCCCCGTCAGCCTGCGCAGCGCCTTCTGGTACTGGCTCAAGCTGGGCTGCGTCAGCTTTGGCGGCCCGGCCGGGCAAATCGCCATGATGCATGCGGAACTGGTGGAAAAACGGCGCTGGATTTCCGAACAGCGTTTCCTCCACGCCCTGAATTACTGCATGCTGCTGCCGGGGCCGGAAGCGACCCAGCTGGCCATCTACATCGGCTGGCTGATGCACCGCACGCGCGGCGCCCTGATGGCGGGCCTGCTGTTTTTGCTGCCCTCGCTGGGGGTGCTGATCGTCCTGTCCTGGCTGTACATGGCGTATGGCCACGTGGGCGCCATCGCCGGCGTTCTGTACGGCATCAAGCCGGCCGTCGTCGCCATCGTGCTGGCAGCCGCCTGGCGCCTGGGCCGGCGCACCTTGCGCAGCCCCGCCCTGATCGCCATCGCGGCGGCCGCATTTGTCGCCATCACCGCGCTACGGCTGCCATTTCCGCTGATCGTGTTCGCCGCCGCCCTGCTGGGCATGGCGGGCGGCCGCTGGCTGCCGGCGCATTTTCATGCCAAAAGTACCTCTCATGGCGGCGCGGCCCGCTACGGCGCCGCCCTGATCGATGACGACACGCCCACGCCGGAGCACGCGCGCTTCCGCTGGCCGCGCCTGCTTGGCACGGCCGCCGTGGGCCTGGCGCTGGCCTTTCTAGCCTGGCTGGGCCTGGCGCTGGCGGGCGGCGCGGACCAGCCGCTGGCGCAGATGGGCGTGTTTTTCAGCAAGGCGGCCCTGCTGACGTTCGGCGGCGCGTATGCCGTGCTGCCCTACCTGGTGCAGGGCGCCGCCGACCACTACCACTGGATCAGCAGCGCGCAAATGATGGATGGCCTGGCGCTGGGCGAAACGACGCCCGGCCCCCTGATCATGATCGTCGCCTTCATCGGTTTTGTCGGCGGCTGGAGCCATGCGGTCGCAGGCGAGCAGCTGTGGCTGGCGGGCGTGTGCGGCGCGCTCGTCGCCAGCTGGTTTACTTTTTTGCCCTCGTTCATCTTCATCCTGGCCGGTGCGCCGCTGGTGGAAGCGTCGCGCGGCAATTTGCGCCTGAGCGCGCCCCTAACGGCCATTTCGGCGGCCGTGGTGGGCGTCATCGCCAGCCTGGCCCTGTTCTTTGGCCACCACGTCTTCTGGCAGGAAAATCCGCTGCCGCACTGGGACTGGCTGGCGATCGCCATCGCGCTGGCGGCCGGCGTGGCGCTGATCCGGTTTCAAGTGGGCACCATCAAATTGCTGCTCGCCTGTGCCATCTTCGGCCTCGTGCTATCGTATCTGCCTTGACCGATTTAACGTAAGTGGTATCACCTTTCATGGCTGACAAGATTATCTACCTCGCCGAAGCCCGCAATGGGGCACCGGCGATCCCCGCGCAGCTGGAAAGCCCGAGCGGCAACGTGGCCGACAGCCTGGGCCGGCCCCTGCACGACTTGCGCATCTCGATTACCGACCGCTGCAATTTCCGTTGCGTGTATTGCATGCCGAAGGACGTGTTCGACAAGAACCACGTGTACCTGCCGCACACGGATTTGCTGTCGTTCGAGGAAATCACGCGCATCGCGCGCCTGTTCGTTGAGCACGGCGTGGAAAAGATCCGCCTGACGGGCGGCGAGCCGCTGCTGCGCAAGAATATCGAAAAGCTCATCGCCATGCTGGCCGCCCTGCGCACGCCGTCGGGCCAGCCGCTGGACCTGACCCTGACCACCAACGGCTCCTTGCTGGCCAGAAAAGCGCAGGCGCTCAAGGATGCGGGCCTGAACCGGGTCACCGTGTCGCTCGACTCGCTCGACGACGCCACTTTCAAGCGCATGAACGATGTGGATTTCGCCGTCGCCGACGTGTTGCACGGCATCGATGCGGCGCATGCCGCCGGCCTGGGACCCATCAAGATCAACATGGTCGTCAAGGCCGGCATGAACGAGCAGGAAATCGTGCCCATGGCGCGCCACTTCAAGGATACGCCCTACATCCTGCGCTTCATCGAATACATGGACGTGGGCGCCTCGAACGGCTGGAACTTGCAGGAAGTCATCCCGTCCGCCGAAGTGGTGCGGCGCATCGCCGCGCACATGCCCTTGCTGCCCATTAACCCGAACTACACGGGCGAGACGGCGGCGCGCTGGCGCTACGCGGATGGCGGCGGCGAGATCGGCCTCATTTCCAGCGTCACGCAAGCGTTCTGCGCCGACTGCAGCCGCGCCCGCCTCTCGACCGAGGGCAAACTGTACACATGCCTGTTCGCCAGCAGCGGCCACGACTTGCGCAGCCTGCTGCGCGGCGGCCGCAGCGACGCGGAAATCTCCTCGGCCGTGGCGCAACTGTGGCGCGGCCGCGGCGACCGCTATTCACAATTGCGCACCAGCCAGACGGATTTGACGGGCGGCTCGCTTGATTACGGTAAAAAGAAAGTGGAAATGTCGTACATCGGCGGCTGAATCGGGCGCGGCGCAGGCCCGCCGCTGCTACCATGGCGCATGCCCCCATTTTTCTACCTGACATGATCAACAAACACGACATTACCGGCCTGATCCTGGCCGGCGGCCTCGGCACGCGCATGGGCCAGCGCGACAAGGGCATGCTGCCCCTGCATGGCCAGCCCCTGGCCCGCCACGTGCTGCAGCGCCTGGCGCCGCAAGTGGGCCAGCTGGCCATCAGTGTCCACGCGGACGCCGGCGATTACGCAAACTTCGGCCTGCCCGTGTGGCCGGACGTGCTGCCGGGCCAGCTGGGTCCGCTGGCAGGTTTGCACAGCGGCATGCAACATGCCGGCACGCCCTACCTGCTGACCGTGCCGTGCGATTCGCCATTGCTGCCGCCCGACCTGGCCGCGCGCCTGGCGGCCGGCCTGGCCGAGAACGATGCCGACCTGGCCATCGCCGTCACCGAGGAAATCTACCCAGCGACGGGGCAAACTGTGCGCCGCCCGCACCCCGTCTTCTGCCTGGTGAAAACCTCTGCCCTGCCCCAGTTAGACTCGTACCTGCGCGGCGGGGAACGCCGCATGCGCACCTGGCACGGCCCCCTGAAGCTGGCCGAAGTACTGTTCGAGAACAATAGCGCGTTCGGCAACATCAATACCCCGGACGAGCTGGCCGCCCTGCAGGCGCAGGGCTTGTCCGTGCCAATGGCGCAAGCCATCCTGGCCGGCACGGTCACCCCCGTCGCCGAAATCGAGGAACTGCCGCTGCCGCAAGCGTTCGAGCGCATCCTGGCAGCCGACATCGTCTCGCCCATCAGCGTGCCCGCGCACGACAATTCCGCCATGGATGGCTATGCGCTGCATGGCGCTGATCTTGGGGCCGACCTCGGCGGCGACACCCCCGTCACCCTGGCCGTGGTCGACACCATCCTGGCCGGGCGTCCCGGCACGGTCACAGTACAGCGCGGACAATGCGCGCGCATCATGACGGGCGCCGTCATGCCGGACGGCTGCAACAGCGTGGTGCCGCAGGAACTGGTACAGCAAGCGGGCGCAAGCAGCATTACTGTGGCGCCCGACTGCATCCGCCCCGGCGACAACCGCCGCTTCAAGGGCGAAGACTTGATGCAGGGCCAGCCAGCTTTGCTGCAAGGCAAACGACTCGGACCGGCCGAACTGGGTCTGCTGGCTTCGCTGGGCATCGCCGCGGTACCCGTGCGCCGCCGCCTGCGCGTGGCCTTCTTTTCCACGGGCGACGAATTGCGCTCGATCGGCGAGCCGCTGGACGCCGGCTGCATCTACGACAGCAACCGCTACACCCTGCTGGGCATGCTGACCCGCCTCGGCTGCGACGTGCTCGACATGGGCATCGTCAAGGACAATCCGCAAGCGCTGGAAGCGGCCCTGCGTGGCGCCTGCGCCTCGGCCGACGTCATCGTCACCTCGGGCGGCGTATCCAGCGGCGCGGCCGATTTTACGCGCGAGATCCTGGCGCGCCTCGGTGAAGTGGCCTTCTGGCAAATCAACATGCGTCCGGGCCGTCCCATGGCCTTTGGCCGGATTGCCAGCGAGGGCGACACGGCTTTGCTGCTGGGCCTGCCCGGCAACCCCGTGGCCGTGATGGCGGCGTTTTATTTCCTCGCCCGCCCCACCCTGCTGCGCCTGATGGGCGCCGATGCGGACAGTTCCAGCCTGCCGCTGCTGCAAGTGGCGGCGCAAGCGCCTATCCGCAAAAAACGGGGCCGCACGGAATACCAGCGCGGCATCGTCGAACAGGGCGCGGATGGGTGCCAGCACGTGCGCGTGACGGGTGCGCAAGGCTCGGGCATCCTGCGCTCGATGACGCAAGCCAATTGCATGATCGTGCTGCACGAAGCGCAAGGCCATGTGGCCGCCGGCGACCTGGTCGATATCGTGCTATTCCATGGATTGTTATGAAACTGATACTGGTAGTAGCCCTGCTGCAGGGCATGGCGGCGTATGCGGGCGAAGTCCACAGCAATGGCTACACGGTACGCTTCGACGAGCGCATCGAGGAAGCAAGCGGTGACTTGCACGGCGAAACCGTGGGCCGCGTCAGCATCGTGCGCACCAGCGACCAGGCGCTCGTGTGGCAGGAAAACACGCCCTTGCGCCCCGATTGCGGCGTCGTTGCGGCCGTCACCGCCATCAACGACCGCTTCGTGGCCGTGTGCGGCCACCTGGGCGGGCGCCACTACACGCAAAAGATCATCTTGCTGCAAGGCGGCTCGCCAGCGATGGTGAGCGTGGACCAGTACGACTCGCCCAGTCCCGTGCGCGTGGAGCGCAACGGATCGCTGGCCATCGACGTCCAGCGGCGCGACCGCTTCCCTGGCGAACTGACGGGTCCGCATTACTTCCCCACCGTGTACCGCTTGTACCACGATGACGCCACGTTCGGCTTCGTCCCCAGCTTTGACGGCGATGCCGCCGAGCGCTACTGGCAGCACTACCGCGCCACGCGCCAGGTGGCGCCGGCGGCGGCCGTGCTGCCGGAACTGCTGGCCTCCTTGCTGGCGGCCCAGGCCGGCAAGCAATCCATCTGCGCGGAGCTGGACACGCTCGCCGCGGACTTGCAGCAGGGGCGACAGTACGATGCGCAAGGCGCGCGCACCTTGATGCGCACGTGGCTGCACAAACTGCCCGCCATCGGCTATCCCGCCTTCGATACGCAAGCCTGCCCGGGCCGCATCTAACACCCATCGTTGCACCGCCGCCTGCCGGCGGCGCATCCCTCAAAACCCCTCCGCCCTCCAAACGGCCCGTCTTGCGCGGGCCGTTTGCATTACCCCTTCGCAATCAATTTTCCCATGTGGTAACTGCTCGCCTATCGAGATAAAAATATTAATTATTTCTCTAAATAACATATAAATAAACACAACAATAATTGTAATAATTTTATTTATTTGTTGATATGAGGGTTTCTTCGGTGATAACATCTTCTCCCACCACAAAAATTCAATTTTGATATTGTTTTCACGAGGAAACTAATAATGAGACACCGTTCATGGATCGCGGGCGCCGGCATGCTGGGAGCGGCTTGCCTGCTCGGCATGCTGTCGCTGGCACCGCTGCCCGCTGATGCCAAAGGGCCCCCACGGGCCGATGTGCTGGAACACTGTAGCTGGAATCGCCCGGGCGCCGACCCGTTCATGGGCGATGTCGTGGCCGCCGTGGACCGCTACCCGGACATCGCGCCACAGGTGCGCGAGCAATTGAAGGCGCGCATGCGCGCGCGCCAGTATGATGAAATCGTCGTGATCAGCCGCGACGCCATCCGCGGCAAGGGCAATTACGATGCACGCATCAGCGACATGCATTTCGGGCCGGGCCGCGTCTGTCGCAATGTCACGCGTGCAGGCTGGAGCGAGCAGATGCAGGAACGGGGACTCGTCTACTGCGTGCAGGGCGCCTGCATCCTCGTGCCCACCGTGTGCCGCAATGTCAGCCGCATCACGCAGGCGGCGGCCGGACCGCGCGGCGCAGGTGCCGCGCCGGGTGGCGCAACGCCGGTGGCAGCCGCACCTGCGGCAACGCCTGCCACGCCCGCAGCGGCGGGCGTGCCCGTCATCGAGCATCCCGCCGGCGCGCATGGCGGTTCGTTCACGGGCGTGCCGCCGGCCGTGGTGGCCAGCCTGCCCCTGCTGGTCTTCGATGTCGTGCGCACCGGCAACGACACGATGCTGCCGTCGAGCATAGGCGGTGGCCAGCCACCACGCGGCAGCAGCATCATCGTCGAGCCATTTATCCCCACCGTCATCCTGCCCTCGCTGCCGCCCACCGACCTGTCCGTCCTGCCGGCCGTGCCGGAACCGCACACCTGGGCCATGCTGCTGGCGGGACTGGCGCTGCTGGTCAGCGCCACGCTGCGCCGCCGGCCGGCGGCAGCGGCCTGAACGCGGACGGCGCTATTCGCCGTCCGCCTCGGCGGACAGCCCCGCGTCCGCCTTACCCAGCAGCAAGGCGGCCGCTTCGCCCGGCAAGGCTTCGACGGATTTCAATTTGCGCGCCATCTGCCGGCTGCGCACTTCCGCGCTTTCGATATTCTTCGCCGCCTTTTCCAGGGTCAGGCGGGTTTGCGACAGCACGTCGCCAAACTTGCCAAATTCCGTCTTGACGGCGCCCAGCACTTGCCACACTTCCGACGAGCGCTTTTCCAGCGCCAAGGTGCGGAAACCCATCTGCAGGCTGTTAAGCAAGGCCGTCAGGGTGGAAGGCCCGGCGATGCTGACCCGGTGCACGCGCTGCAATTCGTCGGCCAGGCCCGGACGGCGCAGCACTTCCGCATACAAGCCTTCCGTGGGCAGGAACAGGATGGCGAAATCCGTCGTTTGCGGCGGCGCCAGGTATTTTTCGGCAATGGTTTTCGCCTCGCCCCGCACGGCCCGTTCCAGCTCGCGTCCGGCCAGGGCCACACCGTCGGCATCGGCGCGCTCGGCCGCTTCGACCAGGCGCTCGTACTGTTCCTTGGGGAACTTCGCATCGATCGGCATCCACACGGGCGGCCCGCCATCAAGCATGCCCGGCAACTTCAGGGCGAATTCCACGCGCGCGCCGCTGCCCGGCACCGTTTCCACGTTCTTCGCGTACTGGTCGACAGTGAGTACCTGCTCCAGCAGCATTTCCAGCTGCACTTCGCCCCAGGTGCCGCGCGTCTTGACGTTGGTGAGCACCCGCTTCAAATCGCCCACGCCCAGCGCCAGCTGCTGCATTTCGCCGAGGCCCTGGTGGACTTTTTCCAGCCGCTCCGACACTTGCTGGAACGAGGCCGTCAAACGCGTCTCCAGCGTCGCGTGCAGTTTCTCGTCGACCGTCTTGCGCATCTCTTCCAGGCGCGCGCCATTGTCGGCCTGCAAGTCGCGGATCTTGTTTTCCAGGGTGGCGCGCACTTCCAGCATGCGCTGCGCATTCGATTCCGTCAGCTGCGCCAGCGTCTGGTTGGTGCTGTCGGCAAAGCGCGCCAGGCTTTGCGCCTGCTCCTCGCGCCCGACTTTCCCCTGCGCCTGCATCTGCGTGCGCAGGCTGTCGAGCTGTTGCAGGGTCGCCGCCTGGAATTGCGCCAGGCTGGTGGCCAGGTCTTGCCGCGTGGCTTGCGCCGACGCCTGCAGTTGCAGCCGCACTTCGCGCTCGACCCGGTCGATGCGTTCCAGGCTTTGCTGCTGGTGCTGCTGCACCAGGGCCAGGGTGGTGGCGCCATCGCCTGTCGCGCCACGGGGGCGCAGCAAGATCAATAGCAATAAAATGATGGCGACAATGGCGGCGCCCAGCAGGCTGTAAAACTCGATAGGGCTCATGGCTGTCAGTCAGGTTTGTTGCGCATCCAGTCGGCCGTCTGATAGAACGATTCCATCAGGCGCACGCGCAAGGATTCTTCGATGCCCGTGTCTTCCATGGCCCAGGCCATGGCGCGCAGCCACTGGTCGCGCTCGCTGGTGCCGATGGCGTAGGGCAAGTGACGGGCGCGCAGGCGCGGGTGGCCGAATTTCTCGATATACAAATCCGGTCCGCCCATCCAGCCCGTCAGGAAGAAATACAGCTTGTCGCGCGAGCCGTCCGTCGACGGTGGATGCATGACGCGGATGCCGGCGAACTCGGTTTCGAGTTCCATCAAGTCATAAAAACGGTCAACCATTTCACGCAGCACGGGGGCGCCGCCGATGGTCTCGTACAGGGTGGGGGCAGTGGTATCAGTCATGGCCGCCATGATAGCGCAAGCGCCGGCGGCCCATGCGGCGCCGGCGCCTCTGCCACAATAAAAAGCAATATACTTGACTACTCAAGCTTATATCAACTACTATGCAATCTTTAAACACGGACAAAACTACCATGTCGACCACCGCAGAATCGCATTTGCTACGCAATACCAATTTCCGCTGGCTGCTGGGCGGCGGCCTCGTGTCCATGCTGGGCGACCAGTTCAGCATGCTGGCCCTGCCCTGGCTGGTGCTCAGCCTGACGAACGATAGCCTCAGCCTGGGCATCGCCGTGGCCCTGATGGGCGCGCCGCGCGCCGTGCTCATCTTGTTCGGTGGCGCCATCGCCGACCGCTACTCGCCCCGGCGCGTGCTGCAGCTGAGTAAATATGCGAACGCCGCCATCCTGCTGGCGCTGTCCGGCCTGCTGATGCTGGACCAGGCCAGCCTGGCGCTCGCGTATGCGGCCGCGCTGGCGCTGGGCATCGCGTCCGCCTTCGCCATTCCCGCCGGCACGGCCATCCTGCCGCAAGCCGTGCCGCCGCAATCGTTGCAGAGCGCCAATGGCTTGCAGATGGGTGCGCGCCAGTTGTCCTTGCTGGCCGGCCCCCTGCTGGCGGCGCTCGTGCTCGGCGCCCACGGGGGCGGGCAGAAAACCGCTATGGCGGCGCTGGCTGCCGCCTTTGCCATCGATGCGCTGACGTTTCTGTTTTCCGCCTGGACCTTGCGGCAAGTCAAGCTGCGGCCACTGGCAGCGGCCACGGCGCAGGGCATGTGGCAAGACATGGCAGCGGGCCTGGCCATGGTCTGGCGCGACCTTCCCTTGCGCAGCTGCTATGCCTACTGGGCGGTGGTGGCGTTCTTCGTCATGGGTCCGCTGCAAGTGGCCTTGCCCGTGCTGGCCAGCGAGCGCCTGCACGGCGCCGCGGCGCTGGGACTGCTGATGGGCGCGCACGGCGCCGGCACCCTGGCCGGCATGCTGGCGTCCAGCCTGGGCGGCGCCTGGCTGCGCCGCCGCTTCGGCGCCACCCTGCTGCTGGTCGATGCGGTTGTGGGCCTGCTGCTGATGGCGCTGGGACAAATCAGCACGGCCTGGCAAGGCGCAGCCCTGCTGGCCGTCACGGGCATGCTGGGCGGCTATGTGCAGGTGGCCATCTTTACGTGGATACAGCGGCGCGTGGCGCCCGCCATGCTGGGCCGGGCGATGGCATTGTTCATGGGCATCTTCCTGGGACTGGCGCCCCTGTCCGCGGCGGCCACGGGCGCGCTGCTGCGCCACGTCACCGTGGGCGAACTGTTCTGCGGCGGCGGCGCCCTGCTGCTGGCGGCTGCCGTGGCCGCCGCCCTGCTGACCGGCATCCCCCGCATCGGGGAAGCCGATTGCGTCATTCAACCTTGAGAAAGTTTCACTATGGATAAAACACAGCAAGCAGCCCTGAAAGCGGCTTACCGGCAACAGCCACCGCCGCTGGGCATCATCGCCCTGCAGCACTTGCCCAGCGGGCGCGCCTTGCTTGAAAGCAGCCGCAACGCGCCCGGCATGCTGAACCGGCACCGCTTCGAACTGAACCTGGGCAAGCACCGCAATGCGGCGCTGCAGGCGGACTGGCGGCGCGACGGCGCGGCGGCCTTTTCCTGCGCGGTCATCGATACGCTCAAGCTCCCCGACGATCCCGCCTTCGATGCGGACGCCGAACTGGGCGCCCTGCTGGCCCTGCACCGCGCGCACTGGCTGGAACAGGGTCAGCCACTGTATTGAGCTGCGGTGCATTACACTTGCGTACTCAAGCACTTCGCAGTAAATATAAAGGATGGCATGAACGATCACACTCCCCTCTCGCCGGACGGCGATGGCGCGCTGGACTTTTGCCTGCGCCTGGCGCGCGCCCAGGCGCTCATCGTGCGCCGCTTCGACAGCACCCTGGGCAATTTGCATGGCCTGAGCTTCAGCGACTATCAATTGCTGTACCAGCTGCAGCGCGCCCCCGGTGCGCGCCTGCGCCGCATCGACCTGGCCGAGCGCCTGGCGTTGACGGCCTCTGGCGTCACACGCTCTCTGATGCCGCTGGAAAAGATTGGCCTGGTGGCGCGCCAGGCCGATGCGCGCGACGCGCGCGTCGGCTATGCCGTGCTGACCGCCGCCGGCCTGGCATTGCTGGAACATGCCAGCACCACGGCGCAGGCGGTGGGACGCGAATTGCTGCAGGACGCGCCGGCGGAACAACTGGCGGCGCTGTCGGCCATCCTCGGCAAGCTGGCCGGCTGACGCTGCCAGCCGGCCAGCCGCTTACACGAGCGCCAGCTTGCGCAGGCGCCGCGTCGACTGCCACTGTTCCACGCCCGCTTCGGCGCGAATGGCGGCGCAGCCCGCCAGCACCCGGTCGATGGCCGCCTCGTCGAGTCCCGCATTCAGGGTCAGGCGCACGAGGGCGCGGTTCTTCGCCGTTGCCGGAGCGCAAAACATGGCGCCGAAAATACCTTGCCGTTCCAGCGCCTGGCGCAGGGCCAGGGTGGCCGGTTCGCCGCCCGCCTCCAGCGCCACGATCTGCTCCGTGCCATCGCTGACGTTGTAGCCCAGTTCGCGCAAGCCTTCGCGCACCTGCAGCGTATGGCGCCGCAAGGTGGCGCGCCGTCCGTCGGCGGCCATGATGAAATCGAGCGCCGCGCCCAGCCACGCCAGCTCATGCGCCAGCAGGCAGGAACTGAAGATGGCGGGCCGCGATTCGGACAAAAAATAGCCCTTGAACCGGCTGGAACAGCTGATGAAGCCGGCCCGGCCCGCGAAGGCCTTGGCCAGCGACGCCGTGCGGAAATGCACGCGGTGACCCAGGCCCCACGCTTCCACCAGGCCCGCGCCCTGCGGGCCATGCGTGCCCAGCGAGTGCGACTCGTCGACCACCACCACGCAGTCGCTACGCTCGGCGATTTCGAGCAGTTCCAGCAACGGCGCCAGACTGCCGTTGGTGCTGTACAGGGCGTCGACGACGATCACGCCGCGGCCATGCTTTTCCACCTGCCGCCGCAGGTGGGTCATGTCGTTGTGCAGGAAAGGCACGGCCTGGGCCTGCGCCGACAGCACGCCTTCCCACAGCGAGGCGTGGGCCTGCATGTCGAGATAAACGGGTATGCCGGGGCTGGCGATACACTGGATCAAGCCCACGTTGGCCGCCATGCCGGACTGCGCCAGGATGCCGTCCTCGCAGCCCATGAAACGGGCCAGCCGGCTTTCCAGCCGGTGCTGTTCACTGCCTTCCTGCAAGTACACGGCCGACATCAGCATGCCGCCCGCATGCGCCTGCAAGGATGCCACCTGGGCCGCCACCAGCGCCGGCTCCGCGGCGATGGACAAGTAGTCGTTGCCGGCCAGGAAAATGGCATGGGCCGGTGTCGGTTGCCAGGCGTGGGGATGTTGGCCGCCCAGCAATTTTTCGATGCGCGTGATGTGATGCGCATCCATGCGCCGCACGATGTAGTCTGGCAGGCAGTGTTCGGCACGGGCGAACGATGGGATGGGCAAGCTGGTAGCGATGGTCATGAGTTTTCTCCTAGGGAAATGTTTGCTGCGGATTAAAGCCTTGACCGTCTCGCCAACCCATCCATTGACGTATATCAATGTCCGGCGAGATAACCGTTCAACCAGGAAAATTTACGCGATGATAATGTTCTGAAGAGAATCAAGGCAGAGTCATGACGCAGCAATTGCAAGCACGATGGACATACTGGCGCAGGCGCCTGCTCCATTCGCTGCTGCATGAGCGCATGCCGCATGAAAACCTGGCCGGCAGGGTCGCCATGCTGGCCGCCGTGGGCACGGTGGCGATGCCGCTGTACTATTTGCTGTGGCATTACTTTTTTCCGCAAGCCTATGAAAACCTGACCTTGCGCCTGACGGGCGTGGGCATCTGCGTGGCCGGCCTGTTTGCGCGCCGCTTCTCGGCCCGCTGGCTGTCGCGCTACCTGCTGTTCGCGCTCAGCTACATCCTGCCATTCTTCTTTACCTTCATGTTTGTGATGAACCATGCTTCGTCCATCTGGAGCGAATCGCTGCTGATCGGCCTGGTCGTGCTGTTTCATTTCGAAACGAAACTGGCTTGCCGCGCCTACCTGATCGGCACCAGCGCCGCCTGCCTCGCCGTCATCCTGCAAGGGGAAGGCGGCTTCCTGCTGCAGCGTGAAGTACTGCAGCAACTGCCCGTGCACTGGTTCACCATTGCCGCGCTGTCCGTGGTGAAAGTGGGCAGCAAGGTACTGGAACGGGAACGGCTGGCAGGCCTGGCGGCCGGACTCGGTTCCGTGGCGCACGAGCTGCGCACGCCGCTGACCAGCGTGGAAGCCAATGTGCGTGGCATGCGCCGGCTGCTGCCGCAGCTGGCCGGCCAGGCGGACGACATGCCCCCGCTGCAGGAAGCCCTGACGCGCATCCAGTTCGAAGTGCGCCACATGCAGCACATGATCGATTTGTTCCTGATGAGCGCCAGTGCCGTGAACCGCAACCTCCAGCCCAGCCAGGCACTATCGATGCTGGCCATGGTCAGCTCCGTGCTCAAGCGCTACCCATTTACCGGCAACAACCAGCGCAGCAGCGTCAAGGTGGACGTGCGCGCCGACTTCCAGTTCGCGGGACAGGACGAACTGTGCGTGGTGATCCTGCTGAACCTGCTAAGAAACGCGCTGAAAGCCATCCAGCGGGCCGGCAAGGGAAGAGTGCGCATCGTCATCGACGGCGCCCGTCCCGTGCCCAGGTTGCTGTTCATCGACACGGGCTGCGGCATCGCAAAGAATCGCCTGCCGCTGATCTTCGAGCGTTTTTACTCCTATCCCGTACATAACGGCAGCGGCATCGGCCTGGCCCTGTGCCAGCAGATCATCACGGCCTGGCAGGCGCGCATCCGCTGCGTGTCGCGCGAGCACGCGTATGCGATTTTCATCCTGGAGTTTCCCCAGCCCATGCCTGCCCGCTTCCAATCCTCTTTCCCCGCAAGGTGACGCATGCAACTGCCCGTCTACACCCATCCGACCCTGACCGTCCTGATCGACGACAGCGATTCCTTCCTGAAAAGCCTGGCGTTCCAGCTCGATCCCGGCCTGGCGCGCAAGACCTTCCACGACACCAGCAGCGCCCTGCACTGGTTGCGCCAGAGCACGCAACCGGGCGAAACGCCGCTGCACGTGAACTTCGACACGCAGAACCTGCCGCCCGACCAGTGCAACGTGGCGCTCGACATCGAGCGCATCTGGCGCATCAGCGGCCAGGCACAGCGCTTTGCCGTGCCCTCCGTGCTGGTGGTCGATTATTCGATGCCGCAGATGAATGGCCTGGAATTTTGCCAGGCCGTGCGTGACTTGCCGTGCAAGAAGATTTTATTTACGGGCGCGGCCGATGAAAAGGTGGCCGTGACGGCCTTCAACCGGGGCTTGATCGACCGCTACATCAAGAAGAGCGACGACGATGCGCTCGACATCCTGGAACAGGAAGTCCATTCCCTGCAACGCGAATTCTTCCTGCAGCAATCGGACACCGTGCGCGACCTGCTGATGCTGCACGACTACAGTTTCCTGCAAGACGAAGCGCTGGCCGCCGTCGTGCACGAGCTGTGCCGGCGCCATGGTTTTGTCGAATACTATATTTTCCCCAATCCCAGCGGCATCCTGTTCTTCACGCGCGACGGCCAGGCCAGGCTGATGATCATCGAGACGGAACGCAGCTTGCACACGCAGTACGAAATGGCGCGCGACAGCGATGCGCCCGAGTCACTGCTGCTGGCCCTGCTGGAAATGCGCGTGATCCCCTATTTTTCGGACGCCGACAGCGACGGCATGTATGCGGCGCACATCGGCGAAAACTGGTTCCGCTACTGCGCCGCGCCCACCATCTGCCAAGGCCGCGTGACGTATTTCTGGGCCCTGTTCGACGTGCCGGCACACCAGCTGGGTCAACCGGTCATGTCCTACGCGCAATTTTTACGCGCGCAGGCGGACGACAGCGTGGGCACCTAGTTTTCCCGCAAGGTTTGCAGCGGCGGATGTTTCAGGACATTGCGCAAGCCCAGCCAGCCGCCGGCGATCGCGCACAGGGCGCCGGCCAGCAGGCCGAAGGCCCACACGCCGGGCGCGAAACTCCAGGCGAACTTGAACTGGTACGTGGCCAGCGCCCAGCCCATGGCGGCCGCGCCCGACGCCGCCAGCAAGCCGGCCAGCGCGCCGACGAGCGAGAACTCGATCAGCTGCGCTTGTGCCAGCTGGCGCCGCGTGGCGCCCAGCGCGCGCAGCAGTCCCGCTTCACGCGTGCGCTCGTCCTGCGAGCCCATCAGCGCCGCATACAGCACCAGCAAGCCCGAGGCCAAAGTGAAGGCGAAGAGGAATTCGACGGCCGTCACCACCTGGTCCAGCACGCCCTGTATCTGTTTCAGCACGCCGCCCACGTCGACCACCGTCAGGTTCGGGTAGTCGCGCAGCAGGGCGTTGCCCAGGTCCGCCTGCGCGGGCGGCAGGTGAAAGGCCGTGATCCACGTCTGCGGCGTGTCCGCCATGACGGCCGGGTTAATGATGACAAAGAAATTGACGCGCATCGAACCCCATTCCAGCTTGCGCAAACTGGTAATGGCCGCTTCGACGGGCTGGCCGGCGATGTCGAAGCGCAGCTTGTCGCCCAGTTTCAATTTCAAGGTCTTGGCGATGCCCTCTTCCACGGACGCTTCAGCCGGCGCGCCGGGCGCATTGCCGAACCATTTGCCGGCGACCAGCTTGTTTTCTTCCTGCATCGTGGCCATCGTCGACAGATTGAATTCGCGGTCGGCCAGGCCTTTGGCGCGGTCATCCTCGTAGGTGGTTTCCGTAATGGTGTTGCCATTCACGGCCACCAGGCGCCCGCGTATCATCGGATACAAGGGCGCGTTGGCCACGCCGGCCTGGGCCAGGCGCGCGGCGATCGGCTCTTTCTGTTCCGGCAAGATATTGATCATGAAACGGTTCGGCGCATCGGGCGGCGTGGCGTTGCGCCAGGCCACCATCAAGTCGCCGCGCACCACCGTCAGCAGCAGCAAGGCCATCAGGCCCAAGGCCAGCGACACCACCTGGATGACGGTGGCACCCGGCCGGCGCTGCAAGGACGTGACGGCAAAACGCCAGCCCTGGTGATTGAAAGCACCGCGCAGGGTTTTCAGCGAGCGGATGCCCAGCCAGCCGGCCAGGCCGAACAGGGCGAAGCCGCCGAGGAAACCGGCCGCCGTCAGCAGCGCCAGTTTCACGTCGCCCGCCTGCCACAAAAGCAGCACGACGAAGGCGGCGATGCCGAGGCCATACGTGGCCAGAGCCAGCGCCTGCGGCGGCTCCTGTTCGCGGCGGATCACGCGGTTGTGCGGCACATTGCGCAACTGCAAAATCGGCGGCAGGGCAAAGCCCAGCAAGAGCAGCATGCCGGTGGCCACGCCTTGCAGGGCGGGCAGCATGGACACGGGCGGCAAGTCGCTTTGCACCAGCTTGCCCAACAGCTCCAGCAGCACCAGGTGACCGCCGAAACCCACTATCACGCCAACGACGCTGCCGGCCAGGCCGACGAGCAGGAATTCGATCACGTACATGGCCGTGACCTGGTTTTGCGTCAAGCCCAGGCAGCGCAGCATGGCGCAGGCGTCCAGGTGGCGCAGCATGAAGCGGCGCGCGGCCATCGCCACGGCGACGGCCGCCAGCATGGCCGACAGCAAGCCGACGAGGGAAAGAAAACGGTCGGCGCGGTCCAGGGTCGATTGCATTTGCGGGCTGCCCGATTCCAGCGATTCGATGCGCACGCCCTTGATGGCCTGCGTCTTGATCTGGCTTTCCAGCCAGGCTTGATATTGCGCAAGCTCGGCCGCCTTGGCGGGCGGCGCCGACAGCAGCAAGCGGTACGATACGCGCGAGCCGTTCTGCACCAGCGCCGTGGCGGCCAGGTCGCTCAGGGGCAGCATCACTCTCGGCGCGAAATTCAAAAAGGACGCGCCACGGTCCGGCTCGCTGGCGATCAGTTGCGTGACGGTAAATGCCTTGTCGCCCAAGGTGAGGGTGTCGCCCAGCTTGGCGTTCAGGCTGGACAGAATCGCCGCATCGACCCACAGGGTGCCGGGCGCCGGCACCTGGTCCGTCGGCCGGCCCACGGCATCCTGCGCTTCGCTCAATATGGTCGTGATTTTCAGCTTGCCCCGCTGCGGGTAGCCGGGCGAGACGGCCTTGATGGACGCCAGTTGCGACAGCGATTGCTCGCCCTCGCCCGCCTGCGCCATGCTGGGAAACGTCACCGTGTCGGCCAAAATAAAACCGCGCTTGAGCGCTTCGGCGCGCCAGGCCGCATTGACGGGCTGGTCGGCGCTGATGACCAGGTCGGCCCCCAGCAGCTGGTGCGCGTCGCGGTTCAGGCCCGCGCGCAGGCGGTCAACGAAAAAGCCCACGGCCGACAGGGCCGCCACGGCGACGATCAGCGCGACGAGCAGGAAACGCAGTTGCCCGGCGCGCCAGTCGCGGCCGGTCATTTTCAGGGAGAGGCGGAACATGGGCGGCGGGTCTTCCGGTAGATTTATTGCGCGATGCCGTGGGCGGCGGCGTGCTGCGCGAAATACGCATCGACGGTAGCGAGAAACGCGTCTTTCTGCGCCTGCGGCAGGAAGGCGGCGATGAAACCGTTGCGCGCCAGGCGTTGCGCGTGGGACAGGCCCAGTGGCAGCGCGTCGAAGATGGCGTCGAAATTGTCGTTCATGTAGCCGCCGAAATACGCGGGATCGTCCGAGTTCACCGTCACCAGCAGACCGGCGTCGAGCAGTTGCACCAGGTTATGGTCATGCATCTGGTCGAACACGCGCAGCTTGGTGTTCGACAGCGGGCACACGGTCAGCGCGATCTGTTCGCGCGCCAGACGGGCCGTCAGCTCCGCGTCTTCCAGGCAACGCACGCCATGGTCGATGCGTTCGACCTGCAGGTCGTCGAGCGCCGTGCGGATGTAGGCTGGCGGGCCTTCCTCGCCAGCGTGGGCCACCAGGTGCAAGCCCAGCTCGCGGCAACGGGCAAACACGCGCGAGAATTTCTCGGGCGGGTTGCCCACTTCCGACGAGTCGAGGCCGATGCCGATGAATTTGTCGCGGTGCGGCAGCGCGTCTTCCAGGGTCTCGAACGCTTCTTCCTCGCTCAGGTGGCGCAGGAAGCACAGGATCAGGGTCGCGCTGACGGGGCTGTCCTGGCAGGCGCGGTGGATGCCGTTGATCACGTCGGCCATGGCCACGCCGCGCGCCGTGTGGGTTTGCGGGTCGAAGAAGATTTCCGTGTGCAAGACGTTATCGGCTTCGGCGCGCTGCAGGTACGCTTGCGTCATGTCGTAGAAATCCTGCTCTTTCAAGAGCACGCTTGCGCCAGCGTAATAAATGTCGAGAAAAGATTGTAAATCCGTAAAAGCATAGGCGCTGCGCAAGTGTTCCACCGATTCATAGCCAAGCGGCACGCCATTGCGCGCTGCCAGTGCGAAAATCAGTTCTGGCTCCAGCGAGCCTTCGATATGGATATGCAGTTCAGCCTTCGGCATGCCGCGGACGATCGCGCGCAATTGGGGGTTCATCATGGGTGTTCCTTATAGGGTGACGATAAAAATGCTGGCTCGCGCACGCGCACGCGCGGCGCGCAGGGCCATCAGACATGCAGGCATCTTAGCGCAAGATGGCCAGGCTCACCGGCGCCCGGCCGCCGTGGCCGGCATCGGCACGCGCTGGCGAATTGTCGTATGATGGTTTAAAAGGGATGCAAAGGTTCATTGAAACCGCTGGAAAATTTGATGATTTATCCAATTAAATCAACAATTTACAAACAAGTATTAAGGATATGCTGACATATCTTTTGACTTCCTGATCCTTTAGAGCAATAATTAATTTCATGGGGTAATGGTAGGTGCAACAAGCGCTATCAACAGTGAAAAAATAAGCCGGCTGGCCACGTCAGCGCACGGCATCAAGCGCCAGTTTTTTGGTCCGGGCAATCCGGACTCGCAAAGACAGCCGGGCTTGAAACAACAATAAAAATCGGTACGGGGTACAGAAAAAATTCAGACGGCAAGCCCAGGCGAGTGCCAGGCGGGCGGCCATGGTGACTGGCAGTTCAGGTTTACATTAAAGGACATTGACATGACCATTTTTGATAACTATGCAGCACGCTACGAGCGCACCCGTGAAGAGGAAATGTCGCTCACCGAATATCTGGCCCTGTGCAAGAAGGACAAGCTGACGTATGCCAGCGCGCCCGAACGCATGCTGGCCGCCATCGGCGAGCCGCAACTGGTCGACACGCGCAACGACACGCGCTTGTCGCGCATCTTCGCCAACAAGGTGATCAAGATCTATCCCGCCTTCCGCGAGTTCTACGGCACCGAGGAAGTCATCGAGCAAGTCGTCTCGTATTTCCGCCACGCGGCGCAAGGCCTGGAAGAACGCAAGCAGATCCTGTATCTGCTGGGGCCTGTCGGCGGCGGCAAGTCGTCCATCGCGGAAAAACTCAAGTCGCTGATGGAACACGTGCCCTTCTATTGCCTGAAAGGCTCGCCCGTCAACGAGTCGCCGCTGGGCCTGTTCAACGAGGAAGAGGATGGCACCATCCTGGAAGAGGATTACGGCATCCCGCGCCGCTACCTGCGCAACATCCCCAGCCCGTGGGCCGTGAAACGCCTGCATGAATTCAATGGCGACATCAACCAGTTCCGCGTCGTCAAGCGCTATCCGTCCGTACTGAAACAGATCGCCATCTCGAAGACGGAGCCGGGCGATGAAAACAACCAGGATATTTCGTCCCTGGTGGGCAAGGTCGACATCCGCAAGCTGGAAGACTATGCGCAGGACGACCCGGACGCCTACAGCTATTCGGGCGGCCTGTGCCTGGCCAACCAGGGCTTGATGGAGTTCGTGGAAATGTTCAAGGCGCCCATCAAGGTCTTGCACCCGCTGCTGACGGCCACGCAGGAAGGCAACTACAAGGGCACGGAAGGCTTTGGCGCGATTCCGTTTGACGGCATCATCCTGGCGCACTCGAACGAGTCGGAATGGAAGACCTTCAAGAACAACCGCAACAACGAGGCCTTCCTTGACCGTATCTATATAGTCAAGGTGCCGTACTGCCTGCGCGTGTCCGACGAAATCAAGATCTACGACAAGCTGGTGGCCAATTCCTCGCTGGTCAAGGCCCCGTGCGCACCGGGCACCCTGCGCATGATGGCGCAGTTCGCCATCCTGTCGCGCCTGAAAGACCCGGAAAACTCCAGCATCTTTTCAAAGATGCTCGTCTACGATGGTGAAAACCTCAAGGACACGGACCCGAAAGCCAAGTCCATGCACGAATACGTCGATTACGCGGGCGTGGACGAAGGCATGAACGGCCTGTCGACGCGCTTTGCCTTCAAGATCCTGTCGAAAGTGTTCAACTTTGACAATTCCGAAGTGGCCGCCAATCCCGTGCATCTATTATATGTACTGGAGCAGCAGGTCGAGCGCGAGCAGTTCGCGCCGGAACTCGAGCAGCGCTACTTCTCGTATATCAAGGAGCACCTGGCGCAGCGCTATGTGGAATTCATCGGCAAGGAGATCCAGACGGCGTACCTGGAAAGCTATTCGGAATA
Organism: Janthinobacterium sp. NKUCC06_STL; assembly: GCF_019345455.1. Lineage (NCBI taxonomy): Bacteria > Pseudomonadati > Pseudomonadota > Betaproteobacteria > Burkholderiales > Oxalobacteraceae > Janthinobacterium > Janthinobacterium sp. NKUCC06_STL. The sequence continues at coordinate 1,067,300 of NZ_JAHKQY010000001.1, forward strand.
CGGGCAAAACATTTTCGACCGCTATGTGACGTTTGCCGATTTCTGGATACAGGACCAGGAATACCGCGATCCGGACACGGGCGAAAGTTTTGACCGCGAATCGCTGAACAATGAACTGGAAAAGATCGAGAAACCGGCGGGCATTTCCAATCCGAAGGATTTCCGCAACGAAATCGTCAATTTCGGATTGCGCGCACGGGCCTCGAACGGCGGCAAGAATCCCGCCTGGACCAGTTATGAAAAGTTCCGCACCGTAATTGAAAAGAAAATGTTTTCGAATACGGAGGAATTGCTGCCCGTGATTTCCTTCAATGCCAAGGCCAGCGCCGACGATGCCAACAAGCACGCCGACTTCGTGGCCCGCATGGTGGAAAAAGGCTATACGGCCAAGCAGGTACGCCTGTTATGCGAATGGTACTTGCGCGTACGCAAGTCATCCTAGCGCGGACAGCGGAGGCGCGCTCCCGCCCGGCAACTGGCGGGGCGCGCAAGACGAGAGGCAAGGAGGCACCCTTTGACATACCTCATCGACAGGCGCTTGCAAAGCAAGAATAAATCCGCCGTCAACCGCGAGCGTTTCCTGCGGCGTTACAAGGGCCAGATCAAGGATGCCGTGGGGCGCGCCATCAAGGGGCGCTCGATCACGGACGTCGAGAATGGCGAGAAGGTCAGCATCCCCGTCAAGGACGTGGGCGAACCGTCGTTTGGCCACGCGCATGGCGGCGTGTGGGAAGTGGTCAATCCCGGCAACAAGGAATACCTGAAAGGCGACCAGATCGCGCGGCCGAAAGGCGGCGGTGGCGCCGGGCGGGGCAAGGCGGGCAATAGCGACGAGACGACGGAAGACGATTTCATCTTTGAATTGTCGCGCGAAGAATTCATGAATTATTTCTTCGAGGACCTCGAGTTGCCGCACATGGTAAAAACCCAGCTGACGGCCACCACGGAATTCAAGAACCAGCGCGCCGGCTACAATATGTCGGGCACGCCATCGAACATCCACGTGCTGCGCTCCCTGCGCGGCGCACTGGGGCGGCGCATCGCCGTCGGCGGCGGCGCCCGCAAGCAGCTGGCGCAGGCCGAGGAAGACCTGGCGGCGCTGCTGCACGAAGGCGCGCCCGACAGCGACCCGCTCGTCACGGAACTGCGCCGCCTGATCCACCACCTGCACACGCGCCTGCTGGCCATTCCCTTCATCGACCCGTTCGACTTGCGCTACAGCAACCGCATCAAGGTGCCCAAGCCGATGACGCAGGCCGTCATGTTCTGCATTATGGACGTCTCCGGTTCCATGGACGAGTCACGCAAGGACACGGCCAAGCGCTTCTTCATCCTCTTGTATCTGTTCCTCAAGCGCGCTTACGACAAGATCGAGGTTGTCTTCATCCGCCACCATACGGCGGCGGCCGAAGTGGACGAGCATGAATTTTTCAATTCGCGCGAGTCCGGCGGCACCGTCGTGTCCTCGGCGCTGCACTTGCTCAACACCATCATCGACGAACGCTATGGCGCCGGGCAATGGAACAGCTATGTGGCGCAGGCCTCCGACGGCGACAACTGGGACAACGATTCCGTGCTGTGCCGCCAGTTGCTGATCAACACCATCATGCCCAAGGTGCAGTACTACACCTATGTCGAGATCACCGACGGCCCGCAGCAAAACCTGTGGGAGCAATATGCGGGCGTGCTCGACCATCACGCCCATTTCGCCATGCAAAAGATCGTCACGCCGGCCGATATCTATCCGGTCTTCCGCGAACTGTTCAAGAAACAGGTGAAATGATGAGTGCAGCCTTTGACCGCGCCAGCAACACCCCGGGCGAGCCGTTCGAGCGCCTGCGCCACCCGAACGCCCTGCCCGAGCAGTCGGAATGGACGTTCGAACTGATCGAGCAAATCCACGAGGAAATCCGCAGAGTGGCGAAACAGTTTGGCCTCGACACCTATCCGAACCAGCTGGAAATCATTACGGCCGAACAGATGATGGATGCCTACACCTCGGTAGGCATGCCCGTGTCATACAACCACTGGTCGTTCGGCAAGCACTTTCTGTCTACCGAGAAAAGCTACAAGCGGGGCCAGATGGGCCTGGCCTACGAGATCGTCATCAACTCGAACCCGTGCATCGCCTATTTAATGGAGGAAAACAGCCTGACCATGCAATCGCTGGTGATCGCGCATGCGGCCTACGGCCATAACTCCTTCTTCAAGGGCAATTACCTGTTCCGCGCCTGGACGGATGCGGACGCCATCATCGACTATATGGTGTTTGCCAAGAATTACATTGCCGAATGCGAACAGCGCCATGGCGTCGATGCCGTGGAACTGCTGCTCGACTCGTGCCACGCCATCCAGAACTATGGCGTGGACCGCTACAAGCGCCCGGCGAAGCTGTCGATGGCGAAGGAATATGCGCGCCAGAAAGAGCGCGAAGCCTATGTGCAGTCGCAGATCAACCAGCTGTGGCGCACCCTGCCCCGGCGCGATGAAGACGAGGAAGAGGACGAGCAGCGCAAGGCCGCTCCCCGCTTTCCGCCCGAACCCGAAGAAAACCTGCTGTACTTTATAGAGAAGTACGCGCCGCTGCTGGAACCGTGGCAGCGCGAGATGGTGCGCATCGTGCGCAAAATTTCCCAGTATTTCTACCCGCAGCGGCAAACGCAGGTCATGAACGAAGGCTGGGCCACCTTCTGGCACTACACGATATTGAACCAGCTGTATGACGAAGGCGTGGTGGGCGACGGCTTCATGATGGAATTTCTGAAAAGCCATACCAACGTCGTCTACCAGCCGCCCATCGACAGTCCCTATTACAGCGGCATCAATCCATATGCGCTGGGTTTTGCCATGATGAGCGACATCCGCCGCATCTGCGAGCACCCGACGGACGAGGACCGCGCCTGGTTCCCCGACATGGCCGGCAGCGACTGGCGCAAGAGCCTGGACTTTGCCATGCGCAATTTCAAGGATGAAAGCTTCATCGCCCAGTATCTGTCGCCGCGCCTGATCCGCGAATTCCACTTCTTTGCCGTGCTCGACGATGACAAGAATGAAAAGCTGGCCATTTCCGCCATCCACGACGATGCCGGCTACCGCTACGTGCGCCAGCAGCTCGCCGAGCAGTACAACCTGGGCAACCGCGAGCCGAACATCCAGGTCTGGTCCGTCAATACGCGCGACGACCGCGCCCTGACCCTGCGCCACACGCAGTTCCAGCGCCGTCCCCTGAACCAGCAGGCGGCCGAGGTGCTCAAGCACGTGGCGCGGCTGTGGGGCTTCGATGTGCACCTCGATACGGTCGACCCGCAAGGGGTTGTCCTGGGCACCTTGAATTGCCGACGGGAAAAACGTAACCGGCGCGATGACCCGGTTGTCCGGCCATGAAATGATTTTTTGATAATAATCAATGGCAAGAATATAAGCGCTTCCTATGCCTGTATAGGAATTCCGTATGGCCTGGCGGCGTCGAAACAGCCGTCGGGAGCGCCTTTTTTGACCTGGATAAAGTCCGTTCCGCACCCGTTTGGTGCGCACGTGCCGCTAAGTGGTCTGGTTCCGAGCTAAAACATTTCCTAAAAGAAAGATTTTTCTCCAAATTTAGCAGTTTCCATATTGAATATCACGAAATATAATTCCGCCAGATAGGCACATCGGAGAACTTAGCAGCGGTCGCCCAAAACGGCTGTAAAAAACCGATAAGACCGCCTTTTTTTCTGTCCGAAAGCGTGCAAAGATGACATAAGCAAGTACGTTTTCAGGGCGCAAAAGCGCCAAAAATTTAACCGGTTTTAGGCGTTAAAAATCTGTGTAAAATAAAGAATTCGTATGTATAATTCGGCGACGTCCCGGATACGGCTGGAGCTTTGTGTCGTCATTTTGGGGTTCAGTTGCAAGACAAGAGATGGTATTTGGAGAAAGCAGGCATGAATTTTTCGAACGAGAAAAGTCCCAAGAACTACACAGGCATCACTATCGTTGTCCTGCTGCACGTTCTCGCGGCTTACGGGATCGTGACGGGCTTGGGCAAGCGGTTAGTCACCAAAATGATGGAACCGGTTGAAACCAAGATTATCGAGGAAGTCAAACCGCCTCCACCGAAGGATCTTCCACCGCCACCACCGCCGCCAGAAATGAAAGCGCCACCGCCGCCATTCATTCCGCCAGTCGAGGTGAACGTGCAGCAGCCGCCGCCACAGCAGAACGTGATTGCAAATGCGACGACCGTGAAACCAGCCACGAATGTATTGACGCCGCCATCGCCGCCTGCACAGCCTGCGCCAACTCCTGGACCAGCCAAATCGGTGCGTACACCGGCCGTGGTTGACTTCAGTGTCTGCGAAAAACCGGCTTATCCAAAGTCGTCGCAGCGCAACGAGGAAACCGGTGTGGTGACACTGTCGTTCCTGATCGGTGTAGACGGCAAGGTCGCTGATTCGAAGATCGTGAAGTCCAGCGGCTTCAGAGACCTGGACAAAGCCGCGGTGCAAGGTATCAGCCGCTGTACATTTAAGCCGGCAACAGTTGACGGCAAGCCGGAACAAGGCTGGCAGCAAATGCAATACGTTTGGTCGCTGGATTAAAACCCGAGACAGTTATCCCCTGTCTCACACTATGATTTCGTTGTCATTACGTTCAGCGATCTGTTATTTTTAATTTTGGAGGAAGCATGTTTAAGAATACCCGTTTGTCCGCATTTTTTGCCGCGGTTCTGTTGTCCGTTACCGCCACTACCGCTCTGGTAGCAGCTCCGGCATTCGCTGACGCGCCAGCATCGGCTGCCGCTTCGGCTCCTGCGGCAGACGCTGCACCAGCACCAGTTGCTGCAGATGCAGCCGCTCCAGCAGCAGACGCAGCAGCAACTCCAGCCGCTGATGCAGCAGCTCCAGCCAAAACCGAAGAAGTGCACAACCCGTTCGGCCTGCAAGCAGTGTGGGACGGCGGCTTCGTGCCACGCGCCACCCTGATCATCATGGTCATCATGTCGATCGGTACCTGGTACATCATCATCACCAAGCTGATCGATCAAATGAAGATCTTCAAGCAAGCTAAAGAAGCCGCTGCCAAATTCTGGAAAGCTCCTTCGATCGCTGCTGGTTCGGCAACCCTGGAAGAAGGTTCGCCATTCCGCTTCATCGCTGAATCGGGCACCAAGGCAACGGCTCACCATGACGGCGCCCTGCTGGAACAAATCGATCTGTCGACCTGGGTGACGATGTCGATCCAGCGCGCTTCGGACAAAGTTCAATCGCGTCTGCAAGATGGCCTGTCGTTCCTGGCAACCGTTGGTTCGACCGCACCGTTTATCGGTCTGTTCGGTACCGTTTGGGGTATCTACAACGCACTGACCGCTATCGGCATGACCGGTAACGCATCGATCGACAAAGTTGCAGGTCCAGTTGGTGAAGCACTGATCATGACCGCTTTCGGTCTGCTGGTCGCTGTTCCTGCCGTTCTGGGTTACAACTGGTTGGTTCGTCGTAACAAAACCGCAATGGAAGACATCCGCTCGTTCAGCGCCGACGTTCACTCGGTTCTGGTTTCCGGCGTAATGTCCACCAGCGAAGCTGGCCGTGCTGCCGGCGCTAAAAAGATCGGATAAGTCATGTCGATGTCCGTCGGCTCCGACAGCGGAGAACAAGATCAGGTAATGTCAGAAATCAACACGACGCCGCTTGTCGACATCATGTTGGTTTTGCTGATCATTTTCTTGATTACGAGTCCGGTTGTCCTCAAGCTGCAGAAAATCGATCTGCCGATTGAGACGAACCAAGCCCTGCAAACCAAGCCGCAAAACGTTAACATCGTTGTTAACAAGGATGGCGAGATTTACCTGGGCCAGACCAGACTGAAAGACACGAACGAGCTGTTCGATTATCTTAAAGTTGAAGCAGTGAAAGTACCGCAGCCGGAAGTACACGTTCGTGGCGACCAAGAAACACGCTACGAATCGATCGGCCGGGTTATTTACACGACCCAACGTGCCGGGATCCAGAAGGTCGGCTTCATCACCGAACCACCTGACAAGAGCTGATAGCGACTGACAGCGGCGCCCCGGCAACACGGGGGCACCGCTGAAGGAAGCTTGCCGGGCGGCAGTTTTGCCCGGTGCTTCGTTGGACTTCTTAAAGGAAACACTATGAGTATGAATGTCGGTTCGGGAAGCGCAGCAGGCGCGGATCCGGAACCAATGATGGAACTGAACATGACGCCCCTCATCGACGTGATGCTGGTGCTGATTATCATGTTGATCATCACGATTCCTAAGCAAAACCACTCGGTGAACCTGAACATGCCGGTCGGCACCCCGCCGCCACCGACAACCGAACCAGTGGTCGTCACGATCGATGTCGATTTTGATGGCACTATCTTGTGGGACAATCAGGTCGTACCTGATCGTAATACGCTGGAAGCCAAGCTGAGCAACGTTGCTGCGCAAGCAGACCAGCCAGAAGTGCATCTGCGTCCTAACAAGCTGGTGGAATACAAAGTCGTCGCCGGTGTGATGGCGTCGGCGCAGCGTCTGGGCGTGACCAAAATCGGTCTGGTCGGCAACGAGCAATTCCAGTAAGCTGTAGCAATCAGGTTATCTTTACATCCGAATAGGCAGGACTTCCTGCCTATTCGCTTTTTACTGAAAGACTTTCTCATGTCCAAGTTTCGTCTCGCTCATCTCGGCCTCGTCATGGCCGCTATCGGTTTTACCGCAGCAACTCCTGTAATCGGCCTGGGCTCGCTGGCATATGCCGCGGACACCGTGCGCGCCGAAGTCGGCAAGCCACTGCAAGAAGCACAAAAACTCGCTAGCAGCGGCAAAAACAAGGAAGCGCTGGCCAAACTGCGTGAAGCAGACAGCGTTGGCGGCAAGACCGCCTTTGAAAGCTACCAGATCGAACGCGTACGCGCTTCGGCCGCCGCCGCCGCTGGCGACAACGGCACCGCCATCAAGGCGTTTGAAGCCGTCATCAATTCCGGCCGCCTGAGCGCCGCCGAAGCCCCGAAATTCACGCAAGCGCTGGCAGGCATGTACTACCGCGCCAAGGACTGGCCGAACACCATCACCTGGATCAAACGCTCGCTGAAAGACCGCGAAGATCCACAGATGCGCGAACTGCTGATCCAGACCTACTACGTCAGCGGCAACTACGCCGAAGCGGCAAAAGAGCTGCAAGCGCGCGGCGGCAACTCGGAAGCAAGCCTGCAAATGCTGGCCAACATCCAGATGAAGCAAAACGACAAGGGCGGCTACGTCGCCACCCTGGAAAAACTGGCATCGAGCTATCCGAAAACCAGCTACTGGGCCGACCTGCTGAACCGCGTTTCGGGCAAACCTGGCTTCTCGCAACGCCTGGGCCTGGACGTCCAGCGCCTGCGCCTGGCTAACGGCCTGTTCAGCAAGCCTTCCGAATACATGGAAATCAGCCAGCTGGCCCTGCAAGCAGGCAATCCTGGCGAAGCGTTGAGCATCATCGAGCAAGGCTACAAAAAAGGCGTGCTGGGTACCGGCGCCGATGCAGCCCGTCACCAGCGCCTGAAAGACCTGGCCCTGAAAACTCAGGCCGACCTGAAAGCCAGCGCGGCCAAGTCGGAAGCGGAATACGTCAAGAACAAGGACGCCGACAGCTTGAGCAAGCTGGGCTTCGCCCTCGTCTACGACGGTCAGGCGGAGAAAGGCCTGGGCTTGATGAACGACGCCGTGAAACTGGGCACCGCCAAGTATGCGGAAGAAGCCAAGCTGCATCTGGGTATCGCTTACATCCACGCTGGCAAGAAGTCCAACGCCACGACGGCACTCAAAGCCGTCAAGGGCACGGATGGCGCGGCAGACCTGGCCCGTTACTGGACCTTAATGAATAAATAAGACAACACGTCCAGGGCGTTGTTGCCGCGTCTCGCCGTACATTCGTACTGTCTTCGACGCGGCGCCTAGCCCTGAACATGTTGTCAAGCCGTTAGTTCCCGAAAAGCGTTGCCAGCACACCCGCCGGCAACGCTTTTTATCATTTCAGCAGGGAAATTACCCCTGCGGCCGCCCTGCCGGGTGTGCATCCCTGAAACAGTCCGTATAATCCCCCTTTTGGCACAGTTTTTCATCAGATTCCTATGAAGGTATTCCGCGGACTTCCCAATGCCCAGGCACGAGCGCCTTGCGCTCTGACCATCGGCAATTTTGACGGTGTCCACATCGGCCATCAGGCCTTGCTGGCGCGCGTGCGCGAAGCTGCCACCGAGCTCGGCATCGAAGCGGCCGTGATGACGTTCGAACCGCACCCGCGCGAATTCTTCGCGCAGCGCGCGGGCGACCTGTCCAAAGCCCCGCAGCGCATCGCCAACCTGCGCGACAAGCTGCAATCGCTGGACGACGCCGGCATCGACCGTGTCGTCGTCGAGCACTTCAGCGCCCAGTTCGCCGCCTTGACGCCGCAGGAATTCACGGAAAAGGTCCTCGTCGACGGCTTGCACGTGAAATGGCTGATGGTCGGCGACGACTTCTGCTATGGCGCCCGGCGCGCCGGCGACGTGGCCATGCTGCAGGAAGCGGGCCGCCAATATGGTTTCCACGTAGAAACATTGCCTACCGTGATGAACGGCAGCACGCGTATCTCGTCGTCGGCCGTGCGCCTGGCCCTGGCCGCCGGCGATTTCCCGCTGGCCACGCAGCTGCTCGGTCATCCGTACGCCATTTCCGGCCACGTGATCCACGGCCAGAAACTTGGCCGCACGCTCGGCTTCCCCACCCTGAACCTGCGCGTGGCGCACCGCCCCGCCCTGTCCGGCATCTTCATCGTGCAAGTGCATGGCCTGGGACCGGCACCGCTGCCGGCCGTGGCCAGCCTTGGCGTGCGCCCCACCGTCGATGACAGCGGCCGCGTGCTGCTGGAAGTGCATCTGTTCGATTTCAATCAGTCCTGCTACGGCAAGCTGGTGCGCGTGGAATTTTTGGAAAAACTGCGCGACGAAGAGAAATACGACGATTTGCCCACTTTGACGGCCGCCATCGAGCGCGACTCGAACCAGGCACGCGCCTATTTTGCGCAGCGCCGCAGCGCCATTACCGCCACCGACCGAATTTGACCCCGGCCAACTCCGCCGCCTGGCGGCGCCCGCCGCCGCCGCCACACACCTGCTGCAAAACATCTACACCATACAAGTAAAGAAGACTATGTCCGATCAAAACAAGCCAGCCACGCCCAAGCAAAACAAGAAGCCTGAAAGCAAATACCCGGTCAACATGACGGAAACCCCATTCCCGATGCGCGGCGACATGGCCAAGCGCGAGCCGCAATGGGTACAGCAATGGCAAGACAAGAAAATCTACGAGCGCGTGCGCAAGGCCGCCGCCGGCCGCCCGAAATTCATCCTGCATGACGGCCCGCCGTACGCGAATGGCGACATCCACCTGGGCCACGCCGTCAACAAGATCCTCAAGGATATGGTCGTCAAGTCGCGCTCGCTGTCCGGTTTCGACGCGCCATATGTACCGGGCTGGGATTGCCACGGCATGCCGATCGAGATCCAGATCGAAAAACTGCACGGCAAGAACCTGCCGACGGCCGACGTGCTGGAAAAAGCCCGCGCCTACGCCAATGTGCAGGTCGAGCGCCAGAAAAAAGACTTCATCCGCCTCGGCGTGCTGGGCGAGTGGGACAACCCGTATCTGACCATGGCGCACGGCAATGAAGCCGACGAACTGCGCGCGCTGGGCAAGCTGCTGGAAAAAGGTTATGTGTATCGCGGCCTGAAGCCCGTCAACTGGTGCTTCGACTGCCAGTCGGCGCTGGCCGAGGCGGAAGTGGAATACGCGGAAAAACGCGATCCCGCCATCGACGTCGGGTTCAAGTTCGCCGAACCGGAAAAACTGGCGGCCGCCTTCGGCCTGCCATCGCTGCCGACCGATAACGGTTTCATCGTCATCTGGACCACCACGCCGTGGACCATCCCGTCGAACCAGGCGCTGAACGTGCACCCGGAAGTCAAATATGCGCTGGTGAAGACCGAGCGCGATGGCCAGCCATTGCTGCTGATCCTGGCGCAAGACCTGGTCGTGGCCAGCCTGGCGCGCTTCAAGTTAGAGGGCACGACGATCGCCACCTGCGACGGCGCGGCCCTGGCCGGCATCAGCTTCCGCCACCCGCTGCATGCGGCCGATGCTTTCTACGACCGTCTGTCGCCTTTGTACCTGGCCGAATACGTGACCACGGAAAGCGGCACGGGCGTGGTGCACTCGGCGCCAGCCTACGGCCTGGACGACTTCATCTCGTGCAAGGCGCACGGCATGAAGGACGACGACATCATCAAGCCCGTCATGGGCGACGGCAAGTTCGCCTCGACCCTGCCCCTGTTCGGCGGCATGACCATCTGGGAAGCGTCGAAACCGATCTGCAACGCCCTGACGGACGCGGGTGCGCTGTTCGAAGTCAAGATGTTCGACCACAGCTACATGCATTGCTGGCGCCATAAAACGCCGATCATCTACCGCGCCACCTCGCAGTGGTTCGCCGGCATGGACGTGACGCCGAAAGACGGCGGCGCGACCCTGCGCGAGACGGCCTTGAAAGGCATCGCCGACACCGAGTTCTTCCCGGACTGGGGCCAGGCGCGCCTGCATGGCATGATCGCCAACCGCCCTGACTGGACCCTGTCGCGCCAGCGCCAGTGGGGCGTGCCGATGGCCTTCATCGTGCACAAGGAAACGGGTGACCTGCATCCGCGCACGCCGGAACTGCTGGAGCAAGTGGCCAAGCTGATCGAAAAGGACGGCATCGAGGCATGGCAGGCGCTGGATCTGAAAGACCTGATCGGCGACGAAGCGGCCATCTACGCCAAGAACAAGGACACGCTGGACGTGTGGTTCGATTCCGGCGCCACGCACCAGACGGTGCTGGGCGGCCCGCAAGGCTACGGATCGCACTCGACGCAGCTGCAATTCCCGGCCGACCTGTACCTGGAAGGTTCGGACCAGCATCGCGGCTGGTTCCATTCCTCCTTGCTCGTGTCCTCAATGCTGAATGGCCGCCCGCCATATAAAGCCCTGCTGACGCACGGCTTCACGGTCGATGGCGAAGGCAAGAAGATGTCCAAGTCGCTGGGCAACACCCTGGCGCCGCAAAAGATCTCGGACACCCTGGGCGCGGACATCCTGCGCCTGTGGATCGCCTCGACCGACTACACGGGCGAGCTGTCGATCTCCGACGAAATCCTGAAACGCGTGACGGAATCGTATCGCCGCATCCGCAACACGCTGCGCTTCCTGCTGGCGAACACCTCGGACTTCAATCCGGCCACGGACGCCGTGCCGGTGGCGGAGATGTTCGAAATCGACCGCTATGCGCTGGCCAACATGGCGTCGCTGCAAACGCAAATCGAGAACAACTACGCGCGCTACGAATTCCACCCGGTGGTCTCGAAGCTGCAGACGTACTGCTCGGAAGACCTGGGCGGCTTCTACCTGGACATCCTGAAGGACCGTTTGTACACCTCGGGCCTGACGTCGCACGCGCGCCGTTCCGCGCAAACGGCCCTGTGGCACATCACGCAAAGCCTGCTGCGCCTGATGGCTCCGGCCCTGTCGTTCACGGCCGAAGAAGCATGGGCCGTCTTCGCCGGACCGGAAGCGTATGCCGCCAGCGATGAAACCATCTTCACGCAAACCTGGTGGCAACTGCCGGCAGTGGCGGATGCGGCCGAGCTGCTAGAGAAATACACGGCCCTGCGCGCCGTGCGCACGGACGTGACGAAACAGCTGGAAGACTTGCGCACCTCGGGCGCCATCGGTTCGTCGCTGCAGGCGGAACTGACGATCAAGGCCGCGCCGATGAAGTACAAGCTGTTGACCACCCTGGGCGACGACTTGAAGTTCGTCTTCATCACCTCGCAGGCAACGGTGGCCGAAGTGGCTGACGAAGCGGCCGAGGAAGTGGTCGTGGCCGCGTCGACGGCGCCGAAGTGCGAGCGCTGCTGGCACTACCGTGCGGACGTGGGCACGGACGCCGCGCATGCTACCCTGTGCGGCCGCTGCGTCAGCAATCTGTTTGGCGCGGGCGAGAAACGCCGCTTCGCATAAACAACGTCGTCAAAATCTACTGCGCGTCGCGATTTGCGGCCTGCGATGCTCGCTGTACTAAAGTACAGCTGCGCGTCTCGGGCCAACGGGGGCGCCGAGCCTCGCTGCCGCTCGCTACGATTTTGCCCGCCGTTGTATGCTATGAATCCAACCGCCGCCTGCTACCAGGCGGCGGCATTATCTTCCCTGGAAAAATATGGCCACTAAAAACCGTTTTTCATCGAAATCGTCATCCTCGGCGTCGCTCCTGCCCTGGCTGGGCATTGCCGCCATCGTCATCCTGTTCGACCAGATCACCAAGATCACGATCCTGAAGACCTTCCGCTATGCGCAAGAGATGGTCATCACCTCGTATTTCAACCTGGTGCTCGCGTATAACAAGGGCGCCGCGTTCAGCTTCCTGTCCGACCAGGGCGGCTGGCAGCGCTATTTCTTCACTGGTATCGCCCTGGCGGCGGCCGTCTACATCATCTATCTGCTGAAAAAGCACGCCGGCCAGCGCATGTTTTGCTGGGCCCTGGCGCTGATCCTGGGCGGCGCGCTGGGCAACGCCATCGACCGCCTGATGTACGGCCACGTGGTCGACTTCCTCGACTTTCACTGGAAAAGCTGGGGCCATTTCCCCGCTTTCAATATCGCCGACAGCGCCATCTGCATCGGCGCGGCCCTGTTCATCATCGATGAACTGCGCCGGGTAAACAAATAAACACGCGGGAGAACGGCATGGAATTGTCCGGCAAAAAAATCGTCCTGGGACTGTCAGGCGGCGTCGCCTGCTACAAGGCGGCGGAACTGTGCCGCGCGCTGACAAAGGCCGGCGCCTCGGTGCAAGTGGTGATGACGGATGCGGCCAGCCACTTCATCACGGCCGTCACGATGCAGGCCTTGTCCGGCCACCCCGTGCACACCAGCCAGTGGGATGCACGCATAGCCAACAACATGGCGCATATCGATCTGACGCGCCATGCGGACGCCATCCTGATCGCGCCATGTTCGGCCGATTTTCTGCGCAAGCTGGCGCACGGCGTGTGCGACGACCTGCTGTCGACCCTGTGCCTGGCCCGTCCCTCCCACCTGCCCCTGCTCGTGGCGCCGGCCATGAACGTGGAAATGTGGCAGAACCCCGCCACGCAACGCAATGTGCAGCAGCTGCGCGACGACGGCATCAAGCTGTTCGGCCCGGCCGCCGGCGAACAGGCGTGCGGCGAAGTTGGCCTGGGCCGCATGCTGGAACCGGAGCAATTGCTGACGGAGCTGATCGCCGCCTTCCAGCCGAAGGTATTGGCAGGCAAGCGCGTGCTGGTCACGGCCGGTCCAACTTTTGAAGCCATCGACCCCGTGCGCGGCATCACCAATCTGTCCTCGGGCAAGATGGGCTATGCGGTGGCGCGCGCGGCGCGCGAAGCGGGCGCCGAGGTGCTGCTCATTTCCGGCCCCACGGCGCTGGACGCGCCATTCGGCGTGCGCCGCATCGACGTGCAAAGCGCGCAGCAGATGCACGACGCGGTGCTGGCCCACGTCGATGGCCAGCATGTCTTCGTCGCCGTGGCCGCCGTGGCCGACTGGCGCGTGGCCAACGCCAGCGACCAGAAGATGAAAAAGCAGGCCGACGGCTCCGTGCCCGAACTGCAGTTCGTGCAAAACCCCGACATCCTCGCCACTGTGGCGGCACGCACCAACCTGGCCGGCTATCCGTATTGCGTCGGCTTTGCCGCCGAATCGGAAAACCTGGTGGAATTCGGCTCGACCAAGCGTGAAAAGAAGGGCATTCCCCTCCTGGTCGGCAATATCGGCCAGAACACCTTTGGTCAGGACGACAACACCATCATCCTGTTCGACGAGGAAGGCCATACCGTGCTGCCGCGCGCCTCGAAACTGAACCTGGCGCGCCAGCTGATTTCGGAAATCTCGAAGCGGCTGGCAAAAAACTCGCTGCTCAAATAAGAATGCCTAAAAACCTACTGCGCGTCGTGATTTGCGGCCTGTGATGCTCACTGTACCTTCGTACAGTTGCGCTTCTCGGCCACAACTCACTGCCGCTCGCTACGGTTTATTAGGCATTCCAGAAACCTTTTTATCAGTCTTAATGTAAAGCTTTAATGAAAAATATCGACATCAAGATCCTCGACGCCCGCATGAAAGAACTGCTGCCGGCCTACGCCACACCCGGCAGTGCCGGCCTGGACCTGCGCGCCTGCCTCGACGAAGCGATCACCATCGAAGCCGGCCAGACCGTGCTCATTCCCACCGGCCTGGCCATCCACATCGGCGACCCGTCGTATGCGGCCATGATTTTGCCGCGCAGCGGCATGGGCCACAAAAACGGCATCGTATTGGGGAATCTGGTAGGCTTGATCGACTCCGATTACCAGGGCCAGCTGATGGTATCGACCTGGAACCGGGGCCAGAGCGCTTTCACGCTCAACCCCATGGAACGCCTGGCGCAACTGATTATCGTGCCGGTGCTGCAAGTGGGCTTTAACGTCGTCGAGGAATTCGGCGACAGCGAACGCGGTGTTGGCGGTTTCGGCAGCACCGGAAAACATTAAGGAATTTCTTATGCCAGGTTTCCGCCATCTGATCTCAGCCCCAACTTCGCTGCGCCGATTGGCTACTCCCCTCCTGCTGGCCAGTGCGGCCATCCTCGCCGGCTGCACCACGCCGGCCACGAATGTCAGCGGTCCGTTCAACGTCGTGCCGGCGCCCGATGCGCCCGCGCCGACGGCGCAGCAAAAGGCGGCGCAGGAAGAACTGGTGAAGATGGTGGCGCTGCAGGACCGCCTGTCGAAAGTCTCGGCGCCCCTGCTGATCAACAATGCGGACCTGTGCAAGACGTATGCGCGCAACCTGCTGGGCTTCACGGCGCAGAACAAGTATTCCTACCCTGGCATCTATGCCGACGCGGCGCAGGCAGCCCTCGGCTACGGCGAACAGATGCAGGTCTCCGGCGTCTTGCCGGGCAGCGGCGCCGCCCGCGCCGGCTTGCGCAAGGGCGACGGCTTGCTGGCCGCCGAAGGCAAGCCGCTGCCGGCCGGCCCGAAAGCGGAAGGCCCGTTCGGCGCCATCGTCGGCCCGCTGGCCTCGAAAAGCGCAAGCCTGAACATGACCATCGCCCGCGATGGCCAGCAACAAGACCTCAAAATTCCCGTCACGCGCGCCTGCGCCTTCCGCGTCGCCCTGGGCAATGCGGACAATATCAATGCCTACTCGGACGGCGGACGCATCATGCTCACGCGCGGCATGGTCAATGCGGCGCAAAACGATGAAGGCATCGCCTTCGTGATCGCCCGCGAAATGGCGCACAACATCCTCGACCACGCGCGCAGCCAGCGCTCGGCCGGGACGGCCGGCAGCATCATCGACAGCCTGGGCGCCGTGCAGCCCGACGTGTCGATGCTGACGGGCGCCGCCGGCATCAAGGCCATGCCGCAGGAACTCGACGTGCAAGCCGACACCCTGGCCATCTACCTGCTGGCGCGCGCCGGCTACAACGTCGACAACGCGGCGCGTTTCTGGCAACGCCTGGCCACGCAAGTGCCGGCCACGGTCGCCAATGGCTACACGGCGCTGCATCCTGGCACCAACTCGCGCATGGCCGCCGTCAACCGCGCCGTCATCGACGTGCGCGCCAAGCAGGCGGCGAAGAAGCCGATCAAGCCTTAGGCCTGATCAACAAAGGAGGCGCCTGACAAAACCGTCGCGAGCGGCAGTGATTTGTGGCTAAGAAGCGCAACCGTACTTTAGTACGGTGAGCATCGCAGGCCGCAAAGCGCGACGCGCAGCAGGTTTGGTCAGGCGCCGGGGAAGTTCGGGAAATAGGTGCCCATGACCCATGTCAGGGCGCCGCAAAATACCACCGCCAGGAACAGGGCGATGAGCAGTTTGCCAAACTTGGGAATGCCGTCGTCTTGCGTTTTTTGGTCGTTCGACATGAAAACTCTCCGCAGGCTGTTGGAGAGCGTAGTATAGCCACAATATTGAAAAATATTCCATACTTTGCCGCCTACCTGCGGCTTTCCTTTCGCGGCCCATGGACAGCATCGACCTTGAAGTTCTGAAAACCAGCGCCGCCTGGCTCGCCGCCGGCCACCGCTGCGAACTCGTCACCGTCATCAAGACCTGGGGTTCCAGCCCCCGCCCCGTGGGCGCCACCCTGGCCATCTGCGACGATGGCACGGTGGTCGGTTCCGTTTCCGGCGGCTGCATCGAAGATGACTTGATCGACACCGTGCGCGTGCACGGCATCGTGCGCACGCAGCCGGACATCGTCAGCTACGGCATCAGCGCAGACGAGGCGCACCGCTTCGGCCTGCCCTGCGGCGGCACCATCGAACTGGCCATCGAACCGCTGCATGCGGACAGCCGTGTGGCAGAACTGCTGGCGCGCCTGGAAGCGCATGAACTGGTCGAGCGCCGCCTCGATCTGGATACCGGCACCGTCACCCTGCGGCGCGCCACGCCGGGCGCCGTGCTGTCCCTGGAAGACGGCGTACTCACCACGCAGCACGGTCCGCGCTGGCGCTTGCTGATCATCGGTGCCAGCCAGCTGTCGCGCTTCGTGGCGCAGATCGCCACGGCCATGGATTACCACGTCATCGTCTGCGACCCGCGCGAGGAATACCGGGGCGGCTGGAACGTACCCGGCGTGCCCCTGCTGCACGCCATGCCGGACGACCTCGTGCTGGAACTCAAACTCGACAGCCGCAGCGCCGTCGTCGCCCTCACGCACGACCCCAAGCTCGATGACCTGGCCCTGATGGAAGCGCTCAAATCGCCTGCGTTTTACGTGGGCGCCATCGGCTCGCGCGCGAATAACGCCAAGCGCCGCGAACGGCTGCTGCAGTTCGACGTCAGCGCGGAACAGCTGGCGCGCCTGCATGGCCCCATCGGCCTGTACATCGGCAGCAAGACGCCGGCCGAAATCGCCATCTCCATCCTGGCCGAACTGACGGCCGTGAAAAATGGTGTGCCCGACGCGCTGCAGATCCAGCACGCGGCGGCCCTGAGCCCGCCCACCACCGACATCTGCGCGCGCTAAGGCACAAAGCAAGAAACGCGGTGCGCCCGCATCGCCTCCCTGATACCGTCCCTGACTTTGGCCCCCCACCATGACCCTGCTGCACTGGACCCTCCCCCTGCCCACCGGCTACCGCCGCGACGACGTCATCACCTTCCACAGCCGCGATGGCGAAGCCGTGGCGGAACAGGTCACGCCAACGGGACTGCGCAAGGGCATCCAGATGCAGGGCGTGCCGGTCGTGCTGGACGTGGCCTTCACGGACACCGAGGCTGTCTGCCGCGCCGAGATCGATGGCGATGGCGTTGGCGACCTTGAAACACCACTGCACGGCGCCTTGTTGAACATCCTCGGCCTGCGCATCGATCCGCAGCCGTTCGCGCAACTGGCGGCCAATGACCCGCTGCTGGCGCCCCTGGTCAGCGTCAATCCAGGCCTGCGCATCGTGCAATCGGCCAGCCCCTTCGAGGCGCTGACCTGGGCCATCATCGGCCAGCAGATCAACCTGCCGTTCGCCATCGCCCTGCGCCGTACTTTCATTCTGCAGGCAGGACGCCGGCACGGCAGCGGCTTGTGGTGCTATCCCGAGGCGCGCGACGTGGCACGGCTGTCGGTGGAAGACCTGACCAGCCGCAAATTCTCGCGCGCCAAGGCGGAAACCGTGCTGCGCCTGGCCCATCTCGTCAACGATGGAGAATTGTCGCTGGAGCTGCCGCCCTCCGGCGACGTGGCGGCGATGTCGCAGGCGCTGCTGGCCGTGAAGGGCATCGGCCCGTGGACCGTCAACTACGCGCTGCTGCGCGGCTACGGCTATGCCGACTGCTCGCTGCACGGCGACGTGGCCATCCGCGCCGCGCTGCAAAAGCTGCTCGGCGAAGAAGCGAAGCCGGACATGGCGCGCACGGAACAATGGCTGCGCCAGTATGCGCCGCACCGCACCATGGCGGCCGCCCACCTGTGGGCCAGCCTGCATGCGCCGGAAAAAAATATTTTGCCGGCCAGGGAATAAACTGCGGGCGGCATGCGTCTATCCCTTGCAAGCCCCAAAACCTCAAGGAGACCATCATGCGCTTTACCACTTTTGCCGCCACCACCCTGTTCACCGCCTTGTCCGCCCCGCTGGCCTTCGCCGCCGACGTCATGCCCGCCAATGGCATGCTGGTCAACGCCAGCGGTATGACCGTGTACGTGTTCGACAAGGACGTCGCCGACAGCGGCAAGAGCGCCTGCAGCGGCGGCTGCCTGGTGGCCTGGCCCGCCGTCATCGCCACCGAAGCGGCGCCCGCCGCCCCGTATGGCAGCATCAAGCGCGACGACAACGGCGCCATGCAGCTGACCTACAAGGGCAAGCCCCTGTATCTGTACAAGGAAGACAAGAAACCGGGCGACGTGGCCGGCGACAATGTCAAGAACGTGTGGCACGTCGTCAAGCCATAACAAAGCTGCGCCGCCATGACTGCGTTCGACGACAGCCGCCAGTTGCAAGCGTGCCTGCCCGGCCTGCGCCGATATGCGCGCGCGCTGGCGGGCGCCCTGCACGCGGACGACCTGGTGCAGGACACCGTGGAGCGGGCCTGGCGCAAGCTCGATCAACGCAGCGGCGAGATGCGGCCCTGGCTGTTCTCCATCATGCACAACCTGCATGTGGATCAATTGCGCCGCCCCGGCCTGGCGCTGCAGGAGCTCGACGACGACGCCCTGCTGCCCGCGCCCGAGCGAGCGCCCGGGCAAGCCATCGCCATCGGCGAAATGGATGCGGCGCTGGCCCGTTTGCCGCTGGGGCAGCGCGAAGTCATCCTGCTCGTCGCGCTGGAACAGATGCCGTATGAGCAGGTGGCGTCCACCCTGGACATCCCCGTCGGCACCGTCATGTCGCGTTTATCGCGCGGACGCGAGCGGCTGCGCGAACTGCTCGACGGCCGCCCCGCCGGCAGCCATGGCGCCCCCACCCTGAAAGTCGTGAAATGACAACGCAAGCCATCAGCGAAGCGCAATTGCACGCCCTGGCCGACGGCGTCCTGCCCGAGGCGCAGCGCACGGCCATCGAGGCCCACCTGCGCGCGCATCCCGAGGACGCGGCCAGGGTCGACGCCTGGCGCGAACAGAACCGGCAATTGCGCGCCCTGTTCGATCCGGTGCTGGACGAAGCCGTACCCACAGCGCTGCGCCAGGCGGCGGCTCCGCCGGCGGCGAACGGCGCCTGGCAGCGGCACGCCATGCAGGCGGCAGCGGCCGTCGTGCTGGTGATCGCCGGCGGCGCGGGCGGCTGGCTGCTGCGCGGCGATGGCGGCGATGCCGGTGACCTGCGGACCGCCAGCGCCAGCCCGATGTCTCTGGCGCGCAGCGCCGCCATCGCCCATGCCGTCTACACGCCCGAAGTGCGCCACCCCGTGGAAGTGGGTGCGGAACAGGAAGCACACCTGGTGCAATGGCTGTCGAAACGCCTGGGCACGAAATTGCAGCCGCCCGCGCTGTCGCCGCTCGGCTATCACTTGATCGGCGGACGCTTGCTGCCCGGCGACGGCGACGGCCCCGTGGCGCAATTCATGTATGAAGATGCCGGCGGCAAACGCCTGACCCTGTATGTGGCCAACGAGCGGGCCGGCAGGCAGGAAACGGCCTTCCGCTATGCGCAGGAAAAGGAGTTGAGCGTGTTTTACTGGATCGACGGCCAGCTCGGTTATGCCCTCTCGGCGAACCTGCCCAAGCAGGAACTGGGCAAGATCGCCGACGCCGTGTACGCGCAGCTGGAGCAGCCGCGCTGAAGCAGCTCCGCCTGGGGGCAGCCGGTGGCGGCCAACAGACCCGCGCCTGCAGCGCAGGGCGGCTGGTGCTACCATCCCCTACTGATGCGCTCATCCGTATGGCGGATGGCCGTCGCGCTGTCCCGCACCATCCCCCACCAAGGAATACACATGACGACTCTGACCATCAATGGCAAACAGCACGACCTTGCACTGCCTGAAGACACGCCCCTGCTGTGGGCCCTGCGCGACGAACTGGGCATGACAGGCACCAAATTCGGCTGCGGCATGGCCCTGTGCGGCGCCTGCACCGTGCACCTCGATGGTGTAGCCATCCGCTCCTGCGTGACGCCGGTGTCGGCCGCCGCCGGCAAGAAGATCACCACCATCGAAGCCGTGGGCGAAGACCAGGTAGGCCTGGCGCTGCAGCAAGCGTGGCAGGAACACGGCGTGCCCCAATGCGGCTACTGTCAGGCCGGGCAAATCATGTCGGCCACGGCCCTGCTGCACAAGACGCCAAAACCGAACGACCAGCAAATCCGCGAAGCGATGAGCGGCAATATCTGCCGCTGCGGCACCTACACGCGCATCCACGCGGCCATCAAGCAGGCTGCCACCAGCATCAACGCAAAAGGAGCGGCCAAATGAGCATCCATGACACTCCTGCAGCACATTCGCCTGCGCGGCGCAACTGGATCAAAGCCGCCGGCGCGCTGGCCGGCCTGACCCTGGTGGCCGGCCCGTCCGGCCTCGTGATGGCGGCCGACGCCGTCAAATACGGCGGCGACAAGATGGCTGGCGGCGTGGTCGACGACACGCTGGTCTTCCTGTCGGTGGCCGCCGACGGCATCGTCACGATCGTGGTGCACCGCTCCGAAATGGGCCAGGGCATCCGCACCAGCCTGCCCATGGTGGCGGCCGACGAACTGGGCGCCGACTGGGCGCAGGTGCGCGTGCAGCAGGCGCCCGCCGACGAGGCGCGCTACGGCAGCCAGGATACGGATGGCTCGCGCAGCATGCGCCACTCGTTCCGCGCCATGCGACACGTGGGCGCCACGGCGCGCCTGATGCTGGAAACGGCAGCCGCCGTGCGCTGGGACGTGCCCGTCACGGAAGTCAAAGCTGTCAACCACGCCGTCGTGCATGCGGCCAGCGGACGCTCGCTGTCGTTCGGCGCACTGGCCGAGGAAGCGGCCAAATTGCCGGTGCCGCCGCGCGCGCGCATCAGCCTGAAAACGGCGGACGAGCTGCGCTACATCGGCCAGACCAGCACGCGCGGCATCGACCTGCACGACATCGTCACGGGCAATACCCACTTCGGCATCGACACGCGCCTCGATGGCATGGCGTATGCCGTCATCGCCCGCCCTCCCGTATTCGGTGGCAAGCTGAAAAGCGTGGACAAGACGGCGGCCCTGAAAGTGCCGGGCGTGCTGCGCATCGTCGAACTGGCGGGCAGCCCGCCGCCGGCCATGTTCAATCCGCTGGGCGGCGTGGCCGTCATCGCGCGTAACACCTGGGCCGCCATCAAGGGCCGCGAAGCGCTGGTGCTGGAATGGGAAGATGGCCCGAACGGCAGCTATGATTCGAAAGCCTTCCGCAAGACCCTGGAAGCGGCCGTGCGCCAGCCGGCCAGCCCGGCGCGCGACCAGGGCAAGACGGTGGCCACGCTGGCCGCCGCTCCCGCCGCGCGCAAACTCAGCGCCGAATACTATCTGCCTCACCTGGCCCACGCCACCATGGAGCCGCCCGCCGCCACCGTGCGCATCGCCAACGGCAAGGCCGAAGTGTGGGCCTGCGTACAGGCGCCGCAGGCGACGCGCAGCAACGTGGCCAAGGCCCTGGGCCTGGCGTATGACGACGTGACCGTGCACGTGACGCTGCTCGGCGGCGGCTTCGGGCGCAAATCGAAGCCCGATTTCGCTGTCGAGGCGGCGCTGCTGTCGAAAGCCATGGATGGCGCGCCCGTCAAGCTGACGTGGACGCGCGACGACGACCTGCAGCACGACTACCTGCACACGGTGTCCGTCGAACGGCTGGAAGCGTCGCTGGACGCGAAAGGCATGCCGACGGCCTGGCTGCACCGCACGGCCGCGCCCACCATCACCTCGACCTTTGCCGCCGGCGCGAACAAGCAGGCGCCGTTCGAGCTGGGCATGTCGGCCATCAACGTGCCGTTCGCTATTGCGAACATCCGCGTCGAGGTGCCCGAGGTACCAGCCCACACGCGCATCGGCTGGTTCCGCTCCGTGTCGAATATCCCGCACGCCTTCGCCATCCAGTCGTTCACGGCCGAACTGGCCCACGCGGCAAAGAAAGACCATCGCGACTACCTGCTGGCGCTCTTGGGCCCCGCGCGCAAGATCAATCCGGCCGACCTGTCCGATGGCTGGAACTATGGCGAAGACCCGGCGAAGTATCCGGTCGATATCGGCCGCATGCGCCACGTGATCGAGCTGGCGACGGCCAAGGCGGGCTGGGGCCGCAAGCTGTCCAAGGGACGGGGACTGGGCCTGGCCGTGTCCTACAGTTTCGTCACCTATGTGGCGGCCGTGATCGAGGTGGAAATCAATGCGGCCGGCGAAGTCATCGTGCCGAGAGTCGACATCGCCATGGATTGCGGACCGCAGATCAACCCGGACCGCGTGCGCTCGCAGATCGAGGGCGCCTGCATCATGGGCCTGTCCTTGGCCATGAGCGGCGAGATCAGTTTTAAAAATGGCCGCGTCGAGCAAAGCAATTTCCACGACTACGCGGTGCTGCGCGCCGCCGACGCGCCGCGCGTGATCCACACGCACCTGGTGCCGGGCACCCTGGACATGGAGCTCGGTGGCGTGGGCGAACC
This sequence comes from Janthinobacterium sp. NKUCC06_STL, assembly GCF_019345455.1. Taxonomy (NCBI): domain Bacteria; kingdom Pseudomonadati; phylum Pseudomonadota; class Betaproteobacteria; order Burkholderiales; family Oxalobacteraceae; genus Janthinobacterium; species Janthinobacterium sp. NKUCC06_STL. Next base: position 1,089,967 of record NZ_JAHKQY010000001.1, read on the forward strand.
GGCCACGCCACCCATCGCGCCAGCCCTGTGCAACGCCATCTTCGCCGCCACGGGCAAGCGCATCCGCGCCCTGCCCGTGGGCATGCAGCTGGCGAAAAAGGCTTAAGTCCGACGCGCGACCGGCAACTGCAACAGCAGCGCGGCAGTGGCGACCAAGGCGGCGCCGGCCGCCAGCAGCCACATGGGCCAGTTGAGCAAGAGCAGCACCCCGCCCATGGCGGCACCGATGGCGCTGCCCAGGTAGAGCGCCGATTCGTTGAGGGCGATGGCCAGGTTGCCATCGCCCTGCCGCGCGCGCACGGCCAGCAACTGCTGGTTTTGCGGCACTTGCAGGGCCCAGCCAGCCGCGCCCCACAGCGCGATCGGCGCCAGCATCAGCCAGGCCGACCAGCCGGCCGCCAGCGGCAGCGCGCACAAGGCCAGCGCCAGCAGCAGCAAGATCATGCAGGTCAGTTTCGGTGCCGCCACCTTGTCCGCCCATGGTCCAACCAGCACGCTGCCCACGATCCCCCCCACGCCCCACGCCCACAGGAAGGGCGTGACGGACATCGCCGCCCCCTGCGCCGACCATGCCAGCAGCGGCGCGATAAACGTGTACATGCCCAGGCTGGCGATGGCCGCCAGCAGCGACACGAGCAGGATGGACAGCACCTGCCCATCGGCCAACAAGGCCAGCTTGCGGCGCAGTGAAATGGCCGGCGCCGCCGGCAGCGCGGGCAGTTTCCACAGCAAGCCCGCCAGCGCCAGCCCGCCCAGAAGAGTCACCAGCCACAGGGCCGCCGTCCAGCCCAGCTGCTGCGCCAGCAGCAAGCTCAATGGCACGCCCAGCACCGTGCCGCCGGCCATGCCGCCCATGATCACGCCGATGGCCTTGCCCCGCTGCCGCGGCGCCGATACGCCTGCCGCCGCCGCGATACCGAGCGCAAGATAGACACCGGCACCGGTGCCGGCAATGGCGCGCCACGCCAGCAAACCGCTGAAACCGTGCGCCAGCGCGCTGGCCCCGTTCGCCAGCACGAACACGGCCAGCGCGATCAGGAGGCCCGAGCGCTGCGCGCGCGCCGGCAGCAAGGCCACGGCCAAGGGCGAGCCGAGGCCATAGGCCAGGGTGAACGCCGTCACCAGTTGCGCGGTCATCGCCAGGGAAATGGAAAACGCGCCGGCGATCATCGGCATCAGGCCCGCCGTCACATACGACGCCATGCCCAGCGCGAACGCGCCAATGGCGATCAGGTAGACGGTGGCGGGAAGACCGGCACGGGAGGAAGAATAGTCAGACATGGGCCAGCTTTCAGAAAGAAAGCAGGCATTCTGGAATACAATATAAACAATTACAATTTAACTGTTTATGCTATTACTGATAGCAACAGGCTCACCGGAAAGACCACACCATGCGCACTTTGGCCCGCACCCGCCACGAACTGGCCGCCTATCTGCAGGCGCGGCGCGCGCGGCTGTCGCCGGAAGACGTGGGCTTGCCCGGCGGTGGAAGGCGCCGCACGCCGGGCTTGCGCCGCGAAGAAGTGGCGGCGCTGGCCGGCGTGGGGCTGACCTGGTACACCTGGCTGGAGCAGGGGCGCGACATCGGCGTCTCGAGCGCCTTTCTCGACAAGCTGGCCGAAGTGCTGAAACTCGACGCGGGCGAACGCCGCCATCTGTTCCTGCTCGCGCATGCGCGTCCGCCAGTCGAAGAAGGCAAGACGTTTTGCGTGGTGCCTCCGCCGGTGCGCCGCCTGATGCACGAGCTGGCGCATCCGGCGTATGTGCTCAACCTGCGCTGGGACGTGCTGGCGTTCAATGCAGGCGCGGACGCCCTGTTTGGCTTCGGCGCGCATGTGCCATCGCGCCGCAATCTGCTGTGGCTCTTGTTTACCGATCCGCTGCTGCGCTCACGCTTCACGGCATGGGAAGAGCAGGCGCCGCTGATGCTGTCGAGCTTTCGCCTCGACTACGCGCGCGCCACGCAGGAAGCCGATATCCACGCGCTGGTGCAGGAACTGGAAAAAGTCTCGCCCGAATTCAAGCTGTGGTGGCGCCGCCACGACGTACATGCGCCATGCGCCGGCGTGCGCCGCCTGACCATCGACGGCAAGCAGGTCGCATATGAGCACACCTCGCTGACCATCGATGCGGACCGCCATTTGCGGCTGGTGGTGTATGCGCGCCAGTTGCCGGAGTAAACGGAGCGCACAACCGCCTGCCGTGCGCGTGGTGATGCCGCGGACGAAAACACCGGCTATTGCGCATGCATCAAGGGAACGCGCGATGCATACCTCCCTTGCCAAGCATGCCTGGCCGATCTAGCTTTTTCCGGGCGAAAAACTCGGTGCCAGTGCGGTCAATTCCTGAGCCAGCGCCTGATATTCCGCTTCAACCAGACGTGGCGGGATAACGACACCATGTAATTGCGCACGTAAATCATCCCAGCGCTGTTGCAGAACTTCCCAGTTATATTCATCGTACGTGCCCCGGAAAATGACCGGACGTATGGTGATGCGAGGTATCGCCTCTGCCGATACGCCGGCCTCTATGGCTGCGCGCACGTCAGTTCCCCATTGGCTGCCAAGCCGGTCGACACGACCAATTTGTTGTTCCACAACGCCAGGATTCCATTCAGGATGCAGCAGCACGACGGTACGGCAAGCTTTATGCAAATCCAGGCCTTCACGCCCGACCAACGATTGGGCCACCAATACTTTAGGGTAACTGTACTGCCGGTTGAATGCCGCCTGCAGCAAGCGCCGGGTGGGTTGCCTGGTTGCCCCGACCATCAAGCGCGCAAAGCCGCCTTCCGGATTGTTATATTCCACCTGCAAGCGCTGCCACAGGACTTCCCAGCGTTTTCGCTGTACCTTATCCTGATCCGCATCATCATTCTCTTCATTCTGGCCGCCCATCGCGTCGAAGAGCTCACAAAATGCCTGCGCATACGCGAGCGCGCCATGTTCTCGATCCGCTTCCCCCAACAGATCGGACAAGGCACGTGCGATCAATACTGACGGGTGCGGTCCTTTTTTTATCTCCATCTGCAGCCACTGCGCCTCGCTTTCGCAAAAGGCCAGAAACACTTGATAAATGGCCGATTTCTGCGCTGGCTCCAAGGCTTGCATGCCATGTTCCAGCGTCTCAAGCAAATGTTTACGCACAGTTTCCCGTCGCCCCTGCTCGCTTTCATAACGCTGCTTCAACAAGTCATCGAGCACGGCAAAATCGACTTTCGTACCCAGCTGCAACTGGGCCGCGCGCAAGGCACTCAACTCGTCGATCTGATGCGCGACCTTCCACTCCTCCAGATGCACCTTGGCCTGCGGCCATGGCAAATCCTTCTCGATACGGCGCAGCATTTCCCGGGCATTCAACAACGCTGTCAACGCATGCATGGGAATGCTGAAGCGCCCAAATACCAGCACCTTGCCTCCCTGTTGCGTAACCTCCTCGATCGCTTCGACCGCTGCCTGAATGGCAGGATGATCGAACAAGGATTCGCCACCGTCATCAAATACGCGCCCCAATGCATTGAGCCACCATTTTGCGCGCGCTGCACGTTTGTCATCGTTGTCAGCTACCACCTTGCCAACAGCGCGACCAGCTGGCGCTGTGTCTTGCGTGGATTGAATTTCATCGTCCTTTTCCTGCGCACCATCGGCTTCTATGCGTCGAATCTGATCCATCAGACATGCAATGCCGTGGCCATTGGCCAAGGTCAGGCGCAGGCGCTTGGCCATGCCGTGCGTGGATTGGCGCGCTACCAGTGAAAGCGATTCGGCCACACATACGGCCTGACGCCAGGCAGGCGCCAGCTTTTCAGTTTCAACTACGATTTCCCGTTGCTCACGGTAATCGCTCAGCGGACGTCCCGTATGGCGCTGGAACAAGCGAACGGTCTCGTCTTCACGCTTGTCCCGGCGAACAAGAAATGGGGCCAATTCCCGCTTGAATATTGTCGCCAGGCGGGCATAGTCCAGGCGGGCGGCTTCGCTAGTTCGCCACACTTGGCGCAGGCGTAACGCAGCGGCAGCATACTCCTCGATAATCTGGCTCAGGCCGGCAACTTTGACGGGGTCGAGGCCGATGCGGCTCAGAATATCCTGCCACTGCTTTGCGTTGAGTTCCACCGGGGTAGCGGTCAACACCAGACGGCGCGCGTCATTGGCTGCCAGCATCACCGTGCCCAGCAAGGCAGACAATGCACTCTCGGGTGCACGGTTCCGATGCGCTTCATCGGCAATGATGAGATCAAAGACGCCAAGACCCATGCCGACTGCCTGCTGCAAAGGCTTGCGCAAGTCCTCGCGATTACCATAGGAAGCACTGTCCCAGACACCGGCAGACCAGGGCACGGCCTCGCTTATCTGCGTCAGACGGCGCCAGCCAGGGTGTGTCTCATCGATTGGCGTGGCATTGGCAATATCGCGTGCAGCGTCCTGCATTGCCTTGTAGCTATCAGTTTCGCTACCACGGCGCACACTCTTGTATCCGTTTGGCAAGCGCTCCCGGGTTTTCTTCCGCCACTGCGCCAACAATTCAGGCAGCAGGCCCCAGCGCCATGCACTGGCCGCATCACCGAGACGCCAATTGGTCAAGCCATGGGAAACCAGTACGACTGGCTGTTCAAACCATGGCGCCGCTTCTTTGCCTTGTCCCTGCGGCTGCCATGCCTGCTGATAAGCGGCCAGGCTACGCACCAGACCTGTGGCAGACAAACCACCTTCCAGCAATGCTTTTTGCCACTGAAAACCCAGCCCGGGTGGCACCAGAATCGCCACGCGGCCACCGGCGTTGATGACAGCTTTTGCCAGTGCCACGGCGATACGTGTCTTCCCCATGCCAACTTCATCGGCAATGATCATGCCCGGTGAAGTTGCCAGTGAAGTCGAGATTTTTACCAGACTGGCGCGTTGCCCCACATTCAACTGCGCTGCCGCCGGACCATGCGCCTTTTCCAGCTCATGCTGTTCGGCAACCACGGTCGACAGGCTTGCAAGTACCGCATCCCATCCTTTAAATGACTGCTTCATGCCGTTGCTCCTATTGCTGCAAGTTCATTTACACACCATGCCTCTTCAATGCGCGCCAATGCCTCCTCATATGTCCGCCCCGCCGGACTGTCGCTGGTGGCAGCAAAGTCCGGACGAAAAGGGACTTGCCAAAGCGGACTCAGGGGATTAAAGGCAAGCCGTGCGAAGTTCAGCACCACATCGCTGCCCGCCGCCTGCATCAGGCATTGTTCCAGTCGATGACACCAGGCTTGCCAGTTAGGCTCCCGCAAAGCTGTTTGCTTGGTTGCGATATTCTCGATCAGCTCCATCATGCTACGTATGCAATAGCGCGCCGCTGGCGACGGCGTGCCGCCATGCCCATCTTTCTTGTTGCCGCGCTGACGCTTGTCCCCTGGCACATCGTCATCGTCATCGGGTGGCAAAGGGAATCGCAGCAACAAACCCCATGCCTCTTCCAACTCAATTGGCAACAAGGGGGTGCCAGCTATCCGTCCGTGCTCATCGATCACAGGCACTGCCGCAATCAGCGTTTTGTCCGCGACACGCCAGCGCAGCACTACCTCACGCGGCTGTGCGGATGACCAGATGTAGCGCCCACAAGTATCAACTGGACACGGATGCGCAGCACTGTCGAGCAACTCGAATTCGCCCGTTGCTTCGACGTCGGTGGCCAGCCAGCCGCCCTCCTCGTTCTCCCGCCAGACCAGGTAGGCCAGCGGTGGCGCAAGAAACAGGACGGGACGCTCGGGCATATTGCCCCCCGGCGAGAGCGTCGTGACATCCTCGATGCCGCCTTCCTGCCACTGCACGGGCAATACCTCGCTCACCATCTGTACTGATGGCTGTCCGCGCGCACGGCGCCATACAAGACGTTGCGGTGCGAAAACGACGCCAGCTTCCAGATTGCCACCACCCGTGCGCATTTTCTCGACGATCCCGGGTTCCGTCAGATTGCCTGAACCCAAGTACAGCCATGGACGCAGGCAGGCATCGGAGCTTGGACGATAATTAGCAGAAAAAATGAACTTTGCATGCAGCTCACGCGGTGCGCTGCCGAAGGCAGGAGGCGTGGCAGCTGCACGCACCGACCAGCCTGCCCGCTGCAAACCCGGCATCCCGCTGTGCACGGCCTGGCAAGCAAGCGGATTAACAAAAACGTCGACCTCTGCCTTGGCCGTCAGCAGATCCGCCTCGTCCAGAGCCACCTGTATCTTTTTCAGCACCCCCGGGATGCACGTGGCGTCATTCGCCGATTCATAAAATCCTGATCCCATCGCCAGGTAATTGCGTGAAAAAGCTCCGCCCTGCTGCCTGACCATGGTCGGCAACTGAGCAAGCAATCCCTGCATTCGATTGTCAAAATAGCGAGGCGGCAACGTCGTGCCATGCACCGTCGCCGTCACGGTTCGCAGCCAGGATTCCACCCTATCCGCTGCCAGGTGAGACTGGCCCGCCTTGCCTGCGCCGGATGTGCCGTACAAGGCACGGAAATCAAAGTGGCCGCGCAACCAGTGCAACATCTGCCACGCAGCGCTCAGATCCACGCGTCGCTGTTCGGACCGGAGCGCGTGCAGATCCGCCCCATCGAGATCGATGCGCCAGACGAGATCGAGACTACGCTCCAGGCTGTCCCGGGTCCAGTTGCCAGTCGAAACGAGCAAGCGGATCTGCCAATTATGTGGTTCGGTGTGATGCTGAAACCCCAACACCGCCACCTTGGCGTGCAGCAATTTGAACGGCGCCTGCTTGCACAGGCCCACATGCAGAATTCCCGGCGCTTCCACCGGCCGGATCTGCTCATTGCCGGGGTCCAGCATGACGGCGAGCGCTATGGTGCCGGCATTGGCCCGTCCAGAAAACATCTGGCCGGTAAAACGCTCGACGGCATCGTCAAGAAATGCCGCATCGGCTGAATAGCCGCAAAGCCAGCCAAAGGTGCCGGCATACCCTTCCGGCGGGGTAAAATGCTGCGTCAGCGATAATGCTGGTGGAAAGTCGCTTGCATCGCTCATGACAAGACTCCCCCCAGTTCCGTTAGCGGCATGCGCGGTGCACGCTCGCCATGCAGGTCAAGATTCAAATAGAAAAAATTGGGAATCCGGCGTGAAATACCATCTGGAAAAATAGGCATTGATGAGGTATCCACGGCTGTCTCGATACCCGATTCTTCATCGCTGCGGGGAGCAGCGTGGGCGGCGCCAAGTGAAGGATCGAGCGTGGCGCGAAATGCTGCGCCAGGAATAATGCGATCAGCACGCAGCTGCAAAACCTGGCCATCGCGTTGCACCAAGTTGCGCAACAGCATGGCATCATCTGCGCCATGACACTCCATGCAGAATGTGCTTGCCAAGTTATCCGGCGTCGGATCATATTGTTGCAATAAAAAGTTGCCTGCGCACGTACGCAAGGCCGCCAGCTTTTCAGTGAGCTGCCTGGGCAAGGCCTGCTGCAAGGGCAGTTGCCGGACTACTGCCGGGCTCATGACGACTTCCACCGCCTCAAGTAACGCAATCGCGGCATCCCTGGTCTGGAAGAACAAGGCGCCGACATGGAGATCGCGCCAATGATCGGCGTCCGAGATTTCAGCGGCAGGCAAATGCCAGTCAACGGTGCGGGGGCCGGAGCGGTACAGTTTATCCATCCAGCGCAACGTATCTCGCCTGCGCTGCGACATGCTGCCGCTGCCCATTTCCAGCTGCTCACGCAGCCATTCGCGCACGCTCAAGGGTAGCAATTCCAGTGGCGACAGGACAGCCAGCAATGACGGCGATTTTTCGCCGATCTCATACTGGCCAAGAACCCATCCCGTCAGGTAATCCAGCACTGTCTGGTGACGGGGTGCAGACCCGTGACACATGCGTGAGATCAATTCATACCCTTGCGGCGTACAGGCATAGGAATTGAACTGTTCGCCTGACGACGAGACCAGCCCCAAAGCCGGCAATGCCTGCACGGTCGCCATGCGCATGGGCTGGGTGACATAAAAACTGCGCTGCCGTGCCTGCGCGAACGTCAAGGCAGTAGTTCCACGCATCTTTTGCGCTCCACGCAGGCGTTCATTCGATTCCCAGCGTGTGGCACGCAAGGCCAGCAGGCAAGCGAGCGCTTCAATAGCATTGGCCGTTTCGATATTGCTCACCACCATATTTCGCGCACGCGCAGCCTGGGCGACGGCGACCCCCAATGTTGCCAGGAACAATTGACGCCCAAACCACACGCCCCCCATGCCTGGCACGGCAAGGTCGTTAAATGTGCGCACGGCAACACCCAGATCGAGAGTGCGCGTTCGCCGCTCGTTGTTCAGCCATTCCGGCGCAAGCAGACCCCATTGCATTTCATGCATGACAATTCCTGACAAAGAAGAGAGTGCCGCACCGGTGCCGGTATGCGGCGGCGGTACGGGAAGGTGGCGACGCGCGATTGCGCAGCCCGATTATGGTTCGGCCGGAACGAGACGGACTTCCACCCGCCGGTTCCTGGGGTTGCCAGGATCGGCAGCGTCCAAGGGATGCGAGTCGCCATAGCCGGCAACGACGACGTTCTTCGCGCTGCCGGCGCTCAGGCGGCCGACCAACAGGCGCCTGGCTTCACGCGCACGGGCGGCCGACAAGGTGTAGTTGTCGTCATATACCGTGCAATAGCGTTCGATATCGGTGACCGGTTTGCTGACCGCCAGATTGTCGGTATGTCCTTCGACAAAGACTTGCGCGCCACGGTTGCTGGCCAGGAAATCGGCGATCACCGCTTCCGTCTTGCCGAACAGCTCGCGTGCCTGCGGCGTAATGCACGCGCTGCTGCGCGCAAAGACGCTGTCGCTCCAGGTCATCTTGCCATTGTCGATATCGAAGCGCACCAGTTGCGATGCGCCCTGGCTCGCCATATCCGCCTGCAACTGGCCAAGCATGGTGGCGATTTTCTTGCGCTGTGCAATGCTGCCCTTTTCCGCCTGCTCGCGATGCGCCATTTCTGCCGCGGCATTCTTCAAGACGGCCATGACAAGCAGCAACATGACCACCGCCACCACCCCGGCCATCAGGTCGGAAATCGCGACCCATTCGTTAGGTTTCTCTTTCATTTCAGCTCTCGGCCACGTCAGCCTGCGGCGGACTCATTTCCTTCGTCTGGGCCACCCGCATCAGCGCCACCATGGCGGCCAGCTCGGCAGTCACGCTGCCGATTGCCTCGGTCGCACCTTCGTTGCGGTTATTCAAGCGCTTGACTTCCTGCGCACTGGTCGACACGGCGCCCAGACTGGACTTGATATCGTCGCCGAGCTTCTTCACCAATTCCATCATGGCAGTGACTTGTTCTTCTAGCGCAACGCTGATCGTGGCGAAGTGCGTGCCAGCGGCTCTCTGGATTTTCACCGCATCATCGAGCTTGCCAGCCATCTGCTGCATGGCGCTCGCCATGTTCTCGGAAGACTGTTCCACTGCCGCCGATATTTTTGCCGTGGCCGCCGTCAAGTCGGACGACATGGTATGAATGTTGCTGCTGAAACTGCCGTTCATATCCCGCAGCGTCGTATCCAGTTGCGTCTCCAGGCTCGACAAGGTCTGTTTCATTTGGCCCGACAATTGCTGCACCGCCGTGGAGATGTCGGTCGTCGCGCCGCTCAGACTTGCCTCCATCTGCTCGAGTTTCGTGCCAAAATTGTCGCTCATGCTGGTAATCGTGCTCGCCAGATCTTGCTTCACACCATCCAGCACCTGCTTCACATCGCTGCCAAAGCCCGTAATCGCCACGTCCAGCAAGCTGGCCGAATGCCCGACTCCGGCGGCCGCGTCGGCCATTTGTTGCGACGAGTTCGCCATTGCCTGCATGTTTTCATTATTGGCTGCGACGAAGGCGGACAATTCCCGGCTGGTCGCCGCGCTGCTTGCAGCCATGTCATTGTTTTTCTCCAGCATGGCCGACATCAGCCCGGCGATATCGGACAGGCTGGACTTGGCTTGATGTCCGAGGCTGCAACTACTTTCCAGCAAGGCCCCGTTCTGCTCGAGTACTTTCCGGTTCGCACCAAATTCCCGTTCCAGCACGCTACCCAGCTGCGCGCCCATGGCGCCAACGGCATCGACCAGCCGATCCGTACCCAGACTGGCGCGGCGCGCCACTTCATCGCGGGCACCGTCGAGCTGTTCTTTCATTTTGCGCACGCACCAGCGCAGGCGACGCTCATCGACGCCCATGTAGGACGAACATAGTTTCAAGGTCAGGAAACCCATGATGCCCCACGTCGACGTCTTGAACTTGGTGCCAAGCCCTTCCATCATGTGCATCAGCTGATCCATCGAATTCTTCATGCCATCGGCCGCACTGGTGTTGTGGCTGGTCAAGATATTCGATGCACTGTCCAGCGCCAGCCCCAGGCCAAGAAACGTCCCCAGCAATCCCAGGATCAGCAGGATGCCAGGCATGGTGTCGGCCAGCTGCTCCGAACGCGTCGCAACCGCATGGCTGAGATCATTCACCGAACCATGCTCGGCGTCGAGCCGGCCGGACAGATCCCCCAGGCCACCACCGCTCCAGTTCGCCTCCCAGGAGGCGGCTGTGGCATTCTTGCGCAGCAAGATGAGTGTGGAAGCCACGCCAACGACGATGAGTACAAAGAAAAAGAGCTGCAGGGGCTCGTAGCCAGGTATCAGGAAATGCAAGATATCAAGATTCATTAATCTACCGTTACTTCGATGAGTTGATCGGCACGTGCCTGGCTGTCCTGCTCAAAAATATTCGCAAAGTCCGTGATCAGACTCTGTTCTTCTTCCGTCAGCGCGCTCCACGGTTTTCCCTTCTGGACGCAGGCGATAATCAACATGCCGACCCGGCTTCCCTCTTCGGCGAGGAAGCCCTTGCCCTCGGCCTCCAGAGTCTCGGCATCTTGCTCCAGCATTTGCAGGAAGCCCTCGGCGGCACCAACATATTTGTGCAGGTAGCGCTGACTGGCAGCGAATTCATTGAGTTGCCGCGTCTCGGCCTCGACCGAATCCTGCAAGCCCAGCAGGATGGTGCTGTCTTCCTCGTTCAAGGTGGCCAGGCGCTGTTCCATCAGCAGGCGGCGCAGCAAGGAACGGTCTTTTGCCGCCTTCTGGTTCGCATCCGTCCACGCCACTTCACCGTTCTTCCATTTCTCGTTCCAGAGCAGGATCATCTCTTCAAAAACAAAGGGAATGAGCTTTTTGCCGTAGATGGATGCCACGATGCCATCCAGGCGTTCGATCTCCGCATCCGACAGGGCTGGATCAGCCTCGAGCAGGGCGCTGCCCGTCGCGACAAGAAAAATGTCGTCTGAGGAAATATCATCCACGCTCTTCGCGCGCTTCAAGACCCCCTCCACGCGATTGAGCAGCTTTTGCGTGGCCCGCAAACGCAGGAAATGTTCGAAGTCATCGACCCCGGCGCCATCGAGACTGGTCTTGATGCCGCTTTGCACGAGGACGTAGTTATTGATCAAGGCAGCCAGATCGAGTGCGTGACGCTGTTCAGGTGTTGCATGCTGCTGCGCATCCTTGAACGTTTCCTTGCGTTGCGTGGCCTCTTGCGCCTGCTCCTTGGAAAGGAAAGTTTCCCGCAGTTTTTGTGCGACGGTAATGCACCAACGCAATGCGCTTTCCAGTTTTTTGGCCAGGTCGCCCTTCACGAACACTTGCAAGGCACCCAGCAAACCATCGAGGATGCCGGCCAAGCCTCTCAACCACGGGTGCGGTGCGTTTTCGGCCATGGACTGCAGCAATTTACGCGCCTTGGCGACATATGGCTCGGCCATGCGCCATAGCTCCTTGGCTTCGCCTATCACAGATTCGGCGCCATCGGCCATCCACACAATGGCTTTCGCTGCCGTTTCCTTCGCGGCACGCCAGACATTTTTCGCCACACCGGCAACGGTCGACGCTACGCTACCGAGAAAACTCCCAACGCTAGAAAAAAAACCCATGTTTACTTCTCCTCGATTGTTTTAACGCCAAGCAACTGCCTGGCAAGTCCAGCCTGTCCATGTTCCGTACCCGCTTGCGATGCCACTTCCGCCTGGGCTGCCCTGATTTGCGTGATCGCCTCCTGCAGATTTTCAATCGCCAGCATGGCGGGCAAATGCGTCTTCTCCGCGGCAATCAGGGCTTTGGGCAAAGCCAGGCGCATCGCCGTGCGGATCTCGCGCCCTGATAAATGTTCCGACAAGGCAGCGCATTGCTGCGCGAGTGCATGACGGTCACCCGCAATGGGTATTCCAGGAAGTAGCATCCGCTGCCATAAACGCACGCGGGCGGCAATATCCGGCAAGGAAAAACGGATGTGGTGGGTTATTCTGCTGCGGAATGCAACATCGTAGTTCTTGGCGAAATTGGTGGCAAAAACAACGATACCGTCGAAACGCTCCAATTCGATCAGCAATGTGGAACGCATGGCATTGACTTCATTGTCGATGCCTTGCGTGACAGAGGAAAGCCGCTGTCCCAACAGGGTGTCTGCCTCATCAAAGAAAAGCAGCCCACCACAATCCTGTGCGGCTTGAAAGGCGATCTGGATATTTTTAGCGGTATCCCCCATATATTTACTCTCCAGATCGGCAATACTAATCTGAATAATAGGCAAACCCAGGGTTCCAGCCAGTCCTTCGGCCGCCAGTGTCTTCCCGGTTCCTGGCGGGCCATAAAAATTCAGTACCGAACTGCGTCCCAAGGGATCGACTTCCGCAAACCCCCATTCCACATATATTTTTTTGTGAAAACGTATTTTCGCAAGACACTCGTCAAATTGATTTTGAGTTTCCACCGACAGAATTACATCACGCAATGTAACCGCAGGTATGCGTGATGGAAATCGCGTCTCGGATATCGATTTTCGGTAGCCCGCTTCCGGCTCGGAGGCTATTACTGGTATTTCAGCATCGCCGACAATGGACTTTTTTTCACGCTGCATATTTTTCAAACAATCCTAAAATGATACCAATGTCACCTGGAGGAGAAATTCTTTAAAACCCGCAAATTATATTAAATACAAACACCAAACTGAAAGCAATAATTCAATTTCTTGATTCAATATACCAAGCACTGCGACAAACTATGTCGCGTCGCTGGTGAATTCCAAATCCGGGATGTCATCTGCCATGCCAATGCGGCATGAAGCGGGCAATACAGCAAGCCGCTGCTTATGCAGGCGAGGCATCTCAAGAATTTATTCGAGGCGAGAAAGATACTTCCGACGCATAAGCCATTAAAAACAGGCCAGGGGACGCGGATGCAATGGAGAATGAAAAGGAAGACGAATCGGCAGGCACAACGAAAAAACCGCTGGCCCTCTTGCGAGGAACCAGCGGCTTCGAATTGGTTGCGGGGACAGGATTTGAACCTGTGACCTTCGGGTTATGAGCCCGACGAGCTGCCAGACTGCTCCACCCCGCACAAGAATTATATACCAGATTGTTGCGGGGCGTAAAGGGCTTGATTTGACAATTGCATGCGTGCCGCGTGTGCAGGAATTCACCGTTGGCCAGCAATGAAAAAGCCGCTGATCTTTTGCAAGAATCAGCGGCTTTCCGGTATTGGTTGCGGGGACAGGATTTGAACCTGTGACCTTCGGGTTATGAGCCCGACGAGCTGCCAGACTGCTCCACCCCGCACAAGAATTATAAGGGCAAACGGGGAGCTTAGGCAATAGCTATCTCAAATTCAACCGTAATAGACCAATCTAATGAATGCGCGGGCGAGAGGATCGCCGGCCCAGCGTGCCTGCGCAGCTCGCCACGCGGTGCGCAATCGGTGTACAGTAAGCGTTACACCAGACACTCATTTTCCGAAGCCCGCCCATGAAATTCTGCTCCGAATGCGCCCATCCTGTCAGCCTGTCCATTCCGGAAGGCGACAACCGTCCCCGCTATGTGTGCGCCAACTGCGACGCCATCCATTACCAGAACCCGAAAATGGTGGTCGGCTCCATCCCCGTGTGGGAAGAGCATGGCCAGCTGCAGGTCTTGCTGTGCAAACGGGCCATCGAGCCGCGCCTCGGTTACTGGACCCTGCCGGCCGGCTTCATGGAAAACGATGAAACGACGTCCGACGCGGCCGAGCGCGAAACGGTGGAGGAAGCGGGCGCGAATATCGAACTGGGTCCCCTGTTCTCGCTGCTGAACGTGCAGCGCGTGCACCAGGTGCACCTGTTCTACCTGGCGCGCCTGCGCGACCTCGATTTCGCGCCCGGCATCGAAAGCCTGGACGTGCAGCTGTTTACTGAGGCGCAGATTCCCTGGGATGACCTGGCCTTCCCCACCATCCGCGCCACCCTGGAACTGTTCTTTGCCGACCGCGTGAAAATCCGCGAAGGCGGCAGCTACGGCGTGCATACGGGCGACATCACGCGCCCGATGGCGCGCGCCGATGCCGAGTAAGTTCCATCCAACCGCCACCTCTCACGCCGCATGATTCCCTGGCTCGACATCCACACCCCGTTCCCCGACGTCTCGCGCGCGCTGACCGACGAAGCGCCCGGCCTGCTGGCGGCCGGCGCCGACCTGTCGCCCGCGCGCCTGCTCGACGCCTACCGGCGCGGCATCTTCCCCTGGTTTTCCGAAGGCCAGCCTATTTTGTGGTGGAGCACCGACCCGCGCATGGTGCTGATGACGGAGCATTTCAAAGTGTCCGACAGCCTGGCCAAGGCGATCCGCAAGGTCGAGCGCAGCGCCGCCACGGATGGTCGCTGGCAGCTGCGCTTCGACGGCGATTTCGAGGCCGTCATGCGCGCCTGCGCGGCGCCGCGCAAGGATGGCCCGGGCACCTGGATTTCGGACGAGATCATCGCCGGCTACACAGGCTTGCACAAGCTGGGCTATGCGCATTCGTCGGAACTGTGGCTCGACGGGGAACTGGTGGGCGGCGCGTATGGCGTGTCGATCGGGCGCATGTTCTACGGCGAATCGATGTTCGCACGGGTGACGGATGGCTCGAAGATCGCGCTGGCGCAGCTGGTGCGCTTTTTGCAGGCGCGCGGCGTGACCATGATTGACTGTCAGCAAGAAACGAAGCACCTGGCCTCGCTGGGCGCGGCGCCCATTTCGCGCGCGCGCTTCCTGGCCCATGTGCGCAGCGCCATTGAAGCAACGCAAATCACGGATTGGCAAGCTGCGCCAGCGGCATAAAAAAGCTATGATAGCTTCACGCAGACTTCCATTGCCGCGGACAGACCAGACAGGATCAGCATGACGCACCTGAACGAACTACCGTTTGCCACCCTGCAGTTCTACACGACGGCACCGTATCCGTGCAGCTACCTGGACGACCGCCAGGCCCGCTCGCAGGTGGCCACGCCTTCGCACCTGATCAACAGCGACGTGTATTCGGAACTGGTGCGCAACGGCTTTCGCCGCAGCGGCATTTTTACCTACCGCCCGTATTGCGACGGCTGCCAGGCCTGCATCCCCGTGCGCGTCGTGACGGGCGAGTTCACCCCGAACCGCAACCAGCGCCGCGCCTGGAGCCGCCACGCCGGCCTGCAGGCGGGCGTGGCCACCCTGTCCTTCCTCGACGAGCACTACGAACTGTACCTGCGCTACCAGAGCACGCGCCACGCGGGCGGCGGCATGGACCAGGACAGCCGCGACCAGTATGCGCAATTCCTGCTGCAAAGCCGGGTCAACACGCGCCTGGTGGAGTTCCGCGATACAGAAGGCATCCTGCGCATGGTCAGCATCATCGACGTGCTGGCCGACGGCCTGTCGTCCGTCTACACTTTTTTTGACCCCGACGTGCCGGGCGCCTCGTACGGCACCTACAACGTGCTGTGGCAAATCACCCAGGCGCGCGAACTGGGCCTGCCCTACATCTACCTCGGTTACTGGATCGAGCAGAGCCCGAAGATGGCGTATAAAATCAACTTCAAGCCGCTGGAAGCCAGAATCAAAGGACAATGGGTGGTGATGTAAAACCAAGCGCATGTCGCTGGGAGGGCAGCTGGTAGGTCGGATTAGCGCGCAAGCGCGTAATCCGACACCACCGGCGGCGCCAACAATATTGTCGGATTACGCTCCGCTAATCCGACCTACTCTTTCACTTGCTCTTGTCCGGAAACGCCGGACGGGCAGGCCGCGCAGGCGGGTTCTTCGCCAGTTCGGCCTGTATCACCTCGATCGCTTTTTCCAGCTGCGGATCGCGGCCCGCGATGACGTCGGCCGGCGTTTGCTCGACTTCGATATCGGGCGGCACGCCTTCGTTTTCCACACCCCAGCCATTCTCTCGCGTCCAGAACGCCAGGTTCGGCGCCGTGATGAAGCCGCCATCCATCAGCACGGGAAAGCCGAGGACGCCCACCAGGCCACCCCACGTCGCCTTGCCGATCAGCGGGCCCATGTTATTTTTGCGGAACATCCACGGCAGCAGGTCGCCGCCCGAACCGGCAGTCTCGTCGATCAGCATGGCACGCGGGCCCTGGATCGACGCGGACGGCGTCTTCATGTCGGCGCCATAGCGCATGGTCCACCAGGCGATTTCCTTCTTCTGCAGGATCTCGATGTAGTAATCGGCCACGCTGCCGCCGCCATTGAAACGCTCGTCGACGATGATGGCCTGCTTGTCCGCCTGCGGGAAGAAATAGCGCTTGAAGTAGGTGTGGCCCAGGCCCGCCGTATTGGGCACGTACACGTACGCCACCTTGCCGCCGGTCGCCGCATTGACCTTGCGCATATTGCCTTCGATCCAGTCGCGGTTGCGCAAGGCATCCTCGGCCGGCACCGGCACGACGGTGATGGTGCGCGCGCCCTTGCCGTCGGCCGATGGCCCCACGGTCAGGTCGATGGCCTTGCCGGCCGTGTTCTCGAAGGCGCTGTAGATATTCGTCGGCGGCAGCAAAGGACGGCTGTCGACGGCCAGCAGGTATTCGCCCGCCTTGACGTTCAGGCCAGGCTCCGTCAGCGGCGCGCGCAGGGCCGGATTCCAGTTCAAGCCGCCATACACTTTCTTGAAGCGGTAATGACCGTCGCTCACTTCATAGTCGGCGCCCAAGAGTCCACCCGGCACTTTCTTCGCCTCGATAAAATCATCGCCGCCGCCGCCGCGATGGTGGCCCACGGCCAGTTCGCTGCACATCCACTGGATCAGGCGGTTCAGGTCCGCGCGGCTGGACAGCTCGGGCAGGAACACGGCGTACTTGTCGCGCATGGCTTTCCAGTCCACGCCATGCATGCCAGGGTCATAAAAATAATCGCGGTTGATGCGCCACACCTCATTGAAAATCTGCGTCCATTCGGCGCGCGGATCGGCTTTTATTTCGATGGCGTCGACCTTGATCTTGCCTTCGCCGGACGCCAGCAGCTTGCCCGTGGCGGACCCCATGGCCCAGTTATCCTTCTGGCGGTACAGGAGCTTCTTGCCATCGGCCGACACTTCGAAATCGTCCGCTTCCGCCACCACGGTTTCCGCCTTGCGCTCCTTCAGGTCGAAGCGCTGCACGGCCTTCTTGCCATCGCTTTCGCGCAGCAAAAAGATCTGCCCCGCAGCGCCGGCGGTCAGGCTGGAAAACTGCGCGGCCGGCAGCGGCAGGTCGACGATGCGCGTGGCGATGCCGTCGAAATCGATGTGGATCGGCGCCACGGGCGCCACGACTACTTTCGGGTCGTCGCGGCCCGTCTTCGGATCGATCTTCGTTTCGTTCTTCGGCTCCGCTTCCGCCTTCGCCGTGTCCTTCTTGCTCTCCGCGCTGGCGGCCTTTTCCTCGTCGCTTTCCTTGATCAGGGGCGATGGCAGGTCGCGCCGCAGCACGGCCATCCACACGGTGCGCGTCACCAGGTTGTCTTCATTCTGCTGCGAGAACCAGTTGTTGCTGGGCCCCGCATTGGTGGAGGCGAAGAAGTACAGGTATTTGCCGCTCTTGTCGAACACGGGCTGGGCCACGTCGGACAAGCCATCGGTCACGGGCATCGACTTGTTCTGCTCGACGGAATAGATATACGCGCTGCGCGTGTAGGTGGGTGAATTGAGCGTGTAGGCCAGCCAGCGCGAATCGGGCGCCCACGAGGCGCGCATGCTTTTGTCGACGCCATACATCGGCTCCGTGGCGATTTTCTGCACCTTGCCCGTGCCGACGTCGATCACGTACATGCTCCAGCCATTGTCGGCAAACGCGATCTTCTTGCTGTCGGGCGACCAGACGGCGTTGTCATAGAAGCCGCTGCCATTGAGCTTGAGCTTTTTCACGGCACCCTTGCCATCCTGCGCCCGCACATGCACTTCATATTCTCCCGACTCGTCCGAGAAATACGCGACCGAGCGGCCGTCGGGCGACCAGATCGGCGTGCGCTCGTGGGCGCCGGCCGTCTGCGTCAGGTTGCGCACGTCGCCCTTGTCGGCGGGGATGGTGACGATCTCGCCCCGGTACTCGAAGGCGATGCGCGCGCCCGACGGTGAAATCGATGCGTCGCGGATGTATTTCGCGTTCTTGACCCAGCGGGGGCGCGTTTGCCCCAGGTCGCTGGCCACGGCGATCGTCAATTTTTGCGCCTGGCCGCTGACGATGTCGAACGCATGCAGATAGCCGGCCTGCTCGTAGACGATGGTGCCGTTCGCGGCCGACGCGTTCAACACGGGGAAATCCGCATGCCGCGTCAGCTGGCGCACGGCTTTCGTCTTGACGTCATACGCAAACAGATTGAATTCGCCGTTGCGGTCGGAGCGGAAGTAGACGGTGTCGCCTATCCACATCGGATCGACGTCGTTCGAGCGCGTCGCCGGCTGGGGGATTTTTTCAATCGATTTGTCGCTGGACGAAAACAGCCACAGCCATGAATTGGTGCCCCCCCGGTAGCGCTTCCACTGCTTGAAGGCGGGCGCCAGCGGGTTGTACGCGATGCGCTTGCCATCGGGCGAATACATGGCGCGCGAGGCGTTCGGGATTTCCAGCTGCGTTTCCACGCCGCCCGCCACCGGCACCGTAAACAGCTTCTGGAAGCGGTTGTTGAAGGCGGCGCGCGGCGAGGTGAACATCACGGCCTGGCCATCGGGCGTGAACGACTGCGCCAGGTCCACTCCGGGGTGGAAGGTCAGGCGGCGCGGCACGCCGCCGGCCGCCGCGATCACATACACGTCGACATTGCCATCGATGTTGGCGCTATACGCGATCAGGCTGCCGTCGGGCGAAAACACAGGGTTGGACTTGTCGCCCAAGTCGGACGTCAGGCGCCGCGCGCCGCCGCCATCGAGGTTGGACAGCCACAAATCGCCGGCATAGATGAAGGCGATGTGGCGGCTGGAGACGGCCGGTTCGCTCAGCATGCGGGTGTCTTGCGTATTGGGCAGTGCCAGGGCCGGGTGGCTCAGCAGCAGTGCGCTGGCGGCCGCGATGGCGGTCAGGATGCGTGTCTTTTTCAATCGATGTCTCGCTTATAAGGTAAAGAGAACAGGGAAGAAACAGGAAAGTCCAAGGCCCGATGCTGATTATCAAGGGATTAATATTGCACTAGACCAACAAGAACTATACACCCGGCAGCCGCGTGGAACACGGTAAAATACGGCACTTATTTCGCGCGCCGCCAGCCCTTCCCGGCGCCACGCACACCTACTCAAAGCGCCCCATGTCTGAAAAATTCCTGTACTCCCTCGCCCGCCCGCTGCTGTTCTCGATGGATGCCGAAGCGGCCCACCATCTCACCCTGCCCGCCCTGAAACGCGCCAGCGCGCTGGGCCTGACGAAGCTGGCCGGCAAGCCTGCGCTTGATCCGCGCACGGTGATGGGCATCACCTTCCCGAATCCCGTGGGCCTGGCCGCCGGTCTGGACAAGGATGGCGCCTACATCGACGCGCTGGCCGACCTGGGTTTCGGCTCCATCGAAGTGGGTACCGTCACGCCGCGCGCGCAGGCGGGCAATCCGAAACCGCGCATGTTCCGCCTGCCGCAGGCGCAGGGCATCATCAACCGCATGGGTTTCAATAATGGCGGCGTGGACGCCTTTGTCGCCAACGTGCAGGCGTCCAAGTTTTACCAGAACCGCGCCGGCGTGCTGGGCCTGAACATCGGCAAGAATGCCGACACGCCCATCGAACGGGCGGCTGACGACTACCTGCTGTGCCTGGAAAAAGTCTACCCGTACGCCAGCTATGTGACGGTGAACATCTCGTCGCCGAACACGAAGAATTTGCGCCAGCTGCAGGGCGCGTCGGAACTCGACGCCCTGCTGTCGCAGCTCAAGGAAGCCCAAGCGCGCCTGGCGGACAAGCACAAGCGCTACGTGCCGCTGGCCCTGAAAATCGCCCCGGACATGGATGGCGAACAAGTGAAAAGCATCGCCGAGTCGCTCACGCGCCACAAGATTGACGGCGTCATCGCCACCAACACGACCCTGTCGCGCAGCGCCGTCGAAGGCATGCCGCACGGCGCCGAAGCGGGTGGATTGTCCGGCGCGCCCGTGTTCGAACTGTCGAACAATGTCATCCGCCTGCTGAAGGCGGAACTGGGCGACGCGCTGCCCATCATCGGCGTGGGCGGCATCATGCAGGGCAAGGATGCCGTGGCCAAGTTCGAGGCGGGCGCACAGCTGGTGCAGCTGTACAGCGGCCTGATTTACGCCGGTCCGGCGCTGATCAAGGATTGCGCCCGCGCGCTGCGCGGCAAACAGGCGAAATGATCAACAAGGTCAAACTGGGTGCCAGCAGCCTGGAAGTGAGCCGGATCTGCCTGGGCACGATGACGTTCGGCGAGCAAAATAGCGAAGCCGAAGCGCACAGCCAGCTCGATTACGCGCTGGAACGGGGCATCAACTTCATCGACACGGCCGAGATGTATCCGGTGATGGCCAGCGCGCAAACGCAGGGCAGCACGGAGCGTTACATTGGCAGCTGGCTGAAGAAAAGCGGCAAGCGCAGCCAGATCGTGCTGGCCAGCAAGGTGGCCGGGCCGAATTCGCGCATGCACTGGATACGCAAGGGCAAGACGGATCACGACGCGGCCAACATCCGCGCCGCCGTCGAAGACAGCCTGCGCCGGCTGCAGACGGAGCACATCGACCTGTACCAGTTACACTGGCCCAGCCGCAACCTGCCCATCTTCGGCGCCAGCGTCTACAACCCGCGCAAGGAACACGCCTCGGTCGCCATCGAAGACACCCTGGCCGTGCTGGGCAAGCTGGTCGAGGAAGGCAAGATTGGCCACATCGGCGTGTCGAACGAATCGTCGTGGGGCGTGTGCGAATACATCAAGCAGGCGCAGCTGAAAGGCTTGCCGCGCATCGTCTCCATCCAGAACCTGTACAACCTGACGGCGCGCCATTTCGAGACGAGTTTGCTCGACGAAACGTGCCACCGGGAAAATGTGGGCTTGCTCGCCTACAGCCCGCTGGCGTTCGGCCAGCTGACCGCGAAATACCTCGACGATCCGCAAGCCAGGGGCCGTTTGACGATTTTCCCGCCCGGCTGGAGTCCCCGTTACGTGCGCCCCGCTACCATCGCGGCAGCCGGCCAGTATGCGGCGCTGGCCCGCGCGCACGGCTTGACGCCGGCGCAACTGGCGCTGGCCTGGTGCTACTCGCGCTGGTTCGTGGCCTCGACCATCATCGGCGCCACCAGCGTGGCGCAGCTGCAGCAAAATATCGACGCCCATCAAGTTACGCTGTCGCCAGACCTCGTGGCGGCCGTCGACGCCATCCACGCCAGCCTGCCCAATCCAGGGCAATAGGCGCACTCCGTCTGGCGGCGCATGCCGCCGCCAGGCTCCCCACTCTGATCCAGATAGTCGTATTTATACAACAGCTGGCAATTTACTGCTGTGCAGCATTGCGGCCTGGCCATGCCCGGTCGTATGCTGGAAACGAGGCCATATGCGCTACCCGCGCCATTTGGACGTGTATCAGACATTTATTGCATATCGATAGACAGAACGATTCGTAAGCACGCCACAGACCCACTGTTACTCTGATGTCATCACCGGACCGCCCTGGTTCGCGCATCCACCAACCGAAGAGATATCGTCGATGAGTTCAAGCACCGCCCGCTCCCAGATTCCCGCCCTGCCCGTGAAAACCGTTATCGCCGCCAGCCTGATCGCCTGCTTCAGCCTGCCCATGCACGCGCAAGCGCAGCAAGAGCTGCCGGCCGAAGGTGAATTGCAATCGGTGGTCGTCACCGGCACCTTCGCCAAAAACCGCCGCACCATCGATTCCGAATCGCCGATCGACATCCTCACTTCGCGCGACCTGCAAAGCACGGGTTCGGCCGAACTGGCCACCGTGCTGGCACGCCTGCTGCCATCGATGAACTTCCCCCGTCCGACGGGCGCCGATGGCAGCGATGCCGTGCGCCCTGCCCAGCTGCGCGGCCTGTCGCCCGACCAGACGCTGGTGCTGGTGAACGGCAAGCGCCGCTACACCTCGGCCGTGGTCAACGTCAACGGTACTCTGGGCCGCGGTTCGGCGCCGGTCGACCTGAACGCTATTCCCCTGGCCGCCATCGACCACGTGGAAGTGCTGCGCGATGGCGCGGCGGCCCAGTACGGTTCCGATGCGATTGCCGGCGTGATCAACATCATCCTGAAAAAAGGCGCGGCCGGCGGCGACATCGAAGTGGGCTATGGCCAGACGCAGGAACGCGACGGCAAGCAAAAATCCATCAAAGGCTCGGCCGGCTTCGCCCTGGGCGACGATGGCTGGGTGCGCGTCTCGGCAGAAGTGGCCGATCGCGGTCCGACCAACCGTGCCGGCCGCGATTTCAGCAACCCGCTGGAACCACGCTATGGCCAGGTCAACCTGCGCTACGGCGATGCCGAGAGCAAACCGGCCACCGTCTTCATCAACAGCGAATACCATCTCGGCGACAACCTGGACTGGTATGCCTTCGGCGGCTACGGCCAGCGCGACACCTCGGCTGGCGCCACCTGGCGCGCAGGCCTGGTGAAGGACAAAAATGGACAATACGTCACGCGCTCGTCGATCTTCCCAGAAGGCTTCTTGCCGATCCAGAACAGTACCCTGACCGACCAGTCGCTGGTAACCGGCTTGCGCGGCGAGGCGGCCGGCTGGCGCTGGGATGCCAGCCTGAATTACGGCAGCAACAAGTTCAAGCTGGATCTCGACAATACCGTCAATTTCGACCTGGCCGCCGCCAGCCCCACGCATTTCTATGTGGGCTCGCTGAAAAATGAACAGACCGTCCTGAATCTCGACGCGGCGCGTGAATTCCCCGTCGCTTACTTTACGGGGCCGCTGACTGTGGCCGTGGGCGCCGAAGCGCGCCATGAAAAATACACGATCGGTGCTGGCGAGCAAGCATCGTATACCGGTACCGGTTCGCAGGGCTTTGCCGGCTTCCGCCCCGAAAACGCGGGTAGCCACAGCCGCCACAATGAATCGATCTACATCAACCTGGAAGCGGAAGCGACGAAAAAACTGTCCGGTGGCGTGGCCCTGCGGCATGAGCGCTACAGTGATTTCGGCAGCACCACCTCGGCCAAGGGTTCGGCCCGCTATGCCTTCACGGACGCCCTGTCCCTGCGCGGCACCGTGTCGAGCGGCTTCCGCGCGCCATCGCTGGCGCAGCAGTACTACACCATCACCACCACCAACTTCCAGGTCATCAATGGCACGAATACGGCCATCGAAACGGGCACCTTTGCCGTCAACACGCCACAGGCACGCGCCCTGGGCGCACAAGACCTGAAGGCGGAGAAAGCGCGCAACTACAGCCTGGGCCTGCAGTTCCAGCCCACCCGCAACTTCACGACGACGATCGACGCCTACCGCATCGACATTGATGACCGCATCCTGTTTTCCTCCAATCTGATACTCAGCACTACTTTGAAAAACATCCTGGCCGCGCAGGGCACGCCAGTGGGCGCGGGACGCTATTTCACCAACGCCGTCGATACGCGCACGGAAGGCGTGGACATCGTCAGCACCTATCGCATCGACTTGCAGGACAAGGATCGCCTTGACCTGACCGTGGCCTACAACCACAACAAGACCTCGGTGCAGAAAGTGGCGGACAATCCAGCCATCCTGACGGCCAACAACCTGAAACTGATCGACCGCCAGACCATCCAGCGCGCTACAGTCGGTTCGCCGAAAGACAAGTTCAGCCTGGCCGCCGACTACAGCTTCGGCATCTGGAATGCGCACGGCGTCGTGACGCGCTACGGCAGTTTCATCGTGCCGCAAAACAATGCCCTGCAAGACCAGCACTACGATCCGCAATGGGTGCTGGACGTGTCCGGTTCCGTAAAACTGGGCAAGAACTGGCGCCTGGTGGCCGGTATCGACAACGTCACCAACCGCTATCCTGACCAGATCACCAGCGTGGGTAACCTCAACAATGGCGGCACCCAGCCGTACAGCGGCTTCGCGCCGAACGGCTTCAACGGCCGTTACTACTACGCCAAGGCTGGCTATAGCTGGTAAATGGCAGGCTGGCTCGGCAGGCAAAGCCGTTACACTGGTCTTTGGCTGGGTATGTCTCGTGCAGCCCAGCCAAAGACCAGTGGCTACTTAGCCGGTGTTGCAGGCGGTGCTTGCTGCGCTTTGGCATGTTCGATGGCAACTTGATGTGTCTGCTCCTGTTGCCGCGTCTGCATCAGCGCCTGCGCTTGTGCCTCGCTATTTTTGACCGCCAGCTCGGTGCGCACCAGTTGTGCTTCTTTGGCTGCCATCTTGACTGCCGCGGTTTGTTGTTGCTGTGCTATCTGTACTTCGACAAAGGCCTTGGTGAGTTCGCTGAACAGCACCTTGACATCACCACTCTGGATGGCGCCATTCAAATGATACTGACACAAGGCATAGACGCCGGTACGGTAGGCGTCGAGTGCGGCAGTCCTGTCAGCGAGGACGCTCACTGTCGTTTCGAACTCATCGTCAAACTCGGCATTGCCACGGACGCCAGCTTTGCCAGTCACATCCAGCTTGCCGTTCAGGGCGGCCTCGATACCATTGGCCGTATCGGGCGGCGGCTCCGCGCAGAAACGCGTCTGACGCTTGATAACAGCATTGTTGGCATCCACGCCGAGGTTTTCCTCGGTGACAAAGATGACTGTTCGCCTATCGGCAGACAGTGAAAAGACGCCCGGCATTTTATCCACGCTATCTTCCACTACCGGGCGATTGAATAGCGTTCCCAATTGAGATGCACAGCCGCAGAGCAATAGGGAAATGCCTCCAAGAAGCATAAATTTGAGCATGTTCGTCCCCACGATTGAGATCATGAAAGCTATCTGTGCTGCGAATGAAAAGAGTCAGCAAGAACCGGTTTCAGTCCAGACTAGCACCTGGCGACCCAGCCAGGCAGTGATGTTGCTGGAGTCTGCGCTTCATCAAGCTTCCATACACAGCAATTGCTCTCCTGAAAAACCATACAAGCTATTGAGAACGACCCCGCTGTGCAAACTGGGAGCACGGATGAGAAAACGCCGGCCAGGCCGACGGGCAATCAGCTACCATGGGGGTTCTTCCACTCCAATGACGGATCACCATGCCCAGCTGGCACCTGGCCGACGCTGCCGAACTGGCGGCGCGCCATCCCTACACTTTCTATAAATCGCCGCCCAAGGCCATCGCCCAGGTGCGCCCCGGCGAGGTGGTCAAGCTGATCTTCGCCTTCCACAGCGACGATCCGCAAGCGCCGGGCGCCGAGCGCATGTGGGTGCTGGTCGACACGGTCGAGCCGCATGGCCACTTCACCGGCAAGCTCGATAACATGCCCGGCTACATCGCCGATTTACAGGCCAAAGACCCCATCGCCTTCGATGCGCGCCACATCATCAATACGCAGCACGACGATGACGACAACCTCGTCAACCGCTACGCCGGCCTGTGCTTCGTGACGAAAAGAGTGCTGGAAGACGGTGCGCCCGTCGGTTATCTGTATCGCGAGGAGCCGGACAACGGCGACGACAGCGGCTGGCGCTTCACGGCCAACGACGAGAGCGATGACTACATCAACGACAGCGCCAACGTGGCCCTCGTGTCGCTGGGCGCCGTGCTCAGCGTGGATGACCGTTTTATCGCGCTGCTCGATGCACCTGCCGGCGCGGCCTATGCCTTCGACCACAACACGCAACAATTCGTGGCGGTGGACGAATGACAACTGATGAATTGAAGGATTTTTGCGCGGCCCTGCCCGGCGCGCAAGCCGTGCTGTACGGCCCGCCGTCGAATATCCTCGTGTTTGAAGTGAGCGGCAAGAAATTTGCCTATTTCAAGACCAGCGCGCCCGAGCAGTGGCGCTTCAGCCTGCGGGTCAGCGCCGAGCGTTTTATCGAGCTGACGGATATGCCCGGCGTGAAACCGGCCCGCTACATGGGCCGCTTCCACTGGGTGACCATCGTCAACGTGGCGCGCTTCCCCGCCGATTACCTGGCGGAACTGGTGCAAGATAGCTACGCGCGCACCGTGGCCAGCCTGACGCGCGCGCAAAAGGCAGCCATCGCCTAGAGCGCGTCCTCTCCCGCCATAGCGCGGTCGATGTCTTCGCGCGTCAGGTCCGGCGCCAGTTGCAGGATGAACTCATAGGCGTAGGCGCGCAGGTAGGCGCCGCGGCGCACGGCCAGGCGCGTCGTGTTGGTGGCGAACAGGTGCGACGCTTCCACGGCCCGCAGGCCCTTGTCGCGGCCATGGTCGAAGGCCATCGAAGCCACAATGCCCACGCCCAGGCCCAGCGCCACGTATTGCTTGATGACGTCGGAATCCATGGCCGTGAGGATGATGTCGGTCGCCACACCGGCCTTGGCGAACGCGTCGTCGATATGGCCGCGCCCCGTGAAACCCTTGTCGTAGGTAATCAAAGGATATTTCGCCAGGTCTTCCAGGCGGATCGGCGAGTGTTCGAGCAGCGGATGACCGTCCGGCACGACGATCAAATGGCTCCAGCGGTAACACGGGAACGACACGAGGTCGGGGAACTGGCTCAAGCCTTCCGTGGCGATGCCGATATCGGTCTTGCCCGACAACACCCATTCCGCGATGTGTTCGGGCGCGCTTTGTTGTAGCGCAATACGCACGTCGGGGAAGGCGGCGCGGAAACTTTGCACCACTTTCGGCAGCGCATAGCGGGCCTGCGTGTGCGTGGCCGCCACGGACAAGGTCCCGCTGGTCTGGCCGCTGTATTCGAGGCTGGCCTGCTGCAGGTTTTCCGCCTCGATCAAGAGGCGGTCGACGATCTTCAAAATGCCCTTGCCCGGCTCCGTCAAGCCCGTCAAACGCTTGCCGTTGCGCTCGAAAATCACCACGCCCAGCTCGTCCTCGAGTTCGCGGATTTGCCGGCTCACGCCCGGCTGCGACGTGAACAGGGCGTTGGCCACTTCCGTCAGGTTATAGCCGCGGCGGGCCGCTTCGCGGATCGAGCGCAGTTGTTGAAAATTCATAGTGTTCCTACCTTTTAGGTTCTTGTCGGTTCAACGAACACGTGCAATCGTTTCGGGCGAACCACCAGGGTTTCGCCTTCTTTCAGTTGCAGATGGGTAAAACGCTCGTTCGACATCACCGCTTCGATCAACTCGCTGTTATCGACGCGCTGCAGATCCAGCTGGGCCAGTGGGCCGATCGCATGGGCGCGGCTCAGTTTCACGACGATGCCTTCCGCGCCCGGCGTGTAGCGGTCGATTTCCAGGTCGTGCGGACGCACATAGGCCGTGCCCTTGCTGTCGCTCACGCCCGCGTAATCGGGCACTTCGAAGCTGGCGTCACCGGTGGCCATCACGCCGTCATGCACGCGGCCGTGGAACAGGTTGACGTTGCCGAGGAAGCCGTAGACAAACGGCGAAGCCGGGTGGTTGTAGACTTGCTCAGGGGAACCGAGTTGCTCGACGGTGCCCTTGTTCATCAGCACGACCTGGTCCGCCACTTCCAGCGCTTCCTCCTGGTCATGCGTGACGAAAATACTGGTGACGTGCAAGTCGTCATGCAGACGGCGCAGCCAGCGGCGCAATTCCTTGCGCACCTTGGCATCCAAGGCGCCGAACGGTTCGTCCAGCAGCAGCACGCGCGGTTCGACAGCCAGCGCGCGTGCCAGGGCGATACGCTGGCGTTGCCCGCCCGACAACTGCGGCGGATAGCGGTCGGCCAGCCAGTCCAGCTGCACCAGCTCCAGCAAATCTTTCACCTTGCGGCGGATCTGGTCTTCCGACGGACGCTCGCTGCGCGACTTCACGCACAAGCCAAAGGCCACGTTTTCAAACACGGTCATGTGCTTGAACAGCGCATAGTGCTGGAACACGAAACCGACTTGCCGCTCGCGCACGTGGCGGTTCGACGCGTCTTCCGCGTCCAGCAGCACCTGCCCGCTGTCCGGATGCTCGAGGCCGGCGATGATGCGCAGCAAGGTGGTCTTGCCGCACCCGGACGGGCCCAGCAGGGCCGTCAATTCGCCGGCGGGAAAGTCCAGCGAGATATTGTCGAGGGCGACGAAATCACCGAAACGTTTATTGATGTTTTTAACTGCGATGGTCATATCAGTGCTCCGTAGAACGTAAGGCGGAATCGTCGGCGTCGCTCTCGTTCAAACGCCACTCAATGAAAGCTTTCAGGGCCAGGGTCACCAGCGCCAGCAAGGCCAGCAGGGAGGCGACGGCAAACGCGGCGGCGAAGTTGTACTCGTTGTACAGAATCTCCACCTGCAGCGGCATGGTGTTGGTTTCGCCGCGGATATGGCCGGAGACGACGGACACGGCGCCGAACTCGCCCATGGCGCGGGCGTTACACAGGATCACGCCATACAGCAGGCCCCACTTGATGTTCGGCAAGGTGACTCGGCGGAACGTGTTCCAGCCCGAGGCGCCCAGCACGATGGCGGCCTCTTCCTCTTCGCTGCCCTGCGACTGCATCAACGGAATCAGTTCACGCGCGACGAACGGGAAGGTGATGAAGATGGTGGCCAGCACGATGCCGGGCACGGCAAACAAAATCTTGATGTCGTGCGCCTGCAGCCATGGGCCGAACCAGCCCTGGGCGCCAAACATCAGCACATAGATCAGGCCGGAAATCACCGGGGAAACGGAAAACGGCAAGTCGATCAGGGTCAATAAAATGCTCTTGCCGCGGAATTCGAACTTGGCGATGCACCAGGAAGCGGCCACGCCGAAGACCAGGTTCAGCGGCACGGCGATGGCGGCCGTGATCAGGGTCAATTTAATGGCGGAAATCGCATCCGGATCGATGATGGCGGCGATATACGCTTCCCAGCCCTTCTTGAACGCTTCCGCAAACACGGCCACCAGGGGCACGATCAAAAAGGTCGTCAGAAACAGCAAGGCGATGGTGATCAGTACCGTGCGCACCCACAACGGTTCCAGCACGACGGGGCCGACATTCGGCTCGAAGCGGCGCACCGTCGGCAGCGCCTTGTCCACGCCAGCGGCGGCAGTCGTATTCGTACTCATGATTTCTTCGCCTTTCCGCGCGTCCATGCTTGCAGCAGGTTAATCGTCAACAACAGCAAAAAGGAGACCACCAGCATCACCACGGCGATGGCCGTGGCGCCTGCGTAATCGTATTGCTCCAGCTTGGTAATAATGAACAGCGGCGTGATTTCCGACACCATCGGCATATTGCCGGCGATAAAGATCACGGAACCGTACTCGCCCGTGGCGCGGGCAAAGGCCAGCGCAAAGCCCGTCAGCAAGGACGGCAAGATGGTCGGGAAAATGACGCGGATAAACGTTTGCAATGAATTGGCGCCCAGGCTGGCGGCCGCTTCTTCCAGTTCCTTTTCCGCGTCTTCCAGCACCGGCTGCACGGTGCGCACAACGAAGGGCAAGCCGATGAAAGTCAGCGCCACCACCACGCCCAGCGGCGTGAACGCCACCTTGATGCCCAGCACGCCTTCGATGAACTGGCCGAACCAGCCGTTCGAGGAATACAAGGCCGTCAGGGTGATGCCGGCCACGGCCGTCGGCAGGGCGAACGGCAAGTCGACGAGCGCATCGATAATGCGCTTGCCGGGGAATTTATAGCGCACCAGCACCCATGCCAGAATGCCGCCAAACACCACGTTCAACAGCGCGGCGATCAGCGAGGCGCCAAACGTCAGGCGGTAAGACGCCATCACGCGATCGGACGTGACGGCGCTGAAGAAGGCGTCCCATGTCATGGTGAACGTTTTCAGGAACACCGACGACAGCGGAATGAGAACGATCAAGGCCAGGTAAAAGAGCGTGAAGCCCAGTGACAGCTTAAACCCCGGCATGACCCGAAACGGCGCTCCGCGCGCCTTGAGCGGTGCTGCTGATGTTGATGCTGCAGACATAGAAACCCCTTCTTATTACATTTTTGAGTTATAGGGCGCAATAATCACATGCAATCGTTATAAAAAGAACTAACCATTTCTCATTTGCTTAGATGGATTTTGCATACCTGCCGTGAAAGCTGCGGGCGAAAAAAAACGCACCGAACAGGTGCGTTTTTATGAAAGCTGAAACGTTTATTTATTTGGCTGCGGCGTCAGACGGAGGTATGGCTTGGCAGCCGTAAACCCCTTCGGATACTTCTGCTTGATCACGTCCAGATCCTGCACGGTCAATGGAATGATGACGTCGTCGCCATCTTGCCAGTTGCCGGGCGTGGCCACCGTATAGCCGTCCGTCAGTTGCAGGGCGTCGATGACGCGCAGGATTTCATTGAAGTTGCGGCCCGTACTGAGCGGATACGTGAGGATCAGGCGTACCTTTTTGTTCGGGTCGACGATGAAGACGGAGCGCACGGTGGCCGTGACGGATTGCTCCGGGTGGATCATGTCGTACAGTACCGACACTTTCTTGTCGACGTCGGCGATGATGGGGAAGCCCACCACCGTGTTTTGCGTCTCTTCGATATCCTTGATCCAGCTCTTGTGCGACTCGGCCGCGTCCACGGACAGGGCGATGGCCTTCACATTGCGCTTGTCGAATTCCGGCTTGAGCTTGGCCGTCAGGCCCAGTTCCGTCGTGCACACGGGGGTAAAGTCGGCCGGGTGGGAAAACAGCACCACCCAGGAATTGCCAGCCCACTCGTGGAACTTGAGGGGGCCGATCGAGCTGTCTTGTTCAAAATCAGGGGCGACATCGCCCAGGCGTAAAGTCATCGTGATCTCCTGTGAGGTTATGTGCAATCGAATTCGTCGAATCAGGCTGCCTGACGGTGGCGCTTGTCGCTTTGCGCCAGATCAAACAGTGTTTGCAGCTGCGCCTGGCCGTAGACCCAGTCGCCAAGGCGCGACTCGGCGTTGATATGGCCCAGCGCACCGCCATCAATATACTTGCAATTCCAGCGCCGTGCCCACTGCGCCGCGTGTTCGGCCGTCATCCACGGATCGGTCTGGCTGGCGATCAGGATGCCGGGGCAAGGCAGCCGCTTTTGCGGCAATGCCTTCGCCACGCCAAACTTGTCCGGGTCGGCCGGCCCCACCAGCAGCACGCCGGCCACGCCCTGCGGGTCGCGGGCCAGGCTGTGCGCCGTCGTCAGGCAGCCGAAGCTGTGGGCGACGATCAGGGTCGGTCTTGCATCTTGCCGGCGCACCTGATCCAGGCGCGCCGACCAGGTGGCCAGGTCGGGTTCGTTCCAGTCATCCTGCTCGACCCGCTCGAATTGCGGATACAGACGCTGCCAGCGGCTCTGCCAATGCTCGGGACCGCTGTTATGCAAGCCCGGCACGATCAGTACCCGGTAATCGGAAAAGCTGCGCAGCGCCATGATGTGTCCTTTTAGTAACGGTCTGGCAATCGTGCCATCCGGTATTACTTGGGCTGGTAGATCTGGTCGAAGATGCCGCCGTCGGCAAAGTGCGCCTTTTGTGCCGTCGTCCAGCCGCCTGCCACTTGCTCGATGGTGAACAGGTTGACCTTGGCGAACTGCGATGCATATTTCTTCGCCGCCTTGTCCGTTGCCGGACGGTAGTAATTCTTCGCGATGATGTCTTGCGCTTCGTCCGTGTACAAGTAGTTCAGGTAAGCCTCGGCCACCTTGCGCGTACCGTGCTTGTCGGCAAACTTGTCGACAACGGCGACAGGCGGCTCGGCCAGGATGCTGACGGAAGGCGTGATGATGTCGAACTTGGTCGGACCCAGTTCCTTGACGGCGAGATACGCCTCGTTTTCCCAGGCGATCAGCACGTCGCCGATACCGCGTTCAACAAAGGTGGTGGTGGCGCCGCGTGCGCCGGAATCGAGCACGGGCACGTTTTTATACAGCTTGCCGAGGAAATCCTTGGCTTTCGCTTCGTTGCCGCCCGGCTGGCGCAAGGCATAACCCCACGCGGCCAGATGGTTCCAGCGGGCGCCGCCCGAAGTTTTCGGGTTCGGCGTGATGACGGACACGCCCGGCTTGATCAGGTCGTTCCAATCCTTGATGCCTTTCGGGTTGCCCTTGCGCACCAGGAACACGATGGTCGAGGTGTAAGGCGAGCTGTTGTGCGCCAAACGCTTTTGCCAGTCGGCGGCCAACAGCTTGTGCTCGGCCAGCGCGTCGATGTCGTAGGCCAGGGCCAACGTGACCACGTCCGCTTCCAGGCCATCGATGACGGCACGCGCCTGCTTGCCGGAACCGCCGTGCGATTGCTTGATCTTGACGTTGTCGCCCGTCTTGCCTTTCCACTCCTTGGCAAATGCCGTGTTCACATCCTGGTACAGCTCGCGCGTCGGGTCGTATGACACGTTGAGCAGGGTGATATCGGCAGCCTGCGCCGTTTGCAGAAGGGCAAACGCGCTGATGGCGGCGGCAATGATGATTTTTTTCGACAGCATCTAAGATCCCCGAGTGGTTGAACTTTCAGAGCCACCAGATTACGGCGCCATGGCCGCAAAGAGAACGAAGCGTTTCGCCGTTTGATATGCGATTTCCGCATATGGGCGACGCGCAGCGGGGATTTAGCAGTTAATAGAAGCGGTTGAACAGGACCACGGCCCAGGTGGCGAAAGCGAGGATGCAGGTCAGCAGCACGGCGGCGCTGCCGAAA
Organism: Janthinobacterium sp. NKUCC06_STL; assembly: GCF_019345455.1. Classification (NCBI taxonomy): domain Bacteria; kingdom Pseudomonadati; phylum Pseudomonadota; class Betaproteobacteria; order Burkholderiales; family Oxalobacteraceae; genus Janthinobacterium; species Janthinobacterium sp. NKUCC06_STL. The sequence goes on from NZ_JAHKQY010000001.1 coordinate 1,122,839, forward strand.
TCCTTGGCGTTTTTCGACAGCGGATGGCGTTCCAGCGAAATGCGGTCGACCACGGCTTCGATTGCCGAATTGATCAGTTCTACGATCAATACCAGCAGCAGCACGCCGATCAGCACCAGTTTTTCAAACGCGGAGATGCGCAGCAGCAAGGCGATCACCGTGCCGACGACGAACAGGCCCAGTTCCTGGCGGAACGCATGCTCATGACACCAGGCCGCTTTCAAGCCATCGAGCGAGTAGAAAAAGGCGGAAAAGATCCGCTTCAAGCCACTTTTACTTTTGAATTCATTTACAGGTTGCATGGTTTTCCATATGTAAAGCAAGTGCAGTGGGCACATTATGGGGGTGACATAGCAGTGTGACCATTTATTCGCTGAATATCTCGGAACATTTCACTATTTTTTCACATCATGGTATAAAGAAGCATGAATACTGCATTGCACCAAATCCATCATGAAAATTGAACCGGTCGCTGCCCCGAAGACAACGATCCAGGTGATCGAACGCATGGTCGCCCTGCTCGATGCCCTAGCCAAATATTCCGACCCGGTCAGCCTGAAGGAATTGTCAAAAGTTTCCGGTTTGCACCCCTCCACGGCGCACCGCATCCTCAACGACATGGTACTGACGCGCTTTGTCGACCGCATCGAACCGGGCACCTACCGGCTGGGCATGCGCCTGCTGGAACTGGGCAATGTGGTGAAAAGCCGCCTCAGCGTGCGCGAAGCGGCGCTGGACTTCATGCGCCAGTTGCACAAGAAAACCCAGCAAACCATCAACCTGTCCGTGCGCCAGGGCGACGAGATCGTCTACATCGACCGCGCCTTTTCCGAGCGCTCGGGCATGCAGGTGGTGCGCGCCATCGGCGGGCGCGGTCCGCTGCACCTGACCTCGACGGGCAAGCTGTTCCTGTCGGTCGACGAGCCGAAAGCCATCCGTGCCTACGCCACGCGCACGGGCTTGGCCGGACACAACAAGAATTCCATCACGGATCTGCAAAAGCTCGAGCGCGAGCTGAGCCTGGTGCGCGAGCGCGGCTATGCGCGCGACAATGAAGAGCTGGAACTGGGCGTGCGCTGCATGGCCGCCGGTATTCGCGACGATACAGGCAAGCTGATCGCGGGACTGTCGATCTCGGCGCCAGCCGACCGCTTGCAGGATGAGTGGCTGGTGGACCTGGTGGAAACGGCGAACCAGATTTCAGTGACGTTGGGTTTTATACCCCAAGACTAAAGAAACAGGGCAGCAACGCTGCCCTGTTTCTTTTATCCGCCTGGCAAGCTCATGTTGGCTGGTTTCAAGGCTTCCAGCCACTTGCGCATGCGTCCCGCATCGGCCGTACGCGACTGTTTTCCCTTGGAATCGAGGAAGACCATGATCACGGCGCGTCCTTCGATGACGGCCTGCATCATCAAGCAACGTCCCGCCTCATTGATGAAGCCTGTCTTTTGCAGGCCGATCTCCCAGCCCGGATTGGCCACCAGGTGATTCGTATTGCCAAATTGCATGGGCTGGCCGCTGGCTTCGACGATGGCTTTCGGGTCGGTCGAATACTCGCGCAGCAGCGGATGGCGGAAGGCGGCCATGGCCAACTTGCCCAAGTCGCGCGCGCTGGCCACGTTCATTTTCGACAAGCCGCTGGAATCGACGTAATGCGTATCCATCATGCCCAGCTGGCGCGCCTTGCTGTTCATGGCGTCGACAAACGAAGGCAAGCCGCCCGGATAATTGCGGCCCAGCGCCGAGGCGGCGCGGTTTTCCGAGCTCATCAGGGCAATGTGCAGCATATTCGCGCGCGTCAATTGCGACCCCACTTTCAGGCGCGAGCTGCTGAACTTGGCGCGGTCGACGTCCTCGTCCGTGATCGTCAGCACTTCATCCATATCCTGGCGCGCTTCGACCACCACCAGGCCCGTCATCATCTTGGTGATGGAGGCGATGGGCAGGGCCACATTGGAATTCTTTTCAAACAGCACTTCCGCATTGGCCTGATCCAGCACCAGTGCCACGCTGGACTTGAGGTCGAGCGGATCGCGCGTGAGGTTCAGGCCGGCCAGGTCGCCCATGGTCGGCATCGGTGCGGCCATGGGCACGGCCACGCTGCTGATTTTTTGATAGATGACCTTGCGTTTGCCGCGCACCATGACGACCCGGCGCACGGTCTTGTCGCGCGGCGCGGCCGTCGCGCCCTTGCGCAGCACGACTTTGACTTTCTTGGTGTTGTGTTTCTTGGAGGCTGAGGATTTGCCGTTCGCTTCCTTGGCGTGCACGGCTGCAGCCGGCGCCAGCGCAAACAGCAGGGAAGCCAGGATACCCAGCGCAAGTTTAAACTTAGCCATTCGTTAATTCCCCGTGAAGCTGTTGCATTATTGCAGTGTAGCGAAATGCAGAGTAATCGCAAGCCTATTTAACAGTTAGGACAGTATTTATTGCAGTAATGGAATACAAATCGTTGGCGATCCGCAAACGGGCTCATCCTTAACCGGCTGTTTGCCTGTGCCCATCGCCAGTCATGTCTATTTGTCCATAAATTTAACAAAGCCGGCCAGCGGCTCGCGTTCCGTACTCAGGCGATTCTCGACCTTGTCCGGATCCGCATGGCCGAGAGCCATGCCGCACACCACCATTTCGCTGGCCGGCACGCCCAGCTCGTCGCGGATGATGTCATGGTAATGAATGAAAGCCGCCTGCGGGCAGGTGTCGAGCCCGCGCGCGCGCGCCGCCAGCATGATGTTTTGCAAGAACATGCCGTAATCGAGCCAGGAACCCTGCTCCAGCACCCGCTCGATGGTAAAGATCAACCCGACGGGCGCATCGAAAAACTGGAAATTGCGCCCGTGCTGGGCCGCCATGCCGGCCGTGTCGCCCCGCTCCAGGCCCAGCAGCTGATACAGGTCCAGACCGATCTTGCGGCGGCGCTCGATGAACGGCGCCGTCCACTGGCGCGGGTAATAGATATACGAGGCCGTGCGCGCAGGCGCGTCGGGTGCCTTCGGCGCGTCGTAGGCGGCCAGGATGCGCTGCGACAGGCGCAGGCGCGCCTCGCCCGACAGCACATACACTTTCCACGGCTGCATGTTGGCGCCCGAGGGCGCGCGCGCCGCCACTTCCAGGATGCGCGCGATCTCGTCCTGCGCCACCGGCGTGGGCAAAAAGGCGCGGATCGAACGGCGCGACAGAATGACGGTGTCGACGGCTTGCTGCGCCGACTGTATGGTGGATGCTTGCTTGCTCACTGCCCTGCTCTCCTGCTCTCTACTTCTTGACGACAAATACCACACCGACCACGGCCACCAGCATGCCGGCGATGCCCAGCATATTGAAGGCTTCGCCAAACATCAGCCAGGCCATCACGGCCGTCGTGGGCGGTGTCAGGTACAGCAAGCCTGTCACTTTCGTCGCGTCGCTGCGGCGTATCAGGGCGAACAGCAGGAAGATGGCGCCGATGGACAGCACGAGTACCGACCACAGCAAGGCGCCGATGAAATTCGCCGTCCATTGCACGTTGCTGAAATGCAGGTCCAGCCCTTCGTAATACAGGGCAAACGGCAAGAGCACGACGATGGAGGCGGCAAACTGCACCACCGTGCCGGTGCGCAAGTCGAATTGCGGGCAGTGGCGTTTTTGGTACATGGTGCCGGCCGTCATCGACAGCAGCGCGAACACGCACAGCAGCACGCTTTCCACCGTCAGGCCCACGAGGTTGATCTTCGCATACACGACGAGGGCCACGCCCAGCAAGCCAAAGAACAGGCCCAGCCACTGGCGCGGACGCACGGATTCGCCGATCAGCGGTGCGGCGCAGGCCGTCAGCACGGGTTGCATGCCGACGATCAGCGCAGACAGGCCGGCCGGCATGCCCAGCTTGATGGCGCACCAGACGCCGGCCAGATAGCCGGCCTGCATCAAGATGCCGGCCACGGCGATCTGGCGGAACTGGCCCACGGGCCACGGCGCGCGCAACAGCAGCACCAGCGGCAGCAGGATCACCAGCACGCCCAGGAAGCGCAGCAGCAAAAAGGTCAGTGGCGGCGCGTAGGGCAAGCCGAACTTGGCCACGATAAAGCCTGTGCTCCATAACAACACAAAGAAACCAGGCAAGGCCATCGGCGTCAGAGTGGTCAGAAGAGAGGCTTTGCCGCTGGCGCCAGCCGCGGCGGGAAGATTGGACATGGTATCAACTCGGGAAACGGGATCGGCACCGGGGCGCTGCGCCAGTGCGGGAGGCAAAGTCTAGCATGCTGCGCCGCACCCGTCCTGAAAGGCGGGGAAATAACAGTTTAGGGTTAAACCATTAACACCAAGAAATCAAATATTTCCCTTTAGAAACAATGGTTTTTGACGCAAATCTATTCAATTGTTGCATCGCACAAGAAACGCTTGACTTCGTTTTTTTTCACCGTAGAATAGGGTTTGTTGCGTTGCACAATTCTTGTTCAGCTTGAAAAATTTAGATTCACCTGCTTTCCCAAACGGTACACGCAGCATCAAATTAACCAGATTTCGATTTTTTGGAGATTTATATGTTTTCAATTCCTGAGCAATTCTCGTCCGCTACCAAAGCCAATCTGGAAGCCCAATTCGCCCTGTTCTCGTCGTTGACGGGCAAAGCTTTCGAAGGCATCGAAAAGATCGTCGAACTGAACCTGACCGCTGCCAAGGCAACACTGGAAGAATCGACCGCCGCCGCCAAGCAATTGCTGTCGGCAAAAGATCCACAAGAATTCTTCTCGCTGAGCGCTGCTCAAGCCCAGCCTGGCGCCGAAAAAGCCATCGCTTACGGCCGTCACCTGGCTGCCATCACGTCCGGCACGCAAGCCGAGTTCAGCAAAGCTGCTGAATCGCAAATCGCTGAAACCAACCGTAAAGTCCTGTCCCTGGTGGAAGAAGTCACCAAGAACGCGCCAGCCGGTTCGGAAAACGCCGTCGCCATCCTGAAAAGCGCCATCGGCAACGCCAATGCAGGCTACGAGCAATTCTCGAAAACCAGCAAGCAAGCCGTCGAAGCCATCGAAGCGAACCTGGCATCGGCCGTGAACCAGTTCACGCAAGCGGCTGAAAAAGTCGTGCCGCGCGCTGCCGCCAAGTAATTATTAAGCGACCGCCAAGGCGGTCCGCTGTACCAGCTCCTCCAGGCATCCATCCTGTACTTCCCCGACGGATGCCATTATGCCCCAGCCTAGCTGGGGCATTTTTTATGCCTGAACACTTCCTGAACGTGATTACTCCCCCAGATACGCCGCCTTCACGCGCGGATCGTCGAGCATGGCGGCCGCGTTGCCGCCCATGGTCACCAGGCCGGAATCCATCACATAGCCGCGGTGCGCCGCCTGCAGGGCCAGACGGGCATTCTGTTCGACCAGCAGAATCGTGATGCCTTCGGACGACACCTTGCGGATCACCTCGAAGATTTTCTCGACCATGATGGGCGACAAGCCCATCGATGGCTCGTCGAGCAGCAGCAGCTTCGGATGGCTCATCAGGGCGCGCGCCATGGCCAGCATCTGCTGCTCGCCGCCCGACAGGGTGCCGGCCATCTGCGCCGCCCGTTCCTTGAGGCGCGGAAAGACATCGAACCAGCGGGCGATGTCGTCCTCGACACCGGCCTTGTCCGTGCGCGTGTAGGCGCCCATCATGAGGTTTTCGCGGATCGACATGCGCGTAAACACGCCGCGCCCTTCCGGCACCATGGCCAGTTTCCTTTCCACCAGGTGAAACGATTTCGTGCCCTTGAGCGACTCGCCCAGGTAACTGATCGTGCCTTCGACCTTGCAGGCCGGCAAAGTGCCCGTGATGGCTTTCAAGGTCGTCGTCTTGCCGGCCCCGTTCGCGCCGATCAGGGCGATCAGCTCGCCCTGGTTGACTTCCAGGTCGATGCCTTTCACGGCCTTGATGCCGCCGTAGGCCACGTGCAGGCCCGATACTTTCAATACATTCTTGTTCAAGCCAGCGTTACTCATGCGTGCGATCCCCCCAGATAAGCCTCGATGACGGCCGGGTTTTGTTGTATTTCGGCCGGCAAGCCTTCCGCGATGCGCTTGCCATACTCAAGCACCGTGATGCGGTCGCACAGTCCCATCATCAGTTTCACGTCGTGCTCGATCAACAGCACGGTCTTGCCTTCGGCCTTGATTTTCACCAGTAGCTCGCGCAGGGCCAGCTTTTCCGTCGCATTCATGCCGGCAGCCGGCTCATCGAGGGCCAGCAGGGTCGGATCGGTGGCCAGCGCGCGGGCAATTTCCAGGCGCCGCTGGTCGCCATACGACAAAAAGCGCGCCGTGCGGCTGGCGAACTGGGCGATGCCGACGAAATCGAGCAATTCCATGGCCCGCTGGCGGATGGACGCCTCTTCCTCGCGCGCCGCCTTGTGGCGGAAGATGGCGCCGAACACGCCCTGGTGCGAGCGCACGTGGCGCCCCACCATGACGTTTTCCAGCGCCGTCATGTCGCCAAACAAACGGATGTTCTGGAAGGTGCGCGCGATGCCCGCCTTGGCTACCTTGTGCGGTGCGGATGGCGAATACGGCTTGCCGGCCAGCTCGAAGGTACCTGTATCGGGCTGGTACAGGCCGGTGATGACGTTAAAGAATGTGGTCTTGCCGGCGCCGTTCGGGCCGATCAAGCCATAGATTTGCCCTTGCCGGATGGTGATGCCCACGTCGGTCAGCGCCTGCAAGCCGCCAAAACGTTTATTCACGCCGGCAATGTTGAGAATGATCTGTTCGCTCATGCTATCCCTCCCTTAAGCGGACACGACGCCGGTGGATTTGTTCGGCTGGTCCACATCGTGGTCGGGCCGGTCTTCATGCTTCGGCGATGGCCACAGGCCGGCAGGACGGTTGAGCATGATCAAGACCATGGCCAGGCCGTACAGCAACTGGCGCAGCACTTCCGCCTCGATCACCACGTGGCCGAACAGCGCCTGCTGGGCCGGTTCCACCACGTGGCGCAGCACTTCCGGTATCGAAGCGAGGATCACGCCGCCGAGAATCACGCCGGGGATATGGCCGATGCCGCCCAGCACCACCATGGCCAGCACAGCGATCGATTCCGTCAAGGAAAACGATTCCGGCGAGACAAAGCCCTGGAACGAGGCAAACATGGCGCCGGCCACGCCGCCGAACGAGGCGCCCATGGAAAAGGCCAGCAATTTGACGTTGCGCGTGTTGATGCCCATGGCCTTGGCGGCGATCTCGTCTTCGCGGATGGCCACCCAGGCGCGGCCCAGGCGCGAATGCTGCAGGCGCTTGGTGACGAACACGACAGCGATGCACAGGAAGAGGAACAAAAAGTAATAGGCGTTCACGGACGGCATGGAAAATCCCGCCACCGTGACGGTGCTGTTGGTGCCTGCCTCGCCCGCCAGATTGACGCCGAAGATGCGGATCGGATCGATCAGATTGATGCCTTGCGGCCCATTCGTGAAATTGATCGGGTCATTCAGATTGTTCATGAAGATGCGGATGATCTCGCCAAAGCCCAGGGTCACGATGGCAAGGTAGTCGCCGCGCAGCTTCAAGGTCGGCGCACCGAGCAAGGCGCCGAACAGGCCGGCCACCGCGGCGGCCAGCGGCACGATGATCCAGATCGACAAATGGATGCCGTTCTCGCGGATTTCCGGCCCCATCAGCTGCACCAGGGTTTCTCCCAGCACCGGATACTGATTCACCACCGATTCGAGCAGGATGGCGAACTGGGGCGACGCCAGCAAGGCCGTCAGGTAGGCGCCCACGGCGTAGAAGGCGATGTAACCGAGGTCGAGCAGGCCGGCAAAGCCGACGACGATGTTCAAGCCCAGGGCCAGCATGATGTACAGCAAGGCCATGTCGATGATGCGCACCCACGAGTTGCCGAACTGGGCGGCAAAAAACGGGAACACCATCAGCAGCGCGGCCAGGCCCAGCATGCCGGCGTAGGCTTTGGTCGGATTTTTCTTAGCGTCAAAATCGAGTAGTGCCATGATTTAATCTCCCATTTTCACATCAGGCACGGTCGGCCACGCGTTCGCCCATGATGCCGGACGGGCGCAAGGTCAGCACGATGATCAGCACGACGAAGGCAAAGATATCCTGGTAGTGGCTGCCCAGGAAACCGCCCGTGATGTCGCCGATATAGCCGGCGCCCAGGCTCTCGATAATGCCCAGCAAGATACCGCCCAGCATGGCGCCATAGATATTGCCGATGCCGCCCAGCACGGCCGCGCAAAACGCTTTCAAGCCGGGGATGGCGCCCATGGAAAATTGAATGGAGGCATAGTTGGCGCCCCACATCACGCCGGCCACGGCCGCCAGCGCGGCGCCGATGGCGAAGGTGGCAACGATGACCTTGTCGGAATCGACGCCCATGAGTCCTGCCACGCGGGGGTTTTCCGCCGTGGCGCGCATGGCGCGGCCCATCCGTGTTTTTTCCACCAGCAACACCAGTCCGCCCATCGACAGCGCGGCCAGGGCCAGCAGCAGCACTTGCGTTTGCGAAATCACGGCGCCGCCTATGTTGATGGGGTCGGTCGACAGCAATTGCGGGAAGGGCAAGGGATTGCGCGTCCAGATCATCATGGCGAAGGTTTGCAGCAGGATGGAGACGCCGATGGCGGTAATCAGGGGGGCGAGGCGGGGGGCGTTGCGCAGGCGGCGGTAGGCGACCCGCTCGATGATGATATTGACCAGAATACAGATGGGAATGGCGCCGAGAATGGCGGTGGCCAGTTTCAGGTAGCCGGGCCAGTCCGGCACATAAATGCCCAGCAGTTTGAGGATGGTCAGGCCCACCATGGCGCCGATCATGAGCACGTCGCCGTGGGCGAAGTTGATCAGGTTCAGAACGCCGTACACCATGGTGTAACCGAGGGCGACTAAGGCATACATGCTGCCCAACACCAAGCCGTTAATGATCTGCTGGATGAATGTATCCATGATTGCCCTATCAAATATGCATTTTTCGGGAACAACTTCCGCCAGAACATGCCGCTGATACAAAAACGGCACCGGAGGAAGAATTCCTGCAGTGCCATCCCTGGACCGTTCTCACCAGCATGGTGCACGCACTCAAAACGGGCGTGACCTTGCTTAGTCATAACGACAACATATTCAAGCTTGAGGCAATCATAACGATCTTTTGCAAAAACTAAGCTTGGAATAAATCGATCATTTCCGAATTAAATTCGGTTTTGAGGCAACTATTTCACCGATACGCAATCGTCCCGCAGACTCAGGCGACGTCGCGCTTGATGCCGTCGAGGCCTTTCGGCATCGGGAACGTGACGGCTTCCTGCACGCCGTCGAGCGGGCGCACGCTCTTCACGCCGCACTCTTTCAAACGGTCGATGACGGCTTGCACCAGCACCTCGGGCGCCGAGGCGCCAGCCGTCACACCCACGCGCAGCTTGCCTTCCAGCCAGGCAGGGTCGATTTGCGAGGCATTGTCGACCATGTAGGCAGGCGTGCCCATCTTCTCGGCCACTTCGCGCAAGCGGTTCGAATTCGAGCTGTTCGGGCTGCCCACGACGATCACCACTTCCACTTGCGGGGCCATGAATTTCACGGCTTCCTGGCGGTTCGTGGTGGCGTAGCAAATGTCGCCTTTTTTCGGCTCGGCGATATTCGGATATTTCGCTTTCAGGGCCGCAATAATGTCGCTAGTGTCGTCAACTGACAACGTTGTTTGCGAAACATAGGCCAGGCTTTCCGGATTGGCAACCTGCAATTTCGCCACATCGTCGAGCGTTTCCACCAGATGCATGCCCATATCGGCCTGGCCCATCGTGCCTTCCACCTCGGGATGGCCATCGTGGCCGATCATGATGATCTCGCGGCCTTCGCGGCGCATCTTGCCCACTTCCATGTGCACCTTGGTGACCAGCGGGCAAGTCGCATCAAAAATGCTCAGGCCGCGCGATTCCGCCTCGGCGCGCACGGCTTTCGATACGCCATGCGCGGAAAACACGAGCGTATTGCCAGCAGGCACGTCATCGAGGTCATCGATGAAGATGGCGCCCTTGTTGCGCAAGTCGGCCACCACATAGGCGTTGTGGACGATTTCATGGCGCACATAGATCGGTGCACCAAATTGCTGCAAGGCGCGCTCGACGATTTCGATCGCCCGGTCGACGCCAGCGCAGAAACCGCGGGGCTGGGCCAGTAACAGTTCTTTATCCATCGCTATTCCTTCACAGCACCGAAATGAGCTTGACTTCAAACCGCAGCGGCTGGCCAGCCAGCGGATGGTTGAAGTCGAACAGGGCCGAGTCCTCGCGCATTTCGCGCAGCACGCCGGCAAAGCGGCCGCCGCCCGGCGCGGCGAAGTCGACCAGGTCGCCGATCTTGTAGTCGGCGCCGGGCACGGAGTTTTCGTCCAAGGTTGCGCGCGAAACGGACTGCACCAGCTCGGGATTGCGCTCGCCAAAGCCTTCGCCGGCCGCCAGCTCGAAGGTCTGGTGCGTGCCTTCAGGCAAGCCCAGCAGACGCTGCTCAAGGAATGGCGCCAGCTGGCCCTGCCCCAGCATCAAGGTCGCGGGATTGCCGCTGAAGGTCGTGACAATGTCAGTACCGTCAACAGTGGCAAGACGATAATGCAGGGTGAGGTAAGCCGCTTCGGTGACGACTGCTGGTTGCTCGTTGGACATAGTAGTTTTCAAGTAACTGGTGCAAAACGATATTGTAAGCCACCCTGAGCCAGCGCGCCCCATGCCATCTCGGCGCGGCCGTGCTTTTGTCAAAAAACATGGCCGCGCGCCCTGTCACTTATCCGACGTTGACGTACGTCAACCCGCCAGGCGTGCTGGCGTGATTGCCAAAACCCGAGCTGTCTTCCAGGTTGCCGTCCAGCTTCCAGCGTCCCACGGGCCGGTGCACGATGCCATACTGGCCATAGTCATATACTTCCTTGGGCGTCAGCACGCGATCGTACAGGATGACGTGTAGGTGCAGCGAAACCAGCGGTTGGGAATGTCCACGTTCAAGCCGTGGCCATTACTATTGATACCCTCACCAGCACTGTTGCGCAGGTACAGGAAGGTCTTGATATCCTGCGCCAGCAGCGTCCATCCTTTCATGTCCGCCTGACGCGCGACAAAACTCCCTCCCCGGCCGACAGTCGAGGAGAAAGCCTGCTGCCGGATACAATACGACAACGAAAAATCCGCACTCTCATAGCGCACGGAAGACGGCACGGTCAACAGGAGTCCAGGCTGGAATTGCAAGGTCTTCTTCACGCCGAAGCAAGGCGTGGGCGGCATCGGTGCTGTAATCGGGAGTCTTCGGGTCCGGAGCGAGCGGTGCGTTAACGCTCCATTGACGGTGTTCCAGATATGCATGCGCATTGAGGCCGATGCCGCTGACCTTGCCCGTATTGACGCCGGCGGCGTTGAACTCTTGCATGACTCCATTGATAACTTTGATGTACGGCATGACGACTCCTGTCAAACAAGTGGAAGACATTGAGTTCAGGGCCCTGACTCCCCGTCGCTGCAACTTGCATGGAATGCAACGACAGGCAAATGATAGCGCCTGAAAATGGCCGGGCCGGGCATCTTGGTTTTTGTTTTTTCACCATGAACCGACATAAAGACGAGCTAGCGCAGCACCGCTGCCCGGCGAAGGCGCGACAATCGTCGGCAGGCGCCACGATCAGCTGGGCGCGACGGGAGGCAGCATGGGCATCAAGGATTGGCCGGCCGGCGAACGGCCGCGCGAACGCCTGATCGAGGACGGCGCGCAGTCGCTGTCGGACGCGGAATTGCTGGCCGTCTTCCTGCGCACGGGCGTGCGCGGCAAGAGCGCCGTGGAACTGGCGCGCGACACGGTCGAGCACTTCGGTTCGCTGCGCGGCCTGTTTGGCGCCAGTCTCGTGAGTTTTTCCGCCGTGCACGGCATGGGCAGCGCCAAGTTTGCCCAGCTGCAAGCGGTACTGGAACTGGCGCGGCGCGCCATCATCGAAGACTTGCAGGCGGGGCAAGCCCTCAATTCACCGCACGCCGTCAAAGACTATTTGCGCCTGACCCTGGGCCACCTGGCGCATGAAGCGTTTCACGTGTTGTTTTTGGACGTCAAGAACCGCCTGATCACCAGCCAGGAAATGTTTCGCGGCACCCTCACCCACACCAGCGTATATCCGCGCGAAGTGGTGAAACAAGCGCTGCTGCACAACGCGGCCAGCGTCATGCTGGCGCACAACCACCCGTCCGGCACGCCGGAACCGAGCGAATCAGATCTGCTGCTGACGCGCGCGCTGGTGCAAGCGTTGTCGCTGGTGGACGTGCGCATCCTCGACCATTTCGTCGTGGCCGGGCGGCAAGTGCATTCGTTCGCGGAACATGGCCAGATCTAGGCCGGGGCTGGCCAGGCAGCAGTTAACCATGTGTAAACAAGGACATACGTGACAGCAGCGACACGCTTATCTAACAGTAAACAGCGCTGTTTACCAGTGCTTTCCCTTGGGAAGAAGGGTGAAAGTCAAATTGTTAAATTATTTCAACACAACATGACACAATTGTTTTTCGCAAGTCATTGATAAATCTGCTTATTTTGGATATACTCTCGTTTTTCCAATTTGGAATATCTTTAAGGAGTGCGCCATGGCACGTGTTTGCCAAGTCACTGGGAAGAAGCCGATGGTCGGCAACAATGTTTCCCATGCAAACAACAAAACCAAACGTCGTTTTTTGCCTAACTTGCAGAATCGTCGTATTTTTGTTGAATCTGAAAACCGCTGGGTCTCCCTGCGTTTGTCCAACGCCGGTCTGCGCGTCATCGATAAAGTCGGCATCGACGCCGTATTGGTCGATATGCGCGCTCGTGGCGAAAAAGTCTAATTAGCAGAATAAGGGAGCTATCATGGCAAAATCAGGCCGCGACAAAATCAAGTTAGAATCGACCGCCGGTACGGGTCACTTCTACACGACTACCAAAAACAAGCGTACGACGCCTGCGAAAATGGAGATCATGAAATTTGATCCTAAAGCACGCAAGCACGTCACGTACAAAGAAACCAAAATCAAGTAATTGATCTTGTGTTCTGTAAAAAGAGCCGCTCCGATGAGCGGTTTTTTTTCGCCCTGATTTTCAGCCGGCCCCCGCCCCTTTTGCCGGGACGAAAAAAAGGCCCTGGAATCCAGGGCCTTGATATAGCACAACAGTCTAGTTAGGCATAACTGCGCAGGCGCAAGGAGAAATCCTGCAGCGACTTGATGCCCGACGCTTCGGCGCGCGTGCACCAGTCTTGCAGCTTTTGCAGCAACTGTTCACGCGTAAAGTGCGAACGTTCCCAGATGGCGCCCAGCTCCACGCGCATGTGGTGCATGGTTTCCAGCGCCTTACTATGCTGGAACAATTCCGACAACTGCTCGTGGTGCGCATCGGCCAGCTTGCCCGGTTCGCGCTGCATCAGTTTGCGCGACGATTTCAGGAAGCGCTTTTCCAGCTCAGCCTTGTGCTTCAGGTGTTCCAGCTCTTCCTTCCAGGCATGCTTGATCGATTTTGCATACTTGGCCATCACGTCGTAGCGGTTGGCGATGACGGACTGCAAGGTCTCGAAGTCCGCTTCCAGCTTGCCGTGCGAGAACTTCGGCTCCGGCGCCAGCTTTTTCACCTTCGCCAGGCCCAGCATTTCCAGCGCGCGGATATACGCCCAGCCGATATCGATTTCATACCATTTCGACGACAGCTTGGCCGACGTCGCATACGTATGGTGGTTGTTGTGCAACTCTTCGCCGCCAATCAGGATGCCGAAGGGAATGATGTTGGTGGCCGCATCGGCGCAGTCATAGTTGCGGTAGCCCCAGTAGTGGCCGATGCCGTTGATGATGCCGGCCGCCGTGATCGGGATCCACATCATTTGCACGGCCCACACGGAAATGCCGATCACGCCGAACAGGATGAAATTGATGACGAACAAGGACACCACGCCCAGCCAGCTGTATTTGGTGTACAGGTTGCGCTCGATCCAGTCCGTCGGCGTGCCGTGGCCGTACTTGGCCATGGTTTCCATGTTCTTCGATTCAGCGCGGTACAGCTCGGCGCCTTCCCAGAACACTTTCTTGATGCCGCGCGTCACGGGGCTGTGCGGATCTTCTTCCGTATCGCACTTGGCATGGTGCTTGCGGTGAATGGCCGCCCACTCCTTGGTGACCTGGCCCGTCGTCAGCCACAGCCAGAAACGGAAGAAATGACTAGGGATGGCGTGCAATTCCAGCGCCCGATGGGCCTGGTGGCGGTGCAGGTAAATCGTGACGCTGGCGATCGTGATGTGCGTGACCACCATGGTGTACAGGAAAACTTGCCATGCGGACAGATCGGTAATGCCAGTTGCCATGAACTGCAAAACGTCGTGTAAAACGGAACTCAATGTCATTACTACTACTCCAAGTGGACAGGGCGTGCGCACGGTCGCTCCAGTGACTCTGGAGGTCCGGCAGAGTTAATTTTAGGCGTGATTGTACGCCCTAATGGGTATTCTCAGGCAAAATCGGAGGCAGGCAGCGAGGTTAAGGCTGGGTGCCGGATGGGGCGGACTCACCCTCTGCCGCGCCCGCGAGCGGGGCAGGAGGCGTACCAACAATACGCAATTCGCGTTGCGGAAAGGGTACAGTGACCTTATGTTCCTGCAAGGTGCGCCAGATGGCGCGGTTCACATTCGACTTCACGCCGCCGGTACCGTTTTCCGGATCCGCGATCCAGAAGCCGATCTGCACATCAAGGCCGTCGGCGCCGAAACGCACGAGGGTGGCCGATGGCGGATTGCTTTGCGACACACGCGGCACCTTGGCCGTCGCCGCTTCCAGCAAGGGGAAGATGACATCGAGATCCGTTTCATAGCCCACCGACACGGCCGTCGACAGCCAGACCATGCGGTTGCTCAGCGACATGTTCTGCACGCCGCCGGAAATCAGCATTTCATTCGGCACGATGGATTCAACGCCATCGCCACCCAATAACACAGTATAGCGCGTATTGATTTGCGTGACCTTGCCCGTAAATTGACCCACCGTGATCATGTCGCCGATGGTGAGGCTGCGGTCGAGCAGGATGATGAAACCGGAGACAAAGTTGGCGGCGATCTTTTGCAAGCCAAAACCGAGCGCCACGCCGAAGGCGCCGCCAAACACGGACAGCACCGTCAGGTCGATGCCCACCAGCGACAGGCTGACCAGCACGGAAACGAGGATCAGCACGGCGCGGCCCATGCGCGACATCACCACGCGCAAGGAAGTGTGCAGGCCCTGCATTTTCATCAGGCGCTCGTCGAGCGAGGTGCCGGCCCACATGGCCAGCACCAGCAGCACGGCCACCGAAATGGCGGCTTGCAAGATGGCAGCCACCGATACTTTATTGCGTCCCAGCGGAACGACGATGCTTTCCAGGAAGGTATGCAATTCCGGCCACAGGCCCGTGATGTACAGGGCCATGCCGGCCCACACCACCACCGTGAAGATCTTTTCCAGCAACAACATGGTCGGGCTGATGTCGCCATGGCGGGCAAAAATGCGGCGCAGCACGTAAAACCCGAAGCGCACCAGCGCCATCGAGGTGCACAGGGGAATGGCGATGCTCAGCAGGTTCACGGACTGGAACTTGGCCAGGAAATGCTGCGCAATACCCAGCAGCATGGCCGCCAGCACTGGCGTCAGGATGCGGATGAAACTATCGGTGCGCTGCAAGGTTTCCGGCGTGGCGGGCACGGTGGCCGCTTCCGCTCGCTGGTGCAGGAACACGCGCAACTGCCGCACCAGCAGCCAGCTCAGCGCCAGGCAGCCGACGATGACCAGCGCCTGCCACAGAATGGCCGGTTGGCGGAAATCGTTGACAAAATCAGTGATCAGGTTGAGCAGCGGGGTTTCATTCATGGCGGATGGAGTCAGGAAGATGGTGCGGGGAAATAACCGGGCGGGGTGCCCACAGCGTGCGCCAGACTGGCTGGCGCAAGTGCTTGGCCACCGCTGCGATGCTGCAGCGGCGGCCCGTGACTAACTTATTCGGCTTGTTCAGCGTCAGCGTCGTCGGCCGGCTTTTCATCGGCGTAGACTTTTTTCGGCATGACCTTGCGCTCGAACACGGCGGCGAAGAAGCCGTCGGTCTGGTGCAGGTGCGGCAACAATTTCAGGTAGTCGCCCATTTCCAGCTCGATTTTCTGTTCGGCCAGCACCTTGCTCATCGGCACCAGGGTGAAGTCCGGATGGGCGGCCAGGAATTGCTCGGCGATAAAATCGTTTTCTTCGTTCAGGAAGCTGCAGGTGGCGTACACCAGGCGGCCGCCGCCCTTGACCAGGCGCGCCGCGCCGGCCAGGATGGCTGCCTGCTTGGCTTGCAGCTCGACGATCGAGTTCGGCTGCTGGCGCCATTTCACGTCCGGATTGCGGCGCAAGGTGCCCAGGCCGCTACATGGCGCATCGACCAGCACGCGGTCGATCTTGCCGGCCAGACGCTTGATCTTGGCATCGCGCTCATGCGCGATCTGCACCGGATGCACGTTCGACAGGCCGCTGCGGGCCATGCGTGGCTTCAGCTTGGCCAGACGCTTTTCCGACACGTCGAACGCGTACAAACGGCCCGTGTTGCGCATCAGCGCGCCCAATGCGAGCGTCTTGCCGCCCGCGCCGGCACAGAAATCGACGACCATTTCGCCGCGCTTGGCGCCGACGATTTGCGACAGGATCTGGCTGCCTTCATCTTGCACTTCGATGGCGCCGCTCTGGAACAAAGGCATGTTTTGCAGCGAAGGCTTCTTGATCACGCGCAAACCCAGCGGCGCATACGGCGTCGGCGTGCTGAGGATAGGCGCTTCGGCCAGGGCCAGCATCACGTCCTCACGCGTGGCCTTGAGCGAGTTCACGCGCAAGTCCAGCGGCGCCGGCGCGTTCAGCGCATCGGCCAGCTTCATGGTTTCCGCTTCGCCGAACTGGGCAATCAGCTTGTCGAACAGCCAGGTCGGCATGTTGGCGCGCATGTTCGACGGCATCAGGCTGCGGTCGATCTGCGTGATGCGTTCCAGCCATTCCACTTCTTCTTCCGTCAGGCCGCCCAGGGAGTCCGCACCGACGGCTTCGGCCAGGCCGAGGATAGTCAGGCGGCGCATGGTCGGGCCACTGCCCGCTTCCGCGAAGTCCGTGAAGAACGATTTGTTGCGCAGCACGGCATAAATGCCTTCGGCGATGGCGCCGCGTTCGCGCGAACCGAGGCGCGGATGGTCGCGGAAATAGCGCGACAGGGTGGTGTCGGCCGGGGCCGTAAAACGTAAAATTTCGCGCAATACTTCTTCAGCATTGGCAAGTATCGCTGGTGGCAATCTCATTGTTATTCTTCCTGTAATATTTTATTGAGGATCCACGCGGACCTGGCCATGCTCGACTGACAGTTTATCGTCAATGAACAGGCGGATGGCGCGCGGGTAAAGCAGATGTTCCTGTACCAGCACGCGCGCCGATAAGCTCTCTTCTGTGTCGCCTGGCAAAACGGGCACCACCGCACTCGCCACGGCCGGGCCATGATCGAGCTCGGCAGTCACGAAATGCACGGTCGCGCCGTGTTCCGTTACACGAGCCTCGAGCGCCTGGCGGTGCGTCGCCATACCCGGGAACAGCGGCAGCAGCGACGGGTGGATATTGAGCATGCGCCCCGCATAATGCTCGACGAAAGGCGGCGTCAGGATGCGCATGAAACCGGCCAGCACGACCAGGTCGGGGGCAAAACCGTCGATCACGGCTTGCAGCGCCGCATCGAACTGTTCGCGGCTGGCATAATCCTTGTTGGCAACGACTGCCGTCGCTATCCCATGTTCCGCGGCAAAAACCAGTCCCTGGGCATCGGCCCGGTTACTGATGACGGCGGCAATACGGGCTGGCCATTGCTCGGCTTGCGCCGCGCGCACGACCGCTTCCATGTTGCTGCCGCGTCCGGAAATGAGGATAACGATATTTTTCATAGCGCGCATTGTACCCGCTATGGCGATGCGAACCAAGAAAGGCCGGCGATATTGTTGCGCCGCAACATGATCGCACAACAGGCGCTTTCGCCGGACGATGCTGCCTGCCAAGCCGGAAAAAGGCTGATTTTACGCTATCACAACGTGAGTAAGTGTTTACTCGAACGAATAGAAGACGCGAAACGGGACTTTCTTCTCGGCCCAGTAGTCGGCCGCGTCGCGGAACACGTCGAGCAGTATCTCGCGCGCTTCCTTGTCGAATTTTTGCGTATTTGGCAATTGCTCAAGCACCACCAGGAAACCCGTCTGCGTGCCGGCCTTGAACATGGTGTCCGTCAGGCACAGGCGCAGGGCATCGAAATTCTTCGCCAGGTTTTTCGGAAACAGGAATGCTTCTGCAATAATGCCGATGACTTGTTGTTTGGTCTGTCCAGCGTTGCAATGCGCATATAAAAAGTGCTGCCCGAGACGGATCGCCTCGTCTTGTAATTCGGTCACGCGAAAGGCACGGATGGACTGGACAAGGTTGGGCGGCACGGTTAGTAACAAACTCATTTTTCCCTCAAATCGACCTGTTATGTATGGATTGTTCTAGCTGCTCTTCTTATTGCATCCCCGCACGCGGGTCAATGCGCACGCGGTGATTCGATCTGTATCAACTTTTATGCGATTCAGTGCGATTTTATATAAGCCATACGCGTATTAGGGTAACGTGTTGTCCTGCATGAATCAACCCGAATATGATGTCAAACGCAAGATTTGTTACAAACCGCTGGTTTCAAGTCACTTCAACATCTTGTATCGATTGAAAGTGCATGTTACAGACTGTGGGGCAAGGGGCTTGGGCTGTTACATTTTGTTGCCATGCGAAACACTTGCCTTGGTCTGGCGGGATTACTATAGTCCCAAGTTGTAAAAAATACCCTGAAAGATTCTCTACATAACGAGGTTACAAATGAACTTGCAAGCCAAATTGATGATGTCAGCCCTTTGTATCGGTGCATTGCCACTCGCCCAGGCCGCCGACTTTGAAGATTTCGGCAAGGTCGTGCGCGTCGTGCCGCAAGTGGAACAGATCAATCGTCCACGCCAGGAATGCCGTACGGAATACGTGCAAGTCCAGGCGCCGCCGCAGCAGCGCAGCGCTGGCGGCTCCATCGTCGGCGGTATCGCCGGCGCCCTGCTCGGTAGCCAGGTCGGTGGCGGCAATGGCCGTACGGCCGCGGCAGCCGCTGGCGCGATTGCCGGCGCCGTCGTCGGCGACCGTGTCGACAACCAGAACAATTACCAGGGCGGCATGCAGGAACAAGCCGTCAAGCAATGCCGCCAGGTCGACCACTGGGAATCGCGCAACAATGGCTACCAGGTCACGTACGACTACCGCGGCCGCAACTACACGAGCATCATGTCCTACGATCCGGGCGAACGCATCCGTCTGCGCGTCTCTATTGAACCCGCTCAGCAATAAGCGCAGCAACCGGCCCCTACCATGCCAGCCCCAGTGGCTGGCATTTTTTATGGCGCCCCGGCACGGGCTATAATGCGGCACACTTTCAGGTCGCCTTATGCTTATCAAACGAAAATCCATCGAACAAGTCGAATCCTCGCGCCCGGCGCGCAAGCCCCGCTACGCCCCTGTCACCCTGTCGGAAATGGATGGCGTGCGCTATCTGCATTTCGGCACGGAATGGGTGCAAGGCGCCATGCGCATCCGCAAGCCGGACTGGCCGGAACTCGAATATGCGCAGCAGATGATGGCGTGGATGCTGTGGATCGAGCAGCCGCAGCGCCTCGCCCAGCTGGGCCTGGGCACGGCCGCGCTGACCAAGTTCTGCTACCGCCAGTTTCCGCAGGCGCAGGTCGAGGCCATCGAACTGAACCCATCCGTCATTACCATCTGCGCATCGATGTTCAAGCTGCCGCCCAACGACGAGCGCCTGCACGTGCGCGAGATGGATGCGCTCGACTACGTCAACGATGACGCCAACCACGGCACCCTGGACGCCCTGCAGGTGGACCTGTATGACGCCACGGCGCGCGGTCCCGTGCTCGACAGCGCCGATTTCTATACCGCCTGCTGCGCCTGCCTGGCGCCGCACGGCATCATGACGGTCAACCTGTTTGGCGACCACCCCAGCTATGCAAAGAACATCAAGGCGATGAAGTTTGCGTTTGAACAGGTGATCTGCCTGCCGGAAGTCCATGATGGGAACGTGGTGGCGATCGCGTTCAAGACGAAAGTGGCACTCGATGACGAGGCGCAAGCCGCCCTGCTCGAGCGCGCCAAGCAGATCGTCGCCGAGACCAAGCTGCCCGCCAAGTCCTGGGTCAAGGGCATCGTCAGCACCCTGTAACCGCCGGCCTGTCCACGCATGGCCGGCAGCCCGGAAAGGCGCCGGCCATGCCCGCTTCCCCTCCTCCCTCCGACACGCCGCTGCAACTGCCGCAACTGCTGGCCTGGCTGCAGGAAGACGGCTTGCTCGATGCGGCGCAAGCGGCCGCCATCGACGCCCAGGCCGCCCTGCTGCCCGCGCCTGCCTTGCATCCGCTGTGCAGCATCGCCCACGGCGCACTGACGCTCGACACCCTGTGCGCCTGGCTGGCGCAACGCTCCAGCCTGCCGTATGTGCGTATCGATCCCCTGCACATCGATTTCAGCCAGGTGGCCGACGTGATGACGGCCGGCTACGCGGCCCGCTTCAACATCCTGCCCGTGGAAAGCACGCTTGATCGCATCGTCATCGCCACGGCCCAGCCATATGCGCTCGCCTGGCAAGCGCAGCTGGGCAACCTGGCGCCGCGCAAACTCAGCCTGGTCATCGCCAATCCGCTGCACATCGCCGACGCCATCGCGCAATTTTTCAGCCTGGCCAGTTCCGTCAAGGTGGCAAGGCAGGCGTCCACGCAAGACCTGGCGCTGCGCCAGAATGTCGAACAACTGGTGGAGCTGGGGCGCAACAAGACCAGCGTCGACGCCAACGACCAGCACGTCGTGCGCATCGTCGACTGGCTGTGGCAATACGCGTTTGCCCAGCGCGCGTCCGACATCCATCTGGAACCGAAGCGCGACGCGGGCCTCGTGCGCCTGCGCATCGACGGCCGCCTGCACCAGGCTTACCAGCTGCCGCCCGTGGTGCTGCTGGCCATGACGGCGCGCATCAAGTTGCTCGGGCGTATGGATGTGGTGGAAAAGCGCCGACCCCAGGATGGCCGCATCAAGACGCGCAATGCGCAAGGCCAGGAAATCGAGCTGCGCCTGTCGACCTTGCCCACGGCCTTTGGCGAAAAACTCGTCATGCGCATTTTCGACCCGGAAGTGGCCGTCAAGAGCCTTGCCGAGCTGGGCTTTCCACCCGTGGATGCCGAACGCTGGCGCCAGCTGACGGCGCGCACGCACGGCATCGTGCTCGTCACGGGTCCCACCGGCTCGGGCAAGACCAGCACCCTGTACAGCACCCTGAAGGCGCTGGCCGGCAGCGAAGTCAATGTGTGCACGGTGGAAGATCCCATCGAAATGGTCGAGCCGGCTTTCAACCAGATGCAGGTGCAAACCCAGGCCGGCATCGAACTGTCGTTTGCCGATGGCGTGCGGGCGCTGATGCGGCAAGATCCCGACATCATCATGGTGGGCGAGATCCGCGACCTGGCCACGGCCGAGATGGCCATCCAGGCGGCGCTGACGGGCCATTTGGTGCTGTCGACCTTGCACACCAACGACGCCCCGTCCGCCGTGATGCGCCTGCTGGAACTGGGTGTGCCAGCCTATCTGCTGGAAGCGTGCCTGATCGGCGTGCTGGCGCAGCGCTTGCTGCGCTGCCTGTGCGCGGCCTGCAAACAGCTGGACGACGCCCCCGGCGCCGACGCCTGGCAGCGCCTGACGGGCGGCCAGCTGGCACGGCCGGCCGCAGCGTACCGCCCCGTCGGCTGCGCCCTGTGTCGGCACAGCGGCTATCTGGGACGCGCCGGCATTTATGAACTACTGAGCGTGACGGAAACATTCGGCCAGCTGGTCAAGGCCGGCGCCGACCTGCAAGCGCTGCGTCGCCAGAGCATCCTCGACGGCATGACGCCGCTGCGCATCGCCGGCGCCCGTAAAATCATCGATGGCACGAGCAGCATCGACGAAGTGCTGAAGCTCACGGCAGCCCTGCCCTAGCTGGCCAGCACTTTCTCGCAGGAATGCTTTGCATTCTTTTTCAACTGATATATAATGCGGCCTCTTTCGGGTCGTTAGCTCAGCTGGTAGAGCAGCGGACTTTTAATCCGTTGGTCGCAGGTTCGAATCCCGCACGGCCTACCACGAATGCGCAGTACTAAAAAGCCCATCCTCACGGATGGGCTTTTTTCGTTTCCGGCCCTCACGGTTATACTGGCTCTTCGTCTTGCCAGCCCTGAAAGAAACGCATGAAACTTGCCGCCATCCTATTGCTTGCCACCGCTTGCCTGTCCGCCCATGCTCAAACGCAAACGCCGATCGTGCTCGACGGCCAGTACAGCGCGCGCACGGACGAGATGAGCTTGGAAATCATCGGCAACCGCGTCTGCTTCGCGCCCGACAAGGCGCAGTGGGGCCGTCTGCCCCGCCCTGCCGCCACACACGATGCGTGGTTCTGTTTTTCCAACGATGGCGAGGCGCGCCGGCTGCTGCGCGTGCCCGCGCGCCAGGCCGACAATTGCGGCTGGCAGGCGCGTGCCCGCATCGTCATCGACAGCTATCAACCGTATGTGGAGCAAGGCGACGGCAACGACATGGCGCGCATGGCGTCGGTGGTGAAAGTGGCGCAGCCGAACGCCATCGCCTGCGAATAAACCCTAGTCGAGTTCGTATTCCTCTAAATAACGGGCAAACAAGTCGCCATCGGACAGCGGGCACGCAAACCCCGCGCCCCAGTCGGCCAGCAGCAACTGCTCTTTCAAGGGCAACAGCAACAGCTCGGGCATGGCGTCGCTGCACCACAGGTCGCACACGATGCCCTTGTCGTCCAGGCCGGCAAACAGGGTTTCCGTGTTCTCGCCGCCAAAGGCCAGCACGTTCTTGCATTCCACGCGGTACGTGCTGTAGCCCGTGTAGACGGCGTCATACGGCGGCAAGGCGTCCGCCAGCGCCAGCCGCAGCTGTTCCATCGTGAGGCCCAGCGCGCCCATCTGCGACGGCGGCGCCTCGGGCACGTACATCTGAGTCCAGCCGGCGCCGCTGCGGTGCGCATCGGCAAACGCCTCTTGCTCGCCCATCTGCGTCAGACAGTGCTGCAAGTTATCGAGCGGCAGCAGTTCGATCCTGCAAAAATCGTCTTCGTGGTAGTACGCTTCCCGCATGTTTTAGTTCTCCAGCAAGTCTTGCAGTTGCACATTGCGCCGCGACGTTAGCCGGCCGGCCCAGGTTTCGCTCGTCACCGACGGATAGCGCACGGCGCCAAAGTTCATCCAGGCATCGCGGTAGGCCAGCCACAGGCGCTGGGTGGCGCGGACGCCATCCTTGCCCACGGCGCCCGCATGGGTTTGCGCCGGCTTTTTCATGAGCTTGCCGTAGATGGCGTTGAGCTCCTTGTCGAGCGCCGCCGCCTGCTCCTTCGTCATGCTGGCCGGCAGCTTGCCCGCTTCGTAGTCACGCAGATCGTGCGCCAGCAGATCAAGCTCGGCCGTGCGGGCGGCGATGCTCAGGGCGGCGCGCGCCGTGCCGCTCAAGTCCGTTTCATTCGCCGCGCGCGCATCGGCAAACTTGCTGGCCGCCGCCTGCAGTTTTTGCAGCGACGCTTGCGCCACGGCAGGCATGCTGTCGCTGACTTTACCTGTCGCCTGCGTGCGCACTCTTTGTTTCTGGCGCGCATCGATGGCGCTGCACACGCCCATCATGTAGCCGCTGGTGATGTCGTCGCACAAATCGATCATGCCGCGACCGCTGGCATTGATCTTCTGCAAGTGCTCGATACGGCCCCGCATCTCGGCCGGCGCCGCATCGATGCTGCACGCATACTTGAGCGCCAGCAACGGGTCTTTTTGCACGCCCTGTCCATTCTGGTACAGCATCATCAGGACGGCGCTGTTTTGCGTGGCCATGGCGCAATGGCGCGCGGGACGCCAGTCGGCCGGCTTGGGCGCGGACATACTCTTGGTATCGTAGTACAGGTCCGTTGCCTGGCATTGCTGCAGGGACGCCACGGCCGATGGCGCCGGCAGGTCGGCGGGCGGCGGCGCCGCATCCTTGACCTTCAGGCAGCCCGCATACCAGGCCGTGCTTTCCGCGTGACCGACGCCCATGGCGCTCGTGTTCGGGTAGGGAGCGGGCGCAGCGGCAAAAACCGGGGCCGCCAGCAGGCAGCTCGCGCCCAGCAATGCCGTTTTCAATAAGGGTAGACAAATTTTCATGTTCAGTCAGCGCCAGCGTGAGTAAAGCGGCAAGTTTAACTGATCGGATACGCCAGGTCCGTCCGCCATGCGTGCGTCGGCCTGGTAAGTAACGGTACCCAGCCTTGGCAGTGCGGGAAAGCATGGGCAATAATGTTGCCCGCTGTACTTTTTTCACTACTCCGGACCACGCCCATGACCTCACCCCGTCTTCGCCGTTCCCTCGGCTCGCTGCTGATCGCAGCGGCCTGCGCCTCGCTTGCCCATGCCGCCGATACCAACACCACCACCCCAGTTGCCGCTACGCAAATGCAAGCCAGACACGCCATCACGCATGAAGATGTGTGGCTGATGAAACGTGTGGGCGCGCCCGTCGCCAGCCCGGATGGAAAGTGGGCCGTGTTTTCCGTGGTCGACAGCGCCTACGATAGCAAGGAGCAATGGTCGGACCTGTGGATCAAGTCACTGCTTGACGACAGCCCCGCGCGCCGCCTGAGCTATTCCAAAAGCGGCGAAAGCGCCGTGGCCTGGTCGCCGGACAGCCGCCAGCTGGTTTTCGTTGCCAAGCGCGACGGCGATGAAGCTGGGCAGATTTATCGCCTCGACGTGGCAGCCGGCGGCGAAGCGCAACGGCTGACCTCGCTCACCCTGGGCGCGCGCATGCCGAAATGGAGCCCGGACGGCAAACAATTACTGTTCATCAGCGACATCTATCCCGGCAACAAGACGGAAGCCGACGTCAAGCAAAGCGCGAAAGAGCGCAAGGACCGTAAACACAGCGCCCGCTCGTATGAAACGACGGCGCCCCGCTATTTCGACAAATGGCTGACCGACAAGCAAGTGCGGCTGTTCGTCGTCGATGCGCAAGCTGATGCGAAAGGTGAAAACACAGCGCGCGACATCCTGTCGGGCACGCAACTGGTCACCCTGCCGGGCTTTGGCGGTGGCCAGGGCGACGAGGGGCAATCGCTGGACGCCGTCTGGACGCCGGATGGCAAGGCCGTCGTCTTCAACGCGGCCACCAACCGCGATGCGGCCCAGCGCGAAGCCGTCTATTCGCAACTGTATCTGTTGCCCGTGGCGGGCGGCGAAGCGCAGCGTTTGACGCAGGATAAGCACAGCTATGGCAGCCTGAAATTCGCGGCCGACGGCAAGACCCTGTTCGCGCTCAGCGATGCGCAAACCCCCGGTAAAGTGTATGACGTGAAACGCCTGGCCAGTTTTGCCTGGCCGATGAACAACCCTGCGCCAACGATTTTGACGGCCAAGCTGGACCGTTCGGTTTCCCGCTACGTGCTGCCCGAAGGCGGCAAGCGCGTCCTCTTCAGCTATGAACATGCTGGCCTGGAAAAGCTGTACTCGATCGACGCCAGGGGTGGCGACGTGCGCGAGGAGCCATCCTTGCCGACGGGTACCATCAACTCGCTGAGCAGCGGTGGCAAGGCTTTGGTCGGCGTGTGGGAATCCGCCATCAACCCGCCGGAAATCTATGCCTTCAACGGCAAGCAGCCCAAGCGCCTGACGGCCTTCAACACGGAGAAAGCCAGCAAGATCGACTGGCAGGCTCCCGAGCACTTCTGGTTCACGACGGCCGATGGCCGCCAGATCCACAATATGCTTGTCAAGCCGGCCAATTTTGACCCGAACAAGAAATACCCGTTGTTTACCGTCATCCACGGCGGCGCGGCCAGCATGTGGCGCGACCAGTTCGTGCTGCGCTGGAACTATCACTTGCTGGCCAAGCCAGGCTATGTCGTGTTGCTGACCGACTACAAGGGTTCCACCGGCTATGGCGAGGAATTCTCGCGCTCTATCCAGTTCGACCCCTTGAAAGGTCCGGGCGATGAAGTCAACCAAGGCGTCGATGAAGCCATCAAGAAATACCCATTCATCAACGGCACGAAACTGGCCGCCGGCGGCGCCAGCTATGGCGGCCACCTGGCCAACTGGCTGCAAGCGACCACCACGCGCTACAAGGCCATCGTCTCGCACGCGGGCGAAATGGACCTGATCATGCAGTGGGGCACCAGCGATGGCGGCTTCGGACGTGAAACGAATGCAGGCGGCCCCGTCTGGTCGAACCTGCCCGTGTGGCGCGAGCAAAGCCCCATCATGCAAGCGGGCAATCATGAAAAAGGCACGGGTTTCACGACACCGATCCTGATCACCGTGGGCGAACTCGACTACCGCGTGCCGGCCAACAATGCGCTGATGAACTTTGCCGTGCAACAACGCCTGAACGTGCCGGCAAAACTGCTGGTCTTCCCGGACGAAAACCACTGGATCTTGAAGGGCGAGAACAGCCGCTTCTTCTATAGCGAAGTCGAAGGATGGCTGGCAAAGTATCTGAAATAATCGCGCCGCACGCTACTTGAAAGCCAGGCTCCGCTCACGCGGGCCTGGCTTTTTTCATGCAGGCTGAGCGGCGGCCACGGCCGCCTTCTGGCGCTGGATCGCCAGCACCATCAGCGCGGCCACGAGGCAGGCGGCGCCAGCGGCGAACAGGGCCGGGTTGTAGGTCAGCATCAGGGTGCGGATGCGGCCCGCGCCGTACGCGGCCACGGCGGCACCCAGCTGGTGGCCGGCAAAGATCCAGCCGAAGACCATGCCCGCCCGCTCCCGCCCGAACGTGGCCCCCACCAGTTTCACGGTGGGCGGCACGGTGGCGATCCAGTCCAGGCCGTAGAACATGGCGAACAGGGACAGGCCGTACAGGGTGAATTCCGAATACGGCAGCCAGAACAGGGACAAGCCGCGCAAGCCGTAATACCAGAACAGCAGTTTGCGGTTGTCATAGCGGTCCGACAACCAGCCGGACAGGATCGTGCCGAACAGGTCGAACGCGCCCATCATGGCCAGCACGGACGCGGCCGGCACGGCGGACAGGCCCGAGTCGCCGCACAGGGAAATGAAGTGTGTCTGGATCAGGCCGTTGGTGCTGAGGCCGCAGATGAAGAAGGTGCCGAACAGTATCCAGAAGGTGCGATTGGAAGCCACGCTGCGCAGAATCAGGAACGGCGTGGCAAACGTCATCTTCGCGGCCGGCGCCGCGATCAGCGGCGTAGCCGGGTCGGCGCCATACGGACGCAAGGCCACGTCCTGCGGACGGTTGCGCATGCACAGGAAAGCCAGCACGGCGACGATGGCGCAGGCGGCAAACACGGGCATGATGGCCGTGCGCCAGCCGTAGTGCTCGATCAGCCAGGCGCCCACGGGCAGGAACAGCAGCTGGCCCGTGGCAGAGCTGGCCGTCAGCACGCCTACCACCAGGCCCCGGTGCGTCTCGAACCAGCGGTTCGCCACCACGGCGCTCAAGACCAGCGCGGTCATGCCAGAGCCCAGCCCCAGCAGGATGCCCCACAGGGCCACCAGGTGCCAGAACTGCGTCATGCGCGTGGCCAGCAGCATGCCCGCTGCGATCAGGCCCAGCGCCACGCAGATGACATTGCGCAAGCCGAAGCGTTCCATCAGGATGGCGGCGAACGGCCCCATCAGGCCAAACAGCACGAAGCGCACGGCCAGGGCCGAGGAAATCTGCTCGGCATCCCAGCCGAATTCGCGGCTCAGGGGCTGCATCAGTGCGCCTGGCAAGCCCAGCGCAGCGGACGAGGTCAATGCCGTGAGGAAGGTGATGGCGACGATGACCCAGGCAAAGTGCACGCCGCGCCGCGCCAGCCATTGCGAAAAGGGATAGGAAAGCATGCAGTCCTCATGAGAAAAAGTGAATACCGGTCAGCATCAGCCGACAGGATTTTCCTCATGTTATATTATGATCGTAATTTATACAATCGAAAAAAACTGGAGCCGCATTGCTGCGTACGGCTCCAGTCCTGGCTTGAGCGCCGGTGCAGAATGCGCTTATTTCACTTTCAAGCCATTCTTCACATCCGTCACGCCTTCCACACCACGGGCCAGGTCGGCGGCTTTTTTCACTTGCGCCTGGGAAGGCACGAAGCCGCTGAGCATGACGACGCCGTTGACCGTTTCCACGTGTACGTCGAGCGCTTTCAAGTCGTTGTCCTTGACGAGGTCAGCCTTGATCTTGGTGGTGATGACGGAGTCTTCCACTGCCACCTTGGTGCTGCCGGCCGCGTTGCGCGTCACGCAGGCGGCCTTGGCGGTCGCATCCATGGCGTCGCAGTTTTCCTTCGTCGTGGCGGGTAGATTTTGCGCCACGTTGGTGCCATCCCTCGCGCCCGTGTTGGCGTCGGCCAGCGCGGCCGTTTTCGCTGCCTTGGCATCATTCATGCACGTGGTTTTGTCGGCGCCCGTGCGGTCGCCGCACTTGGCCTTGGCCAGGTCATACTCGGCATTGGCGACGTCCTTGCGGGCCTTGCCCAGTTCGCGCGGCGTGTTGCGGTATTGCGCCACGGCGTCCGAATCGGCCTTGGCGCGCGCCACCTTGGCTTCTTCCACGCAGACTTTTTTCGCGTTGCCGCTGTGGCTATCGCAGGCGGCCTTGGCCTGTTTGTAATCACTGGATGCCTTGTCCGTCAAACTCTTGTACGAGGCATCCTGCGCATACGCGGGCGTGGCGGCAAGCAGGGCGCTGGCACTGGCGGCCAGCATGAGTGCGATCATTTTGTTCATGATGGTTCCTCTCTGGTTAGTTGATGCCCAGATTAGACCCCTGCCGCGCACAAAGCTCCGTGCGACAGCACACGCTGACAGTCCATTCACATAAAAATCAGCGTTTATTTGTCCCCGCTCAAACCCTTCCGCCACAATACTTGCGCCTGTTCAAATATTGAAGCGGACTCATCAAATACACCGGCGCCATCGGTCAGCGCCAGCCATGCCTGCGTGGCGTGCGAACCGCCTGCGCCGCCGCTTGCGACTTCACCAGCCGCGCGCACGCCGCGCATCCAGGCCAGCACCTCCTGGTACTGCCCGGGATGGCGTCCATGCATCCAGGCCAGGGCCACCAGGTCCGCATAGCCCTCTTCACGGCGCGTCTCGCGCAGCTCCTGCGCCAGCGGGGTCAACTTGCCCTGCTGCATGCTGCGCGGCTCGACAAAGCCGCGTGGCAAGGCATGCCAGTCGCCCTGCGCATAGCGCCGGCAGTGGCCGATCTCATGCGCCGTCATCGCTTCCATCATCAGGCCGTGGCGCATGGGTGGCACGCCCTGCAAGATACTGTCCGCCTGCGCATTGCCGCGCAAGGACAGCACCAGCTTGCAGCGCCCAGCTTCGTAGCCCAGCGCCAGCGGCACGGCGCCGGGCGCATCCTGCGGCTGCACGATGATATCGATGGGCAAGCCCTGCGCACGCGCAAACGCGATGACGGGTTGGCCCGCCTGCAGCCAGCGGGTTTCCAGATCAGTGATCTGGGCGGCGGCCACGGCGGGCAAGGCAAGGGACACACTCAACAGCGAGAACAGTTTCAACATGGGATCGATGGGAGAAAAGGAGAATTTACCACTGCAGAGTAAGCGGTGAAAATATTTCCACAAGGAAAAACTGGCAACTTTTCATAAATAAAGACGAAAAAAAACCGACGCAGAATGCGCCGGCTTTTCAGGCTGATAATAATCAAGGTCAGCTTATTTCTTCGCCGCCTGGTCCAGCGCACGGGCCGTGACGAAGTCCGGGCGGATATCGTTCGGTACGGCCTTCATCTTGTCGAGCGCCACTTGCACCTCAGGGCGGATCACCACGTACTTGGTCATCAGGTCTTTCGCGCGCGCATAATCGCCCGTCGCCTCGATGGTCAGAAATTCACGGTCCAGGTCGATCACGGCCTGTTTGATCTTGCCAAAATCAACGCCGAACTTGCCATCGCCCAAGGACACAAAGCCGCCCTTGTCGAGGATGTAATTCATCTGGATGGCCATGCCGCGCGCGTGCGAATCCGTCAAGCCGAAATGCAGGGTGCGGAAACCGGAGGCAAGGAAAGTGTTGTACAGCTTGCGCTCGGCCACGTCGCCCTGGCCCAGGGTGTCGTTCAGTTGCCCCTTGTCCATCATGTAGCGCAGCGCGAACAGACCCGTGATATCGGCCTTGGCTTCCTCGATGGTCGAATAGGCTTCCTTCAAGTCCTGGCGCGGCGTCGAAGGCTTGCCGTCGACGACGGTCGCGTGCGGGCCCAGGCCGTGCATGATTTCATGCGCGAGGATGTGCGTGAAGAAGGAATTGAAATCGACGTCCTGCTGCGCTTCGGGCGTGAGCACCAGTTTCGAGATCGGCGTCAGGGTGGCCTTGAACTTGGCTTCCTGCACATTCTTCAGCATGACGCGCTTGGAGCCGCGCGCGCTGATGATACGCTCGTCGTTCGGCAAGTTGTAGGCAGCCGTCTGCACGGCCATGTTGCCGTCGCCAGCGCCATACACCTGGTTGACCACCACCATCGGCGCCAGCGCGCCCACTTTCGGGTTGCGGTACTGGGCGTCGAGCGGCAGGTTGTCTTCCAGTTCCTGCATGTGCCTGGCAAAGAAGTTCAGCTTTTGCGTCTCCGCCTGGTCACGGATGTTCACGTAGGCCTCGAAGGCAGCCTTGTAGCCGAACAGCTCGTCGTTATACGTTTCATACGGGCCGATGGTGATGTCCACAGGTGAATCGAGATCCATCCAGGCGAAGTCGGACGGCAGGTAATCATTGTCGAGGAAAGCCTTGGCGCGCAGGGTCAGAAATTTCTTCAGCGACGCGTTATCCGTGGCGGCGGCCGCCTCGTCGAGCAGCTTGGCCAGTTGCTTCAGCTCCACCTTGTATTCATCCGAATACTTGACGGTTTGGTATTTGCCATCCTTGCCCGCGCGAATCGTCGTAAAGAACCATTGCGCCTGCTGCTTGTCCTCTGGCGACAAGCCATTCATCCACGTTTCCAGGCTGGCCTTGGTGGCGCCCTGCGGATAGAAATTGCCCGCTTCCGGCTTGTGCGCGGGAATGGCGATGCCGGCATAGCTGGCCGGCATGAACGAGGCGTGGGCGTCGAGCACCGACCATGGTCCCTTGTTGATCCAGAAATAATTCAAACGGGCCTGGCCCAGCTTTGATTTGTCCTTCTTCAATGCGGCCCACAGCGCTTCGTTGCCGGACCAGCGCTGACGCAGCTGCAGCACGTCGACCAGCTTGGCCGCTTCGACCAGCTTGGCGATGGCCTGGCGATCGCCCGCGGACAGGTGCGTGACATCGGCAGTCAGCGCGACGGGCGCATAGCGGGCGCTCATGCTGGTCAATTGTTGCGCCGTAGCGGGGGTGGCTGGCGTTGCAGCGCAGGCGCTGCCGACGGCGGCGGCCATCAGCAGGGGAATCAGGATGTTTTTCATGGGGCCTCGGTGTATGGTTCACAGCAAGAAAGCGCCCCGCGCTGTTACGGCGCGTGCGCTTCCTTGTTCAGCCTGCGATTGTCCCACCTGCCCCCATGGCATGGCAAGCGGCTTACCAGACCTTGTACACCTGCCCCGTCTGCGCCCCTTCCACGCTGCGGCTGTAGGCCAGCGCCACTCTGCTGGCGGCGGCCGGCTCGAAGCCATAGAAGAAGGGGCCATATGCTTCCAGCGATTCGGCCAGCACCGTCGGGCTGACGACATTGATGCGCACGCCGCGCGCCAGTTCGATGGCGGCGCCCCGCACGAAACCTTCCACGGCCGCATTCGTCATGCTGGCGGCCGTGCCAAAGCGGATAGGCTGCTCGGCCACGATGCCGCTGGTGAGGGTGATCGAGCCGCCGTCATTCAGGTATTCCTGCGCCACCAGCGCCACGTTGACCTGGCCCATCAGCTTGCTGTCCAGGCCCAGCTGGAATTGCTCGGGCGTGAAATCGGCCAGGGGGCCGAAATGCAGTTTGCCGGCCGTGACGACGACGGCGTCGACCTTGCCGATGCGCTTGAACAGGGCGCGCACTTGCGCGATGTCACCCATGTCGGCCTGGTGCGTGCCACTGCGGCTGCCCACTTCGATGATTTCATGGCGTTGCGCCAGTTGTGCGGTGACGGCCTTGCCGATGGTGCCGCTGGCGCCGATGATGACGATTTTCATGCTGCTTCCTTGTGTGGGTTGAACGATGCAGCCAGTATGCGCCGCTTCCAAAAAGGAATAAATGCGTTAAAATTTACAAGATTACCAACTCAGAGTTTGCAATCAAGGCACCATGGATAAATTGCGCAGCATGGAAATCTTTGTGTCCGTCGTCGACCAGGGCAGTTTCACGGCCGCCGCCGAGGCGTTCCAGATTTCGCCCGTGATGGTGGGCAAGCACATCAAACAGCTGGAGGAGCGGCTGGGTGCGCGCTTACTGGCGCGCACGACGCGGCGGCAAAGCCTGACGGAAATCGGCCAGCAGTATGTGGAACAATGCCGCCAGATCCTGGCCAGCATCCATGCGGCCGAACGTGGCGCGGAAGCCATGCGCACGGCACCGCGCGGCAAGCTGAAGATCACGGCGCCCGTGTCCTTCGGCAGCGAATGCATCGCGCCGCTGATGGCCGAGTATCTGACGGCCTATGCGGACGTGAGCCTGGAACTCAATTTGAATGACAGGATGGTGGACCTGGTGGAGGAAGGATTCGATGCGGCCATCCGCATCGGCAAGCTGGAAGATTCCGGCATGGTGGCGCGGCCCTTGCGACCGTATGCGATGGTGATCTGCGCTTCGCCCGCCTACCTGGCAAAGCACGGCACGCCGCGCACGCCGGACGACCTGGCGCGGCACGAATGCGTGGATTTCATGCAGTGGTCGCGCCACATGCGCTGGCGTTTGAGCGGCAAGGAAGCGCGCCACGATGGCGCTGCGGCCGAGAGCCGCTTCCGCTCGAACAATGGGCAGGCGCTGCGCATGGCAGCCCTGCACGGCTTCGGCATCGTCATGCAGGCGGAGATTTTACTGGCCGACGATATCGCGGCGGGAAGACTAGTTCCGCTATTGACCGATTACGTGCCGGCGCCGCGCCTGATGCATGTGCTGTATCCGCGCGACCGCCAGCCCACGCCCAAGCTGACGACCTTCATCGATTTTCTGCTGGAACGCTACGGGCCGGCGGCGACACCGCCACCGGCCACGCTCACGTAATCGTCGTGCCTAGTTCACCTTCGCGGCTGGCGCGGATGCCAGCTTGGCCAGCTCGCCGTCCGGCTGCCAGCCGGCGCCCAAAGAGCGCGCCACGGCGACCGTCGCCAGCAAGCGCTGGGTCTTGATCTGCGCGGCGGCGCGGTCCGCGGCCAGTGAGCTGCGCTGCGCATCCGTCACGTCCAGGTAGGTCGAGATGCCGCGCTCGTAGCGCGTGCGCGCCACCAGGTAGGCGCGCGCCGCCGCGGCCTGCGACAAGGCTTGCGCGTCGCCCTGCAACTGGCGCTGCTCCACGTCGGACAGCGCATCTTCCACTTCACGCAAGGCCGTCAAGAGCTTGGTTTCGTGGTTCGCCACGGCTTCCGCATAGCGCGCCTTGCTCAAATCCAGGTTGGCCTGGTTGCGGCCGCCGTCGAAGATCGGCAGGGACAGGGCCAGCGGACCAAAGCTGAACTGGCGCGAGCCGCCCTGCGCCAGGTCGCGCAGCTTTTCCGAGGCGTAGCCGAAATTGCCCGTCAGTTGCAGCGTCGGATAAAACGCGCCTTCAGCCACGCCCACTTGCGCATTCGCCGCGCGCAGGCCCGCCACGCTGGAGACCAGGTCCGGGCGGTGCGCCAGCAGGCTGGCGGGCAGGCCGACGGGAATGGCGGGCGGCAGCGGTAATGCCGACGGCTCGGCGGCCACTGGCAATTGCAGCGCCGATGGCGGCTTGCCCGTCAGGGTGGCCAAGCTGTTTTCCAGCTGGTTGCGCTGGCGCTTGACTTCATGCAGGTCGGCCTGTGCGTTCGACAGTTCGACTTTCGCGCGCGCCAGGTCCAGCTCATTCGTCAAGCCCGCGTTGAAGCGCGCCTCGACCAGCTGGGCCGACTCGCGGCGCGTGTCCAAAGCGCCATTCAGGATCGCCATTTCCGCATCGAGGCCGCGCAGTTGCCAGTAATTGCTGGCCACTTGCGACGACAGTATCAGCAGCACGCCATCGCGGTCGGCCTGCGCCGCCAGGGCTTGCGAGTCGGCCGCTTCGACCATCCGTTTTACACGGCCCAGCAAGTCGACTTCATACGACAGCGAGCCGCCCACGGAGAAGTTATTGCCGCTGATGGAGCGGTTGCCCAGGGCCAGGCCCTGCGAAGTGTTGGCCGAAGTGCGCGAGTTCGAGACACCCGTGCTGACGTTGACGCTCGGGCCCTGGTTGGCGCGCGCCGTGCCGCTTTGCGCCAGCGCCTGCAGCAGGCGCTCGCCGGCCGCCTTCACGCCGGGGTTGTCCTGCAGCGCGCTTTGCTCGAGGCGGTTCAGGGTGGCGTCGCCGTAGATGCTCCACCATTCCTTGGGCAGCTGCGCGGCGTCCGCCGCAGCTGCGCCGTGGCGGAAGGTGTCGCTGCCGGCGACGTTCGCCGGAGCGGTGAAATCCTGGCCCACGGTGCCGCAGGCGGAGAGCGCCACGGCAAGGGAAGCGGCCAGCGCGATTTTCGTCAATACTGTTTGCATGATGATTACCTTCTTGTTCTTGAGGTGCTGCACGTGCGGGCTGTGCGCGGTCAATGACCGCCGCCACCGCCACCGGGAGCTTTGAGTTTGTCGGCCAGCCACAGGGGCACGATGCAGGCCAGCAGGATGGCGCCGATCAGGAAGAAGCCATCGTTGTAGGCCATCACATACGCTTCGCGGCGCACGATGCCGTCGATCGCCTGCAAGGCCTGGTTGCCGGCCGTGACGGCGTCATAGCCCTTGGCCATGAACGACGACGTCAGCTGGTCGATGCGCAGCTGCGTGGCGCTGGAATAGGCATTGATCGCTTCACCCAGGCGCTGCGAATGGAAATGCTCGCGGGTGCTCAGGGCCGTGGCCAGCAGGGCGATACCGATCGAGCCACCGAGGTTGCGCGTCATGTTGAACAGGCTCGAAGCGGACGCCATGTCCTTCGGCGCGATACCCTTCATGGCGAAGTTCGACAGGGTCAGCATGACAAAGGGCTGGCCCAGCGCGCGCACCACCTGCGACCACAGCAGCTGGTCGTAGCCGGTGGACGCGTCCATGTAGGCATTCATCATGCACGAGCCGCCAAACAGCAGCAGGCCGATCGAACACAGGATGCGGTTGTCCACCGTCGACGACAGCTTGGCGACGAACGGCATGATGAACAACTGCGGCAGGCCCACCCACATGATGACTTCACCGATCTGCATCGGCGAGTAGCCGGCGATCTGCCCCAGGAACAGGGGCAGCAAGAAGGCCGAGCCATACAGGCCCATGCCCGTCACGGCCGACAGCACGGTGGCCACTAAAAAATTGCGCTGGCCGTACAGGCCCAGGTTGACGAACGGTTCGGCGCGCGTGGCGCTGGTGACGACCCAGCCCAGGATGCCCGTCAGGGCCAGCGCGGCGAAGGTGATGATGAAGCCCGAGTCGAACCAGTCCTTCGAATTGCCCTCTTCCAGGAAGATGGTCAGGCAACCGAGGCCCAGGGCCATGAAGAAGATGCCCAGCCAGTCGGCTTTCCAGAACAATTTGAGCTGCAGCGGCTCCTTGTCCAGACCATAGATCATGCCGACGATCAGCAGCACGCCCGGCACCCAGTTGATGTAGAAGATCGATGGCCAGCCATACAGCTCGGAGAGGTAGCCGCCCAGGGTCGGGCCCATGGCCGGCGCCAGGGTGGCCGTCAAGCCAAAGATGGCCATGCCGACGGCCCGCTTCGATGGCGGCAGCTTGAGCATCACCAGGGTGAACGCCATCGGGATCAGCGCGCCGCCGGTGAAGCCCTGCAGCATGCGGAAGACGATCATGCTTTCCAGGTTCCAGGCCGCGCCGCACAGGGTGGAGAACAGCAGGAAGAAAGCGGTGGTGCCGATCATGTAGGTGCGCAGTCCGAACACGCGCGCCAGCAGCGCGGTGAGCGGGATGACGATAATTTCCGCCACCAGGTAGGCCGTGGAAATCCACGAGCCCTCTTCCTGGGTGGCCGACAGCGAGCCAAGGATGTCCTTGAGCGATGAATTCGTGATCTGGATGTCGAGCACCGCCATGAAGGCGCCCAGCATGCCGGCGGCGACCGCCAGCCAGGTGCGCCCGGAGACTTTCTCGTCGATCACGGGAAACGCTGGCGGCTTCGCCAGCGTGGTGGAAGGGCTGCTCATGGAAGCTTAGCGCGTGGTGGTCTGGGCGACGGGAGCAGCTGGCGCGGCGGCGTGGCGCGCGGCCGGCTGCGTTTCAGGCTGATTCACTTCCACTTCGGCGATCACCGACATGCCCGGCACCAGGCGGCCATTCATGGCCTTGACGTCTTCCGGCTGGAAGACGATTTTCACGGGCACGCGCTGGACGATCTTGGTGAAGTTGCCGGTGGCGTTATCGGCCGGCAGCAGCGCGAATTGCGCGCCCGAGGCAGGCGCGAAGCTGTCCACGGTACCCACCAGTTTCTTGCCCGGCATGGCGTCGATGGTCACGTGCACGCTCTGGCCGCGGTGCAGGTCGGCCAATTGGGTTTCCTTGAAGTTGGCGGTGACCCAGACGTTGTCCTGCACGATGGCCGTCAATTGCTGGCCAGGCTGCACGCGCATGCCCGTTTCCACGTTGCGCTTGCCGATGCGGCCGGCGACAGGGGCCAGGATGCGGTTGTATTGCAACTGCTGTTCCGCGTCCTTCAATTGCACGCGCAATACAGCCACTTGTGCCTTGGCCACGTCGCGCGCAGCTTGCGCCGCACCGATCTGCGCCTTGGCGGCCGAAGCGCTGTCGCGGCGGGCGGCCAGGTCGGCCACGGCGCTCGAGCGGGCCGCGTTGGCCGCGTCGAGTTCCGCTTTCGAGACGGCTTTCATCTGGCTCGTGTACAGCTGGCCATAACGGTCCGCATCCTGATTTGCGCGCAGCAATTGTGCATCGGCTTGCGCCACTTGCGCCTGAGCACCGCTCGCTTGTGCCTGCACTTGCGCGATCTGCGCGTCCGCTTGCAGCACTTGCTGCTCGGCGCTGGCGATCTGCGCGGCAATTTGCTCGGTTTTCACGCGCTGGTCGAACGGGTCGAGTTCGGCGATCACGTCGCCCTCTTTCACCATTTGATTGTCGTCGATGAAGACCTTGGTGACGACGCCGGAAATGCGCGCCGAGACGGGATGCACGTGACCAGCCACATAAGCGTTTTCCGTTTCCACGAAATAGTGGCTGCGGTACCACATGCGGGCGCCGGCGCCCAGGGCAACCAGGACGATCAGGCCGGCGATGATTTTCACGCGATTGTTAGGTGGTGCGGAGCTGGCCGAAGCGGCGGGCGCGGAAGGTGCGGCAGGGGCTGCGGGTGGGACGGCACTCAGCACCTTGTGCTCTGCTTGGCCTGGCTGGTTGGACATACTTGCTCCGGAAATGAAATGATGTATGTTCATTATTGGGCAAAGAAAAGCCAAAGTCAAGAAATGAAACGATTGCATTTCATTTTAATTTGCACTACAGTGTGAGCCATCACTTACCTTCCACCTTATAAAGAGACCCAGACCATGTCCGATCCCGGCCTCAGCGATACCTTGCCTACCGATACAGAATCCGACGACGCCGTCCAGGAGCTTTCCTGCTGCGGCAAGCCGGCCGGCCGCCCGCGCGCGGCCGATATGGAAGCGCGCATGGAAAACCTGCTGCACACGGCCGGCTGCCTGTTTCTGGAAAAAGGGTATGGAAAGGTCAGCCTGGAAATGATCGCCCGCGAAGCCCATGTGGCCGTGCGCACGATTTATGTGAAGTTTGGCGGCAAGTCGGGCTTGTTCAATGCCGTGGTGGAATTGCGCCGCGCCGCCTACTTCTCGACCATGCCGGCGCTGGAAACGGATATGCGGCCCCTGCCCACCATTCTGGGCGAGTTCGGCTTGCTGTTCGTGCAGCTCGTCACCATGCCGGCGGCGATTCGCCTCAATCGCATGGTGGTGGCCGAAGCGGCCACGCATCCGGAACTGGCGGAAACGTTTTACAAGGTGGGACCGGGACAGACGCGCGAGATGCTGACGAGGTTTTTCAGTCGCCCCGACATCGCGCCCCTGTTCCGCGCGGAGCTGGAGGCGTCGATGCTGTCGCTGCACCTGCTCAATTGCTTGCTGGGCGACCAGATGTCGCGCCTGCTGTTTCCGCCACAGGCGCAACCGGATGTGGCGCAATTGCGCGCCAAGGTGGCGGTCAGTCTCGACCTGTTCCTGCGCGGCACCCTGCGCCAGCCACTGTCGGACTGACGCGGAACGGCTGGCCGGGGAAATCAGCCAGGGCGGCTGCAGTCTTCCGGCACCGCCGCTGCGGGGTGTTCCTCGCTCAAGCCCAGCGCGCGCAGGAAAGGCTGGGCCGCCGACGCGCCATCAAGACTGAGTGAAGACTCACTTCCATCGTAGCGGTCCGGGCCATAGCGCATCAGGTCGAACGAGGTTTCAAAGCGTTGCGCCAGGAAATATGTGCGGAAGTAATCGAAGGAAAACGCCACCTGGCCATCATCCCGCAGCAGCAAGCCCTGCGCATACAAGGGCGCCAGCCAATCCCCGGCCGCCATGCTCCAGCCCTTCACGCCACAATAGTCGCTGGCAAAGCGTTCCAGCTCCGCCTCGCTGAGGAAGACGGTCTTGGCTTCGAACATCACGAACGCCAGCTCGATCAGGAATTCGCGCGCATCGGCAGCCACGCCTGCGTTTACGCGCTGCTGCGCGCCAGCCTTGCCCAGCAAGCCGTCGAGATAATCGCGCTCGCCGGCCAGCTGCGGCAGCAAGGTGGCAAACACATACTCGGCATCCACCTGCCCCGTTTCCTGACCATTCGGCGTGTACAGCACCGACAGGGCGAAGTGCTTGCTCACGTCATCGAATTCGCGCAGGGACACCGTCCACTGCGTGCCTGCCGCGCCGCCATCGGCCGCGGCCTCGCCTGTACCGAACTCGAGCACGGCAAACGCCGCCATCTGGCCTTGCGCACTGTACAGGCTGCCCGGATTGCTCTTGAACAGGATGCCCAGCGACTTCATCAGCGAACTGGCGTCGCCCGTATGCTGGTTGCCATGGAACACGGCGTGGATATTCTTGTAGTGCGCGCGATGCTCGGCACTGGCGTGCTCGTCGGCGGAGAAAAAGCTGAAACCGGCATTGCCCAGCGCCGCAGCCGCGACACCCTGCGCGCGGCTGCCCGGCACCAGGTAGAAGCGCGCGCCAGGCAAGCTGGCCGCCTGCAGCAAGGGGCGCAGGAAGTATTCGTAGACATACACGGGCGTCGTGCCGGCACAGGCGTCGGGCGCCACCAGCTGGCCCGTGAAGAAAATCGCATCGATCTTCTTGCCCGCCGCCAGGATAGCGGCCACGTCCTGGTACAAGGCATGCAGCATCACGGCTTGCTCTTGCTCATCGGCCCGGCGCAAACGGACATCGGCAATATGAAGGGCGGTAAATTTTTTCATCGTTGCAAAACTCTTTCAGTACAGCGGAATTTGACCGAACCCCACGCTGGCAACATTCCTGGAAAAATCACACGTTTCTATTGAAGCAGAACATGGTGACAGACCTCCATTCTGCCACTTTTTCCACACGGCAATACTCACCAATGTTCACAGGGGTGGATCCGCCGCGCTTAATCTGAGATTTACGCTGCAAAGATCAAGAAATCTGGGTATTAATAAGCAGGAGGCAAAAAAACGTCGAACGTGCCCTCCATCAATCCAAGCATTGCCTTTTAGGAAATATCAGTGCAATCTTCGTTAGTTGCTAGACCTTACACAATTACTTTTCGAAGAACACAATGCGACATCGTTCACTTGCAGCCGTCTTACTCTTCAGCTGGTGCGCACCAGCGTTCGCACGTAGCTCTGATGGCGGCGGCGTAGTCTTGCTTCTGGGAATCGTCGCTATTGTAGGCATGTATTGGCTGTTCTCAACCATGGTTGCAAACGCCGTTGAGCGCCGGATGAGCAAGCGAATGCATGAGATAGAAACAAAGGAGAGAACGGAACGTACGCAGACGGCAAAATTTGCGGAGCAAGAGCGTTCACAAATGGCAAAGCTTGCGGAGCAAGAGCGTGCGCACAACACGACGTTGTTCAATCAACGTAAAACGGAACTGACCGCATTGACCGCAGCGTTTAACGTGAACTACGTTACCGGCCGCACCTGGTTAGCAAATTTCATCGCAGAGGCTTTCCAAGCTACCGATGAAGCCTCGGCCCGAGCTTTAGAGCTAAAAAAGAATCCCGCCCATAAGGCTGCCGACGAAGTCCGGCGCATTGGCCGCGAAAAGAAGGATATGACACAACGGCTTAAACACGTCGAGTACGTCCTTAAAACCTATCACGAATATTATCCCGTACTGGAGCAATACCACGACGATATCCTTAATGAAGACGCTACGCTCAACCTAGATGATGAAGATGCTGAGAGTGACCGGATTTCTCGTTACATAAGTCAGCAAGAGTATGACAGGCTAAAGCCTTTGGAACGGAACCAATTGGCGCTTGAGAAATGGAAGGCTCGGCCGAAGTCCTCAGTCGAGATAGGACGGATGTACGAGCGTTATTTGGGCTACCTATATGAAAGCGACGGCTGGACGGTAACTTATTTTGGCGCCAATGAAGGTCTGGAAGACATGGGGCGTGACCTCCTATGCATCAAAGGAAGCACGATGCATGTCGTGCAGGCGAAATACTGGGCAAAGCATAAGACTTTGCATGAAAAACATATCTTCCAGCTTTACGGCACGACTATTCTTTTACCGCTTACCCGGGAAGACTTAAAGAATATACGAGTCAAACCAGTTTTTGCTGCGACCACTAAACTATCGCCAACCGCCGAATTTGCAGCTAAGCAACTTGGCGTAGAGGTGCGCAACCTGGACATGAACAAAAATTACCCACTCATCAAATGCAACGTGAACGGGAAAAGCAAAATTTACCATTTGCCGTTCGATCAGCAATACGACCGAGTGCGCATCGACCCTTCACGTGGCGAAACCTATGTCCAGACCGTGCAGGAAGCTGAGAAGCTGGGATTCCGCCGAGCCATGCGCCACACCGCCAGTGCCGCCTGACTACAAATCCGCTTTGCTTCACCAACTCTCATTGTAGAGCTTCGAGATTATTCGCTATCGAAGGTTGTCGAATCAGTCAGGCTAGACATGCATCTTCATGGAGCCTCTGCTACGGCGCCTAACCTAATTTCTCACTATGTCGCAAGGAAGCATCCTAACCGATTCCTTGTATTGCTAATTGGCCAGCTGCTTATTAACACCCAGGAATAAAAAAACCCCACAATCGTGAACTGAACCCCGAAAGTTGGACACCAACTTTCGGGGTTTTTCTATGGCTAAGCATAGTACGCAGTTCAAGCTGGATGTGGTTCAGCAATGCATGCGGGGTGAGGCAGGAGTCCAAACAATCGCCCGGCAACATGGTCTGGATCATGCCATGGTTCGGCAATGGCTTCATTTATTTAACCGGCACGGACAGGCTGGCTTAAGCAAAAAGTTTAGCCACTACCCGGCCGAGCGACGGTTGCAGGTGCTCGAGCACATGTGGGCCAACCAGCTCTCCTATCGTCAGACCGCGGCGGTATTCAATATCCGTAGTCCCTCTTGCATCCCTGCCTGGGAGCGCTGCTATCATAGCGGTGGTATAGACGCCCTGAGGCCGCGACAGCGCGGCAGACCGACAAAGATGCCCACTTCTCAACCGCCCCAGCCTCAACCCCATGTGGATGATGCAACCCGTAGCCGCGAAGAACTGCTCGCCGAGGTGAATTTCTTGCGCATGGAGAACGCCTATCTAAAAAAGTTGAAAGCCTTGGTTCAGCAGCAAGAGCAGCAGACAACAGCGCGCAAAAAGCGCAAGTAGTTGGCGAACTAAGGCAACAATTTCCGCTGGCGGCCTTGCTCAAGCTCGCGGTCCTGCCGCGCAGCACCTTTTACTATCAGCAGAAGGTAGCGCAGGTAGCCGACAAGCATCAGGCACTGAAGCAACAAATTCGTTCTATTTTCGCCCGCCATCAAGGGCGTTATGGATATCGGCGCGTGACGTTGGCGATTCGGCAGCTGGGCCGGCAGGTCAATCATAAGACCGTTCAAAGGCAGATGGTCCAGTTAGGGCTGAGGTCCTTGGTGCGCCCCAAGAAATATCGCTCGTACAAGGGCGAAGTGGGGCAGGCGGCGGCGAATGTCTTGCAGCGCCAATTTCAGGCGCAGGCAGCCCATCAGAAATGGGTGACGGACGTGACGGAGTTTAACGTTGCCGGCGAGAAGCTGTATCTGTCGCCGGTGATGGACCTGTACAACGGGGAAATCGTGGCTTTTGAAACGTCCAGGCGGCCCGTGTTCAAACTGGTGAGCGCGATGCTCCAGAAGCGCTGGCCAAACTGAAGGCGAAAGACAAACCCATGCTGCACTCTAACCAGGGATGGCAATATCGGATGCCTGCTTACCAGAAAATGCTGCGCGATAAGGGTGTGGAGCAAAGCATGTCCCGTAAGGGAAACTGCCTCGACAACGCAGCCATGGAAAGCTTCTTTGCCGTGCTCAAGACGGAGTTCTTCTACCTGAACAAGTTCAGCAGTGTCGATGAATTGCAGCGTGGCATCAAACAGTACATCCACTACTATAATCATGAGCGTATCAAGCTCAAATTAAAAGGGCTGAGTCCTGTGCAATACAGAACTCAGCCCTTGTCCACCTAGTAAATAAACTAAACCGTCCAACTATTTGGGGTCAGTTCAATCGCTTGCGGGGTTTTTAGTGTTACGACACAGCGCTACAACATCAGCGCTTGCGCGGTGGCGGCAAGTCCGTGCACACGCCTTCGTACACTTCAGCGGCCATGCCGATCGACTCGCCCAGGGTCGGGTGCGGGTGGATGGTCTTGCCGATGTCGGTGCCGTCGCAGCCCATTTCGATGGCCAGCGCGATTTCGCCGATCATGTCGCCCGCATGCGTGCCGACGATGGTGCCGCCGATGATGCGGTGCGTTTCCGCATCGAACAGCAGTTTCGTAAAACCTTCGGCGCGGCCATTGGCCACGGCGCGGCCGGAAGCTGCCCAAGGGAAGTGGCCCTTCTCGACCTTGATGCCCTTGGCTTTCGCTTCGTCTTCCGTGATGCCGGCCCATGCCACTTCCGGATCCGTGTAGGCGACCGATGGAATCACCTTGACGTCGAAGTGCGACTTCTGGCCGGATGCCGCTTCGGCTGCCACGTGGGCTTCATGCACGGCCTTGTGCGCCAGCATCGGCTGGCCGACCAGATCGCCGATGGCGAAGATGTTTGGCACGTTGGTGCGCATCTGGCTGTCGACGTTGATGAAACCGCGATCCGTCACTTGCACGCCAGCCTTGTCGGCGGCCAGCTTCTTGCCGTTCGGGCTGCGGCCCACGGCCACCAATACCAGATCGTAGATCTGTGGCGCCGGTGCCGTGGCACCTGCTTCGGCAGCTTCAAACGTGACCTTGATGCCTTCCGGCAGAGCCTCGACGGCCACCGTCTTGGTCTTGGTCATGATGTTGTCGAAGCGCTTCTCGTTGAACTTCTGCCACACCTTGACGGCGTCGCGGTCCGCGCCCTGCATCAGGCCATCCATCATTTCGACCACGTCGATGCGCGCACCGAACGTGGAATAGACGGTCGCCATTTCCAGGCCGATGATGCCGCCGCCGATGACCAGCATGCGTTTCGGGATCTGGCGCAATTCCAGCGCACCCGTCGAATCGACGATGCGCGGGTCTTCCGGCACGAATGGCAGCTTCACCACGGACGAACCGGCCGCGATGATGGCTTGCTTGAACTGCACGACTTTTTTCGAGCCGTCGCCTGCCGTCACTTCGATGTGGTTCGCGGAGAGGAACTGGCCCACGCCCGTGACCACTTGCGTCTTGCGCGCCTTGGCCATGCCGGCCAGACCGCCCGTCATGTTCGAGATCACGCCTTCCTTGTACTTGCGTACCTGGTCGATGTCGATGGTCGGCTTGGCAAACGTCACGCCCGTGTTGGACATGTGCGCCGTTTCATCGA
Organism: Janthinobacterium sp. NKUCC06_STL; assembly: GCF_019345455.1. Lineage (NCBI taxonomy): Bacteria > Pseudomonadati > Pseudomonadota > Betaproteobacteria > Burkholderiales > Oxalobacteraceae > Janthinobacterium > Janthinobacterium sp. NKUCC06_STL. The sequence goes on from NZ_JAHKQY010000001.1 coordinate 1,167,089, forward strand.
TGACGGAGGCGACGTGCAGCAGCGCCTTCGACGGGATGCAGCCCACGTTCAGGCACACGCCGCCCAGGGTCGCATAGCGCTCGACGATGACCGTCGACATGCCCAGGTCGGCCGCGCGGAACGCCGCCGAATAGCCGCCAGGACCGCCGCCCAGCACCATCATGTCGACGTCGATGTCGACCTGGCCGCTGTAATTGCCGGCCGGGATGGCGGCAACGGCAGCAGCTGGTGCCGCCGCTGCAGGAGCCGGTGCCGCCGCAGGCGCAGCAGCGGCCGCCGGTGCGGCTGCGGGAGCAGCAGCGCCGTCAAGCGCTTCCACCACCAGCAGCGCGCTGCCTTCGGCGATCTTGTCGCCGACCTTGACTTTCAACTCCTTGACAACGCCCGCATGGGTCGACGGAATCTCCATGCTGGCCTTGTCCGATTCGACCGTGATCAGGGACTGGTCCACCTTGATGGTGTCGCCGACCTTGACCATCAGTTCGATGACTTCGACTTCCTTGAAGTCGCCGATATTCGGTACTTTTACCTCTACTGTGCTCATCAATCGCTCCTTACAGCAGAATTTTGCGCATGTCGGCCAGGACTTCGCCGAGGTACACGGAGAATCGCGCGCCCATCGCGCCATCGACCACGCGGTGGTCGTAGGACAGCGAGGTGCCCATCATCAGACGTGGCTGGAAGGCCTTGCCATCCCATACCGGCTTGATCGAGGCTTTCGACAGGCCCAGGATCGCGACTTCCGGCGCATTGACGATAGGCGTGAAGTGCGTGCCACCGATGCCGCCCAGGGACGAAATCGTGAAGCTGGCGCCCTGCATGTCGGCCGGTTTCAGCTTGCCTTCGCGCGCCTGCAAGGAGAGTTCCGTCATTTCGCGGGCGATCTGCGACACCGACTTCTGGTCCGCGCCCTTGATCACCGGGACCACCAGGCCATTCGGCGTGTCGGCCGCGAAGCCGATGTTGTAGTACTGCTTGAGGATCAGGTTCTCGCCCTTGGCGTCGAGCGACGCGTTAAACGCGGGGAATTTCTTCAGCGCGGCAACCGAGGCCTTGATGACGAATGCCAGCATGGTCAGCTTGGCCGCATCCTTGTTCTTCGCATTGGCCGCGTTGGTGTCGACGCGGAACGCTTCCAGGTCCGTCACGTCCGCTTCGTCGAACTGCGTGACGTGCGGGATCATGACCCAGTTGCGATGCAAATTCGGGCCCGAGATTTTCTTGATGCGCGACAGCGGCAGCAATTCGGTCGTGCCGAATTTGCTGAAGTCCAGCGACGGCCATGGCAGCAGATCCAGGCCCACGCCCGAACCGCCTTTGGCGACCGGCGAATTTGGCGCGGCGACAGCGCCCGACATCACGCCCTTGACGAAGTTCTGCACGTCTTCCTGGGTGATGCGGCCTTTCGGACCGGAACCGCCCACGCGGGTCAGGTCCACGCCCAGTTCGCGCGCGAACTTGCGGATCGATGGCGACGCGTGCGCCAGCTTGCCGTTGGCGGCAGGTGCGGCAGCAGGGGCCGGGGCAGCAGCAGGTGCTGCGGCAGGCACGGGCGCCGAAGCGACGGCGGCGGCTGGTGCGGCGGCGGCTTGCGCTGGTGCAGCAGCGGCTGCAGGAGCAGCAGCGCCACCCGTCGTTTCCACGACCAGCACCAGCGAACCCTTGGCAACCTTGTCGCCGACCTTGACTTTCAATTCCTTGACGATACCGGCATGGCTCGATGGGATTTCCATGCTGGCCTTGTCCGATTCGACCGTCAGCAGCGACTGGTCGACCTTGATGCTGTCGCCGACCTTGACCATCAGTTCGATGACTTCGACTTCCTTGAAGTCGCCGATATCAGGTACGGTCACTTCGACCAGCGCTGGCGCGCCGGATGGGGCGGCAGGTGCTGGCGCGGCGGCAGGAGCGGCGGCAGGTGCGGCTTCAGCAGCCGGTGCAGGGGCGGCAGCGGCAGGCGCAGGCGCAGATACCGGGACCGACGCGTCGTCCGCCACTTCCAGCAGCAGGACCAGCGAACCTTCGGCGATCTTGTCGCCCACGTTGACTTTCAATTCCTTGACGACACCGGCGTGGCTCGATGGAATTTCCATGCTGGCCTTGTCCGATTCGACCGTGATCAGGGACTGGTCAACCTTGACCGTATCGCCTGGCTTGACCATCAGTTCAATGATCTCGACTTCCTTGAAATCGCCGATATCCGGGACTTTGACTTCCACAATGCTCATAGCTTGCTCCGTTATTTTATTTGTCAGATGGACCCGCACACACGCCAGGGCGGCACTTTCGCACCGCCCTGGCATCATCGGGTCCGCACAACGATTACTGGGTCACCGGATTCGGTTTGTTCGCGTCGATGCCGTACTTGGCAATCGCCTGCTCCACCACCGACACGTCGATCTTGCCTTCGTCAGCCAGCGATTTGAGCGCGGCCACGGTGACATAATAACGGTTCACTTCGAAGAACTCGCGCAGCTTGGCGCGGCTGTCCGAGCGGCCAAAGCCATCGGTACCGAGCACTTTATAAGTGCGGCCCTTCGGCATGAAGGCGCGGATCTGTTCTGCAAACGCGCGCATGTAGTCGGTCGTGGCGACGATCGGGCCGTCCGTGTCCTGCATCAGCGACGTCACGTAAGGCACGCGCTGCTCTTTCGACGGGTTGACCATGTTCCAGCGTTCCGCATCCTGGCCATCGCGGGCCACCAGGGTCAGCGACGGCGCCGACCACACGTCCGCGGCCACGCCCCAGTCGTTTTGCAACAGTTCGGCGGCGAAGATCGATTCGCGCAAGATGGTGCCGCAACCGATCAGCTGTACGCGCAGCTTGGCGTCAGCCTGGCCTTCCTGCAGCTTGTACATGCCTTTCAGGATGCCTTCTTCCTGGCCTGGCTTGATGCCTGGCTGGGCGTAGTTCTCGTTCATGATCGTGATGTAGTAGAACACATCTTCCTGGTTGGCGATCATGCGGCGCAGGCCGTCCTGGATGATGACGGCGACTTCATGGCTGAAGGTCGGATCGTACGGCATGCAGGTCGGGATGGTCGCGGCGAAGATATGGCTGTGGCCATCTTCGTGCTGCAAGCCTTCGCCGTTCAGGGTCGTACGGCCAGCCGTGCCGCCCATCAGGAAGCCACGGGCGCGCATGTCGGCCGAAGCCCATACCTGGTCGCCGATGCGCTGGAAGCCGAACATCGAGTAGAAGGTGTAGAACGGGATCATGATGCGGTCGTTGGTCGAGTACGACGTCGCCGCGGCGATCCACGAGCTCATGCCGCCCGCTTCGTTGATGCCCTCTTGCAGGATCTGGCCAGCCTTGTCTTCGCGGTAGTACATGACCTGGTCTTTGTCGACCGGCTCGTACAACTGGCCTTTCGGGTTGTAGATGCCGATCTGGCGGAACAGGCCTTCCATGCCGAAGGTACGCGATTCATCGACCAGGATAGGCACGACGCGCTGGCCCAGGTTCGGGTCTTTCAGCAGGGTCGAGATCACACGCACGAACGCTTGCGTGGTCGAGATTTCACGGCCTTCAGGCGTCGCTTCGAGCACGTTTTTAAAGGCGTCCAGGCCAGGCACCGGCAGGGTTTCTTCCGACTTCTGGCGGCGCTGCGGCAGGTAGCCACCGAGGGCCTTGCGGCGCTCGTGCAGGTAGACCATTTCCGGCGCGTCGTCGGCTGGCTTGAAGAACGGGATGTCGGCCAGCTTGTCGTCAGGGATAGGCAGCGAGAAGCGGTCGCGCATTTCGCGGATGGCTTCGTCGTCGAGTTTTTTCGTCTGGTGCGCCGTGTTGCGCGCTTCGCCCGACTTGCCCATGCCGTAGCCCTTGATGGTTTTCACCAGCAGGACGGTAGGCTGGCCCTTGTGCTCCTGGGCGATCTTGAATGCCGCGTAGATCTTGTGCGGATCGTGGCCGCCACGGGTCAGGCGCCAGATGTCGTCGTCCGTCATGTTGGCAACCATTTCCAGCAGCTTCGGATGCTTGCCGAAGAAGTGCTTGCGCACGTAGGCGCCATCCTTGGCCTTGTAGTTCTGGTATTCGCCATCGACGGTTTCCATCATGACGCGCTGCAGGATGCCTTCCTTGTCTTGCGCCAGCAGGGCGTCCCAGCCCGGCCCCCAGATGACCTTGACGACGTTCCAGCCGGCGCCGCGGAATTCGCCTTCCAGTTCCTGGATGATCTTGGTGTTGCCGCGCACCGGGCCGTCCAGGCGCTGCAGGTTGCAGTTGACCACGATGACCAGGTTGTCGAGCATGTCGCGTGCGGCCAGACCGATCGCGCCCAGGGATTCCGGCTCGTCCATCTCGCCATCGCCGCAGAAGGCCCAGATCTTGCGGTTGTCGGTTTTCGCGATGCCGCGTGCGTGCAGGTACTTCAGGAAGCGCGCCTGGTAGATCGCCATGTGCGGGCCCAGGCCCATCGACACGGTCGGGAACTGCCAGAAGTCAGGCATCAGCTTTGGATGCGGGTACGAGGACAGGCCCTTGCCGTCGACTTCCTTGCGGAAGTTCAGCATTTGCTCTTCGCTCAAACGGCCTTCGAGGAAGGCGCGCGCGTAGACGCCGGGCGAGGAGTGGCCCTGGATGTACAGCAGGTCGCCGCCGTGGTCGGCCGTTGGCGCGTGCCAGAAGTGGTTGAAACCGATGCCCAGCATGTTCGCCAGCGATGCGAACGAGGACAAGTGGCCGCCCAGATCGCCGTCGGCGCGGTTGGCCTTGACGACCATGGCCATGGCGTTCCAGCGCATCCACGAGCGCAGGCGCTCTTCGTACTCCAGGTTGCCGGGACAGTGTGCTTCTTGCTTGGTGGGGATGGTATTGACGTAGGCGGTGGTGCTGGAGAACGGGATCTGGGCGCCGCGACGGCGGGCCAGGTCAACCATGCGCTCCATCAGGTAATGCGCGCGTTCCGGACCTTCATTTTCCAGAACGGCTTCGAGCGCGTCCAGCCACTCCTTGGTTTCCTGCATATCCGGGTCGGTGCCGATCTGTGTCGTTACCTGGTTCAGTTGAGCTGACATCTGTTGAGTCTCCTTTGTGAACGCCCCACCCCGATTTTCCGGATCGCTGTCGGACGGTATTTCGCTGATTATTTACTATTAAGTCGGTTTAGTGTGGGGATTCTAACAGCGTATTTACTATTTTTCAAATTACGATATAGCATTTCATATTATGAAATTACCCTATGAAATTTATGCTGCACTGCCGCAAATTCTGTTCGGAAATTAGAATGTGCACGCAGCAAAACGAATGTACACCCCGGTCGCCCGCCCAGGCGCTTCGGGCCAAGCGGGCCTGAAAAATGTCGAGGGCAAGGCGCAGCGACGCAGACAGTACGCCAGTACGGCAAGGAGCTGCAACGCCGCCATCGGCATTTTCTCAGGCTCGCGTCTCCGGCCCGCTTTTATGCCGGGCCAGGCGGGCCTGAAAAATGTCGAGGGCAAGGCGCGGCGACACAGACAGTACGCCAGTACGGCAAGGAGCTGCAACGCCGCCATCGGCATTTTCTCAGGCCCGCGTCTCCGGCCCGCTGTTGTTACGCCAAAACCGCCCCTTTGCACCGCCCGGCTTTATAATCTGTCTTTTCCCTCCCACACAGCCTCCCTACCATGCCAGCACAACTGATCGACGGAATCGCCCTCTCCCAACAACTGCGCAGCGAGATCGCCACGCGCGCCGCCGCCCTCACGGCCAAGGGCACCCAGCCCGGCCTGGCCGTGATTCTCGTCGGCGAAGACCCGGCCAGCCAGGTATATGTCCGCAACAAGGTCAAGGCGTGCGGCGACGTGGGTTTCCACTCGGTGCTGGAAAAATATGAAGCGGACCTGTCCGAAGCGGACTTGCTGGCACGCATCGCCAGCCTGAACGCGGATCCCGCCATCCACGGCATCCTCGTGCAAATGCCCTTGCCCAAGCACATCAACCCGCACAAGGTCATCGAAGCGATCGCCACGACGAAAGACGTGGATGGCTATTCCGTCCTGAGCGCCGGCGAACTAATGACGGGCTTGCCCGGCTTCCGCCCGTGCACGCCGTATGGCTGCATGAAACTGATCGAAAGCACGGGCATGGACTTGCGCGGCAAGCACGCCGTTGTCATCGGCCGCAGCAACACCGTCGGCAAGCCGATGGCCCTGCTGCTCTTGCAAGCGAACGCTACCGTCACCATCTGCCATAGCGCGACCCCGGACCTGGGCCTGTACACGCGCCAGGCGGATGTGGTCGTGGCCGCCGTCGGCCGCCGCAACACCCTGACGGCCGACATGGTCAAGCCGGGCGCCATCGTCATCGACGTGGGCATGAACCGCGACGATGAAGGCAAGCTGTGCGGCGACGTGGATTTTGCTGGCGTGAAAGAAGTCGCCTCCCACATCACCCCCGTACCGGGTGGCGTGGGTCCGATGACGATCACTATGTTGTTGATGAACACGGTCGAAGCCGCCGAGCGCATTTAAAAGGAGCACCTGAGAAAACGTCCATGGCTGCGTTGCAGTGCCTCGCCGTACTATTCGTACTGCCTTCGGCACCGCGCCTTGCCCTGAACGTTTTTCAGGCGCTCCATATATGAAGACAGAATGGACGAACCGACGATGAACACCAATCCCCTGCTTGATTTTTCCGGCCTGCCACGTTTCGACGCGATTACGCACGAGCATGTCACGCCTGCCATCGATACCCTCCTGGCCCAGGCGCGCGCCACGGTGGCGCAGCTGGAAGCGCCCATGGAAGAAGTGAGCTGGGAAAACTTCGTCGCGCCCCAGGACCAGATCGCCGAAACCCTGGGCCGCGCCTGGAGCATCGTCAACCACTTGAATAGCGTGGTCGATACGCCCGAGCTGCGCGCCGCCTACAATGCGAACCAGCCCAAGGTGACGGAATTCTGGACCGAACTGGGCCAGAACGAAATCCTCTTCGGCAAATACAAGCAATTGCAGGCACGCGCCGATTTCGCCAGCCTGTCGCCGGCGCGCCGTCGCATCGTCGACAATGCCGTGCGCGACTTCCGCCTCGGTGGCGCCGAGTTGCCCGAGGACAAGAAAGAGCGCTTTGGCGCCATCCAGGAAGAACACGCGGCCGTCTCGACGCGTTTTTCCGAAAACGTGCTTGACGCCACCAATGACTATAAATTGCTGGTCGATAGCGAAGCCGACCTGGCCGGCCTGCCTGACGACGTGAAGGCCGCCGCGCGCGCCGCCGCCGAAAAGGCAGGCAAGCAAGGGTACGAATTCTCGCTGCACTTCCCATCCTACTACCCGATCCTGCAATTTGCCGACAATCGCGCCCTGCGCGAAACCATCTACCGCGCCAACGCCACCAAGGCGTCGGACCAGGGCGACGTCTTCAGCAAGAAAGAAGAGTGGGACAATACCCAGAATATCGTCACCTTGTTGCAATTACGCGACGAAGAGGCAAAACTGCTGGGCTACGCCAATTTCGCCGAAGTGTCGCTGGTCTCCAAAATGGCCACCTCGCCCGCGCAAGTCATCGCCTTCCTGGAAGACCTGGCCAAACGCGCGCGTCCGTTCGCCGAGAAAGATCTGGCAGAACTGAAACAATTCGCCCGCGAAGAACTGGGCATCAACGAGCTGCAGGCGTGGGACGTGCCCTATGCTTCCGAAAAGCTGCAGGAACGCCGCTATGCGTTCTCGGCCCAGGAAGTCAAACAATATTTCCCTGAACACAAGGTGATCGACGGCCTGTTCCGCCAGATCCAGAACCTGTTCAACGTCGAGATCAAGCCCGATACGGCGCCCGTCTGGCACAAGGACGTGCGCTTCTACCGCATCGAACGCGACGGCAAGCTGGTAGGCCAGTTCTACCTGGACCTGTATGCGCGCGCTGGCAAGAGCGGCGGCGCCTGGATGGATGACGCGCGCGGCCGCCGTGCCGACGCACAGCACGTGCAAACGCCGATCGCCTACCTGACCTGCAATTTCACGGAGCCGGCCGTGGTCGACGGCAAGGCTCAGCCTGCCCTGTTCACGCACGATGAAGTCATCACCCTGTTCCACGAATTCGGCCACGGCCTGCACCATATGCTCACCGTCGTCGACGAGCTGGGCGTGTCGGGCATCGCTGGCGTCGAATGGGATGCCGTGGAACTGCCATCGCAATTCATGGAAAACTTCTGCTGGGAATGGGAAGTGCTCGAACACATGACGGCGCATGCCGTCACGGGCGAACCGCTGCCGCGCGCGCTGTACGACAAGATGCTGGCCGCCAAGAATTTCCAGTCCGGCCTGCAAACCCTGCGCCAGGTGGAGTTCTCCCTGCTCGACATGCATCTGCACTATGACTACGACGCCAGCACGGGCCAGAGCGTGCAGCAGCTGATCGACGGCGTGCGCGCCCAGTTTTCGCTGCTCATCCCGCCCCCGTTCAACCGCTTCCAGAATGCCTTTGGGCATATCTTTGCCGGCGGCTACGCCGCTGGCTACTACAGCTACAAGTGGGCCGAGGTGCTGTCCGCCGATGCCTATGCAGCTTTCGAGGAAGCCAAGGCGCTGGGGCCGGCCGCCACCGAGCAAGCAGGCAAGCGTTACCTGCAAGAAATCCTGTCCGTCGGCGGCTCGCGCCCTGCGCTGGAATCGTTCACGGCCTTCCGCGGCCGCGAACCGTCGATCGACGCCCTGCTGCGCCACAGCGGCATGGCCGCTTGATCGCCATGAGCCGCGTCGATTTTCACAGCAACGTGCCGGACAAGCTGGCCTACGCCTGCCGCCTGGCGCGCAAGGCCTATATGGCTGGCAACAAGATCGTCGTGCTGGTGCAAGACAGCGCCCAGCTCGACGCCTTGAACAGCGCCATGTGGACCATTTCCGCCACGGATTTCCTGCCGCACGTGCTGGCCGGCGACCCGCTGGCGGCGCAAACGCCCATCATCCTGACCGATGACGCAGCGGCCGAGCTGCCGCACCACGACATCCTCGTCAACCTGTCGCAGCTGCCGCCGGCCAATTACGCGCAGTTCCAGCGCGTCTTCGAGATCGTTTCCATGGATGAGCAAGATGCGCAGGCGGGCCGCCAGCGTTTCCTGCACTACCGCCAGCAAAACGTGCAGCCGACCCACTTCGTGGCAGGGAAGACATGAGCCAGCAGCCATTCGACCAGGGCATCCCCCTGCTGACGGAGGTGCTGCTGGGGCCGGAGATATCTCCTTCCATGCCAGCAGAGCCTGTTATCGAGACAGCGCAGGCGTTGCCGCCTAGCGTAGTCCAGCCCGACTGGGACGCCATCGAACAGCGGCTGACGCAGCGCATCCTGCACCAGGTGCAAGGCAAGATCGACCATCTGCTGGAAGAGCGCATCGCCCACGTGCTGCAGACGGCCCTGCAAAACGCCCTGATCGGCATGCGGGGGGCTTTGCGCGAAGACTTGCAGCAGTCGCTGGAACAGATCGTGGCGCATGCTGTCAGCCATGAGTTGGGTCACCTGCACCCTCCCGCGCAAGCCTGAGCATGCTGCGCAATGTCGGGTTACGCGCTACGCGCTAACCCGACCTACTCTATTCTCCCTCCCAACGCCATTCTTTGGTGCGCTCGCGCCTGCGAAATCGGTGCATCGCGCCTCACTTTGGTGATTGTTGCGACAAAATGTAAAAAGCCCGAAATGCGGCTTTGCGCCGCCTGTTTTTTGTTGTACCTTTCTTCACACGTACCGCCTGTCGAAGCGGTTTTCACGAGACGCCGCCGTATCTTTATCCATTGGAGAATGTTTATGCTGCTCAAGACCAAAGTCCTTCCTCTCGCCCTCGCCCTCGCTTTTGCCGGTCATGCGGGCGCGCAGGAAATCATCAAGATCGGCCACGTCGCCCCGGTCTCTGGCGCCAGCTCCCACCTGGGCAAGGATAACGAGAACGCGGCCAAGATGGCCATCGAGGATTTGAACGCCAAAGGCTTCAAGATCGACGGCAAAGCCGTGAAATTCGTGCTGGTGCCCGAAGATGACGCAGCCGATCCCAAGCAAGGCACGGCCGTGGCGCAAAAGCTGGTCGATGCCAAGGTCAACGGCGTCGTCGGCCACCTGAACTCGGGCACGACGATTCCCGCCTCGCGCATTTACTTCAATGCCGGCATTCCGCAGATTTCACCGGCCGCCACCAACCCGACGTACACCCAGCAGAAATTCAACACGGCCTTCCGCGTCGTGGCCAATGACAACAAGCTGGGGGGAACTTTGGGCGCGTATGCCGTGGGCAAGCTGCAAGCGAAGAAAATCGCCGTCATCGATGACCGCACGGCCTACGGCCAGGGCGTGGCGGAACAGTTCGTCAAGGGCGCCAAGAAGGCCGCGCCTGGCGTGCAAATCGTCGGCAAGGAATTTACCAATGCCAACGCGACCGACTTCAATGCCATTTTGACCAGCATCAAGTCGAAAAATCCCGACCTGATCTTCTTTGGCGGCATGGATTCCGTGGGCGGCCCCATGCTGCGCCAGATGAAGGCGCTGGGCATCAAGGCCAAGTTCATGGGCGGCGACGGCCTGTGCACGGAACCGCTGGGCAAGCTGGCGGGCGACGCCGTGGGCGAAGACATGGTTACCTGCGCGGAAGCGGGCGGCGTGACGGGCGCGCACCAAAAAGGCATGGACGACTTCCGCGCCCGCTACAAGCAAAAGTACAACATGGAAGTGCAGCTGTACGCGCCATACGTCTACGATGCCGTGATGACCATGGCCACCGCCATGGCCGACGCCAAATCGTCGAAACCGTCCGTCTACCTGCCATTCCTGGCCAAGGTGCACTACCAGGGCGTGACGGGCCCGATCTCGTTCGATGCCAACGGCGACATCAAGGATGGCGCGCTGACGCTCTTTACGTATCGTGAAGGCAAGAAGACAAAAATGGAAGTCGTCAAATAATAGAACCTACTGCGCGGCGCGATTTGCGGCCTGCGATGCTCACTGTGCATTCGCACAGCTGCGCTTCTCAGCCACAACTCACATCCGCTCGCTACGGTTCTTGCTGTCCGGCCACGTAAGCGAGTAAACCTTCGGCCAGCGCGTCGAAGGTGGCGCGGCAGCGCAGGCTGCCGCGCAAGTCTTCATGCATGGTGATCCAGGTTTCCATCGGTAGCGAAAACGCTTGCGGCAACACGCGCCGCAGAGCCGGATCGCGCGCCGCCAGCCCCACCTGGCATACGCCGATGCCCGCGCCCGCCCGTATCAGCGCCAGTTGCGCCAGGTCGCTGTCGCTGCGCCAGGCAAAGTTGTCCCGCGTAAATCCCTTGAAAGCCGCGCCCGCGTTGCGCACGAAGGGGCTCGCCTCGTCGTAGCCGATGACGGCATGGCGCGCCAGGTCGGCCAGTGCCAGCGGCGTGCCGTGCCGCGCCAGGTAATCCGCGTGCGCATGCAGGCCCAGTTCGATCTCGCCCACCTTGCGCGCCACCAGCTGCTCCTGGCGGGGCCGCAACATGCGCACGGCGATGTCCGCTTCCCGGCGCAGCAAATCCTGCACCTTGTTGCTCAATACCAATTCAATGACCAGGCCCGGATGGCGCGCGCGCAAACGGGCCAGGATCGGTGGCAACACCTCCACGCCCACCACTTCGCTGGCCGCGATGCGCACGACGCCGGCCACGCCCTGCCCCTGGCTGCTGGCGGCGCGCTCCATCAGGGCCGCCGTGTGCTCCATGGTTTCCGCATGGGGCCGCAGCGCCAGCGCCACTTCCGTCGGGAGCAAGCCCAGTTGGGAGCGCGTAAACAGGGTCGCGCCCAGCGCCTGCTCCAGCGCGGCGATATGCCGGCCGACGGTGGGTTGCGTGATGGCCAGCGCGCGTGCCGCGCCAGACAGCGAGCCGTGCTTCAGCACGGCCAGCAGCGAGCGGTAGTATTCCCAGGCGATGGATGGGTTCATGGCATCAACTTTGTCATACATAAATGTATAGCCTGTGGTCGATGTTCGTCAATTCCCAATTAGCCCTGCGCGGCAGATACTGGCACCATCAACCACACGGAGGTCACGATGGACAAAATAGCATTGGTACTGGGCGCCACGGGCGGCATCGGCGGCGAGATGGTGCGCCAGCTATTGGCGGCGGGCTGGCAGGTGCGCGCCCTGACGCGGGGAGAGCTGCCATCGCCACGCGGCGACGGCATTGAATGGCTGCGCGGCGATGCCCTGTCGCGCGCGGACGTGCTGGCGGCCGCCAAGGGCTGCGCCGTCATCGTGCACGCCGTCAACCCGCCCGGTTACCGCCACTGGGGCCAGCTAGTGCTGCCCATGCTCGACAACACGATTTCAGCGGCGATGACCGAAAACGCCACCATCGTGCTGCCTGGCACCGTGTACAACTTCGGCCCCGACGCCTTTCCAGTCTTGACGGAAGACGCGCCGCAGCATCCGCTCACGCGCAAGGGCGCTATCCGCGTGGAACTGGAAGCGCGGCTGGAACGGGCCGCCACGCAGGGCGCCAGGGTCATCATCGTGCGCGCGGGCGACTTCTTCGGCCCCCGTGCCGGCAATAACTGGTTTTCGCAGGGTCTCGTGAAACCGGGCCAGAGCGTGCGCAGCGTGCTGTATCCGGGTGCGCCCGGTATCGGCCACCAGTGGTCCTACCTGCCCGACGTGGCGCGCACGATGGTCCAATTGCTGGCCGTGCGCGCTACCTTGCCCCCGTTCTCCCGCTTTCACATGGCCGGCCACTGGGACCACGACGGCCGGCAAATGACGCGGGCGATTGCCCGCGTGGTGGAACAGGCAACGGGAGCTGCGCCCGCCATCCGGCGTTTTCCATGGTGGCTGGTGGCGCTGGCGTCGCCATTCGTGGCGACCCTGCGCGAAATGCGCGAGATGCGCTATCTGTGGCAAACGCCTCTATCCATGGAGAATGCGCGGCTGCTGGCCGTGCTGGGCCAGGAGCCGCATACGCCGCTCGACGAGGCCGTGCGGGCGACATTGCAGGGCATGGGCAATCTGCAAAAGGCGGCGGGCAAAAAAAATGCGCCGGCTTTGCCGGCGCGCTGATTGCAGATACTGCGGCACAGATTATTTCTGTGCCAGTACCCATTTGACCAGGGTGTGGGCTTCCGCATCGCTCACTTGCGGGTTCGCTGGCATCGGGATCGCGCCCCAGGTGCCGGAACCGCCCTTCATGACTTTCGCCACGAGCTTGTTTTCAGCGTCTTTCTGGCCAGCGTACTTGGCAGCCACGTCCTTGAACGCAGGGCCCACCAGTTTCGTGCTCACCGCGTGGCAAGCCATGCAGTTCTTTGCTTTCGCCAGATCCGGATTGGCCAACGCTGCTTGCGATGCCAGAGCCGACACGGTCAATACACTCACCAACATAAAACGTTTCATTGTCTTTTCTCCAAAGTTACTTCCTGCGGCATTTTACTGTGTTTCCGCAGATGCACCACGAGCCCAGATCAAGCGTTTCAATGTAGTAACGCAATGTAGACGGGAGGCATGCATATTCTGCCCCATCTGCGCATCCATGACCATGTTGTTTGTAAGGCGATGTAACGACAGCCGGCCCCGCATAGTCAAACGGGGCTGGCTGTCTTACTTGCGCAACAGATCAGCGCTTCTTCAGTTGGGACAGATCGCGCACTGCGCCGCGGTCGGCCGACGTCGTCAGCGCCGCATACGCCTGCAGCGCCTGCGACACATAGCGCTCGCGGTTGACGGGCAGCCAGGCCGCGTCGCCCTTCGCTTCCATGGCGGCGCGGCGCGCGGCCAGTTCCGCATCCGTCACGCGCAGGTTGATCGTGCGCTCGGGGATGTCGATGTCGATCAAGTCGCCCTCTTCCACCAGGCCGATGGCGCCGCCTTCGGCCGCTTCCGGCGAGGCGTGGCCGATTACCAGGCCCGAGGAACCGCCCGAGAAGCGACCGTCCGTGAACAGCGCGCACGCCTTGCCCAGGCCTTTGGACTTGATGTACGACGTCGGGTACAGCATTTCCTGCATGCCGGGGCCGCCTTTCGGACCTTCGTAGCGGATGATGACGACGTCGCCTTCATGCACGGTGTCCTCCAGGATCGCAGCGACGGCCGCGTCCTGGCTTTCGAACACGCGCGCCTTGCCCGAGAATTTCAAGATGCTTTCATCGACGCCGGCCGTCTTGACGATGCAGCCCTTTTCGGCCAGGTTGCCGTACAAGACGGCCAGGCCGCCATCTTGCGAATACGCGTGGGCTTTGTCGCGGATGCAGCCCGTGCTGCGGTCCGTGTCGACTGCCGCGAAGCGCTCCGACTGCGAGAACGCCGTCTGCGTCGGCACGCCGCCCGGGGCGGCGCGGAACAGTTCATGCACGGCCGGATCGTCCGTGCACTTGATGTCGTTTTGCGCGATGGCGTCGGCCAGGGTCGGCGCGTGGATGGTCGGCAAAGTCGTGTTGAGCAGGCCGGCGCGCGCCAGTTCGCCCAAAATCCCCACGATGCCGCCCGCGCGGTGCACGTCTTCGATATGGTATTTGTCCGTCATCGGCGCGACCTTGCACAGGCACGGTACCTTGCGCGAGATGCGGTCGATGTCGGCCATCGTGAATTCCACTTCCGCCTCGTGCGCGGCGGCCAGCAAGTGCAGCACGGTATTCGTCGAGCCGCCCATGGAGACGTCGAGCGCCATGGCGTTCTCGAACGCCGCCTTGGTGGCGATCGAGCGTGGCAGCACCGAGTAATCGTCCTGCTCGTAGTGACGCTTGGCCAGCTCGACGATCAGGCGGCCCGCGCGCAGGAACAGCTGCTGGCGGTCCGAGTGCGTGGCCAGGATGGTGCCGTTGCCAGGCAGGGCCAGGCCCAGCGCCTCGGTCAGACAGTTCATCGAGTTGGCCGTAAACATGCCGGAACACGAGCCGCAGGTCGGACAGGCCGAACGTTCGATTTCCGCCACGTCGGCGTCGGAGACGGTGCTGTCGCCCGCCTTGATCATGGCGTCGACCAGATCGAGCTTGATGATCTTCTGCGTGCCGTTGACCACCTTGACGACCTTGCCCGCTTCCATCGGCCCGCCCGAGATGAAGACGACGGGGATGTTGATGCGCATGGCGGCCATCAGCATGCCCGGCGTGATCTTGTCGCAGTTCGAGATGCAGACCATGGCGTCGGCGCAATGGGCGTTGACCATGTATTCGACGGAGTCGGCGATCAGGTCGCGCGACGGCAGCGAATACAGCATGCCGCCGTGGCCCATGGCGATGCCGTCATCGACGGCGATGGTGTTGAATTCCTTGGCCACGCCGCCGGCCGCTTCGATTTCGCGCGCCACCATCTGTCCCAAGTCCTTCAGATGCACGTGACCGGGCACGAACTGGGTGAACGAGTTGACGACGGCGATGATCGGCTTGTCGAAGTCGCCGTCCTTCATGCCGGTGGCGCGCCACAGGGCGCGGGCGCCAGCCATGTTGCGGCCGTGGGTGGTGGTGCGGGAGCGGTATTGCGGCATGATGGGGACCTTCCGAGAAATGAATAATGCCTGACTGCCCGGATTTTCAACAAAACCCTGCATGCAGTGGGGGTACGCCAGATTGCCTTGCGCGCGCGCCACTGTCAAATATATGATGCACGTGTCTGTGAGTCGATTTTCATATCACAGGACTTATTCCACATGGAAACGCATATGAACCTTGAACTGCGCCAGCTGCGCTACTTCGTCACCGTCGCCGAGGAATTGCACTTCGGCCGCGCCGCCGCGCGGCTGCACATGACGCAGCCGCCCCTGTCGCAAACCATCATGGCCCTGGAAGAATTGCTGGGCACCCCGCTGTTCGTGCGCACGCGGCGCGAGGTGCAGCTGACGCCGGCCGGCACGGCCCTGCTGCCCGAGGCGCGCCGCCTGCTGGCCCAGGCGCAGGATTTACCCGCGCTGGTGCAGCGGGCCGCGCAGGGCGAGGCAGGGCGTCTGAGCCTGGCCTTTGTCTCGTCGGCCGACTACAGCGTGCTGCCGCCGCTGCTGCGCGCCTACCAGACGGCTTACCCGCAAGTGCAGATCGCGCTGCAGGAAGCCACCTCCGACCTGCAACTCGATGAACTGCTGGCCGGGCGCACGGATGCGGGCCTGCTGATCCCGCCGCTGCCCGAAAAGGCGAAAGGAGAACTCGACTACCTGCCCGTGCTGGCCGAACCGCTGGTGCTGGCCGCGCCGTCCGGCCTCGACATATTCACTACGCCGGGCCCCGTGCGCCTGCGCGACGTGCCGCCCCTGCCTTTGATCATTTTCCCGCGCGCCATTTCCCCCGCCCTGCACGATGCCATCCTCGGCGTGTTCCGCGCGGCCGGCATCACGCCGCAGATCGGCCAGGAAGCGATCCAGATGCAAACCATCGTCAGCCTCGTCTCGGCTGGCATGGGCATCGCGCTTGTGCCACAATCGGTATCGAATCTGATGCGCCCCGGCGTAGAATACAGGCCGCTGCAGGACGCCACGCCGCTGGTGGAAACGGGCCTGGCCTGGCGCCGCGACAATCCGTCCGCCGTGCTGCAAGGTTTTTTGGCGCTGCTGCGCAAGCAGTTAGGCCACCCAGCGCAATAAATTAAGTGGCCGCTAAGGCAAAAAACCGCCAGCGCCCCCATACTACGCAACCTTGGCTTTAAACAAAGAAAGAAACCCCATGCTGATACACCCGATGCCCGACCCGATAGCCATCCAGATCGGCCCGCTCGCCGTGCACTGGTACGGCCTGATGTATGTGCTGGCCTTCGCCCTGTTCATTATCCTGGGCCGTGTGCGCATCAAGCAGCCGCATATCGCCGTGCTGGGCTGGAAGAAGGAAGACCTCGATGACATGCTGTTCTACGGCATGCTGGGCGTGGTGATCGGCGGGCGCCTGGGCGAAGTGCTGTTCTACCGTCCCGAATACTTCATGCACAATCCGCTCGAAATCTTCATGGTCTGGCATGGCGGCATGTCCTTCCATGGCGGCTTCCTCGGCGTCATCCTGGCCATGTACCTGTGGAGCCGCAAGGCGGGCCGCAACCTGTTCGACGTGCTCGACTTCATCGCGCCGCTGGTGCCGCTCGGCTACGCGGCCGGCCGCCTGGGCAACTTCATCAATGCCGAACTGCCGGGCCGCATCGCGCCGGACACCCTGCCGTGGGCCATGCAGTGGCCGGGCATTCCGTATCCCGTGCACCCGTCGCCGCTCTACCAGATGCTGGTCGATGGCATCCTGGTGTTCATCATCCTGTGGCTGTTTGCGCGCAAGCAGCGTCCGCGCATGGCCGTGGGCGCCATGTTCACCCTGCTGTACGGCTGCGCGCGCTTCTTCACGGAATACTTCCGCACGCCGGACTGGGAAGTCGTGTGGCTGGGCGTGCCGATCACGTCGGGCCAGATGCTGTCCCTGCCGATGATCGTCGGCGCCATCGCGCTGCTGGTGTGGGCGTATAAAAGCCAGGTAATGGGCACGCCGCCCACCAAGGCCCGCCCGGCAAACACGTAACACCGCTGCTTCCCCGGTGGCGCGCCAGGCAGGTGCGCCACTATCTCCTTCCGCAACATTTCCCTCGACACAATAAAATTTCCTAGTGAAATAGACTTGCTGTTGACATATCGGTATCATCGTTTCAACGTGCCGCCACCGGGAAATGCCTTGCCATGCTGTCTGCCGGACAAAAACTGAGGTACTCGATTGCGCTGGGCGCCGGCTATGTGCTGGCGCAGCTGGCCTTGACGGCGTGGGCCGGCGCACGCGCGCCCTGGGTCAGCTATGCGTTCAGCATCGTCGCACCCCTGCTGGCGCTGGCCGCCTGTTGCCGCTGCGCCTATGTCAGCGCGGCAGGCGCCGCCAGGACAGGCTGGGCCCTGTTCGCCGTGGCCATGCTGTTCTGGAGCACCGGCATGATATTGTCGGCCTGGCAGGACCTGAGCGGACAAGTGGCTTCCGACGCCACGTATTTTTCCGATTTCGCCTATTTCATGTACGGCGCGCCCCTGCTGCTGGCCATGTCGTCCGTGACCCACGAGCATCCCTCGCGCACCCTGCAATGGCTCGACGCCGTACAGGTGCTGCTGGCGGCCTACCTGGCCTATACGGCCATTTTTTCCGTGTCGCCCTTCGACCAGCGCTCGATCGCGCCGATTCCCGCCAGCCTGCTGGTGCTGACCTACAACGTGGAAAACCTGGCCCTGGCCTGTTGCGCCTCGCTGCGCCTGCTGGCGCACCGGCGCGATGGCGGGCAAGGCCGCTTTTACCTGCTGCTGGCGGTGTTCTTATGGTGCTATGCGGGCTGCGCGGCCGCGTATAACTATCTGACCTTGCATGGCGCGACCGAAGCCTGGAGCGAGGTGCTGCCGAGCCTGCCCTTCCTGATCCTGGTGCTGCTGTCCATGCGCGTCACGGCGGCGCGGTCCGGTGCGGAAAGCGCACAGACGCAGCAGACCCCGCAAAAGCTGACCCTGCTGATCGACAATTTCAGTCCCATCTTCTTTACGGCCGCCTTGCTGGGCCTAGGCTTTGCCGTCATGCGCGCGCATTTCTACCTGGCGGCGGCGTCGCTGTTCGTCGCGCTGCTGGTCCACGCGCTGCGCTCGGCCACCCTGCAAAGCCGCTACATGCAAAGCGAACTGGCCTTGCGCGCGGCGCATGACAAACTGGAAAAGCTGTCGCTGACGGATGGTTTGACGGGCATCGCCAACCGGCGCTGCTTCGACCAGACCCTGCAGCTGGAGTGGCAGCGCGCCGCGCGCAACCATCAGGGGCTGGCGCTGCTGATCATCGATATCGATTTCTTCAAAAGCCTCAACGATACCTTCGGCCACCCGTATGGCGACGCCTGCCTGGTGCGGATCGCGGCGGCCCTGCACTCGGCGCTGCCGCGCGCCAGCGACCTGGCGGCGCGCTTCGGCGGCGAGGAGTTTGCCGCCATCCTGCCCGCCACCGATGGCGACGGCGCGCTGGCGGTGGCGCACAAGATGCAGGAGGCGATCGCCGCGGCCGCCATCGTCCACGCACCGTCACGCGGCGGTCTGGTGACGGCCAGCATCGGCCTGGCCTTGCATGACGCAGGACAGACGCCGGAACAATTGCTGGCCGCCGCCGACCAGGCCCTGTATCGGGCCAAGCAGAATGGCCGCAACCGGGTCGAAGGCTAACTTGTCAGCTTGCCGGTAATGACTTTCCATTGCGCCGGCGTCACGGGCGTGATCGACAGCCGGCTGCCCTTCTTGAGCAGCAGCATGTCTTCCAGCTCCTGCATCTGGCGCATCTCGGACAGGGGCAGCAGCGCCGTCTTCTTCACGCCGCGCACGTCGACGCTGATCCAGCGCGGCTGTTCTGGCGTGGCTTTCGGGTCGAAGTATTTGCCGCCTTCTTCAAACTGGCTGTGATCGGGATAGGCGCCGCTGGCCACTTCGGCCACGCCCGCCACGCCCGGCTGCGGGCAACTCGAGTGATAGAACAGCACGCCATCGCCCGGCTGCATGCCATCGCGCATGAAGTTGCGCGCCTGGTAATTGCGCACACCGAACCACGGCATGGTGTGCTGCGGCGCGGCCATCAGGTCGTCGATGCTCACTTCATCGGGTTCGGATTTCATCAGCCAGTATTGTTTCATGCAGACTCCGTATCAAAGCGACAGACGTAAAAAAACGGTTGCGCATCGATGCTGCAACCGTTTTTCGTTTTCTTTCAAATTGGGCCCCGCCTGTGCCGCTATGCCGGCATCCCGAACCAAACGGTTCAAGGTGGTCACGTTAGTTCAATTTCGGGTTCGTCGAACGAGCGACGCTCACTCCCATCAAACAAAATTCGCAACCGATGCGCATAAATGGTTCAAGGAATATATGGCAATCGCGAACACCGCAGGGTAGACCCAAGTTTACTCCTTTGATCGCGCATCGCAAAGACAAATCGTCGCGTGCACGCTTAAAAAAGGTTTTCCTGGGGCGTCAAGGCGCTATCCAATACCGTGTGCATGGCCGAGATTTTCTGCTTCACTTCCAGTATCGTCAATTCCGACAGCGGACCTTGCGGCGACTTCACGGAGAGGAATTCGGCGGCCACGCCCAGGGCGGCCAGCACGGCGATGCGGTCGTTGCCCTTGACCTTGCCCGCGTCGCGGATGGCTTTCATTTTGCTATCGAGATAGATCGCCGCTTCGCGCAGCGCGCGCTCTTCGCCGTCGCGGCACACCATGCTGTAGGACTGGCCCATGATATTGACATCGACACGCGGCATTACGCTTCCTTCTCGTTCTCGGCAATATAGGCGCCCGCTTCCGAAGCGGCTTGCTCCAGTCCGGCTTGCACCAGTTCGGGAATTTTTTCCAGCAACGCTTCCACCCGCTCCTGCGCCTCGCGCATGCGTTGCACATACAGGGCGTTGTCGGCGGCCAGCGCGGCATTGTCCTTGCGCAGTTGCGCGTTTTCGCGGCGCAGCGCATGGGTCATTTCGGCCAGCAGGCCTATTTTGTCGGATAATTCGTTGAATTCGGAAATCATGCCGCCACTATAGGGCGGACGCTCCATGGGCGTCAATCGAATCACGCCGCTGTCACACATATTTACATCAATGCAGGGCAGTTGGCGGACAATACACGCTTTTTCCGGCGCTTTTCGCCAAGTGCGCGCATCCGCCGGCGCCGCGATGGCCGTGTTTTACTCGTCGACGTAATCGGCTTCGATATCGAGGCCGCCATAGCGGTTTTCGCAAGAGCGGCGCGTCAGCGTCTGTTCTCCGCCCTTGCCGTCAAGCACCATCGTCAAGTCGCGGCAAGTACGGCTATAGCTGCCAGGTTTGGCGTCCGTGCCCGAAGGCGTCAGGCGCACTGCCAGCGGCACCGCATTGCCCAGTCCCTTGTTGCTCCACAGGCGCGTCTTGCCATCCTCTTCATCTTTCAAGGTGCGCACGGCGGCCTTCAGCAACGATGCTTGTTCTTGTGCATTCAGCTTGGCGATGGTGACGTCGGACAGGAAAGGCGGATACACGACGGGCGCCGGGTCCTTGCCCTGCACATCCCATTTCCCGCTGTTCTGCGAACAGGTGCGGCGGCTCAGGTCCTGCGACTTGCCGCCCGCCGTGACGACGAATTTCAGGTCGCGGCACACATGCGCCTTCAGGCTGTGCTCCGTCATGCCGGAATTGCTGAAGTTATACGTGACTTTGACCATCACGCCGCGGTCGCCGCCGTTGTCCCACACGTGCGCTTCCTGGTCGTCGTCGTCCTTGTTCAAGTCGTTGAACAGCTCACCCAGCAGCCTGTCTTTTTCCTGCGGCGTCAGGGTGGCCACGGTGATCTCGTCGGCGATGGTGGGCGCTTGCGCGGCGGCATTGCCCAGGCAGGCGAGGCCGATGAGGGTAGCGCCCAGCAGGCGCAGCGCGGAGCGGGAAGGCGGAAATGGCATGGCGTTCTTTCTGGTGCAAGTAGTGATATGTGGCGATATTGATATGCAATTACAATCATCTTATCAAATTCCATAGTGAAACTCTGTTTCCTGTGCGTACAGGAACGGCCCCTCTCCGGACGGCATGCTAGAGTCGCGCCTGTTGCTGACGCCCGGGAAGTTGGCTTGCGCCAGCGCAAACCCTGCGTAAATGCAGGCTGCGCAGAACGTCTATGTATATCTTCCCGGAGAATAAGCCCTTGAATAAGCCCCCTACCGTCCCTATAATTAGCACTCGTTAGTAGAGAGTGCTAACAAACTCTTTCGTAGTAATCCTCAGGACTGATGGTGCTTGCCAGACCACTGCAGGGAACGCTACGCGGCGGGCGACGCCGCGATGCACCACTGCCGGATACAGGCAAGGACAGGATGACATGGGGTTTGCTTGACCGTTGCGGGCTGCTTTCAACGGCGGTCACTGAAAGCAGGCCTGGCGCTGCGCCAGGCATGTATTCATTTAGCAACACCTATCCATTGAACTTTAAGGAGTTTTGTATGAATCTGCGCCCATTGAACGATCGCGTCATCGTCAAACGCCTCGACCAGGAAACCAAAACCGCGTCCGGCCTCATCATTCCTGATGCAGCTGCTGAAAAACCGGATCAAGGCGAAGTCCTTGCCGTAGGCAATGGCAAGATTCTCGACGACGGCAAAGTGCGTCCTCTGGATGTCAAAGTGGGCGACCGCGTCCTGTTCGGCAAGTACGCCGGCCAAACCGTCAAAGTTGACGGCGATGAGCTGCTGGTCATGCGCGAAGAAGACATCATGGCGATCGTCGTCAAGTAATTGTTTCCACGTTGTAGACAGATACATCCCGAAACTCAGGAGAATTGAACATGGCAGCTAAAGAAGTAGTATTCGGCGACGCAGCGCGCGCCAAGATGGTCGAAGGCGTCAATATCCTCGCCAACGCAGTCAAAGTCACCTTGGGCCCGAAAGGCCGCAACGTGGTTCTGGAGCGCTCGTTCGGCGCCCCTACCGTCACCAAGGATGGTGTATCGGTAGCGAAAGAAGTTGAACTCAAAGACAAGCTCATGAACATGGGCGCGCAAATGGTCAAGGAAGTTGCTTCCCGCACCAGCGACAACGCCGGCGACGGCACCACCACCGCAACCGTGCTGGCACAAGCCATCGTGCGCGAAGGCATGAAGTTCGTTGCCGCCGGCATGAACCCGATGGACCTGAAGCGCGGTATCGACAAAGCTGTTGCAGCGACCGTCGAAGAACTGGCGAAAATCGCCCGTCCTTGCACCACGACCAAAGAAATCGCCCAGGTTGGCGCGATCTCGGCGAACTCGGACTACTCGATCGGCGAGCGTATCGCTGAAGCGATGGAAAAAGTCGGCAAAGAAGGCGTGATCACCGTGGAAGACGGCAAGTCGCTGAACGACGAGCTGGACATTGTTGAAGGCATGCAGTTCGACCGCGGCTACCTGTCGCCATACTTCATCAACAACCCAGAGAAACAAGTTGCCGTACTGGACAGCCCATTCGTCCTGCTGTGCGACAAGAAAATCTCGAACATCCGTGACCTGCTGCCGGTACTGGAACAAGTCGCCAAAGCTGGTCGTCCACTGCTGATCATCGCGGAAGACATCGAAGGCGAAGCACTGGCCACCCTGGTTGTGAACAACATCCGCGGCATCCTGAAAACGTGCGCAGTGAAAGCCCCTGGCTTCGGCGACCGCCGCAAAGCCATGCTGGAAGACATCGCTGTCCTGACCGGCGGCCAAGTGATCGCTGAAGAAGTCGGCCTGACCCTGGAAAAAGTGACCCTGGCCGAACTGGGCCAAGCGAAACGCATCGAAGTGGGCAAAGAAAACACCATCGTCATAGATGGCGCCGGCGAAGCAGCATCGATCGAAGCACGCGTAAAACAAGTGCGTGTACAGATCGAAGAAGCGACCTCAGACTACGACCGTGAAAAACTGCAAGAGCGCGTAGCCAAACTGGCTGGCGGCGTTGCCGTGATCAAGGTTGGCGCAGCCACCGAAGTCGAAATGAAAGAGAAAAAAGCCCGCGTTGAAGATGCACTGCACGCTACCCGCGCTGCCGTGGAAGAAGGCATCGTGCCAGGCGGCGGCGTAGCCCTGCTGCGCGCACGCGCCAACATCACGGTCAAGGGCGACAATCCTGATCAAGACGCTGGTATCAAGATCGTTCTGCGCGCAATGGAAGAGCCACTGCGCATGATCGTGCAAAACGCTGGCGAAGAAGCTTCGGTCGTCGTGGCAGCCGTACTGGCTGGCACGGGCAACTACGGCTACAACGCTGCCAACGGCACGTATGGCGACATGGTTGAAATGGGCGTCCTGGACCCAGCCAAAGTGACCCGTTCGGCGCTGCAAAACGCCGCTTCGATCGCTTCGCTGATGCTGACAACCGACTGCATGGTCTGCGAAATCGCTGACGACAAAGCAGGCGGCGGCATGGGCGGCGGCATGGGTGGTATGGGCGGCATGGGCGGCATGGACGGCATGATGTAATGTCCGGCATCCCCGCGCGCAGGCGACGGCGCGCAGGGATGCATGCGCCGGGGAGAGACAGCAGACCAAAAGCTGCCTGTTCTTCCCCGGCAGCCCCGAAAAGCTATCTTCTACGGAAGGTAGCTTTTTTTTTCGCCTGTTGGCCTGTTGATTTGGCAAGCCCGGCGATTGCCGGCCTGTGCGTTTTGCTTTAGCATGGCCGCCATCGTCCCTCTTTCTCACGCCCACCATCATGCCGCCACGCGCCTCCTCTTCCAGAACCACCATCATCGCCGGCATCCTGGCCGGCTTGCTGGCCGCCGGGCTAGTCGCTTTTTACATGCACCAGCAGTCCGCGCCGCACGAGGGCAATGCCCCTGGCGCCAGCGCCAACACGGCGGCGCCAGAGCAGAACGCGCGCGCCGTCGATGCCTTGCTGGCTTTGCCGGAAATCAAGGCCTGGTCGGCGCATATCGAAAAAGCTTCGGGCGGCCGCGCGCACGGCGCCGTGATGGAAACGTCGCCCGAGACGCGCCTCGTCGATGGCGTCGCCAGCTACCAGCTGAGCTTTTTCGAAAGCACGCCCGATGCGGCGCACCGCTGGGAAAGCTTTGTCGTGACGCCCGATGGCAAGCGCATCCTCGTTGACGACGTCGTCAGCGGCGACCTGATCAGCCTGGAACAATGGCGCAAGGATAATGCGCCCATGCAGCGCGTCGCCACGCAGTAACTACGCCGGCGTTGTAGCGCAAGCTTTACTTTCTGGCATCAAAGCCCGATACTCGCCCACATGCCCGCCATCACTGTCCGCCCCCTCACGCCAGACGACGCCAGCGCCTACCGCGCGCTGCGCCTGGCCGGCATCGCCGAACTGCCCGCCGCCTTCTGCACCACGCATGCGGCGGAAAGCGGCTTGCCGCTGGCACAGATAGCCGAGCGCTTGCGCGCCACCTCGCACCAAATAATATTTGGCGCTTTCAACAAAGAACAATTGATCGGCATGGCCGGCCTGCGCCGCGAGCCGATTGCCGTCGTGCATGACAAGGCCAGTCTGTGGAGCGTGTACGTGGCGCCGCAGGCGCGCGGGCGCGGTGCGGGACGGCAACTGGTGCAGGCGGCCATTGCGCACGCCTGCAGCGTGCCCGAACTGGCCCGCGTGCGCCTGGCCGTGGCGCAGGACAACCACGCGGCGTTGACCCTGTACCTGGCTTGCGGTTTTACCCTGGAGGACAGTCTCGCAGCGGATGGCATGCTGCATATGCAGCTGTTGCTGCCCCGCCCTGCCCTTGCAAGTGCCGAAAGTAATGTCTTTATGAAAATCAATACCTTACAAATCCCTGCGAAATAGCGGACAGGCCGTTTTTTCTGTTGCAAGCAAACGCGGCAGGCCTTAGCATCGCGGCTTACAAAAAAAACTTGGGGGAGAGCCAATGTCATCGGCCGAGACACAAACCGCCACGGGCAAAATGCCGCGGCAAATACCGTACATCATCGCCAACGAAGGCTGCGAACGCTTCAGCTTTTATGGCATGCGCAACATCCTGACGCCATTCCTCATCAGCACCTTGCTGCTGATGATCCCGATCGACCAGCGCACGGGCGAAGCCAAGCACGTCTTCCACACCTTCGTCATCGGCGTGTATTTCTTCCCGCTGCTGGGCGGCTGGCTGGCCGACCGCTTCTTCGGCAAGTACAACACCATCTTCTGGCTCAGCCTCGTGTATTGCGCCGGCCATGCCTGCCTGGCCCTGTTTGAAAACAGCGTCAACGGCTTCTATTTCGGCCTGTTCCTGATCGCCTTCGGTTCCGGCGGCATCAAGCCGCTGGTGGCTTCGTTTGTCGGCGACCAGTTCGACCAGACCAACAAGCACAAGGCCAAGCTGGTCTTCGACCTGTTCTACTGGATCATCAACTTCGGCTCCTTCTTCGCGTCCTTGCTGATGCCGATGTTCCTGCGCGACTACGGTCCGTCGATCGCCTTCGGCATCCCCGGCATCATGATGCTGGCCGCCACCATCGTCTTCTGGATGGGCGCCAAGAAATACGTGCACGTGCCGCCGGCACCGCCGAATCCCGATTCGTTCACCCGCGTGGCCCGCACGGCCCTGCTGGCCCGCGTCGACGGCGGTTCGCGTCCCGGCCTGTATGTGGCCTATGTCGGCGTCGTCGGCGCCCTGTATGCGTTCTACAGCATTCCCGAATGGGGCTTCGTGATTTCAGCATGTACCGCGCTGGTCTTGCTGCTGGCCTTCGGCAGCATCGGCACGGCCATGCAGCTGGAACGCGCGCGCGGCATCCACCCTGACGAAGCCGTCGAAGGCGTGCGCGCCGTGCTGCGCATCCTCGTCATCTTCGCCCTCGTCACGCCGTTCTTCTCGCTGTTCGACCAGAAGGCCTCGACGTGGATCGTGCAAGCGAACACCATGGAAAAACCAAGCTGGTTCCTGCCGGCGCAAATGCAGGCGCTGAACCCGATGCTGGTGATGCTGCTGATCCCGTTCAACAACCTGGTGCTGTACCCGATGCTGAACCGCTTCGGCCTGGAAGCGACGGCCCTGCGCCGCATGACGGCCGGTATCGGCTTTTCCTCGCTGGCGTGGATCGTCATCGGCTTGCTGCAGCTGGCCCTCGACAGCGGCAACGCCGTCTCCATCATGTGGCAGATCCTGCCATACGCCTTGCTGACGTTCGGCGAAGTGCTGGTCTCGGCGACGGGACTGGAGTTTGCCTACAGCCAGGCGCCCGTCTCGATGAAGGGCGCCATCATGAGCTTCTGGAATCTGTCGACCACGGTGGGCAACCTGTGGGTGCTGATCGTCAACCGCAGCGTCATGAACGAAGGCGTGATCGGCAAGATCGCCGAAAGCGGCATCAGCGTGACGGCCTTCCAGATGTTCTTCTTCGCCGCCTTTGCCGCTGTCGCCATGCTGGCTTTCGGCCTGTATGCAAGGCGCTACAAGAT
Source organism: Janthinobacterium sp. NKUCC06_STL (assembly GCF_019345455.1). Lineage (NCBI taxonomy): Bacteria > Pseudomonadati > Pseudomonadota > Betaproteobacteria > Burkholderiales > Oxalobacteraceae > Janthinobacterium > Janthinobacterium sp. NKUCC06_STL. The sequence continues at coordinate 1,193,834 of NZ_JAHKQY010000001.1, forward strand.
GGTGGATAACTACCGCCAGGCGGTGGTGCCGGCGAAAGCATGATGCCGGTTTGATTTGCCGCAATCAAGAAGGGCGCCCTCGGGCGCCCTTTTTTACGTCGTCACCGTCGGCCCATCGCGCCCCGTGCGCTCGCGGATCTGCGCCAGCTGCCCGGCCACGGCGATCAGCCCCGCCAGCGCTTCCTGGGTGGGAATATCGTGCCGGGCCGGATCGGCTTCGTAGCGCTCCAGGTACAGGCGCAGGGTGGCGCCCTCGGTGCCCGTGCCGGACAGGCGCAGCACGATGCGCGCGCCGTCCGTCATGATGATGCGGATGCCCTGCTGCGTCGCCACGGAGCCGTCGACCGGATCCGTGTAGCTGAAATCGTCGGCCAGCGCCACCGTGTAGCCATCGAACACCTGGCCCGGCAAGGCGGCCAGCTGGCCGCGCACGGCCTCCATCAGCTGCTGCGCGCTGGCGCTGTCGATGTCTTCGTAATCGTGGCGCGAATAGTAATTGCGGCCATATTCCGCCCAGTGCGCGCGCACGATCTCTTCCACCGATTGTTTTTTCTCTGCCAGCAGGTTGAGCCAGAACAGCACGGCCCACAAACCATCTTTTTCGCGCACGTGGTTCGAGCCCGTGCCGTAGCTTTCTTCGCCGCACAGGGTGGCCATGCCCGCGTCGAGCAGGGTGCCGAAGAATTTCCAGCCTGTCGGCGTCTCGTGGCAAGGGATGCCCAGCGCGCTAGCGACCCGGTCGGCCGCGCCGGACGTGGGCATGGAGCGGGCAATGCCGTTCAAACCGTCGCGGTAGCCGGGCGCCAGCGTGGCGTTGGCGGCCAGGATGGCCAGGCTGTCCGAGGGTGTCACGTCGAAGCGCCGGCCGACGATCATGTTGCGGTCGCCGTCGCCGTCCGAGGCGGCGCCAAAGTCCGGGGCATCGTCGGCAGCCATGATGGCGATCAGCTCGTGCGCGTTGACGGGATTCGGGTCGGGATGGCCGCCGCCGAAGTCTTCCAGGGGCACGCCGTTGATGACGCTGCCCTTAGCCGCGCCCAGCATGCCTTCCAGGATGGCCGTCGCATACGGGCCCGAGACGGCGTGCATGCCGTCAAAGCAGATGCGCAGGCCGCCCGCGAACAGGGCGCGGATGGCATCGAAGTCGAACAGCTGCTGCATCAGTTCCGCGTAATCAAGCACCGGATCGATCACTTCGACCGTCATCTGCTCGATGCGCGCCACTCCCAGGGTATCGAGGTCGATGTCGGCAGCATCGCTGATGCGGTATTCGGCGATGCCTTGCGTGCAGGCGTAGATGGCCTCGGTGACCTTTTCGGGCGCCGGGCCGCCATTGGCGATGTTGTACTTGATACCGAAATCGCCATCGGGGCCGCCCGGATTATGGCTGGCCGACAGGATGATGCCGCCGCTGGCGCCATGCTTGCGAATCACGCAGCTGACGGCCGGCGTCGACAAAATGCCGCCCTGCCCCAGCAGCACGCGCGCGTAGCCATGCGCGGCCGCCATGCGCAGCACCGTCTGGATGGCCGCGCGGTTGTAGTACCGCCCGTCGCCGCCCAGCACCAGCGTCTGGCCGCGGCAGTCGCCCAGCGTGTCAAAAACACTCTGCACGAAGTTTTCCAGATACTGCGGCTGGCTGAATACGCCCACCTTCTTGCGCAAGCCCGAGGTGCCAGGCCGCTGGCCCGCCACCGGCGCCGTATTGATGATTTGAATAGCCATCTTGCCTCCTTATTAACTTCCCATGTTAACCGATGCTGGCCGCAGGGCAAAGCGTTGTACGTCTGCCACGGTGCGCCAAGCCGCTTAGCGCGACATCGCGGCATGCCATATAATGAGAATCATTCTCATATGCGGCATTCCTGGCTGCGGACTCATACATCGGACGCCGTGGTTGCACGCTATTACCAAGAACTGTTGAACTTTTGCTGGCGCAGCGTGCGCAACCGCGAGGCTGCGGCCGACCTGGTGCAGGAAAGCTATGCGCGCGTGCTGGGCGAGGCGGCCGTGCGCGAACCGCGCGCGCTGCTGTACCACACGGCGCGCAACCTGCTGGTCGACCAGCACCGCCGCGCCGCCGTGCGCCAGCACGAGGAACTCGACGCCCTGCCGGAGGCCGCGCATCCGGCAGGGCCCCGTCATTTGCAGCCGGAACAGGCACTGGAAAGCAGCCAGGACTGGCAAGCCTGCGTGGCCGCCATCGACGCCTTGCCACCGCGCTGCCGCGACGCCTTCGTGCTGCACGTCTTCGAGGAATTGCCGCACGCACAGATCGCCGCGCGCATGGGCATTTCCGTGAGCATGGTGGAAAAACATATCGCGCGCGGCATGCTCAGTTGCCAGGCGCAGTTGCGTTCTCTGCGGGAATGCGCATAATGCCGTCCATGACCGCCCGCCCGCCCCGCCATGATTTCGGCCCCTCCGCCCAGGAGCAGGCGGAATTGCGCGAGTACGCCGACTTTGCCGCCACGCAGGACGACGTGGCACTGGCGGCGGCCACGTGGTTCAGCCGGCGCGGCAACCTCGATGCGCGGCAACAGGCCGAGTTTGACGCCTGGCTGGCGGCCGATGCGCTGCACGCGCAGGCGTATGCCCAGTTGCAGGACACCTATCGCGTGGCGCGCCGGATTCCCGCGCAGGTGGCCGCCCGCTGGACAGTGCCAGCGCCATCCCCCCGCCGCCCGCTTCTGCGCTCCCTGCGCGTGCTGCCGTATGCGGCCGCCGCCATGCTACTGCTCGGCGTGGGCGCGGGCGGCTACCAGTGGTGGCAGCAACCCACGTTCAGCCAGTCGTATGCCACCGCGCGCGGCCAGCGCCTGGCCGTCTCGCTACCCGACGGCAGCCAGGTGCAGCTCGATACGGCCACGCAACTGCACGTCACCCTGTACCGCCAGCGGCGCGAAGTGCGCCTGGCGCACGGCGAAGCGCTGTTCCAGGTGCAATCGAAGCAGGGCCAGCCGTTCGACGTGCTCAGCGGTCCCTTGACAGTGACGGTGGTGGGCACGCAGTTTTCCGTGCGTAACACGCTGGTGCACGACGGCCAGCTGCGCGTGGCCGTGCAGCATGGCCAGGTGCGCGTGGCCGGCGCAGGGCAAGACCAGGTCGACCTGCGGGCCGGCCAGGGCGTCAGCAGCGATGCCGGCGGCCGCCTGTCCGCCGTCGCCAGCCTGGCCCCGGGCAGCGTGGCGCCGTGGCGCGACGGCAGAATCACCTTCGACAATGTGCCGCTGGGCGCGGCACTGGCCGAATTCGAGCGCTATGGCGACACGGGCTTCGTCGTGCGCGATCCCGCCGTCGCGCGCTTGCGCATCGGCGGCAGTTTCAGCCTGACCCAGCTCGACCGCTTCGCCGCCGCCCTGCCGCAACTCTTGCCCGTGCAGATAGTGCGCAGCGGCACCGTCAGCACCATCGGCATGGCGCCGAAAGCCGCCGCGCAGGCACCGGCCATGCACTTCCCAAAAAAATAAATGAAAATAATTCGCATTCGCAGGTGAGGGTTTTGCCCGCTGCCGCGTCTACCAGCTTAATCGACAATAAATTAACCTGGAGAAATGCAACATGTGGTCCCCCCGCCTCAATCTGACACCCGCCCCCTTCGCCCTGGCCGCCATGCTGGCCCTGGGCAGCATTCCCTTGGCACACGCGCAAACCTTGTCATCCGTCAAACTGGCCATCGCCGCCCAGCCTCTGGGACAAGCCCTGAATGAGCTGGCGCGGCAAGCCAATTTGCAACTGCTGTTTGCACCGGAACTGGTGGCCGGCAAGACGGCGCCCGCCGTCAGCGGCATGCTGAGCGTGGCCGACAGCCTGGAGCGTCTGCTGGCCGGCAGCGGCCTGACAGCTGCCATCGACGGCAACAGCGTCATCATCCGCCCAGCGCCCGCCACCACGGGCAAGGTGGCGACCCTGGCGGAAATCACCGTCAGCGCGCGCCAGGAGGCGACGACGGATACCGAACTGACGAAGTCGTATGCGGCACAGGCGGTCAGCATCGGCAAGGGCCGGCAAAGCCTGCGCGAGATTCCCCAGTCCATCTCCGTGCTGACGCGCCAGCAGCTGAACGACCAGAATTTGCTGAACCTGGACGACGCCATGCGCGGCGTGACGGGCATCACCGTCGAAGCGAGCAGCACGGGCGGCAACCACGGCAATTTTTATTCGCGCGGCCATGCGCTGGACTCGGTACAGGTCGATGGCGTGATGACGCCGGCCAGCACGGGCAACGATCTGTCGGCCGGCTTCGGCCTGGCCATCTATGACCGGGTGGAAGTGCTGCGCGGACCGGACGGCCTGTTCCAGGGCGCGGGCGACCCGGGCGGCAGCATCAACCTGGTGCGCAAGCGGGCGCGCGACACCTACACCGCCAGCGGCGTGCTCAGCGCGGGTTCCTGGGACCGCTACTATGCGGAAGCGGACGTCACGGGTCCCTTGAGCGCGGACGGCAAGGTGCGCGGTCGCCTGGTGGCCGCCTATGAACACCGGCGCTCCTTCGTCGATCATGTGTATGCGGAAAAACCGCTGCTGTACGGCACCGTTGCCGTCGACGTGGCGCCGGGCACCGTGCTGACGGGCGGCGTCACCTGGCAGGAATACAAGGGCCGTCCCGCCTTCGGCCTGCCCGCCTATGAAGACGGGCGCCTGCTCGACGTGCCCCGCTCCACTTACCTCGACCCGGCCTGGAACCACATCACGGAAAAGGTCACGGAATATTTTGCCGAACTCGATCACAAACTGGACAACGGCGGCCAGTTCAAGGTGACCGCTCTGTACCGCGAGCAGGACGAACCATCGCGCCATTTCGGCTGGCCCGATTGTTCGGCAGACCCCGTCACGGGCGAGAGCTGCCTGATCAGCTGGACCTACCGCAGCCACTGGAAGACGCAGGGACTCGATGCCTGGCTGGCGACGCCGTTCCAGGCATTCGGCCGCAGCCACGACCTGATCGTGGGCGCCGACTACCGCCAGGTGCACAAAAATTTCCAGTATGGTGGCGGCGACACTGCGCCGATCAACATCTTCCATCCGGATAACAATATCGCCCGGCCCAGCTACACCTTTTCCAACGGCAACGACAACCGCACCAAGCAGTTCGGCCTGTACGCGCGCACCCGCCTGCAAGCGACGGACCGGCTGGCCGTCAACCTGGGTGGGCGCCTGACGCACCGGAACAACCATACCGTCAACCGCAATGCCTATTTCAACCAGTTCACCGATGTCAGCAACACCATCAATGCGAAATTCACGCCGTACGCAGGCCTGGTCTATGAACTCGACAAGCAGGTGTCGGCCTACGGCAGCTACACGCGCATCTTCTCGCCCCAGACCACCACGGACGCCGCCGGCCAGACCCTGAAACCGCGCACGGGGCAGCAGTTCGAACTGGGCCTGAAGGCGGAACTGTTCGACAAGAACGTCAACGCGCATGCGGCCCTGTTCCGCATGGAAGACGAGAACCGCGCCATGCCCGACCCGGCCAACCCGCTGTTTTCCATCGGCGCCGGCAAGATGCGCAACCAGGGCGTGGAAGCCGAGCTGAGCGGCAGCCCCCTGCCGGGCTGGAACATCACGAGCGGCTATTCCTACACCAGCACGCGCACCCTCGAAGGCAGCGACGACCAGAAGGCCCAGCTGTACACCTTCATCGCGCCGCGCCACAATGTCAATCTGTGGACCACTTACCGGCTGGCCGGCGCGCTCGACAAGATCAGCGTGGGCGGCGGCTTGCGCAGCGTCAGCAGCATGTACCGCCTGAACGGCCCCGTGAAATTCGAGCAGGGGCCCGTCACCACGGTGGGCTTGCAGGCTGGCTACCGCCTCAGTCCCAAGCTGGCGCTGTCGCTGACGGTGAACAACCTGTTCGATAAAAAATACTACACGCGCGTGTGGGCCGCCTATGGCTCCAACTTCTATGGCGAACCGCGCAACGCCATGCTGACCCTGCGCGGCCAGCTGTAACGCCCGCGCTCCTGCGCATGCACGGCCACCGCGTCAGTACGGTGGTCGTGCTCGTTTACGACATCGTTACAACACCTCTCTCTTGCATGTCTCGCAACCTCACACTATAATAAGAATAGTTCTCATTCACATTTGGATTCCGTTCGGAGTCCGCATCCCGCATTCCCGCCTGCCATCGACCGGCCAGGACGGCATGGCTGATGCGCAGCTGGATGACACGCTGCGCCAGCCAGGCATCCCCGCCAAGCAAGCCTTCCCGTATCAATAACGAAAAAGGTAGTTTCATGGCGCGGGCACGTTCGCCGGCCGGCATTGCCGCCGCCGCTTCCCGGCACCTTGCACCGCTGCGACAACCACGTTTCTCACCATAAACCAAGGGATACACCATGCACCTCACTTCCATCGCGCGCCTCGGCGCCCTCGCCACCGCCCTGCTGGGCGCGGCCCTCACTTCCGGCACGGCCAGCGCGCACCAGATCTGGCTGCAGCAGGACGGCAAGGCGGCCAGCGTGTACTTCGGCGAATTCGGCGACAACCTGCGCGAAGCGTCGCCCGGCCTGCTCGACAAGTTCAGCATCAGGAACGTGACGTGGGTGTCGGCCAAGGGCGCGCAGCCGCTGCAGGCGAGCAAGACGGGCGGCGCGTTCCTCCTCAATGGCAAGGCGGGCGCCGGCGAAAGCATCATCGTCGAGGAAGACAACTACCCGTCGTGGGAAGAGAAAAAGGATGGCAAGAGCACGCGTACCGTGTGGGTCCCGGCCGCGCGCCTGGTCGCCGACGGCAAGGCGCAAGCACCGGCCCTGACCCTGGATCTCGTGCCGACCGGCAAACCAGGCCAGTTCCAGGTCAGCTACCAGGGCAAGCCGCTGGCGCAGGCCAAGGTCAATGCCGTGGTGCAGTCGGGCTGGGGCAAGGAAGCGTGGAGCGATGCGCAAGGCCTGGTCAGCTTCCCGCTGCCATGGAAGGGCACTTATGTGCTGGAAGTGCAGCACACGGACAAAACAGCTGGCCAGCGCGGCACGCAAGCCTATGACAAGGCCATGTTCGTGACGACCCTGAGCCTGGTGCAGCCGCAAGGCGTGACGCCGCTGCCAGCCGGCCCGGCCCTGCCACCGAGCAAGGAACACGACTGAGCATGCCAGCGCCAGCCATCATTAAAATCGCGCGCCTGCGCCTGTCCGCCGGGGCGATCTACCGCCTCGGCGTGGCGTCGCGCAGCGTGGCGGCCATCGTTGGCGGCTACGTGCTGGCCGCGCTGGTCACCATGCTGCTGTCGGTGAGCCTGCCCATGGCCCGCTCCGAAGCCGTCATGACAGCCACCCTGCTGTCGTTTGCCATCTACACCTGCGCCGTGCTGTGGGTCTTCGCCACGCGCAGCGCCCTGCGCGCCTGGCTGGGCCTTCTGATGCCGGCCGCCGTCATCGCCGCCATCCTGCAGTGGATGGACGCACTATCCTGGAGTCTCGCATGAAAGAAGGTTTCCGCCAGTCGATGGCATGGCTGCACACCTGGTCCGGCCTGCTCGTCTGCTGGATTTTATTGCTGGTGTTTTGCGCCGGCACGGCCAGCTACTACCGCAATGAAATCACCCTGTGGATGCAGCCCGAATTGCACGGCGCCGCCGCCAGCCAGGTAAGCACCGAGGAAGCGGCCAAGGTCGCGCAGAAGGCGATGGAAGAACGGGCAGACGGCGCCACGCGCTGGTTCATCAGCCTGCCCGGCGAGCGCAGCCCGTCCACGCAGCTGGGCTGGAGCAAACCCTCGCAACCAGGCGAAAAGAAACGCGGCCGGCGCGGCAATTTTCATAGCGAAAAAGCCGACCCGGCCACGGGCGAAGTGCTGTCGAAGCCGCGCGAGACGCGGGGCGGCGAATTCCTCTACCGCCTGCATTTCGACCTGCACTACATGTCGGCCATCTGGGGCCGCTGGATCGTGGGTTTCTGCGCCATGTTCATGTTCGTCTCCATCATCAGCGGCATCGTCACGCACAAGCGCATTTTCAAGGATCTGTTTACCTTCCGGCCGAAAAAGGGCCAGCGTTCATGGCTGGACGCGCACAATGTGACGGCCGTGCTGGCCCTGCCGTATCACATCATGATCACCTACACGGGCCTGGTCACGCTGATGTTCCTGTACATGCCTTCCGGCGTCACGGCCGCCTACAAAGGCGACCAGGATGCCTTCTTCGCCGAAGCCTTCCCGGGCCGCTCGGGCGACAGCAAGCCGGCCGGCGTGGCCGCGCCGCTGACGCCGCTGGCGCCCCTCGTGCGCCAGGCGGAACAGCACTGGGGCGGCGGCAAGGTCGAGCGCATCTCCGTCAACCACCCGGGCGACGCCAACGCCACCATTTCACTGACGCGCGCCGGTGGACGCGACATGTCGTCGAAGCAGCCATCGATGGAATTCGATGGCGTGTCCGGCAAACTGCTGTCGAGCGACGGCGAGGCGCAGCCCGGCGCGGCCGCCACGCAAGGCGTGATGGTGGGACTGCACGTCGCGCATTTCGGCGGCCCGCTGCTGCGCGCCCTGTTCTTCCTGTCCGGCCTGGCCGGCTGCGCCATGGTCGCCACGGGCGCCCTGCTATGGGCCGTCAAGACGCGCCAGAAGCAGGCCAAGGCGCTGGCCGCCGGCAAGCGCGCCAGCTTCGGCCTGCGCCTGGTCGAGGCGCTCAACATCGGCGCCATCGCCGGCATCCCGATCGCCTTTGGCGCCTACTTCTGGGCCAACCGCCTGCTGTCGGTGACGATGGAAGACCGGCCAAAAGAGGAAATCGCCTGCTTCTTCGGCGCCTGGGCCCTGGCCGCCATCATCGCCCAGCTGCGCCCCTCGCGCGCCATGTGGCGCATGCAACTGGCCGCCGGCGCCTTCCTGCTGGCGTCGCTGCCCGTGCTGAACGTCTTCACCACCGATTCGCACCTGGGCGTGACCTTGTTCCTGGGCCGCGGCCCCGTGGCGGTGGCCGCCTTCGATCTGGTGGTGCTGGTGCTGGGCCTCGGTCTCGCGTATGCCGCGTTCAAATTGAAGCCGCTGCCCGTGAAGGCGGCCAAGGCGGCACCGGTGAAACCGGCGCAAACGATGGAGGCCGCGTGATGGAACTGTTAGCCAATTTCCTCGTCTTCGCGCTGTGCTACGCGGGCCTGTCCTCGCTGTGCCTGGCGATGGACCGCCATTACGCCGACTTGCACGGACGCGGCGCCGAACCGCCCGCGCCGCTGCGCCGCCGCCTGCAGTGGTCCGGCTGGCTGGCGCTGGCGGCCGGCCTGGCCTGGGCCATGCACATCGCCGGCGGCGGCTATGGCCTCGTCTACTGGGTCGGCAGCCTGACGGGCTGCGGCTTGCTGCTGATCTGGCTGCTGCCGTATGCGCCGCACCAGGCCATGCGCCTGGCGCGCATGATCGGCGTGGCGGCCTTGCTGGCCGCCGTCGCGCTGGCAGTACGGTAACGATCATGGCCATGCCACCCCTGCTGTCCACGCAACTGGAAAGCCATTACCGCGCACACCACGGTTGGCTGGCGCACTGGCTGCAACGGCGCCTGGGCAATGCCGCCGAGGCGGCCGACCTGATGCAAGACACCTACACGCGCCTGCTGGCCGGCGCGCCCATGCAGCCGCACACGCCGGCCCTGCGCGCACCCAAGGCTTACCTGGCGACCGTCGCCAAGCACCTGCTGATCAACCACCTGCGCCGCCAGTCGCTGGAACGCGCGTGGGCCGATGCGCTGGCCGCCCTACCCGAACAGCATGTGCCATCGACCGAGCGGCGCGTGGAAATCCTGCAGGCGCTGCAAGCCGTCGATGCCATGCTCGACGGCCTGAAACCGAAGGTGCGCGCCGTCTTCATCCTGGCGCAGATCGAAGGCCATGCCTATGCGGACATCGCCGCGCAACTGGGCATCGGCGAACGGTCCGTGAAGCGCTACATGGCCGAGGCGCTGACCGAATGCGTGCTGCTGGCGCAGGACTTGCCGGCATGAGCGCGGCCGCTTCGCCATCTCCGCCGCTGTCGCGCAAGGTGGCGCGCCAGGCCGTCGAATGGTATTTATTGGAGCAGTCGGGCCAGGCCACGCCGGACGAACTGGCCGCCAGCGCCCAGTGGCGCGCACGCGACCCGGAACATGCGCGCGCCTGGAACAGGGTGCGGCAGGTGAGCCAGACGGCCAGCCTGCTGCCGGCGGAGCTGGCCGTGCCCGTACTACGCCGGCCGCAACGCCGCGTGGCCGTGCAGGTATTGCTGGCGCTGATGGCGGCGCCCGCCGCCTGGCTGCTGGTGCGCCACGAGATGCTGGCCGATTACCGCAGCGGCGTGGGCGAACGGCGCGAGGTGTCCTTGCCCGATGGCGGCACCCTGGTGCTCAATACGGACAGCGCCGTCGACGTGGCGTATGGCGCCGGTGAACGCCTGCTGACGCTGCGCCGCGGCGAAGTGCTGGTGCAGACGCGCCCCGACCATGCGGGCAACCGCCCTTTCATCGTCGCCACTTGCCATGGCCGCATCCGCGCGCTGGGCACGCGCTTCACCGTGCGCGTCGACGACGACGCCAGCCGCGTGACGGTGCTCGAACACGCGGTGGAAATCACGCCGCGCGCGCCGTCGGCCACCGTGCGCACGCTCGTGGCGGGACAGCAAAGCCGCTTCGACGCCAGCCACGCCGGCCTGCCCACGCCGGCCCCGCTGCAAGCCGATGCATGGGCGCACGGCATGCTGGCGGCGCAGGACATGCGCCTCGACGCCTTCGCTTTTGAGCTGTCACGCTACCGTCCCGGCCTGCTGCGCGTGGAACCGCAAGTGGCGGGCTTGCGCCTGTCGGGCGCCTTCCAGCTCGACGACACGGACGCCGTGCTGGACAGCCTGGCGCGCATGCTGCCCGTCGACGTGCTGTACCGCACCCCGTACTGGGTCACTCTCGCGGCCCGCAAAAAATAATCGTGAAATTTGGCCCCTTTTTTCGGCATGGCCTGTCCTGTAAGTACGACAACGACACTCACCGGAAAGGCCACACCATGCACCCACCCCGTTTGACTCCCCTCGCGCGCGCCATCGGCAGCGCCGTGATCCTGCTGTCGCTGGCGCAGGCGCCAGCCTTGGCCGCCGACGCCAGCGCGCCAGCCACCGCGCAAACGGCCTTCCACGTGCCGGCCGGTGAGCTGTCCGCCGCCATCGCCAGCTTTGCCATCGAAGCAAAAGTGAGCGTGGGCGCCGCGGCGGAACTGCTGCAAGGCATGCGCACGCCTGGCCTGAGCGGCAGCTACACGGTGCCGCAGGCGCTGGCCCGCCTGCTGGCCGGCACGGGCCTGGAAGCGCTGTCCAGCGGGGAACGCAGCTACGTGCTGCGCAAGGCGGGTACCGCGTTACCCGCCGCGCCGATTGCCGCCACCCTGGGCGAAGTGGCCGTCAGCTCCAGCGCCCTGCGCGACGGCACCACGGAAGGCAAGCGCGGTTACGCGGGCCTGACCAGCGCCACGCGCCTGAACCTGTCGCTGCGCGAAACGCCGCAAGCCGTCAGCGTCATCACGCGCCAGCAAATCGAAGACCAGGGCTTGCGCACCTTGCAGGACGTGCTGGTGCAGTCGCCCGGCATCACGGTCGACCATTCCTCGAGCACGCGCGAATACGACCAGGTGTTTTCACGCGGCTTCGAAGTGACGTCGTATATGTTCGACGGCATCCCGACCAGCAAGAGCCTGGAAGCGCGCACCTACGACATGGCCATCTACGACAGGGTCGAGATCATCCGCGGCGCGACGGGCCTGATCAGCGGCACGGGCAGTCCGTCGGCCGCCGTCAACCTGGTGCGCAAACGTCCTGGCCGCAGCTTTGCCGCCACGGCCGGCGCGCAGCTCGGTTCGTGGGACCGCTACCGCATCGAAGGCGATGTCTCGACGCCCTTGACGGCGGACGGCAAGGTGCGCGCGCGCCTCGTCGCTGCGCATGAAGACCAGCGCTCGTTCATCGACCGCTACCAGCAGAAAAAGGATGTGCTGTACGCCATCGTCGAAGCGGACCTGTCGCCATCGACGGTGCTTGGCGCCGGCATCAACTACCAGAAGGAAAAGCTGAAAGGCGCGGGGCGTGAATTCCCCATGTTCTACGCCGACGGCTCGCAGACGCATTTCCCCCGCTCGATGAACGGCACGGCGGCGTGGAGCACGTATGACCGCGAACAGAGCATGCTGTTCGCCACGCTCGACCATTATTTCGACAACGACTGGATCGCCAGGGTGGCCGTGAGCCGCAGCAGCAACCAGTACGACGCCTTGCAGGGCTTTTCCGGCGACGGCTACCCGGACCGCGTAACGGGCGGCGGCATGAAGCTGTGGCTGGCCAACTGGCACAGCAAGCCGCAACAGACCTCGCTCGACGCCTATGTCAGCGGCCCGTTCCAGGCCTTCGGCCGCCAGCACGAACTGGTGCTGGGCGTGAGCGCTTCGGAACTCAAGACGAATAGCCCCCTCTATCCGAACTGGCGCCTCGATGGCTATGACCATACGGTGCCGGATATCCACGCCTGGAACGGCGCCATGCCGGTGCCCGACTACAGCGGCACGCGCCTGGGCAGTTCGGACGACAAGGAACGGGAAAGCGGCCTGTATTCCACCCTGCGCCTGCGCCCGACGGATGCGCTGTCGGTAATCCTCGGCGCGCGCCTGTCGTACTGGAAGCGCGACATCCGCAGCGATTATGTCAATGACACGGACCTGTACGACGCGATGCGCGAAAACGGCAAGATCACGCCGTATGCGGGCCTCGTCTACGACCTGGGCCGGCACTGGTCGGCGTATGCCAGCTACACCAGCATCTTCACGCCGCAAAGCCAGCGCGACGTCAACAGCCGCTTCCTGGCACCGCTCGAAGGCAAGAACTACGAAGTGGGCGCCAAGGGCGAATTTTTCGGCGGCAAGCTCACCACCAGCGCCGCCCTCTTCCAGCTGAAGCAGGAAAACCTGGCCGAAGCCGATCCGGGCAATGTCTGGATCATCGGTACGGGCGGCGGTTCCTACGCCTACCACACGGTCAAGGGTGCCACCACGCGCGGCTTCGAGGCGGAAGTCTCGGGCCAGCTGCGTCCCGACTGGCAACTGACGGCCAGCTATGCCCATAGCCGCATCCGCAATGCCGCCGGCGCACGCATCCAGACCACCCAGCCGCAAAGCATGGCCAAGCTGTGGACCACCTGGCGCCTGGCGCAAGGCGTGCCGGGACTGGTGCTGGGCGGAGGCGTGAACTGGCAAAGCGATATCTACACGGACGACCGCGGACCGAACGGCGAACGCTTCACGCAGAAGGCGTATGCGGTGGCGGGATTGATGGCGCAGTACCAGGTCAGCAAGCAGCTGCTGGCGACCCTGAATGTCAACAATGTCATCGACAAAAAGTACTATTCGACAGGCATGGGCGGCTACTACGGCGATCCGCGCAACGCCATGCTGTCGCTGCGCTATCAGTTCTGAATGGCTTCACTCGTTTTGAGCAGCACCTCGATGCCATCGGGCGCCATGGCGCGGCCCAGGAAGTAGCCAAACGCCTCGTCGCAGCCCATCTCGGCCAGCAGTTCCAGCTGCTCGCCGCTTTCCACGCCGCTGGCGATGGTGCGCAGTCCCAGCGTGCGCGCCATCGCCACGATGGCGCGCACCATGGCGCCGTCGCCGCCCGGCTTGCCCACGTCGTCGACAAAACACTTTTCGATCTTCACGGCATCCGTGGGAAAGCGTTTCAGGTAGTTCAGCGAAGCGTCGCCCGTGCCGAAATCGCTGATGGAAATCGCCATGCCCAGCTGGCGGAACTGGCGCAGTATCAGTTCGCAGTTCTGATTGCGGTCGATCAGGATGCCGGCGGCGATTTCCAGTTCGATGCAATGGCCCGGCACACCGGCCGCCTCCAGCGCGGCGGCGAAATTGCGCGCGATATCGCGCTGGTAGAACTGGCGCGCCGACAGGCTGACGGACACCGTCAGCCTCTGCCCCTGCGCGATCCAGCTGCGCGCCTGTTCCACCGCCGTGGCCATCACCCACGCTCCCACCGGCAGGATCAGGGCGCTTTCCTCCAGTACCGGTAAAAAGTCGAGCGGCATCATCAGGCCCAGTTCCGGGTGCTTCCAGCGCAGCAGCGCTTTCACGCCCGTGATCGTGCGCGTCTTCAAGTCCATGCGCGGCTGGTAGAACAGCGCGAACTCGTTGCGTTCGAGCGCGTGGCGCAAGGCCGTCTCGAGGATGGTGCGCGAATACGACTGCGTCTGCATGCGCGGCGCGTAGCGCAGGCAGGTACCGGGCGCGTGACGCTTGGCCGCATACATGGCCAGGTCGGCCTTTTCGATCAGCGCATTGACGTCGTCGTCATCGTCCGGGTACAGGGCCACGCCCACGCTGGCTGCCACCGACAGGCTGTATTCGCCGATGACGAAGGGGGCGGCGATGGCGCCGACGATTTTTTCGGCCACCCGCTCGGCATCGTGCGCCGTGCGCAATTCCGTCAGCAGGATGATGAATTCGTCGCCGCCCTGGCGCGCCACCGTGTCGACCTTGCGCACGCACTGCTGCACCCGGCGCGCGAACTCCGTCAGCACCTGGTCGCCCACGTCGTGTCCCAGGCTGTCATTGATGGATTTGAAGCGGTCGATATCGACGAACAGCACGGCCAGCAAGGCCTGGTGGCGGCGCGCGTAGGCGATGCCGTGCTCGAAGCGGATCTGGAAATGCAAGCGGTTCGGCAGCCCCGTCAAGCCATCGTGGTGGGCGATGAATTCCAGCTGCTGCTCGGCGCGCCGGCGCGCCGACACATCGTGCAGCAGCAGCACCGCGCCGCCCTGCGCCAGCGGCGCGCAGCTGTACTGCACGTCGATGCGCTTGCCGTCGAGATGGCGCAGCAGCACGGCGCCGCGCGCCACTTCCAGCACTTCCTGCTGCGCCACGCAATCGCGCACCTGACGCGCCGCATCGACGGGCGTGCCGTCATGGAACAGGGGCAGCAGCTGCGTCACGGGCTGGCCCAGGCCATCGTCGCCCAGCAGACCGCCCATGGCGCTGGCGCGGGGATTCAGGTAGCGCACCACGCCAGCGTGGTCGGTGCCGATGATGGCCGCTGGCAATGCGTGCAGCAGCGCCAGCGCCTCTGTCATGCGTTGCGCCTGCGCCGCCTGCAGCACCACGCCCGTCGCATGGCGCATGCGCCACGTGCGCGCCGCCTGCCACTGGCAAGCCAGCAGCACGGTGAGCACCACGGCGAGGGTCAGGCACAGCGCCAGCAGCAGCGCCGTCATGCGTCACCCGGCAGGCGAAAAGTGAAAAACATGGCTTTCCTTTGCAACGCGCGCCATGCGGCCGGGCGCAAATACATGCTGAAAGGAAATAATATAAGAATTTTGGCGCGATATTTGCCTGATCGGACGCCGCTTGACTGGCATCAAGCGGCGCGCGGCGCGTGTGCTTCAGGCCAGCGACAGCGTCCTGGCCGGGGCGGCGCCCGCCGGCGCGGCCATGCCAGGCGTTCCGTGCAGCTTGAAGATGCTGACGGCGTCGGCCAGGCTGGCCGCCTGCTGCTGCAGCGCGTCCGCGGCGGCGGCGGCCTGCTCCACCAGGGCCGCGTTCTGCTGCGTCACGCCATCCATCTGGCTGATGGCGATGCTGATCTGCTCGATGCCGTCGCGCTGCTCCACGCTGGCCACGGCGATTTCGCCGATGATGGCGTTGACGCGCTGCACGCTGCTCACCACGTCGTCCATCGTGCGCCCCGCCTGGCCAGCCAGCACGCTGCCCTCTTCCACCGTGCGCACGGATGCGCCGATCAGCTGCTTGATTTCCATGGCCGCCGCGCTTGACCTCTGCGCCAGGTTGCGCACTTCGGTGGCCACGACGGCGAAACCGCGTCCCTGCTCGCCCGCGCGCGCCGCTTCCACGGCCGCATTCAGGGCCAGGATATTCGTCTGGAAGGCGATGCCGTCGATGACGGCGATGATGTCGACGATGCGCTTCGACGAGGCATTGATATGACTCATGGTCTGCACCACCTGCGCCACGGCCTCGCCACCGCGCTGCGCCACGTCGGCCGCGCCGCCGGCCAGCTGGCGCGCCTGGTCCGCGTTGTCGTTATTCTGCCGCACGGTGGACGTCAGCTCGATCATCGAGGCGGCCGTTTCTTCCAGCGAGCTGGCTTGCTCTTCCGTCCGCGACGACAGGTCCATATTGCCGCTGGCGATTTCAGCGGACGCCGTGGCGATGGCGTCCGTGCCGGCGCGCACCCGTCCCACGATGGCGGCCAGGTTGCCGCTCATCGCCTTTAAAGCGCGCAGCAGGTCGCCGATTTCATCGCGGCTGCCGTCGGCCACCACGGCGCGCAAGTCGCCGGCCGC
Source organism: Janthinobacterium sp. NKUCC06_STL (assembly GCF_019345455.1). Taxonomy (NCBI): domain Bacteria; kingdom Pseudomonadati; phylum Pseudomonadota; class Betaproteobacteria; order Burkholderiales; family Oxalobacteraceae; genus Janthinobacterium; species Janthinobacterium sp. NKUCC06_STL. The sequence continues at coordinate 1,210,137 of NZ_JAHKQY010000001.1, forward strand.
CACTTGCTGGGCGATGCCAACGGCAGCGCCCAGCGGCACCGTGATACTGCGGATCAGCCACCACACGGTGACGGTACCGACGACCAGGGTCAGCAGCACGGTGGCCAGCATGGCGATGCTGGCGCTGCGGTGCGCAGCCGCATCGCGCTCCTTCATCTGCGCCATCAGGGCGTGCGACTGCTTGCCGATAGCGGCGACGATGGCGTCGATCTGGCGCGTCGGTTCGCGGTCCATGCCCTTGACCAGCGCATCGACCGTGTGGGCGCTGTCGGCGCGCGCGCCATCAAACTTTTGCAGGGCCGCCAGGTAGCTCACGCCCAGCGCGTCGTGCGCCTGCAGCGCCTGCTCCACGGGCGCCGTGTCGAGCCCCAGCGCGGCCATCATCGATTGCAGGCTTTTCAATTCCTTGCGCGTCTGCGCACCGCTGGCGACAAACGCTTCGCGGTAGCGCTGGAAGGCGGCCGCATCGCCGCCGCGCAGCAGGATGTTTTTCCATTCCTGCACCTGGATCTTGAATTCCACTTGCGCGCTGCGCGCCGCGTCGACCGCTTCCGTCAGGGCGACGGAACGCTGCATGGCGTCCGCGCTGCGCGCACTGGCCGCGTCGAGCGCGCTCCAGCCACGCGCGCCAACGAACACCAGCGCAAGAAAGAAGAAGGCGCCCAACAGACCCAGGCGGACGGAGATTTTCAGATTCGCAAGTTGCATGTGTTTCTCCCGACGGCAAGAACAGGATGGCAACAAAGGCGCCCCCAAAACTATCCAATTCTCACCAAATGGGGAAATCATGGGGCGCGCCCCGGGAAAAACCAAGCAGCGCTTTCGCTAGAGAAACACTTTCAACATAGAAACAACAAATTACAATGAAAAGTTGACTATCCGGCCACGCCTTCGCCTGGCGCGCCGGCGAACTCCGCGCGCAGCAGCGGGTACAGCCGCCGGTAGCGCGCCAGGCGCTCGTCCAGCACGGCGGACGCTTGTGGTGCGATTGTCTCCTGCACGGCTGGCCGCGTGCACACCTGCGCGGACGGCAAGCCCGTCACCGCCATCTGCGCCAGGCGCGCCGCGCCCATGGTGCCGCCAGCCGCGCCGTGGTCGTGACGCAGCACGTTCAAGCCCGAGGCATTCGCGCACAGCTGCGCCCAGAAACGGCTGCGCGAACCGCCGCCGACGAACGACGCTTCTTCCAGGTGCGTGCCGGCGCTGCGCAGGGCCGCATTGCCGTCGGCCATGGCAAAGGCCACGCCTTCCATCACGCTGTAGGCCAGTTCCGCGCGTCCGTGTTCCGTCGACAAACCGAAAAACACGCCGCGCGCGGAGGCGTCGTTATGCGGCGTGCGTTCGCCGCTCAAATACGGCAGGAAGATGGGCGCATTGCGCGCCTCGACGTTTTCCGCCAGCTTGACCAATTCGCCGATGTCGCTCGACTGCGTCAGCCGCGCCACCCAGCTGAGGCTGGACGCGGCGCTGAGGATCACGCTCATCTGGTGCCAGCGCTCGGGCAGGCAATGGCAAAACGCGTGCACGCCCTGGCCGGGATTCGGCGCAAAACCGTCGCTGCCAGCGAACAGCACGCCGGACGTGCCCAGCGACAGCAGGCCGGCGCCCGGCTCCACCACGCCCAGGCCGACAGCCGCCGCCGCGTTGTCGCCCGCGCCACCGGCCAGCAGCACCGGGTGCGCGATGCCCCACTCCTGGCACAGCGACGGGCGCACCTGCGCAGCGGCGGCGCTGCCTTCGACCAGGCGCGGCATGTGCTCGCGCGACAGGCCAGTGGCCGCCAGCATGCGCTCGGACCAGTCGCGTTTGGCCACGTCCAGCCACAGGGTGCCGGAAGCGTCGGACATGTCGGACACATACTCGCCCGTCAGGCGCAGCGCCACGTAATCCTTGGGCAGCAAGACCTTGGCCGTGGCGCGGAACAGCGACGGTTCGTACTTTTGCAGCCACAGCAGCTTGGGCGCCGTGAAGCCGGGCATGGCCTGGTTGCCCGTGATGGCGCGCGACTCGGGCACCAAGGCCTCGAGTTCCACGCATTCGGCAAAGGCGCGCGTATCGTTCCACAGGATGGCGGCGCGCAGCACGTGCTGCTGCTTGTCGAGCAGGGTGGCGCCATGCATCTGGCCCGACAGCGCGATGCCGCGCAAGCCGGAAAACGCCACCGGCTGGGCGGCGCGGATGGCCGCGATGACGTCCAGGGTGGCGTGCCACCAGTCTTCGGGATTCTGTTCCGACCAGCCGGGATGGGGACTGGACACGCGCAAGGCCACGCCGGCGCTGGCAAGGATGGCCTGGGCGTCATCGGTGAGGATGGCCTTGATTTCGGAGGTGCCGATATCGATACCGAGATATGTCATTTGATTCCAGAAGAAAGTTAAGAATGGCCGTCGCCGGACGGCTCGGGCATGTTCATCAGCAGGCAGGAGCGGAACTTCGACGGCGACATCTGCTTGTGCGCCAAAAACTGGCGGTTGAAATTGGAAAGGTTGTTGAAGCCCGTGCGGTAGCAGATATCGGTGACCTTCATGTCCGTGTTCATCAGCAGTTCGCAAGCGAGCGCGATGCGCTCCTGGTTGACGTATTGAATGAACGAGGTGCCCGTATGCTTGCGGAAGAAACGCGTGAATTTCAAGGTGTTCATTTCCGCCACGTCGGCCACGTCCTGCTCGCAAAAATCGAGCGTGATGTTCTGCTTGATGTAGGCCAGCACCAGGTTGATGGTCGACGACATGTAGCGGCCCGCCTGCGCCAGGTAAGTGACGCTGGCCAGGGGCCGCCGCTCGCGGCACTCGCACAGCTCGCCGAACAGGCGCGTAAACAGTTCGACCCGGCGCAAACCCTGCGCCGTCGTCAATTCCTTCATCAGCGGCACCAGGCGCAGGCCCAGCGCATCGGGAAATTGCAAGCCCCTGCCGGCCTCGCCCAGCAGGGCTTTCAGGGGCGCCATTTCCGGGAACAGCAGCGCGCAGCGTTCGATGAAGTCGCCGGAAAACTGCAGCACCAGGTCGCGCTCGGGCAGGATCACGCCTTCCGGCAGTTCGCTGACCCAGTTGTGCGGCAGGTTCGGCCCCGTCAGGATCAGATTGCCCGCCCCGTAACTGCCGATATGGTCGCCGATGAAAAATTTTCCATTCGATGTGATGATGAAGTGCAGTTCGTACTCGGGATGAAAATGCCATTTCGCCACGGTGTGCGGAAAGCCGTGCGCCCACGCGCGAAACGATTCGTGAATCGGTTTGTGGATCAGTTCCAGGTCAGGCGTCACGGCAGTTCCCTTGCGCGGTCTCGTTGCCAGCTATTCTAACCACTTAGCTGAGCACTGAGCGCCAAAGCCAGTCCGCTGTCGGCGTCGAACAGGTGCATATGCTCTTCATCGAAGGCCAGCGCCAGGGTCTGGCCCACCTGCGCCGCGCTGTTGGCCGCGTTCGCCGGCAGCAGCGCGGACAGGCTCAAGGAGCCGCACTGAAAGCTGATCAGCGCTTCGGCGCCCAGCAGCTCCACCAGGTCGATGGCGCACGCCAGGCCATGCGTACCCGCCGGCTCGTCCGACCGCGCCGCGCGCAAGTGGTTCGGGCGCAGGCCGAAGACCACGCGGCTGCCTGCCGTCAGCGCGGCGAAGCGGGACGAGACCAGTGGCCAGCGGTAGCCGGCGCACACGAGCACCGTCTGGCCGCCGTCTTTTTCGACGACGCCATCGATGAAGTTCATGGCCGGCGTGCCGATGAAACCGGCCGCGAACAGGGTGCGCGGATAGTTGTACAGTTCCGCCGGCGTGCCGATCTGCTCGATGTGCCCGCCCTTCATCAGCACCACCCGGTCGGCCAGGGTCATCGCTTCGAGCTGGTCGTGCGTGACGTACAGGGTGGTGGTGCGCAGGCGGCGGTGCAGGCGCTTGATGTCGGCGCGCAGCTGCGCGCGCAGCTTGGCGTCCAGGTTCGACAGCGGTTCGTCAAACAGGAACACCTGTGGCGTCTTGATCATGGCGCGCGCAATGGCCGTGCGTTGCTGCTGACCGCCCGACATGGCGCGCGGCTTGCGTTCCAGCAGGCTGTCCAGGCTGAGGATGGCCGCCACCTCGCGCACGCGGCGCTCGATCTCGTCGTTCGGCACCTTCAGGCGGCGCAGGCCGAAGGCGATATTGTCGTACACCGTCATGTGCGGATACAGCGCGTAGTTCTGGAACACCATCGCCACGTTGCGCGCGCGGGGCGGCAAATCGTTGACGATGGCGCCGCCGATGTGCAGCTCGCCGCCGCTGATGTCTTCAAGGCCCGCGATCATGCGCAGCAGGGTCGACTTGCCGCAGCCCGATGGCCCCAGCAGGACGATGAATTCGCCGTCATCGATTTCCAGGTCGAACGGCTGCAGCACGGCCGTCTTCTCGTCATACGTCTTGTGCAGCTGCCTGCAGGTGATATTTGCCATGATCAGTCTCCTGCCAGTTCAATTTGAATCTTGACGTCGCGCGGGTGGCCCTTGGCCGCTTCCTCGAACGCCTGCACGCCATCGGCAAAACCGAAGGTGCGCGAAATGAAGGGCTTGACGTCGATCTTGCCGGAAGCGAGCAAGGCGATGGCGCGCGGGAAGATGTTCGCGTAGCGGAAGACGGATTCGATGCGCACTTCCTTGGCCTGGATGGCGACGATATCGAAAGGCACGTTCTCGGGCGGCATGCCGACCAGCACCAGGCAGCCGTTCGGGCACAGCAAGTCGACGATGTTGTCGTAGGCACGCATGCTGCCGCTGGCCTCGAAAACGATGTCGGCGCCCCAGCCGTCCGTCAAGTCGCGCACCGTGTCCGCCAGGCTGGCCTGGCGCACATCGACCGTGGTCACTGCCGGATTGCCGGCGAACAGGGCCAGTTTTTCCGGCACCAGGTCGGCCAGGATTACGCGCGAGCAGCCGCCCGCCAGCGCCGCCAGCGTGTTCATGGCGCCGATGGTGCCGGCGCCGATCACCACGGCCACGTCACCGGGCTTGATGGCCGCCTTTTTCGCCGCCTGCAAGCCAATGGCCAGCGGTTCGACGATCGCGCCTTCACCGAAGCTGACGTTATCGGGCAGCTTGAAGGTAAAGGCGGCCGGATGCACGACATACGGCGTGAGGCAACCGTGGATGGGCGGCGTAGCCCAAAAGCGCACGGCGGGGTCCAGGTTGTACAGGCCGCGCATGGTGGCCGGCGAATCGAACTGCGGCACGCCCGGCTCCATGCAGACCCGGTCACCCACCTTCAGGTGCGTCACCTCATTGCCCACTTCCGCCACCACGCCGGACGCCTCGTGACCGAGCACCATCGGCGCTTCGACGGCAAAGGGGCCGATCTTGCCGTGCTTGAAGTAATGCACGTCGCTGCCGCAGATGCCCACGGTATGAATCTTGATTTTCACGTCGCGCGGGCCGACGGCCAGCGGCAGGTCGATGTCGCGCAGGGTGATTTTTTCCGCCTGTTCCAATACGAGTGCTTGCATGGTAATTCCTTATTTATGTTTGAGCATGGAGTTGAGCAGCCGTCCCAGGATGCCGACGAACAGCAGCGGCGGCAGCGCCAGCAGCACGGTGGAAGCGTTCACCACGCCCCACGGCACTTCCTGGCCCATCGACGTGAAGGCCGACGCCACCACGGGTAATGTCATGCTTTTCGACGAGGTGAGCGCCAGCGCGATCATCAGTTCATTCCAGACCAGCACGAAGCTGAAGACGATGCCGCCCATCAGGGTTTTCGACGCCACCGGCAGGGCCACGTGCCAGAACACCTGGTAAGGACCGTAGCCGTCCAGCGCCGCCGCTTCCTCGATCTCTTTCGGGATGCGGGCAAACGCGGGAATCGACAGCCAGATGATGGTCGACAGGGTCACCAGCAGATACGTCACCACCATCGACAGGCGCGAGTCGTACAGCCCCAGGTCGATCCAGATCGAGATCAAGGGAATGGCGACGGCCACGGGCGGCAAAAAGCGCAGGGACAGCAGGAAGAACTGGATATCCTTCTTGGCCGGAATCGGATAGCGGGCGATCGCATACGCGGCCGGCACGCCCAGCACGGCGCCCAGCAACACGGCCACGCCGACGATGGCCACGCTGTTGCCCAGCCCCGTCAGCACTTCAGGGCTGGCCAGTACCTGCTTGTAGTTGGCCAGGGTCGGGCTGAAGAAAAAGCGCGGCACGGGCGTGACGATATCCATCAGCTCCTTGAAGGAATTGAGTACGGCCCACAGGATGGGGAACAGCGCCACCAGCACAATCAGCGTGGTGATGGCGGTGGTGGTGACGGCGCCAACGCCGCCCGGGGTGCGCAGCACCCTAAGACACCTGACAAAACCGTTGCGAGCAGATGTGAGTTGTGGCTGAGAAGCGGAGCTGTGCGCATGCACAGTGAGCATCGGAGGCCGCAAATCGCGCTGCGCAGTAGGTTTGGTTAGGGTGTTCTTAGTCAGTTTTCCCATTTGGCGACCCGCTTCCAGAGTAAAGTGAAGATAACAGTCGTGGCCAGCATCATCAGCACGGCCATGCTGGACGCGTACGACACCTTGCCCATCAAGCCGATGCCTTGCGCATACGCGTACATGTCCAGCGTTTCCGTGGAGATGCCGGGGCCGCCTTTGGTCATCACGTAGATCAGGTCGAACGAGCGCAGCGACTCGACCATCTTGATGAAGACGAGGCTCATGATGGGTACCTTCAGCATCGGCAGCGCAATATACGCATACACCTGCAAGGTGCTGGCGTAATCGAGACGCGCCGCTTCCAGCGGTTCGCCGGGCAGGGTTTCCAGCAGCTTCAGGATCACGGCGCCGAAGAACAGGCCCCACTGCCAGATATCGACCAGCGCCACCGCGTACAGGGCCGTGGCCGGATCGGACAGCAAGGCCGTGCCGCCCAGGCCCACGCATTCGAGCAGCCAGTTGAGGATGCCCATCAGCGGCGAATACATGAATTTCCAGATGAAGGCGGCCGACACGCGCGGCAGCAGCACGGGCACGATCAGCAGCAACGCGATGACGTCCCGTGTGCGGCCCTTCACTTTTTCAAACAGGAACACGGCCAGCAGCACGCCGACGATCAGCGAGCCGGCCACGGTCACCACTTCCCAGATGGCCGACACTTGCACGGCATTGACGAAGCGGCGGTCGCCGAACAGGCGAAGAAAATTGGCAAAACCGACGTAGTCGCTGTCGTTGTAGCGCAGCACGCGGTTTTGCAGGGCCAGGTTGATGGCGGCGATGCTGGGCACCAGGCCCAGTATCAGCAGGACCAGCAGCGGCAGTGTAAGGAACACGGCCGGCAGCCAGGTGTGGCGTTTTTTATGGATGGAGTGCGGCATAGGATGGCTTTCAGACGTGAAGATGCAAGCGCTGGCTTTACCCCAAAAGCAAGAGCTGGGGTCAGACCCGCCGGGTCTGACCCCTGATTTAAGCTAGCGGAGTCGTCGGCGATACGGGCTTACTGACGTTTCTTAGCCCGTTGCATCACCTCGCTCGCATACTCATTCGCCTCATCGAGCGCGCTTTGCACGTCACCGCGTGTGCCCGTAAAGACTTCTTCGAGCACGACGCCCAGGTTGTCGCCAATGTCCGGCCACTCGGGACTAGGCCAGATGGTGACGCGCGAGACGGGCGTGGTGTCCGTCAGGCCCGCCTGGATCTGCGGCTTGACGTGCTTGCGGAAGTAGTCGCTGTTGATGGTGCTCGTGCGGTTGTAGTCGCTGAAGACGTTGTCCTTCAGGCGCGCCTGCTCCTGCTCCTTGCCCGTGGCGAAAGCGATGAACTTGCCGGCCGCCTGGCGCGTGCATTCATCCCTGGCGCCCGTGGCGGAGATGGCCAGGCCATGGCCGTAGGCGGCAGACGCCAGCGGCGCGGGCGGGCGCACGTAGCCGACCTTGTCGACCACCGAAGATTTTTTCGGGTCTTCCATCCAGTCGGCAAACGGCGTCGACTCGATCATGAAGGCCACCTTGCCCGACCTGAACGCTTCGAGCGCATTGCTCCAGTCGTAGGTGGCGCCGCCCGGCGGGGAATACTTGAACAGGTCGCGGTACAGGGTGGTGGCTTTCACGGCCTGCGGCGAATTGAAGGTGGGTACGCCGTCCTTTTCCCACTTGCCGCCGGCGGCCAGCATGAACGGCGACCAGCGCCAGACATTCATGCCCGAGCCGCGCTGCCCCCGCGCCGCCCAGCCGTACACATTCGGCGGGCTGTTCATTTTCTTGACGGCGGCGACCAGTTCGTCGAGCGTCTTCGGCACGGCGATGCCGGCCTTTTCCAGCAAGTCGCGGCGGTAGAACAGGAAGTCGCTGCCACCGATCAGGGGCGCGAAATACGCCACGCCCTTGTACGAGGCGACGGCGCGGCGGCCCGGCAGGAAGTCCTCGTAATCGGCCTCCTTGGGCAGGTATTTGAGCAGCGGGACGACCCAGCCTGCCGTGGCGAATTCGGCCACGTTGGCTTCGTCGATGTAATAGATCTGGTAGGAGCCGGCCTTGGTGGAGGCGTCGAGGCGGGCTTTCGAGCGGCGGTCGTTTTCGCCGAAATAGCTGATTTGTACCTTGGTGCCGCTTTTCTTTTCATACTCGGCGAGGGTCTTTTCCATCACCGTCAGGCCCAGGCTTTTTTGCGCCAGCACCTTGAGCATGGGCACCGAGCAGCTTTGCGCCGAGGCGTCTGCAAACCCGGCGGACATGAGGGCGCCCCATGCAACAGCAGTCATGATTTTCATAACACGTCTCCATTTTTATAGTCCGGCGGTTTTCCACCGGTATGCCAACTATAAAAACAAAGACCGCGCGCCACCACTACAAAAACGGCCAGATTTTAAATACTATTTTTCACTTTCCCGGTACGTATTTGCCGCCTCAGTCCAGGCGAAAATCCTTGCGGTAGATATTCGTCTCCCGGCCCTCGGGCGGCAGGCGCGAGAAACGTTCGAAGCGCAGCCCCAGCTTGTTGAGCAGATTGATCGATGCCTGGTTTTGCTGCGAGGTGATGCCGTACAGTGTGCGCAGGCGCAGCACCTGCTGCGCATGCTGCACGATGGCCGCCGTCGCCTCCCAGGCATAGCCCTGGCCCCAGTAGGCGGGACGCACGGCATAGCCGATATCGGGGCCGGGCAGGCTGTCGCGGCGCACCAGGCCGGCCATGCCCACGGGCACACCGTCGCTGCGGCGCTCGACGATGTACAGCGAATAGCCATGCGCGCGGAACTGCGCCATGGGTCCCGTTTCCAGCGCGGCGCGGGCCGCCTCCAGTGTGTGGATATTGCGCTGGCCGATGTTGGCGATCCACGACGGGTCGTTCACCAGCTCCATGTAGAAGGCCGCATCGTCCAGGGTGGCGGTGCGCAGACGCAGACGGGGCGTCTCGATCACGGTCATCGGCTCTGTCGCGGCGCCGCTCATGCCGGCCACTGCATCGGGTCGGTGAGCAGCTGGTACATCACGTAGGCGTCGACATAGCCCAGCTGCGCGTGGCGGTAGGCCAGCGGCAGGGTGGCGACGACCGTGAAGCCCAGCTTTTTCCACAGGGTGACGGCGGCCAGGTTGGTGCTGACGACAAAGTTGAACTGCATCGCCAGGTAGCCCGCGCGGCGCGCTTCTTCCATGCAGTGCACGCCCAGCATGCGGCCCACGCCCACGCCCTGCGCGGCCGGATCGACCATGAACGAGGCATTGGCCACGTGCGATCCATGGCCCGGCTGGTTCGCCACCAGCTTGTACATGCCCAGCAGCCGCTCCGTGCCCATCACGGCGACAAAGCTTTGCACGCCGGGGCCGAACCAGTAGGCGTGGCATTCTTCGCGCGTCGTGTCGGCGGGGAAGGAATAGGTGTCGCCGGCGGCCACCAGGGTGTGGAAGATTTCCCACATGGCGTCGAAGTCGGCTTCGCTGGCCGGGCGGATATCAATTTCTTTCAAGGCGGTGCTCCGATAACAAGTGATGGCTGATTGTATCAGCGGCCCAGGCGGAAGTTCACACTGTCCGGACGCCCCGGCAGGTGCAGGCGCGATTGCGCGCGGGGCGCCTCGCTGACGACTTTCCCGCGGCGCAGCACCAGGCGCCGTGCCGCGCGCAGGCGCAGCGCTTCCACGGTGCTGCCGCAATCGAGGATCAGCAAGTCCGCATGGCAGCCGGGCGCGATGCCGTAGCCATCGAGGCCCAGGATGCGCGCTGGCGTTTCCGTCACGGCGAGGAAGCAGTCGTGCATCGCTCGCTGGCCCGTCATCTGCGCCACGTGCAAGCCCATGTGCGCCACTTCCAGCATGTCGCCCGAACCGAGGCTGTACCACGGGTCCATCACGCAGTCGTGGCCAAAGGCGACGGGGATGCCGGCGGCCAGCATCTCGGGCACGCGCGTCATGCCGCGCCGCTTCGGATACGTATCGTGGCGCGCCTGCAGCGTGATGTTGATGAGGGGGTTGGCAATGGCCGCCACACCTGCCTCGCGGATCAGGGGCAGCAGTTTGCTCACATAATAATTGTCCATCGAATGCATGGACGTCAGGTGCGATCCCGTCACCCTGCCCTGCATGCCAAGGCGCTGGCTGTGGAAGGCCAGGGTTTCGATGTGGCGCGACAGCGGGTCGTCCGACTCGTCGCAATGCATGTCGACCATCAGGCCACGCTCGCAGGCAAATTCACACAGCAGGCGCACGGATTCCGCGCCGTCGGCCATGGTGCGCTCGAAATGCGGGATGCCGCCCACCACGTCGACGCCCATGGCAATCGCGCGTTTTAAATTATCGAAGGCGCCGGGACTGCGCAGGATGCCATCCTGCGGGAAGGCCACCAGTTGCAAATCGAGATACGGCGCCACTTGGCGCTTGACGTCGAGCAGCGCTTCCACCGCCAGCAGGCGCGGGTCGCAGATATCGACGTGCGAGCGGATGGCCAGCAAGCCGCGCGCCACGGCCCAGTCGCAATACTGCAGGGCCCGCGCCACCAGCGCGTCCTGCGTCAGTTGCGGTTTCAATTCTCCCCACAGGGCAATGCCTTCGAGCAGAGTGCCGGAAGCGTTCACGCGCGGCAAGCCGTAGCTGAGCGTGGCATCCATGTGGAAGTGGGCGTCGACGAACGGCGGCGTGACGAGGTCGCCAGCGGCGTCGATCTCTTGCGCGCCCGTCACGGGCAAGGCGGGGCCGACGGCGGCGATGCGGCCGCCCTCGATGGCGATATCGATGGCGCGGCGCCCGTCGGGCAGGCTGGCATTGCGGATGACTAGGTCCATGCGGACACTCCTTCGGTTGATTACGGTAGCTGGTGCTTCCTGTGCATTGTCATCTTATCGTTTCAAGGATGCTGCAGTGCAAGAATATAGTCACTGGCAAAAGCGTAGCCATAGATTCCATGACAACGCCTTGCGCACGCGCAAACTTCCGGCAAATGCTGCCGGGCGCCTAAATGCGGCAAGCCTGCGGCGCACGCCCTTGAGAAAATAGCTTTCAACTAACTCGAATCACCGCTAGAATATTCATATTGCGTTGCATCATAAACAGTCTATTCGCGCGCTACCCACTTTACAAAACGCGGCCAACTCTGGTTTTCGGGATTTTGCAGAGCGTTTTGCCAGCATTTTAATCCGTACAAAGGAGTAAATATGTTTCCGCTTCCTGAACAATTTTCCAGCGCCGCCAAGTCGCAACTGGAAAGCCAGCTGCAAATCTTCAGCACCCTGACCAGCAAAGTCTTTGAAAGCGCCGAGAAAATCATCGCGCTGAACCTGAACGCCGGCAAGGCCGCCATCTCGCAGACGGCGGAAACGGCGCAGCACCTGCTCGAAACGCAGGACCCGCGCGACTTCTTCAGCTACAGCAGCAGCCAGGCGAAGCCGAACATCGAGAGCGTGCTGGCCTACAGCCGCCAGCTGTTCGGCATCGCCTCGAGCACCCAGGCTGAATTGCTGGCTTCGGCCAAGGACCGCCTTGATGCGGCCGCCCCTGTTGCCACACCCGCCCCAGCTCCTGTCGCTGCCGCACCGGCACCTGCCGCTCCCCTTGCTGCGCCAGCACCAGCAGCGGCGCCAGTGCCCGCTGCCGCCAAGCCTGCCGAAGTGGCCAAGCCTGCCGCCAAGGCGGCGCCCGCGCCTGCCCCTGTTGCCGCACCGGCACCCAAGCCAGCGGCAGCGCCTGCCAAGGTTGCCGAGAAGGTTGCCGACAAGCCAGCAGTGAAAGCCGTGGAAGCCAAACCGGCGGCCAAGCCCGCACCCGCGCCAGCGAAAGCCGCCGCGCCAGCACCGGCCAAGCCAGCAGCGAAACCATTTCCTGCCAGCAAACCGGTCGCCAAGCCGGCCAGCGCCGCTGGCAAGACCGTAGCCAAGGCCGCCGTCAAGCACGCGCCAGCGCCAGCCGCCAAGCCGGCAGCCAAGGTTGCGCCCAAGGTTGCGCCCAAGGGCACGCCATCGAAACAGCTCGACATGCTGGGCGGCGGCAAAGGCGGCGGCCGCAAGTAAGAACACCTATCAAAACCTACTGCGCGTCGTAATTTGCGGCCTGCGATGCTCACTGTACCTTCGTACAGTTGCGCTTCTCGACCACAACTTACTTCCGCTCGCTACGGTTTTGTTCGGCGTTGTCAGCCTCGCGCACGCCACTGACGCAGCAAAACAACGGGCTACGGCCCGTTTTTTGCGTGCCCGTCCACAGCGCGCTTTTCCGCCTTGTTGTATCCTACGCGTACTTTCCGTCCGCGTGCCCGTCCTTCCGCCCCGCGACACCCCATTACTAAAAACAAAAGGTAACCATGAGTTTATCGAGGCTCATCGCCGGCTTCGTGCGTCAGCATTGGCCGGCGTATGCCGCCGCTGCCGTCATGCTGACAGGCGTGGCAACACTGACCGTCTGGATCCCGCGCCGCGTGGGCGCCATCATCGACGCACTGGCCGCGCACCGCATGACGGCGGCCGAACTGTGGCTTGAGCTGCTGACCCTGCTCGCCGTCGGCGTCGTCATCTACTTCCTGCGCGTGGGCTGGCGCATCACCCTGTTCAAGGCCGCCTACCAGCTGGGCGTGATGCTGCGCACGCGCTTCTACACACGCATGTCGCAGCAGGGCGCGTCGTTTTACCAGAACCAGCGCACGGGCGACCTGATGGCGCTGGCGACGAACGACATCGACGCCATCGAAATGGCCGCCGGCGAAGCCATGCTGGCCGGCTTCGACGGCACACTGACCCTGCTGATGGTGCTGGGCATCATGCTGCTGGGCGTGGACTGGCGCCTGGCCTGCATCGCCCTCCTGCCCTTCCCGTTGATGGGACTGGCCTTCTGGCGCATCTCGAGCCATATCCACACGGCGTCGACGGATTCCTTAAAGCGCTTTTCGGCGCTGAACGACCATGTGCAAGAGTCCTTGTCGGGCGTGCGCACCTTGCGCGCGCTGGGCCTGGAAGAGCGCAGCAGCAAGCAGTTCTCCACCCTGGCCGGCCACGCGGCCAACGCCAGCCTGACGGCGCAGCGCTGGGAAGCGGCGTATGAACCGGCCGTCGGCCTGACCCTGACGGCCGCCACGGCGCTGACCCTGGGCCTGGGCGGCTACCTCGTGTGGCAAGACCAGCTGACCATCGGCGCGCTGACGAGCTTTTCCATGTACCTGGGCCAGCTGATCTGGCCCATGTTCGCCGCCGGCTGGGTACTCTCCTTGATCGAACGGGGCCGCGCCGCCTGGCAGCGCTTGCAACCCATGTTAGACGCGCCGCTGGCCATCGACGACCATGGCACGATCGATACGCTGACGCCCGGCCCCCTGCAATTGCAGGACGTCGGCTTCGCCTACGCGGGCCAGACGGCGCCCGCGCTGTCCGGCATCTCGCTGCGTTTGCAACCGGGCCAGACCCTGGGTCTGGTCGGTCCGACGGGCAGCGGCAAGTCGACCCTGCTGCGCGTGCTGCTGCGCCAGGTCACGCCACAATCAGGTCAAGCCACGTGGAATGGCGAGGCGCTCGATGCTTATACCTTGCATGCGCTGCGCGCGGCCATCAGCTGGGTGCCGCAGGAGTCGTTCCTGTTCTCCGCCACCATCGCCGACAATATCGCCCTGGCCCGTCCCGGCGCCACGCGCGAGGAAGTGGAACGGGCGGCGCAGCTGGCCGACATCCACGACGATATCCTGCAATTCCCGGACGGTTATCAGACGCACGTGGGCGAAAAGGGCATCACCTTGTCCGGCGGGCAGCGCCAGCGCGTGGCGATTGCCCGGGCCCTGCTGGCCGACAACGGCTTGCTGCTGCTCGACGACGCGCTGTCCGCCGTCGACACGGGCACGGAAACACGCATCCTGCAGCACCTGGAAGAACTGCGCGCGCGCCGCCCAGAGCGCAGCGCCATCATCGCCAGCCACCGCCTGAGCGCCGTCGTCAACGCGGACCTGATTTTGGTGCTGCGCGACGGCCACGTCACGGAAACGGGCAACCACGACGCGCTGATGCAGCGCGACGGCTGGTATGCCAGCCAGTGGCGCTATCAACAACTGGAAGCCAGCCTCGATGCCATCTAAGACCGACCAAGCCAACGCCACGCAATCCGTGCGCCGCCAGGCCGCGCAAGCCATCGGCCTGCTGCGCCGCGCCGCCGCGCCCGACCTGCGCCATTTATACTGGGCCACGTTCTGGCTGATCCTCGCCGCCGCCCTGGAAGTGACGGGCCCGATCCTGGGCAAGGCCCTGATCGACCAGCATCTGCTGCCGCGCAACCTGGACTGGACGCGCATGTCATTGCTGCTGGGCGGCTGCCTGCTGACGGGCTGGGTCGCTTCCGGCCTGCGCTATTTGCAGCTGGTGCGCCTGTCCGGCCTGGCCATGCGTTCGGTGCAGCGCCTGCGCGAAACCGTCTACCAGCACGTGCTGCGCCTGCCGATGAGTTTTTTCGACCGCGCCATCACGGGCCAGCTGGTCAGCCGCGTCACCAACGACACGGAAGCCGTGAAATCGCTGTACGTGCAGGTGCTGTTCGTCATCCTCGACAGCTCCATCGTCCTGGTCGGCACCATGGCCGCCATGGCTTTTCTCGACTGGCGCTTGATGCTGATTGTGCTGGCCCTGCTGCCGGCCGTGCTGGTCATCGTCTTCCTGTACCAGCGCTGGAGCGCGCCGGCCGTCACGCGCGCGCGCGCCCTGCGCAGCGAGATCAATGGCCAGATCGCCGAATCGATCGGCGGCATGAGCGTGCTGCAGGCGAATAACGCGGAAAAACGCTTCGGCGCGCGCTTCACGGGCATCAACCAGGACCACTACACGGCGCGCATGCAGGAATTGCGCGCCAACGCCTGGCTGCTGCGCCCCGCGCTCGACATGCTCAATATCGTGCTGCTGGCCGTCGTCATCTTCAGCTTCGGCCGGCGCGAGATGGGCGCCGTGGAAGTGGGCGTGCTGTATGCGTTCATCAGCTACATCGCGCGCGTGATTGAACCGCTGATCCAGATCACCATGCAGTTCAGCCAGTTGCAGCAATCGGTGGTGGCGACGGCGCGCGTCTCGGCCCTGCTGGACGAAGCGCAGGCGCTCGAACATGCACAGGGCAGGGAAACACCGGCCCTGCGGCAGACGAAAGCGGACAGCGACCTGCCCGCCGTGGACATCCAGAACCTGACGTTCGCCTACGTGGAAAACCAGCCCGTGCTGCACGAGCTGTCGCTGTCGATACCGCAAGGAGCCTTCTTCGGCATCGTCGGCCACACGGGCAGCGGCAAGTCGACCTTGCTCTCCTTGCTGCTGCGCTTTTATCCCGTCACGCAGGGCAGCATCGCCATCAATGGCGTGGCCCTCGACAGCATCGACAATGAGCACTTCCGCGCCGACGTGGGCCTGGTGCCGCAAGACCCCTTCCTGCTGGCCGCCTCGGCGCGCGAAAACATCGACATGGGCCGCGGCTACACGCAGGCGCAGATCGAGACGGCCGCGCGCGCCGCGCATGCGCACGACTTCATCGCCGCGCTGGAACACGGTTACGACACGCCACTGGGCGAAGGCGGCTCGCGCCTGTCGTCGGGACAGAAGCAGCTGATCGCCATTGCCCGCGCGCTGGCCGGCCAGCCGCGCATTTTGCTGCTGGACGAAGCGACGTCGCGCATCGATAGCCAGACGGAGCAGATCGTGCAGCTGGCTCTCAATGAACTGCGCGGCAAGGTGACCATCATCGCCATCGCCCACCGCCTGTCGACCATCCGCGAAGCCGACCGGATCATCGTGCTGAACCATGGCCGCATCACGGAAGCGGGGCCGCACGATGCCCTGATGCAGATTGAAGGCGGCCTGTACCAGCGCCTGTACCTGCTGCAGCAACTGGCGCAGTAAGAGGGCCTTGTCAATGCCTGCCGTGTGCACTTTCGCAAATTTCTGCGCACCGCATGATATTTCTTGATTGCAACAGAATATAATCTGTTACAGACAGGTGGTCATTGCGGGAGCGGGACGTTGGCAGGCAGACAGAGACGGGCATCATGGCGAAAGGCGCATTGGCTGCTGGTACTGGCCTGCATGCTGCCGCCCGCCGCCCATGCCCAGGTCAGCAAGCTGGAGCAGCATATTGCCGCCGTGCGCGAGGATGGCCGCTTCGTGCCCGCGCGCGCCCTGCAGCGCCTGCAGGAGGTGGAAACGCAGGCGCGCAGCGCGCCCCTGCCCGTGCGCGCGGAATTCCTGACACAGTTAAGTACCGTCCGCATGCGCCTGGGGCAGAACGATATCGCCATGCAGCTGGCCGAGGAGCTGATCGCCTACGCCCGCCTGAACAAGAGCGACGTGGCGCTGGCGAAAGGCATGCTCTGCAAAGCTTATGTCACGTTCGCCATGAACGAGCGCCGCGCCTCGCACTTGCTGGCCTTCGAGGCGGAACGCATCGCCAACCGCACGGACGACTTGCCCGTGCGCGTGCAGGCCACCATCAGCGCGGGCCAGTCGTGGGCCGAGGAAGGCAATTTCCCGTTTGCGCTGGCCAAGCTGCAGGCGGCCGTCGACCTGGCGCGCCAGAGCAATTCCCCTTCCAGCCTGGCCGCCGCCCTGAATGCCCTCACCCTGCTGTACACGCAGATGCGCGAATACGACAAGGGCTTCGAGGTGCTCGACGAATTGCTGGCCGTGTCAGGCACGCTGGCATCGCCAGGCCGCATGGCGCAGGCAAAGAATACGGAATACGGGCTGGCGCTCGACGCGCAGCAGCCGCAGCGGGGCCAGCGCGCCTTGCTGGCGGCCCTGGCGCTGGAACGCCAGCTGGGCGCGCGCGGCATGGTGGCCGTGACCCTCGTCAATCTGTCGGACAGCTACCTGAAGGAAGGCGATTACGCACGCGCCCTGCGCTATGCGAATGAAGCCATCACGGCGGCGCGCCTGGTCAACAATGAACAGGTGGAGGCGACGGCGCGCCTGAACATCGGCCAAGCGCTGATCGGCCAGGGACGCTTGCAGGAAGGCAAGCAAAGCGTGGCCACGGGCCTGGCCTACTACGAACGCACGGCCAACCAGCCGGACATGCAGGCCGTGCTGCTGGAATACGGCATGGCGCTGGAAAAGGCGGGCGACCTGCGCGGCGCCGTGACGGCCTACCACCGCGAACGGGGCATCTCTAACCAGCTGTTCGAAAAGCAGCGGCAAAAGGCCGTGTATGAGCTGCAAGAAAAGTATGAGGCGGAAAAGAAGCAGCGCCAGATCGAGCTGCTGAGCCGCGAGAATCAGCTGAAGAGCACGGAAATCGACAACCGCCGCCTGCAGCAGCGCGTGTGGTGGCTGCTCGCGCTGGTACTGGCCATGGCGTCCGTCATCGTCGGCTTGCTGTACCGCAAGGTGCGCCACGCGAACGTGCAGCTGAAGGTGAAAAACCAGGAACTCAAGCGCCAGAGTTCGCGCGACCCGCTGACGTCCCTGTACAACCGCCGCCATTTCCAGGAATTCATGCGCAGCCATGCGGGCAAGCCGCAACCATCCTATGGCGGTGCCGATGTCGTCGGTGCGCTGTTCCTGCTCGACGTCGACCATTTCAAACATATCAACGACCGTTACGGCCATGCGGCGGGCGACCTCGTGCTGACGACGATCGCCGAAACCTTGCACGAGGTGTTGCGCGAAACGGACATGATCGTGCGCTGGGGCGGCGAGGAGTTCCTCGCCTTCCTGCCGGCCGTCGCGCGCGACGGACTCGACGATATCGCGCGGCGCATCCTCAACGGCATGGCGGCGCAAAGCATCCACTACCAGGGACAGGCCATCCAGGTGCACGTATCCGTCGGCTTTGCGCCCTATCCGCTGGCGCCGCTGGGACGGCCGCTCACGTGGGAGCGCAGCGTCAACCTGATCGACATGGCGCTGTACCTGGCCAAGGCGCACGGACGCAACCGGGCGTATGGCTTGCGCGGTTTTCAACACGTGGAAAGAACGACCCTGGAAGCGGTGGAGCAAGACCTGGAACGCGCGTGGCGCGACGGCTTTGTCGATTTGAGCGTGGTGCTGGGGGGAACGGACGGGATGGAAAAGACGGTGACGCAAGCAAACCAGGCCAGCGATGGCGTCGCCGCAGCTGCCATCAGCTGACGGCAGCTGCGGAGACCGGGCCGGCGCTGGCCGGCCCTGGCGAGATTACTTGTGCGCGGATTCCTGCATCTTTTCGCCGGCTTTTTCCACTTTCTTGCCGACGGCATCGGCCGCTTCGCTCATTTTCTTGTCGGCGTCAGCGGCGACCTGGTCCATCTTGGCGCCCGTATCGGCAGCGGCCTGGCTCACGGCAGTGTCGGCTTTGGTAGCGGCGGCCTTGATGTCGGCTTCAGCCTTGGCGGCGGCCGCATCGATTTTCTGGCCAGCTTGTTCAGCAGGACCGGCAGCGACATCATCCTTCTTCTGGCAGGCAGCCAGTGCCACAACCATCATCCCGGCGGCGCACACGGTCATCCAATTTTTGCTTACTTTCATGATATTCCCTTTCATTGTTATCAAAAGACACAGATCAGTTTGCAATATACACCGGCCTAAAATTTTCTAGCGTTCGCTAACGCACATAAAAACACGCTTTTGTGGCGTAGTTGTAAGCAATGGTATCTTGATATTTTTCACGGCGCCTTTCCCCCGCCACACGGGCATGACAGGGACACTGCTTTGCGCTACTGACCCGGCGCAGTGTCCAGCAGCGAACGCTCGAGCAATTGCGACAGCGCCGTACGCAGCGTCTGCGTGCGCGCCGCCAGTTCCGGCCGCTTGTAGCGCTCGGCGGCGATCAGGCTGTTTTCCAGGCAGACCCGGTCGCTCCTGGCCAGGCAGGCGTCGGCCAGGTCGAGCTGGGCGCTGGCTTGCGCCACCTTCACCTTGGCGTCGAGTTCCAGGGTGTCGGGATCGTCGCCCCAGCGTTTTACATAGACGGCCAGGCGCGTGGCGGCCACGTCCGGCTTGCCTGCGTCCAGCGCCTGGTTGACGCTGCCCTGCAGCACCAGCCACGCCTGCGCCCGCTGCTGTTGCTTGTCGCAAGCCGCGGCGGACTTGGTGATGCTCGCCTGCAAGCGCTTGATCTGCGCGGCGGGCGCCTTGGCGCTTTTCAGCACGGCCAACGCGCTGCGCGCCCCGTCCAGGTCGCACTGCGCCGCCAGCGCAGTGGCGGCCTCGACCTGTTCCGCCACGCTGGCCGGCTTGTCGGCCGGCTTGTTGAAGAACCAGATACCCGTCAGCACCACTGCCGCCGCGATCCACGTGCGCAAGCGTACGGGCGGGCGCGGCGGCGGCACCGAACCCCTGGCGGCAGGCTTGGCCGGCGGCGCCTTGGCTGGCGCGGCAGGCGCTGGCGGTGGCGGTGGCGGTGGCGGGGCAGGCTGGGGAGCGGCGACTGTCGGCACAGGTTGCGGCGCAGGAGCAGGCTGAGCCACAGGCACCGGCGTCGGCATGCGCGGCTGCGGCGGCGCCACGGTTTTCTCCAGAACAGGCGCTTGCGCCACCTGGCGCGCGCCGCAAAACGGGCAATGCGCCACGCGCAGCGGCAAGGTCCGGCCGCAAGCGGTGTTGATGCAAACGTCATTCACTGTTTCAAGCACATTCCAACCTTTTCCTGGAGTCATTCCACTGCGTTCTGCCGCAATATTACCTTACGCAAGCACGGCAACGGCGCACCGGCGCCTTGTTCCATCGCCTTGATACCGATCAAAAAGCATCCGCCGCCGCGGCCTAAGCTGGAAGCACCGGTCAAGGACAAGGAGAACGCCATGTCAGCCCACCTGATCATCGAAGACGGCCAACCCTGGTGGGACAGCGCCGATATCTGGGTCGTGCCAGGCAATGATCCGAATGGTCCGCCCGGCGCGCCCATTGCCGGCACCAGCAATTACCTATGGGGCCGCGTACACAACACGGGCGACAGCGCCTCGAACGGCGTGCGCGTGGATTTTTACTGGGCCGACCCTTCCGGCCAGATCGCCGTCGGCGCCGCCACGCAGGTCGGCTCCGCGTTTGCCGACTTGCCACCGGGCGCCACGCAGGAAGTGCTGTGCCTGGTGCCCTGGGTCCCCGTCATCGTCAATGGCGGCCACGAATGCCTGCTGGCCGTGGCCCACGGCCCGGGCGACATCAATCCGCTGCCCGATCCCCTGCCCAACGGTTTTCCCTTTCAGCCCAAACAGCACGAGCAGATCGCCCAGCGCAACGTCACCGTGGTGCTGGCAGCGCGGCGCGCGCAATTGCTGACCATCGCGGTGGCGGCCCTGCCCCGCGCAACGAAAAAAGTGGAACTGCACATTGAGCAGGGCGGCGAGCTGCCCGAGCGCCTGCTGGCCACCCTGGGGCTGGAGCGATGGCAACCCGCCAAGGAGGCGCGCCTGGTAGCGGGCCTGGCGCGCACGCCCCATTGCAATGGCGATGCGCCCGGCGAGCAAACGCTGGCGCTGGAAGTGCCGCGCGGCCAGGCGCAAGCCGTGTACCTGAGCCTGCGCGCCGAAGCCTTGCCGCCACGCCAGTATGCGCTGCTGCGCGTGCTGGAGAACCAGGATGGCAAGCTCATGGGCGGCGTCACGTATGTCGTCACCGACCTGGAGAAAGAACAAGCGCAAGAGCAGACGCAAGAGCAGCACAGCCCCGAGGAGCAAGCATCATGAGCGATACCCCCCTGCAGGTGCTGACGCGGCCGTTCGCGATCGAACCCGTCACCAATATCATGCTGCCCGATGGCATCTTCGACAATGCCATCTATGGCTTGCGCATCGCCGCCCACGTCACCAATATGTCCGGCAGCACCCTGACGAATGTCACCGTGTACCTGGAAAGCGTGGGCGACCCCGGCATCGTGCCCGTGGCGCGCACCTTCTTTTTTGCCAGCATTCCCGCCGGCGCGGCCATGCTGGTGATGTGGGATGCCGACTTCCAGCATGCGGCGCCCGGCAAGCGCCTGGTCAGCTTTGTCGCCAAGGCGGACGGCTACACGCCGCACCGCTCGATCCAGCAGATTTTTGTGTCGCAAACGCGCTTCGACAGCGACACCAATACCTACACGTGCACGGTCGAAGAAGGCACCCTGGAACTATCCAAGCCGCAAGGCCACCTGCCGGGCAAGCGCTGGGGCAGCACGGGTAATGATGGAAAAGAGTGCCGCTGTCCGCCCGGCCTGGGACCGATCGTGCCGACCGGCATGACCCTCGTCTGGACGCCGAATCCCGCCTACGCAGGCACGCATGGCGAGCTGCCGTTTTCCGACCCGTGGTGGAAGGTTCTCGCCATCATCATCGCCATCATCGCCGCGCTGGTGGCCATCATTTCTGCCGCGCTCGGTTCAGGCAAGGCCAGCTTCAGCGTGGGCGGCAGTTTCGAGGAAACCGATCCCAGCGTCGATTGCTGCTCGCTCGAAGGTGCCGGCTCGGGCCAGCCCGAATTCACGGTGGCGGGCGTGGCCTCGGCCATCGCCTCGGGCGCCATCGCCGTCGCCTGCTCCGATATCGCGGACCCGTTCTGGCGTGGCCAGGAAGCAACACCACCGGCCGCCGGCGAACTGACCCTGGCCGAGCGCGTGGTGGCGAAATGGGTGCTGCCCGAAGCGCCGAACGCGGGCCTGCCCTACACGGCCGACATCAGCTGGGAATATCAACGCTTCACCACGGGCGCCACCTACCAGCATGCCGTCACCGAAACGCAAGTCAACATCCACGTGGCAGGGCCCGTGGAAACGGATACGCCCGCCGTCGTGCAGGCGTATGAACCGCTGTGGATACGCGCCAGCTTCAAGCGCGACAATGGCAATGTCTTCCGCGGTACGGAACTGTACGCCTTCGTGCTGTTTCAGGCGCCGCAAGGACTGTATTTCGTGGAATCGCTGACCGACGACGGCCTGGGCTTCGACCCGGGCGCCAACGATGGCGTGTACGCAGGCAGCCTGGACTTGAAACGGGCTTACCGCACCCTGCTGCAATACGACCAGAAGGTCTACGGCACCTGGAGAGTCTTCGTTTTCGCCCAGGACGTCAACCTGACCAAGCCCGGCACGCCGCCGGAAATCGCCGCCCAGCACATCGGCGGCATGTTCGTCGCCAGCGCCATCGAAATCACCTTCGACGATACATTACCCTGCCCGCTCAAGGCGCAGGCGAATATCATCGTGGTGTAGTGATAAGCAAGGTCAGGCGTAGGTCGCGTAGGTCGGATTAGCGCGGCGAAGCCGCGCGTAATCCGACAACATTGTTGGCTCCCGTCTGCCGACAACATTGTTGGCTCTCGTACGCACACCACGAGCGACTGAGAAAATGCTCAGGGCTAGGCGCCGCCCCGAAGACAGTACTTCAGTACGGCGAGAGGCAGGCAACAACGCCATGGGCGTTTTATCAACCGCTCCTACACCTTGACGCTTTCAGCCTTGGCGATGACCGTGCGCGGAATGATATCCGTTACCGGACAAGTATCCATCGCCTCCGAATACGCAAGCCAGCGCTGCAGGCTCTCCATGCGGCGGATGGTGATGCCCTTGCCATTGATATAGCCGATCTGCTCGAAATTGGCGGGGCTGGTGGTCAGTTTCGATACGGTGGGCGCATTGTCGACCAGGCGGTCGTAGGCCTTGCGCGCCTTGTGCTCCCACTTGGCCAGCACGGGATCGTCAAAGCGATTGCTTTCAAAATACACGGTGATGGTACGGTCGTGGTTGGCAAAGCCGACGATGGCCGCACCCTTGCGTATGGTCAACAGGACATCTTCCTTGACGCCCGTGACGGGAACGAAGACGGCGGCGCGCCCATCCGTATCCGGCCGCTCCATGGGAATATCTTGTCCGATTATGCTCATCACATCACACTCTTAATCATTGCCTGCTGGCTTGTTGTCCCTGCATCACTGAAAGCGGACTCCCTGCGCATGCGTGCGTTTACCGCTGCGCCGGGCCGCTGCCAGGCTGTGTTTATCAAATAATACATTGCCGTAAAGCACTACACAAGATAATCAGGGGCATGGCGGCCGCCCGTCCTGCGCCGGATGGGGAATGGTGGCGTCCGGGGCAATCGCCTTATAATGCTGCGATTACTTCACGTCCCCCACCTTCGCACCATGACGCTTCCCGAGAATGACACCAGCCGGCTCGACGCCATCAGCGCCGCCGCCACCGAAGTAGCCGCGCAAAACGTGGCCGACCTGCTGGCCATGGCCATCTGTCACCGCCCGGACGAACCGTCCCTGATCGTCTGCGACAAGCGCAGCTGGCTCAACGTCGTCCTGACGGAAGCGTATCGCCAGGCCTTGCCGGACGCGACCTTCATCGATTTCGACGAGGTCACGCCCGAGGCCGTGCTGGCCGCGTTTGCCGAACTGCCGGCCGGCAGCCTCGTCGTGCTGATCCAGTCGACCAGCTTCCGCCTGGAAGCGTTCCGCATCCGCATCGAACTGTTCAAGCGGGGCTTGAAGGTCATCGAGCACGTGCACCTGTCGCGCATGCCCGGCGTGCAAGGGCTGCATTACATCGCTTCGCTGGCCTACGACCCCGATTACTATCGCGGCGTCGGCCATGCACTGAAAGCGAGCATCGACCGTGCCCGCCACGGCATGGTCGACAGCGGCGGCGAGCAGCTGGTCTTCGCCTCGCCGTTCGAAATGGCCAAACTGAATATCGGCGATTACGCGGGCATGAACAATATCGGCGGCCAGTTCCCCCTGGGCGAAGTGTTTACGGAAGCGCAGGACCTGGAAGCGGTGAACGGGCGCGTGCGCATCTTCGTTTTTGGCGACACGCACTTCATGGTCAACCGCCCCGACACGCCGATCACCCTGATCATCGACAAGGGCCGAGTCACGGGCACGGAAAACGCCACGCCGGAATTTTTGGCCATGCTGGAGATCATCCGCGCGCACGAAGGCGAAGTGTGGGTGCGCGAACTGGGCTTCGGCATGAACCGCGCCTTTTCGCGCGAGCAGCTGGTCAACGACATCGGCACGTATGAACGCATGTGCGGCATCCATCTGTCGCTGGGCGCCAAACACGGCGTCTACACGAAGCCCCAATTCAAGCGCAAGGATGCACGCTACCACGTCGACATCTTCGCCGTCACCGAGGCCGTTTACCTCGACGATGAGCGCGTGTACGCGGATGGCGCGTGGACGGTAGAACCCGTCGCGTTCAGTTAAAGAAACCTGCAGCTTCCAGCTCGCGGTCCCATGGCGGCACGGGCTGGTATTCGGCCACCAGGAAATCGATCAGCGCGCGCACCTTGGGCGATGGCTGGCGGCTGGCCGGATACAGGGCGCTCAGGTGATTCAAGGGCAGTTCCCAGTCCGTCAGCACGGGCACCAGGCTGCCATCGAGCAGGTTGCGCCAGGCGAGAAACGTGGTGCTATAGACGATGCCGAGCCCCCGCTGCGCCGCCTGGTGCAGCACCAGGCCATTATTCGCCGTAAAACCCGCCTGCACGCGCACGCTCACTTCTTCCCTCTGCTCCCCTGCTCCACGCTGAAAATGCCAGTTCGTGCCATCGGTCAGGTGGCTGAAATGCAGGCACTGGTGCTGCAGCAGCTCTTGCGGCGTGCGCGGCACGCCCCATTGCGCCAGGTAGGCGGGGCTGGCGCACAGCACGGCGCGGCACGGCGCCAGCGGCCGCATGGCCAGCGCGCTGCTGTCCGGGATGCCGCCCACGCGTATCGTCAAATCGAAGCCGTGGCGTATCGGGTCGAGCAGCGCGTCGTCGACAAACAACTCGGCACGCACCTGCGGGTGCAGCAGGCTGAAACGGGCAACGGCGTCGGCCAGCCACGCGCTGCCGAAACTCGACGGCGCCTGGATGCGCAGCGGCCCGGCAAGCTCCGCCCCCGCTCCCGCCTGCGCCACGTGCGCCACCATGCGCGCCGCTTCCTGCGCCTGGCTGACGGTGGCCATGCACGGCGCCAGGTAGGCGCGGCCCGCATCCGTCAAGCTCACTTCGCGCGTGGAGCGGTGCAGCAGACGCGCATGCAAGCGTTCTTCCAGCTGCATGATGGTCTTGCTGACCATGGCGCGCGTCAGGCCCAGGCGCTGGCCGGCCACCGTAAAGCTGCGCTGGCGCGCCACTTCGACAAAGATTTCCATCGCTTTTAGTTGATCCATGTCAAAGATTGTCTGCGCTTTGGCGACAATCTGTCAACCGCAGGGCAATTGTTTGCCGCCCTCGCCCATCCTACAATGGCGCTTTCCATTGACCTCCGGAGCCGCCGCCATGCTAACAATCGAACAACAAGAACAGTATCAACGTGACGGCTACCTGATCCTGCCCGATTTCAAAGGGGCGGACGACATCGCCGCCTTGCGCGCGCGCGCCGAGCAGATTGTCAACGAATTCGACCCCAGCGTCAGCCAGTCGATCTTCACCACGCGCGACCAGGCAAAAAACACCAACGATTATTTCCTGGCGTCCGACAACACCATCCGCTGCTTCTTCGAAGAAGAAGCGTTCGGTCCGGACGGCCAGTTGAAGCAGGCGAAATCGCTGTCGATCAACAAGATCGGCCACGCCATGCATGACCTGGACCCCGTCTTCCGCGCTTTTTCGGCCGATCCGAAACTGGCCGAAGTGGCGCGCGACCTGGGTCTGGCGGATGCGCAGGTCTGGCAATCGATGTACATTTTCAAGCAGCCCGGCATCGGCGGCGAAGTGCGCTGGCACCAGGACGCCACGTATTTCGAGACCACGCCCATCAGCGTGACCACCTTCTGGTTCGCGCTGGAAGACGCGACCCTCGACAACGGCTGCCTGTGGGCCGAACCGGGCGGCCACCGCGGCCCCCTGCGCGAACGCTTCATCCGCAACGGCGACGCCGTGCGCGTGGAAAAACTCGACGCCACGCCATGGCCCGACGACAGCACGGCCGTGCCGCTCGAAGTCAAGGCGGGCGCCCTCGTCTGCTTCCACGGCTTGCTGCCCCACTACAGCGCGCCGAACCGCTCGCCCGTCTCGCGCCACGCCTACACTTTGCACGCCACCGACGGCCAGACGCAATACGCGGCCCACAACTGGATCCAGCGCGACGACTCCTTCCCCGTGCGGGGCTTCGTCTGATGCGCATCGAGGTTTTCGCCGCCCACTGGGGCAATAACGAGCTGCCGCCCGACGTCTTCATCGACAGGGTAGCGGCGGCCGGTTTCGACGGCATCGAGATGTCGCTGCCGCTGGACGCCGCCCTGCGCGAGGAATGGACGGACCGCATCGCCAAGGCGGGACTGCAGCTGATCGCCGCGCAGTGGGAAACCGTGTTCCACAGCGACTTCGAGCTGCACCGCGCGGCTCTCGCCGAGCTGCTGGAAAACGCCTGCCTGGCGCGCCCCGTGCTGGTCAACACCCACACTGGCAAAGATTTTTATACGCAGGCACAAAACGCAGAACTGCTCGACCTGGCCGCCGCCATCTCGGCAAAACACGGCGTGCCCATCGTGCATGAAATCCACCGCAGCCGTTTTTCCGGCCACCCGATGCTGCTGCTGCCGTATCTGCAGCACTATCCCGAGCTGCTTTTGACGGCCGACCTGTCGCACTGGTGCTGCGCCTGCGAGTCCTTGCTGGAAGACCAGCCGCAGGCCCTGGCGCAAGTGCTGCCGCTGGTGCGTCACGTGCATGCGCGCGTGGGTCATGCGCAGGGGCCACAAGTGGCCGACTTCCGCGCGCCGGAAGCGAAACAGGCGCTCGACGCCCACCTGGCCTGGTGGGATGCCATCGTCGCCCTGCGCCGCGCAGCCGGCGCCGAACGCATGACGTTCACGCCGGAATTCGGCCCCGCGCCCTACACGCAAACCCTGCCTTACACGCAGCAGCCCGTGAGCGACGCGTGGGAACAGAATGTCGCGATGCTGCAGTTGCTGCGCGCACGCTATCCGGCGGAGTAAGGAAACTACGGAAGCTCCGCAAAATTGGCCTGCACGAAATCGATGAAGGTGCGCAGCGGCGCAGGCAAATGGCGCCGGCCCGCATAGTATAAAAACGGGCCGGGAAAGGGCATCGCCCAGTCTTCCAGCACGGGCTGCAGCTGGCCAGCATCGATATACGGCTGCAGCCACTCTTCAAACAGATACACGAGGCCATGGCCGGCGACGGCCATGCTGACCGCAAAATCGGCCGCCGTCGGCGTGACGATCACGGGGCCGTCCGGCTCCACGCTCACTTTTTGCCCGTCCCGCTCGAACTCCCACGGTGGCACCGCGCCACTGAGGAATTTCCCCAGCAGGCAGGCGTGCCGCAGCAGGTCGCGCGGATGCAAGGGCACGCCGCGCTGCGCCAGGTAGGACGGCGCGCCCGCCACCGCGAAGCGCTGCGTGCGCGGGCCGATGGGGATGGCGATCATGTCCTGCTCCAGCCGCTCGCCATAACGGATGCCCGCGTCGCAGCCACTGGCGACGACATCGACAAAATTATTATCGACCACCAGCTCGACCCTGATCTGCGGATAGGCGCGCAGGAACTGGTCGACCATGGGCTGCAGGAAGAAGCGCGCCGCGTTGACCGGCACGTTCAGGCGCAAGGTGCCGCGCGGGCTGTCGCGCAAGTCGTTCAGCACATCGAGCGCACTGCTCACTTCCTCAAGCGCCGGGCGCAAGCGCGTCAGCAGCAGCGCACCGGCTGCCGTTGGCGTGACACTACGTGTCGTGCGTTCCAGCAGACGGATGCCCAATTGCTGTTCCAGCCGCCGCAGCGCCTCGCTCATGGCGGACGCGGACTGGCCGCTGGCGCGCGCGGCCTGGCGAAATCCCTGGTGCCGGGCCACCAGGGCAAAGGCGGCCAGGTCGGCCATGGAAGGATTGTCTGCATGCATGAGTAGCGCTTTCATTGTGCGGAAATGAGTACAGCCTGTGCCGGATTGACCCGATTATCATACAGCGCAATCAGCCTTACGATGGTGGCTCCCTTACTCGACCACCACACTGGAGCTGCCATGCACACGTATTCCCCCGCCCGCGACCAATTCACGCCCGCCCATTGCGACATAGCATTCAACCGCCTCGGCTACGGCGCCATGCAACTGGCCGGCCCGCACGTCTGGGGTCCGCCGAAAGACCGCGCCGCCGCCGTCGCCGTGCTGCGCGAAGCCATCGAACTGGGCGTCAACCATATCGACACGTCGGACTTTTACGGCCCGCACGTCACCAACCAGATCATCCGCGAGGCGCTGCATCCCTATCGCGACGGCTTGACCATCGTCACCAAGATCGGCTTCGTGCGCGGCGCCGACCAGTCATGGCTGCCGGCCGCGTCGCCACAACAATTGCGCGACGCCGTGCACGACAACCTGCGCAACCTGGGCCTGGACGTGCTCGACGTGGTCAACCTGCGCGCACCGGGCATGGCCGGCCCGGACGGCTCGTCGCTTGCCGAACCGCTGGCCGCATTGGTACAGCTGCAGCGCGAAGGCCTGGTGCGCCATATCGGCCTGTCCAATGTCGATGCGGGCCAGGTGGCCGAGGCACAGCGCATCAGCCCCATCGTCTGCGTGCAGAACCACTACAACCTGGCGCACCGCGCGGACGATGCGCTGATCGACTCCCTGGCCGCGCAAGGCATCGCCTATGTGCCCTTCTTCCCCCTCGGTGGCTTTTCGCCGCTGCAGTCCGATACCCTGAACCAGGTGGCGGCCGCCATGCAAGCGACACCGATGCAGGTGGCCCTGGCCTGGCTGCTGCAGCGCGCGCCGAATATGCTGGTCATTCCCGGCACCTCGTCGGTGGCGCATCTGCGCGAGAACGTCGCGGCGGGCGCGCTCACGCTCGGTGCACAGGCGCTGGAAGCATTGAGGTCGCTTGCAACTAAGTAGCGCACTATATATACTGTGCCCATGGATACCACTACCGCTCCCAACCCCTTGCACCAGGTGCCGCGCCTGGATGGCCAGCTGTGCTTTGCGCTGTACTCGACCTCGCTTGCCATGAACAAGCTGTACCGCAAGCTGCTGCGCAAGCTCGGCCTCACCTATTCGCAATACCTGGTGATGATGGTGTTGTGGGAGCGCGACGGCTTGACGGTGTCGGAAGTGGGCGAGCGGCTGTTCCTCGACTCGGCCACCCTGACGCCCTTGCTCAAGCGCATGGAGCAATCGGGCTTGCTGACGCGCACGCGCGCCGCCAGCGACGAGCGCCAGGTCATCATTTCCCTGACGGCACAGGGCGACCAGCTGCGCCACGAAGCGGCCCTGCTGCCCGAAGCCATCCTGACGGCCAGCCACTGCAGCGTGGAGCAGGTTGTGGACATGAAACAACAACTGAACCAGTTGCGCGACAGCCTGATGAAAAGTGAGTAAAAACGCCGCTTTTCCGAGCAAAATCAGGCAAAGCATCGCCCTGACAGCGCCAGGCAAAAGCTGGCATAAAATCCGCCTTTCTTTATTACAAATCGATACATGGACGGCTTCACCCTGCGTATAGAATAGTTGCCACTATTTCCTTACAACAACATCAGGGTGAATATGCGCATACCTTTCAGCTCCGTAGCCTCGCTGGCTCTCTGCTTTACCGTGTCGGCCTTCGCTGCCGAGCCATTCGACGACAAGTTCCGCCAGCTCGAAGAGGTGTTGCCCACCCCGAATACCTACCGCACCGCCTCCGGCGCGCCTGGCCACGCCTACTGGCAGCAGCGCGCCGACTACACGATACGCGCCACCCTCGATGAAGCCAAACGCGAAATCGCCGGCAGCGGCACCATCATCTACCATAACCAGTCACCCGATACCCTCGGCTACCTGTGGGTGCAGCTGGACCAGAATATCTACAAGCCCGATTCCGACGCGCGTCGCATGGCCACGGCACCGTCGCGCCAGGCCTGGGCCAGGACGGCGGGCGAAGACACGATGAAGTTCGAAGGCTTGCGCGGCATCCTCGCGCGCGGCGACTTCCAGGGCGGCTTCCATATCCGCGCCTTGAAAGGCGCCGATGGCCAGCCGTTGAAATATGTTGTGAACCGCACCATGATGCGCATCGACTTGCCGCAGCCTCTGAAACCGGGCCAGGATTTTGTCTTCCAGATCGACTGGGATTACCGCATCAACGAACAGAAGGTGCTGGGCGGACGCGCCGGCTATGAAGTCTTCGACGACAAGAACGCCCTGTTCGAAGTGGCGCAGTGGTTCCCGCGCATGGCGGCCTATTACGACGCGGCCGGCTGGCAGCACAAGCAGTTTCTCGGCTCGGGCGAATTCACGCTGGAATTCGGCGACTACGATGTGCAACTGACGGTACCCGCCGACCATATCGTCGCCTCCACGGGCCAGCTGCAAAACCCGCAGGACGTGCTGTCGTCCGCACAGCGCGAGCGCCTGGAAAAAGCGCGCGGCAGCGACAAGCCCGTCGTCATCGTCACGCAAAAAGAAGCGGAAGCGGCCGAGAAAACAGTGAGCCGCGCGCAAAAGACGTGGCACTTCAAGGCGGCCAACGTGCGCGACTTCGCCTGGGCCTCGAGCCGCAAGTTCATCTGGGATGCGCAGGGCTACAACAAGGGCGGCAGCGACGTGATGGCCATGTCCTACTACCCGAAAGAGGGCAATCCGCTGTGGGAAAAATACAGCACGCAAGCCATCGTGCACACGATAGAACAGTACAACAGGTACAGCATAGCCTACCCGTACCCGACGGCCATTTCCGTCAACGGTCCCGTGGGCGGCATGGAGTATCCGATGATCTCGTTCAACGGGCCCCGTCCCGTGAAAGACAAGAAGACGGGCGAGCTGACCTACTCGAAGCGCACCAAGTATGGCCTGATCGGCGTGATCATCCACGAGGTGGGCCACAACTACTACCCGATGATCATCAACTCGGACGAGCGCCAGTGGACGTGGATGGACGAAGGCCTCAACACCTTCGTGCAATACCTGGCGCAGCAGGCGTGGGAAGAAAACTACCCGGCCTCGCGCGGCGAGCCACGCGAGATCGTCGACTACATGCGTAGCCGCGACCAGGTGCCCATCATGACCAATTCCGAATCCCTGCTGCAGTTCGGTAACAACGCCTACGCCAAGCCGGCGGCGGGACTGAACATCCTGCGCGAGACCATCCTCGGGCGCGAACTGTTCGACTACGCCTTCAAGGAATATGCGCAGCGCTGGAAGTTCAAGCGCCCCACGCCCGCCGACTTTTTCCGCACCATGGAAGACGCCTCCGGCACAGACCTGGACTGGTTCTGGCGCGGCTGGTTTTATACGACCGATCCGGTCGACATCAGCATCGACGGCATCAGCGAATACGGCGTGAGCTCGAAAGATCCGGCCACGGAAAAAGCGTGGAAAAAAGCGCAAAAGGAGGCCCAGCCGGAATCCGTCACGAGCCGCGCCAACAAGGGCATGCCGCGCCGGGTCGATGCACATCCGGAACTGAAGGATTTCTACAACCAGCACGACGATTTCACGGTGACCAACAAGGACCGCAACACCTACGCCGAAGCGCTGGCCAACCTGGAACCGTGGGAAAAGGACTTGCTGAAACAGGGCAAGCATTTGTACCTGGTCGACCTGTCGAACGTGGGCGGCATGGTCATGCCCTTGATCCTCGAAATCGAACTGAAAAGCGGCAAGAAGTACGTCGAGCGCGTACCGGCCGAAGTGTGGCGCTATTCGCCGAAGAAAATCACCAAGGTCGTCATCACGGATGAACCGATGGTGGGCCTGGTGCAGGACCCGTACTGGGAAACGGCCGACATCGACACGAGCAACAACAGCTGGCCGCGCAAGATCACGCCATCGCGCCTGGAGCTGTTCAAGAGCGAGAAGTCGCCCAAGGATAACCTGATGCGCGACTTTCATACGCCGCTGAAAGGCAAGAATGGCGGCGCGTCCAAGGGCGACGAGGCATGAAGTGCTGGCGCGCGCTGGCTTGCGCCTTGCTGGCCTGCGCCAGCATGGCGGCCGGCGCCCACAATTTCCACATGGGTATCGCCGACATCAGCTATAACGCGGCCAGCGGCAGCACGGAAGTGGTGCACACCTACACGGGCCACGATGTCGAGGCGCTGCTGACGAACCTGTACCAGCGCCAGTTCGACCTGGGCCAGGAAGACAGCGAAGCGGCCCTGCGCCGCTATGTCGAAAAACAGTTTTACCTGGTGGGACCGGATGGCAAGCGATTGCGCCTGAACTGGGTCGGCATGAAGGTCAATGCCGACAATGTGGTGATCTTCCAGGAGATCGAACGCACGCGCCTGGCCCCCGCCACGCGCATCCACAATCAGTTGCTGATCGACTTCCTGCCCAGCCAGCGCAATACCCTCAACGTGCAGGACAGCGGCAGCATCCAGACGCTGATTTTCGACCGCCAGAACACGGAACTGCCGATCCGTTAAGCCCCACTACATCCATGACGCCACGCTCTCTTCCCCTCCTTCTCGCCGCCCTGTTTTCCGCCACCGCCGCCCATGCCGACGACATCTTCCAGCGCGTGCTGGTCGACGGTTCGCGCCTGAACCAGCTGGGCGTGGCCGATTCGGCCAACGCGGGCAGCGTCACGCAACAGCAGCTCGACGCGCGCACCAGCTACCGGCCCGGCGAATTGCTCGAAGCCGTGCCGGGGCTGATCGCCAGCCAGCATAGCGGCGAAGGCAAGGCCAACCAGTTCTACCTGCGCGGCTTCAATCTCGATCACGGCACGGACTTGCGCACCACCGTCGACGAAATGCCCGTCAACCAGCGCAGCCATGGCCACGGGCAGGGCTGGACGGACCTGAACTTTTTGATCCCCGAACTGGCCATGCGCCTCGATTACAAAAAGGGGCCATATTCAGCGGCGCAGGGCGATTTTTCCTCGGCCGGCGCGGCGTCCGTCGTCTACGCGAACCGCCTGACGCAGGGCGTCGCCAGCGCGGGCATCGGGCAAAACGGCTTTCGCCGCGCCCTGCTGGCCGACTCACTCGATGCGGGCGACGGCAGCCTGCTGTATGCGCTCGAAGCGCAGCATAACGATGGCCCGTTCACGCAGCCGGACCGCTACCGCAAGCTCAATGGCGTGCTGCGCTACAGCGAAGGCTATGCCAACAACGGTTTCAACGTCACGGCCATGGCGTATGACGCCAGCTGGAATGCCACCGACCAGATTGCGCTGCGCGCCGTGCAAGACGGCACCCTGGGCCGCTTCGACGCCATCGATGCCAGCGACGGCGGCAAGGCGCAGCGCTACAGCCTGTCGGGCGCCTGGCGCCAGACTACGGACGACATGTCGTCCAGGGTCAGCGCGTATGTGATCGCCAACCGCCTGGCCCTGTTCTCGAATTTTACGTATGCGATGGACGATCCCGATAACGGCGACCAGTTCGCCCAGCCCGACCGGCGCGTGACGTCCGGCGTCAACGCCAGCCACACCTGGCACCGCCACACGGACAGGGGCAGCAGCGACACCACCATCGGCCTGCAGCTACAGAACGACAATATCCACAATGGCCTGTACAACACGCGGCAGCGGCAAATCCTGTCGACCACGCGGCAAGACCATATCGTCGAATCGAGCCTCGGCGTGTATGGCGAAAACAGCACGCGCTGGTCGCGCTGGCTGCGCACCGTGGCCGGCCTGCGCGCGGACGCCTACCGCTTCGACGTGCGCAGCGACCGGGCCGCCAATTCAGGCAAGGCCAGCGACCATTTGTTCAGCCCCAGCCTGAGCGTGATCGCGGGACCGTGGCGCGATACGGAAGCGTATCTCAACATCGGCAATGGCTTTCACAGCAACGACGCGCGCGGCACGACGATCACGGTCGATCCGAAATCGGACGAAGCGGCCGACAAGGTCACGCCCCTGGCGCGCTCGCGCGGACTGGAACTGGGCTTGCGCAGCGCCGCCATCGCCGGCCTGCAAACGTCGCTATCGCTGTACCGCCTGGACTTCGATTCCGAACTGCTGTTCATCGGCGACGCCGGCGCCACCGAGGCGGGCCGCCCCAGCCGCCGCTACGGCATCGAATTTTCCAGCTATTACAAGGCGGCCAGCTGGCTGTCGCTGGACCTGGACCTGGCATATGCGCGCGCGCGTTCGCGCGGCAGCGACCCGGCGGGCGACTTCATCCCCGGCGCCATCGAAGGCGTGGCCCAGCTGGCCATGACGGTGACGCCATCGGGACCGTGGTCGGGCTCCTTGCGCCTGCGCTACTTCGGTCCGCGCCCGCTGGTGGAGGACAACAGCGTGCGCTCGTCGGCCAGCGTGGGCTTGAACGGGCGCATCGCCTACCGGATCAACAAGACCTTGCGCGTGGAGCTGGAAGGCTACAACCTGGCCAACCGGCGCGACTCGGCCATCGACTATTACTATGCCTCGCGCCTGCCCGGCGAGGCGCAGCCCGTCGACGATATCCACTTCCATCCGGTGGAATCGCGCTCGCTGCGCCTGACCCTGGTAAAGAATTTTTAACGCAACAAGAATAATTCCTGTCGCACCGCACAGGAAACGCCGCGAAGTCGTAGAATGCCAGGCTGGATAAACTGAGACAGGCCGCGTTGCGGCCGCACCGCCATGAGCACTTCCGCACCGATCTTTACCGACCCGTCCCACGTCAAGGAAGCCTTGCGCGATGACGGCTATGCCGTCTTGCGCCCGCAGGACGTGGCCGCGCTGGCCGGCTGTCCGCTGGCCGCGCTGCGCGCGCTGGAGCCAAGCTGGAATACCCTGGCGCTGGACAATTACCTGAAGGATGGCGGCCGCTATCGCCGCCGGCGCCACTCGTGCTTCGTGCAGGATGGCGAGCGTCTGACGCAGACGGCGCACCGTCCGCACTGGCAACCGGTGGAATACAACGCCCTGCACGGCGGCATGCACCGCCTGTTCGAGCCGGTCGAGCCGGCCATCGTCGCGCAGCCAGCCTGGCAACAGCTGATCCGCGCGCTGGGCGACGCCTGCTCGCAGGTCAAGGGCAGCCAGCCGTGGTTCATCGAGGCGCACCAGTTCCGCATCGATACGACCGATGGCATCGGCCGGCCCACGCCGGAAGGCGCGCACCGCGACGGCGTCGATTTCGTCGCCGTGCTGCTGATCGGGCGCGAACAGGTCAAGGGTGGCGAGACGCGCATCTTCGAAGCGGACGGCCCCAACGGCAAGCGCTTTACCCTGACCGAACCGTGGTCGCTGCTGCTGCTCGATGACGCTGCCGTGATCCATGAATCGACGCCGATCCAGCCCGTCGGCGACCACGGACACCGCGATACGCTCGTGCTGACCTATCGCGCAGGCCAGTTTCAGGGCGAAAACTGACAAGCGGCCACAGCATTCCCTGTGGCCAAAATAGTTACTTGGAAGTTACTTTTGCAGACCTAAATCCGATATAGTCATACGATGTCGATATTGCGCGCTCACGGCGCCCAGCATCACCACACTGAAATCCTAGGAGAGGTCTGTGGACTCCAACAACCAAATCAAGCCTGACGAAATCGAGATCCTGATCGTCGAGGATAGCCCGACCCAGGCGGAGCGCTTGCGCCGCCTGATCCAGTCACTGCACTATAACGCGCGCGTGGCGGCGAATGGCCAGCTGGCCCTGGCCGCCATCCGCGAGCGCAAGCCGCACCTGGTGCTGTCCGATATCGTCATGCCTGAAATGAATGGCTACGACCTGTGCCGCGCCATCAAGTCCGATCCGACCCTGCGCGACATCCCCGTGATCCTCGTCACCTCGCTCAACGACCCGAAGGACATCATCCGCGGCATCGAGTGCGGCGCCGACAATTTCATCCGCAAGCCCTACGCGGAAGACTACCTGCTCAACCGCATCAGCCACATGCTGATGAACCAGAAGCTGCGCAAGAACCAGAATGTGGAAATCGGCATCGCCCTGTACCTGGGCGACCAGAAGCATTTCATCAATGCGGAACGCCAGCAAATCCTCGACCTGCTGATCTCGACCTATGAACAGGCGGTGCAGGTCAACGGTGAACTGCAGGCGCGCGAACGCCAGGTGATCGAGCTGAACATGCGCCTGGCACACCATGCGGCCGAACTGGAGACCATCAACCGCGAAATCGCCCTGAAAAACCTGGAGCTGGCCGAGGCGAGCCGCATGAAGTCGGCCTTCATCGCCAACATGTCGCATGAACTGCGCACACCGCTGAACGCCATCATCGGGTTTACGGGCGCGCTGCTGATGAAACTGCCCGGCCCCCTGACGTCCGACCAGGACAAGCAACTCAATACCATCCGCGCCAGCGCGCGCCATCTGCTCTCGCTGATCAACGACATCCTCGACGTGGCCAAGATCGAAGCGGGCAAGCTGACCCTGTCGATCGAACCCGTACACTGCCAGGAACTGATGGCCGACGTGGCCGACACCCTGCGCCCTCTGGCCCAGCAAAAAGGCCTGGCGCTGGAACTCGAACTGGGCGAGCCAGGTCAATCTCCCGCCATCATCGAGACGGACCGCCGCGCGCTGACGCAAATCCTCATCAACCTGCTCAACAACGCCATCAAGTTCACGGAACAGGGCACGGTGCGCATCAGCCTGTCCCAGCGCGACGAAGACGGCGTGCAGGTGACGGAAATGAGCATCGCCGACAGCGGCGCCGGCATCAAGGAAGAAGACCAGGCCAAGCTGTTCCAGGCCTTCTCGCAGCTCGATTCCACCTCCACGCGCCACGTGGAAGGCGCGGGACTGGGCCTGTACCTGTGCCAGAACCTGGCCAACGCCATCGGCGGCGCCCTGTTCTTCAACAGCGACTACGGCTCCGGCAGCACGTTTACCCTGGCCCTGCGCAGCAAGGACTGAGCTTCTGTGCGCCGCAGCATGCAACACCGGCTTTTTGCCATCGAAAAGAGACCGATACAGTAGTTCTACGGTATTGCACTGCACCATTTTCAGCGCTATAGTAGAACTGTCTCCTCCAATTCGTTCTCCGAACATTGGATTCAGCCCGCGAATACAACCGCGGGCTTTTTTTTGCCTGCGTTTTTCATTATCTTCATCCTTTCTTAACTAAATCAAGCGGCTTAGTTATATCAATCGTTTGAGATATGTGATTAAATCTCCGGCATGATTGAAAAAACCGCCATCCCCACTTCCCACGCCGACGATGGGCGCAAGCCCCGTTCCGACGGCGAGCAGTCGCGCGAGCGGCTGCTGCATAGCGCCATCCGCCTGTTTGCCGAACAGGGCTACGCCAAGACCTCCACGCGTGAACTGGCGCAGGCGGCCGGCACGAACGCGGCCGCCATCAGCTATTATTTTGGCGACAAGGCGGGCCTGTACCGCGCCGCCTTCTCCCATCAATTATCTGATCCACAAGACAATATCGCCCTGTACGAGCAACCCCATTTCACCCTGCGCCAAAGCCTGGAAGGCTTTTATGCGCAATTGCTCGCGCCCATGCAGCAGGGAGACATCGCGCGCGACTGCATGCGCCTGTGGTGCCGCGAAATGCTCGAACCGACAGGCCTGTGGGCACGCGAGGTCGACCAGAATATCCGTGCCGAACACGAGGCGCTCGCGCGCGTGCTGGCGCGCCACCTGGGCGCCCCCGACAACAGCGACGACATGCACCGGCTGGCGTTTTCCATCGCCTCGCTGGCCCTGCAGCACATGGTCGGCACCGAGGTGCTGCAAACCTTGCGCCCGCAACTGCTGGAATCGCCGCAGGCCATCGACACCTGGCTGGCGCGCCTGACCGACTACGCGCTGGCCATGGCCGACGTGGAGCGCCAGCGCCTGGCCATGCCTCCCTCACTCTCTACACCTCAACGACAAGCAGAAGGACCAGCATGATGACTATTCGATGCACCGTTCAACGCGTCCTGGCCGCCAGCGTCGTGCTGGCGCTGGGCGGCTGCGCCCTGCAGGGGCCGCCCGCAGCGGTGGCCGCCAGCGCGCCCGCGCAGTGGCAGGCGCCGCTGCCGCACAACGGCAAGCTGACGGACCTGGCCAGCTGGTGGCAGGGCCAGGGCGACAGCCTGCTGGTGGAATTGATCACCGACGCGCAGCAAGTCAGCCCGACCATCGCCGCCGCCGGCACGCGCATCGCGCAGGCGCGCGCGGACCGCATCGCCAGCGGCGCCGCGCTGGCGCCCACCCTGGACGCGACGGGCAGCGTAGTGCGCACCAGCCAGCAATCGGCGCAACCGAGCGGCACCACCTCGCAGGCAGCCTTGCAGGCATCGTGGGAAATTGACGTGTTCGGCGCCAACCGCGCCACGCGCGACGCGGCGCAGGAGCGCTACGACAGCGCCCGCGCGCTCTGGCATGAAGCCCGCGTCTCGGTGGCCGCCGAAGTGGCGAACCAGTACTACGCCTTGCGCACCTGCCAGCAATTGCAGGCCGTGTCCGAACAGGACGCCGTCTCGCGCCGCGACTCGGCGCGCCTGACGGAACTGAGCGCCGGCGCCGGCTTCCAACCGCCCGCCAACGCCGCCCTGGCCCGCGCCAGCGCGGCCGAAGGCGCCAGCCGCGCCATCGAACAACGCGCCGCCTGCGACGTGAATGTCAAGGCGCTGGTGGCCCTGTCGGCCATGCCGGAAGCGTCGCTGCGCCAGAAGCTGGCGGCCAGCCCCGCCATCCTGCCTTCGCCTGTGGCGATCGCGGAACTGCCGGCGCAAACCCTGGGCCAGCGGCCCGACATCTACAGCGCCGAAC
Organism: Janthinobacterium sp. NKUCC06_STL; assembly: GCF_019345455.1. Classification (NCBI taxonomy): domain Bacteria; kingdom Pseudomonadati; phylum Pseudomonadota; class Betaproteobacteria; order Burkholderiales; family Oxalobacteraceae; genus Janthinobacterium; species Janthinobacterium sp. NKUCC06_STL. The sequence continues at coordinate 1,249,069 of NZ_JAHKQY010000001.1, forward strand.
GCGAAGTGGCGGCCGCCAGCTTCGAAGTGCGCGGCGCGCAAGCGCAGCGCTACCCGCGCCTGAGCCTTGCCGGCTCCATCGGCAAGGGCAATATCCGCGCCGGCGGCACCAGCATCACGGCCAGCACCTGGAGCATCGGCCCGCTGGCCGTCAGCCTGCCCATCTTCGACGGCGGCACCCGGCGCGCGCAGATCGACGCGTCCACGGCGCGCTACGACGAAGCCGTGGTGAAATACCGCGCCGGCGTGCGCCAGGCCGTGCGCGAAGTGGAAGAGGCACTGGTCAACCTGGCCAGCACGGACGAGCGCAGCAGCCATGCGAAAACGGCACTGGAAGGCTACCGCGTGTCGTTCGTCGCCACGGAAGACCGCTACAAGAATGGCCTGGCCAGCCTGATCGAACTGGAAGACGCGCGCCGCACGCGCCTGGCCGCCGAAAACACGGTGGTCAATCTCGAGCGCGAACGCAGCGCCGCCTGGGTGGCGCTGTACCGCGCCGCCGGCGGCGGCTGGACCAGCAGCGCCATCGCCAACAACGCCCCCTGACGGATACGACAACATGAAAAAACTGACCTTGAAACCGATGGCGCTCGCCCTTGCCGCCCTTTGCGTTGTGCTGGGCGCCGGCGTGGCCCTGTACTCCCCTTCCTCCACCGCGGCGGACGACGCCAAGGATAAAAACGCGGCGCAAAAGCCGGCGCTCACCGTCACCACGGCCAAGCCGCAGACGGCCAGCCTGCCCATCAAGCTGCAGGCCAACGGCAACGTGGCCGCCTGGCAGGAAGCCGTCATCGGCAGCGAATCGAACGGCTTGCGTCTGACCGACGTGCGCGTGAATGTCGGCGACGTCGTGCGCGCCGGCCAGGTGCTGGCCGTGTTCTCGAACGACACGGTGAACGCCGACGTGGCGCAGGCGAAGGCCGCCGTGCTGGAGGCGGAGGCGAATGCGGCCGAGGCGGCCGCCAACGCGCAGCGCGCCCGCTCGCTGCAAAGCACGGGCGCCATCAGCGCGCAGCAGATCAGCCAGTACCTGACGGCCGAACAGACGGCCAATGCGCGCATCGCGTCCGCCAAGGCGCAGCTGGCGTCGCAGCAGCTGCGCTTGAAATACACGCAGGTGGTGGCGCCCGACAGCGGCATCATTTCCTCGCGCTCGGCCACAGTCGGTTCCGTGGTGGGCGCCGGCACGGAACTGTTCCGCATGATCCGCCAGGGCCGCCTCGAATGGCGCGCCGAAGTGACGGCCACCGAGCTGCTGAATCTGAAACCGGGCACCCTGGCGCAAGTGAAGGCGGCCAACGGCAGCGTCTTGACAGGCAAGGTGCGCATGATCGCCCCCACCGTCGATCCGCAGACGCGTTCCGCCCTCGTGTATGTCGACCTGCCGGCCAGCACGGGCACGAATGCGCCGTTCAAGGCCGGCATGTACGCCAGCGGCGAATTTGAACTCGGTACCTCGGGCGCGCTGACGGTGCCGCAGCAGGCGATTGCCGTGCGCGATGGCTTCAGTTATGTCTTCCGCCTCAATCCCGACCAGCGGGTCAGCCAGATCAAGGTGCAGGCCGGACGGCGCCTGAGCGACCGCATCGAAATCCTTGGCGGCATCACGGCCGACACGACGATTGTCGTCAGTGGCGCCGGCTTCCTCAATGACGGAGATTTGGTGCGCAATGTGCAAAACCCGGTAGCGGCACCGGCAGCAGCCAAGCCGGCCGCAGTGAAAAAATAAGGAGAGGCCATGAATTTTTCCTCCCTCTCGATCAAGAATCCGATCCCGGCCATCATGCTGTTCGTGCTGCTGACCCTGGCCGGTCTGCTGGCCTACAAGGCCAATCCGGTGCAGGATTTCCCCGACATCGAACTGCCCATCGTCACCGTCAGCGCGGTGCTGCCCGGCGCCGCGCCGGCCCAGCTGGAAACGGAAGTGGCGCGCAAGATCGAAGACTCCGTCGCCACCCTGCAAGGCGTGAAAAACATCTACACCAAGGTGCTCGATGGCGTCGTCACGGTGACCGTCGAATTCATCCTGGAAAAACAGATCGCCGAAGCCGTCAACGATGTGCGCGACGCCGTCGCCCGCGTGAAAGCGGACATGCCGGCCGAGCTGCGCGACCCCACCGTCACCAAGGCTTCCACGGCCGGACGCGTGGTGCTGACCTTTATCGCCACGGCCAAACCCGGTGTCGATAATCCGCTCGATGCGCCCGACCTGTCCTGGTTCGTCGACAACACGGTGGCCAAGCGCCTCCTGACCGTGCCCGGCGTGGGTGCCGTCACCCGTGTCGGCGGCGTGTACCGCGAGATCCAGGTGGAACTCGACGAGGCGCGCATGGCCGCATTGAAGGTGTCGGCCCTCGACGTCTCGCGCCAGCTGCGCCTGGTGCAGCGTGAAGCGCCTGGCGGCAGGGGCGACATCAGCGGCGCCGAGCAGTCCGTGCGCACCATCGCCACCGTGAAAACGGCCGATGAACTGTCGCGCGTGGAAGTGCCGCTGCCCGACGGGCGCCATGTGCGCCTGGACCAGGTCGCCACCGTGCGCGACACCATCGCCGAGCCGCGCGTGCTGGCCGAGCAGGATGGCAAAACGGTCGTCGCCTTTGAAGTGTTCCGCACCAAGGGCGCCAGCGAAGTGGCCGTCGCCAAGGGCGCGCGCGACGCCATCGCCGACCTGCAGAAAGAAAACCCGAACGTGGTGCTGCAGCAGTCGATCGACAATGCCTTCCCCGTCGAGGAAAACTTCGACGGCTCGATGGAGCTGCTGTATGAAGGCGCGCTGCTGGCCGTGCTGGTGGTGTGGTGGTTCCTGCGCGACTGGCGCGCCACCCTGGTGGCCGCCGCCGCCCTGCCCCTGTCCGTGATGCCCGCTTTCCTCGGCATCTACTGGTTCGGCTACACGCTCAACACCGTCACCCTGCTGTCGCTGGCCCTCGTCGTCGGCGTGCTGGTCGACGACGCCATCGTGGAAATCGAAAATATCGAGCGCCATCTGCGCATGGGCAAGTCGCCGATGGAAGCGGCCATGGAAGCGGCCGATGAAATCGGCATGGCGGTCATCGCCACCACGTTCGCGCTGGTGGCCGTGTTCTTGCCGACGGCCTTCATGAGCGGCATTCCCGGCCTGTTCTTCAAGCAGTTCGGCTGGACGGCCGTGCTGGCCGTGCTGGCGTCCCTGGTGGTGGCGCGGCTGCTGACACCGATGATGGCCGCCTACATATTGAAACCGCTGCCGCACAAGGAAGAGCAGGATGGCTGGCTGATGACGCGCTACCTGACGGTCATGCGCTGGTGCCTGAACCACCGCGGCATCACGGCCATCGCCGCTGCGCTGTTCTTTGTCGGCGCCATCGCGCTCGTGCCGCTGCTGCCGACCGGCTTCGTGCCGGCCGCCGACCGCGCACAGACGCAGATCAACCTGGAACTGCCGCCCGGCTCCACCCTGGGCGAAACGCAGGCCGTGGCAGCCCTGGCGCGCGATGCGGCCATGCGCACGCCGGGTGTCCAGGGCGTCTTCAGTTCGATAGGCGGCGGTTCCAGCGGCGACGCCTTCGCCCCCGGCGCCGCGGCCGAGGCGCGCCGCGCCGTGCTGACCCTGACCACCGTGCACCGCACCGAGCGCAAGGAATCGATGGCGGACCTGGAAACGCAGTTGCGCAACAAGCTCGATACCATCCCCGGCGCCCGCTTCACGGTGGGACCGCCCGACACGGGCGTCAAGATGCAGCTGGTGCTGCGTTCGGAAGACCCGGTGGCTTTGATGGCGGCGGCGCAAAAGGTCGAGCGCGAGCTGCGCGGCCTGAAAGGCATCGGCAACGTCAATTCCAGCGCCTCGCTGGTGCGCCCGGAAATCATCGTGCGTCCTGATTTCGCCAAGGCGGCCGACCTGGGCGTGACGGCGGCAGCCATCGGCGAAACCGTGCGCGTGGCCACGGCCGGCGACTACGACACGGACCTGACGAAAATGAACCTGCCCGAGCGGCAAGTGCCGATCCGCGTCAAGCTGCCCAACAGCGTGCGCGCCGACCTGGCCGCCATCGAGCGCCTGACCGTGCCCGGCAAGAATGGTCCCGTGCGCCTGGCGAACGTGGCCACGGTGACGATGGAAAGCGGCCCGGCGCAGATCGACCGCTTGAACCGCAGCCGCAACGTCACCTTGGACGTGGAACTCGGTTCGCGCACCCTCGGTGAATTGAACGTGGAAGCGCGCGCGCTGCCGTCGATGAAGAATTTGCCGCCATCCGTGAAGATCGCCGAACTGGGCGACGCGCAGGAGATGGCCTCGCTGTTCGCCAGCTTCGGCCTGGCCATGCTGATCGGCGTGCTGTGCATCTACTGCGTGCTGGTGCTGCTGTTCAAGGACTTCATGCAGCCGGTGACCATCCTGGCGGCGCTGCCGCTATCGATCGGCGGCGCCTTCGTGGCGCTCTTGATCACGGGCAGCGCCCTGTCGATGCCGTCGATGATCGGCCTGATCATGCTGATGGGGATCGTCACCAAGAACTCGATCCTGCTGGTCGACTATGCGATCCTGGCGCGCCAGGCGGGCATGAACCGCTTCGACGCGCTGGTCGACGCCTGCCACAAGCGCAGCCGTCCCATCCTGATGACGACGATCGCCATGGGCGCCGGCATGATGCCGCTGGCACTGGGCTGGGGCGCCGACCCCAGCTTCCGTTCGCCGATGGCCATTACCGTCATCGGTGGCCTGATCACCTCTACCCTATTGAGCCTGCTGGTGGTGCCGGCCGTGTTCACCTACATCGACGACCTCGAGCACCTGCTCAAGCGCGGCATGGCGAAACTGCGCCGCCAGAAGGCGCCGCTGCGACGCGATGACAAGGTGGCGCTGGAAAAATAAGCGCCGCCATTGTTTGCAAAATCGCCCCCTGCGGGCAAGGAAGCGAGGGATCGGCCGCCAGGCCGCGCTCCCTCGCTGCCATCTATCTGGCATACTGCGCCCATTCTCCATGAACGCAATCTGCCCTGCCTATGAATTACCGTACCCCGCTCGTCCTGCTGCTGGTATCCGCGCTGCTCGGCGCCTGCTCGGACAAGACCGCCCCCGCCAGCGCCGACCTGGCAGCTGACGTGGTCACCGAAGTCCCCGCAGCCGCTGCCGCAGCAGACTCCGCATCGGCCGAACACGTGCCGCCGCCGGCCGCCACCGCCCCCAGGACGGAAGCGATGAACACGCCGCAGGCGCGCGAGCGCGAGGTGGGCATGATGCGCGCCGTCTTCGGCAAGGACTACCGCAGCGACAGCGAGGATGCGCTGGCCGACCTGTCCGATCCCGATAACCACGTCGACAAACTCAGTTACGTGGTCAGCGCCGTCAGCCACAAGCTGCTGCCCGATGGACGTGCCATTCTGGTGGCAAATGCGGAAACGGCCAACACGGAAGGCACGGCCGAATCGGCGCATGCCTCATCGGGACTGTTGAATGTGTTTTTCCTGGCGCCCAAGGGCCAGCCGGAAGACGGCCAGTGGCAAGTTGTGAAGCGGCTGGAAAACATCGCCGCCCTCGGTTCGTCGGGCCAGCTCGGCGAAGTCCACTGGGTCATGCTGGGCGCGAACAAGCCGGGACTGGCGATCCGCCATGGCTATACGGGTCAGGGCTACACCATCACGCAACTGGCCCTGTTTGAAATCGGCGACGACAAGGTGACCGCACTCGATGGCGGCATCGACCTGTACTCGGACAATATGGGCGCCTGCACGCCGGACATGGACGAGTGCTGGATGGTCGATGGCAAGTGGCGCTTCGCGCCAGCGCGCAATGGCGGCGCCTACGATGACTTGCTGATCGATTTCAAGGGCGCCTCCGAGAAGATCAAGCCCGGCATCACGGTCAAGCCCGACGAAGACCCGCCGCGCATCGCCACGTCCCTCAACGGCCACGCGCGCTATGGCTTCGATGGCAAGGGATACAAACTGGTCGAGGGCAAGAACACGGTGCCTGGCGTCTGAGCCAGACACCGGCAACACATCAGCGGCGCGCCGCTTCCAGGCGCACCAGCAGCGGCGCATACATGGCACGCGTATGGCTGCTCCAGCGGGCCATGGCGCTGTCGATATCGAGCAGCAAACGCTCCGACAATACCTTGTCGCCCTGTCGCAGCGCCCAGATCGCGCACTCGGCGCGGCACTCGAAGCTGTTGTAGCGCGTCAGCGCATCGTCGAATTCCGCCTTCGCTTCCACCTGGCGCCCGCTTTGCGCCAGCGCGCGCGCCGTCAGCAGGGACACCATCTCGGGACGAAATTGGATATCCGTGCGGCGGATGAATTCCAGGTGCGTCAGCGCTTCGGCGCCCCGTTCGCATTCCAGGTAGGCGCGTGCCGCACCGAGGCGAATTTCCAGGTCCGAGGAAAACGCTCCCCGCAGGCAGGCTTCGTACGTCGATGCCGCTTCCTGCGCATCGCCCGCTTCGAGCTGCGCGCTGGCCAGGCGCATCTGGTTTTGCGCCGTCGGCGTGTACTCGAAAGCGGCTTTCGCCTCGCGCAATTCGCGGTTCGGATCGAGCACCTGCACGGCCACCGAAGCGACCTTGCGCGCGCCTTGCGGCAGGCGCGAATTGGGCAGGTAGATGGCGAAGAAATACACCACGCTGCCCAGCAGCGGGAACATGAATAAAATGAGCAGCCAGTACAGCTGCTGCCCGTTGCGCACCACGTGGATCGCAAAAAATACCGCGATCAGGATGTGGATGCCTATGCCAAAAATCGTCATGCTGCGACCTCGTTCGTGATGGGAGCAGCCGGCACCATGCCGCCGCTTTCCCTGCTCAGAATATTACACTGGCCGCGCCGTGCACACGCGCCTATTGCGTCTTGGCCGACCAGCCGCCGCCCATGGCGCGGTACAGGTCGACCGAAGCGACGAGGATGCGCGTCTTCAGCTGCAGCAGGCCCACATCCGCGCTGTACAGGGTGCGCTGGGCGTCGAGTTCTTCCAGGTACGAGGCATAACCATTGCGGTAGCGGTTGTGCGCGATGCGCAGGGTGTCCGCCGCCGTCGCGCGGCGCGCATCGTTTTCCACGGCTTGCTGCCGCAGCCGGTAGATGGCGCCCAGGCTGTTTTCCGTTTCGGCGAAGGCATTGCGCACCACGTTTTCATACGCGTACACGAGCTGGTCGCGCTGCGCGCCAGCCGCATCCGTCTGCGCCTGCACCCGGCCGCCATCGAACAGGGGGCCGGCCGCCAAGGCCGTCAGGCGCCACAAGGCCGTGGGCGCATGCAAAAAATCGGTCAATGTCGTGGCCTGCCCACCGCCGACGGCCGTCAGCTTGAACGAGGGCAGCAGCTGGTCGCGCGTGGCGGCCAGGCTGGCGTTGGCGGCCGCCAGGTTGTGTTCCGCGCGCGCGATGTCGGGCCGCCGGCGCAGCAATTCGGATGGCAGGCCGGCCGGCACGCCGGGCGCCGCCAGCTCGGCCAGCGGCAAGCCGCGCGCGATGGGGCCGGGATTGCCGCCGACGAGGATGGCCAGCGCGTTTTCCTGTTCGAATATCTGCCGTTGCAGCTGCGGCACCTGTTCGGCCGCCGCATGGTATTCCGATTGCGCCTGCAGCCATTCCAGGCGCGAGCTGTAGCCCACCTCGAACTGCTTGCGCGCCAGCTCGCGCGACTGTTCGCGCAGCTGCAAGGTCGATTGCGTCAGCGCCAGCTGCGCGTCGAGTCCCCGCAAATTCAGATAACTCGTCGCCACGCTGGCGGCGATCGACAGGGCCGCCGCATCGAGGCTGGCCTGCTCGGCGCGATAGCTCTCGCCGGCCGCATCGCTCAGACTGGCCAGCCGGCCCCACACGTCGATTTCATAACTGGCCTGCAGTTCCGCCTGGAAGACGTTCGTCACATACGGCTTGCCGCTGGACGCCAGGGTGCGCGTGCGCGTGGGCGAGCCGTCGAAGGCCAGGTTGGGCGCGCGGTTCGCGTCGGCCTGCGCCAGGCGCGCGCGGTACTCCTGCACGCGGGCGCGCGCCACGCGCAAATCGCCATTGCGCGCCAGCGCCTCGCCCACCAGGTCGCTCAAGACCGGATCACCGAAGGCCTGCCACCACAGCTGCTCGACATGGGCCTCGGTCGCCGCAGGTGCGCCGATGGCTTGCGCACGCCAGCCGGATGGCAGCTGCAGTGCCGATGCGGGCTGCGGTGGCGCGTTGGCGGCGCAGCCGGCCAGCGCCAGCGCACCGGCCATCAGCAGGAAACGGCGCTTCATGGCTTGGCCTTCTTCGGTGGCGGTGGCGGCGCGGGATTCTCCGCCGAGTCGTTCAGCACGGCGGACGTGTCGACGCTGACCACCACCGACATGCCCGGCACGAGGCGGCGCGCATTTGCCTGGCCCGCATCGATACGGATGCGCACGGGAATGCGCTGGGCGATTTTGAGGTAGTTGCCCGTCGCGTTATCGGCCGGCAGCACGGAAAATTCGGAGCCGGTGGCTGGCGAAATGCGCTCGACCTGCCCCGTCAGCACGGCGCCGTCGAGCGCATCGACGTGGAAGGTGGCGCTCTGCCCTTCCTGCACGCCATTCATCTGCGTTTCCTTGAAATTGGCGATCACCCACATCTGGCGCGGCACCAGCGCCATCAGCTGCGCGCCCGAATTCACGTAGGCGCCCTGGCGCACCGTCACCTGGCCCAGCTGGCCATCGGATGGCGCCACGATGCGCGTGTTATCGAGATCGATCTTCGCCGCCTTGACGGCCGCCTGCGCATTGGCCACGGCCGCTTCCAGGGCCTGCTTGTTGACCACCACGGAATGCACGCTTTGCTGGGCGATGTCGAGGTTGGCTCTGGCCTGCGCCAGCGCTGCCGCCATCTGCGCCTGCGTGGCGCGCGACTGGTCGTGTTCGCGCTGCGACAATGAACCATCGGCCACCAGCTGCTCCACGCGATTGAGGTCGGCGCTGGCCTTGCGCGCCTGCGCTTCCGCATTCGCCATCACGGCCTCGCTGACGGAAATGCCCGCCTGCGCGCTGGCCTTTTGCTGTGCCCAGTTCGACAGCGCCGCCTGCTGCGCGGCCAGCTGGGCCTGCGCCTGCTCGTAGCGCTGCTGGTAGATGCGGTCATCGATGCGCACCAGCAGCTGGCCCTCCTTGACGTCCATGAAATCCTGCACCGTCACTTCCACTACATAGCCGGACAGTTGGGTGCCGATGATGGTCACCTGCCCGCGCACGGTGGCGTTTTCCGTCGTCACGATGGGACTGGTGAACGGCGGCAGCCGCCACGCGTACAGCACGATCAGCACGCCCACCAGGGCCACGGCGGCAAAGGCCAGCGCGGACAGCCACTGGTGGCGCCGGTCCGGCTGCGCCGTAGAAGGGGCGGCGGGTGCGGGTGCGGGTGCGGGTGCGGGTGCGGGTGCGGTGGGCTGTACTGGCGGCGTGGTGTTATTTTCTGTCATTGCTCGGTTCCGAATTGGTAATGGGGACGATGGCCATGGCCGTCTGCGCATCGCGCACGGGGCCGACCAGGCGGCGCGCGCCGGTGGTGATGCGGGTCCAGGACTGGCTGACCAGCATCCAGATCAGGGTGGCGATGGCGACGCCGGCGATCATCAAAAAAACGTCGTTGTAGGCCAGCACGTTGGCTTCGCGCGTGGCGATGGCGCCCAGGCGCGCCACGCCCTGGGCGCTGCGCAAGGCGGGATCCGTCAGCACGCCGCCATAGCTTGCGGCGCCGGACTGCACGCGCGCGGCCACCTGCGGGTCGAGCATGGTGAGATGCTCGACCAGGTAGCTGGAATGGTATTTTTCACGCGCCGTCTGGATGGTGCCGACGATGGCCGCACCGAGCAAGCCACCCAGGTTCTGCGTCATGGTAAACATCACGGAAAAACTCACCAGATTGCGCGGTTCGGCGATCACGGCGCCCATGCCGGCCACCATGGTGGGGCCGAGGAAATACGTGCCGCCAAAGGCCAGTAGAAACTGGCTGACATACATGTTGACGGGGCGCGTCTGGCTGGTGGCGTGCGCATCGATCAGGGCACCAAAGGCGATCAGCAGCAGCGCGAACATCAGCGAGCGGTTCAGGGTGGCCGGATTGATCGTCAGCGCGCTGACCACCAGGCCCGCCACGCTGCCCAGCAGGACCACGATGAACAGGTTCTGCATCTGGTCCGTGTTCAAGCCCAGCGCCTGCAAAAACCCGACGGCGCCCGTCGATTCGGACAGCACGATGCGAAACAGCAGCACGGATAAAAACAGCTTGGCGATCTTGCCCGTGGTGAGCCAGCGCGTGTTGAGCAGCGGGCGGGCGCGGTTATGTTCGATGGCCAGCGACGCGGCGATCAGCACGATGGAGCACGCCAGGCACACGCCCACCCACTCCGATTCCATCCACCACGCCGTGCGCCCCTGCGCCAGCACGGCGCACAGCAGTGCCACGCCGGGCGCGAACAGGATGAAAGTCAGGAAATCGAGCGGCTCGAACGTCTGCACGCGGTCGCCGGGCGGCAGTTTCAGGGCCAGCACGCAGCCCAGAGCCAGCAGGGCCAGTCCCAGCTCGAACAGGTACAGGCCGTGCCACTCGCCGATCTGCAGCAGTTCGGAAGTGAAGATGCGCGCCAGCGGCAAGGCCAGCTGGGCAAAACCAAGGCCCAGCACCACGCCTTTGAGGCGGTGGCGCGCGGGAAACGCCTGCAGGGTGTAGTACAGCCCCAGCACGCCCAGCGCACCGCCCACCATGCCATGCGCGGCGCGCACGGCGATCGCCGACGGCAAGGTATTCGCATACAGGTGGGCGAAGGTGACGAGCGCATACAGCACCAGGAACGCTTCCGTGAACAGGCGCAGGCCGAACTGCTGGCGGAACTTCACCAGCAGCAGATTCATGGAAACGATGGTCATCACGTAGGCGGCCGGCAGCCACTGCATCTGATAGGCGTAGGCGGCCAGCGATCCTTGCAGGTTCAGCAAATTGGCCGTCACCAGGCCGTTGCCCAGTCCCCCCGTCAGCGCGACGATCAGGCCGACGATGAAATACGCGACACGCTTGGGCGTCGAATGTTCGGGCATCGATGGCGACCCGGGCAAGGTCGGGCGTTCGCCCGGCCCCCAGGTCCGAGGTGTGTACTTGTCCATGCAGTAATCGCGATCCGGTTTGCTGAAGCCGTTCCTTGCTGCCGTTCTGCTTCCTTCAAGCAAATAGTTGCAAATGAACAGTTCTAGTCAGCAGCATATCACCGCAGGACGTTTTTATTGTTTACATTGTTGCATGGCGTTGCGCCTGCGGCGCAAACGGGGTAGGCAACGGGGCCGGCGGCGCCGGCCCTGTGCTGATGCCGCCCATTACAACCGGGGCGGATCCGTCTCGCGCGCAAACGCCCGGTGCGCGGCCAGCGCTTTCTTGAACGCAGCCACGGCTTTCGCTACGTCGCCGGAAGGCGCGACGATGATGGCGGGATCGGGCTTGCCGTCGGGCAGGGTCACCGGCACGCCCGCCTTGTCCAGCAAGTCCTTGCCCGCGCCGATGGCCAGCATCGGCTTGCAGTGGCGGTATTGCAGGCGCAGGAAGTCGAGCGCATTGGCGTCGCTGGCCAGCTGCTGCACGGCGCCCTGGCCGTCCGGCACCACGACGGCATCGAACAACACGGACGGTCCCGCTTCAAGCGAAATTTCCACGTCGAGCGGCGCGCCGCCGCTGGTGTCGACTTTCCCCAGGTGGCTGCCCACCAGGCGCGGTACGGCGCCATCGGCCAGCAGCGTGGCATAGATATTGCGCACCTGCGCGCCATCGCTGCCCGGCCCCACCAGGATGGCCACGCGCAGGGTGTGAATGCCCGTCTTGCCGGGGCGGAAAAACAGCGACAGCGCGGGCGATGGCGGATACGCCGGCAGTGGCTGCAGCGAGGCGCGCGGCATGGCGGGCGGCAGGGCCAGGCCCAGGCCATCGGCCAGGCGCTGCGCCAGGGTCTCATCGACATTGCGCAGCATGGCGACGATGCGCTGGCGGATGGCCACCGTTTGCACCTTGCTCAGTTCAAAGCGGAACGCATGCACGATATGGTCTTGTTCGACGGGCGTCTGGCTGATCCAGAACAGGCGCGCCTGGGCGTAGTGTTCGGCGAATTTCTCGGGCTTGCCGCGTACCTTGTCACCCTCGGCGGAAGCGGGAAAACTGTTGAATCCTTTCGCGCCCGCCTGGAACGGACAGCCGCCCGCCAGCGAGTTCGGTTCATACGCGACCCGGCCCCGGTTGATGGCCTGGCGGTGCATGCCGTCGCGCTGGTTGTTGTGCACGGGCGCCAGCGGCGCATTGATGGGAATTTCGTGGAAATTGGGGCCGCCCAGGCGCGTCAGCTGGGTATCGACATAGGAATGGATGCGTCCCTGCAGCAGCGGATCGTTACTGAAATCGATGCCGGGCACGATGTGCGCCGTGCAAAAGGCCACCTGCTCCGTCTCGGCGAAAAAATTGTCGGGATTGCGGTTCAAGACCATTTTCCCGACGGGGATGAGCGGGACGACTTCTTCGGGAATCAGCTTGGTCGGGTCGAGCACGTCGAAGGGAAACGCTTCCGCCTGCGCTTCCGTGAAGACCTGGAAGGACAGCTCGTATTCCGGGTATTCTCCGCACTCGATGGATTCCCACAGGTCGCGCCGGTGGAAGTCGGAATCGGCACCGCTGATCTTGACGGCTTCGTCCCACACGAGCGAATGCGTGCCGGCCATCGGCGACCAGTGGAATTTGCAAAACACGGACTGGCCCTTGGCATTGACAAGGCGGAAGGTATGCACGCCGAAGCCCTGCATCATCCGATAACTGCGCGGGATGGCGCGGTCCGACATGACCCACATCAGCATGTGCGTGATTTCCGGCGACAGCGAGGCGAAGTCCCAAAAGGTGTCGTGCGCGCTGGCCGCCTGCGGCATACCATGGTGCGGCTCGGGCTTGACGGCATGGACCACGTCCGGGAACTTCATCGCATCCTGGATGAAGAAGACGGGGATGTTATTGCCGACCAAATCCCAGTTGCCCTCGTCCGTATAAAACTTCACGGCAAAGCCGCGCACGTCGCGCGCCGTATCGGTGGAACCGCGTTCACCGGCCACCGTGGAAAAGCGCACGAAGACGGGCGTGCGCTTGCCCGCCCTGGCGAACGGCGCAGCGCGTGTCAGCTTGCTTTGCTCCTTGTAGCATTCGAAGTAGCCGTGGGCGGCCGAGCCGCGCGCATGCACGACGCGCTCGGGGATGCGCTCATGGTCGAAATGCGTGAGCTTTTCACGCAAAATAAAATCTTCCATCAGGGTGGGGCCGCGCAAGCCCGCCTTCAGCGAGTTCTGGTTGTCGCCCACGGGCACGCCCTGATTGGTCGTCAGCACGCAGCCGCTGTCGTCGCTACGGGCGCCATCCAGCGAGCTATTCAGCGCATTTTCTCCCAGCGCCGGCTGGCCATCGCCCGTCTTCGGAGAAGGTAGCGTTTCGCCCGTGGTGCTGGCCGTGGCCAGCGGCTCGCCCGTTGCCACATGCACGCCTTCGGCCGGCGTGCGCGCCGCCTCGCCATACTGCCCGTCTTCCTTGGGATTGACGGCCATGGCGGCGGATAGCTGCTGGCCGGCGGCCGTCTTTTGCAGCAGCGCGCGGGTCACGTCGTTGTCCGCGCCCAGGCTGTGCGGCGCATTGCTGTCGGATGGGCCGGACATACTGCTCAATACGGAACCTGCACCGTCCGTGGACGGCGTTTTCTTGTTGGTAGCCATTACGTCTCCTGTGAGTAGTTTGCCCCGGGAGAACGCTATAACTCCCTCATTCAGCGCACGAACAGGGCAATCAAAATAATGATGGGAATAGGTATGCCGATCAACCACAACAAAATGGAGCGCATCATCACTCTCCTTTACTGCCTGCTACTACCTTGTACCTTGTGCGCGTGGGTGCCGGCCCGCCCCGCCATGACGGCGAAGGGAGCGGCGCCCACGACAAAAACCTTCCAGGAAGGCGCAGAACTTATTTGCGCGAACCCAGCAGTTTCGACAGGCCATAGCCTGCGGCCGCCGCGATCAGCAGGGACACGGCCGGGCGCTCGCGCACATAATCGCGGCCCGTTTCGCCGGCGCGCTGGCAGGCGGCGCCCAATTGCTTGCCACGCGCCATCAGGGTTTCGGAAGCCTTGTTGACGGTATCGCTGACCTGATCGAGGCGGTCGCCTACCTGGTCCACGCCGTCATGGGCGCGCGTGGCCACCTTGTCGGCCAGGGGCTGGGCCTGGCTTGCCACCTTGTCGATGGTGCGGTGCAAATCCTGGCGGGTATCCTGGGCGGTGCCGTTCATATCGGAGCTGGTTTTTTCAATCGCGTTCATGATGGTTTCCTTTAACAGTGAATAATTTCAACCATGCTCGATGCCGTGACCGAATCATGATTCTCCTCGCTTCGGGGAAAAAGAAGCGCCTAAACGCTGCCGGGCTGAGCCATATCAAACAGTGGATCAGCAGCAAGCTGTTGGCACTACCTTAACCGCCCACGCCGGGCGCCACCGTGCGCTGCCACACCTTGAGGCGCAGACTTAAATTCCTATTGGAAATAACAATCCCCGCCGGCTTGGTAGGGCGGGCGGGAAAACCAAATATGTATGGATTTTTAAGCGGATTTTCCGCATAATTGGGAGAGGCAATACCCATACATATAAACAAATGTCCAAATCAAAAGCCATACAAGAAGAAAGCCGGGCCCATGCGTGGATCACGCCGTTCGTGCAGCACGGCGGTCCGCGCTACCTGCAGATCGCCGACATGCTCGAGCGCGCGTTGTCCGACGGCAGCCTGCGCCCGGGCGACCGCTTGCCGCCGCAGCGCAGTCTGGCCGCGCTGTTCCAGATCGACCTGACGACGGTGACGCGCGCCTATGACGAAGCCAAGCGCCGCAACCTGCTGGAAGGGCATGGCGCGCGCGGCACCTATGTGGCGGCGCCGAAAGTGGAATTGACGCAGATGCTGGACCTGAGCATGAATATCCCGCCGCCACCGGTGGGCGTGGATTTTGACGACTTGCTGAAACAGGGCGTGGCGCAGGTGCTGATGCGCACGGACAGCGATCTGTTGATGAGCTATCACCTGGGCGGCGGCGGCAAGGCCGATCGCGCGGCAGGCGCCGTCTGGCTGGCGCCCATGTTCGGCGACGTCGATGCGGAACACGTGGTGGCCTGCCCCGGCGCGCAGGCGGCGCTGGCGGCGCTGATCCTGACCCTGAGCCGGCCCGGCGACGCCATTCTCACGGAAGGCGCCGTGTACCCCGGCTTGCGCTCGGCGGCGGGACAGTTGAACCGCAAGGTCATCGTCGTGGAAAAGGATGCGGACGGCATGCTGCCCGAGGCGCTGGAAAAAGCCAGCCGCAAGCACCATGCGCGCCTCGTCTACCTGAATCCCACCCTGCAAAATCCGACGGCGCACACCATGCCGGCCGCACGCCGCCTGGCCATCACGGAAGTGGCCATCCGCTGCGGCATGCACATCATCGAGGACGATCCGTACTGGCTGCTGGCGTCCGACGCGCCGCCCCCGCTGGCCCATTACGCGCCTGGCCACGTGTCGTATATCGCCACCCTGTCGAAATGCCTGGCGCCCGGCTTGCGCATGGCCTATGCACTGGTGCCCGACGCGCAGCTGCGCGAGCGCTTGCTGCAGGCGCTGCGGTCCTTCAGCCTGATGGCCACGCCGCTGACGACGGCGCTGGCGACGCAATGGATACACGACGGCTCCGCGCATGCGCTGCTGGCCGGCATCCGCAGCGAAGCGGATGCGCGCCAGGACATCATCCGCACCATCCTCACCGGCAGCAGCCACCCGCGCAGCGACGGTATCCATGTCTGGTTTTCACTGCCCAGCTACTGGACCTCGCGCGAACTGGCCGCCACGGCCCGCGCCCAGGGCGTGGCCGTCACGGCATCGGACGCCTTCTACGACAGCCGCCCGCCGAACGCCATCCGCATCTCGCTGGGCAGCCTCCGCGACCGCGCGCGCCTGGCCAGCGCATTGAAGAAATTATCGCTGCTGCTGGCGCACAAGCCGGCCGTACACGGGGAATTCGTCATTTAACGGCGCAACCGCGCATCGACCGAATACCTGCCCGCGCCGCTGATGGCAATCGTGCCGAAAACGATGATCAGCAGCCAGCCGAACTGGCCGTCGGCGATGCTCCAGTCAGGGTGCACGAGCAGCATCGACACGCCCAGCAGGAACAGCAATGGCAGGCAGGCCAGGCGCGTCAGCAAGCCGGCGGCGACCAGCAGCGGGCAGACGATTTCCGCGAACAGGGCGCAATACAGGGTGACGGCGCGGCCCAGGTGCAGCGGGTCGTCGATGTGCGCCAGTTCCTCGGAAAAATGCAGCAGCTTGGGCAAGCCGTGCACGTGCAGCACCAGCAGCGCGCCCGCCACGCGCGCAAACAGCAAGCCGGCATCGGGTAAGAAGGGGCCGGCCAGCGCCGCCATCGAGTTTTTCTTCATGATTACTCCAGTGGGAAAGCCAGTCGGCGCGGCGCGCCGCTGCCAGCCATCATAGGCAGGCGGGAGACGCGGCGCGACTGGTCTTTTGGCAGAGGCGCCAGCGCGCGCGAAGGCCTAGACTGGCCGATACCATCACTGGTCCAGGCCGCAACCGGCCTCCCTCCCCCATCCCCGAAGGAAATGCATCATGTCGAAGAAAATCGAAGCCGAAGAAGTCACTTCCCGCCGCAAGCTGCTCGTCAGCGTCGCCGGTGTCGCCGCCGGTGCGGGCCTGCTGGCCGCCGGTGGCGCCAGCGCAGCCGCCAAGCCTGCCGTTGCAGCCGCCAACGCGCCGGGCAAGCTCAGCGTCAACAGCGTTACCGTCAAGGACGGCACCGTCATCCACTTCAAGGACTGGGGCACCGGCACGCCCGTCGTCTTCAGCCACGGCTGGCCATTGCAGGGCGACGCCTGGGAAGACCAGATGATGTTCCTGGCCAGCCACGGCTACCGCGTGATCGCGCACGACCGCCGCGGCCACGGCCTGTCCAGCCAGCCATGGCAGGGCAATGACATGGATACCTACGCCGACGACCTGGCCACCCTGCTCGACGCGCTCGACATCAAGGGCGCGACCCTGGTCGGCCATTCGACGGGCGGCGGCGAAGTGGCCCGCTATATCGGCCGCCATGGCGAAAAACGCGTGGCCAAGGCCGTGCTGGTGGGCGCCGTGCCGCCGCAGATGGTCAAGTCGGACACCAATCCGGGCGGCTTGCCGATGTCGGTGTTCGACGGCATCCGCGCTGGCGTGCTGGCCGACCGTTCGCAATTTTTCAAGGATCTGACGGTGCCCTTCTTCGGCGCCAACCGTCCCGGCAACAAGGTATCGCAAGGCATGCGCGACACCTTCTGGCTGCAGGGCATGCAGTGCGGCATCAAGAACGCCTACGATTGCATCAAGCAGTTTTCCGAGACGGACTTCACGGCCGACCTGAAGAAAATCTCCGTGCCGACCCTGGTGGTGCACGGCGGCGACGACCAGATCGTGCCGATCGACGCTTCCGGCAAGGCCGCGGCCAAGCTCATCAAGAACGCCAAACTGGTCATCTATGAAGGCGCGCCGCACGGCTTGCCGGCCACCCACAAGGATCGCCTGAACGAAGACTTGCTGGCCTTTATCAAGTCCTGATCCGTTCTGCGCTCCCCGCACCGCCGGCCCGCCCGGCGGTGCTTATCGCCTCCGCCGCATAAAAAAACCGCCCGCCTCCCCCATTCGTATAACTGCCTTGCCTGACGGCGCGTGCATACTTGTTGCAGTGCGGCATCCGCCGCGACAGCGACAGGAGCACGGCGATGGCCAGCATGCATTTTTTCCATCAGACGCAAGACGCCAGCCTGGCGCACGCACAGCGCATGGGCAGCATGGACGGCATGGGTGAATTTGCCGCATCGGTCGCGCACGAAGTGCGCCAGCCACTGGCGGCCATCGCGCTCAATGCCGATGCCGCCTTGCGCTGGCTCGACCACGATCCGCCCCGCCTCGACGAGGCGCGCGCGGCGCTGGCCCTGGTCGCCAGCGCCGGCAGCCATGCCAGCGCCGTGCTGCGCAGCGTGCACGGCCTGGCCTGCAAGGCGCCGGGCAGCCACGATCATTTTATTGCCGACGACGCCGTGCAAGACCTGCTGCCGTTGCTGCGCGCGCCACTGCAACGCCACGCCATCCACCTGGAAACGCAGCTGGCACCTGGCCGCCCGCTGCTGCACGCCGACCCGGTGCAATTCCGGCAAGTCATCCTGAATCTGCTGATGAACGCCATCGAAGCCCTGCAGGGCACCAGCGGCCGGCCGCGCACGGTGCTGCTGTCTTCGCAACTGGATGGGGGCGTGCAGCATTTCAGCATCGCCGACAATGGCGCCGGCATCGCGCCGCAGGCGGCAGGCCGCCTGTACCACGCCCTGTATTCCAGCAAGCCGGACGGCATGGGCATGGGCCTGGCCATCTGCCGCCGCATCGTCGACGCGCATGGCGGCCGCCTGTGGCATGCGCCCGGCGCGCCCCACGGCAGCGTCTTCCACTTCACCCTGCCAGCGTTATGAGGACAACCATGGACATGGACATGAACATGAGCACGCCCCCGGCCAATGCAGCGATTACCCTCTTGATCGCCGACGACCACCCGCTGATCCTGGCCGGCCTGGCCTCGCTGATCGCATCCTTGCCAGGTTTCCTCCTGCTGGGCCAGGCCGGCACGGGCCGCGCCGCCGTGGAGCTGTACCGGGAGCTGCGGCCCGACGTGGTGCTGATGGATTTGAACATGCCGGAAATGCATGGCGTCGAAGCGATCGAGCGCATCTGCGCAGACGACGCGCAAGCGAAAATCGTCATCCTCACCACCTACCAGGGCGAGGACAGCGTGCACCGGGCCTTGCGCGCCGGCGCGCGCGGCTACCTGCTGAAGGATTCCGGTTTCCTGCAACTGACGCAGTGCATCCGCCAGGTGGCCGCCGGCAGACATTACCTGCCGCCGGAACTGGCGGCGCAGCAAGCCGGCCGCATCGAGGCGAACCGCCTGTCGAAACGCGAGCACGACATCCTGCTGCACCTGTCCGCGGGCAAGAGCAACAAGATGATCGCGCGCAGCGCCGGCATCGAGGTGGGCACCGTCAAATTTCACGTGAATAATATTTTGACCAAGCTCAACGTATCAAGCCGCACTGAAGCGGCCACGGTGGCCGCCCGGCGCGGCTTGCTGGGCGCGTTCTAGCTCCAGGGAACCGGGGTCAGACCTGCCGGGTCTGACCCCAGCATTTACGCTGCATCATCATCCAACTTTGCCGCGGCCTTGGCCAATGTCGGCTTGGCTTCCACGCCGCTGATCTTCGGCACGCATTCGCTGCGCAGCCACGACACCGTGATGGCTTCGCCCGCCATCAGGCGCTTGACGCCGGGGACGATCTGTTCGCCGATCAGCATGCCCAGCAGACCGATCAGGGCAATCGCGGGCGGCGCCGGCGAGCGCACCTGCAGGACGGCATAGATGATGCCAACGAGCAAGCCCACGGCCAGCGAAATCACATATAACTTCATGGCGCATTCCTTTCGATGAAAAAAAACGCCGCGCGCGGTCAGGCGCGCGGCGCATGGCATAGCCGCGCGGCGTTTACTTGGCAGGCACCGGCGCCAGGGTGGCGTGTTCGCCGTGAATGCGCTGCGGCGCCTTGTGCACCATCGTGTAGGCGTAGTCGACGCCCATGCCGTAGGCGCCCGAGTGTTCGCGCACGATGGCCATCACGGCGTCGTAAGTTGCCTTGTGCGCCCAGTCGCGCTGCCATTCCAGCAGCACCTGCTGCCAGGTGACCGGCACCACGCCGGCCTGGATCATGCGCTGCATGGCGTAGTCGTGCGCTTCCTTCGACGTGCCGCCGGAAGCGTCGGCCACCATGTAGATCTCGTAGTCGCCTTCGAGCATCGCGCACAGGGCGAAGCTGTTGTTGCACACTTCCGTCCACAGACCCGACACGACGACTTTCTTCTTGCCGTTGGCGGCCAGCGCATCGCGCACCTTCTGGTCATCCCAGGAATTCATCGAGCTGCGCTCGAGGATATCCTTGCCGGGGAAGACGTCCAGCAATTCCGGATAGGTGTGGCCGGAGAAGCTTTCCGTCTCCACCGTGGTGATGATGGTGGGGATGTTGAACACCTTGGCGGCCTTGGCCAGGCCCACGGTATTGTTTTTCAGCGCTTGCCGGTCCATCGACTGCACGCCGAACGCCATTTGCGGCTG
Organism: Janthinobacterium sp. NKUCC06_STL; assembly: GCF_019345455.1. Taxonomy (NCBI): domain Bacteria; kingdom Pseudomonadati; phylum Pseudomonadota; class Betaproteobacteria; order Burkholderiales; family Oxalobacteraceae; genus Janthinobacterium; species Janthinobacterium sp. NKUCC06_STL. The sequence goes on from NZ_JAHKQY010000001.1 coordinate 1,269,275, forward strand.
CTGGTCGATGAAAATGATCTGGCAATTGTCGGGGGTAAGGACTTCCAGTTTCGGATTGGTCATGATGTCATCCATGAAGACAGGGTTGAGTGGGTACTGCCGTGCATCGTATGCCTGGCGGCGTGCCCGCACCACTATCTAAATATAGGCTGGCATGTTGATTGCCTATGGGAAATACCTCCTGCACGAGGGCAGGCGCTGCGGTAAAATACCTTTTGCTCACCATGCTCCGACGACTCTTGATCGCTAACTCCTCTTTGCCAGACAACACCATGCGCAGCGATACGGCACCGATACGCATTCTCATTGCCGACGACCACCAGTTGCTGCTCGACGGCATCGCCACCTTGCTGCAGTCATTTCCGGGCGTGCAACTGGCGGGCCAGGCCACCGATGGCCAGCAGGCGGTGCAGCAGTTCGACGCGCTGCAGCCCGATGTCACGCTGATGGATTTGCAGATGCCGGTCATGAGCGGCCTTGACGCCATCGGCGCCATCCGCGCACGCCATCCGCAGGCGCGCATCATCGTGCTGACCACCTACAAGGGCGACACGCAAGTGCTGCGCGCCATCCGCGCGGGCGCCTGCGGCTATGTGCTGAAAAGCGCGCTGCGCCACGAATTGCTGGCGGCGATACAGAACGTGCACGCGGGGCGGCGCCACATCACGCCTGAGATCGAGGCGGAACTGGCCCTGTATGCGTGCAGCGACGTGCTGTCGAACCGCGAACTGGACGTGCTCAAGCAGGTCGCGCAAGGCAATTCCAACCGCGAAACGGGCGCCCTGCTGCAGATCAAGGAAGAAACCGTCAAGGCGCACATGAGCACCATCCTGGCCAAGCTGGGCGCCCGGGACCGCACCCACGCCGTCACCATCGCGCTACGGCGCGGCATCCTCGACGCCTGAGCGGCGCCAGCGCTGCCACCAGCGGCGCAACGGTCCTTGCGCCAGCGGCCAGGCGCGCCGCGCCGGCACCCGCAGGCGCCACTGCGTGCCGCCTCCATCGCGCCCGCCCACGGACAAGCGCGCACCGAGTTTCGCGGCGCGCTCGCGCATGCCGGGCATGCCCCAGTGTCCGGGAATCTGCCCGTTCGCCGCCACCACCGGCGGCAAACCCTGGCCATCGTCCCGCACGAGCAGTTCGATGCCGCCGCACGCATAGCGCACCGTCACCTCGACCACCTGCGCGCGCGCATGCCGGAAGGCATTGCGCAGCGCTTCGCTGGCGATGCGGTAGATCTCGTGCGCGGCGCGCGCATGCAGCAGGCGCGCCTCGCCTTCCTGCGCATAGCGGAACACGATGCCGTGCTGCGCCGCCAGCCGCTCGCCTTCGCGCCGCAGGATGGCGCTCCAGCGCGCGCCGGCATCGTCGCCCGCGCGTAAATCATGCACGTGGTCGCGTCCTTCGCCCAGCATGCGATCGGCGTCGTCGAGCGCACGCAGCATGGCGGCGCGCGCGGGATCATCCTCGGCGATGGCCATGCTGGCATTGTGAAAGTGCAGGATCATCGCCTGCGTACCCTGCAGCAGGGTATCGTGCAGCTCGCGCGCGATGCGTTCGCGCTCGGCCTGCTGCGCCTCCATCCGCGCCTGCAGGCGCGCGGCGTGCTCGCGCATCCGCCAGCGGCAGACGCCATACGCGGCCGCCAGCAGCGCCGCCGCGCACAGACTGCGGAACCACCAGGTCTGGTAAAAGGCGGGCAACACGCGGAACGGCAGTTGCGCCACCGCGCTGGCCACGCCGTCGCCATTGATGGCCTTCACCTGGAAGCGGTAAGCGCCAGGTCCCAGGCCCGTATATTGCGCCTGGCGGCGCTCGTCCGCGCTCTGCCAGACATTGTCATAGCCTTCCAGACGATAGCGGAAACGCAGGCGGGCCGGCGCGCCCAGGCTGCTGGCGTTGTAGGCGAACTGCACGCCGCGCGTGCCGGCCGGCAGGCGCTCATAGTCGGCGGCGGCGACGCGCTGGCCGTCGACCATCAATGCGCCGATCTCGGCCTGCGGTGCCGGCAGCGGCGGCACCGGCTGGAGCGGGTCGATCCAGAAGGTCGCGCTCTCGCGTGAAAACCAGATTTTGCCATCGTCCGCTTCGGCTATCGAGCCGTTGTGCAGCAAGCTCATTTTGCCGTTCAAACCATCGGCGCCATCGTACAAGCGCGCCTGCATGGCGTAGGACGGATCGCGCAGGGCCTGCGCCACTTCGGCCGCGGCCACGCGCACGGCGCCATTGCCCGTATTGAGCCACAGGCTGCCGTCGCGCGCGCGCAGCATGCCGACCGCGCCGTCGAAAACGCCGGGCGCCGCGGCGCGCAGCGGCACGAAGCGCCCGCCGCGCCACAGGGCCAGGCCCTGCTGGCCGCCCGCCAGCAGCTGGCCGCCCGTTTCCAGCAGCGCCGGCACCTTGCCCAGATCGAGCCCCTGCGCGGGACCATAGCTGGCCAGGCGCCCTCCTTCCAGCACCGCCACGCTGCCGTCCGGATAGGACAGCCACAGGCGCCCGGCCGCATCGGCCAACAGCGCCAGCGGCACCTTGCGCCCGCCCTCGGGCAAGGCCGGTTCGCGCCGCCATGCGCCGTCCGCGTACTGAAATACGCCGGCGCCGCTGAAAATCGCCCACAGGCTGCCGTCGGGCGCGTTCACGGCCATGCGCACTCGCTTCAACGCAGCCGCTTCCGGCGGATAGGCAATCGTCTCGAGCACGCGGCCATCCTCGCCATCGAGCCGCAGCAAGCCGGCGCGGGTGCCGACGCGGATGCCGCCCGGCGCCGCCATGATGGCCGTGACGGGACCCAGCGCAGGCGCGCGCAGCACCTTGCCGTCGGGCGCCGCCAGCATCAGCGGCGTATCGCCCTCCTTCGACAGCCACATGCGCCCGCCGGTGCCGGGCGACAGCTGCTGCGCGCGGAAGGCTTCGGGCGCCTCGGGCCCCGCGCGCGCGCTGAGGATCACGGGCGCGGCCTGGCGAAAGCGGTCCAGGCCCGCATACGTGGCGACCCAGACATTGCCTTCGTTGTCGTCGCACAGGGAAGCGATCAGCACATTGCTCAAGCCATCCTTGGGCAGGAACGATTCCGTGTCGCCGCTGATGCCCAGCTGCTGCGGCCCCAGCGCGCCGGCGCTGCGCGTGCGGTGCAGGCCGAACTGGCTGTCGAACCACAGGGTGCCTTGGCGGTCGACCAGCATGCTGCCGCTGGTGCCGCTCGTATCGCGGTAGATCCAGCGGTGGTCGAGCTGGTCGTAGCGCTCGAGCGAGTCGATGATGCGAATGCCGCGCAGCTCCAGCAGATACAGGCGGCCATCCGGTCCCTGCTGCGGCGGCGCGCGCAAGTCGAGGCGGCCCACGGGCGGCGCGAAGCGCGCCTGGCCCGGCTGCCAGATAAATAAACCCTGTTCGCTGAACACGCCCAGCCTGCCGTCGCGGTCCGCGAACACGGCCGAGGCCTTTTGCGCCGTGTAGCCTTGCCCCGGCCCCATCGCCTGCCAGCGCCGGCCGTCGAAGCGCGACACCCCGGCCACGCCGGCGGCCCACACGGCGCCTGTGGCGTCGATGGCGAAACCCCAGACGGAACCGGGCCGCACGCCCTGCGCCTCGCCGTAATTGCGCACCACGCCATCCTTGACATGGCTGATGCCGCCCACTTGCCAGCCCACCCACATGCCGCCGTCGGCAGCGCGCTTGAGGGCCAGAATCACCGTATCGGGAAACACACCCTGGCGCGCGCGCAAGGGTTCGAAACGCAGGCCGTCAAAGCGCACCAGGCCCGCATGGGTGCCCAGCCACAGGAAGCCGTCACCGCCTTGGGCGATGACGCTGATGTCGTCCGGCGCGCCATCTCTGGACGTCCAGCTGGTGTGCTGCAGCTGGTGGATGCCGCGCGCCACGTCGATGGCCAGCGCCGGAGGGCTGAACAACAGCAGCAGGCAGCACAGCGCGGCCAGGACGGGCAGGCGCATGGCGGCTCAGGCGGCAGGCACCGCCGCGCGGCCGCTGCGATGCTGCACGATGATCAGGCCGGCGAGCAGCAGCAAGGGCACGGCCAGCGCCACGAAGCCGAAGGCCAGGTAGGCAAAGGCGGCGGCGATGGCGCCGAGGGCGAAGGCAGCCAGCGGCCAGAAAAACTTGCCGCAGCGCGCATGGGTGGCGGCATCGGCCGCGCCGCGCAACACGTCGACGGTATCGATGACTATCTGCGTCACGTTCCCCGTCATCATGGAGGTGGGCGCCAGGTGCGCCAGCAGCAGCCGGCTGGTGGCGCTGTGCACGCCCATGGCGGCCGTGCCCAGCAAACCGGCCGCCATGGCCATGTTACTGACATCCTTGCCGATCGGCTCGGCCAGGATGCCAAACACCATGAAGCCGGCCAGCAAGCCCCACTGCAGCAGCATCGCCAGGGTCAGTGACGGGCCGGCGCGGCGCTCGACGGCCAGCACCATCAGGCGCGTGATGGCGACGCCGGCGATAAAGGCGGGAAAAGCGAGAAACTTCAGCAGGATGGAAGCGCGCGATGCATCCGCCAGGGCGGCGCCGATCAGCACGAAGTTGCCCGTGACATGGGCCGTAAACAGGCCAAACAGGGCAATAAAACCCAGGGTATCGACATACCCGGCTAAAAATCCCAGGCTGGTGCCGAACAAGCGGCTGTGTGGTGGCTGATCCATCGAATGACTCCTGATACCGTGCAATGCACTAAAAAAACAAAAAACGCGCCAGCTCCCCGGCGCCGCTGCCTGCATGGTAAGCCATGCGGCAGGCCTGCGCCCCCGTCCTTCGGCCAGTGCGCCCCGCTTCACCTGATCTTTTGGCCCGTGTTCAAGCGCGAGGCGTCCGCTACACTGGCCGACGTGACTTTCGCGCCGCGCACGCCGGCCCTCCCCGCACCGCAACCATGGAGCTGCACCATGCCAGAACACACCCTCCCCGCCGCCGCCCCCTTGATACTGCTCAACGGCTGCTTCCATACCGTCGATAAAAGCTGCCCGCAAGCGAGCGCGGTGGCCATCGCCGACGGCAAATTCCTTGCCGTGGGCGATCTTGAAGACGTCATGCGCCACCGCGCGCCCGACAGCCGCGTGATCGACCTCGGTGGCCGCACGGTGATTCCCGGCCTGAACGACTCGCACCTGCACCTGATCCGCGGCGGCTTGAACTACAACCTGGAATTGCGCTGGGAAGGCGTGCCGTCGCTGGCCGACGCCTTGCGCATGCTCAAGGAGCAAGCCTTGCGCACGCCGAACCCGCAATGGGTGCGCGTCGTCGGCGGCTGGAACGAATTCCAGTTCGCGGAAAAGCGCATGCCCACCCTCGATGAAATCAACGCGGCAGCACCCGACACGCCCGTCTTCATCCTGCACCTGTACGACCGCGCCCTGCTGAACCGCGCCGCCCTGCGCGTGGTCGGCTACGACAAGAACACGCCGAACCCGCCCGGCGGCGAAATCGTGCGCGACGCTGCCGGCAATCCCACAGGCATGCTGATCGCCCGTCCGAACGCCATGATTTTATATGCGACCCTGGCCAAGGGTCCAACCCTGCCGCGCGAATTGCAAGTCAATTCCACGCGCCAGTTCATGCGCGAACTCAATCGCCTGGGCCTGACCAGCGCCATCGACGCGGGCGGCGGCTTCCAGAATTATCCCGAGGATTACGCCGTCGTCGACGAACTGGCGCAGAAAGACCAGCTGACCATCCGCATCGCCTACAACCTGTTCACGCAAAACAAGGGCCGCGAGCTGGAGGATTTTGAAAAATGGACGGAGATGGTGACGCCGGGCCAGGGCGACGATTACTATCGTCATAACGGCGCCGGCGAAATGCTGGTGTTTTCCGCCGCCGACTTCGAGGATTTTCTTGAGCCGCGCCCGGACCTGGCGCCCGGCATGGACGACGAACTGGAAAAGGTCGTGCGCCACCTGGTGTCGAAACGCTGGCCGTTCCGCCTGCACGCCACCTATGACGAATCGATAGAGCGCATGCTGACGGTGTTTGAAAAGGTCAACCGCGATATCCCGTTCGATGGCCTGCACTGGATGTTCGACCACTGCGAAACCATCACGCCGAAAAACATCGACCGGGTCAAGGCGCTGGGCGGCGGCATCGCCATCCAGCACCGCATGGCCTTCCAGGGCGAATACTTCGTCGACCGCTACGGCGCGGAAGCGGCCAAGGCCACGCCACCGATCGCGCGCATGCTTGCCTCGGGCGTGCCAGTGGGCGGCGGCACCGATGCCACCCGGGTCGCCAGTTACAACCCGTGGACGGCGCTGTACTGGCTGGTGTCGGGCCGCACTGTGGGCGGCTTGCGCCTGTACGACGCGGGCAGCCGTTTGTCGCGCGACACGGCGCTGGAACTGTGGACGGCGGGCAGCGCCTGGTTCTCCAGCGAGCAAGGCAAGAAGGGCCGCATCCAGGAAGGCATGCTGGCCGACCTGGCCGTGCTGAGCGCGGACTTTTTCAGCATCGATGAAGAAGCGATCAAGTCGATCGAATCCGTGCTTACCATCGTCGGCGGCAAGATCGTCTACGGCCAGGCGGAATTTACCAAGCTGGCGCCGCCTCCGATTCCCGTGCTGCCCGATTGGTCGCCTGTGAAAAACGTGGCCGGCCACTACCGCTCTGCGCCGCCGCAAACGGCCAGCGTCATGCAGCAGCACCAGTGCCAGGGCGCCTGCGGCGTGCACGCCCACGCCCACGACGTGGCGCGCAAGAGTTCCGTGCCCGTCTCCAGCCATTCCGGCTTCTGGGGCGCGCTGGGGTGCAGCTGCTTTGCGTTCTGAGGTGCGTATGACGCGCGTGTTTTCATGCGCCGCCGGTGCCCTGGCACTGGCGGCAGCCATGCCCGCCGCGGCACAGGACAATGTGCAGCTGTATGGCCGCCTGAACGTGGCGCTCGAAGCGCTGCATGGTGGCGGCAGCGGCGACAGCGTGCAGCGCGTCTCCAACAACCGTTCGGTACTCGGTTTTCGCGGCAGCGAAGACCTGGGCGGCGGCTGGCAGGCGCTGTTCCAGGTCGAGGGCACCTTGGCTCCCGACACGGGCGCGGGATCCATCGCCGCGCGCGACACGCGTGTCGGCATCGCCGGGCCGTGGGGCACGCTGTTTGCCGGCAACTGGACCCTGCCCTACAACAGCGCCACCTCCGCGCTCGACCCGTTCTACCCCACCACGGCCGGCTACATGAGCCTGATGGGCCATGGCGCGGGCGCCACCGAAAGCAATACCAGCAATACGTATTCCTTCGACCGGCGCCAGCAAAACAGCGTGCATTATTGGACGCCGCAGTGGCAGGGCTGGTCGCTGCGCGTGGCGCGCGGCATGGCGGAAGAACGACCGGCCAACGGCGCGCATCCCGCACTGACGTCGGCCGCCCTGCTCTACGACGGCGGCTCCCTGTACGCCACCGTGGCGCTGGAAGAGCACCGCGACTACCAAGGACGGGGCTTGAGCGACCGTGGCAGCAAGCTGGCCATCGCGTGGCGGATCGACAGCGCCACGCAGCTGGCGTTAGCCTTGGAACGCCTGCGCTATGCCACGGCGACGGGAGAGCTGCGCCGGCGTACGGTGTATGCCTCCGCCACGCGCCAGTTCGGCCGCCACGGCCTGCGTGTCGGCCTGGCCCACGCGCAAAGCGCCACCGGCAGCGCGCTGGAAACCATCGGCACCGTGCGCACCGGCAGCGGCACGGGCGCCACCCACGCCACCATCGGCTACGACTACCAGCTATCGAAACGCAGCAGCCTGTTTGCCTACTACACGCGGCTGGCCAACGGCCGCAACGGCATCGCCGGCTTTGCCATCAACAGCCTCGGACGCGAAACAGGTGCTGCAGGCGCCACCTTGTCGGGCGTGGCGCTGGGAATCAGGCACAACTTCTGAGGCACCACTTCTGAGTCGCGGTTTTCGTGGACATTCCTGCGCGCGGCGCGTACAGTCTTCGTTCCGCAACCAGGGCAGGCATCTGCGAACAGACACCATGAAGCGAGCATCAGCGCCGGCGCTTGGCGACTGGGTCAAGTGCGCCGAACCGGTACAGGGAATCGAACGCATCGAGGCGTGGTTCCAGGGCAAGGCCTATGCCATGCACCGCCACGACACCTACGCCATCGGCCGCACGCTGGCCGGCGTGCAGCGTTTCAGCTATCGCCGCGGCCAGCGCGACAGCCTGCCCGGCAATACCATGATCCTGCATCCCGACGAGGCGCACGATGGCCAGGCGGGTACGGACGCCGGCTTCCGTTACCGCATGCTGTATATCGAACCGGCGCTGTTCCAGGATGTGCTGGGCGGACGCGCGCTGCCCTTCATCGAAGGCGGCGTGTCGACCGATCCCCGCCTGGCGGCGGCCACCTGCGCCTTGCTGCCGCATGACGGCCATCCGCTCGAAGCGCTGGAACAGAGCGAGGCGCTGGCCGAACTGGCGCATGCGCTGGCGGCGGCGGCCGGCACGCCGGCGCAGCGTCCAAAAGGCGACTACCTGGCGGCGCGGCGCGCGCGCGACTACCTGCAGGCGCACTGCACGCGCGCCGTCACCCTGGCGGAACTTGAAGCGGCGACGGGACGCGACCGCTGGAGCCTGTCGCACGACTTTCGCGTCTTCTACGGCACCAGCCCATACCGCTATCTGACGATGCGGCGCCTGGAAATGGTGCGGCGCCTGCTGCTGGCTGGCAGCACGCTCGCCTCGACCGCCATGGCCGCGGGCTTTGCCGACCAGAGCCACATGACGCGGCATTTCCTGAAAACTTATGGACTCACGCCCGGCCGCTGGCTGCATTACGCTGGCGGCGCCACCACACGCTGAAAACACCCACGATCGTTCAATACGGCGGGCCAGCAGCTGCGTATTCTGGCTGCATCGCCACTTGAACGGAGCACAGCATGCCAGACACCACCACTACCGTCACCACCACCACGCGCGGCCAGGGCCAGTCCATCGACCTGGCAGGCAAGATCGCCCTGATCGACGGCCACTGGCAGCCGCGCGTCATCGCCGAAATGAATGACTACCAATTCAAGGTCGTCAAGGTACTCGGTCAATTCCAGTGGCACCGGCACTCCGACACGGATGAAACCTTCATCGTGCTGGACGGCGAATTGCGCATCGCCCTGCGCGGCCCTGGCTATGCGGAAGGACACGCCATCGTGCTGCGCGCCGGCCAGATGGCGGTGGTGCCTCGGGGCGTCGAACACAAACCTTGCGCCCTTGCCGAAACCAGGCTGCTGCTGATCGAGCCGCGCGGCGTGGTCAACACGGGCGACGGCGACGGGGATGAGCGCACTGTGCAGAACGATCAGTGGATATGACGCCGGAAGGATGACAAAAACAAAAAACCCGCCGACTTTTGCAAGTCAAGCGGGTTTTCTGATGAAACTTGGTGCCGTTGGCCGGAATCGAACTGGCGACCTTCACATTACGAATGTGCTGCTCTACCAACTGAGCTACAACGGCGAAGACCCACATTCTACAAACAATGCACAAAATTTGCTAGTGTCAACGCGAACTTTTTTGCATTTTTTTAGCGGCCCGGCTGCGGGCCGCTAAAAATCGTGGAAAAGTGCGGCTTTTATTCCGCGTGGTAGGCCGTGACGCGGGCCACTTCGTCTTTCGAACCGAGGAACACGGGCACGCGCTGGTGCAGCTTGTGCGGGGCGATGTCCATGATGCGCTGCTGGCCGTCGGTGGCGGCGCCGCCCGCTTGCTCGACGATGAAGGCCATCGGGTTCGCTTCGTACATCAGGCGCAGCTTGCCCGGCATCGATGTGTCGCGCAGGTCGGCCGGGTACATGAAGATGCCGCCGCGGTTCAGGATGCGGTGCACGTCGGCCACCATCGAGGCGATCCAGCGCATGTTGAAATTGGTACCGCGCGGGCCCGTGTCGCCGGCCAGCAGTTCATCGACATAGCGTTTCACAGGCGGATGCCAGTGGCGCGCGTTCGACATGTTGATGGCGAATTCCTTCGTCGTCGGCGGAATTTGCATATTGCTTTGCGTGAGGACCCACGAACCCATTTCGCGGTCCAGGGTGAAGCAGTTCACGCCATTGCCGAAGGTCAGCACCAGCATGGTTTGCGGGCCGTACACGGCGTAGCCTGCCGCCACTTGCTTGCTGCCTGCCTGCATGAAGTCCTGCTCCGTCGGCTGACCCATGCCATCCGGCGCCTTCAGCACGGAGAAGATGGTGCCGATCGAGACGTTGACGTCGATGTTCGACGAGCCATCGAGTGGATCGAACAGCAGCATGTATTCGCCCTTTGGATAGCGGTTCGGGATCGGGTGGATCGATTCCATCTCTTCCGACGCCATGGCCGCCAGGTGGCCGCCCCATTCGTTCGCTTCCAGCAGGATCTCGTTGGAGATGATGTCGAGTTTTTTCTGTACTTCGCCCTGCACGTTTTCCGTGTCGGCCGTGCCCAGCACTTCGCCCAGCGCGCCCTTGCCGACGGCGTGGCTGATGGTTTTGCAGGCGCGCGCGACGACTTCGATCAGCAGGCGCAGTTCGGCCGGAATGCTGTTGTTCGAGCGCTGCTCTTCAACCAGGTATTGCGTAAGACTGATGCGTTTCATGAAACCCCTTAGTTAGTGTTTTAAATACGTTTCGTGCGGTGATTGTCGGCTTACGCGCCGTTGGCGCTAAGCCGACCTACGAAATCATGACGCCGTGTAGGTCGGATTAGCCCGCAGGGCGTAATCCGACATGCCATCAATTCGCCAATGCCTTGGAAACGACTTCCATCACGTCGTTCGACAAACTGGCCTGGCCGGCGACTTTTTCCAGCGCGTCGCGCATGTGGCTTTGCAGCGCCGGCACGTAACGGCGCCAGCGGTCCATGGAACGCGCCAGGCGGGCCGCCACTTGCGGGTTCAGGGCGTCGAGCGCGATCACTTGCTCGGCCCAGAAGGCGTAGCCGCTGCCATCTGCCGCATGGAATTGCGATGGATTGCCGTTGGTGAAATTGAAGATCAGGCTGCGCGCGCGGTTCGGATTTTTCAAGGTGAAGGCCGGATGCGTCATCAACTGGCGCACGGCTTGCACATCGGTCGTTGGCGCGGCCGCCTGCATGGCGAACCACTTGTCGATCACCAGCGCTTCGTTCTCGAAGTCGGTATAGAAGCTGGTCAAGGCCGCCTGCGCATGCGGCTGCGAGCCGGAATGAATCAGCGCCGCCAACGCCGCGGCGCGGTCCGTCATGTTGCCGGCATTGTCGAACTGCAGCCGCGCCAGGTCCAGCTCCGCCGCTTCGGGCGCGATCAGCAGATACGACAGCGCCAGGTTTTTCAGCGCGCGCTTGCCGGCCGACAGGGCGTCAGGGCTGTATTCGCCCGGCGTCTGGTTGGCGTGGTATTGCGCCAGCAGTTCAGGCTTCAGGGCGGCGGCGATGGTACGGCGCATGAACTGGCGCGCCGCATGGATCGCTTGCGGGTCGACTTGCGCCATGCGCTCGGCGATGATGGTTTCCGACGGCAGGATCAGCGCCAGCTCGCGGAAGGCGGGATCGAGCGCTTCGTCGGCCAGCAAGGCGCGCTGCGCGGCGATGAAGGTGTCGTCCAGCACCAGGGTCTCGCCAGCAGCCACGGCACCGGTCAGTTTCAGCAGGCGCTCCATGGCCAGGCGCTGGCCAGCTTCCCAGCGGTTGACGGGATCGCTGTCGTGGCGGAACAGGTGCAGCAGTTCGGCGTCGGTATAGCCGTACTCCAGCACCACGGGCGCGGAAAAGTCGCGTAGCAGCGAAGGCACGGGGGTTTGCGCCACCTGCGTGAAGCGGAAAGTCTGCGACGCTTGCGTCAATTCCAGCACGACGCTGGTGGCGCCGTTCGAGGCCACACCATCCACGTAAAGCGGCAAGTCGCCACCATCGGCAGCCAGCAAGCCGACGGTGACGGGGATGTGGAATGGCAGTTTTTTCGGCTGGCCCGGCGTGGCGGGGCAGCTTTGCGCCAGGGTCAGCTCGAACGTCCGGCTGTCCGCGTCATAGCGCGTGGAGGCCTTGACGATGGGCGTGCCCGCCTGGCTGTACCAGCGCTCGAACTGGCTAAAATCGCGGCCATTCGCATCCGCCATGGCGGCGCGGAAGTCGTCGCACTGGACGGCCTGGCCATCGTGGCGTTCAAAATACAAGTCCATGCCCTTGCGGAAACCGTCGCGCCCCACCAGGGTCTGATACATGCGCACCACTTCGGCGCCTTTTTCGTAGATGGTGACCGTGTAAAAGTTATTGATCTCGACAAAGGAATCGGGACGCACGGGATGCGCCATCGGACCCGCGTCTTCCGGGAACTGCGCCTGGCGCAGGGTGCGCACCTGGTCGATGCGCGTAACGGCGCGGCCCGTGTCCGTGCCGATCATGTCGGCCGAGAATTCCTGGTCGCGGAACACCGTCAAGCCTTCTTTCAGCGACAGCTGGAACCAGTCGCGGCACGTGACGCGGTTGCCGGTCCAGTTGTGGAAGTATTCGTGGCCGACCACCGCTTCGATGCCCGCGTAATCGACGTCGGTCGCCACGCGCGAATTGGCCAGCACATACTTGGTATTGAAGATGTTCAGCCCCTTGTTTTCCATGGCGCCCATGTTGAAGTCGCCCACGGCGACAATCATGAAGCGGTCCAGGTCCAGCTCCAGGCCGAAGCGTTCCTCGTCCCAGCGAATGGAATTTTTCAGCGACTGCATGGCATAGTCGGTTTTGTCGAGGTTGCCGTCTTCCACCCACACCTGCAGCAGCACTTCGCGGCCCGACTTCAGGGTGTAGCGTTCCTCCTGGCACACCAGGCGCGCGGCGACCAGCGCGAACAGGTAGGACGGCTTCTTGAACGGGTCTTCCCACTTGGCGTAATGGCGGCCGTCGCCAAGGTCGCCCTCTTCGATCAGGTTACCGTTCGACAGCAGCACCGGATAATGTTCCTTGTCGGCGCGCAGCATGACCGTGTATTTGGCCATCACGTCCGGGCGGTCCGGGAAGAAGGTGATACGGCGGAATCCTTCGGCCTCGCACTGCGTGAAGAAATTATAGTTCGACACGTACAGGCCGGACAGCGAGGTATTGTCCTGCGGCGCCAGCACGGTCTCGATCTCGAGCGTAACATCGTCCGGAGCCTTCGGAATGGTCAGCATGCTGGCCGTCAGCTTGTACTGCGACGGCTTCAACACTTTGCCATTCAGGCGTACTTGCACCAGTTCGATGTGTTCGCCGTGCAATTCGATGCTGCGGCTGGTGCTGGCCGGGTTGTGGCGCATGTGAATCCGGCTCGCCACCACTGTGCGGGCGGGATCGAGATCGAAACCAAGTTCGACGCTGTCGACCAGGAAGCTGGGCGGCGTGTAATCTTTGCGGTAAATCGTCTGAGGGCTGTCTGTGCGCATAGGGATTTGGGTGGGAGCGGAGGCAAAAGCCTATTTTACCAACACCAGCCCCCGATCGTCGCGATTCAGGCCAGGAATGTTGGATTCCCTTACACGCCGACATGCTCGGTAACATTCTGTAATAATGAATAGAAACAAATAGAACTATTCTTATAATACTAAGCGATGAATTGTGTCTACTATCAGGAGGTCATGCAATGAAACGTTATCTCACCATCATGATGGCCGCATTGACCGTGTTGCTGACCGGATGCGCCACCACCATACGCAGCGATGTCACCGTTTTCCACGAGTGGCCTGCGCAATTGCAGGACAAATCATATGCATTTGAAGCACCAGCGGCCGAACACGACACGCTGGAATACCGCAGCTACCAGAACCTGGTGCGCGCGGAACTGGCCAAGCACGGCTTCGGTGAAGCTTCCGGCCCTGCCGCAGCCAATTTGCGCGTGGCGATGCAGTTTTCCACCGTCGACTATCCCGAGCGTGTGCTGCAGGCGTCCGATCCATTCTGGAATGGCCCCGGCTACTGGCCTGGCCGCTACGGCTACCGCTATGGCGCATGGCCAGGCTATGGCCGCTTTGGCTACAATCCCTACTGGTTTGGTCCGCTGGACATGGAAGAAACCGTGCGCCATAAATACGAACGCGAATTGCGCGTGACGATCAATGACCGCAACGGCAAGAAACTGTACGATGTGACCGTGCAATCGACCAGCAACAAGCGCGCCACGTCGCAAGTGATGCCGGCCATGGTGGCCAGCGCCTTTGCCGATTTCCCCGGCCAGAGCGGCGTGCCCCGTAAAGTGGAAGTCAAGGTGGACTGAGAGCGCCAGCCAAAACCTACTGCGCGTCGCGCTTTGCGGCCGGCGATGCTCACCGTACTAAAGTACGGTTGCGCTTCTCGGCCACAAATCACTGCCGCTCGCTACGGTTTTGTCAGGCGCGAGAAGTCTGGAGTACTTTAAAAAACCGGCTGGTGCAGCAATGTGCAAGCCGGTTTTTTATGTCTGCGTTTTATGCCTATGAGTAATACGCCTCGGCGGCAAAGGTGAGCGCGCCGATCAGAGCCACGGCCAATAACAGCACGATCAGCAGGCGGCCGAATTTCGGCGTGCCGTCACTGCCGCCGCTCATGGCACGATGATGGTCGAGCCGGTCGTCTTGCGCCCTTCCAGATCCGTGTGCGCCTGGGCGATATTGGCCAGGCTGTAGCGCTGGTTGATCTCGATCTGCACTTCGCCGCTGCTGACGACGCCGAACAGCGAGGTCGCCATCTCTTCCAGGTTGGCGCGGTTCGAGGCATAGCTGAACAGGGCTGGACGCGTAATGAACAGCGAGCCGCGCGAGGCCAGTTCGCTCAGCGTAAACGCCGGCACGGGACCGGAGGCGTTGCCAAAGCTGACCATCATGCCCAGCGGCGCCAGGCAGTCGAGCGAACCCGTAAACGTGTCCTTGCCGATGGAATCGTAAACCACCGAGACGCCCTTGCCACCCGTGATTTCGCGCACGCGCTCGACGAAGTTTTCCGTGTTGTAGTTAATGACGTGGGCCGCGCCGTGCGCCTTGGCCAGCTCCGCCTTTTCATCGGAACCGGCCGTGCCGATCAGATTCACGCCCAGCACCTTGGCCCACTGGCAGGCGATCAGGCCCACGCCGCCCGCGGCCGCGTGGAATAGTACCGTGTCGCCCGCCTTCAGGGCCACCGTGCGGTGAAACAGGTATTGCACCGTCAAGCCTTGCAGCATCATGGCGGCCGCCGTGTCGAAAGCTATGCGCTCGGGCAACACCAGCAGCAGGACCGCCGGCAGGTTGCGCTGCTGTGCATACGCGCCATTGATGCGCGCCGCATACGCCACCCGGTCACCCACCTTCACTTCCGTGACGCCCTCGCCCACCGCCTCGACGATGCCCGCGCCCTCGACGCCGAGGCCATTGGGCAGCGGCTGCGGGTACAGGCCCGTGCGGAAATACACGTCGATGAAATTGAGGCCGATGGCCTCATGCTTGACGCGCGCCTCGCCGGGACCCGGCGGCGGCAGTTCCACGTCCACATACTCCATCACTTCCGGGCCGCCCGTGCGCTGTACGCGGATGGCCTTGGTGGTAATCGTTGCGCTCATGCTCATCTCCTCGTGTAGGTGGATCAGGCGGCAGCAACGGCCTGCGCCTGCAATTGCGACAGCACCAGGTGCGCCGACGACAGATTCGTTGCGCACGCCACGTTGTGCACGTCGCAGGCGCGCACCAGGGCATTGATGTCCGGCTCGTGCGGCTGCGGCGTCATCGGGTCACGCAGGAAGATCACGCAATCGATCAAGCCTTCCACCAGCAGCGAGCCGATCTGCAAGTCGCCGCCGAACGGACCGGAATGCTTGCGTTCCACTTGCAAGCCCAGTTCATTGATCAGGCGGCCACCCGTGGTGCCCGTGGCCGACAGTTCGCAACCCTTCAAAAAGTCCAGGTATTCGCCCGCCAGGGTAATCATGTCATCTTTTTTCTTGTCGTGGGCAATCAGGGCGATGCGTGTTTTCATGGTGAGAACTTTTCAGTGGGTGGAGGAATTATTTCTTTTTCGACAGCAAGTAAATCCCGGCGAGCACAAGGCTGGTGCCAGCCAGTTGCCAGTTGGTGATCGGTTCATCGAGAATCATGGCGCCCAGGAACAGGGTCGACACGGGGCCGATCATGCCCGCCTGCGACGCGACGGGCGCGCCGATGCGCTCGACGGCGATCATCGTCATGAAGACGGGCATCACCGTGCAAAAGATACCATTGAGCAAGGACAAGCCATACACGGGCATGGGCTGTATCAGCAGCTCGACGGGGCGCAGGATGAAGAATTGGGCGATACAGGCAAAGCTGGCCACGCACATCGCGTAGGAAACGAGCCGCATCGAACCGATGCGTTTCACCAATTCGCCCGAACCGAGCAGATACACGGCATACGAACAGGCCGAGCCCAGCACCAGGGTCGACCCCAGCGCCACATTGCTGGCGCCGCCCTGCAAGTCGTGCACGAATACCAGCACGATGCCGCAATACGAGGTAAATAGGGCCAGCCATTGCAGGCGGCTGATGCGCTGCTTGAAGTACACGGTGGTAATCAGGAGCACGAAGGTGGGTGTGAGGAACAGGATCAGCCGCTCGAGGCCCACGGAAATGTATTGCAGTCCAAGAAAGTCCAGATAGCTGGACAGGTAGTAGCCGACGAGCCCCAGCCCGACGAGGCGCCAGCGGTCGCGGTTCGACAGCGGCGGCTCCGTGCGCATCTTCCACCAGGCGATGACGGCGAACACGGGCAGCGAAAAGATCATCCTGAAAGCGATCAGGGTGACGGCGTCGATCTGGTAGCGGTACAGCAGCTTGGCGACGATGGCCTTGGTGGAAAACAGCACCGCACCGCCCACGGCGATGGCCAGGCCACCGAGGTAGACGGAACGGGGAAGCGAAGATGGGGTTGCTTGCGGGGAACTGGAGCTCATGTCCAGATTGTAAGGCAAAAGCCAAAGGCGGCTGATAACCCCAACGGCAAATACCGGGGTCGGACCCTGAGGGTCCGACCCCAGCCCTTGCATTTTGGGTTAGGAAATAAGCACCGCCGCCACACCCGCCGTCACCGTCGCCGTCGTCACCCGCGCAATCACGTTCGCGGGCGCGGCCGTGCCGATCAGTTTATTCACTTGCTTGAACTGCGCCACCAGCTTGCCCGGCGTCAAGGTGACCACCGTGTAGCCCTGCGCATCCGTGTTCAAATGCTTGATCCACGGGTTGTTGCCCAGGCCGGACAATTGCTGCGCCAGGCCCAGCAAGGTCCCACTGAAGTCAGTGCTCGCTTTCAAGCCAGCCTGCACGGCAGCGACCGTGGCGTCCAGTTGCGCTTCCGGCACGCCCTTGGCGGCCAGGGCGCCGCGCAGTTGCACGCGCAATTGCTCCAGCAGGCTGTCGACGGTGGGCGCGGCCTTGCCCATGGTGTAGTCGAGCAGGTTGATGTCCAGATTGACCGTGCCCAGGCCCGTGACGGGGATGGCCAGCGGATAGCTGACGAGGGTGCCGATATTGCCCATGCTGCCGGCCGCCGACTTCAGGTAGCTGAAGAAGGAATCGGAGCTGATGCCGGCCGACACCAGGTCGACCATGACGGGCGTGCCACCACCGGCCGCGTCGAAGTCGTCGCTGACGGTACCGGCAAAGAACGAGTGGATATCACCGGTCAGCGCCACCACGTTGCCGATGGCATTGTTTTTCAGGTGGGCCATCAGATTCTTGCGCTCGCTGTTGTAGCCATCCCACTGGTCGCAATTGAGCAGGAAGCGCGTGAAGAATGGCGCCAGCGCCGCCTGCTGGCCTGACGCGGCGACAAAGCTCGATGCCGCGCCCTTGGCCTGCACGTCGGGCTTGATCCAGCCGAAGGCAATCACTTGCGCGGCGGCGGTCGGCGAGCCGCTGTTGTAGGCCGCTACAGTGATGCCGGCCTGAGCCGCGCTCAAGCCGGCGCCCACGGCAGCGGCACCCTGCGCGCCGGCATTGGCTACCGCGCCGGCGATCGCCATGGCCGCCGCTTGCGCCACGTTTTGCGCTGCTCCCGCTGTGGAAGCTGCCACGATGGCCGACGCCAGCGGCACGCTGCCGCCCACCAGCGGCAAGGTGCTGGCGATGGCCTGCCCCACGTTGGCCATGGCGCTCAGGGCCAGCAAGGTGGCAATCGCATCCGTGCCATTGAGACCCATGCGCAGCAGCGACACTTCATTGCCCCACAGCTTCCAGGTGGAGGTCGCCGCCTTCATCTTGCTTTTCCACCAGTCGCGCTGGGTCGTGCCCAGCATGCCGACGGCGGCCAGCGGGTCGGCGCCGGCCTTGGTGGCTGCCGCCATTTTCTGTCCTTCCACGCTGTCGAACAGCGCTTGCGGCACCAGGTAGCGGCTGCCGACGCTGCCCAGCGGCTTGCCCGTGGCCGGGTTGACGGTCGACTCGGCGATCGCATGGTCGGCGCGGTACAGGCGCTCGTCCGTCATCACCAGCTGCATCAGTTTGCCGAACTGGAAATCGCGGTAGATCTGGATGTTCTGGAACGTGGTCGCGGCGCCATCGAACGTGACGTCGGCCGGCATGTATTCGAACCACGCCTGGTTGGCGCTGCGGCGGCGGGCCGGCTGGTGCAAATCGCTGCCGTCCGTCGCCACGATGCCTTCATAGGTGGAGGCGTCCTGCCAGGCATCGTCCGTGAACTCGTGGTCATCCCAGACGGCGATGAAGGCGAAGCGCTCGTGCACGGCTTGCAAACGCGCATCGGTGCGGTATTTCTTGTACAGGTAGCGGTAATCGGCCACGGTGGTGGCGTACTTGGCGCCGGACCTGCCGCTTTTATACGTGCCATCGGGCAATTTCAGCTGCTCGTGGCGGCTTTCCACGGCGCCGCTCTGGAAGGTCTCGCCCACCGTTTCATAGATGTAATCGCCCAGGTGGACGATGAAGTCCAGGCTTTCATTGGCGGCGATGTGCGACAGCGCGCCCCAGTGGTTGATGCTCCAGTCCTGGCACGTCAGGTAGGCGAACTGCAGCTGCGACACGTCGGCGGTGGCGGCGGGCGCCGTCTTGAAGCGGCCCACGTTCGAGCGCACGTCGCCGGCGATGAACTGGTAAAAATACACCTGGCCCGGCTGCAAACCCGTGACCTTGTGGCGCAGGGTATTGTCGAAATCGGCCTTCAATGGCAACTTGGCATCGACGATGGGCGTGCCGGCCAGAGCCGTGTTGCCGCCCAGGGCCGCCGTATTGTCGCTGGCGCTGACGATCAGGCGCACGGCCACGTCGGACTTGCCCGCCACGGCGGGCGCGACGGCGTCGAAACTGGCGGGCACGACGCGCGTCCACAGCATGGCGCTGTCGGCGCGGGGGTCGCCCGAGGCCACGCTTTGCGGGAACTTCCAGTCGCTGCCCGAGGCCAGCGGCACGCCAGGATCGCTGTAATCGGTGCTGCCGCAGGCGGCAAGGCCGACGGTGGCCACGGAGACCGTGATAAAGCCGCCCAATTTCAGAAATTGCCGCCTGTCCATTTGACTTGCCATGATGTCGCGCCCTCGATATGGTGAAAGCGCGTCACTTTAGCAACAGATTGTGTCATCCTGATGACGGGGCCATGCCGCTTCGCAAGGGGCCGATATGCTAAAATGTCGGCCACAATTGAACACCCGTCTAAGGAAGATTCGACATGGCAGGACATAGCAAATGGGCCAATATCAAGCATAAAAAGGCTGCCACCGATGCCAAGCGCGGCAAAATCTGGACGCGCCTGATCAAGGAAATCACGGTCGCGGCCCGCATGGGCGGCGCCGACGCCATCACCAATCCGCGCCTGCGCCTGGCGGTCGACAAGGCGGCTGACGCCAATATGCCAAAAGACAACGTCCAGCGCGCGATCAACCGCGGCAGCGGCGGCGTCGATGGCGCCAACTACGAAGAAGTGCGCTACGAAGGCTACGGCGTGGGCGGCGCGGCCGTCATCGTCGAATGCATGACCGACAACAAGGTACGCACGGTGGCCGAGGTGCGCAACGCCTTCAACAAGAACGGCGGCAACATGGGCAACGAAGGCTCCGTCGCCTTCATGTTCCAGCACTGCGGCCAGTTGCTGTTCGCGCCGGGCACCGACGAAGACAAGCTGATGGAAGCGGCCCTGGAAGCGGGCGCCGACGACGTCATCGCCGATGAAGAGGGCGGCTTCGAAGTGGTCACTCCCGTGCACGATTTCGCCACCGTCAAGGAAGCGCTGGAAGCGGCCGGCTTCAAGGCCGAAGTGGCCGAAGTCATCATGAAGCCGGCGACGGAAACCGTGTACTCGGGCGACGACGCCATCAAGATGCAAAAGCTGATCGACGCGCTGGAGCTGCTGGACGATGTCCAGGAAGTGTTTACCAACGCGCTGATAGAGAATTAATCACTCTGCACACAAGGGCGGCACCGCCGCCCTGCAACCCACATTGAACGAACGGTACCTATGAAAATTCTGGTAGTCGGCTCTGGCGGCCGCGAACACGCCCTGGCCTGGAAACTGGCCCAGTCCGAACGCATACAGATGGTGTATGTCGCGCCGGGCAATGGCGGCACCGCGCGCGATGCGCGCCTGGTCAACCTCGACATCAGCGACCCGCAATTGCTGGCCGATTTCGTTCAACAGGAACACATCAGCCTGACCGTCGTCGGCCCGGAAGTGCCGCTGGCAGCGGGCATCGTCAACCTGTTCCGCTCGCGCGGCCTGAAAATCTTCGGCCCGACGAAAGAAGCGGCGCAGCTGGAATCGTCGAAAGACTTCGCCAAGGCCTTCATGCAGCGCCACGGCATCCCGACGGCCGCCTACCAGACCTTCTCCGACGTCGCTCCCGCGCACGCCTACGTCGACGCCATGGGCGCGCCCATCGTCATCAAGGCTGACGGCCTGGCCGCCGGCAAGGGCGTGGTCGTTGCCATGACCCTGGAAGAAGCGCACCAGGCGGTCGACATGATGCTGGCAGATAACCAGTTCGGCGACGCCGGCGCGCGCATCGTCATCGAGGAATTTCTCGCCGGCGAAGAAGCGAGCTTCATCGTCATGTGCGACGGCAAGAACATCCTGCCGCTGGCCACCAGCCAGGACCACAAGCGCCTGAAGGACCACGACGAAGGCCCGAACACGGGCGGCATGGGCGCGTATTCGCCGGCGCCCATCGTCACGCCGGCCATGCATGCGCGCGTCATGCGTGAAATCATCGTGCCAACCATCCAGGGCATGGCCAAGGACGGCATCACGTTCACGGGCTTCCTGTATGCGGGCCTGATGATCGACGACAAGGGCACGCCGAAGACGCTGGAATTCAACTGCCGCATGGGCGACCCGGAAACGCAGCCCATCATGGCGCGCCTGAAGACCGACCTGGTCACCGTCATGGAGCACGCCGTCAATGGCACGCTCGACGCCGTGGAACTGGAATGGGACCGCCGCACGGCCGTCGGCGTCGTCATGGCTGCCGCCGGCTACCCGGACGATCCGGTGAAAGGCACGCCGATCGGCGACATCCCGGCCGAAACCGTCGATGCCGTCACCTTCCATGCGGGCACCCGCATCGAGGGCGAACGCCTGGTCACCAACGGTGGCCGCGTGCTGTGCGTGGTGGGCCTGGGCGACAGCATCAAGATGGCGCAGAAGCAGGCGTATGAAACCGTGGAAAAAATCCATTTCGACGGCGCGCAGTACCGCCGCGACATCGGCTGGCGCGGCCTGAAGCATTGATCGCCCCATAACGATCCCATGGCGGGGCCGGCGCGGACAGCATCCGCCCCGGCCCCGTTTTCATTCTGACTGCCCCCCATTCCTCGCCATGACCATGCCAAGCGGCCTTGCCGCACCAGACAACGATGCCCCGGTGAGCCCCCTGGCCTGGCTGACGCTTGCCTCGCTGCTCGTTGCCAGCCTGGCCTGGCACTGGTTCAGCAGCTACGCGGTACCGCAATGCGACGACCGCGAAACGCTGGCCGCCGTGACGGCGGCCAGGATCGGCCTGCACGATATCAAACAGGCCGGCTATGCCTGGTCGCAAAAAACCCGTGGCTGCCTGGCCACCGTCAACTCGCATGGCAAATCGATGCAATACGCGTATACCGTGTCTCGCGTCGAAGGTCGCCGCAAGAGCCGTATCGTGTATGACGATGCGCGGCCGGAGCTGATACAGGCGCGCTTCGGCAAGATCGCGTGGAACGGCGACTTCGTGCAGCAGGCGGAGCCGATCAGACGAGAAGCACTGTTGCGGGCGATGCTGGCAGGCATGGATGGCTTGCGCGGCAAACCGCTGCTGTTCCCGGACCTGGGCATGCTGCTGTCGCCGCAGCATTACCGCGAAATTGCCGATGTCGAAGCGGTCGCGCCATGCCGCGAGGTAAGACCTGGCATCCAGTCCTGCCGGCTGCTGGTCGAGCGTAACGATATCGCGCGCATGGCGCCAACCACCGTGTGGAGCCTCTCCGTGCTGCAGCAAGGCGACTTTACCTTCCAGCGCAGCAAGGATGGCAAGAACTGGTCGGTAACACCGCAGTTCAGAATGGAACTGGATCAGGCGCAACTTCAATAGTGCGCTGGGGAAACGAGATTGCATTGTAAAATTTATCATCTTTATTCTTGATAAACCCACTCCCAATGACAAGCAATCCACCTGTGTCCACGCATACTTCCGTCGAGGCGCTGCATGTGCTGAAGCTGCTCACGCGCCGCCAGCGCGAGCAGGCGCTTGCGCATCCCGACTTGCCGCAGCTCGCCGTCGGAACGCCGCTACCCGACACCTTGATGTGGTTGTACCGGCGCGAGATCGTTACGTCCGAGGATGTGAGCAGCCTGTTGTTGAGCTTGGAGCGCCACTTCACCGGCGACGAGCTGGCACTGCGTTTGTCGATATTGCAGCAGCTGGTGGAGGTGCTCAATCGCGAATCGCTCGATCACCTGCGTGACGAAACGCTGCTCACGCAGGAGCAGTACCAGCGGGCGCTGGCACACCTGCCCGGCGACGTCTTGCTGCCCACGCCGGGCGAGGTGCTGAACTGGATGCTGCATGTGGAACTGCTGCAGCGCGCAGAATTCAAGTCCATGGCCCAGCGCATCGCGTCCGGCGGCAGCGATGACGCAAAGCGCGCGATCCAGCATGCGCAAGGACGCCAGGAGGAACATAAGAAGGCGGTACGCGGCGTGATCCTCGGCAGCCTGTTTCCCGGTTCGCGCCTGACCTGGGTAATCGTCGCGCCGCTGGCGCTGGCCGGCATGGTCTGGTACCTGGTTGGTGGCAATTCCGTGCCCGAGTGCGACTCCAGCAACACGATCGCCACCGTGACACGCATGCTCAACAAGGCAGCGCCGGAAGGCGTGGGCAAGGCAAGCCTGCACGACGTGAAAGAAGCCGGTTACGCCTCGTCACATAATATCCGGGGCTGCCTGGCCACGATCGAGCTCGATGGCGAGAAGATGGACTATGCCTATACCGTCGCGCGCGACGACAGCGGCAGCAAGAGCCGCATCAGCTATGTTGGCGCGCAGCCAATGCTGGTCCAGGCGCGCTTTGGCACCATCGAGGATGGCGACTTTGCCCAGCAAGCCAAGCCCCTGGGACGCGAGGCGCTGGAAAAGGCTTTCCGCGACGGCATGGCTGGTGCGCGCATCACGCCCCAGCCACGGCAAGCGTTTTCGTTGACGCAATCGATGGAGCGCACGCGCGAAATCGCCGAAATCGAACCGCTGGCGCCATGCAAGGAAATCTCGCCGGGCGTCTATTCCTGCCGCCTGCTGATCGAACGCAATGACCCCGTGCTGAGCATGCTCAACGGCGGATCGGCGGTCATGCTGGAAGGCGACTTCACCTTCCAGCGCAGCAGCGCAGAAAGCGCCGGCAATGGCTGGTCGGTGACGCCGCAATTTGCCGGCGAACTGCGCCAGGCCAAAGTAAAAATCTAAGTCCATGCATATCGAACCGCCCCACGCATCGCTGAACCAGCTGCACCAGCTTGGCCTGATCACCGCGCAGGAACTGGACGAGGCCAACTCGGAACGCGATGTCGCCGCCCATGAGCGCCTGCACCCGCCCGAGGATCCGGTCGACATGCCGGAGCTGATGCAGGACGCGGACCTGGTCAGCACCCTGGGCTGGCTGCTGCTGACCGATCTGCTGCCCAAGAATGACTTCGCCAAGCGGATGGCCAAACTGCCGCCCCGGCAACAGGCGCTGGCAGCCGAGGGGGTGCGGCACTACAACCGCCGCGAGGTCGACGCCTTGTACGAGCTCAATTTGCTGAACCAGTTCCAGCGCGATGCGGCCCACGCTGCGGTGCCGGCCGACCGCATGTTCTATGCGCCCTGGATCGCCATGCGCTGGCTGGTGGTCAACGACATCCTGCCGACGGCGCAGTTCGAGGCGCTGGAAGTGCGCGTGCGTGAGCATGGCAGCGAACTGACGCGCGACATCATGGAAGCATCCAGGCTGCGCCATGGTCACGACCGCATCCCGTACAAGCGCCCACCGGCCTGGAAAGGCGCGCTGATCGTGCTGGGGCTGATCCTGGTAATGTCCGTCGTGTACGGCTGGTTTAGCGGAGGCCTGCAGCCATGAGCACCGATCCGCGCCTGCTGCCGCTGGCAGAACTGCTGCGCCTCGGCCTGATCACCAGCGACGAATACGACGATACGCTGGCCGAGCTGGAGATCATCGAGCTGCAGCGCGCCCACAATGCTGCCGAAGACATTGATGTGCCGGAGGTGAAGATGAATGCCGACCAGATCGCGACGCTGGCCTGGCTGCTGCGCGCCGAACTGGTGCCCGAGGAGCGTTTTTTCAGGATGCTGCGCAAGCTGCCCGCCGATGAACCACGCCGGCAACTGGCCAGCGCCGCGCTGCAGCAGGTGAACCGGCAGGCGGTTGACGCGCTGTACCAGCAAAACCTGATCAACACGTGGCAGCGCGACGCCGCCCACGACAGCCTGCCAGCCGAGCATCTGGCCGCCACGCCCGTCGCGGCCCTGCGCCATATGCTGAAACAGGGCACGCTATCGCCGCTGCAATACCAGGAGCTGCAAGCGCGCACGCGCGCGAACGGCTCGCCACTGGCGCGCGTGATCGTCGATGCCGCCGGCAAGCCGCCGGCCCGGTATGGCCGGCGCGCCGCGCGCCCGTTCAACGTCCTGATGATCGTGCTGATGCTGGTGCTGCTGATGCTCGTGACGATTGTGGGACCGTCGTGGTTCAAGCGCGAACAGCCGACGCCTGTGGCACCGCTGGCGCAGCCGGTCGACACGGTGGAACGCGACGACCTGCGGCAGCGCGCGGCGCAAGCACTCGACGCCGCCCGCCAACCGGGCCACGACAGCGTGCAATATGATGTCCAGGTGGTGCAGGACAAGCCACCTCGGTAAAGCAGGGCCGGCGACAGCATCGCCGGTTTTGCTATCACAAAAATCCGTTACAGGGTACAATCCGTCCTTACTTTTTTATTTCGGCCTCGTCGGCCCACGCGATGTCGTCAACTCCCTCTCCTTCGGCCGTCAAGGCCTATTTGCTCGATTTGCAAAACCGTATCGTGCAGGCGCTCGAAGCGCAGGACGGCAAGCCCTTCCTGACCGATGCATGGCAGCGCCCCGAGGGCGGCGGCGGCATTTCGCGGCTGATCGAGGAAGGCAATGTGTTCGAGCGTGGCGGCGTGAATTTTTCGCACGTCACCGGCGCCGCATTGCCGCCATCGGCAGCGGCCGCGCGCCCTGAACTCGGTGGCAAGGCGTGGGAGGCGATGGGCGTGTCGCTGGTGCTGCATCCGCGTAATCCGTATGCGCCCACGGTGCACATGAATGTACGGTTCTTCACCACCGTGAATGCCGATGGCGCACCCGTATGGTGGTTCGGCGGCGGCATGGACCTGACGCCGTATTATGGCGACGCGGACGACGTGAAGCACTTTCACCAGGTGTGCCATGATGCGCTGGCGCCGTTTGGCGGCGAACTGCATCCGAAGTTCAAGCAGTGGTGTGACGATTATTTCTACCTGAAGCACCGGCGCGAAGCGCGCGGCGCCGGTGGCATCTTCTTCGACGACTTCAACGCCTTGGGCTTTGACGACAGCTTTGCCATGATGCGCAGCGCCGGCGACGCCTTCATCGACGCGTATGTACCGATCCTGGCGCGCCGCAAGGATACGCCCTACGGCGAACGCGAACGCGATTTCCAGTGCTACCGGCGCGGACGCTATGTCGAGTTCAACCTGGTGTTCGACCGCGGCACCCTGTTCGGCCTGCAGTCGGGCGGCCGCACCGAGGCGATCCTGATGTCGATGCCGCCCGTGGTCAAGTGGCGCTACGACTGGCACCCGGAAGCGGGCAGTCCCGAAGCGGCGTTGTATACTGACTTCCTCGTGCATCGCGACTGGCTGCAGGCGTGAACGAAAGTAGTATGGCGTGCGTGGCGCTGCTGGGCGGCAGCTACGATCCGGTGCATATAGGCCATGTCGCGCTGGGCACGCATTTTTCCAGCCTGCTGCACGCCGATGAACTGCGCGTGATCCCGGCCGGCGCGCCCTGGCAAAAGAGCCACCTGGGCGCCAGCGGCCAGCAGCGCGCCGAGATGGCCGGCCTGGCGTTTGCCGGCCTGCCCTTGCCGGTCGTGATCGACCGCCAGGAAATCGAGCGCAGCGAACATGGCCAGGCCAGCTACACCATCGATACCTTGCGCCAGGTACGCGCCGAGCTGGGAGCGCGCGCTTCCATCGTTTTTTTGATGGGCGCCGACCAGCTGCAGCGGCTCGCGACATGGCGCGAATGGCAGCAATTATTTGAATACGCGCATATCTGCGTCGCGGCCCGCCCCGGCTTCGCGCTGAATGACACCGCAGTGCCGCAAGTGGTCGCCGAAGAATTTTCGCGCCGCCTGGGGTCACTGGACAGCATCCGCAACACGCCGCACGGTCTGACTTATCTGGCACAAGACTTCGCGGTGGATATCTCCGCCACCGAAATACGTGCGGCATTACAACGGGGGAATCGGGCAAACTCGCTTGTTTCCCCGCTAGTGCTAGACTATATTGAACAACATAATTTATACAAAAGCTAAATGGACATCAAAAAACTGCAAACCCTCGTCGTTGACGCCCTTGAAGACGTCAAAGGCCAAGACATCGCCGTCTTCGAAACGAGTCACCTGACCAGCCTGTTCGACCGCATCGCGATCGTTTCCGGTACCTCGAACCGTCAAACCAAGGCGCTGGCCGCCTCGGTACGCAACAAGGTCAAGGACGCCGGCGGCGACATCATCGGCATGGAAGGCGAGGACACCGGTGAATGGGTGCTGGTCGATCTGGGCGACATGATCGTCCACATCATGCAAGCACCTATCCGCGCCTACTACCGCCTGGAAGAAATCTGGGGCGACACCCCGATCAAACTGGGCGCCGCCAAGCGCGCGCCGAAAAAAGCGGCCGGCGACGAGCCGAAAAAGGTCAGCGGCCATCTGGCGGCAAGCAAGGCCAATGTGGAAGCTTCGCCCGTGATCGAGAAAAAGACACCGGCCAAGAAAGCCACGGCAGCCACGGCAGCCAAGAAAGCCCCGGCGAAGAAAACCACCGCTTCCAAAGCTGTCGGCAAAACCGTGAAAGTCGCGCCAACCAAGACCGAAGCGGCTGCCGTCAAAGCCTTGAAAGCGCTGCCAGAGAAAAAAGTGCGCGCCCCACGCGCGGCCAAGCCGGCAGCCGATGCTGCACCGGCAAAAACCGTGATCAAGCGTATCAAAAAAGTCGAAGCGTAAGCCTCGATGCAGCTCATCATCGCTGCGGTCGGCCATAAAATGCCGGCCTGGATAGAGACGGGCTTCGCGGAATACGCGAAGCGCATGCCGCCGGAATTGCGCATCGTGCTGAAAGAAATCAAGCCGGTGGAGCGTTCCGGCAGCAAGACCGCCGCCACGGCGATGGCGCTGGAACGCGAACGCATCGAAGCCGTCCTGCCCAAGGGCGTGCGCATCATCGCGCTCGACGAACGCGGCAAGGACCTGACCAGTGTCGGCCTGTCGCAGCAGTTGATGACGTGGCAGCAGGATGGCCGCGACACCGCCTTTTTGATCGGCGGCGCCGACGGCCTCGATCCGCAACTCAAGGCACGTGCCGAAG
This sequence comes from Janthinobacterium sp. NKUCC06_STL, assembly GCF_019345455.1. Lineage (NCBI taxonomy): Bacteria > Pseudomonadati > Pseudomonadota > Betaproteobacteria > Burkholderiales > Oxalobacteraceae > Janthinobacterium > Janthinobacterium sp. NKUCC06_STL. Next base: position 1,297,283 of record NZ_JAHKQY010000001.1, read on the forward strand.
GCATGCTGCGCATTTCCAGCATGACCCTGCCGCACGGCGTGGTGCGCGTGATCCTCGCCGAGCAGCTCTATCGGGCCTGGTCGATCACGCAAAACCACCCCTATCACCGCGTCTGAACTCCCCCATGAAAACGGCTGATCACAAGATCTACCTCGCTTCCAAAAGTCCGCGCCGGCGCGAACTGCTGCGCCAGATCGGCGTCGATTTCGAATTGCTGCTGCTGCGCAGCGACGGCCCGCGCGGCGCCGACGTCACCGAGGAAGTCCTGCCCGGCGAATCGGCGCTCGACTATGTCGCCCGCGTATCGAATGAAAAGGCCGCCTTCGCCTGGGATCTGGTGCGCCGCCGCCACCTGACCCCGCGCCCCGTACTGGCGGCCGACACCACCGTCACCATCGACGGCGTCATCCTCGGCAAACCGGCCGACCGGGCGGAAGCGGTGGCGATGCTGCAGCAGCTGTCTGGCCGCACGCACGAGGTACTCACCTCGATCGCCGTGCACTACAAGGATTTCGCCGAGCAGCGCACGCAGGTGTCGCAAGTGCGCTTCGGCGTTCTCTCGCCCGCCTCGATCGCCGCGTATTGCGCCACGCCGGAACCGTACGACAAGGCCGGCGCCTACGGCATCCAGGGCAGCGCCGCGCTGTTCGTCGAGCACATCGAAGGCAGCCACTCCGGCATCATGGGCCTGCCCCTGTACGAGACGGCGCAATTGCTGCGTGAAGCAGGTTTGCCCCTGCCCTGATCCCGAGTATGATGTCATTCGTTGCCTCCACTCCCGCGCCCCCATGAACGAAGACATCCTGATCAATATCACGCCGCAAGAAACGCGCGTCGCTCTCATCCTGCAGGGCGCCGTGCAGGAATTGCACATCGAGCGCACGCTCACGCGCGGCCTGGCCGGCAATGTGTATTCCGGCAAGGTGGTGCGCGTATTGCCGGGCATGCAATCGGCCTTCATCGACATCGGCCTGGAACGCGCCGCCTTCCTGCACGTGGCCGACATCTGGGAAGCGCGCGGCCACGACGGCCAGAACGCCACCCCCGCGCCGATTGAAAAAATCCTCTTCGATGGCCAGGTGCTGACGGTGCAGGTGATCAAGGACCCGATCGGCACGAAAGGCGCGCGCCTGTCGACGCAGATTTCCATCGCCGGGCGCATGCTGGTGTACCTGCCGCAAGACAAGCACATCGGCATTTCGCAGAAAATCGAAAAGGAAGCGGAGCGCGAGCAATTGCGCGTGCGCCTGCAAAGCCTGCTGCCACCCGACGAAAAGGGCGGCTACATCGTGCGTACCATGGCCGAGGACGCTTCCGACGCCGACCTGAAGGCGGACGTCGACTACCTGCGCAAGACCTGGAGCACCATCACGCACGGCGCGCGCACGCGTCCCGCCACCAGCCTGCTGCACCAGGATTTGAGCCTGGCACAGCGCGTGCTGCGCGATTTCGTCGGCGATGAAACGGCCACCATCCAGGTCGACTCGCGCGAAAACTACGTGAAGCTGCGCGAATTCGCGGAAATTTACACGCCCAGCGAACTGACGCGTTTGCAGCACTACACGGGCGAGCGCCCGCTGTTCGACCTGTACGGCGTGGAAGAAGAGATTTTGCGCGCGCTGGGCCGCCGGGTCGACCTGAAATCGGGCGGCTACCTGATCGTCGACCAGACGGAAGCGATGACCACCATCGACGTCAACACGGGCGGCTTTGTCGGCGGGCGCAATTTCGCCGACACGATCTTCAAGACCAACCTGGAAGCGGCGCACGCCATCGCGCGCCAGCTGCGCCTGCGCAACCTGGGCGGCATCATCATCCTCGACTTCATCGACATGGACAATGCCGAGCACCGCAACGCCGTGCTGGCCGAACTGAAACGCACGCTGTCGCGCGACCGCACCAAGGTTTCGGTGAGCAATTTCTCGCCGCTGGGCCTGGTGGAAATGACGCGCAAGCGCACGCGCGAATCGCTGGCCCACATTCTGTGCGAACCGTGCCCCGCCTGCGCCGGCAAGGGACAAGTCAAGACTTCGCGCACGATCTGCTATGAAATCCTGCGCGAACTGCTGCGCGAAGCAAAACAGTTCAACCCGCGCGAATTCCGCATCCTCGCCTCGCAGGAAGTCGTGGATCTGTTCCTGGAAGAAGAATCGCAGCACCTGGCCATGCTCGGTGACTTCATCGGCAAGAAAATCTCGCTGCAGGTGGAGAATGCCTACCACCAGGAGCAGTACGACGTGATCCTGATGTAGTCCTTTGCGCACGCTGACCATGACAACAAACGCTGCCCTGTGCCTGTTGCTGCTGTGCGCATCGACGGCCCTGGCCGCTACCAACGCAGCGCTCCCCGTCACCCTCGCCAGGGGCACGCCCGTGGTGCAACTGGAGCTGAACGGCAAGACGCTGCCCTTCGTGCTCGACACGGGTGCAAGCACCAGCCTGCACCTGACGCCGGAGGTCGCACGATCGCTGCCTGGGCTGGCCTACACGGGCCGGCAACGCAAAAGCATCGACCTGGCTGGCAAAGTTCATGCATCGGACGAATTTCTCGTCCCCGCGCTGACCGTCAACGGCTTGCCATTCGCTGCCATGCAGGGCGTCATTCTGACGCCATGGGGCCTGTCGCTGGGCGAGCAAAAGGGCTTGCCGGCAAATATGTCCGTGCTGGGATTGAATTTTTTTGCCGGCAAACGGGTCGTGCTCGACCTGCCAGCGAGCATCCTGCAGATCAGCGCCAGCGATGGCGCCGCACCACCTTCCGGATGGCTGGCAGTGCCATATGAGCGCATCGATGAAGGCTTGCTGCTGCATCTGGCCGACGGCAAGAAAACCTATCGCCTGGTGCTCGACACGGCCGCCTCCATTTCCATTATAAAAAGTTCGGCAGCCGAAGCGTTTTCGCGCGTGGAAAAATGCGCTTTCAAACTGGGGCCCGGGCACCCCTGCCGCACGATCACACTGCCGCTGCCGGGCGGAAAAAGTATCTCGCCCCTGTTGATGACGTTGCCGGATGAATTCAAGGCAGATGGCATATTGGGCACGGATTTCTTCAGGCAAATGCCGGTACTGTTCGACCTGCAGCATCAAATGCTGTATTTGCGCCCGTCCGCGCCGGCTGGTTGAGGCCTATGTACGCAAGCAATAGCACCACCGCCTTCTGGCGCGACCCGGCTCTGCCCCACGTGGAAAGCCGGCGCGCCTGCCACAGCCGGGCCTGCTACAAGCCGCACAGCCATCCCACCTTTTCCATCGGCGCCGTCGACGCGGGTGGCAGCATCTTTACGGGCAGCCAGGATGGCCAGGCCGTGCTCGCCAATGGCAGCCTGGTGCTGGTGCCGGCCGGCTGCGTGCACGCCTGCAATCCACTGCCTGACGCCCTGTGGAGCTACCAGATGCTGCATCTCGATGCGCAGTGGCTGCAAGCGTACGCGCCGGGTCTCGATGGCGACACGGCGACGGTACTGCACTGCCCGCTGCTGTACGCGCAGTTTTGCGCCATGAATGCGCTGCTGTTTTCATCGGCCAGCGCGGCGGAGAAAGATGCGGCGCTGCTGGTGTTCCTCGGCGCCTGCGCCAGCGCCGGTGCGGATCTGCTGCCGTCTGAACGCAAGCCGCTGCCGCGGCAGCTGGCACCCGTGCTCGCAACGCTGCAGGCGCAGCCCTCGGCCAGCCTGCAGCAACTGGCGCAAGCGGCAGGCCTGAGTCCTTATCAATTGATCCGCGCCTTTCGCGCCGCCACGGGCATGACGCCGCACGCCTACCAGTTGAATGCCCACGTCAACCGCGCGCGCAGCCGCTTGCAGGCGGGGACGGCGCTGGCGCAGCTGGCGCATGAGCTGGGCTTTGCCGACCAGAGCCATCTGCAACGCGTCTTCAAGGCGCATGCGGGCATCACGCCGGGACGCTATCGCTAGGTCTGCAATTTTCTTCAATACGCGCCAGCGGCACCATCGCATACTCGCCTCCTTATCGTTGAGGAGCGCAAGCCATGCAGGACTTTTTATTCATCGCCGCTGCCCACTTTCTGTCCCTGCTGTCGCCCGGCCCCGATTTTTTCCTGATCGCGCGCACCTCGCTGGCCCACGGCTGGCGCGCCGCCGCCGGCACATGCGTGGGCATTACCGTGGCCAATGCCGTGTTTATCGTGGCGGCGTTTGGCGGACTGTCGGTGCTGCGGGAGGGCAGCACGGCATTCCTCGTGGTGCGGCTGGCGGGATGCACGTATCTGCTGTACCTGGGCTGGCTGTTCCTGCGTCATGCGGGCAAGACCAGCCTGGAAGCGGCACCCGCCAGCGGCAAGGCGCGCTGGCGCGGCGGTGTCGCGATGGGGTTTGTCTCGGCCATCCTGAACCCGAAGAATGCGCTGTTCTACGTCAGCCTGGCCACCGTGCTGGCTGGCAGGCAGACGAGTCCCGCCGCGATGGCGGCGTATGGCGCGTGGATGGTGTTTGCCGTGCTGGCGTGGGATATGGCCGTGGCGCTGGCCATCGGCAGCAGCGCCCTGCGGCAACGCTTTGCCCGCGCGCTGCCGTCGCTGGAACGGCTGTCGGGCGTGATGCTGATCGTGCTGGCGGTCGTGTTACTGATTCAAGCTGGCAATGGATCCAGGTAAAACACGGCATACACTTTCAGGGGCGTCGTTTCCGTCGCCTTTTCCGAGCGCACGACGGAGCAGTCGTCGGCGGCCAGGCTGCGCCAGTTCTGGATGCCCGCCTTGGCGAACATGGCGTGCGCGGGAGCATTCGCGGCCAGGTCCAGCACCAGGCAGGCGTTGCGCGGACCGGCGCCATAGTTGACGGCGCGGATCTCGATGCCGAAGGTCGTCATCCACGGTTCCCACAATCCCTTTTCCTTGCCGGCCGCGATGCGGTCGAGCATCTCGCCAAACGTCAAACCTTTTTTGACGGTATCGCGCAGTGCCTGCAGCGACGGCGCCAGGCGCGGATCGGGCTGCTTGTTGCCGGCGCGGATCTCGGCGATCGCCTTCAGTTCCTTGATGATGGCCGCATCGCGCTCCGTATAGTCGCGCATGCGCGCGTAAAACTCGGCGTCGAGGAAGGGATTGACGGTCAGCTTGGCGACGCCCTCTTCGCGGCGTTTTGGGGAAGGCGTGTTGGTTTTGGTCATGGCGATAGAGGGGCAAAATACGTTGAGGGGCGCCAGTGTACCACCTTGCAGCGACGCGGCCCCAGGCGCGGCCTCAGCCCCGGGGAGCGGCCGTCGATTCGCGCACCACCAGTTCAGGTTTCAGGCGCACGTCCAGCACGGGGGAATCGGGCGAGTCGATGGTTTGCAGGATCAGCCGGGCCGCTTCCGTGCCGATGCCGTGGTGGCGGATGCGGATGGTGGTCAGGGGCGGACGGATCATGTCCATGTAGGGCATGTCGTTGTGGCCCACGACGGAAATATCTTCGGGGCAACTCAAGCCCAGTTCGCGGATGGCGTCGTAGCAGCCGAGGGCCACCAGGTCGCTGCCCGTCACCACGGCCGTCGTCTGCGGGGACTGACGCAGCAGTTCCAGCAGGGCCGCCTTGCCGCATTCGCGCGAATAGCCGCTGCTTTCAAAGACGAACGCTTGCGAGGGATCGAGTTCGCTGGCCTGGATGGCGGCCAGGAAACCGAGGCGGCGCACATGGCCGGTGGACAGGTTTTCCGGGCCGGCGATGTGCGCGATATGGCGGTGGCCCAGCGCCAGCAAGTGCTCCACGGCCAGGCGCATGCCCACCACGTCGTCGCTGACGACGCAGGAAGCGACACCGTTTTCATCGCTGCGGTTAACGGTGACGACGGGCACGTTCTGGTCGATGCACATCTTGATGACGGGATCGTCGCGGCGCGCCGTGGCCAGGATCAGGCCGTCAACCTGCTGCCCCAGCAGACGGTTGATGACGAACAGCTGCTCTTGCTCGTCGGCGCCCACATTGGCGACGATGGCCAGATAGCCATGCTTGCGCAAGCCTTCCTCGATGCCCAGCAGAATCGGCGGGAAAACGGCGTTGGTAATGTCGGGCAGAACCACGCCGATGATGCGCGACTTGCGCGTGACGAGGGTGGAGGCGGCACGGTTGGGCCGGTAGCCGAGGCGGCCCGCTTCGGCCAGCACGCGCGCGGCCACCTCGGCGCTGACCATTTGCCGCGTTGCCGGGTTCATCACGCGCGAGACGGTGGAAAAGTGCACGCCGCTGGCCCGCGCGACGTCGCTTAAGGTGGGGTTCTTGTTTGTCATGGGCTTCCCGGATCGCAATACTGTGATTTTATCGTAAAAATTCCGCTTCCCGTTAAAAACCGAGCAAACGCTTGCATTAGAATAAAGGGGCTACCCAAAGCGGTTTTGGTACTCTTAAGCACAATCCAGCCTTGACAGCGTGCAAACGCTTGCATACCATGGCTCGGACTTACCACTCGGGCCATGCATGCCCTTCCCAGAATTCCTATGTCTACTTCCCACAGCAAGCACGCCGAACAGAACGGCGAAACCTTCAACCTGAAAGAAGCCGCCCTCGCCTATCACGCCGAACCTCGCGCAGGCAAGATTTCCGTCACGCCAACCAAACCGCTGGGCGACGCCCGCGCGCTGACCCTGGCGTATTCGCCGGGCGTGGCCTTCGCCTGCGAAGCCATCGTGGAAGATCCGCGCACAGCCGGCATCTATACGTCGCGCAGCAACCTGGTGGCCGTGATCACCAATGGCACGGCCGTGCTGGGCCTGGGCGATATCGGTCCGCTAGCCAGCAAACCGGTGATGGAAGGCAAGGCTTGCCTGTTCAAGCAGTTCGCCGACGTCGATGTGTTCGACATCGAACTGGCCGAGAACGATCCCGACCTGTTCATCGATACCGTGGTGCGCATGGAGCCGACCTTCGGCGGCATCAACCTGGAAGACATCAAGGCGCCGGACTGCTTCTACATCGAGCAGCAATTGCGCAAGCGCATGAACATTCCCGTCTTCCACGACGACCAGCACGGCACGGCCATCATCGTCGCGGCCGGCATCCTGAACGGCCTGGAACTGGTGGGCAAGGATATCGGCAACGTCAAGGTGGCCGTCTCGGGCGCGGGCGCCGCGTCGATCGCCTGCCTGGACCTGCTCGTTTCGTTGGGCCTGAACAAATCCTTGCTGAAGGTATGCGACAGCCAGGGCGTGATTTACCCGGGCCGCGATGCCAGCATGGAAGAGAACAAGGCGCGCTACGCGAACGACACGAGCGACCGCGACCTGGCCGACGCCATGGTCGGCGCCGACATCTTCATCGGCGTCTCGAAGGGCGGCGTGGTCAGCGCGCAGATGGTCGAATCGATGGCCGCCAAGCCATTGATCTTCGCCCTGGCCAATCCGCATCCGGAAATCGCCCCGGAAAAAGTGCACGCCGTGCGCGACGACGCCATCGTGGCCACGGGCCGCTCGGACTATCCGAACCAGATCAACAACGTGCTGTGCTTCCCGTACATCTTCCGTGGCGCGCTCGACGTGGGCGCCACCACCATCAATGAAGAGATGAAACTGGCCTGCGTGCGCGCCATCGCCGCGCTGGCCAAGGAGCCGTTGCCGGGTCACGAAAGCAGCGCCTTGAGCCCGCTGCAACTGATACCGTCGCCATTCGACGAGCGTCTGCGCAGCTGGGTCGCGCCAGCCGTGTCGCAAGCGGCCATCGCCACTGGCGTGGCCACCCGCGTGCCGGCCAGCGCCTGAGACGCATGACAGGCCTTGCGGCCTTGGCAAAATAACAGCAAGTTACCATTGCTTACAAAAAAACCATGGCTAAAAACCATGGTTTTTTCTATTTCCCCCTTGAGATCGCCAAAATAGTTGCCTAAGAGCAAATCCCCACGGACATTTTTGTTGCCACCTTCGATTACAATGACGCCTACTTTATGTTGCTACAGTTGCCATAATGGCGACGACGTGCGTTACCAAGGATATTCATGCTCGGCTTGACTTCTGTTTGTGTTTTTCTCTTTTCGGCATTGGCGCTGGCTGTCAACAGCGGGTATTCCCTTGGCGCGCTGGTGCTGCTGCTGGCCAGCAGCTGGCTGCTATGGAAACGCCCCCGCCTGCATCTACAGCGCCGGGACTATCTGCTGATGGGCGTGATGCTGGCCTACTTCCTTACTTTCACCGCCAATATGCTGTATCACGGTGATCCCGCACGCGAACTCGACATGCCATTGCGGGTACTGCTGGCCGTGCCCGTCCTGCTGCTGCTGCTGGCTTACCCGCCGCAGCCCGCCGCATGGTGGGGCGGCGTGGCAATCGGCGCAATTGCCGGTGCTGGAGTTGCCATATGGCAAATGATAGCCTTGAACGAAGCGCGCCCTTATGCGGCGACGAGCAACGCCATCCATTATGGCAATGTCAGCATGCTGTTGGGCTTGCTGTCCATCAGCGGCCTGGGGTGGGCCCGCGAACAACGGCACGCCGCAGCCTGGCATTTGCTGCTGATACTGGGTTGTCTGGCGGGTATTTTCGGTTCGATCACCAGTGGCAGCCGTGGCGGCTGGGTGGCAATCCCCGTATTTGCCGCCATCTTCGTCGCGCACCATGCCAGGCAGCGTGGAAAACGTTATTTGCAAGTGGCGCTGGCGGTGATCGTCGTGCTTGCAGGCATCGCGTTTGCGGTCCCCAATTCGCTGGTGCGCCAGCGCACCATTACCGCGCTCAATGAAGTGCAGAAATTTGAGAGTACGGGCAATGTCGACACCTCCATCGGCCAACGGATCGAAATGTGGCGCACGGCCTTGACCATGTCGGATGACCATATTCTTCTCGGTATCGGACGCAAGGGCTATCTGGCCCAAAAAGAAGCACTGGCGGCGGCAGGGCAAATGAGCAATACGGTGCGCGACTACACCAATGCCCATAACGATTACCTCGATGCCTTGGTCAAGCGCGGCGGCATCGGCCTGCTGGCCCTGCTGGCCTTCCTGCTGGTGCCACTATGCCTGTTTGCACGCGCCGCGCGCCACGGCACGCCAGCGATGCAGCACTATGGCCTGGCAGGTGTCGCACTATGCACGTGCTACCTGATATTTGGCTTGAGCACCACGTCGCTCACCTTAAATATCGGCATTATCATGCTGGTTTTCCCAATGACTATACTGTGGAGCCTGCTACGCAAGCAGGAACGTAGCGCCTGAGGCGACGCCCCGCTCACTCGCCTCCTCTTATTTGTTAGGAAATATACCGATGTTGACGCCCGACCTGAAAAGGCTCACCGCACTGCACGCGCCCTATAAAAAACACCTGGCCCTGGCCTTGCTGGCGATGGTCGTCACGGCGGCCACGGAACCGCTGCTGCCGTATGCGCTCAAGCTACTGCTCGACAATGGTTTTGGCGGCAAGGTGAATTTTTCCTTCTGGCTGGTGCCGCTGATCGTCATCGGCATCTTTGCCATGCGCGGCGCGTCGACGTTTGCCAGCAGCTACCTGATGAGCTATGTCTCCACGCGCATCCTCAACGAGTTGCGGCGCCGGATGTTCGCCAGCATGCTGAACCTGCCCATTGACTTCTACAACACGCACACGGTGGGCAAAGTCATCAACTCCATCATGTTCGAAGTGCAGCAGATCATCGAAATGGTGACCAAGGTATTTACCTCGATCGTGCGCTCCTCGCTGACCGTGCTGGGCCTGCTCGCGTGGCTGCTGTACCTGAACTGGGCGCTGACCCTGGTGACCCTGGTGCTGCTGCCCGTGCTGACCATCGTCGTGCGCACCACGGGCAAGCGCCTGAAAAAACTCAACCGCGACTCGCTGGCCGTCAATGCCGAGCTGACCCAGGTCATCGAGGAAACCACGCGCGCGCAGCAAGTGATCAAGATCTTCGGCGGCCAGGACTATGAAAAATCGCGCTTCGCAGAGCGTGCCGAGCAATTGCGCCGCTACAGCATGCGCATGACCACCACCTTTTCCGCCACCGTGCCCATCACCCAGGTGATCACGGCCGCCGCTGTCTCCCTGGTCATCGTGATGGCCCTGTTCCAGTCGGAGCAGGGGCAAATCACGGTCGGCGGCTTTGTATCCTTCATCACGGCCATGCTGATGCTGCTGACACCCTTGAAGCAACTGGCCGAAGTCAATGGCCCCCTGCAGCGCGGCATGGCCGCCGCCGAGGAAGTCTTCCAGCTGATCGACAAGACACCGGAACGCACGGGCGGCAAGCCGCTCGCTGGCCGCAGCGGCGGCCGCATCGAGTTCAAGGACGTGAGCTTTGCCTACCCAGGACATCAGGAACCGGCCCTGCGACACATCGATCTGAGCATTGCGCCAGGACAAACGGTCGCCTTTGTCGGCATGTCCGGCGGCGGCAAATCGACCCTGGTCAGCCTGCTGCCCGGCTTTTACTCGGCCAGCAGTGGCGAGATTCTGCTCGATGGGCAGAATATCGATGCCATCGCCCTGACCAGCCTGCGCAGCCAGATCGCCATGGTCAGCCAGCAGGTGGTGCTGTTCGACGATACCTTGGCCGCCAATATCGCGTATGGCGACGCGGCGCCGGACCGGCAGCGCGTCGAAGCGGCCGCCGCGGCCGCCTTCCTGTCGGACGTCATCGACGGCTTGCCCGATGGCCTGGAAACGCGCCTGGGCGACAACGGCTCGCGCCTGTCCGGCGGCCAGCGCCAGCGCGTGGCCATCGCCCGCGCGATCTACAAGGATGCGCCCATCCTGATCCTCGATGAAGCCACCTCGGCACTGGATACGGAGGCGGAACGGGCCGTGCAAGCGGCACTGGAGCACCTGATGCAAGGTAAAACCACCTTGGTTATTGCTCATCGACTATCAACAATTGAACGTGCGGACCGTATCGTGGTATTGTCACACGGGAAAATAATGGAAACCGGCAGTCACCAGCAATTATTGGATGCCAACGGCGCGTATGCCAATCTGCATCGCCTGCAATTTTCCCAGCAAGTGGTTTGACACCATCGACCGAATACCTGAAATCGTACTGATACATGACGCCTTTGATTCCCGCCGAACTTCTACAAAAGTCGGACAAAATTCTGTTCATCGCCCATCTGGCGCTGGGAGACTTTACCTACCTGCAAAACGGTTTCCGCGCCTTTGCCGCGGCCTATCCGCATATTCAGATCCACCTGTGGGTCGACGAAGTGCGCCGCACGTCCGACGCCAGGCAATGGGAAGGCTTGCGCACCTATTCGCTGTACGACTGGGTAGAGCAGTCGGGCCTGTTCGCCAAGGTGTACCGCAAGACCTACAGCCCGGCACTGTACGAAGAATCACTGCGCGAAGCCAAGGCGGAACACTATCCCGTCGTCGTGTCATTGGCCCACGTACGGCCACAGCAGTACGCTGACCTTGCCCGCGCGATCAGCCCGCACGGGCTGGTGATCGGCACGCGTAAACCGTTCAGCCCGCTGCGCCCTTGGCATTACCTGGCTTACCGCAAGATCGACGCCGTGCTGGCGTCGTATGCGGGACAGGATGCGGGCGAGCACCATATCAGCAGCGTGTATGCGGACTGGTTCCACCAGCTGACGGGACTCGACATTCCCGTGGCCGAACGCTATCCCTTCGTGCACATTCCCGAACACGCGCTGCAGCAGGCGCAAGAGCAGCTGACGGACTGGGGCTTTGCCCCGCGCCAGGGTCCGCTCGTCCTCCTGAACCCGTTTGCCAAGTCGCACAAGCGCGGCTGGCCGCTGGAGCGCATCGCCGAGCTGATCGCGCGCATGCAGGCGATGCCGAAATGGCAGCATGCCTGCTTCCTGATCAATGCCATGCCGCAGGAACTGGCCAAGGTGAATGCCGTCGTGCAGGCGCACAAGCTGCCGCGCACGCAAGCCTTCAGCGCCGTCGACAACTTTTTCCAGCTGCCGGCCATGCTGGCGCAATGCGACCTGATCATTTCAGTGGAAACCTCGATCATGCACCTGGCGAACGCCGTGCATGTGCCCGTGGTGGCGTTGATGCGCAAGAAAAATCCGGAATGGGCGCCGTTCGACAGCGCCAACAGCACCGTCATCACGGTGGCGCGGCGCAGCGACTGGGTCAAGGCGATCCCGGTCGATCAGGTATTGCAGACCATCGCCTAGACTACCCGGCAGCGGCTAGCCGCTGCCCAGCATGCTGATGCGCACCAGGTCGGCCACATTATCGACACCGAGCTTATCCATCAGGCGCGCCTTGTGCACTTCCACCGTGCGCACGGAAATGCCCAGCACAGGGGCGATATCGCGGTTATGCTGCCCCGTCACCACCAGTTGCATCACTTCCCGCTCGCGCGGCGTCAGGGCGCGCAACAAGGCTAACCCCTCCACCTGGCGCAGCAACTGACCGCGCGCATGCGCCTCGCGCGAAAACGCCTCATCGATGGCGGCCAGCAGCTTGTCGTGGTCAAACGGTTTTTCCAGGAAATCGCTGGCCTGCGCCTTGAAGGCCTGGCGTGCCAGGGCCACGTCGCCATGTCCCGTGATGATGATGACGGGCAGCAGGCATTTGAGTTCCAGCAAGCGGCGCTGCAGGCTCAGGCCATCCATGCCCGACATGCGTATATCGACCAGCAGACAGCCGGCCCACTCGGGCCGCCAGCTGCGCAGGAAATCCTCGCCGCAGGAAAACAGGGCCGTGCGATAGCCGCGTATGCCCAGCAGCAAACCCAGCGCATCGCGCACGGCGGGATCGTCATCGACGATAAACACCGTCAAATTACTTGTCACCATACTCTCCTGTAGCGGCCGCGCTGGCGCGCGCCAGGGGCAGGACAAAACGAAAAATGCCATGCTTGCCTACTTCGGCCCATAGCTGGCCGCCATGCGCTTCGACGATGCTGCGGCTGAGCACCAGCCCCAGACCCAGGCCGCTGGCCTTGGTCGAGACGAACGGTTCGAACAGGCGTGCCGCCAGGCTGTTGGAAATGCCGGGGCCGCTATCTTCCACGGACAGGCGCAGCCGCCCGCCGTCGAGCCGCTCGGCCGAGACCGTGATACGGCGCCGGCCGCGCGGCTGGCCCATCACCGCATCCTGCGCATTGGCCAGTAAATTACGCAGCACCAGCTCGATTTGCAGGCGGTCGGCATTGACGGCCAGCGGCGATGGAGGTGCCAGCACCAGCTCGATGCCATGCTCATGGAACAGCGGCGTGAACTGACGCGCCATGCCCTCGATCAAGGCGCCCGCCTCCACCGCTTCGAGCTGCATCGCGCCCGTGCGGAAAAAGTCGCGCAGGCGGCGCACCACGTCGGCGGCGCGCCCCGATTCGACGATCATGTGCCCCACGGCGCCCTGCAGCAAGGCGCCCGTCTCGCCCCGCTCCAGCAAGTATTCGCACGCCTTGCCATAGGTCGACAAGGCCGTCAGCGGCTGGTTCAGCTCATGCGCGAGCGCAGCCGCCATCTCGCCGGCGGCCGCCAGGCGCATCGTGTGTTTCAGTTCGTTGGATACCTGCCGCATTTCATCGACGACGATGCCGATAAAAAATCCCACCAGCGCCAGCACGGCATCGAGCAATTGCAATTCATAAAACTGGATATCGACCGCATGCGTCCATTTCACGAGAGTGATGATGCACAGTTGCAATACAAACACGGCCAGCACGGCGCCATGCAAGCCCTGGCGCGAGGCGGCCCAGATCACGGGGAGAAACAGGAAGTAGAAATGCTTGTATTCGCAACGCACGATGGAACCGAAGAGGCTCCACAGCACGAAGCTGGCCAGGGCCAGGTACGCCAGGGTTTCCCAGCGCCACACGGCGGCATGCAGGCGCTCACGCCCCCGTTCGCTGAACAGCACCCAGATCAGCGGCATCGACACCAGCATGCCGACCATGTCGCCAATGCCGAAGCGCCACACGGCCGTTGCCCATTCGCCGGCCGGGATGCGTCCCGTCAGCGACAGCAAGGAAATATAGCCGAGCGCATTGAGCACGGTGCCACACAGCACGATGGTAACCCAGGCGCTCAGGCGGCGCCGGTTGTCGAAGATGTCGCTGCTGCTGAAACTGCGGCGCAGGACTGCGCCGATACCGCCATAGCCGAGCACCAGCCACGCCGAACAGAGCAAGGTCAGGGGCAGGCCTGCGGGCATGCCGCGCACCAGCACCTCGCCAGCCACCAGGGCGATAAACCACGGCAGCGCCGCCTTGCGGCCATGAATCAGCCAAAATACCAGGCCCAGCGCGGGATCGGGATTCCAGGGCGTGATGTTCAAGCCGTACATCGGATCGATATACGTGGCCCAGTCAAACAGCAGATACAGGCCGACAAAGGCGGGATACGGCAAGTAACGGGACAAAAATGGGCGCATAACGGTGTTTTTTTAACTGTCCCGCATTATGCATCGCAAGCGTGCGCCACGCCATGCCATCTTGCGTTATAAGCACATGAAATAATCTTCATGCAAGGCCGCAAGGGGTGCCGGCGCAGTCAGGCCTCGGCCAGCGGCAAGCGCACCTCCACCAGCAAGCCCAGGCCGCCATTACCTCTATGCAACTGAATCGTGCCGCCATGCTGGCGCACGACGGACGCGACAATGGACAAGCCCAGGCCGCTGCCCGGCTGCACCTGCTGCGGCGCGCGGAAAAAGCGGTCGAACACGCGGTCATACAGGGCCGGCGCGATGCCCGGTCCCTGATCGGCCACATGCAACACGGCCTGGCCCCGTTCCGCATGCAGCGACACCGTCACGCTGCTGCCGCGCGGACTGTACTTGATGGCGTTCTCCACCAGGTTGTCGATCAGCGAGACCAGGCTTTCGCGCTGTCCGGCTACGCTGAGCGAGACGCTGGCTTGCAATTCGAGTTCGATATCGCCCGCCTGGGCCAGGCCGGACAAGGCCGCCAGACGGTCTTGCAGCAAGGTATCGAGCGCCTGCCGCCGCGGCAACTCGCCCCCGCCCGCCTGCACTTCGCTGCGCGTCAGTTGCAGCAGCTGGCCCACCAGGCGCGCGGCGCGGTTGCCGCTGTTCAGGATACCGTCCAGCAGCTCTTGCTGGCGCGCGTCATGCGCCTGCCCCTGCAAGGCCTCGACATTCACGCGCATGGCCGCCAGTGGCGTGCGCAGCTCATGCGTGGCATCGGCGATGAAGCTGCGTTCGCGCGAAGCGCTGGCATCGACCCGCTGCAGCAGGGCATTGATATTGTCGACCAGTGCCGCCAGTTCGCCATGCGGCGGCTTGAAGGCCAGCGGACGCAAATCCTGCGGCCCGCGCGCCGCCACTTCCTGCGCCACCTTGCGCCACGGGCGCATGGCCAGGCGAATCGACAGCCAGGCCGGCACCAGCAGGAATGGCAGGCTGATCAGCAGCGGCAGCAGGTAGTAGCCGCGTGAATTGATCGTGATGAAAAATTGCCACGCGCCGCCCACCTCCAGCACCGTCACGCGGGTACTTCCTTCAGCCAGGCTGCGGCTGCGCCAGGCCTGGCCCTTGACGTACACCACTTCCATGTGTTCCGGGCCGGCGCTGCGGATACCGCTGGGCGCATCGGGGGACTTGTAGACCAGCTTGCCTTCGCGCCAGACGAGGATGCGCGGCGCCAGCTCCGGCACCTGCCCCATCTCAAACTCCTCGCGCAAGGCTTCGTCGATGGCGCGCAAGCTTTGTTCCTGGCGCTGCGGCTGTTCGGCCAGGTTATCGGCCACGCTGACAATGGCGTGCAACACGCCACGGGTCACATTGCTCGCTTCGCCCGCGCCCTCGACCAGCACATACGCCACGGCCAGGCTCCACAGCACGGTCAGCATCAGCATTTGCGCGACCATCAGGCGGCGCACCAGCGTGGGCCGGCGCAGCATGGCCCAGAAACGCCCCATCATGCGCCGGCACCGGGCGAAGTGGCTGTCTCGCCCTGCTGGTCGATGACATAACCGACGCCGCGCACGGTACGGATATAACCTTCGCCGATCTTGCGGCGCAGATTGCCCATATGCACATCCAAGGTATTGCTGGCATTGGCCAGCCCGCCGGGCAGGATGTGTTCTTCCAGCACGCGGCGCGTGATGACCCGGTTGGCGCGCATCAGCAAGGTTTTCAGCAGCGCATATTCACTGGCCGTCAGCTCCACGGGCCGCCCATGCACGCTGACACGGCGTGTGGGTACCTGCAGCAGCAGGCCGCGCAACTCGATGGTGTCACCGTCGAAGCCATAGCTGCGGCGCGCCAGGGCGCGCACGCGCGACAGCAGCTCGGCCAGCACGAACGGTTTCACCAGGTAATCGTCGGCGCCGCCGTCCAGGCCCCGCAAGCGCTGTTCCAGCGTATCGCGGGCGCTGAGGATCAGCACCGGCAGGCGCGCCGCGCGCAGGCGGGCCAGCAAATCGAGGCCATCGCCATCGGGCAAGCCCAGGTCCAGCAACACCAGCTCGCAACTGTCGTGCTCGATGCTGCGCGCCGCATCCTCCAGGCTGCGCACCCAGACCACTTGCATGCCCTGGTCGCGCAGGGCGATCCGCACGCCATTGCCCAGGTCCATATCGTCTTCAATCAGCAGTATCTTCATGGTGAGTATTAAACCACCGCAAGCTGAAGAATGGGTAAAGAAGCGCTCTTCATGCAATCTTAATAAAAGGCTCATTTTTCCTTCATGGCAAGGATGGATACTGTCGGCAGTCAATCGAGCCACTCCGGACTCGGTTCTCCACCTGACGGAAAACTCCATGCACGCACCTACAACCTTGTTGACCTCGCTGGCACTGGCCTGCGGCCTGAGCTTCAATCCCCTGGCTGTCGCGGCGGCCGAACCGGCTGCGGAAAATGTCTTTACCATTGGCGGCGGCGTCGCTGCCGTGTCCAGCTATTCCGGCTCCGACAAGCTGTCGGCCTCGCCCGTGATCATCCTCGACTACGCCATGGCCAATGGCTTGTTCTTCAGCACGTCGCGCGGCATCGGTTATGGCGGCCAGGCTGGCCCCTTCAGCTACAGCGCCGCGCTGGGCTACCGCGGCAATCGCGAAGACCACAAGCGCACGGGCGTTAACGGCTTCGGCGGCAGCGATTACCTGAAGGGCATGGGCGAAGTCAAGGGCAACGCCAGCGCCCTGCTCAGCGCGGGCTATTCGCCCTTGCCGGGCCTGTCGCTGAGCGTGTCGAGCGACATTCCCCTGTCGAACCGCGAAAACGGCGCCAATGTGCATTTCGGCGCCAGTGGCCAGATTTACGGCCGGGCCGATGCCAAGGGCGTGCAGCAAGACAGCGTGAGCGTCAGCGGCCAGCTGGGCTGGGGCGAGCGCAAGTACGTGCAGACCATGTATGGCGTGACGGCCACCCAGGCGGCGAATACCTCGTTCAAGCAATACACGCCCAAAGGCGGTTTCTATGAAGCGCAGGCCACCGTCAACTGGGAGCATCGCTTCGATGCGCGCTGGGGCATCAATACCCTGGTCGGTGTCGAGCACCGCATGGGCGACGCGGCCAAGAGCCCCATCGTGCAGCGCAAGACATCGCCGATCGGCGCCGTGTATGTCACCTACCGCTATTAACACCAGGGCGGCATAAGGGGAACCCGTACGCTGTTTCGCCAATTTACACAGGGGGATGGCATGGATACCATGACATGGTTTTCCGACTATGGCCATCCCTTCCATGCATGCATCGCGCCTTGCCCCGCAACGCCACCGCGCCCCGGGCAACGCTGCGGGCGCAGGCGGCAAGCCGGACCAGGATACCTTGCTGCTGCTCTTGCCCGTCAAGCGCGCCAGCGACATCATCTACGGCGCGCGCTACGCCAGGCGCCTGCAGGAATGGGGCATCCAGGTCAGCATCCGCCTGCTGCACGTGACACCGGCGCCAGCGCGCCAGGCCGATGACTTGCCCCGGCACATTGCCGGCGCATGCCATGCGCTGGACCCGGCCACGCAGCAGATGCTGCACGAGGCGGGACTGTACCTGAGCCGTTCGCAGCTCGCCTTCAGCACGCATCTTTTCGCCGGTGAGCTGCTGTTTACGATCCTCGATACGGCTGAACTGCTCGGCTGCCACGAAATCGTCCTGCCGGCGCTGCGGCACAGTCCCTGGCAGCGCCGCTTTGCCGGAGCGCTGGCACGCAAGCTGGCGCGCGCCACGCGCAGCGCCACGGTCTTGCTGGCCGATAGCGACGGCATGAGCGGGCCGCCGCCGGCCTGAAGCGCCACCGGCGCTCCCCCATCCACATACACATGGACACCCTTTGATGACACAAGCCATTACCCTGCACGCGGGCCTGAGCAATATGCCGCCAGGCATGTCACGCGTGCGCGAGCTGCTCAAGCTGCAATTGCGGGCACAGCTGCAGCGCCGGCAGACGCGCATCTGGCTGCAACTGCTCAATTCGCACCCCGTGTTCCGGGACTTGCTGCAAGCCTATCCGCGCCTGATGCACAAGGTGTACCGCCCTTACCTGAGCACGAACCTGTCGTGCCGCCAGCGCGTCGCCTTGCTGGTCGAGCACTATCATTTCATCCTGCAACAGGGCTGGGGCAAGTTGATGACGCAGGCGGCGCGCGCCCCCGTGCGCCTGGGCTCCGTGCCGGGAAAATCGGGCGCGCCCTACCATCTGCAGCTGTGTTCGCTACAACCGATGGACCGTGAAGGCGAAATGGTCTTGCAACTGACACATGGCGATGACGTGATCTACTCGGTCGCGTTTAGCTTTTTCGGTTCCCGCGCGCCCGCCAGCATGGGCGTGGGCATCGGCTGCATCCAGGGTCCGCGCGGCGCGGAAGGCTTGCGCCGCGTGCGCGAGGCTACCCGCGACCTGCACGGCATGCGCCCCAAGGCCCTGATGGTACGTCTGGTGCGCCAGCTGGGACATGATCATGGCTGCCGCAACATGGTGCTTGTAGGCAACGCCAACCGTACCGTCCACCATTCCGCCAAAAAGGGCCGTCTGTTCGCCGACTACAATTCCCTTTGGCAAGAACTTGGCGCCCAAGAACGCAAAGATGGCGATTTTGAGTTGCCATGCGAAAACTTGCCCCTGCCTGCCCTGGAAGAGATTCCATCAAAAAAACGCTCGGAAGCACGCAAACGCCACGAACTGACGCTGGCCATGATCAGCAGCCTGCGTAGCGGCCTCGATACCCATCGCAGCCCGGTGCAGCTCACCGCGACCACTGCGGCGGCGGCCAAGGAAGTACGGCAAGCGGCCGATCTGGACGACGAAGACTACGCCTCCGCCGCCGCCTGAGCACCCGCTGGCGGCACACGCTTCAACCCATGCGCGGCCCAATCCTGTTACGCTAGCGCTATCGGCATGCACCGCGGTGCGCCGGTTCCCCCAACGCTTACTAGGAGGCATTCATGCGCGTAGACATCTACCGCCGGGCCGAGCACGACGGCATTTTTTCCTACCTCGCCGTGCCGGAAGGAAAGCTCATTCCGGAAGAAGTGACCAATACCGACTGGCAAATCGAAGCACGCGCCAGCGAAGTGGCCGACGATGCCGAGATCTTGCCCAACTACCATATCGAACAGCCGCACCAGCAGATCGCCGCCAAGGGCTATGCGATCACGGGCCTGAAAGACATGTAAACGAAAAAAGCCAAACCAGCATGTCCGCGGTTTGGCTTTGTTGTCTGTGCCGGGCGGTGCCGGTCAGTATTCGACCGCCACCTCTTGTGCGCCCAGCATCTGCTCCAGCGCCATCTGCAATTCATCCGACGGCGCCACTTTCCACTCGTCGCCAAACTGCAGCACGCAACTGACGCCTTGCGGGCTGACCTTGGCGGCGATCGGCAATCCGTCCACAGCCCGGTGCGGCGTGATCACGTCGCTGATGCGTTTCATGTCCAGCGTCGTGGGCAAGGTCAAGCCCAGCTGGCGGCCATACTGTACACGCGCGGAGATGATGTCGAAGGCGCTCTCGGCCGTGATGCGCAAGCCGCCCGAAAAACGGTCTTCCGACACCTTGCCCACGACGGCCAGGAATTCATCTTCCTTGAAGATTTTCCGGTTCGAATCGAACAGTTCACCATACACCGTCACTTCCACCGTGCCGCTCTTGTCGTCCAGCGTGACGATGAGGATCTTGCCGCGCTGCGTCATCTGCGTGCGCAAACCCGTGATGACGCCGGCCATCATGCGCGGTTCGCGCGATGGCGACAGTTCCGACAGTTTCGTGCGCGCAAAACGGCGCGCCTCGGGCGCATACGAATCGAACAGGTGGCCTGACAGGTAAAAGCCCAGCGCGATCTTTTCTTCCTTCAATCGCTGCTTGTCGCTCCAGACAGGCACCTTGACGTACTCGGGCGGCGCCACCATGTCGCTGTCGTCGCCGCCGAACAGACTCACCTGGTTTGCCGCCTTGGCGGCCTGGTCGGCGCATTCCATGGCGAAGGCCACGGACGCGAGCAGGATGGCGCGGTCGACCTTCAGGCAATCGAAGGCGCCGCTACGGATCAGCGACTCGATGGTGCGGCGGTTGATCTGCTTCTTGTCCACGCGCTTGCAGAAATCGAACAGGCTCGTAAATGGCCCGCCGGCCTCGCGCGCGGCGATGATGGCTTCGATGGCGTTCTGGCCCGAACCTTTCACGGCGCCCAGGCCATAGCGGATCTGCGTGACTTTCTTGCCGCTCACGGACGGCGCGGCGCCGCTCGGCGTGAAGCGGTAGTCCGATTCATTGATATCCGGCGGCAACAAGGTCAGCTTGCAGATTTCCAGCGAGTCTTCCACCAGGATCTTGATCTTGTCCGTATCGTCCATGGCCAGCGACAAGTTGGCGGCCATGAAGGCGGCCGTGTGGTGCGCTTTCAAATAGGCCGTGTGATACGACAGCAGAGCATAGGCGGCGGCGTGCGATTTATTAAAACCGTAGCCGGCGAACTTTTCCATCAAGTCGAAGATCTCGTCGGCCTTTTCCGCCGTCAAGCCGTCTTTTGCCGCACCGGCGCGGAAGATTTCGCGGTGCTCGGCCATCTCTTCGGCCTTCTTTTTACCCATGGCGCGGCGCAGCATGTCGGCGCCGCCCAGCGAGTAGCCGCCGACGATCTGCGCCATCTGCATCACCTGCTCCTGATACACCATGATGCCGTAGGTTTCGGACAGAATCGATTCCGTGCGCGGATCGGGATAATCGAAACGCTCACCGTGCTTGCGCTTGCAGAAGTCGGGAATCAGGTCCATCGGGCCCGGACGGTACAAGGCCACCAGCGCGATAATGTCTTCGAAGCGGTCGGGACGCGCGTCTTTCAGCATGCCCTGCATGCCGCGCGACTCGAGCTGGAACACGGCCACGGTCTTGGCCTTGGTCAGCAAGTCATACGACGGCTTGTCATTCAGCGGCAAGGTGGCCAGATCAAAATTGGCCTGCGCCGGATCGAGCTGCTTGATGTAGCGCACGGCGCGGTCAAGGATGGTGAGCGTGGTCAGACCCAAGAAGTCGAACTTCACGAGGCCGACGGCCTCCACGTCATCCTTGTCGTACTGCGACACGACGCCCGAGTCGCCGCCCTGCGTGTACAGCGGGCAGAAATCCGTCAGCTTGCCAGGAGCGATCAGCACGCCACCCGCGTGCATGCCGATATTGCGCGTGATGCCTTCGACCTGCTGCGCCAGGTCCAGCAACTGCTTGACCTCTTCCTCGTTTTCCAGGCGCTCCTTGAGCAGCGGTTCCTCTTCAATGGCGTCGGCGATCGACACGGGTTTGCCCGGCTTGAACGGGATCAGCTTCGAGATGCCGTCGCAGAAGTTGTAGCCGAAGTCCATCACGCGGCCCACGTCGCGGATCGCGCCCTTGGCCGCCATGGTACCGAAGGTGGCGATCTGCGAGACCGCCTCCTTGCCATACAAATCCTTGACGTGCTGAATGACTCTGTCGCGCCCCTCCTGGCAAAAGTCGATATCGAAGTCGGGCATCGAGACGCGTTCGGGATTCAGGAAACGCTCGAACAGCAGGTTGTACTGCAATGGATCGAGGTCGGTAATGAGCAGCGAATACGCCACCAGCGAACCGGCACCCGAACCGCGGCCCGGACCGACGGGCACGCCGTTTTCCTTGGCCCACTGGATAAACTCGGCCACGATCAGGAAGTAGCCGGGGAATTTCATGTTGCAAATCGTGTCCGTCTCGAATTTCAACCGCGACTCGTAGCGCGGGCGCTCTTTCTCGCGGCGTTCGGCATCGGGATACAGCTGCAACAAACGCTTTTCCAGGCCCGCCTGCGACTCGGCAACGAGGAACTGGTCGATCGTCATGCCTTCGGGCGTGGGGAAGTTCGGCAATTGCGGCTTGCCCAGAGTCAGGGTCAGATTGCAGCGCTTGGCGATTTCCACGGAATTGGCCAGCGCGGCCGGCAAGTCGGCGAACAATTCGGCCATGTCGGCCTGCGACAGGAAACGCTGGCTGTCGTTAAAGCGTTTCACGCGCTTGGCGTTGGCCAGCATTTCGCCTTCGGCGATACAGGTGCGGGCTTCGTGGGCAATAAATTCTTCTGGGGAAATAAATTGCACGGGGTGCGTGGCGACAACAGGCAAGCCCAGCTTGGCCGCCAGTGCCACCGCATGGCGCACCTGCGCTTCCTGGTTGGCCTGGCCGCCGCGCTGGATTTCGACATAGAAATGGCCAGGGAAAATCTCGGCCCAGCGCTGCGCGTTGCGTTCGGCCAGGGCCAGGTTGCCATTCTCGATAGCGATGCCGACATCGCCAAAGTGCGCGCCGGACAGCACGATCAAGCCATTCGCCGCGCTTTCGCCCGGGTACAGGTCATAGGTATTCGTCGCCAGCGCCTGCAGCCACTCGATGCGCAGCTCGGCACGGCCCTTGTACTGGTTCGTCAGCCAGGCCGTCGACAGCAGTTCGCACAGTTGCAGATAGCCCATGCGGTTCTTCGCCAGCAACAGCAGGCGCGACGGTTTTTCGCGGTTGTCGTCATTCGTGATCCACACGTCGACACCGACGATGGGCTTGATGCCCTTGCCGCGCGCTTCCTTGTAGAACTTGACCATGCCAAACAGGTTCGACAGGTCGGTGACGGCCAGCGCCACCTGCTTGTCCTTCGCCGCCGCCTTGACCACGTCGTCAATGCGCACCAGGCCATCGACGATCGAGTACTCCGAGTGCACGCGCAAGTGGACGAAGGCAGGACCGGGCTGCATCGCTTGCTGTGAACCTGCCGGAGCGCCGGCCTCTTGCATTACCATTTCCATCCTGTGTACCGTTTCGTGCAAAATTCAATGGGGTCTATTCTACCGCGTCGCGGGTGCGGACCGGGTATCCTGCCTGGCCTGTCGGGCTTATAATATCGGCTGTTCAGTCTAAGCCGATCGCCATCATGCAAGCCATCACCCCAGCAACACCCGCCGTTTCCGCCGCCGTCAGCCCGCTGGCCGCCTCGTTTGTCAATATTGCCGCGTATAAATTCATCACGCTCGACGATACGGAAGCCATGCGTCCCTTGTATCAGGAGCAATGCCTGACGCTGGAACTGAAGGGTACGATCCTGCTGACGCCGGAAGGCATCAATATGTTCCTGTCGGGCACGCGCGAGCATATCGATGCCTTCCTCGCCTGGGTGCGCAGCGACGAACGTCTGGCCGATCTGGAATGGAAGGAAAGCTTGTCGAACGAGCAATCGCACAAGCGCATGCTGGTCAAGCTGAAAAAAGAAATCATCACCATGCGCATGCCGCTGATCAAGCCGGAGCTGGGCCGCGCCCCTTCCGTCGACGCGCATACGCTCAAGCGCTGGCTCGATGCCGGCGTCGACGATGCGGGCAAGCCCGTGGTCATGATGGAAACGCGCAACGCCTTTGAAGTGGACGTGGGTACGTTCAACAACACGCTCGACTACCGCATCGACAAGTTTACGGAATTTCCGGCCGTGGCTGCCGCGCACAAGGATGAACTGGAAGGCAAGACCGTCGTCACCTTCTGCACGGGCGGCATCCGCTGCGAAAAGGCCGCCATCCACATGAAGGAAATCGGCTACGACAGCGTGTACCAGCTCGACGGCGGCATCCTGAAATATTTCGAGGAAGTGGGCGGCGAGCACTACACTGGCGACTGCTTCGTCTTCGACTACCGCACGGCGCTGAACCCGAAACTGGAACCGACAGAAACGGTGCAGTGCTTCGTCTGCCGCGCCGTCGTCACGCCGCGCCAGCAACTGGCGCCGGAATATGTGTACGAAGTGTCTTGCCCAAACTGCCACGATAAAACGATGCCTTGATGCGTTTCCGATGTCGCCATTTCCCAGGCGACATCTTTCAAAAAAATCAATTGCACAATAACAATTGATCAGCATTTTCTCCGCCAGACCTGGCGCTATCCGCACGCGTCAAAAAGCAAACAAATGTAACAATATTGGATTTGTTTGCCATTCTCATAAACACTAGCTTTCCCTGGCTCAGTGAGCCATGCAAAAATTCAATCGACGGCTGCTTCGCGCCGCCCCGCCCACATGGGCTTGTCTATGGAAAAAGAACAACACAGCCTGCTGAAAGCGTTGGCTAGTACGCGCGCAAACTGCTGCAAACATGGCAATTTAAGGGGTTCTGAATTATAATCAAGAGTTAAGGATTGATTGATGTTTTCAGTTATTCACATCATGGAATAAAGCATCTTGGATAGGCAAATTCTCGTTGCCTACTATTATTAAAGAAATGAATTAAGCAGCATCTCTTATTGTATTTTTTTGCACAGGAAGCTCAGATGATTTTAGTGACAGGTGGCGCAGGCTTTATCGGATCGAATTTCGTTCTGGATTGGCTCGCGCAAAGTAATGAACCGGTAATTAATCTGGATAAGCTGACGTATGCAGGAAATCTGAATAACTTGCTGGCGGTACAGAACGATCCTCGCCACCTGTTTGTCAAGGGCGACATCAATGACGGTGCCTTGCTGACACAGTTATTGGCACAGCATAAGCCACGTGCCATCGTGCATTTCGCAGCCGAGAGCCATGTCGATCGCTCGATTCATGGACCAGCAGAATTCATCAGCACCAACATCAATGGCACCTTCAGCCTGCTGGAAGCCGTGCGTGCCCATTGGCAAGCACTGCCTGAAGCAGAACGTGCGGCCTTCCGCTTCCTGCATGTCTCGACCGATGAGGTGTACGGGACACTGGGGCCGGATGATGCGCCATTTACTGAAACCACGGCCTATGCGCCCAACAGCCCTTACTCGGCAACAAAGGCAGCGTCGGACCATTTGGTGCGCTCCTATCATCACACGTATGGCTTGCCGACGCTGACCACCAATTGCTCGAATAATTATGGTTCTTACCACTTCCCGGAAAAGCTGATTCCCCTGATTATTGCCAACGCGCGCGCAGGCAAGTCCTTGCCCATCTATGGCGATGGCCAGCAGGTGCGCGACTGGTTGTATGTCAGCGATCACTGCACGGCCATTCGCCGGGTACTGGACAGCGGACGCACGGGAGAAACCTACAATATCGGCGGCTGGAACGAAAAAGCCAATCTCGACGTCGTGCACACCCTGTGCGACATCCTCGATGAACTGCAACCGAAGGCAAATGGCGGCAGCTATCGCGAACAAATCAGCTATGTTGCCGACAGGCCAGGCCATGATCGCCGCTATGCCATCGATGCACGCAAAATTGAGCGCGAACTGGGCTGGAAGCCGGCAGAAACCTTCGATACGGGCATCCGCAAGACGGTGCAATGGTATCTGGACAACGATGCATGGGTGCGCGACGTCCAATCCGGCGCCTACCTGACTTGGCTGGAAAAAAACTATACGGCCCGCGCCGAACAGAATACGGAGGCCTGATGGAAGCCAAACTGGCCCGCAAGGGCATTATCCTGGCCGGGGGTTCAGGCACACGCCTGTATCCCGTGACCATGTCGGTCTCGAAGCAGCTGTTGCCCGTGTACGACAAGCCGATGATTTACTATCCGCTGACAACATTGATGCTGGCGGGAATGCGCGACATCCTGATCATTTCCACGCCCGCCGATACGCCCCGTTTCAAAGAGTTGCTCGGTGACGGCAGCCAATGGGGGATTAACCTGAGCTATGCGGTACAGCCATCACCCGATGGTCTGGCGCAGGCGTTCATCATCGGCCGCGAGTTCTTGGGCGATGCGCCATCGGCATTAATCCTGGGCGATAATATTTATTATGGCCATGATTTCGAATCAAGCCTGTCTGCCGCTTCCGAGCGCACGGACGGCGCGACCGTGTTTGCCTATCATGTGCAAGATCCGGAGCGCTATGGCGTGGTGGAATTCGACGCCAATCAGCAAGCCATCAGCATCGAAGAAAAGCCCTTGCAGCCAAAATCGAATTATGCCGTCACCGGCCTGTATTTTTACGACAAGGACATTGCCGATATCGCTGCATCGATCAAGCCGTCCGAACGGGGCGAACTTGAAATTACCGATGTCAACCGCGTCTATCTGAACCGCGGCACGCTGAAGGTGGAACGCATGGGCCGCGGCATGGCCTGGCTCGATACGGGTACGCACGAGTCGCTGCTCGAAGCAGGCCAATTTATTGCCACCATCGAACACCGCCAGGGCTTGAAAGTTGCCTGCCCTGAGGAAATTGCTTACCGCAAAGGCTACATTACCGCCACCCAGCTGGAACAACTGGCCCAACCGCTGAAAAAGAACGGTTACGGACAATATCTGTTACGCCTGTTGAATGATAAGATTTTTTAAGCCATGCAAATTCAAACCACTGCCATTCCCGACGTATTGATCCTCGAGCCCAAAGTATTTGGCGATGACCGGGGCTTTTTTTACGAAAGCTTCAACCAGCAGCGCTTTGCCGGCTTGACGGGTATTCAGGCCAATTTCGTCCAGGATAACCACTCCAAGTCCAGCAAGAATGTCCTGCGCGGCCTGCACTATCAGATCCAGCAACCGCAAGGCAAGCTGGTGCGCGTTACCGCCGGCGAAGTCTTTGACGTCGCGGTGGACTTGCGCGCCAGCTCGGCCACGTTCGGGCAATGGGTCGGCGTCACGCTGTCATCCGAGAACAAGCGCCAGCTCTGGATTCCGGAAGGCTTTGCCCATGGCTTCATCGTCCTGAGCGAGTCGGCCGAATTCCTGTATAAAACCACCGATTACTGGGCGCCTGAATTCGAACGCAGCCTACTCTGGAACGATCCGGCCCTGGGCATCACCTGGCCAGGCGATGGCGAGCCCATGCTGTCGGGCAAAGACCAGCTGGGCAAACTGCTGGCGGACGCCGAGGTATTCGCGTGAAAATCCTCATCACCGGAAAAAATGGCCAGGTCGGCTATGAGCTGGAACGCAGCCTGCAGGGCATCGGTCATATTATCGCCGTCGACCGCAGCGAGATGGACTTGAGCGACCTCGATCAGGTCCGCGACGTGATCCGCAAAATCGGGCCGGATCTGATCATCAATCCCGCCGCCTACACGGCGGTCGACAAGGCCGAGACCGACGAGGAACTGGCCATGCGTGTGAACGCGCAGGCGCCGGGCGTCATGGCGGAAGAAGCCGCGCGGCTGGGCGCAGCCCTCATCCATTACAGCACCGATTATGTGTTTGACGGCACGGCCACGACACCCTATGTGGAAACGGCTGCCACCAATCCGCTGAACGTTTATGGCAAGAGCAAGCTGGCAGGCGAACAGGCCATCGCCGCCTCGGGCGCAGCGCACCTGATCTTGCGTACCAGCTGGGTATATGGCACGCGCGGCAAGAATTTTCTGTTGACCGTGCAACGGCTGGCGCAGGATCGCAGCGAACTGCGCATTGTTGGCGACCAGACCGGTTCGCCCACCTGGTGCCGCACGATTGCCGACGTGACTGCGCACATCGTCAGCCAGTCGCGTACCGGCGACCATGGCTGGTGGCGCGACAATGGCGGACTGTATCACCTGACTTCGCAGGGCAGCACCTCCTGGGCCGGCTTCACGGAAGAAATCCTGCGCAATACGCCGCCGGCCAAGCCCGTCCATGTCCAGGCCATCGCCACGGCCGACTATCCCTTGCCCGCCAAGCGCCCCATGTATTCCCTGCTCTCATGCGCCAAGCTGATCGACCGCTTTGGCCCCTTACCACAATGGGATGCCGCTTTAAGGTTGTGTCAATCCTGATTCTGTCCCTGCCTGCCGCTCGTCGGCTCAGCGGCCTCCGGCATCGCGTACTCCAATTACTCATATCATGGTTAACCATAGCTATAAAGACAATTTATCCAAAGCAAAGATTCTGGTAGTCGGCGATGTCATGCTCGACCGCTACTGGTTTGGACAAGTCAATCGCATTTCTCCGGAAGCACCGGTTCCCATTGCAAAGATTTCCCATCGAGAAGACCGCGCGGGCGGCGCGGCCAACGTGGCGCGCAATATTTCCAGCCTGGGCGGCCAGGCGACCTTACTTTCGGTCATCGGCCAGGACGAGGCAGGCGACGCCTTGGAAAGCTTACTCAAAGAAAATGGTGTGCATACGCAGCTATATCGAGATAGCAATATTTCCACGACCGTGAAATTACGCGTCCTGTCTCGTCAACAGCAATTGCTGCGCATTGATTTCGAAGAAATTCCGACGGACGAGATTTTGACGAACAAGCTTGAAATCTATTCCAAGCTGGTCAGCGAGCATGATCTGGTGATTCTGTCCGACTATGGCAAGGGATGCCTGCGCTATGCGGAAAAAATGATTGTTGCCGCGCGGGCGCTGGGCAAGCCCGTCCTCGTTGATCCCAAGGGTAGCGACTACAGCCATTACAAGGGAGCGACGCTGCTTACGCCTAACCGCATGGAATTCCAGGCCGTGGCGGGCAGCTGGTCCGACGAAGCCGCGCTGACACAAAAAGCCCAGGCGCTGCGCCAGGAACTCGAGCTTGACGCGCTGCTGGTGACGCGCAGCGAAGAAGGCATGTCCCTCTACCAGAAGGACGAAGTCTTGCATCAGCCCACGGTTGCGCGCCAGGTTTTTGACGTCTCCGGCGCCGGAGATACCGTGATCGGCACGCTCGGCCTGATGCTGGCGGCCGGATATGACTATGAAGAAGCTATCAGCATCGCCAACCGCGCGGCCGGCATCGTCGTCGGCAAGCTGGGCACGGCAGTGGTAAGCCAAGAAGAACTGTTCTGCTAGGAGAAATTATGTATATCGTTGTAACAGGTGCCGCAGGACTCATTGGTTCCAATATCGTCAAAGCACTCAATGCGCGTGGCCATCGCCAGATCATCGCTGTTGATAATTTGACCCGCGGCGACAAATTCCGCAATCTGGTCGATTGCGATATCAGCGACTACATCGACAAGACCGAGTTCTTGAGCAAGCTGGCCAGCCCTGCGTACGCAGGAAAGATCAGCGCCGTGTTTCACCAGGGTGCCTGTTCCGACACCATGGAAACCGACGGCAAATACATGATGGAAAACAATTTCCGTTATTCGCTGGCCTTGCTCGATTATTGCCAGGACAATAAAATTCCTTTCCTGTATGCCTCCAGCGCCTCGGTGTATGGCACGGGCAGCATCTTCAAGGAAGAGCGCGAGTTTGAAAAGCCATTGAATATCTATGGCTATTCGAAATTCCTGTTCGACCAGATCGTCCGCGAACGCATGGCCGACCTGACCTCCCAAGTGGTCGGATTCCGCTACTTTAACGTCTACGGCCCCCGCGAGGAGCACAAGCAACGCATGGCATCGGTGGCATTCCACCATTACCACCAATACCGCGAACATGGCAAGGTCAAGCTGTTTGAAGGCCGCGATGGCTATGCCGATGGTGGGCAGTTGCGTGACTTCGTTTCCGTCGAGGATGTCGTCAAGGTGAACCTGTGGTTCCTGGACCACCCGCAACAGTCGGGCATTTTCAATCTGGGTACCGGACAATCGCAGCCGTTCAATGACATCGCCGTCGCGGCTGTCAATACTTGCCGCGAACTCGATGCGCTGGCGCCACTGACCCGTGAAGAAATGGTCGCACAAGGCATGCTGGAATACATCAAGTTTCCCGATGCCTTGATCGGCAAGTATCAGTCCTTTACCCAGGCAGATATCTCGCGCCTGCGGGCAGCCGGCTATGACGCGCCGTTCTACTCCGTCTCGGAGGGAGTGAGCCGGTACATCCGGAACTGGCTGCACGCCCGATGAGATTATCTTGCTAAAGAACATACTAAAAAACTCGATACTCACAGCATTAATACGGGGTGCCTCATTCGGCGTGCGGATATTCGCCCTGCTGATTGCGGCGCGCTATTCGGAACCGGCATATTTTGCCACGATTGCCCTGTTCTTCACGGTTGCCGAAATCGGACGCCTGCTGGCCGATTTCGGCATCGACACGTACACCATGCGCGAGTACGCATCGCATCGCAACAAGGCGGTGCTGCGTCAGACGATAGGTGCGGCGATGAGCGCCAAGCTGATGCTGGGCTTGCTGGTGGCCGTCGCCAGCACGGCCGTCATGCTGCATTTGCGTCCGGGGGAACTTAGTTCGACCTTGCCCTTTGCGCTCATGGTCATGTCGCCGCTGCTGATGAACTTGCCGATCAATTTTTTTATCGCCAAGATGCGCGGGCGCCATATTGCACCGTTCGTGGCCATGGCGGGCTTGTTGTCGCTCGGTGTTTTTTATGGTTTGTTCACGTTTGCCAGCAATCCGGCGCTGGCATTCTTTTCCATTCCTGCGGCCGAAGCCCTGGTTGGCCTGTTCCTGATTGCCAAGGTGCCGGTCATGCGCGCCAGCCTGGCCTGCCTGAATTTCCCGGGCATGCTCAAGCTGCTGAAAATGACCTTGCCGATTGCCGCCGCGACCATCCTGGGCATCACCTATGGACGCATGGATGTGTTTTTCCTGGAGAAATTCCGTAGCGCCGAAGAGCTGGGACTCTATGCGTTTGCCGTGCGTCTGGTGGAACCGTTTCAATTTATTGCGGGCGCATTGGCCGTCAACGCTTATGGCCATATCGCCACCTCGCTGAAAACGTCGGTGGCGGCGGCATCGGCAGTCAATGCCCGCTACCGCAAAGTCATGGCCCTGTACGCCGGCCTGGCCCTGTTGACGGTGCTGGTACTGGCGAATGTCCTGTTGGTGTATACGTTTAAACAATATGCTGCCGCGCAAGCGATGCTGAATCTGACCGGCTGCATCCTGATATTCAAATGCGGCAACTTGATCAGTACCGCTGCCATCCAGGCGCATGGGAAGTATAAATTCATCACCTCGGTCGCGGTCTGGAACTTTACCTTCCTGTCCGTTGCGATGCTGCTGCTGGTACCCCGCTTCGGTGCCTATGGCGCCTTGTTTTCGATACTGGCAATGGAATCGCTTAATTTTCTTATTCAAAATATTCTTTTAAGAAAATTACAAAAAAGCAACAACAAAGATGATTAAAAATACCGCTATTCGTACTTTCATGGTCTTGAGCGTCCTCCTGGGCCTGCTCTGCGCGCGTATCCTGGCGCTGCTGGCGCGCAGGAAGCCCCATGCCGGCTTGCGCCTGCTCGTCGTGCGCCTGGACCAGACCTTGGGCGACAGTGCCATGAATTCGCCCTTGCTGCGCGAACTGAGGCATGCCTATCCGGATGCCGACATCACGCTGGTCGTGCATCCGCGTATCCAGGCGATGGTCCAACATTGCCCGTACGTCAACCATATCGCGACGTACGACTGGGGCAGTTCGCTGCCGAAAAGCTTGCTGGTACGGCACTGCTTGAGCCTCAAGTTCTGCTGGACCCACTTCCGTTTGCAACCGCCAGATATTGCCATCGTCCCGCGCTTTGACGAAGATCATCATGCGGGCTTCATCGCCCTCTTCAGCGGGGCAAAGCGGCGCATCGCCTATACGGAAAAAGCGACGCAACGCAAGCAGGTGCTCAATGCCGGCTTTGACATGCTGTACACTGACATTCTGCCTGCGCTTGGCCTGAAGCATGAAGTCGAACGCAATCTCGATATCGTGCGCCACCTGGGTTTTCAGCCGGCCGATACGGCACTGGAATTCTGGGGTGCCGCACAGGACGATGCCTATGCACAACAGCTCCTCAAGGAGCACGTCCCCGCTGGCAGCATGCTCATCGGCCTGGGCCTGTCCGGCGGCTATTCCATCCTGAAGCGCTGGCCACTGCAGTATTATGTGGAACTGGCTAGCCTGTTACAAGAAAAACACAAGGAGCGGGAACTCACCATTTTGCTCGTCGGCGGCAAGGATGACACGGCGTTGGGCGCGCAATTCGAAGCGAATTTCCCTGGCAAAGTCGTCAATATGATCGCAAAGACCAGCATCGCGCAGATGGCGGCCTTGCTCAGGCACTGTGATCGCTTCATTGGCAATGATTCTGGCGCCATGCACATTGCGGCAGCAAGCGGCATCCCGGTGACAGGTATTTTTGGTTCCAGTTGTCACCACCGCTTCAGTGCCTGGGGACGACGTTGTGAATCCGTCTCCCTGGAGCTGCCTTGTGGACCTTGCGGGCAGGGGCATATCATCGACCGTTGCAGCACATGTATCTATCCCTCTCCCAAATGCATGGATGAGCTGAAACCTGCCTATGTGTTGCAATATGTCGGCCAGGCAAGTATGAACAATCACGCTTCGGCTGACCACTGATGTAAATCGAACTGGACTACACGCATGCATCAGACTTCCATTGCACTACTTATATTCTTAACCACGCTGGTGGTTGGTCTTATCATCTATGGCATCAAAATTTACAAGACGCCGCTCAATCCGCTGTCTTTCTACCTGACTCTTGACAGCGGCTTGCGTGTCATCCTCAGTTGTTCGCTCATTTATTTTACGGATAATATCCAAAATTTCACCGATGCCGACATTGTTGACGCATTGCTGCTGCATATACTGTATGTGATCTGCTTCTCCTTGCCGTTTGTTCTGCGCCCTCGCTGGTTGCTACGCACGGTGGAAACCATCCGACGCGCCTTTTTCATGCGCCTGCCACGTGCCCGCACGCCATTTTCGATGTTGACGGTGGTGCTGATCACGGCCTTTATCTTAATTAATTTCTATATGCTGATGATCGTTGGCGAAGGCGGCACCTTGTGGCTGACCAACCCGCGCGAAGCGTATCAAAACAATAAATTTGGAGCAGGAAATTATTATCTTTTCTGGGTCTGGGGTATTTCGTTTTTCATTATCTATGTGCTTTATTCAGTCAAGCCCACGAATAAAGGCGACCTGCTGAAGATAGCCCCCCTGCTGTTGGGGATTTTTGGCCTCACGTACTTTACCGGATCAAAGCAAATTTTGATGGTAAATATATTACTGGTTGCATTTTATTATACGCATTACATAAAAATAATCGGCATCAAGTTCTTTACCGTAATTGGCGCGACTCTGTTCAGTATGTTTCTTGGACTGCAATTATTACAGGGGACGACAAGTGATCTGATCGGAGCATTATCCTATTTTGATTACTTTCAAAAGACCATCGAATTTGTTGCACAGTACGACCATATTGGCCCCACCTATGGCGAGGCTTTTATCAGCAGTTTCTGGGGCTACATCCCGCGTGCATTTGCGCCCGACAAACCGCTGATCTATGGCCAGTTACTGATACAAAACTATCTATATCCAGACGCGGCCGACGTTGGTTACTATCCGGCGTTTGCATCCTGGGCATTCATGTATCTGGATTTCTGGGTCGTCGGCGTGATCATGTCAGGCCTGTTTGTCGGCGGGCTGTCCTGGTCCCTGTATGAACTTTTCCGCAGGAATAAAGACGATATATTTTTATTTTCTCTGGCGGCACAGGCAACGATTACCCTTTACATGGTACCGCTGCATGGTGAACTGTATATTTTCATCTGGTTTATTTTACAAAGAATTATTTTAAATATTCATTTCAAGAGGACATCATGAGCATTTTTGAAAAGTCGCTTCAACAACATTTGGAGGCTTTCGGCAGATTGGCAGCAACGGAGCATGATGTTGCCAAGGCTGCCAGCATTTGCGCCGATGCCATTGCCAAAGGCAAAAAAGTTATTTTTTGCGGCAATGGTGGTTCCGCGGCAGACTCCCAGCACATTGCGGCGGAACTGGTCGGGCGCTTGGTAGACGACCGCCGTGCGCTGCCAGCCCTGTCGCTGACAACCGACACTTCTGCGCTCACTTGCATTGCCAACGACTATGGCTACGATCACGTCTTTGCACGCCAGTTGTCCGGCGTCGGCCAGGCTGGCGATGTACTGATTGCCATTTCAACCTCCGGCAATTCGGCCAATATCCTCAATGCAGTCGAGACGGCAAAATCGATGGATATCCAATCGATTGGCTGGCTGGGCAAGGATGGCGGAAAACTGGCTCAGCAGGTAGACCTGCCGCTGATCGCGCCAAGCAACATTACTGCTCGCATACAAGAAATTCATATTTTTTGGGGGCACGTCATTTGTGCCTTGATTGAAAAACAACTTGGTTACGGAAATTGGGAATCGGCATGAACAAACATATCTTGATCACCGGTGGCGCCGGCTTCATTGGCACCAATCTGAGCCGCAAATTGCTGGCCGACGGCTATCGCATCTCCGTGCTGGACAATCTGTCGCCGCAAATTCACGGCCCCTACCCGCAACTCGATGAAGCCATGCTGCGCGACGGCCGCATCCATTTCATTCGCGCCGATGTGCGCCAGTCCGGCGTGCTCGAGCAAGCCTTGCAAACGGTCGACACGGTCGTCCATCTGGCGGCCGAAACCGGCACCGCGCAATCGATGTACCAGATCGCCCACTACAATGAAGTCAATACGCAGGCAACCGCGCAATTGCTCGACATCCTGGCGAACAAACCCAATACGGTGAAAAAGATCGTCCTCGCTTCGTCGCGCTCGATTTATGGCGAAGGCGCGTATGCCTGCCCCACCCATGGCACGGTCTATCCGGGCGCCCGCAGTGCGGCGCAGCTGAAAAACCACCAGTGGGATCCGCTCTGCCCCACCTGCAATGGCCCATTGCGCGCCATTCCAACACCGGAAACAGCGCGCCCCAGCCCGGCGTCCATCTATGCCGCAACCAAGTACGCGCAGGAAGACCTGATCCGCATCGCCGGCGACTCGCTCGGCATCAGCACCGCCATCCTGCGCTTCCAGAACGTCTACGGCGCAGGCCAGTCGCTGAACAATCCGTACACCGGCATCCTGTCCATTTTCTCGACCCGTATCCGCCGCGGCATGAGCTTGCCGATTTTCGAAGACGGCCTGGAAAGCCGCGATTTCGTGCACGTCAACGACATCGTGCAAGCGATTCAGCTGGCCATGGAAAGCGACGCCGCCAGCGGCGCCACACTCAACGTTGGCGCCGGCGAGCCGACCTCGGTGCTCGACATCGCCAATCTGCTCGTCGACGCCCTGGGCGGCACCGTCCGTCCGGAAGTGACAGGCCAGTATCGCCTAGGCGACATCCGCCATTGCTACGCCGATCTGAGCCAGATCAAGGCGACCTTGAACTTCACGCCGCAAGTGTCGCTGGCACGCGGTATCGAGGAATTCGCTGCCTGGGTCAGCTCCCAGCCCTTGCCGGAAGACGGTCTGGACAAGGCAAATGAAGAGCTGAAAAAACGTAAGATGATGTCATGAGTCTGCGCACCACCTTGTATGCCGATCTGGCCAGGCAATATTTCTATGCCGGCCAGCCGGACCGGCAACCGACTTTCGGACGCCTGCTGCTGACGTCTTTTTCGCCGCGTTTCATGCCGGTGGTGCTGTTTCGCCTGTCTCACTGGTTTTTCCAGAAGCGTTTGTCGCCGCTGGCAAAGCTGGTGTCCCTGATTAATTTCGTCGTCTTCGGCCTGGAAATCGCCGTCCGCTGCGAAATCGGTCCAGGCCTGTATTTCCCGCATACGCAGGGCACGGTCATCGGCGCCCTGCGCATCGGCATGAATGCAACGATTTACCATAACGTCACGTTTGGCGCCCGCGAAATCGATATTGGCTACCACGACGCTTCGCGTCCGGTGGTCGGCGACAATGTGATCGTCGGCTCCGGCGCCAAGGTGCTCGGCGCCGTCGTCCTCGGTGACAACGTCCGCGTCGGCGCCAACGCGGTGGTCCTCAAGGATGTGGCATCTGGCTTGACCGTGGTCGGCATTCCCGCCGCACCCATCTAAATAATTGATTGATTAAGTACAGTGGAAAATTTTTTTAACGGGAAAAGAATCCTGTTTATCGCCCCGGCTTTTTTTGGGTATGAACGCGAAATAAAGAAACGGCTCGAAGAGCTGGGGGCGCACGTCGACTATCACGACGATCGTCCGTCCACCAGCGCCTGGTCGAAGTTCGCCATCCGTGTCATGCCGCGTACGCAACAGCAGGCGATTCACCGCTATTTTTCCGTTCTGCTCGATAGCAACCACGGCAATTACGACTTTGTGTTCATCATCAAGATGGAATGCATGCCGGCCGACATCCTGCAAGCCTTGCGCGAAAAAAATGCGAAGGCCAAGTTCATTTACTATTCGTATGACTCGGTGAAAAACAATGGCAATTTCCGGCAATCCGTCGGCCAGTTCGACAGCGCGTTTACCTTCGATGACCAGGATGCCCAGACGATTCCCGGCATCCGCCTGCGGCCGCTATTCTTCCTGAACGAATACCGCGACCTGCCGCGCACGGAGATCGGCTATAACGTCACCTTTATCGGCACGGCGCACAGCGACCGCTATGCGCTGGTGAAGAAGATCAGCGCCGCGCTGCCACCCAATGGCAAGCCGAATTTCTTTTTCCTGTTCATTCCCAGCGTCGTGATCTATCGCTTGAAAAAACTGTTCGTGCCAGCTTTCTTCAAATCGAAAATCTCCGAATTTTCCTTCACGCCGATGAACAAGGCGCAGGTGATGGCAGCCATCGCCAAGTCGAATGTCATTCTGGACTTCCAGCATCCGAATCAGATCGGCCTGACGATGCGCACCATCGAAATGGTGGGCGCCCGGAAGAAATTGATCACGACGAATCAAAATGTCAGGAAATACGATTTTTATCGGCCGGAAAACATCGCCGTGATCGACAGGGAAACACCCCAGATCGATCCGGCATTCCTGACCACGCCGTATGTCGACCTGCCTGCCGCGCTGTATGACAAATACTCGATCGACGGCTGGCTGCGCGACGTGTTTTCGGTGGCGCCATGAGCACCAGCCAGACCATCCTGGTGACCGGCGCCACGGGTTTTGTGGGACGCCGGCTCTGCAGCCACCTGGCCGGGCATGGCCACCGCGTGGTCGCCCTGGTGCGTGACGGCGGCCGCGCCATCCCTGGCGTGGCGCAGGAAGTGTGCATCGCCGATTTCGCCAACCTCGACGCGCTCGACACGGTGCTGCCACAGTGCGATGCCGTGATCCACCTGGCCGGCCGCGCCCACGTGATGCGCGACACCGCCGCCGATCCGCTTGGCGAATTTCGCCGCGTGAATGTCGGGCTGACCAGGAGCTTGCTGGAGCGCGCCGCCGATGCGCGCGTCAAGCGCTTTGTCTTTGTCAGTTCGATCGGCGTCAATGGCAACAGCAATATCACGCCCTTTTCGGAACAAGACACGCCGGCGCCGCATGACCTGTATGCCATCAGCAAGCTGGAAGCCGAACAGCTGGTGCAGGACATGGCGCAGCAATGCGGCATGGAGTATGCCATCGTACGGCCAGTACTGGTCTTTGGACCGGAAGCCCCCGGCAACTTCGGCACCCTGCTCAAGCTTGCCGCAAAAGGCTGGCCGCTGCCGTTCGGGCGCCTGCAGTCGAGACGCAGCCTGATCAGCGTGTGGAACCTGGCCGATTTCCTGCGCACCTGCGCAACTTGCCCGCAAGCGCTGCACGACGTTTTTCTGGCGGCGGATGCGCAAACGGTGACCCTGCCCGAGATTTTCCGCCATCTGGCCATCGGCATGGGCAAGACCGCGCGCCTGCTGGCTATTCCCAGGTCATTGCTTGCGCTGGCCTGCACCTTGGTTGGCAAGCGCCAGATGCTTGACAAGCTCGATGCAGGATTGACGGTCGATATCGCCAAGGCACAGCAGCAGCTGGCATGGCAAGCACCCTATACAACGGCCGAGGCCTTGATTAAAACTGGTAAGGAATACACACACACATCATGAAACGACTATTCGACCTCCTGCTGGCCCTGATTGCGACCGTCATCCTCGCATTGCCGTTGCTCATCGTCGCCCTGACGGTACGCCTGACCTCCCCCGGTCCGGTCCTGTACTGGTCGGATCGCGTGGGCCAACGCAACCGCATTTTCAAGATGCCGAAATTTCGCACGATGCGTATCGGCACACCGGCCGTCGCCACCCACCTGTTGCAAAATCCGGCGCAATTTCTCACGCCCGTCGGTTCCTTCCTGCGCAAGTCAAGCCTCGATGAACTGCCGCAACTGTGGAGCATCCTGGTCAACGACATGAGTTTTGTCGGACCGCGGCCTGCCCTGTTCAATCAGGATGACCTGATCGCCTTGCGCACGGAACACGGCGTCGACCGGTTGCTGCCGGGCTTGACGGGCTGGGCCCAGATCAATGGCCGCGACGACTTGCCCATCCCGCAAAAAGTGCAACTCGATGTGGCATACCTGAAACAGCAGTCCCTGGCACTGGATATCAAAATCATCTTTTTGACGTTCCTGAAAGTGATCAAACGCGACGGCGTCACACACTGACACGATCTGCCGCGCCTCTGCGCGGCAGGTGTATTTAACCTAGCTCTCTCTGTCTACCATGCCTGAATTCGAAAACAAAATCGCCTCCCTGGAACAGCTGAAACAACGCGTTGCGGCCCTTCCCAAGCCAGTCGTCATGACCAACGGCGTGTTCGACATCCTGCACCGCGGGCATGTAACCTATCTGGCACAGGCACGGGCCTTGGGCGGCTCGCTGGTCGTGGCGGCGAATACCGACGCCTCCGTCAAGCGCCTGAACAAGGGAGATGACCGCCCGCTGAATGCCTGCCCGGACCGCATGGCGGTGCTCGCGGCGCTCGAATCGGTCAGCCTGGTGGTGGCATTCAATGACGATACCGCGTTACAAGTCGTCTGCGAGGCCCATCCGGATATTTACGTCAAGGGAGGGGATTACCAGATGGATGCCATTCCCGAAGGACAGGCGGTGCTCGCCTATGGCGGGCAGGCGGTGGCGATCGACTTCGAGCATGACCGCTCGACCTCCAAGCTGCTGGCCAAGGTGCGCAGCCAGGCGCCGGGCTAGCAGGCAGGCATGCGCGCCATGTCCTCAGCCGTTCCATTAAAATGCACACCAGTGTGATGGCAATTAACGCGGGAATTTTTCCTTGTACGGTTTGGCAATCATCATGCTTTTTTTGAATTTATTCGGTGAAGAATGTTCATCGAAAGTTTTTTTAACATCAAGAGTATCCAATCCACCCTTTCTTACCTTGATGTTTACATCGATAATACTTCTGACATATGCCATGCGCGGATATTGCGCAGAAAAAAACAGGCTTATCGAGTCGAATCACAATAATTTTTAGCCAAACAATGAAATCCATTCTTGATTTATCTCGGTTCCATAAGCAGATGATCGCGGCAACGGCAGATTTAATTCTTCTGCCGATTACGTTCTGCATCGCCATCCTGCTGCGCTACGATTCGGTCAATACGGCTCTGTTCATGAGTTATCTGTACCTGATCGTCGCCGTGCCGCTCATTTCCCTGCCCATCTTCATACGACTGGGGCTGTACCGGGCGGTGATACGCTTCATCGATCAGAAAATCATATTCTCGGTCATTCTCGGCGTCACGATTTCAGTGGCCCTGCTGGTCGCGCTGGCGGCCTTCATGACCCACATGGTCGGCATGTCGCGCGGCGTGTTCGGCATTTACTGGATCAGTGCCATCGCCTACGTGGTGGCCAGCCGCTTCCTGGCGCGCGGCTTCCTGTTGCATCCAAGCAAACGCCAAGGCATGGTGCGGGTGGCCATCTATGGTGCCGGCAGGGCTGGCACGCAACTGGCCAGCGCCTTGCGTGCCGGCCATGACTACCTGCCCGTGGCCTTCATTGACGACAACAGCGAACTGAATGGCATTACCATTTCTGGCATGAAGGTGTACGGCACCGCCGACTTGTCCGATGTGATCGCCCGTACCAGCATCAGCGAAATCCTGCTGGCCATGCCATCCATTTCAAAAAGCCGGCAAAAGCGCATCCTCGACAAGCTCGAGCCTTTAAAAGTGCATATCAAAGTCACGCCTCCGGTGGAAAGCCTGGTCAGCGGCGAGCTGCGCCTCCAGGATATCCGCAACATCGAAATTGAAGACTTGCTGGGACGCGACCAGGTCACGCCAGACGCCGGGCTGATTGCCGCCTGCATTACCGGCAAATGCGTCATGGTCAGCGGTGCGGGAGGCTCGATCGGTTCCGAGCTGTGCCGTCAGATCGTTACCTTGCGTCCGACACGCCTGATCCTGCTGGAAATGTCGGAATTTGCCCTGTATTCCATCAAACAGGAATTGCTGGGCATAAAGTCGGCCAATGGATTGCATTTTGATTTGCTGCCGTTTCTCGGCAGCGTGCTCGACACTGAAAAATGCAAAAGGATCATGACGACCTACGTTGTCGATACGGTGTACCACGCGGCCGCCTACAAGCACGTGCCGCTGGTCGAGCATAACCCGATCGAAGGCGTGCGCAACAATGTGTTCGGAACCTTGAGCATCGCCAACGCCGCCATTGCCAGCGGCGTCAAATGCTTCGTGCTCATTTCCACGGACAAGGCCGTGCGGCCGACCAATGTCATGGGCTCGACCAAGCGTCTGGCCGAGCTGATTTTGCAGGCATTCGCCCGCAACCAGAAGCACACCCGCTTTTGCATGGTTCGCTTCGGCAATGTCCTGGGATCGTCCGGCTCCGTCGTGCCCCTCTTCCGCAAACAGATCGAAGCGGGTGGCCCCATTACCCTGACGCATCCTGAAATCACGCGCTACTTCATGACCATCCCTGAAGCGGCGCAGCTGGTATTGCAGGCGGGCGCCATGGGAGAGGGCGGCGATGTCTTCGTGCTGGACATGGGCGAACCGGTCAAAATCATCGACCTTGCGGAACGGATGATCCATCTCAGCGGCCTGGAAGTGCGCAGCAAGACGGCGCCGGATGGCATTGCCATTGAACATGTAGGTTTGCGTCCAGGTGAAAAGCTATATGAGGAATTGCTGATCGGCGACAATGTCGAGGGGACGAGCCACCCCCTGATCATGCGCGCCCAGGAGTCAGAAATTGCGTGGTCCGAATTGCACCGCATGCTGGAAGAAATGGACCGGGCGTGTCGCAACTTTGATTATGAGGGTGTGCGCGCCTCGCTCCAGTCCATCATCAAGGAATACACACCACAGTGCGGTATCGAGGATTTTATCTGGCTAGAGCAGGCTGCCCAGCAAGCTCGGAAAAAACAGGAAACCCCTGGCGCGGCCATCATGCTGTAAGGCTGGAAATGGCTGGCGGTGCCGGATTATGCGCCCTAGATGAAGTGCAAGAGGTTATTCGGACTGGATCTGAGCCGTGACATCGGGGCGTTGCCTGCACTGCCCCGATGCGGTCGGTATGAATCGCGACGAGTCTGCTAGACACTGGCGAGCCGTTCAAAATGCCTTCGCTCAAACTCTTGCGGTGAACGCGATTGATCTCGGTAACGCGCTTTCATTCAATCTTCAATCGCCGCATTTCGTCACATTGAACGGCCTGGGCTTAGGCTCGACTTCGGGCACGCCATACCGCTTTGTCCACGCATAAATGCTGTGGATACTGACACCAAACCGCTCAGCGACCTCGGCCACTGAGTGTCTGCGATCAACAACTTGCTTGACGGCGGCTTCCTTAAATTCTTCTGTGTCACGCTTCCCACTCGTGATCGCCCCTTTGCCTAAATTATGGATCAAGAGTGCCTACAATGGTCGTGGCGATTCAGTATTACCGGGTAATGTACAGCAGGTCGTCGGGCGGCAGATAGAGCGACTGGCGCAGTGACAGCACGATGGCCTCCTGCATCGCGCTCAGGCTCGTATGCTGCGTCTGGCCTCGGTGCGAACGGTCTTGTACATCGTCCCGCTTTAGCCACTTGGCAGCCGTGGCTCGGGCGATATTGAAAACCTTGGAGGCCTCGCGGTCGGACAAGCCGGAGCCCTTGATTTCCTGGTGGATTTTCGGGGTAGTGCGGACTTGGGGATAAATGCGTATGCTTATGGACTGAAGTTTATGCGGTGTGATGCGACCGCTGGGACGATCTCGGTGGCAAGCCGGCGATCAACTCTTCAAGCACGGCTCTGGCGCGGAACAGGACCACGCTGCGACGAGGAACATGATTACACGAAACTAGACAGTTAGAGTCATCGACAAAATTACATTTTTATTTAAAGTTTCTTTTATTGAAATTATTAATAAAAATAAATTCTGCAAGGTACAGTATGTTTATGCTCGTGTGATTATGCAAACATAATCACACGAAACTAAAATTACTTGTTATTCAAAGACTTGCGTCCAAATATCACGAAAAGCGACAGTATCAGTCCGATAAACAAGCTGAACAAAATTGTGACAGACAGTCGCAAGGACAGATTCTCGGGCCGACTAGGACCAGCAATGAAGCGGCTTTTTTCCAAGTACTGGCTGATCGCAGTTTGATTGTCGATGGTGATCTGGTTAAATACTTCCTTCACCGTATCATCTTCCATATTCTTATTCTTGAAGACTTCGACCTTCACCGGCTCCAAGCCGCGCAGGATGGCTTCTCCTGACTTGGTATTATCGACCAAAATTTTGGCTTTATCGTAGTACTCGCGCAACAGGATGTTTTGTTGTTGCTCGCGTCGTGCCTTGTGGATTTTCTCCGTAGCTTCAGATGCCTGAACTTCAGTGGTCATCAATTGAGTGACTGGCGGTAGATAACGTGCAGTTTCATCACTGACTGAAACGATCTGGCGCGAAGCTTGGCTCGCTGCGTCAGGATAGCGAGCTACAATTTTTTTCAAATCATCTCCACTGCGGCGGAAATGCGCGAGACGTTCATTATTCTGGATAATTTCATTATCCAAGGTGGTGATTTTTGCTGTTATTTCAATATGCTTGAAGCGCAGGATATCCGAGTAAATGATATATACGATGGTATCCATCGTATAGCGCCCCAGCAATCCAACAATATTCTGTGCAACTTTCGGATTTTTATCATCATAATTGATGCGTAATCCGATGACGTTGTTGTTGCCGTCTTTTGAATCTTCGAGCAATTCCTTGGCGTCGAGTTTGGTAAAGGGGAACACCGGCTCTATCCATTTTGAAATACCTTCGCGCGATGAAAAGGAACGGCGCAAAGCACTGGTACTTGGATTTTGTTCCAATTTATACTCTAGCATAAAATCTGTAAAACGCTCATTGGATTTGAATGCGGCGGCATAGCGCTTGTAATCTGCGAGTTTTATACCAGGGCTGGGCTCTTTTTCCTTTTCCTTGTCGGAAGTTTTCTTAACCATAGGAATGGTGCCGCCAAATTGGAAGAAACCTTCGCTCCGATACTCGGAAAATAACATCCTTCCCGTTAAGCCTATGATCACGGTAAGCAATGTAATCACGAGCAAGGTAAGGCGGCCCTGCCATACAGTCTTCAGTAGATCGGCAACGGGAAGAATGTCGTCATCAATTTCATCTCCCTTAGTCATGTTTACTTCTTTATGCATAATTTCTCTTCTTAAAAATTTCTTGCGGCAAGATTTTTGGCGGCCAATCCTGTACCTTTTTTCACATAGGAAAAATCGTCTATCATATCTGTCACTAAAGGCGTCACCAAATTCAATGCCAGAGATACCAAATAAAAAAACAACAATGCAAATACAATACGTACGGCTTTTGTCACATCAAAACCAATTATTTAACAATATCCTTAACTATATATCTAGGCCTATTTTTGCTTTCAATATAAATACGTCCGATATACTCACCCAGAACACCAATACCAATTAATTGGACTCCACCCAGAAAAAGCATAGCCGTCATCAATGATGGATAACCTGGCACTACGTTACCCCATATTAGTTTATCTACGACCATCCA
The DNA here is from genome assembly GCF_019345455.1 of Janthinobacterium sp. NKUCC06_STL. Lineage (NCBI taxonomy): Bacteria > Pseudomonadati > Pseudomonadota > Betaproteobacteria > Burkholderiales > Oxalobacteraceae > Janthinobacterium > Janthinobacterium sp. NKUCC06_STL. Next base: position 1,341,147 of record NZ_JAHKQY010000001.1, read on the forward strand.
AGCGGCATAAAGAAATGAAAATAATGCAACACCCAAACCAATATAAGACCAGATTCGCAAAGGAAAAGTTGAAAATGATGTAATTCCCTCTAATGCCAGATTCCAAAGCTTCCAACCATTGAATTTTGTTTTTCCAGCAACACGTTCTGCTCGCACATACTCAACCACTTCAGTGTTGAAGCCAACCCAGCTTAAAATTCCTTTCATAAACAAATTTCTCTCTGGCAACTTTTTAATCTCATCCACTACCTGCCTGGACATTAATCGGAAGTCACCAACATTTTCTTCTATTATTGGATTTGATATTTTATTGTGCAACGAATAAAATGCCTCTGCGCTACGACGTTTCAAATAGCCATCAGCCTGACGGTCGACTCGCTTAGCCAATACGACATCCACTCCGGATTGCCATTTTTCAATTAACAATGGAATAATTTCAATTGGATCTTGCAAGTCCACATCAATAGGAATGACTGCATCGCCGGTAGCATATTCGAGCCCAGCAAATAATGCCGGTTCTTTGCCAAAATTACGAGAAAAGTTAATTAGAGTTACAAGCGGATCTACCAATGCTAAAGCATTGGCGATATCACATGTTTTATCTTTACTACCATCATTAACAAAAACAATTTCAATTTCGTATTGAGCTAGAGATGCCAAGTTGCGGACAGTTTTATAGAAAATTGGTATTGCATCTTCTTCATTAAAAACTGGGACGACTAAAGATATTCTCACTGCTTATTACTCCGGAAAATGATGAATTTCGAATAGAAAAATCCGCATAGCAGACTAACCGCGGAAAATGATGTGAGGGTAAGTACCGGAGCAAGATCTAGCCTATCTGCTGCTGCACCGACTGCAACGCTCATGCCGCCCATAAAGATGACATAACTTATATAGCGCCTTGCAGTTACTTCTTTATTGAATGTATATCGAGCATTAGCAAGAAACGAGAAGGTTACTGCAATACTAAATGCACCAAGATTACTTAATGCTTGATCTAAATATACTACATAATGGAGAATATAAAAAACTATCCAATGTATCGCAGTGTTGAGTACGCCAACTGATAAATAGCGAGTAAACAGCTTAAACATTTACTTTTTTGTGGGTGTCGGAAGGAAGGATTCTATCATGCTGGCGCTTAAGATCATAACGTGACGCTCTTAAAGCAGGACGATTGCATGAAGGATCAAGTGATTCCCCCTATAACCAGACACAGCCAACCGTTTAGTTAGCGCCCTTTCGTGAGTCCGGCGCGCCAGCTCCGTCATGAACATACGAGGCGATTTCCATTTCAGCGATGAATGCGAATGGGCCTCGTTGAAGTACATAAGGCGTCTGACATCTGAGCGAGAACGATTTCTGCGCTACTGTGGCCGTTCACTCGTTTAAACGTATTCACGAAGCTTTCGGCGATGCCGTTCGACTGCGGTCTACGTATCGGTCTGGCACTGGTTTGATCCCCAAGTCGCGCGCCAGGACTTGCATTTCATTGGCGCGGTTGGCCCCCATTATCGCTCAAGAACTCCAGCCTTGTCGATCCGACGCTGGCCTGGCCGAATCCTGCCTCGACCGTCACCACCAGCATGGCGGGCACGGGATCGCCAGGCAGGTCGCGTTTTTCCCTAGCGCGCCAGGCAATGATTTCACGGCCGCAGCAATACTTCATGAGCACGCCGCATGAGCACGCCGGTCACCTCCTCACCGGGCATTTCGGCGCCTTGGGTAGCAGCAAGCTGCTCGCTTTCATTATCCGATACAGGCGCTCGTGGTCGATCGCTGGCAGGCCCATCAAGGTGCGCGTGCGCTTCACCAGAGCACCAGCCCGACGGTAGACATAGGTTGACAGCGCGGTGATATCGGCGCGTACGACATCGAACAGGATTGCGTCGGCAGACGGTAGAACGCCTAAATGGATGGGCCATCGATACAATTCGCAGAGTGAACCAGCATCTGTGCCATGTGCTAGTGCGCTACGCCCTCGCGCAAAGAACTCAGCGCCAGTATGCTGCATGTGCCCCAGAATGAAAAATGGCCTGTTCGCACAAAGCGATCAAGCCGTTCATCGTTACCGCGCCTCGGTTTATTGCCGCTCAACAATATCCAGCATTTTCATGCAGGATATTGTCAATGCTCGACGTACAGGCACCATCAGTCACCCACTATTGCTTCAACAAGCCCCCCAGCAACGCGGCCACCTTTTGCTTTGGCTTGGCCGCGGCAGGCGCCATGCTGGCGGCAGCGGGAGCGGCTGCTTTGGCGGGCTCATATGGCTTCAGGAACCAGGGATCAGCCTTTTCGCGGCGGGCGCCGGGACCAAAGGCGGGACGCGCACCGCGCTCGGCGGAGCGGCTGTCGCGGCTCTCGCCGGCATGGCGGCTCTCCGGCGCGCGCGCGGGACGCGCCTCGCCGCCTTCGCTGCGGCGCGGCGGACGGCGCTCGCTGTCGCTGCTGCGGGCGGGAGCCGGGTTGAAGCCCGTCAATTCACCGCGCTTGATGCTTTGCTTGATGAGTTTCTCGATATCGGCCAGCAAGCGCTCGTCTTTATCCGAATAGATCGAAATAGCGTCGCCCGAGGCGCCGGCGCGGCCCGTGCGACCGATGCGGTGCACATAGTCTTCCGCGTTGTACGGCAAGTCGAAGTTGATGACGCAAGGCAAGTCCGAAATATCCAGGCCGCGCGCCGCCACGTCGGTGGCCACCAGCACGTCGATCTCGCCCTTCTTGAACGATTCCAGCGCCGCCATGCGTTCCTGCTGGCTCTTGTCGCCGTGAATCGCCGTGGCGCTCATGCCTTCCTGTTCCAGCACGCGGGCCAGGCGCGAGGCGCCGATCTTGGTGTTCGAGAACACGATGACCTGCTTCAGGTCGCGCTGGCGCAGCAGATGGGCGACCAGGGCATGCTTCTGGTCTTCCGTCACCTTGTAGACCACTTGCGTGACCTTGTCGGCCGTCTGGTTGCTGCGCGCCACTTCGATCGTCAGCGGATCGTTGAGGAAGGTGGCGGCCAGCTTCTTGATTTCTGGCGAGAACGTGGCCGAGAACATCAGGTTCTGGCGTTGCTTCGGCAGCAAGTTGATGATGCGTTGCAAGTCAGGCAGGAAGCCCATGTCCAGCATACGGTCCGCTTCATCCATGACCAGCATCTGCACCTGGCTCAGGCTGATGTTCTTTTGCTCGATATGGTCGAGCAAGCGGCCTGGGGTGGCGATGACGATTTCCACGCCGCCGCGCAGGATGACGGTTTGCGGCTTCATGTCCATGCCGCCGAAGACGACGGTCGAGCGCAACGGCGTGTGCTTGGCGTAGGCCTTGACGTTTTCGGCTACCTGCACCGCCAGTTCACGCGTCGGCGTCAGGATCAGTGCGCGCACCGGGTGGCGTGCCGGCGACATGCTGCTGCTGGCGTGCGCCATCAGCAACTGGATGATCGGCAAGGAAAAACCGGCCGTCTTGCCGGTGCCCGTTTGCGCGGCACCCATCACATCGCGGCCTTGCAGCACCACGGGGATCGCTTGTTCCTGGATCGGTGTCGGATGGGTATAACCCTGGTCGGTCAGCGCGCGCTGGATTTCAGGCGCGAGGCCAAAGTCGGCAAAAGTCAGGCTGGGAGCAGCGGATGCGGCAGGTGCTGGTGCAGGCGCAGCGGCGACGGGCGCCGCTTCAGGGGCAATCGCCGGGCTGGGCGTAGGAGTCGATTCGGTTTCAGACATAAATTTTCTGGTGTGCCTCCGCACTGCGGAAGCCATGCTTTCTCAATAAACAACATTTCGGGGCACAGGCAGCTCCGTCTTGCAAGCCATGGATCATTGTTCTTGCGGCACCTCTGTGCTCCGGGACATGCTGTAGGGCGTATGCGGGAGCGTCGAAGAGATGTGCTGCGATGGCGGCGGAGATCGCGCCGGCGGAACATCGCGCGCAGAAGATACAATATCAGTGCTGTAAACGATACCCTAATTCACCGCAACTGTACACGGAAACCGTGATTTTTGAGCAAAAAGCGTTCCAGCAACGGCACGCCGGGATGCCGTATTATGCCAACTTCTATGCCTGCTTCGATGCCAGCTCCACCGTCCCCTGCCCTCACCATGCCCACCCCGCCTTTACCGCACGATCCGCAACCGCAAGGGCCCAGCAAACCGGGCAATGACGAGTGCTGCCACAGCGGTTGCACTTTTTGCGTACTGGAAATGTACCAGGAAGACCTGGCCGCCTACGAAGACGCCCTGAGGGCGTGGCAGCAGCGCCAGCAAGCCGCTGCCGCACCCGCCATCCAGGATGTCAAGAAACCGCGCAAGCGCGCCTGATCAGAAGCTTTCCCACTCATCCACTGGCGCCGCGCGACGCGCCGTGCCGGCCAGTTGACGTGGCGCAGCTGCCGGCGTCACGGCTGCCGGCGCCTTGACGGTGGCGGGGGCGCGCGGCCGGGATACGGCGGCGCTCGCCACATCGAGCTTGAAGATACTGACCACTTCGCTCAGGCTGGCTGCCTGCTCCTGCATCGATTCGGCCGCCGCGGCCGCCTCTTCCACCAGAGCCGCATTTTGCTGCGTCACCTGGTCCATCTGGGCGATGGCCTGGTTAACTTGCTCGATACCGGCGCTCTGCTCGCTGCTGGCGGCCGTGATCTCGCTCATGATGTCCGTCACGCGGGTGATGCTGGCAACGATGTCATCCATCGTGCGGCCCGCCTGATCCACCAGTTTCGAACCCGCCTCGACTTTCTCGACCGAGTCGCCGATCAGGACCTTGATATCCTTGGCCGCCGCGGCCGAGCGTTGCGCCAGGTTGCGCACTTCCGTGGCCACGACGGCAAAGCCGCGCCCCTGTTCGCCTGCACGCGCCGCCTCGACAGCCGCATTCAGGGCCAGGATATTGGTCTGGAAGGCAATGCCGTCGATGACGGCGATGATGTCGACGATCTTGCGCGACGAGGCATTGATCGACGCCATCGTACCCACCACTTCGCCGACCACCTTGCCGCCCTCGATGGCGATGCTCGACGAGGTCAGCGCCATGGTGTTGGCCTGGCGTGCATTGTCCGCATTCTGCTTCACGGTCGACGTCAGCTCTTCCATTGACGAGGCCGTTTCTTCCAGCGAACTGGCCTGCTCTTCCGTGCGCGACGACAAATCCTGGTTGCCGGCGGCAATCTGGCTCGACGCCGTGGCGATGGTATCAGTGCCGCTGCGCACCTGGCCCACCAGCGTCTGCAGGCTGGCGTTCATGTCTTTCAGGGCCTGCATCAATTGCCCCGTTTCGTCTTGCGATTGCACAACGATATGCGCCGTCAAATCGCCAGCCGCCACCTGGCGCGCTACGCCGACGGCCGCGATCAGCGGACGCGCCACGCTGCGCGCCACCCACAGCGCCAGCAGCATGCCGATGACGACGATGCCCACCACCAGGACGATCAGGCTGGCGCGCGAGGCCGCATACGTTGCGTCGGCGCTGGCGCTCGAACGCACGCCGCCATCCGTGTTAATCGACACCAGTTTATCGAGGAGCACCATCATGTCCGCCATGACCTTGGCCGACGGCCCCACAGCCAGCGCGCGCGCCTCTTCCTTTTTCATCTCGCGCGACAGGCTCAGCATGGTTGCATGCAAGCGCATGAATTCATCGTTGAGCGCCAGGAAACGTTCGAACGCTTCCTGCTCGCCCGGCTCGGAAATCAGGCTGCGGTACTTGTCGCCGTCCACCTTCAGCTTGGCCTGGGTTTCCGTCATGCGCGTTTCGTTCTGCGCCATGTCGGCATCCTGCGCGGCCAGCATGTGCGCCAGTTCCCAGCGGCGGAAATCGCTGACATCGCTGCGCATATTCATGGCCGCCAGCACGCTGGGCATCCAGTTCTCGGACAGGTCGGTCGATGCGGTATTGATGCGCGCCATGGAAAAGATCGCCGACACGCCCAGCGCGGCCGTCAACAGCAGCACGGCGCCAAACGACAAGATCAGCTTGGTGGCAATTTTCAAATCAAAAAACCATTTCATGCGTTGCGTTCCTTTATTAAACGGGTAAACGGGACAAGACAGCCGCGCGCCGGCAAATGCACGGCGCGGGCAGTGAAGCGACCAAGGAAGGCATCGCAGGCCGCAGCGGAAGTGAGCAGTGATGGAGAGCAGGATAGCGGCTCATCCCGACACACAAATCAAATTTCTGCAATGCAACATTTTATCATCGTCGTACGTCAGCGCAGAGTGGTTTGATCAAGGCATGCAGCCAAAGTTCACAGGAAGCTGGCGGGGCAGCCTATTTTTTTTCCGTTTGTTTCCAAAGGGAAAAAATGCAGGATCAGGCGTAGGAGTCGGATGACACGAGGCAATGTTCCTAGCCTACATAAGCGCGTCGGCTCATCCGATGCCCGTCCGCGGCCCCTGGTTCTATAGTGGATACAAGATTCAGCACAACGCTAGCAAGCCATAAAAGCAGCGCCATCCAACAAAATCAGAAGACGAGGCCCTACCATGTACAAAGCTTATAGCAACCTGACACCAGCCACGAATACCCACGCCGCCGTCCAGCACAACTGGCAAGCCGCTCCCGCCACACCGATGATCAGCATCACTGGTGCGCAACAGAACGAATTGCTGCGCGCCTTGTCGCGCGCCGATCTGGAGCGCCTGTTCTGCCAACTGGAACTGGTCGCTTTGCCTGCCGGCAAGCACCTGTTCGATTGCGGCGGCAAGATTGAATACACGTACTTCCCCACCAACGCCATCGTTTCCCTGCTGTATGTGATGGAAGACGGCGCCACCACCGAGATCGCCGTCATCGGCCGCGAAGGCGTGGCCGGCGTGGTGCTGTACGAAGCCGAGCGCGCCACCTGCACGGCCATCGTGCAAACGGCCGGCTACGGCTATCGCCTGAAAACAGCCTTCCTGCGCGAAGTGTTCAATGAAGGCGGCGCGCTGGCACAATTGCTGATGCGCTATACCAGCGCCATGTTTGCGCAAATGGCACAGAACGTGGTGGGCGGCCGTCATTGCAGCATCGAACAAAAACTGTGCCGCTGGCTGCTCGACCGCCTCGACCGTTCGCTGTCGAACGAGCTGAAGGTGACGCAAGACACCATGGCCAACATGCTGGGCGTGCGCCGCGAAAGCGTCACCGTCACGGCCCGCAAGCTGCAGGACGAAGGCTTGATCCAGTACCGCCGCGGCACCGTCGAAGTACTCGACCGCGAAGGCCTGGAAGCAGCCGCCGGCAATTGCTACAAGGCAGCCCGCGCCGGTTTCGAACAATTCCGCAGCGGCATCAGCGCACACAATTAGGCCACATCGCAAGGTGGTGCGACAGGAAAGCAACACCTTGCACCACCATTCGCCACTTCATCTTGCCTTGTAAGAATCCAGCCTCTATCATTCCTGCTGAAATTACCAAATGGAAACTTTAGTTTCCATTGGGATATTTATCGCGTGATTAGACCAACGACTGGAGTCAACAAGCATGAAACAGCAACACTTGATCGCCGCCCTGCTGGCAGGCATGTTCTGCGCAAGCCAAGCCCAGGCAGAAATGGCCATCGCCGCCGACGTGGGTACGACTGGCGTCGGCGCACACCTGAGCGTGCCGCTGCAATCGAATCTGAATGCCCGTTTTGGCGTCGGCTTCCTGAATTACTCCTACGACTCCAGCACCGACGATGTCGACTACAAGCTGAAACTCAAGCTGCGCACCTTCGACGCCCTGCTCGACTACTTCCCCATGGACGGCGCGTTCCGCGTGAGCGCCGGCGTCGTGTACAACGGCAATAAAATCGATGCCAAAGGCAAGCCGAACAAAAGCGGCAGCTACACGCTGAACGGCAACACTTATACGGCAGCCAGCGCTGGCCAGCTGGACGGCACCATCGATTTCCGCAAGGTCGCCCCCTACATCGGCATCGGCTGGGGCAACCCGGTGAAAGAAGCCGGCTGGGGCATTTCCAGCGACATCGGCGTATTGTTCCAGGGTTCGCCAAAAACCTCGCTGCGCAATACCGGCTGCGACCCGCTGGTGTGCGCCGCCCTGAAAACGGACGTAGCCGCTGAAAACGACAAACTGGCCGACAAGGTCAAGGATTTCAAGGCGTATCCGGTGCTGCGCATCAGCGCCAGCTACCGCTTCTAAGCGGGCGCTACCCGCCTGGCACGATATCGAGGCACGCCACGGCGTGCCTTTTTTATATTCCGGGCACTTGAAAAACACTGCACCCAGGCACTGCGGCACGCCGCGTCTAACTGGCGGCAACGGTGGTGACCGGCCACCAGCCAGGCCTGGCATCGTCAAACGAGTGGTACTCGGGCGCAAACGCGGCCTGGGTCGCATCGTCAAAACTGCCCACCAGCAAAGCCACCGTGGGCGCATCGTCGATGGCGCCGATGGAACTGCCGCAAGTGGCGCAAAAGGCCCGGCTCGAATACTCGGAACAGCGGTAAGTGGCCGGCACACCGGCCGTGCCCGTCCAGCGCACCTGATCGCACGTAAACTCCACCCACGCCACCGTCGGCGCGCCCGTGCGCTGCTGGCAATTGCGGCAGGAACAGCGATGCGGATTGCCGCCCTCGCCTGTCACTTCGAAGCGCACCGCGCCACATAAACAGCCACCTGTTTGCACCATATTCTCCATTGCCGCTCCCCGTTTGCACTATTGCGTGCCTTGGCAGCAGACACGTACCCGGTACAATATTGCCATAAACCCCTATCTGGCACGGCGCGCAGCATATGGCGCCGGCACTATGAAAGAATCAATGGAAGACATCAATTGCGAAGGTTTGCCGCACATCCGCGTATTAGCAGGCGAAAACACCAGCGGCCCCGTGTATGAAACCCTGCCGGCGCGCCAGATTGACGAGCACGTCTACGAACTGCTGGCATCGCCCGGCCTGACGCTAAACCTGGCGCGCGGCGACATCGTCAGCATCGCCGATCCCCTGGCCCCCGCCGAAGTCTTAAAGCGCGGCGGCAACTTCTGCATCCAGATCTATGCCGACGACGTGCCGCAAGCAGCAGTGGACCAGCTCGAACGCGACGTACAAGAACAGCTGGGCGGCACCATGGACGGCCAGTACAAGGGCAACCTCACCTTCAGCGTGCCGGGTCACCACGGCATCTACAGTGTGAACGGCCCTTTCGACGCCTTCCGCGAAGCGACGGGCGTGGAATGGTACTTCGCCAATATCTACGTCAACCTCGATGACGACGATGACGAAACCTTGCTCAACTGGTGGGTGGATATGTAAAGTTCCTCGTGCGCCAGGCAGGACCATGACACGCGTCAATGCGTCGTATTGCCCTGGCGCACATCAAGATACCTGTCCCCCATCTTGCGTACGCTCTCTCTACCGTCAGCCACAGAGAGAAACGCCATGCCCTACATCGCGAATACCGACTATGCAAAGCAAAAAGAAATCGTAGGAAATGGCGAGTGCGTCACCCTGGTCAGGCACCTTACCGGCGCCACTGACTCTTCGCGTTGATCGCTCCGAACTCTTTCGAATGAAGCCGCTCGCACTGCTGGCATTTTCCATCGCGGGCATGGCGATGCAGTACGCTGCCGCAGCCCCCCTTGTCTCCGTTTCTTGCCCACAAGCGACCCCCTCTACCTGGAAGCTGCCAGCCGCCAGGCTCGACAGCGTGCGCGTGCTGTCCTATCCGGCGGATCGGCCGCCGGTGGACGGCGAGGCCTTGCCCATCCTGGCCCCGATCAGGGAATGGACACGTGCCGGCACCTTATATCAACGCTGGGATATCAATTTCGATGCCCCACGCTATCTGTTTCAGGTGGATTGCCTGTATGCCGCTACCGAGCGCTACCTGCGCATGGATTTGCCAGGAGTCAAACAGTGCGCCGCAACCGTTAAACAGCGAACGAAAATAGTCAGGTTTAAGTGCAAATAGGCAACGCGGCTGGCATTCAGCCGTAGCGCTTATCGCCACCGGATGGATGCATCCCGTTAAACGGGCTGCAAACCTTCCTCGCCACCCGCCAGCGCCCCCTGTGGCGAGAAATAGACGAACTTGCCCGTGGCAGGCTGGTACAGCAAGGGGCCCTCGTCAGAAATGGCCAACAAGCAAGGCCAGCATGCGGCAAGCGCGGCCGGTGTCAGTGCATAGACGCGTGTCCGGCTGGCCATGAAAAAGACGGGTGCCGCCACGACAAGGTGAAAATGGGAAGAGAGAAACCTTGCCACGCAGCCATCCTGCGCCGGCTGTTCGCTGGAAACGGCATCGAACTCGGCCAGCCAGTCCGGCCCCGACACCGTAGTCTGCAGGCGATGACCCTCGCGCAGTTGCATGGGATGCGTCTCGTCGGGATGTGCCGACACATGGCGCGTCCACAGTTGCGCCGCCGCATCGGACGTCAGCGCTTGCACCTGCGCCAGCGTCTGTGCCGTGACGGCGAAGGCGGCATCGAAGAAGGGCCAGTCCGGCTCAGGCTGCAGCGGCCGGCCAGCGGCACAGCCCAAGTTCCCTACGATTGACATATCTCAAGGTAGCGGCCCAGCACCTTGTCCATGCCCAGTTCAAGGCATTCAACCACGAGCGCATGGCCGATCGACACTTCCAGGATGCCGGGAATGTCCAGGAAGCGCGCCAGGTTGTGCAAATCGAGGTCATGCCCCGCATTCACGCCCAAGCCCAGCGCCTGCGCCCGCCGCGCCGCCTGCAGATATGTATCAAACACGGCATCGGCCTGCGCGCCGCCATAACTCTCCGCAAACCGCTCCGTGTACAGCTCAACCCGCGCCGCCCCGACCTCGCGCGCCCATTCCAGCGCCGGGTAGTCTGCATCGACAAACAGGCTGACGCGAATGCCCAGGTCGTTCAATTCCGCAATGGCGGGGCGCAACAGCGCAGCATGTCGTTCGATGTCCCAGCCGTGATCGGAAGTCAATTGCCCCGGCATGTCGGGCACCAGAGTGCATTGCGCGGGGCGCGCGCTTTTTACGACTTGCAGAAATTCCGCCGCCGGATAGCCCTCGACATTCAGCTCGCGCCCCCGCTCCGCGCACAGGCGCTGCAACGGGGCAACATCATCGTAGCGCGCATGGCGCTGGTCCGGACGCGGGTGCAAGGTGATGCCGGCGGCGCCCAGGTCGAGAAAGCGCGCGGAAAACGCCAGCAGGTCGGGGAAGTTGCGGCCGCGCGAATTGCGCAGCAGGGCGATTTTATTGACGTTGACGGAGAGCTGGGTCATGAGCAGGAGTGAAGTAAGGGTGACAGGTCTGTCAGCGATTGTAGCGGATCGCCCACGCAATGCACGGCCAACCGAACTCAACGCTACGTGCTACGATGCAAGACAAGTTCCTTTCAATACATACCATGACCTACCAGCTATTCCTGTTTGACCTCGACGATACCCTGCTCGACTTCCGGGCGTCCGAAAAACGCTCCTTCCTGCACACCATGCACGAACTGGGCTTGCGCGACGGTATCGACGGACTGTTTTTCCAATATCAGGCGATCAACGTCGGCCTGTGGAGACGTTTCGAAACGGGTGACGTCACCAAGGATTTCCTGAAAGTGGAACGCTTCCGCAAGACGTTTGCGCTGAACGGCATCGCCATCGACCCGGAACTGGCCAGCCGTTTATATCTGGACTCGCTGCCGGACACGGTCGTACTCATCGATGGCGCCAGAGAAGTGTGCGAAACGCTGTCGCGCATCGGCGAAGTGGGCATCATCACCAACGGCGTCGAGTCCATCCAGAACCGCCGCATCGCCGCATCCGGCCTGAGCGACTACATCTCCTTCGTCGCCACCTCGGAAGCGTGCGGCCACGCCAAGCCGGACGTGCGCTTCTTCGAATATGCCGCCAACATGGCGCGCGCATTCAGCAAGGATACAACTATCATCATCGGCGACCGCCTGGACGCCGACATCCTCGGCGCCAACCGCTACGGCATAGCTAGCTGCTGGTTCAACCCGGACAGCATGGCCAATACCTCGGCCGCCATCCCCACCTGTGAAGTGACCAGCCTGCATGACATCGTGCCGGCGCTGGGCATCATGCCGGTCAACTTGAAACAGGCTTGATCGCCAACAAGCGCACCACCTGAAATACGCTGGCAGCGGCACGAAACACGCCGCTGTTCGCGTACCATCAGGGTTCGTCCATCCTGATGCCAGCCCATGCCTTCCTTCACAGTCCTGCTCGCCATCGCGGCCTTGATCCTGTTCTTTGCCATGCTGGCCACGCGCCAGGCGGCCAAGTCGCGCAGGCCGCTGCGGCTGCACAGAAAACCCGTGATGACGGCGCGCGAGCAGCAGATGTACCACCTGCTGCAGACGGCATTGCCGGAATGCACGGTGCTGGCGCAAGTGGCGTTTTCCGCGCTGGTGACGGCAAAAGGATGGGCAAACAGAAACCGTTTCGACCGCAAGGTGGCCGATTTTGTCCTGTGCAGCCAGCAACTGAACGTCATCGCCGTGATCGAGCTCGACGACCGCAGCCACGCCGGCCGCGAACGCGAGGACAAGGAGCGCGACGCCATGCTCAGGCTGGCCGGCTATGTCACCTTGCGCTATGCCAACTTCCCCACGCAACAGGCGCTGCGAGCCGATGTCGAGCAACTGCTGCTGAAAAAAGCCAGCGTCGTATCTGCCTGATGACACCATCCAGACATCAATCGCGCGTCAGCACTTCCAGCAACTCAATCTCGAAGATCAAATTGGAATGCGGTGGAATCAACCCGACCTGCCGCTCGCCATACGCCAGCGCCGCCGGTACCCACAGCTTGCGCGTGCCGCCGACCTGCATGCCTTGCAAACCCAGAATCCAGCCCTGGATCACCTTGTTATTGCTCAACACACAGCGAAAAGGCTCGCCCCGCTTGTGCGACGAGTCAAACTCCGTCCCATCTTCCAGCCAGCCCCGGTAGTGGGCCGTGATCAGCGCGCCACGCACCGCCGCCTTGCCATCACCGACCACGATATCGTCAATCTTCACTTCAGCCGTCATCTTGTTTCATCCTTCGTCAATCTCGATGCCGTGATTGTACGGCAGCATGCAAAAAGCCCCGGCAGTCACCCGCCGGGGCTAATTCTATTGCTGCAAATTCTGGTGGGCCTCCCGTGAGTCGAACACGGCACCAATGGATTATGAGACACATGCTCTACCTTAAACACACACTACAACGTATAGACATTGAATAAAATCTTATTCATTAATAATAAATATCACACATTTAAAAATCAATTCATTTTAAAAACTGGAACGAACATAGCACCTCGACAATAACCAAAAACAACCCCATCTATCTTCATCTTCTCTTTCAAACTACGAATATAAAATCGGAAATTACCTAATAATGAACTATCATCCGGATTGAAATTATCACAATGAATTCCAATTATTATTGTCATATCATCAACCTCACCTTCAAATATCGCGGCCCGTGCATTTTTAAATGTTCTAGGCAAATTTGCTATTGATGAATTTTCCAAAGAATTCAAAATAGTAATTCCATATCCTGACCGGGTATCCCCATTAGTAACAATATATTCGGGGAATGTCCTATTCGGCATAATGGCTCCTTCCTCAATAGTGTCAACCAGCCACATTTCTATGGCGGAAATCACGTCACCGGTTCGCATCCCAAGTTTCTCTCGCAGCGCCTCAGGCAAGTAATTTTTTCCATGAAATTCACCTGCCCATATTCTCGCATAATCATTGCCATGTTCAATAATTTCTTTATTATTTAAATCTATCCAATCACCAGAAGTAAACTCCCAATCATTTAAAGAAGTTAATGTCTCCTTAACCTGCGCTATAGTTTCTTGCGTAACTTCCGATGCGCCCAAATACTGCTCCGCATTTTGTAAGAATTGGTCTGCAGAATACATCCAAAACTTCTTCAACTTCGACCGTTGCAAAATTTCCTGAACCAACTCCGGCAATGGCCCAAGAGCTCTCCCATCCTCAATCAACCACCAATCTGACTTTCTATCACCAGTGATAAATATTATATTTTCAATATTTTCATCATTAACATATTTTATCAATTGATTCCAGAGGACTAGATCACCATATTTAGCTTGGTAAATTACACCTCGATCTCTATACTCGCTCCCTTTTTTTACATCTTCAAATCCAGGAGGTATTTTCTTCTCGTATCTATCTTCTGCATCCTTAAGCATCTCAGATAATTCAGCTTGACTTCCAGGCGGAGCGCCGACCTTCCCATCAAACATATCTGCTATCTTTAATCCAATTGCCTCATCCAATCCGACAACTGGCAATCGATTACAAGCTAATTGTATTGCCTCGGACAATGATTGATGGGAAATTTGTACGGCATTAAGTCTTTCCTCAATGTCTTCTATTCCTGTATTTCTTTTTTCAAACTCAATACTTCTCAACTCCTTCTGAAGTTCATCACCAGTTCTTTTAACTTGCTCCAACAACTGCTCAATCTTTTTATTGGACTGCTTAATTCTATTGGTTCTATTTCTATGAAATTCAAGAGCAACTTGATAGGGAATCCAGGTTCTACCTTCAACTTTACTTAAAACAGAAAAAAATATATCTCTTGCGGACTCAGGATAAGAATACATATCAAGTAAAACATTAGCATCAAATATAAACTTCGACTCTTTCCACATGACTTTAAATTCATCATCCGAAGGGCGATAATACCCAGGAAAAAATTCTCTCATTAAATCCCCCGACAATTAATAAAAATATTTCATTTTACAAAATTAGGTAATCTTTCGGCGTACACAGCCAAATGAGAAGCAGAGAAGTGTGCATATCGACGTACCATCTGTGTACTTTCCCAACCGCCAAGCTCTTGCAAAACGTTCAGCGGTGTCCCATTTTGCACATGCCAACTGGCCCAAGCGCGAGTGGCAGGGTCAGGTCCGCCACTCAAACACAAACCCAACCATAGTCGCATTGAACAACGATAATGACCTGTAGCGTACGTAATTGCAAATACAAGATCGAACGGCAGGCAAAGTACGCAGCACTTCCTATGCACACCATACCGATATAAAGATGATATTAGTGAAGAATCCAGCTAGCCCATCGAAACGACAAAACCTTGCGGTGACTGTCACGCGCATAAAAAAAGCCCCAGCAGTCACCCGCCGGGGCTAATTCTCTACTGCTAAATTCTGGTGGGCCTCCCGTGAGTCGAACACGGCACCAACGGATTATGAGTCCGCTGCTCTAACCAAGCATGAGCTAGAGGCCCGGGGGACTGCGGCCTGGCGGCGCTGTTGATGCCCGCCTCGCGCGGCCGTTTTGGAAACGGACACGCGAGGATAGGGGTATCAGGGGCGCACGTCAAGCCCTATTGGCTTCTAGTTGCCTTCCAAGAAGCTTTTCAGCTTGTCGGAGCGCGATGGGTGGCGCAGCTTGCGCAGCGCCTTGGCTTCGATCTGGCGGATGCGCTCGCGCGTCACGTCAAATTGCTTACCCACTTCTTCCAAAGTGTGGTCGGTGGACATCTCGATGCCGAAACGCATGCGCAGCACTTTCGCTTCGCGTGGCGTCAGGGAATCGAGCACGTCCTTGACCACGCCGCGCATGGACGCGTGCAGGGCTGCGTCGGCCGGCGCCAGGGTGTTGTTGTCCTCGATGAAGTCGCCCAGGTGGGAGTCGTCGTCGTCGCCGATCGGCGTTTCCATCGAGATCGGTTCCTTGGCGATTTTCATGATCTTGCGGATCTTGTCCTCGGGCATCTCCATCTTGATCGCCAGGGTGGCCGGATCGGGTTCCGCGCCTGTTTCCTGCAGGATCTGGCGGGAAATCCGGTTCATCTTGTTGATCGTCTCGATCATGTGCACGGGAATACGAATCGTGCGCGCCTGGTCGGCGATCGAGCGCGTGATGGCCTGGCGGATCCACCAGGTCGCATACGTCGAGAACTTGTAGCCGCGGCGGTACTCAAACTTGTCGACGGCCTTCATCAGGCCGATATTGCCTTCCTGGATCAGGTCGAGGAATTGCAGGCCGCGGTTCGTGTATTTCTTGGCGATCGAAATGACCAGGCGCAAGTTGGCCTCCGTCATTTCACGCTTGGCCTTGCGCGCCTTCATTTCACCGGCCGCCATCTGGCGGTTGATGTTGCGCAGGTCCGGCAGCGGCAAGACGACCCGCGCCTGCAGGTCGATCAGGCGCTGCTGCAGTTCCTTGACGGTCGGAATGTTGCGGCCCAGGATGGCGCTGTACGCGTGTCCTGCGTTGACTTCGCCATCGACCCAGTCGAGATTGGTTTCATTGCCCGGGAAGACCTTGATGAAGTGGGCGCGCGGCATGCCGCAGCGGTTCACGGCCACGTCGAGGATCTGCTTCTCGATATGGCGCACTTCGTCGACCTGGCCACGCAGGGTGTCGCACAGCTTTTCCACGACCTTGGCCGTGAAGCGGATGCCCAGCAACTCTTGCGAAATGGCTTCCTGCGCCTTGGCGTAGGGTTTCGAGTTGTAGCCTTCTTTCTCGAAGGCGCGGCGCATCTTGTCGAATTGCTGCGAAATGATGGCGAATTTTTCCAGCGCTGTGCGTTTCAGGGTTTCCAGCTGCTCGGCGGAGAAGCCGGCCGCGCCCGAAGCGCTCGCCTCTTCCTCTTCTTCGACTTCCTCTTCTTCCGCTTCGCCTTCTTCCTCGTCTTCCTCGACGGGGGCAGCCACGACAGGGGCGGCGGCGACCGGTTCGTTTTCATCGACGAGGCCGTCGACGATTTCGTCGATCTTGATCTCTTCGTTGGCGATGCGGTCGGCGGCGGCGATGATCTCGGCGATCGTCACGGGACAGGCGGAAATGGCCTGGATCATGTCTTTCAAGCCATCTTCGATGCGCTTGGCAATCTCGATCTCGCCTTCGCGCGTCAGCAGCTCGACCGAGCCCATTTCGCGCATGTACATGCGCACGGGGTCGGTGGTGCGGCCGAAGTCGGAGTCGACGGTCGACAATGCGGCCTCGGCCGCCGCTTCCGCCTCGTCGTCGCTGGTGACAACGGCAACGTTATCAGACAACAACAACGTTTCCGCATCGGGTGCGTGCTCGTAGACGGCGATGCCCATGTCATTGAAGGTACCGATGATGCCTTCGATGGCTTCCGGATCGACGATGTTTTCGGGCAAGTGATCGTTGATTTCCGCGTAGGTCAGGAAACCGCGTTCCTTGCCGAACTTGATCAGGGTCTTGAGTTTCTGGCGCCGGCGCTCGAGTTCTTCCTCGCTCGCTTCCGTGTCGGACGAGAACGCGTCCTTCAGCAGCGCGCGCTCCTTCGCCTTGCGGTCCTTGGCCTTGGCCTTGTCGACGGCCTTCAGTTCGGCCCGCTCGACGGCGTTCAGGGCGGCGACTTCATCATTTTCTGGCTGGAATTCTTTTGGCTTGCGGCCGCGGCGGCCTGGCACTTTTACCGACGGCAAGACATAACCGGACGTATCGATCGCGGCCAGGGTGGCGGCGTCGGTGGTCTGGCTGACCACGGGCGCGCTGGTGACGCGCGCTTCTGGCCGGTCGAGCGCCTTTTCGGCTTTCGTGGTAACTTTAGTGGGCTTTACAGCCGCTTTGGATTCGGGTTTCTTGATTGGCACAGGCGCTTTCGATTACACAACGACTTGCTTTACGGTGGATTAGGATAAAGTTTGCTGCCAGTTCCCTGTCTACCTGCGGGAACCACCATCTTCGAACCTGCCGACTACGCAAATTCGACACTGTTACGTTACTTACACCTCATCGGCCACGATCCGCGGGAAGCGCAGCAATTCCTGTCCACCGGCTGTTGCCAGCCGCCTCGGCAAAAATTCCTGCATCGACCGCGTTGGGAGCGAGAGCCTGGCGCGGCTTGCCAGCGTCTGCGAGCCTTGCCCGCAACGCCGAAAGCGCCTGTTGGCCCTGGCTGCCGACACGATCCACCGCGCCGATCAAGAGCCTAACTTACTGAAAACAAATACTATTTACGAAACAGAACTAGCTTGCCAAAGCACACAATACTTAGCATTTAATTATAGCACGCGAAAAATGTTTTTCCAGTGCGCGCCATACCCTCAAGGCAAGGTTAGCGATTCACCAACTCGGCATCGCGCTCGCGTTCCAGCGTCCCCTGCTCCTGCATGATTTCGCGGTAGCGTACACCAATTTTCTCCGATGGCAAACCCGAGGCAAACAATTGCTGCAATTCCGCCTTCAAGGCATTCAATTTGATCTCGCGGATGGTGCTCACCAGCCACGACAATTCGCTGTCGTAATCGGATTCCGTGCCGGCCGCGATCTCGCCGATGATCTCGTCGTATTCGCTGCCCAGCTCCTTCAACTGCTGCGCCAGCGCGGCAAAACTGCCGTGCTCGCCCAAGGCCTGACCCACGGCCACCAGCTGGCCCAGGCTGTGCGCCGCGTCGGGCCCCAGGTGCTGGAATGCAGCAAGGGCGGCCTCGTCGATGCGCATCGTCAGCGGCGGATGCGCTACCAGCATGCGCATGATCTTCAATTCCAGACCGACAGGCACGGGGCGGCCCGATTTCGGCGGCGCGCGGCGCGCCACGGCAACGGGTTTCGCCAGCTCGAACAGGGCTTCGATCTCGGCCGGCGTGGACTGCGTCAGCTGCGCCAAACCGCGCACGATCTGCAGGCGCAAAGACGATGGCGCCATCAGTTGCAGCAGCGGCTTGGCATCGAACTGCACGCGGGCGCGCCCTTCCGGCTCCGACAGATCATGCTCGCCCGACACTTCTTTCAGCAAGAATTGCGACAGCGGCATGGCTTCATGCACTTGCTGTTCAAACCCCTCGGCGCCGAATTCGCGGATATAGCTGTCCGGATCGTGTTCCGACGGCAAGAACAGGAACTTGATGGTTTTATTGTCCGACACGTGGGCCAGGCTCGCTTCCAGCGCGCGGCGGGCGGCGCGGCGGCCGGCCTTGTCGCCATCGAAGCTGAAAATCACGTTATCCGTCTGGCGCAGCAGTTTTTGCACGTGGGTGGGCGTGCACGCCGTACCCAAGGTGGCTACTGCTTGCGGGAAACCCATTTGCGCCAAGGCAACCACATCCATATAACCCTCCGTCACCAGCACGTAGCCGGCGTCGCGGATGGCCTGGCGCGCCTCGAACAGCCCATATAGTTCGAAACCCTTGGAAAACAAGGGGGTTTCCGGCGAGTTCAGGTATTTCGGTTCACCATGGTCGAGCACGCGGCCGCCAAAGGCGATCACTTGTCCCTTGGTATTGCGGATCGGGAACATGATGCGCTCGCGGAAACGATCGTAGCGCTTGCGGTTGTTGCCCTCTTCATCGACCTTGTCGATCACGAGACCGGCCTCGGCCAGGGCCACCACGTCGTAATCGGGGAAAACGGAGCGCAGATTATCCCAGCCGCCTGGCGCGAAACCCATGCCGAAGCGAGCGGCCACTTCGCCCGTCAAGCCCCGGTTCTTCAGGTAGGCGATGGCTTCCGGCGCGTGGCGCAATTGCCCACGGTAATAATCGCACGCCTGCGTCATGGCGTCGGACAAGGCCATGCTTTGCGCCTGGATCTGTGCGCGCTGGGCCGGCGGAATCTTGTCATCCGCTTCCGGCACGACCATGCCCACGTTCTGCGCCAGGTCCTTGACGGCGTCGACAAAGCCCATGCCCGAGTACTCGATCAGGAAGCCGATCGAGGTGCCATGCGCGCCACAGCCGAAGCAGTGATAGAACTGCTTGGTGGGGCTGACGGTAAAGCTGGGCGATTTTTCACTGTGGAACGGGCACAAGCCCATGAAATTGGCGCCACCTTTTTTCAGTTGCACATAGCGCCCCACGACATCGACGATATCGACGCGGTTGAGCAAATCGGAAATGAAGGATTGAGGTATCACTGGCTAGGGCGGGTCTTGTTATAGGTCAGACTATACTACCGCACGTGGCCTGAGGTTGAGCCAGGTCAACGTGTGGGCTGTTAACAGGCTGCCAGCGCGACGGCGGGCAGCCCTTGCTACTATTGTTGCTTACGCTGCCGGCGTCAAGGCTTTCTTGACCAGGGCGGATACCACCGTCATGTCGGCGCGGCCAGCCAGCTTCGGCTTGACGATGGCCATGACCTTGCCCATGTCTTGCGGACCGGCGGCGCCCGAGGCGGCCACGGCGGCAGCCACTTCGGCCGCCACTTCTTCGTCCGACAGACCGGCAGGCATATAGCCCGCCAGGTGCACCAGTTCGGCTTTTTCGATGTCAGCCAGGTCGGCGCGGCCGCCGGCTTCGAACTGGGTGATCGAATCCTTGCGCTGCTTGATCATCTTTTCCACGATGGCCGTCACGTGGGCATCCGTCAATTCGATGCGCTCGTCGACTTCCTTGCGCTTGATTTCCGCCAGCAACAGGCGAATCGTGCCCAGCTTGCCCGCTTCCTTGGCGCGCATGGCGTTTTTCATGTCTTCGGTAATTTGTTCTTTCAAGCTCATGGCAATCCTCGTGTTGGTAAGTAGGGTTCGATACTCGTGCAGGCACTCCAAGCAGGCGGCCACAAAAGCGAAAACCCGCTGCGGCGAACCGGAGCGGGTATGCGACTCATCTGAAGTATCACTCCAGGCGAATCAAAACAAAACCCGTGGCGAACAATGCGCCGAACTACCCGGGTTGGTTCTGACTGAACAGTCTTAGAATAATTTTTTCGGCAGTTGTTGGCTGCGGATGCGTTTGTAATGACGCTTTACAGCAGCTGCCAGCTTGCGCTTGCGCTCAGCTGTTGGCTTTTCGTAGAATTCGCGTGCGCGCAATTCGGTCAGCAGACCCGTTTTTTCGATGGTGCGTTTGAAGCGACGCATTGCGACTTCGAACGGCTCGTTTTCTTTAAGGCGAATAGTGGTCATGTAAAATTCAAACCGTTGAGGTGGTGTATAGGAAGAGATAGATAGTAGCAGCTTTTATTCGGAAAGGGAAGCCCCTCCCCCACTTGCGTGCGGCATGCAGCCTGCGGTCGCTGCCGGAATGTGGCGTAAACCACGCACCGGGCGCCAGAACCCCATCTTACAGAGTAGCTTACTGCAAGGCAATACCTGCCGCCACACCCGAGGCCCAGGCCCACTGGAAGTTGTAGCCGCCCAGCCAGCCTGTCACGTCGACCGATTCGCCGATGAAGTACAGGCCCGGCACCTTATTGGCCATCATGGTCTGCTGCGACAGCTCGCGCGTATCGATGCCGCCGCGCGTCACTTCCGCCTTGCGGTAGCCTTCGGACCCGTTCGGCACGATGGACCAGGCATTGATGGCCTGGCCCAGCTTGCGCAGCTGCGCGTCGGGCATGTCGGCGATGCGCGCGTCCGGCGCCAGACCGTTGACAGCCAGCAGGCAGTCCGCCAGGCGCTGTGGCAGCCATTGCGCGACGATATTGCCCAGTTGCTTCTTCAGGGTGCCCTTGCCTTCGATCAAGGTTTGCGCCACGTCCACTTCCGGCAGCAGGTTGATGACGATGGGTTCGCCCGGCAGCCAGTAGCTGGAAATCTGCAAAATCGCCGGACCCGACAGGCCGCGATGCGTGAACAGCAAATCTTCGCGGAAACGCGCGCCCGTTGCCTTGCGGCCTTTCAGGCTGCCCGTCTCCACATCCACTTCCAGGGCGATGCCGGACAGTTCCGCGAACGGCGCCCAGCTGGCCGAATCGAACGTCAGCGGCACCAGGGCCGGACGCGGTTCGACCATCGCCAGATCGAATTGCTTGGCCATGCGGTAGGCAAAATCCGTGGCGCCGATCTTCGGGATCGACAGGCCGCCCGTGGCGATGACGATGCTGGCCGTCTCGATGTCGCCGCTATCGGTCTGCAGCACGAAGCCGCCGTCATCTTGCTGGACAACATTGTCGATCTTGCACGGCATGCGCCAATGCACGCCGCCAGAGGCGCACTCGTCCTTGAGCATGTCGATGATCAGCTCGGCCGATTCATTGCAAAACAGCTGGCCCTTGTGCTTCTCGTGGTAGCCGATCCGGTATTTTTTCACCAGCGCGAGGAAATCCTGCGGCGTGTAGCGCGACAGCGCGCTCTTGCAGAAATGCGGGTTTTCCGAGAGGAAATTTTGCGGGGTGGCGTTAATATTGGTGAAATTACACCGCCCACCACCGGAGATGCGGATCTTTTCGGCCAGCTTGGCCGCGTGATCGATCAACACCACGCGCTTGCCTTGCTGGGCGGCAACAGCCGCACACATCATGCCGGCCGCGCCCGCGCCGATCACTGCCACATCAAATTGTTTTGCCATAAGAATTCCGGTCACCGCTGATTACAAAGACACCATTGTAAACTGCGGCGACGCGGCTAGCGCGGCCGTGCTGCAATCTGTCGTGACGCCATCAGGCATTGCTCCACCTGTTCGGCAATCGATGGCGGCACTGGCACCTCGCCGCGCAGCACGGCCGCGATCCAGGCCGCCGTGGTGGCCGCATCGCGCTCGGCGGGCAAATGCGGCAGCTCTTCCACCAGTAACTGCTTTTCCACCAGCACCGTGCGTTCCACGCCATGGAACCAGTCGATCTGCTGCGCCTTGTTGGCGTTGGCCACCGTCTCGCCCTCCGTGCCGCGCATCAGGAAGG
Source organism: Janthinobacterium sp. NKUCC06_STL (assembly GCF_019345455.1). Lineage (NCBI taxonomy): Bacteria > Pseudomonadati > Pseudomonadota > Betaproteobacteria > Burkholderiales > Oxalobacteraceae > Janthinobacterium > Janthinobacterium sp. NKUCC06_STL. The sequence continues at coordinate 1,363,648 of NZ_JAHKQY010000001.1, forward strand.
CGTCGCCGCGCGCGGGATCCGCGGCGGTCAGGAAATATTCACCGAGCATTTCCAGGTATTCCGGGTGCGTGTACGACACCAGGCGCAGGGCCGGGCCGGCGAACGGCTGCATGATTTTCACCAGGGTATGCGTGGAATTGCGCACGCCCAGCACGCGCCGCAGCGACAGCATGTACGCCAGGCGCGGCGCCAAGGCCTCGATGGGCAGGAAGGCCGCTTGCCCGCCCGCCATGGCGGCCTCGGCTTGCGCATGGTCGAGCGAGGCCGGCACGCCCAGCGCGGCCAGCACCTCGGCCGTGGTGATGCGGCCCGGATCGCTGGTGACGCCATGCACGAGCACGGGCGCACCCGCGCGCGCCAGCAGCAGCGCCAGCAAGGCCGTCAAATTCGCCATCTTGCGCGCGCCGTTGTAGCTGGGAATGATGATCGGGGCGAATTCGCCGGCCGGTGCGGCCAGCGGGTCGAACGACGCTTCGGCCGCATCGAGGAAGCCGGCGATCTCGTCGACCGATTCGCCCTTGATGCGCATCGATAACAAAATGCCACCCAGTTCCAGGTCCGACACGCGGCCCTCGAGCATGGCGCGGTACAGAGCATGGGCGTCTTCACGCGTCATGCTGCGCGCGCCGTTCTTGCCGCGTCCTATTTCTTTAATGAAACGTGCTGCGGGGAATGGCTCTCCGGCCACATCGGTATGGGGTATGGAAACAGTCGTCATGGCGCCAGCTTACACGGATTTTTTCCCTTGCAGAGGGGCTGGAGGGTGCCATAGGCGCCGATGCAACAGTCTTTCCAGCTATTTTTTACGAATTTGCTGCGCGCCTGCATCCAGACGCGCCGCCGCTGCGTATAAGACTGCACAGGGGGGACTCATCATGGAACACGCGATCAAACGGGAAACTGCCTTCGTCGGCATCGAAACGAGCAAGCTGCTGCTGAAAGCCGTGCTGCTCACGGGCAACGAAGTGCTGTGCAAGGTGCTGGAAAACGACGTGGCCGGCTACCGCTGGCTGCGCAGCTGGCTGCAAAGGAACGACGTGCCCGTCATGGGCTTGCGCGTCTGCATGCGCCTCGATATGCCGCACAGCGAGGCGCCCGCCCGCATGCTTGCCGAAATGGGCATGCTGGTGTGCGACGCCCAGCCCGCGCAGCTGGACGACTATCTGCGCTGCCAGGGCTTGCCCGATGACGCGGCGCACAGCGCCGTGGTGCTGGCCAACTACTGCGCGCACCGGCGCCCCGCGCGCTGGACGCCGCCCTCGCCCGCCTATGTGGAACTGCGGCTATGGCTGCGCCGCCTGCACGCCATCGTAGGCGTGCGCCAGCAGGAATCGGCGCGCCTCGATGCGCATCTGCAGGCCGGCCAGCATGCGCTGCACGCCCTGTTGCGCCAGCAGATCGCCTGCCTGGACGCGCAGATACGCCAGCACGAAAGCGCCATCCTCGAACATGTGCGGCGCCATCCAGGCCTGCCCCGGCCGCCCGAGCTGGCCGGCAACTACCAGCGCATCGCCCGCTACAGCGTTGGCGCCAGCCTGGCCGGCGGCCATTGAGCGCACAGGGGGCCGGCCGCGTGCCGGCCCTGCCATAAAAACAACTGATGCGTTCCCGTTTTCGCCCCATCCCCGCCGCCAGGCCGCATTTCCGCTACACTATTGCCTCTTAAAGAACGCAATAGCGAAAGCCGAGCCAGAATCATGAATACGCCAGACATCGAAAATATCAACGTCACCTCCTTCGCACCCATGCCGACACCGGCCGAACTGCACGCCAGGCTGCCCCTGTCGGAGAGCGCCTTCGACACCGTCAGCCGCGGCCGCGAAGCGCTACGCAACATCATTGACCGCAAGGACCAGCGCCTGTTCGTCGTCGTCGGTCCGTGCTCGATCCACGACCCCGTCGCCGGCCTCGATTACGCGCGCCGTCTGAAAGCGCTGCAAGAGGAAGTCAAGGATACGATGCTGCTGGTGATGCGCGTGTATTTCGAAAAACCGCGTACCACCACGGGCTGGAAAGGTTATATCAACGACCCGTACATGGACGACTCGTTCAAGGTCAACGAAGGCATGGAAAAGGCGCGCCAGTTCCTGCTCGACGTGTGCGAACTGGGCCTGCCCACGGCCACCGAAGCGCTGGACCCGATCTCGCCGCAATACCTGGGCGACCTGATCGCCTGGACCGCCATCGGCGCGCGCACGACGGAATCGCAGACGCACCGCGAAATGTCGTCCGGGCTGTCGACCCCTGTCGGCTTCAAGAACGGCACCGATGGCGACATCAGCATTGCGGTGAACGCGATCCTGTCGTCGGCGCACCCTCACTCCTTCCTGGGCATTAACGGCGAAGGCAACGTCGCCATCGTACGCACGCGCGGCAACGCGTATGGCCACGTCGTGCTGCGCGGCGGCGATGGCCGTCCGAACTACGATTCGGTCTCGATCGCCATCGCCGAACAGGCGCTGGCCAAGGCCAAGCTGCCGGCCAACCTGGTGGTCGACTGCTCGCACGCGAACAGCTATAAAAAGCCGGAACTGCAACCGCTGGTGATGGCCGACGTGGTCAACCAGATCCGCCAGGGCAACCGCTCGCTGGTGGGCGTGATGATCGAATCGAACATCGTCGGCGGCAACCAGAAAATCCCGCAAGACCTGTCGCAACTGACCTACGGCTGCTCCGTCACCGACGGCTGCATCGACTGGGACACGACGGCCACCATGCTGCGCGATGCGCATGCGCATTTGCTCAATCGCCCGGCGTAAATACACGGCCAACAATGTTGTCGGATTACGGCCCTGTGGGCCTAATCCGACCTACCCGGCCGGTCGTAGGTCGGCTTAGCGCGCAGCGCGTAAGCCGACACCACCACGAGGCATATCACGCCATCTGCACATGCGGCAGCACGGCGAACGATCCCGCCAGCGCCTGTTCCGCCTTGCTGGCCGGGATATTGAGTTCATTGACGTCCAGGTAGATGCGCCCATCCAGGATGCGCACGGCGTACATACGCGCCATGCCCTGCACGGGCGCCACCAGGCGGCCCGAATCGAGCTCGATGATCCAGCTGTTCTTCGGCCCCATCAGGTTTTTCTCCATCAGCACCCCCTGCGCCAGCGGGCCGCCCAGACAAGGCACCGTGTCGAGCAGCGCGTACACCGTATCGTCCGCCGCGCGAAACAGCGCCACGCCGGGTAAATCCTGCCACGCCAGTCCCCGCTGCACCATGCGCGCGCCCGCCAGCGGCATGTCCTTCAGGCGGCAAATCATTTTCCATTGTTCCGACATTGCTAGCTCCTTGAAAAAAGCACACGCTTGCATAAGCAAGAGCGGTGCCAGTGCCGTCACAGGCGCAAAGCGGCCAGAATCCCGGGCAAAACCGGTCCGCGCCGCACTGCGCAAGTGCACACTGCCGCCGAAATGGTGCGCCGGCCGCACGGTGGACTGGCCGGCTTTCCTTTACAATGGCGGATTACTCCTCCCTATTTAGCACCTTCATGATAGTTCTTGGCGTCGAATCCTCCTGTGACGAAACCGGCCTGGCCTTGTACGACACGCAACGCGGCCTGCTGTCGCACGCCCTCTATTCGCAAGTCGCCATGCACGAGCAATATGGCGGCGTGGTGCCGGAACTGGCGTCGCGCGACCATATCCGCCGCGCCATCCCGCTGCTGGAAGAAACCCTGGCCAAGGCCGGCATCACCCTGCCCGAAATCGACGCCATCGCCTACACGCAGGGTCCCGGCCTGGCCGGCGCGCTGCTGGTCGGTTCCTCCGTTGCCTGCAGCCTGGGCCTGGCGATAAACAAGCCGGTGCTGGGCATCCACCACCTGGAAGGCCATCTGCTGTCGCCATTACTGGCGTCCGAGCCGCCGGAATTCCCCTTCATCGCCCTGCTGGTATCGGGTGGCCACACGCAGCTGATGCGCGTCGATGGCGTGGGCCAGTACACGATGCTGGGTGAAACGCTCGATGATGCGGCCGGCGAAGCGTTCGACAAGTCGGCCAAGCTGCTGGGACTCGGCTATCCGGGCGGCCCCGCCATTTCGCGCCTGGCCGAATTCGGCGACCCGCTGGCGTATAAACTGCCACGCCCGATGCTGCACTCGAAGGATTTCAACTTCAGCTTTTCTGGCCTGAAGACGGCCGTGCTGACCGTGGTGAAAAATCATGAAGAAAAAGTCATCGCGAACATCTGCGAACAGGACAAGGCGAACATCGCGCGCGGCTTCGTCGACGCCATCGTCGACGTGCTGACGGCCAAATGCGTGGCGGCCCTCAAGCACACGGGCTTGAAACGCCTGGTGATCGCCGGCGGCGTGGGCGCCAACGCGCAGCTGCGCGCTTCGCTCAACGCGGCGGCCGCCAAGAAACGTTTCAAGGTGTATTACCCGGAGCTGGAATTCTGTACCGACAACGGCGCCATGATCGCCTTCGCCGGCGCCATGCGCCTGCAGATCAACCCGCAGGCCGCCAAGTACGATTACTCGTTCAACGTGCGCCCGCGCTGGCCGCTGGACGAAATCCGCGAAGTCTGATCACTCCAGCAAGAAGTTGCGCGCGCCCGCCAGGGCCGCGCCCTCTCCCACCGTTTCATCCTTCAAGTCCACGCCCGACAGCTGCCGGCTGAACGCCTGCGACAGCAGGTAGTGCAGCCGGTACGCCGCCTGCGCATACGCCAGCCCCTCGGGACGCACATTCGAAATGCAGTTGCGGCGCTCGTCCAGCAGCCCCACCTTGGGCGCCCACGTCAGGTACAGGCCCAGGCTGTCCGGAGAACTCAAGCCCGGCCGCTCGCCGATCAGCACCAGCACGGCCTTCGCTTGCAGCATTTGCCCCACCTCGTCACCGATGGCCACCCGTCCCTGCGCCACGATGTGCAGCGGCGACAGCGTCCACGCTTCCCGCGCCAGCCGCTCGCGCAAGGCGGCCAGGAACGGCGCCGCGTGGCGCTGCACGGCCAGCGCCGACAGGCCATCGGCCGCCACCAGCGCCAGGTCGATTCCCTTGCTACCTCCGGCCAGCCGCTCCCGTGAAGCGTCGTCGAGGCGGCGCCCCAGGTCGGGCCGTTGCAGATACTCGGCGCGCGTGGCGGCCGCGCTGTGCAGCTGCACGCAGTCCTGCCCTTGCGCGGCCAAGTCGCGCGCCAGGGCCTCGCCGTCGAGCGCCAGATGCACGGCGTCGCGCGCCTGCGCGTGGGCCAGCTGGAACGCCAGTTGCGCCTTGGTCGGCACGCTCACGCCGCTCCGTCCCAACGCGATGCGCGCCGCCGTATGCGCGCGCAGCGCCTGCCAAAGATTGGTTTCGTCCATGCGTCCTCCTAGTCGCCCAGGCGCAGCAGGGCCGCCTGGAAAGCCGGCGCCAGCGCCGAGTGCAAGCGGCCCTGCGCATCCGTGATCCGCATGCGCGCCAGCCAGGCTGCGAATTCCGGCGCAGGGCGCAAGCCCAGCACGCGGCGCGCATACAGGGCGTCGTGGAACGAGGTGCTCTGATAGCCCAACATGATGTCGTCCGCGCCCGGCACGCCCATGATGAAATTGCAGCCGGCCACGCCCAGCATGGTCAGCAAGGCATCCATGTCGTCCTGGTCCGCTTCCGCATGGTTGGTGTAGCACACGTCGCAGCCCATGGGCAGCCCGAGCAGCTTGGCGCAGAAATGGTCTTCCAGCCCCGCGCGCATGATCTGCTTGCCGTCGTACAGGTACTCGGGGCCGATGAAACCGACGACGGAATTGACCAGCAGCGGCTGATACGCGCGCGCCACCGCATAGGCGCGCGCCTCGCACGTCTGCTGGTCCATGCCGTGGTGGGCGCCGGCCGACAGCGCGCTGCCCTGCCCCGTCTCGAAATACATGACGTTGTTGCCCACCGTGCCGCGCCCCAGCGACAGGGCCGCCGCCTGCCCCTCGGCCAGCAGAGACAAATCGATGCCAAAGCTGCGGTTGGCCGCCTGCGTGCCCGCCACCGACTGAAACACCAGGTCGACGGGCGCGCCGCGGCGTATCGCCTCGATCGTATTGGTGATGTGGGTGAGCACGCACGACTGGGTGGGAATTTGGTACTGGTCGATGACGGCGTCGAGCAGGTGCAGCAGCGACACCACCTGCGCCACGTTGTCGGTGGCCGGATTGATGCCGATCACGGCGTCGCCGCTGCCCAGCAGCAGGCCATCGAGGATGGAGGCGGCAATCCCCGTGGCGTCGTCCGTCGGATGGTTCGGCTGCAAGCGCGTGGATAAACGGCTTTCCAGGCCCAGGGTATTGCGAAAGGCCGTGACGACCTGGCACTTGCGGGCCACCAGCACCAGGTCCTGCAGGCGCATGATTTTCGAGACGGCGGCCGCCATTTCCGGCGTGATGCCGGCGGCGACGCGCGCCAGCGTTGGCGTATCCGTCGCGTCATCGAGCAGCCAGTCGCGGAAATCGCCCACGCACAGGTGGGAAATAGGTGCAAAGGCGGCGCGCTCGTGAGTGTCGATGATCAGGCGCGTGACTTCATCGTCTTCATACGGCACCAGCGCCTCGCTGAGAAACAGCGATAGCGGCACGTCGGCCAGCGCCAGCTGCGCCGCCACCCGCTCGCGCGCGCTGGCGGCCGCCACACCGGCCAGCACGTCGCCCGAACGCAGCGGCGTGGCCTTGGCCAGCAGCTCCTTCAGACTGGCAAACTGGTAAACATGGCTGTCTATCGTATGGCTGAAGCGGGGCATAGATTGTGCTCCAAGGCATCCCAATGGCCCATTCTACGCCAGGCTACAGGCTGCGCAGCGCCCCTTCCAGCTGCGGGTAGCGGAAGACAAAGCCGTCGGCCAGCAAACGGCGCGGTGCGACCCTTTGGCCTTCCACCAGCAAATCGGCCTGCTCGCCCAGCAAAGTGCGCATGAGGAAGGCCGGCGTGGGCATGACGCTGGGGCGATGCAGCACGGCGCCCGCCACCTGGGCGAAACGGCGCTGCGCGATGGCTTCCGGCGCGCAGAAGTTATACGCGCCGCTCACTGCCTGCTCTTCGCTGCGGCGCGCCAGATGGGCGATGCCGCGGATCACGTCGCGCACGTGCACCCACGTGACCCACTGCTTGCCGCTGCCGAGCGGGCCGCCCACGCCGAAGCGGATCGGCAGCAGCATCTGCGGCAGCGAACCCTGATGGCCGAAGACGAGGCCAAAACGCATGCAGCCCACCTGCACGCCAAATTTCTCCGCCTGGCGCGCGGCCGCTTCCCACTCCTGGCACAGCTGCGACATGAAGATGGCTTGCGGCGCGCTCTCCTCCGTCAATTCCGTCTGATCGCAATGCGGCTGCACGCCGTAGTAACCGATGGCCGATGCCGACAGCAGCACTCTTGGCTTGTGCTGCGCACGGGCGATCCACGCCACCAGTTCCTGCGTCAGCGCCACTCTGCTGCGGCGCAAGGCCGCCTTGCGCGCGTCCGTCCATCGATGCCCGACGATGCGCGCACCGGCCAGGTTGACCACCATGTCGATGCGCTGCGCATCCGCTAATTCGTCGAACGACTGGATGCAACGCACCTGGCCATTCAAGGTCCACGCGGCGTGCTTGGGCTGGCGCGTCAGCACCGTCACCGCGTGGCCGTCGGCCAGCAGGGCGCTGACCAACTGCTGGCCGATGAAACCCGTGGCGCCCGTCACCAGCACGGACTGCGGCGTGCTGGCAAAGCGCAGCTGTTCCTCTTGCTCTGCCGTCTCTTGCACTTGGCGCCGTCCCAGCTGCCACACGGCATACGCGTCGCGCAGGCCGGACAAACCCACGCCCACGCCGCACAGGGCCAGGAAGACGCTGAGCCAGCCATACGGCTGCCACACGAGGGCCGTCGGCAAGCTGGCCCACTCGCTGCTGTTCAGGGCCAGCAGGGAGATGAAGGCGCCTGCGTTAATCGCCAGCACCGTGTGCGTGACCCGCTCCGTGGCGGGCAGGAGGCGGGTCTGGTCTTCCACGACGAAGTCCCACAGGGTCAGCACGATTTCCACACCAAACACGATGACCAGCACCCAGGCCCAGGCGCCATGCCACTCCCAGGCCGCCAGTCCCACGAACAGCAGGCTGTAGATCAGGGCGCGCGTGGCATGGATCGTCAGCTCCAGGCGCGCCGACGCTTTTTGCGGCAGCGCTTCCGTGATTTCATGGTGGTAGATGGTGTCGAAGGCGCCCAGGCAGCCTTGCGCCGCCATCAGTTGCAGGGCCAGCAAATGCGTATTCATGGTGTCTCCTTTTCCGGTGCGGCCGATTCGCGGAACACGCCGGCCTGCGTAAACGTGGTGCCGAACAGGGCGTGGCGAATCTCGATGCGGATGTTGAACTGCTGTGGCGTCTCGTTGCGGTGGCACAGATAGGTCTTGCCGGGCGTGAGTACGCCGGGTAGCGGCATGCGCCAGCCGAAAAGATCGAGGAAATAGCCGTCGCTGGTGAAGTGCAGGTTGCCGTCTTCCACGTGCAGCACCAGCTTCATGCCCAGGCCCATGCCCACGTATTCGAGCACTTCACCTTTTGCGCTTTCGGCCATGTAGGAGGTGAAGCGGATCGGTGCGCGGCCATGCAGGCGGTAAGTGCGCTGCTTGAAGATGAAGGGGCAGCCGGGACGCGAATAGACTTCGATATCGACGGGGAAATCGTGGTCGTCATACGGGATCAGGGCGCCGTCGATGAAGGGGCGCGTCAGCCAGCCGAGGAACTTCCCCAGGCGCGAGCTCGTGAGTTCACTGAGCTCACCCCGGTAGTACAAAGGCTGGCCCGGCGCGGGATTTTTCTCGAAGCGGCGGCGGATGTCCGGGTGCAGGGTCAGCCATTGCTCGCCCATCACCTTCTTGAACAGTTCTCCTTCCGAGGGGCCGCTCATGATTTTGCGCGCTTGCCAGGTTTGTCGTCCGGGCTGAGAAACTTGGCCACCTTGCCACCCATCGACAGCATGCGCTGCAAGGTCGCTGGCGGCAAATTCTTGTAGTCGCTGTAGGTGCTGCTGAGCATTTCCAAAAACGCCAGCACTTCGCCCATGCGCTCGAGCGTCGCCGGTGGAATGGCCGCATCGTGCTCGCCCTCGATCGCGCATTCGCGCAGCACCGTCAGGGTGGGGTCGATCTCGCGCCGCTTACGCTCCTCCATGATGACACGGAAGATTTCCCACACATCCTGCAGGGCGACGAAGTGGTCGCGCCGGTCCCCCATCACGTGCGTGATGCGCGCCAGGCCCCAGCTTTGCAATTCCTTCAGGCTGTTGCTGACGTTCGAGCGGGCCACGTTCAGGCTGGCCGCGATGTCTTCCGCCGTCAGCGGTTCATTCGCCAGGAACAGCAGCGCGTGGATTTGCGCCACCGTGCGGTTGACGCCCCAGCGGGTGCCCATTTCCCCCCAATGGAGAATGTACTTTTGCGTGGTGGGACTCAGTTCCATGATTTTCTCTTATTTCTGTCGTTACAGAAATGTAAGACAGAACAGAAACCGAGTCAAGCGCGATTCGTCAGGACTGTGCGGGCGGCTGGCCCATGGCGCGCAGGAATTGCTGCTGCGAGGCGTGCAGCTGGCCGTAACCGAGTTCGCGGTAGACGAGACCGTGGCGCGGCGCCAGTTCGGCCAGGATGCGCGCCAGCGCCGGGTAGTGGCGGTGGTTCCAGGTGGGGAACAGATGATGCGTCAGGTGCAGATTCAGGCCGCCCAGCCAGTAACCGAGCCAGCGCAGGGCGCGCGGTTTTGGCGTCCAGTCGCAGGCCGTATAAAACGTGTGCTGGTACCAGTCGTGCGGCAAGGTGCCGTCTGGCCCCGGCTGGAAAAACTCCACTTCGGCCCAGTGCGTGCCGAGGATCAGCGCCACCAGCGCGCACGAAGCGATCATCTGGCCCACGAAATACGCGCCCAGCACCACGTTCCAGGCGATGCCGTGCTGCTGCAGCACCCACATGGGCAGCGCCAACACCAGCGCCACGTGGCCCAGCTTCCAGCCCAGGAACGACAGCCAGCCGCGCCAGCCCTGCAGCCGGCTGTGCGCGGCCACGGGTGTCTTGCCGAAGCGGTCCAGCCAGTCGCCATACCAGTTCAGGTACGGCAACGACAGGGCCGCCACCACGGGCCAGTACAGGTATTGATAGCGGTATTGCGGCGACCAGCGTTGGAACGGCGTCTGGCGCAGGAAGGGATTCGGTTCCGTGTCGAGGTCATAGCCTTCCACGTTCGCATACGTGTGATGGAAGTGCACGTGGCGGATGGTCCAGAAATCCGTGTCCACACCCACGGGCAAGCCCACCAGGCGGATCAGCATGCGGTTCAGGCGTCCCTGGCGGAAGACGGCGCTGTGGGCCGCGTCATGCAGGGTATTCATGGCCAGCGCCATGGCCGCGACCAGGCAGGCGACATAGCTGGCGACAAACGGCCAGGTGCTGCCGGCGCTCAAGGCCAGCGCATACAGCCCCGCCGTCAGCGCGGCCAGGAACACGGTCTTTGCATGCAGGCGCGCGTCGCCAAAGCGGTGCCGTCCTTCGCTGGCGAGATAGGCGTCGGCGCGCGCGCGCAATTCGCGGCGGAAGGCGGAATCGCGGGCGGGCTGGAAGCGCAGCGGCGGCAACGAAGGCACAGGCTGCGTCACGCGCGCGTCTCCGCTGCCGCCGGCCACCACAGGCGGCGCGCGCCATCGAGGCCATGCGCCAGCAACGCGGCCAGGAACACCATGCCCCACGCATCGCGTGCGCCATACCAGCCCAGGTACAGGGCCGGCATGGCCAGGGCGATGGCCACCCAGGCGATGGCGCCCCAGCGGCGCGCGTCGGACAGGCCGCCCAGCGCCAGGGTGCCGCCGAAGATCAGTGCGAACAGGATGGCCTGCTGCGCGCCGGCCAGCACCGCTTCGTGGTTGACGTAATAGATCACCAGGCCAAACAGGATCACGCCGCCGATGCCGATGAACAGTTCGGGCACCTCGAAAGTGCCGCGCGACTGCCAGTGGGGAAAGCGCGCGCGCAGCCAGCTAAATAATTTGCCGTTGCTGGCCAGGAGCGGGTTGTGCGTGGGTGTCATGCCCTTCACGCCATAGCGCATTTCCACGCCCTCGAGTTCGGGCTGGAAGCTGCCGAACAGCCGGTCCCATAGCAGCAGGGTGCCGCCGAAATTGCGGTTGATGTAGCGCTTGTCGGTGCCGTGGTGCACGCGGTGGTGCGACGGCGTGATCATGAAACGATCGAGGATGCCGGACTTGTTCACCAGCGCATTGTGGTTGTAGAGCTGCACCGTGTAATGCAAGGACGAGACGACGAGGAAGATTTCCAGCGGCACGCCCAGCACGGCCAGGATGGCGATGAAGGGGAAATTCGTCAGCGACGAATACCAGGAATTGCGCACGCCCAGCGACAGGTTGAAATGCTCGCCTTGGTGGTGCACGACGTGCACGGCCCACAGCAAGGGAATCTTGTGGTGCAGCCGGTGCATCCAGTAAAAGCACAGATCCCAGGCAAAAAACGCGAAGATCCATTGCGCCGCCACGGGCCACTGGTCGACGATGTGCAGGTTCACATGGCGCAGCAGCAGGGCGAAGGCCGCCACTTCCACGCCGCGAAATACCCACATCAGGATATGGCCGGAATTGAGGTTGAAAATGACGTCCTTCCACGGCACGGGCGTCTTGCGTACCCATTTGAGTATCAGCAGTTCGGCCAGCACGAAGGCCAGCATGATCAGGAACGACAGGGCAAAAGGATTCATCATGGTGCGGTTTTGATGGAAACGGCGCGGCGGGCAGCCAAGGATACCTGCATTTTCGCCAGCATGCCGCCAGCGATGCCGACAGCCAGGCCGGCGGCCAGGTCGATGCTCACGTGCCGGCGCAGCGCGATGATGGCGTAGCAGATGGCCACGCCCAGCACCACGGACAGCGCGGAGCGCAGCAACTGGCGTTTGTCGCACAAGGCCCACACGCACAGCAAGGTCAGGGCGCCATGCAGCGACGGCAGGCAGTTTTGCGTGGAGTCCGCCGCCTGCAGCATGCGCAGCGCCTGCGTGCTCCAGGCATTCCCGTCACCCACGGGCGGATACGCAAGCGTGGTCGGATACAGCAGGAAGACCACGCCGCAGGCCAGCGCCGAAAGCGCCATGGCGCGCGCCAGCCAGCGCACGCGCGCCGCATCGGCCGCCAGGTAGGCGTAGGGGATCAGGATGAAGAAGGACAGGTACAGCCAGATGGCAGAGTCGCTGTAGGGGATGGCGCGGTCGATGGCCGTCTCGGGCAGCAGCACGCCCTGCCCTTGCAGCAGATCGCTGGAAAAATACACGAGGCCGACGCTGCCCCAGCCGGCCAGCAAATGCAGCAGGCGGCTGCGTACGGTCATGGAAGAAGGGTTCATGCGGTCGCAAGACGCCGGATGCGGCGCCGTTTCATGGTGGGATCAAAGGGAGGCAGTTCGCGGCTCGTCGTCCAGGCCAGGCCGTCGGCGGCGACGCCCAGGCCGCGCAGCACCGCTGCCAGATGTTCGCGCAGGGCGGCCAGGCCGGCATCGTCCAGCGCCGCATGCAGCTGCAAGGCCGCTTCGCCCGTTTGCGCCAGGCGGTAATCGGCGTCCGCCGGCAAGGCTTGCGCGAAGGCACGCGTCAGCACGTCGGCAAACACGGCGACGGGGGCACCGCCGCGTGCAGAGGGAAGCAGCAGCATGTCGTCGCAGCGTCCTTCGATGCCGTCGATGGCGCGCGTGGCGCGGCCGCACGGGCATGGCGTGGCGCGCGCGATCAGGATGTCGTCCAGGCGGTAGCGCACGATGGGCTGCGTGATGCGCGTAAAGTCCGTAATCACCGGCACGAAGCGACGTTCTTCCGCATCGAGCCACTGCGGCTCGATGTGCACGTATTCTTCGTTCAAATGCAGCACGCCGTGTTCGCAGCTGCTGGCAAGGAAACCCTCGGTGGCCTGGTAGATTTCATGCACGGCGCCAAACGCCTGCACGATCAGCGCGCGGTCCTGGGCTTCCAGCACTTCCGCCACCGAGATGACTTTTTTCGGCGCCAGCGCCAGGCTGCCATCGATCACGCGCAAGGCCAGCTGGCGCAGCACCTGGGCCGGCGCGACGATGACGGAGGGTTGATAGCGCGCCAGCTGCGCACACAGGCTGTCGAAGGGCTGAAACAGATCGTAAAACGCAAAGGTCAGCCACGGCGAACGCACGGCCGTGTACAGATTGCTGTTCGCGCGCAGGAACAGCGCGACCTTTTCACCGGAAAACAGGCCGTCGGGCAGCGCCTTGGCCAGCATCACGCCCGCCCATTGCGCCTTTTCGCGCGGGCTGACGGTAAACACGGCGCGCTTCGACGACGTGCCCGACGACAGCCCCACCGTGATGTCGCCGACGGCCGGCGTGAAGTCGCGGCTATGCTCGGCCGCCATGGCCGCGTCCATCGCCTGCGCCAACGTCACCCCTTGCGTGTTCATGGCGTCGAAATGCTCGAGCATCAGCGCCTTGTTCATCGTCGGCCACTGCGCCAGGGGCAGCGCGCGATAGGGAGCGAAATAGCGGCTGCGCGCGCACAGCACCTCGATGAAACGGGCCAGCTGCCGCTGCTGGTAGGCATCGAGCTGCGCGCGGTCCGTAAAACGCAGGCGGCGCGTGCGCCAGTACGACAGCAAGAGCCAGACAAGACGCTTCACGGGCGGCCCGCCACAGCGATATAGTCGAGCGTGTCTTCATGCGTGATGCGGATCTGCGCATTGCCCGACTGGTGCAACTGGTGCAGGCGATTCAGGGTTTCATAGTACGGCGCGCGCTTGTGCTGGATGATGAACGACAGTTCCGAGGGGCCGCGCAGCTGCTGGAAGCTTTCCGGCACCCAGGCCGCATCCGACGCCAGCAAGGTCCAGCCGCCATCCTGCAGCACGAAGGCGCCCAGATGGCCGAGGGCGTGGCCGGGCAAGTCGACGATGTAAATCTCTCCCGTGCCGCTGACGTCGCGCCCGTGCGTGAATGGCAGCAGGGCCGACGGCAGGGCCGTTTCGGGCACGCTTTCCACGAAATCGAGGCGGTCCGCGATATCGTTCGGCAGCAGCTCGGGCACGAAGGCCTGGCGCACGGCGGCCACGCCGGACAGGCCGCGCACCGCATCCCAGCCCGTTTTCGAGGCCATCAGCCGCGCGCCGGGAAAATCGCGCATGCCCGCAATATGGTCGGCATGGAAGTGCGACAGCAGCAAGGTGTGGATGTCGCCGGGCGACACGCCATGCGCGCGCAGCTGGCCCTGCAGCGACTCGTTCTCGGCGAAGAAAATCGGCGTCACCCACGCGTACATGCGATATACGCCTTTCGACGTGGCGGTGCGGAAGTGTTCGGCGTAACCGGTGTCCCACAGGTACAGGCCCGCGCGCGTTTCGATCAGGTAGGCACGCGAGGGGAAACAGCGGCTGGCCAGCCCGCTGCCTTTCAAGACCATGCACGAAGGATGGGTGCAGTGGCCGACGCGAAACACGGTGATCCTAGCCATTGCGCTCCTTGCCCACCTTGTGCGCCGCCGCTTCCTGGCGCATCCACTGCGCCGTGCGGGCGATGCCTTCCTGCAGGCTGACGATGGGACGGTAGCCGAGCACCTTGCGTGCCTTGGCGTTATCGAGCGTCATGTCGAAACTGAGCGCGCCGATGCTGTAGGGCGTCAGCGATGGTTCGCGGCGGGTAAAACGCGAGGCGAACTGCATCAGGCGCGCGACCACCGCCAGCACGCGGTACGGCACGCTGACGATTTCGAACGGCTGCTGCAGATGGTCGCAGAACAAGGTGCGCAAAATGTCGCACAGGCGCGCCGGTTCGCCATTCGTGATGTTGAAGGCGGCGCCGGACGCGATGGTCTTGTGCACGGTGGCCAGCCACATCGCATGCACGACGTTGTCGACATAAGTGATGTCGATGCTGGCCGCGCCGCCGTTGGGCAGGGGCAGCTTGCCACCGCGCTGTTCCAGCACCCGCGCCAGGCGCGGAATCAGCACCTGGTCGTGCGGGCCGAAGATGGCGCGCGGGCGCAGGATCACGCACGTCATGCCGCGATGGCGGTCGACGCAATCCTGCACCAGTTTTTCCGCCATCGCCTTGCTGCGCGCATACGCGTTGACGAAGGCGTCGGGACGGAAGGTTTCCGGCACCTCGTAACGGTTGCGGTAATCGAAATAGATGGCTGGCGTGGAGATGTGCACGAAGCGCGCCACGTGCAGGCTGGCGGCCGCGCGCAGCAGCTGGGCCGTGGCCGTGACATTGGCGGCGATGAAGTCGCGCTCGGCACCCCAGGGCGAGGACAGCGCGGCGCAGTGCCAGACCGTGTCCATGCCGCGCACCAGCTCATCGACCTGGCGCGGCGATGCCTGCGCCAGGTCGAGCGCCACGAATTGCGCGCCCATGCGTTCGAGTTCGCGGCCCACGGCGGCGTTGCGGCCCGTGGCGCGCACTTCCACGCCCTGCGCCAGCAGGGTGCGCACGGCATTGCGCCCCAGCCCGCCCGTCGCTCCCGTGACCAGTATCCGCCTCATCACACCACCTTCACAGGTCAAGTATCATGCCGCCGATGGTCAGGCCCGCGGCCGTGCCCATCATCAGCAAACGCTGGCCTGCCACGGCCCGCCCCGTCATCACCGCCTCGTGCAGGGCGGTGGGCAGGGACGCGGCCACCTGGTTGCCATGCGTTTCAAAGATCTTGATGATTTTAGCATCGGGGACGTCGAGGATGCGCGCCGCATGCGCGAGTCCCAGCGGGCTGGCCTGGTGCGGCACGACCACGTCGACTTTTTCCAGTCCCGCGCCCGATTCCTTCATTAGTTCCGCGAGGAAATCCGGCATCACCTTGACGGCCAGGCGGAACACGGCCTTGCCATCCATGCGGAACAGATAATCGCCCGGTTCGCAGCCGTTGCGCGGGTTGCGCTCGGTGCCGCCGCCGCGAATTTCGCAGTAGCGCCGCCCTTCCGGATACGTGCCCATCTTGTAGGCGCGGATGCCGGCGCTGCCGTCGCCCCGCTCGACGATGACGGCGGCGGCGCCGTCGCCAAAGATCATCGACGCTTCCGGCTCGCTCCAGTCGACGCCGCGCGAGGCGAGGTCGGACGAGACGATGGCGATGCGCCGGTAGGCGTCGCCGGCCAGCATGGACGCGGCCACGCGGAAGGCGGCCATGAAGCTGAGGCAGCTGGCGTTGACGTCGAAGCTTTGCGTGCCTGGCGGCAAGCCCGCATGGTCGGCCACGAAGCAGGCCGTGTTCGGCAAGGCCTGCTCGGGCACGCCGTTGGCGCAGATCAGCAAGTCGATGTCGGCCGGACGCAGGCTGGCGTTCTTCAGCGCGTCGAGCAGGGCGGCGGCGCCCAGCTGGCTTTGCGATTCATCGGGCGCGGCGACAAAGCGCGACAGCACGCCGCTCTTGCGCAAGGTGTAGCCAGCCGGATGGCCCAATGTCAGGTCCAGGCTGGCGGAGGTAACGCTGTGCGACGGCACGGCTTTGCCCGTCGCGATCAGGCGAACTGGAATCATGTTGGCCTTAAAAAAAGTAAAGTAAATACGGTTGATGAACGGTTGATGCGCTAGTCGCGTGCCAGCGGCGGCAAATCCACACCGCAGTTCTTGCAGAAATTGGCATCGTCATCGAGCCCTTCTTTCAGGCACGTGGGGCAGGTACGCGTGGTGACCAGCTTGGAACTGCGCTGTACCGTCATTTCCGCGCTGATAATGCCGGTAGGCACTGCCAGGATACCCCAGCCGAGCAACATCATCATCGAAGCGATGGTGCGCCCGATATCGGTCTTCGGCGTGATATCGCCGAAACCCACCGTGGTCATGGTGCTGATGGCCCAGTATATCGACGTGGGGATACTGCTGTAACCGTTCTCCGGCCCTTCCACGACGTACATCACAGTACCCAACAGAAAGACCACCATCATGACAAAAGACAGGAAAATGAGGATCTTGCGCCGGCTGGCCAGCAAGGCACGCCCCAGCACCGTGTATTCATGCACATACGACGTGAGCTTGAGGATACGGAACATGCGCAGCAGGCGCAAAATACGCACGTCGATCAGCACGTGCGCGCCCGGCAGCAGCAAGCCGATGTAGGTCGGCACGATGGCCAGCAAATCGATAATGCCGAAAAAACTCTTGGCATAGCGCACCGGATGCTGCAGGCACGCCAGGCGGGCAAAATATTCGATGGTAAATAAAATGGTGAAAAACCATTCCAGCGCCGTCAGCCAAGTGCCATAGCGCTCGGCCACGGAGGCGACACTACTGAGCACGACCACCGTCACGCTGATCAGGATGGCGGCGATCAGCAGCAAATCGAAGGCGCGGCCCGTGCGCGTTTCCGCCTCGAAAATGACGGTGTACACCTGCTCGCGCCAGCCCCGCTCGGGCTTGCCATATTTTTGCTGCGTTTCCTGCGCCGCCAGCTGCTGCGGCGTCAGGGGCGCCGCTCCGCTCTTCGTCGCGGCTTTCATGTGGTTGGTGTGCTCATATACTATTATTGTATAGATAATTTACAAAGCACGGCGACACGCACGATTGCCTGACAACAACACTACGACAGCTTCTTCGCCAGCAGCACGGCATTGCGCCGCTCGCGCTCGGCTTGCACGATGTCCGTCGTGCGCGCTTCCGACAGGCCCACCGTGTGCAGCACGGTGGCCGTCAGCTGCAGGGCGGACTCCAGCGCCTCGGGCACGACCAGGGTGGCGCCCGCTTGTATCAGGGCCACGGCATGCGCCTCGTCACGGGCCCGCGCATACACGGGCAGCTGTGGATATTCGCGGCGGATCGATTTCACGGCGTGCAGCACGGAGGCCGCATGGTCCATGGTCAGCACCACGGCGGCAGCCCGGTCGGCATTGACTTTTTGCAACAGTTCCGCGCGCGACGCATCACCGAAATATACGGGGAAACCGCGCGGATGCAAGGTCGTCACCAGGCGCGCATCATTTTCAATCGCCACATACGCGATATCCTGCTCCGTCAGCACCTTGGCCAGCAACTGCCCCACCCGGCCGAATCCGGCGATGATGACGGTGCTGCCCTGCGGCGGCGGCGCGCCGTGCGCCAGGTCGGCCAGCTGATGGTGGTGGCGCT
Organism: Janthinobacterium sp. NKUCC06_STL; assembly: GCF_019345455.1. Lineage (NCBI taxonomy): Bacteria > Pseudomonadati > Pseudomonadota > Betaproteobacteria > Burkholderiales > Oxalobacteraceae > Janthinobacterium > Janthinobacterium sp. NKUCC06_STL. The sequence goes on from NZ_JAHKQY010000001.1 coordinate 1,381,701, forward strand.
TTTCCCACCAGTTGCCGAACGCGCGCGCCGCCTTGGCCAGCGCCGGCGTGGCGAACAGGCTCAGGCCCACCACCAGCATGACGAACTGCGCCACCTGTGGGCCGATCAGCTTGGTACCGAGCGCATACGCGACAACGATAAAGGCGAACTCGCCGCCCTGCCCCAGCAGCACGCCCGTTTCCACGGCGCGCCCCCAGTGAAAGCCGCCAATGCGGAAAATCACGCTGATGACCAGGGTTTTCACCGCAAACAGGCTCAACACTGCAAGCGGAATCAACACGGGCGACTTGAGGATTTCGCGCACGTCGATCTGCATGCCCACGGACATGAAGAACAGGCCCATCAACAAGCCCTTGAACGGTTCGATCGTCACTTCCACTTCATGGCGAAATTCCGTTTCCGCCAGCAGCAAGCCGGCCAGCAAGGCGCCCAGCGCCATCGACAAGCCCGCCAGGTACGTCAGGCCAGCGATACCGAGGGTGCTGAGCAGGGTCAATGCCATGAACACGTCGGGCTGGCGTTTCTTGACGAAAAACTGGAACAGGGGGCGTATCACGCGGCGGCCCAGCAGATAGATCAGCAGGATGGCGCCGGCCGATTTCACGGCCGCAAAACTGAGCAGATACGCCAGGTCGTCGCTGCGCCCGCTGGCGAACACGTCGATCAGGATGAACAGCGGCACCACCATCAAATCCTGGAACATCAAAATGGAAAATCCCGCCTGGCCGGCCGGCGTCTGCAGCGAGCGCTGGTCGGTCAGCAACTGCATCACCACGGCCGTGGACGACAGCGACAGCACCAGGCCCAGCACGATGGACGCTTCCAGCGACAGGCCAAAATAATACACGACGCCGCCGATCAGGCAGGCGCTGACGGCCACCTGTCCCACGCCCGCGCCGAATACCCAGCGCCGCAGCGCCCACAGCCGTTCCGTCGACAGTTCCAGGCCGATCATGAACATCAAAAACATCACGCCCAGCTCGGCCAGGCCGCTGACCTGCTCGGCACGCACGAACGAGAAATACGTCAGCCACGTGAAGTCGCCGGCCCACAGGCCGAAACCGAAGGGGCCGAACAGGGCGCCGACGGCCAGGAAGCCGAGCACCTGATTGACTCTCAAGCGTTGCAATAGCGGAATAAAAATCCCGGCCAGGGCGAGAAACAGCAGGGTTTCCCGCAAATACGGTAAGGCGTGTTGCTCTTCCAAAATAATCCTAACTCAATGATATTCATGCTGAATTGGCAATTATTGCATGCTGGGCCTTGGCAAAACAGGCTCACACGCGATATTTTTTCCCAAGAGCAACATCTCCGCTCTCTATTTCGGCGGCGCCAGCATGTCGGCGCGGGGGCGGTCCCAGCCCGGCACATAAGCGGGACACGGCCGGTTGCGGAACTGCTGCAGTTCCACGGTGGTGAAATTGGGCAGCATGCCGGGGTTGAAACGCACGTCCGTCAGCTTGTCCGCATTCAGTCTGGGCATGCGGGCAAAGCGGAACCAGGCGTCGACATAGCAATTGTCTTCCTGCAAGGCGCGCAAGGCGGCCAGGCTGCCCGCCGCTTGGGCGGAGACGGCAATGCCGGGCGCCAGTTGCCGGCCCTGCTTGCTGGTTTCGGCCAGGCCCGCCGGGCAGGCGGCGGGCGCCAGCGATGCGGGCAGCAGGCTCAAGGTGCCGCGCCGCAAGGTATACACGTCCGTCTTGCTGTCGAGCGAGACATAGATCCAGCACAGCGGGTTGCTGGGAAACGCCGTCATCGACACGTCCCACACGCGCGTGCCGGGATCGAGCCGCTGCACGGCCGCCTCGATGCGCGTACGGCCGAGGGCCGACGCCACGCCCTGCGTGCCGATAAAGGTGGCGGCCAGCGCGAAAGCCAGCAGCAACGGCCCGCGCCCCCGCTCGCCGGCCCGCCCTTGCAGCACGGCCAGGATCACGCCCAGCCCCAGCAGCACGGCCAGCGAAGCCGGCGCCAGATAGGTTTTATAGGTGAAGAAACACAGGGCCGCCGCCAGCCCCGCCAGCAGCACGCTTTTGACGATGCCGTAGCGCAAGGACATGATCACGGGCACGCCCAGCAGTACCCAGAACATGGGTTCGACAATGAAGACCATGTCGCCATACAGCCAGCGGCTGTCAAATGGATAAAACGGGTGCAAGCCATAGGAATTGAGGAAATCCATGCTCATGTGCAAGCAGAATCCCAGCAACAGACAGGCGGCCAGGCCGATGCGGGCGGGCACGCTTTCCTTGAGTAGACGGCGCGCGCCGGGCCATAGCAGCCACAGCAGGGCCAGCAAGAGCAGCGCCTGCGGCAAGGCCAGCAGCAAGGTGTGCGTGTGGCCACGGTGGTGCAACATGTAGCCGAAGGGGCGCGGCAACAGTTTTGTCAGCACCAGGTCCAGGTCGGGCGCGTTGCTGGCAAACCATGCCGAAAACAGAAACAGCGCACGCCGGGTGCGCTGTGCGGGTGCCTGCGGCTCGGGCGGCAGGCTGCGGTGTACCAGTTCGCCGACCCCGAGGCCGATGACCGAATGCGTAATATTATCCATCGGGCAATTTTACAGGATGCGGCCACCCCAAGAGCAAAGGCTGGGGTCGTACCCTCAGGGTACGACCCCGGATTCTGCCATTGGGTTTGTTCAATCAAGCGGCTACAGCGCCTGTAAATCTTCCCCACGCATGCCCACCAGCAAGGCGCGACCATCAGGCAGCACGCGGAACTCGCCATAGCGGGCCTTTTCCCAGCGCGCCGCCTCGCCTTCCTTGAAGAACCAGGCATCGCTGACCAGCACCCAGTTCCCATCCTTCGGCGTCAGTTCGAGCAGGAATTCGCCGGGCGCCAGCGCCTCCCTGGTGTACGGGCGCAGCAGTTCCGCCACGCCGCGTGCATCGCGCGTGGCCACCACGAGGGGCCGGCCAGGTGCCCGCTCCACGCTGGCCAGGGTGGACAGCACGCCCAGGTTGACGAAATTGAGGCGCATGTAGTCGCCCTGCATCAGCGAGCGGGGATCGACCGGTTCCAACGCCACGAAGATCGCTTGTCCTTTGGCAATCAGCTGCTCTTTTTGCCAGATGCCGCCATTGGCGACCAGCAGCACCAGCAGCAAGCCGCCCAGCACGCCCAGGCGCGCGGCGCGGCGCTCCAGGACCACGTCCGCCGGTTTGCTTTCCACCAGGTGCAGCACTGCGCCGCGCGTGGCCAGCCACGACAGCGCGCACAGCACGGCGCCGGCCACGGCCAGCAGCGCCGCCTTGCTGGCCAGCGGCCAGGCCAGCTGATAATAAAAACTGCCGATGATCCACGCCGCCGCCAGCGCGGCCGCCACGGCCACGCGCGAGCGCCCGCTCGTCACGCAATACGCGAGGACCAGCAGCACGGGTCCCAGCGCCGGCATGAACCAGGACAGCACGATCAGCACCAGTGCCACGCCGATGGCCGGCAACTGGCGCAATGCGGGCCAGCGCCATCCCGTCCAGGCAGCCGCGGCCGCGGCCAGCACGAGCGACACGCCATTCAAGGCTTGCGCATACCAGGCGATACCCTGGTGCCGCGTCACTTCGCGCGCCACTTCGCCAGCAAAGCCACCGCCCAAGGCGCCGCCCAGCATGAAGGTCATGCCGGACCAGAAGACCAGCCCCAGCAAGATTGCCAGGACCCACCCCGTCGACAGCGATTCCAGGAAGGCGGCGACGGGCGCGCCGCGGCCGTCGTTGAACGCTTGCTTCTGCAGCCAGTGGGCGGCCAGCCAGAAGGCCAGGGCCAGCATCCAGGCAAAATACAGCTCCGTGGGGTCGTTCTCGAAAATCCAGTCGCGCGTGCTATCGACGATGCCCAGCCCCAGCAAGCCGCAGGCGACCAGGCCCAGCAACACGCGCAGCCAGTCGCGCGGCAAGGCGGCGGCCACTATCAGACATGCCAGACACAACAGCAGCGACGCCGTCTGCGTGGAATAGTCGCGGTACAGGGCATAGCCGAGCAAGCCGCCGCCCACCAGCAGACAGGGCACGGCCAGCTGCTCGACGAACAGCGCCACGCCGCGCGCGCGGATCAGCAGCACGGCCACCACCAGCACGATGGCGGCCACGACATACGCGCCGGGACCGTGGCGCACGACGCTTTCCAGCCCCACGCCCAGCGCAATCATCAGGGGAATGGCGGCCAGCCAGGCGCCGAAGGCCGTCATCAGCACCAGCGGCCACGGCCGCACATCCTGCACGGGACGGGTGGCGTTGGGCGGCAACAGGCCGGCGCGCGTGGCGTCGTCGATCAGGGTGGCGAGCGCGTCGGTTCGCTGACTATTCACATTGTTCATGCCGCCTCCCGGCGCGTGCGCCACAAAATGCCCTGCACGGTCAAGGCCAGCAGCACGGCGGCCAGCAAGCCCAGCATGGCCAGCGCGCCCACGCCATCGCCCTGGCCATTGAACAGCACGTGCGTCAGCCCGCCCACCAGCAAGGTGTTGATACCGAGCGCGACGGCGCTCAGGCCGAACACGTCAAAGAACCGGCCGGTGGCCAGCAGGACGCCGGCGACGAGCAGCAAGCCCAGTCCGGCCCAGTACGGTGATTCGATATCGTGGCCGAACAGGGCGCTGACGGCCGTGCCCGTGATGAGGATGGTGGCCAGCACCAGGCCCAGGCGCAAGGCCCAGCTGCCCGCGCCCGTCCAGCGCGCCAGCAGGGGCGAGACAAACGCACAGGCAAGCAGCACGGCCAGCCAGCCGCTGACGAAAATGCTCAGGTCGGCCGAATCGATGCGCCAGCTATGGCGCGCCTGCGCCTGCATCCACAGGGTGGCGGCCGTCGCCAGTATCAGCATCCACGGCGTCCACAGCACGTCGCTGCGCGCGACAAAACACAGGGGCAAGGCCAGCACGGCCCACAGGGCGAACAGCTGCCACGGATCGGCGCCCGTCTGGTACGTCTGGCCGAAATATGCGAACAGGCCGCCGATGGCCAGCAAGGCCAGCAGCAATAAGGGGACTTTCGCCCTGGGCACGGCAAACGCGCCCACGCAAGCGGCGGCCAACACCGCTTGCAGCAGGGCGAAGCGGCCCATGCGGCCGAAGTCTTCCCAGTTGGCGGCGACCCAGCAGATCAGCCCCATGCCCAGCAGCACGGCGCCCAGTACGGCCACGCCGCGCGGCAGCCAGTAGGCCAGGCGAGCCGGCTCGCGCTGGAAGCCGGCCACTTCCTGCAACTGCCGGGTTTGTTGGGCATCGAGCGCATGGGCCGAGGCGAGTTGGTACACGGCGAGGCGTAAATCCATCGTCTGCTTTCTTTATCGGGAAATTGGGGGAGCCAGGTCAGCGCTCGACGCTCACGCCACGCCAGAAGGCGACGTGGCCGGCAATTTGCCGGGCAGCGTCCTTGGGCTCGGGATAAAACCATGCCGCGTTGGCATTCGTCTGGCCATCGACGACGAGGTCGTAATAGCTGGCCGTGCCCTTCCACGGGCAGACGCTCGTGTGGCTGCTGGGACGCAGGTAATCCTGCGTCACTGCCGATAAAGGAAAATATACATTGTTTTCAACGACTTGCACCTGCGCATCGGTGGCTTGCGCGATGACGGCGCCATTCCAGCGGGCTGTTGGCATTTGACTATCCTCCTTCTGCGCCGAGTGTAGCGCAAAAAGTCCGCCATGGCGCGCGCCATTGGCGCCTGGTTCAGGCGCCCGCGATGATCTGGCGCAAGGCTTGCTCGAACACTTCGGGCGGCTGGCCGCCGGAAATCAGGTGCCGCTCATTGATGATGACGGCCGGCACCGAGTTGATGCCGTTCTGCTGGTAGAACTGCTCCTGCGCGCGCACCTCGTCCGCATAGACGCTCGATGCCAGCACCTCGGCCGCTTTCACAGGGTCTAGCCCCACCTTGCCTGCCACGGCCAGCAGCACCTCGTGCGAAGACGGATCCTGTCCCTGCGTGAAATAGGCATCGAACAGCGCCATTTTGAGTTCTTTCTGGCGCCCTTCCAGAGCGGCCCAGTGCAGCAGACGGTGCGCGTCAAACGTGTTGTAGATGCGGCCGCGCTTGTCCATGGCGAAGGTAAAGCCCAGCTGTTCGCCGCGCGCACGGATGGCTTCGCGCGACTGCGCCATCTGTTCTTCGGTGGAACCGTATTTGCGGGCGATGTGTTCGCCGATATCCTCGCCTTCGGGCGGCATGTTGGCGTTCAGCTCGAAGGGCTGGAAGTGGATGTCGGCCTGGACGGTGTCTTGCAGCTTGTCCAGCGCCTGCTCCAGCGATTTCAGGCCGACCACGCACCAGGGGCAGGAAACGTCGGAAACGAAATCGATACGGACGGGGACGGGTGTGACGGGGGAAGTGGAAACAGTCATGGTGGGCAGCCTTTGCGCGAGTCGGTGGCGGCCGCACCGCGCGGCGCCGCAAGCACAGCATATGCGTGCGGGCCGCGGGAAATCAAGCGCTTACTTTTTCTTGACGGGCGCCTTGGCCGCATCCTTCTTGCCACCGATCTTGCTTTCCTTACCAGAGAGCAAGTTCGCAATGTTCTGGCTGTGGCGGTAAGCCAGCAGCACGCTCATGACGATGACGGACAGCAAGATGGGATCGACGCCGAACAGCAAGCCATAGTAAAACGGCGCGAACAGGGCCGCCACCAGCGCTGCCAGCGAGGAATAGCGAAACGCGTAGGCAATGATCAGCCAGGTGGCCAGGGTAGCCAGGCCCAGCCATGGATTGATGCCCAGCAGCACGCCAAGGGCCGTGGCCACGCCCTTGCCGCCGACAAAGCGGAAGAACACGGGCCACAAATGGCCGAGGAAGACGGCGATGGCCACAAGGGCCACTGCCGTGTCGCCCACGCCCAGCGCGGTGGCAAAATGGTCAGCCAGGAACACGGCCAGCCAGCCCTTGGCGCCATCGCCCAGCAGGGTCATGATGGCGGCGCCCTTGTTGCCGCTGCGCAGCACGTTGGTGGCGCCCGGATTTTTCGAGCCATAGGTGCGCGGATCGGCAATGCCGTAGACCTTGCTCATCACCACGGCAAACGATATCGAGCCGAGCAAGTAAGCGGCCACTGTCATTGCCACGGTTGTGATTACTGGATTCATTTCTTCCCTTTATTGTGTTTATTGCACCAGCATCGAGGCTGGCGCAGCAGAATATACACCAGCGCCCAGCCAACGGACAGGGCGGTATCCAGTTTTCTTAATCCTGCAAGGCGCACTGCACCGGCTTGGCCTTGAGCAAATCGAGCAGCACCTGCGGCGCCAGCGAGACGAGGAAACCGCGCCGCCCGCCATTGATGTAGATGCGTTCGAGCGCCAGGATCGATTCCTCGACGTACACGGGCATGGCCTTCTTCGTGCCGAACGGCGAGGTGCCGCCTATCATGTAGCCGGAATGGCGCTGCGCCACTTCCGGCTTGCACGGCTCGACGGACTTGCAGCCGATGGCGCGCGCCAGGTTCTTGGTCGACACCTTGCAATCGCCATGCATGAGCACGATCATCGGCTTGGCCGCCTCGTCCTGCATCACCAGGGTCTTGATCACAGAGTGCTCGGGCACGCCCAGCTCGCGCGCCGACACGCTGGTGCCGCCGTGCTCCTCATACGGATACGGGTGTTCATCGAAGGAAACTTGATGCTTGCGCAGCAGCTGCGTCGCCTGGGTTTCGGAAATATGCTCTTTTTTAGCCATGCGTGATACGCTGATCGTTCAGTGAGGAGTGCTAATTATGCAGGAAGAAATCCGCTTTGCCACATTCAATGTCTGCAACCTTGCCCCCGCCGGGGCGAAATTGTATGACAACCTGGAACCGTTGAGCCCGGCGCAATACGCAGCCAAGGCGGAGTGGACGGCGCGGCAGATCGACCTGCTCGACGCCGACGTGATCGCTTTCCAGGAAATTTTCTCGCAAGCGGCCCTGCGCGACGTGCTGTCGCGCACGCGCCATTACCGCGAAGCCACCGTGGCCGGCTACGACGCGATGGACCCCGCCGGACGCATGCTACCCACGGTGGCGCTCGTGTCGCGCCTGCCGCTGGCCGGCGCTGGTATTGCCTGGGCGGATTTCCCTACCGGCGTGAGCGTCTCCGCCGAGGACAACGCCTGCCGCTTTGCCCGCGCACCGCTGCATGTGCAGGTCATCTTGCCTGGCGGACAGCTCACGGACGTGGTCGTCGTGCATTTGAAATCGCGCCGGCCCGATTACCGCCATGGCGACGGCTACGATGCGGCCAGCTACGCGCTGGCCAACCTGCGCTCGCTGCAGCGGCGCGGCGCGGAAGCCGTGGCGCTGCGCATGCTGGCAAGCGAGCTGGGCCACAGCGGCCGTCCCCGCATCGTGCTGGGCGACTTCAACGACATCGCCAATGCCGTCACCACGGCCATCGTCATGGGCGCGGGCGCGCCGTGCGAGCCGCATGGTGACATGCCGGAAATGCGCGCGCGCCTGTACGACGCCAACGCCATCCAGCTGCGCCAGGATGCCCTGCGCCACGTGGGCTACACGAATATCCACGACAGCGCCTACATGACGATCGACCACATCCTCGTGTCCGAACATTTTCATCCTGCCTCGCCGCGCGCCATCGGCGTGCTGCAGGAAGTGACTTATCTCAACGATCATTTGCTACTGGGCTTGCCGTACGCATCCGACCATGGCCAGGTGCTGGCGCGCATCAAGCTGCTGGGAAACATTGATTAACTCAGTCACTAATGCAATAACTAATGCAGCAACTTCGCCAGCGCGCTGCCCTCCACTTGCGCGCTGGCATAGCGGCCCTGGTATTGCTGGCAGCCCTGCCCGCGCAGATACGCCAGCTGCTGCGCCGTTTCCACGCCTTCGGCAATCACCGTCAATTGCAGCTCGCGCGCCATGGCGATGATGGTGGCGGCGACAGCCGTGTCGGATTCGCCGGCCGCGCCATCGGCGGCGGGCAGGAACGAGGGATCGATCTTGAGTTTATCCACCGGGTAATGGCGCAGATTGGCCAGGCGCGAATAGCCGGTGCCGAAGTCGTCGATGGCCAGCCTGGCGCCCAGCGCGCGCAGTTGCGCCAGCACGCCGGCCAGGCGCGCGCCGCCCTTCATCAGCAACGATTCCGTCACTTCCAGTTCCAGGCAGGCGGCGGGCAAACCCGACACGGCCAGCGCCTCTTGCACGCTGAGCAATAAATTATTGTGCAGGCATTGCGCCGGCGACAGATTCACGGCCACACGCCAGGCATGGCCCGCATCGTGCCAGGCGCGCGCGCGCAGGCAGGCGTGGCGCAGCACCCAGTTGCCGATCGACACCATCAAGCCGCATTCCTCGGCCACGGCGATGAAGCGCTCGGGCGGCAGCACGCCCAGTTGCGGGTGGCGCCAGCGCAACAGCGCTTCGGCGCCGAGGATCTGCCCGCTGGCGACATCGAGCGCGGGCTGGAACTCCAGCACGAATTCATCGCGGCCCAGCGCGGCGCGCAAGCCCTGCTCCAGGCTGGCCCGTTCGACGATTTGCGCATTCATCTCGGCATTGAAAAACTGGAAATTGTTACGCCCGCTTTCCTTGGCGTGGTACATGGCGATGTCGGCGTTGTGCACGAGGGTCTCGATGCCGTCGCCATCGCTGGGAAAGATGGCCACGCCGATCGAGGTCGACACATGCAGTTCGTATTCGCCCAGCTGATAGGGCTGCGTGACGGCATGCAGCAGGCTGGACGCCACGTGGGCCACCTGGTCAATGCCGCCCACCTCGGACAGGATGATGACGAACTCGTCGCCGCCATGCCGGCTGACCGTATCGACGCCGCGCACGCAGCGCACGAGGCGCCGCGCCACTTCCTTGAGCAGCAAGTCGCCCACGTGGTGGCCCATGCTGTCGTTGATGTGCTTGAAGTGGTCGAGGTCCAGGTACAGGATGGCCAGCATGCTCAGCTTGCGCCGCGCGGCCGCCAGCGACAGCGACAGCCGGTCCAGCAGCAGCACCCGGTTCGGCAGGTCGGTCAGGAAATCATGCTCGGCCAGGTGGCGCGTGTGCTCCTCGTTTTTCTTGCGCTCGCTGATGTCGCTGAGGATGGCCAGGTAATTGCTCAATTGCCCTTGCGAGTCGCGGATGGCCGTCAGCGACAGCCAGGCCGGGTAGCGCCCGCCCGCCTTGCGCTGGCCCATGATGTCGCCTTGCCAATAGCCGTTCGCCTCGACCTCATCCCACACGTGGTCGAAAAACGCGGGCGCATCCGGTTCCACGCCCTGCAGGACGAAGGGTTTGCCCAGCATGTCGTCCAGGCTGTAGCCGCTGATCTCGCTGTACGCGGGATTCATGCTGACGACGCGCTGCTGCGGGTCCAGCACGACGATGGCCTCGCGCGCATGCTCGACCACCTGTGCCGACAGGTACAGGGCCCGCTCGGCCAGCTTGCGCGAGGAAATATCGCGGATCACGGCGTAAAACAGATAGCTATGGTCGAGCGTGACGGACGTGAGCAGCACTTCGCCCCAGAACAGCTGGCCCGTGCACGTCTGGTAACGCCAATCGTAGCGACAGTTGCCGTCCGCGTGGGCCTGCGCCGCCAGCTGCGTGCCGCGCAACGAGGACAATGCGCCATCGGGCTGGCGCAAGGGCGAAAAGTCGCTGAGGCGGCGCCCCAGCAGCCGTGTCCGGTCTTCGCATTGAAACAGGGCGATGGCGGCCGGATTCGCTTCGGCGATATGCTCGTCGCGCAGCAGCACGATGGCGTCGGCGGATTTCTGGTACAGCTGGCGGAAATTGTCGCCCATCAACAACAAAGCGCCCTGCGCCGCGCCATCCTGGCCACTGGCCGTGATGTCGACATCGATGCAGACCACTTGCCGCACGTGTCCGGACTGCATGACGGGGAATACGGTGGAACAGATGCAGCGCGGCGAGGCCCCGTCGGCGCCCAGCTTCCACAGGCGCGTGCTGCGCGCCTTGCCGCTCTCCCACACGGCCGCCAGTTCGCCGGCAAGCTCCTCGGCCACGGTGGCGGCATCCGGCAGCGCGGCGGCTACCCTGGCCCACGGCTGGCCCAGCGCCAGCTCGGCCGTCACGCCATACAGGCGCGCGGCGCCAACACTCCAGTAGCGCACGATGCCATCGCGGTCGATGCCGCGCACGGCCAGGCCCGGTGCCTGCTCGACGGCGGCAACGATGATGGACAGCAAATCGAGCGCCTTGCCGGCCGCGCCCGCCTGCGGTTCGGCAGCGGCCAGCAAACGGCCCGGCGACGGGGCGGCTCCGGCAATCCGATCAGACATCAGCCCCCCGTGGCGCGGCCGCGCGGCAACCGGCGGACGTATGGCCTGTCCGGTGGCGCAACCATCCCGACCATTCTTGCGCGCCGGCGAATCGGCTTCTTGAGGATGCGCAAGCATCGTGACGTGCGCGGCGTCGACACGGGCAAGTTGGTTCCGGTCGCCGTTTTTTGCATTCCAGCCCCGATTTTGTGCAATCTGTCGCACGGGTATGGCGGCCGGACTTGAATCTTCCTAAAGTGGCAACATGCGCATCGCCGTGAACGGCCGCAGCGGCAGGCGTGCTGCCTGCGGCCGCCACGGTGATGCGCTACCCCGAATTCTCCCGGCCAGCGACAGGCCGGCCATACCGAGACCTGGCGCCGAAGCCCTGCGCCGCTCCTGAAAAAAACCTATGAAAAACGAGACCCTGCCCCCCGCCTCCCCCCTTGCCGCCACGCGCCGCCGGCGCTGGCGCACCCCCGTGCTGATCCTCGTCGTGCTGGGCCTGGCCGGCGGCGGCTGGACGGTGATGCAATCGAAGCAGCAAGCCGCCAAGGCGGCCGAACTGCAGGCGAGCAAGAAGAAGGAGCAGGAAAAGACGCCCGTGCATGAACTGGCGCAAGGCGACGTGGCCGCCATTGCCGCGCGCGCGCTGTCCATCAGCCTGCCCCTGTCCGGTTCGCTGGCGCCCGTGACCCAGGCCACCATCAAGGCCAAGGTTTCCGGCGTGATCGAGGCAACCACCTTGCAGGAAGGCCAGCAAGTGGCGAATGGGCAAATCCTCGTGCGTCTGGACGCGGCCGACCTGCGCGCCCGCCTGACGCAGCAGCAAGCCATGCTCGACGAAGCGCAGGCGCGATTGTCGATGGCCGGCAAAAATGAAGCGAATAGCCAGGCCCTGCTCAAGCAAAAATACATTTCGCAAACAGCCTACGACACGACGCAAAACTCGGTCGACCTGGCGCGCGCCAATGTGAAGTCCGCCGCCGCGATGGTCGACATCGCCCGCATCGCGCTGGCCGACACCGTGATCCGCGCGCCGATGGCCGGCATCGTCAGCAAGCGCCACCTGCAGGCCGGCGAAAAAGTCTCGCCCGACATGCCCGTCTACACCATCGTCAACCTGGCGCAACTGACCCTGGAAGCGCCCGTGCCCAGCGCGGAAATCCCCCGCATCAAGCTGGGCCAGGACGTGCACTTCAAGGTCGACGGCTTCGGCGCGCGCGACTTCGCCGGCAAGGTCACGCGCATCAACCCCACCACCGAGAGCGGCTCGCGCGCCATGCTCGTCTACATCGCCGTCGACAATGGCGATGGCGCGCTGCGCGGCGGCATGTTCGCCAAGGGCAGCATCGTCACCGAGCGATCAAGCGTGGCGCCGCTGGTGCCGTTGACGGCCGTGCGCAATGAAAAGCAGGGGCCCGTCGTGTATGCGCTGGTGAACAACAAGGTCGTCGCCCAGCCCGTCACCCTGGGCTTGCGCAACGAGGATGAAGGCTATGCGGAAGTCAAATCGGGTCTCGTGCCGGGCGCGAAAGTCATCATCGCCAAACTCGATGGCGTCAAGCCGGGCCACAGCGTGACCTTCGCCGCGCCAGCCACCTCCCCCACCGCGCCCGCCACACCGGCAGCCGTGCTGGCACGGAAGGATTAAGCCATGTGGATGACCAAAGTCAGTATTCAAAACCCCGTCTTCGCCACCATGGTCATGGTGGCGCTGGTGGTGCTGGGCATCTTCTCCTACCGTGGCCTGGGCGTGGAAAGCATGCCCAGCGTGCAGTTCCCGTTCGCCGCCATTGAAGTGAACTATCCGGGCGCCTCGCCCGAAGCCGTGGAAAACGACATCACGCGCCCCATCGAGGACGCCGTCAACACCGTCAGCGGCATCAAGACCATCCGCGCCAACTCGTGGGAAGGACGCGCCGGCGTCTACCTGGAATTCGAGCTGTCGACGAATATGGACAAGGCCATGCAGGACTTGCGCGACAAGGTGGCCCTGGTGCGTCCGCGCTTCCCGAAAGAAGCCAAGGACCCGTTCATCGCCCGCGCCGAAGGCGACAACGAACGCCCCATCGCCACCATCGTATTGACGTCGACCGGACATGACCTGCGCTCGCTGTCGACCATGACGGAGCAAATCATCAGCAAGCGCTTCCAGAGCGTGGCCGGCGTGGGACAAGTCAAGCTGCGCGGCCTGCGCGCGCGCCAGATCCTCATCAGCATGAAGCCGATCGAACTCAATGCCCAGGGCATCGGCGTCGATGAAGTGATCCGCGCCATCCAGGCCACGAATACCAATCTGCCGGCCGGCTCGATCAGCCATGGCGCGGCCGAACAACTGGTGCGCGTGGAAGGCAAGATCAAGGATGCGCGCGAATTCGGCAAGATCATCGTCGCGCGCCGCGCCGTCGGCCCCGTGTACCTGGACCAGGTGGCCACCGTCGTCGACGGCGAACAGGAAGAACTGTCGATCTCGCGCATGAATGGCCAGCAAGCCGTGACGATGGAAATCACCAAGGTGCAGGATGCCAACGTGGTGGAAGTGGGCACCGGCATCCTGAAAGTGGCGGCCGATCTGCAAAAGACCCTGCCGCCCGATATCAAGCTGCGCGTGCTCGACGACGAATCGGAGCGCGTGCAAAGCCAGCTCAATAACGTCAAGCGCACCATCATCGAAGGCGCCGTGCTGACCATGGTGATCGTCTTCCTGTTCCTGCACTCGTGGCGCTCGACCATCATCACCGGCTTGACCTTGCCGATCTCCGTGCTGGCCAGCTTCATCGCCATGAAGGCCTTCGGTTTTACGCTGAACTTTTTGACCCTGATGGCGCTGTCCCTGTGCATAGGCCTGTTGATCGATGACGCCATCGTCGTGCGCGAAAACATCGTGCGCCACCTGGGCATGGGCAAGAACCACTACAAGGCGGCCAACGACGGCACCAATGAAATCGGCCTGGCCGTGATGGCCACCACGTTCGCCATCGTCGCCGTGTTCGTCCCTGTCGCCTTCATGGACGGCATCATCGGCCGCTTCTTCCTGCAGTTCGGCATCACCGTGGCCGTCGCCGTGCTTGTCTCGCTGTTCGTCAGTTTTACCCTTGACCCCATGCTGTCGTCCGTCTGGCGCGACCCCGTCAAGGACCGCTTCAAGTACGCGCCGTGGCTGGGCCGCTTCATGGCCTGGATCGAGACGGGTATCGACCGCCTGCACGTCTGGTATGGCAAGGTGCTGAAAGTGGCCCTGCGCTGGCGCAAGACCACCTTGGCCACGGCCGTGGCGCTGTTCGCGGGCAGCCTGATGCTCGTGCCCATGATCGGCGGCGAGATGTTCCCCGAGACGGACCAGGGCTGGGTCAACCTGCGCTTCAAGACGCCCGTCGGCTCCAGCCTCGAATACACGGATTCCAAGGTGCGCCAGATCGAAACGGCCCTGAAGGAATTCCCCGAAATCGACAGCCTGGTGGCCAATATCGGCACGCCCGATGGCCGCAACGCGGCCGAGGTGAACCTGAAGCTGACGGACCTCAAGACGCACAAGCGCCGCTCGCAGCAGGAACTGGAAAAGCTGATCCGCGAACGCCTGGCGCCGATCGCCGGCATCACCCTGTCCGTCGGTAACCGCCCCATCTTCATCGCCATCCTGGGTACGGATGAAGGTAAGCTCGATGCGGTAGCGCACCGCCTGATGGACAAGATGCGCAACATCAAGGGCCTGGCCGACATGGAGTACAGCCAGGAAGGCGCCAATCCATCGACCACCGTGAAGATCAATAACGAACTGGCCAGCGATCTCGGATTGTCGGTGCAGCAGATCGGCAATGCCCTGCGTCCTTTCGTGGCGGGCGACACGGTCAGCCACTGGCTGGCCAGCGACGGGCAAAACTACGACGTCAACGTGCAGCTGCCCAAGTCGGGCCGCCAGAAAGTGGCCGATCTGGCCGACCTGTCGCTGGCGTCCAGCAAACTCGATGCGAACGGCAAGCCCGTCATGATTCCGCTGCGCCAGGTGGTCGACTTCGTGCCGTCATCGAGCCCGCAAGTGCTCAAACGCCAGGCCTTGCAGCGCCGGGTCGCCATCTATGCGGGCACGCAGGGCCGCCCCGCCGGCGACGTCGACGCCGACGTGCAGAAAGCCATCAAGTCCATCGACCTGCCGCCCGGCGTGCGCTTCGACGTGGCCGGCAATGCGCAGCAGATGGCTGAAACCATGGGCGGCGCGATGATGGCGCTGGGCATCGCCGTGATCTTCATCTACCTGGTGCTGGCGTCGCAGTTCGGCAGCTTCTTGCAGCCGATCGCCATCATGGTGTCCTTGCCGCTCTCCCTGATCGGCGTGCTGGCCGCCCTGCTGATCACGGGCAGCACGCTGAACATCTTCTCCGTGATCGGTTTCATCATGCTCATGGGCCTGGTCACCAAGAACGCGATCTTGCTGGTCGACTTCACCAACCAGCGCCAGCGCGAAGGCCTGGGGCAGTTCGAGGCGCTGATGGAAGCGGGGCAAGTGCGGCTGCGCCCCATCCTGATGACGACCCTGGCGATGGTCTTCGGCATGCTGCCGATGGCCATCGGCATGGGCGACGGCGGCGAATCGCAGGCGCCGATGGGCCGCGCCGTCATCGGCGGCGTGATCACCTCGACCTTGCTGACACTGGTGGTGGTACCCGTCGCCTACACCTACCTCGATAGCCTGGGCAAGCGCGCCGCGCGCTTCTTTGGCGGCGGCGAGCATGCGCACACCGATGCCGACGACGCCAAGGCACACGCCCACTGATCCACCGGTCGCCTTCACCGTCCCCGCATTGGCGGGGACGACGCGGCGGCTTCCTGAAGAGAGCTTCAGTTGACCAAAGCGGCTCCACTGGCTAGACTGTCCCCGTTATCAATGATATGGAGTGACTCGTGGGTGCTTGTTCCAGTGACAGTAGTCGATTGACCATCGGCGATCGGCCTTAGGCAAGACGCGCGCATTCCGCCCGCCCTGCCCTCGGCAAGGTGTGGTTTTACCAGCGGCAGTACTCTCTCGCCGCCACTTCCCCCTCATCGTTCCACCGTTGTCGTCTGCTGCCCCCTTTCGGGGCGAATTGTCTTCGCCTTGTGCACTCGCCTGTTCCTCCCCAGCCGGGAGAAACTGATGGTGGTATTTGACTTTGCGCTGCGCGTTGCCGCGGCATTGACCCTGGGCGCCATGATCGGCGCCGAACGCCAGCTGCGCCAGCGCATGGCGGGCCTGCGCACCAACGCGCTGGTATCCGTCGGCGCCTCGCTGTTCGTGATGGTTTCCGTGCTCGAAGGAGATAGCGCGGGCCACATGCGCATCGCCGCGCAGGTGGTGTCGGGCATTGGATTCCTTGGCGCCGGCGTCATCATGCGCGAAGGCATGACGGTGCGCGGCTTGAACACGGCCGCCACCTTGTGGTGCTCGGCCGCCATCGGCATCCTGTGCGGCCTGGGCTTCGCGCTGGAAGCGGCCATCGGCACGGGCTTCGTGCTGATCGCCAACCTCGTGCTGCGCCACCTGGCGCAACGCATCAACGCGCACGGCAGCGAAGCGGGCATCGAGACGGAAAGCATCTACCGCGTCACGGCCGTGTGCGAGGCGGAGCAGGAAGTCCAGGTGCGCAACCTCATGCTGCGCATGATCAGCGGCATGCCGGCCCTGATGCTGCAATCCTTGCACAGCGAAGACGCGGCGCACGCCGGACGCATCGAAGTGCGCGCCGACCTGCTCACGCCCTTGTCCAGCCTGGGATTGCTGGAGCAGATCGTCAGCCAGGTGAGCCTGGAAGGCAGCGTCTCGGCCGTGCGCTGGGCGCTGGTGAACAACGCGGAATTTGTCGCCGAACGGGGAGTGTGATGATGAAAAAATTCTTCCATTGGTTTGCCCGACGCGGTCCCGTCGTGGCCACCTACCGCCTGACCGTCACTTGCCCTGCGGCGCAGGCCGACCATGTGGTGCGCCTGCTGCTGGCCGAACTCAAAGGCGCGGGCCTGGCCCCGTCGCAAATGCTGCGCAGCTGGGACGAAGCCAGGCAGGTGGTGCAGCTGATCGCCACGGTGCTGTGCCAGGCCGTGCAGCGCGCCGTGCTGGTGCGCTTCGTCAACCGCGCGGGCGCCTGGCCGCAAGTGCGGCAAGTGCGCTGGGAAGGCGTCGCGCCCTCAATCTGAGGCAGGCAGGCGCATGAGGAACAGGGCGCCGCCTTGCGGACGGTTCTGCGCCTCGATGCTGCCGCCATACGCATGGACGATGGCTTGCGACAGGGCCAGTCCCAGGCCGAAACCGGGCGCCTCGCCCGCGCGCGCCTGGGCGCCCCGGTAAAAACGTTCGAACAGATGCGGCAAGTCTTCCACGCCGATGCCCGGTCCCGCGTCCGCCACGCCGACAAACGCATGGTCGCCCTCGCGCGACACCTGCACCGTGATCATGCTGTCGGGCGGCGAAAACTTCACGGCGTTATCGAGCAGATTGGCCAGCACCAGATCCACGGGGCCGGCCGCCACCCGCGCCTGCACGGCCACACTGTCATCAACAACGATGCGGATGCCGCGCTGCGCGGCCGCCTTTTCCAGGCGCTGCGCGGCCGCCCGCACGAGGGGATTAAGTGCTATGGTTTCCACGGCATTGCGCTCCTGGCCCACGTCCAGGCGCGTGAGCATCAGCAACTCTTCCACCAGGGTCGTCAGGCGCTGCACTTCATCGAGGCAGGATGCCAGCGCATCGACATACTCGGGCGACTCGCGCGGGCGGCGCAGGGTGATTTCGATTTCCGTGCGCAGGCGCGACAGGGGCGAGCGCAATTCGTGCGAGGCGTCGGCCGTGAAGCGGCGCTGCGCATCGTAGCCGTGTTCGAGCCGGTCCAGCATGGCGTTCAGGGTATCGACCAGGCGGCCGATTTCGTCCCGCGTGCCGGGATGGGGCAAGCGCTGGTGCAGGCTCGCTTCGCCGATCGAATGGGCCTGGTCCACCACGTCATCGATGGCGCCCAGCACGCGGCGCGTGAGCATTTCGCCGGCCAGCCCCACGGCCGCCAGCAAGGCCAGCGCCATGGCGCCAAACAGCACGGTGGCCGCGGCCAGCACGTGATTGGTGTCGTCGAGCGAACCGGCCACCTGCACCGCCAGGCGCGTTCCGGACGAGGGCACGGGAATCGACACCATGCGCAGCGGCTCTTCGCCGAACTTGGGCAAGGTCTCGAAGACGGTCTCGCCGGCCGCCAGGCGCGCCAGCAAGGCCGGCGGCGCCGGCAGCTGCGCCGCCTCCAGATTGCGGCTACGCGCCAGCACGCGGCCTTCGCCATCGATGATCTGCACCAGGCGGTCCAGGCGCGTCAATGACGGCTGCGCCAGGCCCGGCGCCACCTCGTGCACCTGCACGGGCTGGCGCGGCGCGGCCGGCAGCATGGCCATTTCCGTCTCGGCCAGCGCCAACAGGGCCGCATCGAGCTGGCCATGCACGGCGCGCGACAGGCCCCAATAACCGGCCAGCGCCGTGCAGGCGACGATGGCGAGGATGACGGCCAGGTGCACCAGCAGCAAGCGCTTGCGAAAACTAGCCACCGTGGTTTTCCGCCAGGCGGAAGCCGCGTCCGCGCACCGTGTGGATCAAGGGCGGCAAGCCCGGCGCATCCACTTTTCCCCGCAGGTTGCGCACGTGGACATCGATCAGGTTGTCGATGCCGATCAGGTCCGCCTGCCAGATCTGTTCGGCCAGGCGCGCACGGCTGACCACCTCGCCCGCCTGGCGCAGCAGGATCAATAAAATCGCATACTCCTTGGGTGTCAGCACCAGGGGCGCGCCGGCACGCGTGGCCTGGTGGCTGACGGGATCGAGCGTCAAATCGGCCAGCGCCAGCACCAGCGGGCGGCTGATGTCGGAGCGGCGCAGCAAGGCGCGGATGCGCGCCAGCAGTTCCTCGAATTCGAACGGCTTTGTGAGGTAATCGTCGGCGCCCGTGTTCAGGCCCGCCACCCGGTCGGCCGTGGCGTCGCGCGCCGTGAGCATCAGCACGGGTGTCTGGATGCCGCGCGCGCGCAAGTCGCGGCAAAAATCGATGCCCTGCTTGCCCGGCAACATCCAGTCCAGCACGATGGCGTCATAGTCGACGGCGTAGCTTTCGTCCTCGCCCTCTTCCGCGCTGTGCGCCACGTCGACAACAAAGCCTTCTTCCTGCAAGCCGCGGGCCAGCAGGCGCGCCGCCTTGCGGTCGTCTTCCACCAGGAGGATTCTCATGCCTGCCTTTCGCGTCGCGCCTTATTTTCCATGCTTTGCATTTTACCGCGCTCCACCGTGCGCGCACAGAACCTGAAGAATGATTCAGGCATTCTTGGGCGCTTCTTCAGGAGCACATTGTTATGCTTTCCCGGCGCTGTAGTGACGCTGCCTGCGCCACCTGCGCCCCTCTCATTGCCCGCCTGGGCACCGCATCCACGCATGCCCCCTCACCATCAATAACAAGGAAACACGGGATGAACACGACCACCCGCAACGCCCTGGGCGCCAGCTGCGCCCTCGCTCTCGCCTGCTCGGCCCTGGCCGGCTGCGCCAAGCCGACGCCGGCGGCCACGCCGCCCGCCCAATCGACGCACCTGGACGACGGCAGTATCGCCGTCGACAAAATGTCGCCACTGCGCCAGCGCCTGCAGATCGCGCCCGTGCAGGAACAGGAGATCGCCACGCAGACGCAGGCGCCCGGCAGCATCGAGGCGATGCCGGAAAAACTGGTGAAAATCACGCCGCCGCTGGCCGGGCGCATCACGCGCTTGCAGCGTTCACTGGGCGACAGCGTGAAGGCGGGCGACCCGCTGTTCACGCTCGATTCGGCGGAACTGAGCGCCGCCTACGCGGACGACAGCAAAGCCAGGTCCGCCCTGCTGCAGGCGCGCCAGGAACTCGAGCGCCAGAAAACCCTGTTCGAGGCGGAAATCGCCGCGCGCAAGGAGTACGAAGCGGCGCAGGCCGCCTTTGCGCAGGCCGGCAGCGACGCCCAGGCCAGCGCCGACAAGCTGGCCCAGTACGGCGCCGGCACACGCGGCACACGCGGCACCCGCCGCGACTATGTCTTGCGTTCGCCCATCGCAGGCACCGTGATCGCCATGGAAGGCGCCCAGGGCGGCTACTGGAACGACATCAACGCGCCCGTCATGACGGTGGCAGATCTGTCCACCGTGTGGCTGGCGGCCAACGTGGCCGAAAGGGATCTGGCGCAGGTGGCCGTGGGCCAAGCGACCCGCATCAGCGTTGACGCCTGGCCCGGCAAGGCTTTCGAAGGCAAGGTCGCGTATGTGGGCGCCGTGCTCGATCCCGAAACGCGCACGGTGAAAGTACGCGTGGCCATCGACAACCGCGCCGGCGCCTTCAAGCCGGGCATGTTCGCCCACGCGGGATTCGCCGGCGCTTCCCGCCGCGCCCTCCTCGTGCCGGCCGCCGCCGTGCTGCAAAGCGGGCCATCGACGCGCGTGATGGTCGAGCGCAGCCCGCTGGTATTCACGCCGCGCACGGTGCAGGTGGGTGCCAGCCATGGAGACCAGGTCGAAATCGTCTCGGGCCTGAAGGCCGGCGAACGCATCGTCGTCAAGGAAGGAGTGCTGCTCAATGATTGACCGTGTCATCGCCACCTGCTGCCAGCGGCGCGGCATCGTCTGGCTCGTGCTGCTGTTTGTCGCCGCCTACGGCGTCTATTGCTGGAAGCAGCTGCCCATCGAAGCCTATCCCGACATCGCCGACGTCACCTCGCAGATCGTCACGCAGGTGCCGGGCCTGGGCGCCGAGGAAATCGAGCAGCAGATCACCATTCCCCTCGAGCGCGCCCTGCTCGGTACTCCGGGCATGCACGTGCTGCGCACGCGCAGCCTGTTCGCGCTGTCCTTGATCACCGTGGTGTTCGAGGATGGCAGCGACGGCTACTTCACGCGCGAACGGCTGCAGGAACGCCTGGCCAGCGTGAACCTGCCGTACGACGCCAAGCCGGGCCTCGATCCCTATACCTCGCCCACGGGCGAGATCTACCGTTACACGCTGGAATCGAAAACGCGCAGCTTGCGCGAACTGTCCGAGCTGCAGTTCTGGACCGTGATCCCGCGCCTGCAGCAGGTGCGCGGCGTGGCCGACGTGAGCAATTTCGGCGGCCTGACGACGCAGTTCATGCTGGAACTCGATCCCGCAAAACTGGACAGCTACGGCTTCTCGCTGGCGCAGGTCAAGGACGCCATCAACGCCAACAACATCAGCGGCGGCGGCAGCGTGATCGACCGCGGCCAGCAGTCGTACGTGGTGCGCGGCGTGGGCTTGCTGCATACCCTCGACGACATGGGCAACGTCGTCGTCAGCAGCAAGGACGGCGTGCCCGTACTGGTAAAAGACCTGGGCAAGCTCGCTTACGGCAACGTGGAGCGGCGCGGCATCCTCGGCAAGGATGACAACCCCGACACCATCGAAGGCATCACCCTGCTGCTCAAGGATTTCAATCCGTCCGAAGCGCTGGCCGGCATCCATGCGGCCGTGGACGATTTAAATGCCAAGCTGCTGCCGAAGGATGTGAAAGTCGTGCCCTACCTGGACCGCAGCTCGCTGATCGACGCCACCCTGCACACGGTCGGATTCACCCTCGGCGAAGGCATGCTGCTGGTCGCCCTGGTGCTGCTGCTGTACCTGGGCAGCCCGCGCGCGGCCGCCATCGTCGCGCTGACGATTCCGCTGGCCCTGCTGATCGCCTTCATCTTCATGCACCATTTTAAGATTCCCGCCAACTTGCTGTCGCTGGGGGCGATCGACTTCGGCATCCTCGTCGACGGTTCCGTGGTTGTGCTGGAAAACATGCTGCGCCGCCGCGAACGGGATCAGGAACGGCCCCTGAGCCTGCAGGACGCCATCGACGCCACTTTGCAAGTGGCGCGTCCCATCATGTTCGGCATGGCCGTCATCATCGCCGCCTACCTGCCCCTGTTCGCCTTCCAGCGTATCGAATACAAACTGTTTTCGCCGATGGCGTATGCGGTGGGCGCGGCGCTCGTGGGCGCGCTGGTGGTGGCCTTGGTGCTGATTCCCGGCCTGGCCTGGCTGGCCTTGCGCAAGCCGCGCCGCACTTTCCACAACCGCGCGCTGGACACGCTGGCCGCCGCGTATGGCCGCTTCCTCGAGCGCATGGTGGGCAGGAAGCGCTGGGTGGCGATGGTGTGCGCAGGATCGCTCGCAGCGCTTGCCATCCTGGGCGGCAGCATCGGGCGCGATTTCCTGCCCTACCTCGATGAGGGCTCCTTGTGGCTGCAGGTGCAGATGCCGCCCGGGATCACCCTGGACAAGGCGTCCGGGATGGCCAGCGAATTGCGCCGCGCCGCGCTGGAATTCCCGGAAGTGTCGACCATCGTCACGCAGACGGGGCGCAACGACGACGGTACCGATTACTGGACGCCGTCGCACATCGAGGCCAGCGTGGGACTGCATCCGTATAAAAGCTGGAAGTCCGGCATGAGCAAGCAGCAGCTGATCGCCAAAATGAATGAACGCTTCTCCCGCATGCCCGGCTTTACGGTGGCCTTCATGCAGCCGATGATCGACGGCGTGCAGGATAAATTGTCGGGCGCGCACAGCGACCTGACGGTGAAAATCTTCGGCAACGACCTCGATGAAGTGCGCGCCATCGCGGGCAAGGTGGCCAATGTCCTCAAGACCGTCGACGGCGCCTCCGACGTGGCCGTAGACGTCGAGCCGCCGCTGCCCAACCTGAAGGTGGAACTGGACCGCGCCAAGGCAGCCCGCTATGGCATCAATGCGGCCGACGTGGCTGACCTGATTGCCACTGGCATCGGCGGCGCGCCCATCGGCCAGGTGTATGTCGGCGAAAAAAGCTACGACATTGCCGTGCGCTTCCCGCCCGCCACGCGTTCCAGCCCGGACGCCATCGCCAGCCTGAAGCTGACGGCCGCCAATGGCGCGAGGATTCCGCTGGCGCAGGTGGCCACTATCAGCACCACCTCGGGCGAAAGCGTGATCGTGCGCGAAATGGGACGGCGCCACATCATCGTGCGCCTGAATGCCCGCGGACGCGATCTGGCCGGTTTCCTGGCCGAAGCGCGCCCGCTGGTGGCGCAAGCCGTGGCCAACGAGCACCAGCGCATCAGCGTCGAATGGGGCGGCCAGTTCGAGAACCTGCAGCGCGCGCAAAGCCGTTTGGCCCTGATCCTGCCGATGACCCTGGGCGCCATGTTTTTGCTGCTGTTTGGCCAGTTCCGCAACCTGCGCCAGCCCGCGCTGGTCTTGCTGGCCGTGCCGCTGGCCATGCTCGGTGGCCTGGCCGCGCTGCACCTGCGCGGCATGACCTTGAACGTATCGAGTGCCGTCGGCTTCATCGCCCTGTTCGGCGTGGCCGTCCTGAATGCCGTGCTGATGCTGGCGCAGATCAACCGTTTGCGCGTCGACGAGGGCAAGAGCTTGCGCGACGCCGTGCTCGAAGGCGCGCGCGACCGCATGCGCCCCGTGCTGATGACGGCCACCGTGGCCGCCCTGGGCCTGACACCGGCCATGCTGGCAACAGGCCTGGGCAGCGACGTACAGCGCCCGCTCGCGACCGTCGTGGTGGGCGGCCTGGTGACGGCCACGGCATTGACCTTGCTGCTGTTGCCAGCGCTGTATTACCTGATCGAGGCGCACCTGCAAAAACGCCAGACGCATACCGAAGGAGAGACCCATGACACGTTTTAATGTATTGCTGGCGGCCTGGCTGATCGCGCCCGGCGCCCTTGCCACTCCGTTGAGCTTTGACACCTATCTGTCCGCCGTGGAAAGCCACAGCCTGGAACTGCAATCGCAGCAGGAAGGCATCGTTGCGGCCAAGGCCGGCGTCGGCATCGCCGGCTTGCGTCGCGATCCCGAGTTCACCTTGGGCGCCACGCGCGACACCGTGCGCAGCGTCGAACGCCGTCCCGTCACGTGGAACCCGTCCATCAGCATGGCCATCGAGACGGGCGGCAAGCGCGCCGCGCGCATCAAGGCGGCGCACAGCAACGTCGCGCTGGCAGAGGAAACGGTGGCCGGCTTCAAGAGCGAACTGTATGGCACGGCCGCCGCCGCGTTCACGGAAGCGTGCCGCACGCGCGACGTCGCAGCGCGCAAGGAGCAGACCATGGCGGCCCTGTCGACAGTGGTGGAGGCGAACACCGTGCGGCGCAAGGCGGGCGACGTGGGCGGCATCGAACTGCTGCAGTCGCGCGTGGAACGCGACCAGTTCCAGGCCGAGCTGGCGCAGGCGCGCAGCGAGGCGGACAGCGCCATGCTAGCCCTATCTCCGCCGCTGGGGCGCCAGTTCGATGCGCTGTTTCCCGACGTGCAGCTAGCCTGCGACTTCGCCGCGTTTGCCGACCAGGATGCCAGCGTGCTGCTACCGCAAGCGCTCGGCGCCCGCAGCGACGTGCGCATCGCCCGCGCCACTCTGGACAATATGCGCGATGGCGCGGCCCTCGTGCGTGCCAACCGCGCCGTCGATCCGACCGTCACCGTGGGCCTGGCCGCCGCGCGCGGCTACCATGACGGCATCGATGCCAGCGGCAATCCCGTCGAAGGCGCGGCCCGCTCGCGCGCGCTGTCCATCTCGCTGGCCATCCCCATTCCCCTGTCGCGGCGCGATAAGGGCGACATCGTGCAGGCGGAATCAAGTGTGACGCAGGCGATGCTGGCCCTGCGCCAGGCGGAACTGACGGCGGAGACGCAGGTGCGCACGGCGCAGCGGCAACTGCGTGCGGCGCAAGACAGGCTGGCGCGCTACCGCGATGGCGTGCTGGTCGATGCGCAGAAGGTGGTCGACGGCATGCGCCTGTCTTACGTCAAAGGCAATGCCTCGCTGCTGGAATGGCTGGCGGCGCAGCGTTCGGCCGATGAGGCGTACCAGGGCTATGTGCAGGCGCGCGCCGATGCGGCCATCGCCAGCACGCAGCTGCAACTGGCCATCGGCCAGCGGCCGAGTTTGTAGCGGGGAGAAAGTAGAACGAGGGGATACCGGCGCGGCGATGGTGCCGCACCGGTCGTCAGGAACGGGGAATTACTGCGGCTGGACGGGTGCGTCGCCTTCGGCGGCCGGATCTGCGTCATCGGCGTCGTCGGCGTCGTCCGCTTCCGGCTCATCGCCTTCGCTGCCATCGGCCGGCTTCGGATTGTTCTTCGCTTCCAGCTTGCGTCTGGCTTTTTCCTCGGCTTTCTTCTTCTTTTCCAGCTCTTTTTGCCGTTTTTCGTATTGGAAATTTGTCTTGGCCATTTACTACCTCTTTAGTTTTTTATTGTTACAGATAAGCACATAGGACACATTATGACGCAGTTGGAGCAAATACAAAATTTTTAGCCGCGCGGATGATGCTGCGCATGCAGCAGTTTCAGCCGTTCGCGGGCCACATGCGTGTAAATCTGCGTGGTGGAAATATCGGAGTGTCCCAGTAACAATTGCACAACACGCAAGTCCGCGCCATGGTTGAGCAAATGCGTGGCGAACGCGTGGCGCAGGGTGTGCGGCGACAGCGGCGCCGTGATGCCGGCGCTCAGCGCGTGCTTCTTGATGATGACCCAGAACATTTGCCGCGTCATGGCGCCCCCGCGCCGCGTGACGAACAGCGCGTCGTCCATTTGCCCGTCGAGGATGATGCCGCGCGCTTCCTTCAGGTAGCGCTCTATCCACAGCCGCGCCTGCTCGCCGAACGGTACCAGGCGCGTCTTGCTGCCTTTGCCCGTGATGCGCAGCACGCCATCGTTGAGGCTCAGCTCGACGGATTTCAAGTCCACCAGTTCCGACACGCGCAAGCCGCTCGCATACATGAGTTCCAACATCGTGCGTTCGCGCAGGCCCAGCGGCGTGCTCACGTCGGGCGCCGCCAGCAAGGCTTCCACCTGCGCTTCGCTCAGGGTATGCACGAAGCGCGCGGGCTGCTTGGCCGAGACCATCTTCAGGCACGGGTCGGCCGCGATATGCTTGTGCCGCAAGGCCAGCTGGTAAAAACGCTTGAGCACGGACAAGCGCCGGTTCGATGACGTGGCCTTGCTCTCGTCGTGGCGGGCGGCGAAATACGCTTCGATGTCGGCCGTGGACACCTCGTACAGGCCTTCGCGGCCGGGCCGCGCCACTTCCAGCCAGCGCGCAAACAGCCGCATGTCGCGCCGGTAGGCGTCGAGCGAGTTTTTCGACAAGCCGTCTTCCAGCCACAGGCTGTCGCAGAATTCGTCGATCAGGGTAGCGTTGTCGGGCGCCAGCAGGCTGTTCATCATCGTGTTGACCACCCCATGCCCGCCACGCCTTCATGCGCCAGCAGCCAGCGCTTGACGCCCAGGTGGAAGCCCGCCGCATCGTCGTGGTGCGCAAAGCCGCCCAGGCCGCCTGCGGCCGTGACCCGGTGGCAGGGGATCACCACGGGAAACCAGTTGGCGCCGCAAGCCTGGCCCACGGCGCGCGGGGCCGAGCCGATCAGGCGCGCCACGTCGCCATAGGTGCGCACCTGGCCGCGCGCAATGCCGCGAATCGCCGTCCACACCCGTTGCTGATAGGCGCTGCCCGAAGCGGCCAGCGGCAGGTCGAAGACATAATCGGGATCGTGGAAATAGCGCGCCAGTTGCTGACATGCCAGCTCGGAGACGGCATCCTGCGGTTCCTTCTCGTCGAAGTGCGGCGGCAGGTACACCAGTTCGCATACCTGGCCATCCTGCGCGCGCACGCCCATGGCGCCGAATGGCGCAGCCACGATGGCGCTGAACAGTTCACTGCCCTGTTGTTTTTTCATCTGCTGATCATTGTTCAAGTGTGGCAAATATGCAACCTGCCGGCGCGGGAAACGGCGCCACGGGAATTATGCACCGTCTTTGGGCGTGCCGGCGGACGTTTCCCGCGCACGAAAAAAAAGCGCACCAGTCGGTGCGCTTCAAATATTGCTTCACGTTCCCGGTCGTTTGGGTCCGCCGGTGCCGGCTTGTGGCCGCAGACAGCTATGACTCAACAACTTCTGTGAAACGTGTGTCTCCTCAATATATCCCCGGTATCAATACCGTTTTTATAGACCACTCCCCCACTAACCTTGTTGCCAATTCTGTATTTCAGCCTTGCTACCGGGGCGCATATGCATATACGTGTTTCCCCTTAAGGCTGCCCATCATAGCGCATTTATTCGGCCGTATCGACTTTTTTTGCACCATGACGGGGACAACTGTTTTAGTTGTAAATTAAATTTGGCAGCCACAGCGAGATTTGTGGTACGTAGGTAATCAAGCCCAGGAAGGCCAGCATCGTCAGCAGCCATGGCATCACGGCCACGGTCAGCTCCGAGATGCCCATCTTCGTGATGCCGGACGCCACATACAGATTCAAGCCCACGGGCGGATGGCACATGCCGACCTCCATATTGACCACGATCAGGATGCCGAAGTGCACAGGGTCGATACCCAGCTTCATGGCGACGGGGAACAGGATAGGCGCCATGATCAGCACGATGGACGACGGTTCCATGACGTTACCAGCCAACAACAGCAGCACGTTGACCACCAGCAAGAAACTGATCACGCCCAGGCCCTTGCCCGTAATCCACTCGGCCATCGCTTGCGGAATGTTTTCACTGGTCATCAGGAACGAGAACAGCACGGCATTCGTGATGATGTACAACAGCATCGCCGACATGGCGGCCGAATCGAGCAAGACCTTGCCCACCTGCTTGATCTTCAAGTCCTTGTAGACGAAGACGGCGATGATGAAGGCGTACACGGCAGCCATGGCGGCCGCTTCCGTCGGCGTGAAGGCGCCGGAATAAATGCCGCCCATGACGATGACGATCAGGAGCAAGCCCCAGGCGCTCTTCTTGAACGTGACGAAGCGCTCGCCCCAGCTGGCCTTTTGCATGCGCGGATAATTGTGCTTGCGCGCCAAAAACCACGTGGTCAGGCCCAGCAGCATGGCCAGCATCATGCCGGGAATCACGCCCGCCATGAACAGTTTACCGACCGAGGTATTCGTGCTGACGGAATACATCACCATCACGATCGATGGCGGTATCAGAATGCCCAGCGCGCCCGAGGTGGTGATGACGCCGGCGCCGAAACCGCGCGGGTAGCCCTGCTTGACCATGGCCGGCAGGATGATGGAGCCGATCGCCACCACGGTGGCAGGGCTGGAACCGGAGACGGCGGCAAACAGCGCGCACGCCATCACGCCGGCCAGCGCCAGGCCGCCATGCCAGTGGCCGACCATGGAGCTGGCGAAGTTGATCATGCGCCGCGCCACCCCGCCATGCGTGAGGAAGTTGCCCGCCAAAATGAAGAACGGGATGGCCATGATCTCGAATTTCTCGATGCCCGTGAAAATCTTCAGGGCCACCGATTCGATGGGCACGCTGGTCATGGTAAACAGGAACGTCAGTACCGTCAGGCCCAGCGAAATGGAGATCGGCATGCCGGTCAGCATCAGCGCCAGCAGCAACACAAAAATGATCAGCGCGTTCATGCCTTGGCTCCTTTTTCTTCCGCCGTCAGTTCATCTTCCAGGCCCTCGACGTGCGAGTGGTCGTGTTTTGGCAAGGCGCCCGTCTTGATGAAGTGCACCATCACTTGCAGGAAGCGGAAACACATCAGGTAGGAACCGAGCGGCACGGCCAGGTAGACCAGCCACATCGGCACTTCCATGTCGGCCGAGGTCTGGTCCGTGTGGCCAATCGACCACACGAAGCTGGCGCCCAAAGTACCCACGATGCCCGTAAACAGGGCGCCGGCACCGAGGCCGAAGACGATGAAACGGTCGCGCCAGCGCGGGTTCATGCGGTTGATCAAGACATCGACACCCACGTGGATGCCCGTGCGCACGCCATATGCGGCGCCGAACTTGGCCATCCAGACGAACATATAGATGCACAGTTCCTGGGCCCAGCTGGTATTGATTTGAATCAGGAAGTCTTGCAGGCCGGGGATAGGCAAGCCTGCCAGGTAGCGGTGCACGACCGCAACGAAAATGATGAAGGTGGCCGCGCCCATCAGGGTCGCGATCAGCCACTCTTCCAGGTGATCCAGAAATTTCATGGTGGACTTTCAAAGAATGCGGGTACGCTGGCACCCGCGCAGGACGCGCAGGTGCCGTTGCTGCAGAAAGACAGGGAGGCCCCTGACAGCCGCGCCGGGTGGCGCGGCCAGCGCGATTACTTCGCGCTTTCCTTGTTGATGGCCGAGATCAGATCCTTGCCGATGCGCGCTTCCATGGTCTTCTGCACGGGCGCCAGCGCCTTGCGCCATTCGGCCTGTTCCTGCACCGTCAAGGTGTAGATCTGCGTCTTGCCCGCTTTCTTGATGGCGTCGAGGGCCTGGTCGTTGTCGCGCTGGGCGATGGCTTTTTCAAACGTGGTCGCCTCGCGCATGGCTTTTTCCAGCTGGCCGCGTATATCGGGCGGCAAGCCATCCCAGAATTTCTTGTTGACGATGACGGCATAGCCCAGGTAACCGTGGTTCGACACGGTCACGTGCTTTTGCACTTCATGCATCTTTTGCGTGTACATATTCGATGGCGGATTTTCCGTGCCGTCGACCACGCCTGTCTGCAGCGCCTGATACACTTCCGAGAAGGCCAGCACCTGCGGATTGGCGCCCAGCGCGCGCATTTGCGCGTCGAGCACCTTCGACGACTGGATGCGCATTTTCAGGCCCTTGAAGTCGGCCGGGCTGTGCAGCGGCTTGTTGGCCGACATCACCTTGAAGCCGTTGTCCCAGTACGCCAGGCCCGTGATACCCTTGGGTTCCAGTTTTTTCAGCAGGCTCTTGCCGATTTCGCCTTCGGTGACGTTGTACAGCGCCGTCTTGGTGGGGAAGATGTAGGGCAGGTCGAACGCTTCGAATTCCTTCACGCCCAGCGGGCCGAACTTGGCCAGCGAGGGCGCCAGCATCTGTACGGCGCCCAGCTGCAGGGCTTCGAGTTCTTCCTTGTCCTTGTACAGCTGGCTGTTCGGGTACAGTTCGACCTTGACCTTGCCATTCGTGGCTTTCTCGGCCAGCTGCTTGAAGCGCTCGGCGGCCTGGCCTTTCGGCGTGTCGGTGGCCACGACGTGGCTGAACTTGATGACGATGGGGGCTTGCGCGTAAGCGTGCACGCCGGCGGTGGCACCGATGGCCGCGCACAGCGCGACGAACATGGTTTTCATCTGCATTTTTGTCTCCTGAGTGGTTTTTGAAAAACTTTATTATTTGTCTACTTGGATATTGTGCCAAAGAAACTGCTTCGGCTATTGTGGTTAACCACAATAGCCGGCTCCCGATAAGCCGCTACCCTGCCAGCCATGCCGACTCCCCCCACCCTTGCACGCCGCTTCAAGCTATCGAGCCCGATGCGCTGGCTGCTGCCCGTCATCCTGCTGCTGCTGTTCCTGTCCATCCTGTTCTGGCTGCCCTGGCAGGCGCGCCAGATGGAAAGCAACGAACGCCAGGAGCAGCTGATCGCCGACACGCTGTGGGTGGAGCAGACCATCCGCTTCCAGCTGGCGCGCAACGAGGAAAGCCTGTTCAACCTGGGCGTGGACATCGCCAGCAGCTCCCTGTCGGCGGAAAAAGTGCACGAACGGCTGCAGCAGATGTTGCGCAATGGCCGCGAATTGCAGCGCGTGCTGTGGCTCGACACCAGCGGCAAGGTGCTGGCTACCAGCGACAACAGCCTGCCGCATGCGCTGTCGTTTTCGCCGGCCTCGCTGACGGCGGCCGACAATGCGCGCCGTTTGCACCGGGGCCAGTACGCCCAGCCTTCGCAGCAGACGGGCTTTCCCGACGCGCCGCCGGGCGCCATGCTGATGGATTACCATCAGCCCCTGTTCGACGGCCAGCGCTACGTGGGCAGCCTGGTGGCCACCTACCAGATCAGCAGCCTGCTCGATGAAATGGTGCCGTGGTGGTTCGCCCAGGATAACCAGATTTCGCTGATCGACCGCGACGACAAGGTGCTGGCGCGGCGCGCCGCCGCCGGTCCCGGCCACGGCGTGTACACGCACAAGCGCGCGCTCGACGTGCCCGGCGCCAGCATCACCCTGTTTACCGACAGCGTGAAAAGCCAGCCGAAATTGCTGCCCAATTTGCTGGTCGGCTCCGTCATCGCCCTGTCGCTGGGCTTGCTGTGGAGCTTGCTGGCCCTGTGGCGCCACATTTCGCGCCGCCTGGTGGCCGAAGGCGCGCTGCGCCAGCAGATGCTGTTTCGCACGGCGATGGAAAATTCGCTGGTGACGGGCATGCGCGCGCGCGACCTGGAAGGCAGAGTCACCTACGTCAATCCCGCGTTTTGCCAGATCGTCGGCTATCCGCCCGAGGAAATCCTGGGCCGTTTGCCGCCCATGCCTTACTGGGTGCCCGAGGCGCTGGAGGAATACCAGCAGCGCTTCGTCAAGGCCCTGGCCGGCAATCCCACGCCGCAGTTCGAAACCTATTTCCAGCGTCCGGACGGCACGCGCGTGGCCGTGCTGATCTTCGAGGCGCCCTTGGTGGACAAGAACGGCCAGCAGACGGGCTGGATGGGTTCCGTGCTCGACATCTCGGACCGCAAGCGGGTCGAGGAACTGAATCGCCAGCAGCAGGAAAAGCTGCAAACGAGCTCGCGCCTGGCCACCATGGGCGAACTGGCGTCGATGCTGGCGCACGAATTGAATCAGCCGCTGGCGGCCATTTCCAGCTATACGACGGGCGCCTTGAATTTGATCCGCCGCGCCATCGACAGCGGTGCCCCCGTCGAGCCGAATACATTGAAGCCGGCGCTGGAACAGGCCAGCGCGCAGGCGCAGCGGGCCGGCCAGATCATCCGCAGCGTGCACGACTTCGTGCGCAAGAGCGAGCCGCAGCGCCAAGATATCGCCATCCGCACCCTGATCGACGGCATCCGCGCGCTGATCGACCTGCAGGCGCGCAAATACTATGTCACCATCCAGGAAGAGCTGCCGCCGGACCTGCCGCTGCTGCGCGCCGACCCCGTGATGATCGAGCAAGTGCTGCTGAACCTGACGCGCAACGCCATCGAGGCCATGCAGGACGCGGTGCCGGGACGGCGTATCATGCGCCTGCGGGCCAGCCACGACGCGCAGCAGGACATGGTGACGGTCGACGTGATCGACCATGGCCATGGCATTCCGCAGGACGTGGCCGAGCGGCTGTTTTCGCCGTTTTTCTCGACCAAGTCCGAAGGCATGGGCATGGGCCTGAACATCTGCCGCACCGCCATCGAATTTCACGGCGGCGCGCTGACCTTCGGCGCCAACCCCGCTGGCGGTACCATCTTTACATTCAGTGTGCCGGCCGCGCCGCGCGCCGCACCAAGCAATAACGAATAACGCATAACGCATAACGACAAGCCGGAGACCCCATGCTACACATTATCGACGACGAAGAAGTCGTACGCGACTCCCTGTCCTGGCTGGCCGCCTCGCGCAGCATCGAATCGCGCAACTACGCCAGCGCCCAGCAATTCCTCGATAGCCTCGATGGCAGCTTCGATGCCGCCGGCGACTGCGTGCTGCTCGACGTGCGCATGCCCGACATGAACGGCATCGCCATGTTCGACCAGCTGGTCAAGCGCGACCTGACGGCGCGCCTGCCCGTGATTTTCCTCACCGGCCACGGCGACGTGCCGATGGCCGTCGACAGCCTGAAACGGGGCGCCTTCGATTTCTTTGAAAAGCCGTTCAACGACAACGACCTGATGGACCGCGTGCAGCAGGGCCTGGCCAACTCGCGCCAGGCGGGCGAACTGGCCGCCGTGCATGCGCGCCTGGCCACCCTGTCGACGCGCGAACGCGAAGTGCTGGACCTGATTTTGGCGGGCAAGATGAACAAGGTGGTGGCCGACAAGCTGGGCATCAGCATGCGCACCGTGGAAGTCCACCGCGCGCATATCTTCGACAAGATGCAGGTCAAGACGGCGGTGGAGCTGGCGGGGTTGTTGAAATAATGACCGTCATGTTGGATTACGCGGCGCTGGCGCGCCGCTAATCCAACGTACGCCACTTGCAACGTAAGCCGACACCACCACCATCACTCATCGTGATGCTCATGATGCTCGGCCGCCCCATGCTTCCAGTAACTGGCCACATGCAGATGCTGCTTCGGCACCCCGGCATCGATAAAATGCCCGCGCAAGCCCTGCACCTGCGCATGCTCGCACGCCACCCACACATAGCCGTCGCCTTCTGAAGGCAGCGTGACCTGACGCAGCGCATCCAGCAGCAGCGGTCCCTTGCGGCCATTGCGCGCCACCCAGCGCAGGTCCAGCTGCGCCGCGCAATCGAGCGCGATCTGTTCGCCGTCTTCGACGACCTCGATCACGGCCATCGCCCGCGCCGTGGCCGGCAACTGTTCCAGGCGGCGGGCGATGGCCGGCAAGGCCGTCTGGTCTCCCACCAGCACATACCAGTCGAAATCGAGCGGCACCAGCATCGAGCCGCGCGGGCCGCCCACGCCCAGGGTCTGGCCAGGCGCGGCTTGCGCCGCCCAGCTGGCCGCGGGGCCGTCGCCATGCAGCACGAAGTCAATTTCAAGCTCGCGCCGCGCGGCGTCGTAGCGGCGCGGCGTGTAGTTGCGGGCGATGGGGCGCGCGCCTTGCGCGTACTGGATGGGGTTCGGGCCATTGCCCAGTACGGGAAATACGGGGGTAGTCTGCCCCGGAGCGGGGAAGAACAGTTTCACGTGGTCGTCGTGCGCCGGCGAGACAAAGCCATCGAGGTCGTCGCCCGCCAGGGTGATGCGGCGCATGTGCGGCGTGATCTGCTCGGTGCGCACGACGGTGAGCACGCGCAGTGTCAAGTCATGCCGCACACGCTCGATGGCGTGCGGGCGTGGCGTTGCAGGTGAGGCGTTAGTCATTGCTTGTCCTTGTAAAGTGGGCTCAGTGACCGTCGACGATGGCGTTCGCCGCCTGTTCCAGCACGGCGGAGACGCGCTCGGCTTCCGCCTCGTTCCAATTGGTCTTGTTCAGCAGCAGCGCATGCTTGAGGGTGTGCATGGCCTGGCGCACGCGCTCGGGCAAGGCGTTGCGCGCCTGGACGCGGGCGAACATGTCGAGCCGGGCCAGGATGCCGTCCACCTGGGCGCGGTTCTCGTCGAGATAGGCGCGGCCCAGGTCCGTGATCGTATAGAGCTTCTTGCCGCTGGCGCTTTCGGACGATGTGACATGGTCCTGTTCTTCCAGCAAGGTCAGGGTCGGATACACGGCGCCCGGACTGGGGGCGTAGGCGCCGCCGCAACGCTCTTCGATGGCCTTGATGATTTCATAGCCGTGACGGGGACTGATCTCGATCAGCGCCAGCACGATCAGCGGCAGGTCGCCGCGGCCAAAGACGCGCTCGGCCCGTTCGCCGCGCCCACCGCGCCCGCCAGGACCACCGCCCATGCCATCACCGCGCTCGTCGAAGCCGCGCGGGCCGCGGCCATGCATGAAGTAATCACCGCGGTGCTCATGGCGGTGGTCGTGGCGATGCTCGCCGTGATGGTGGTGGTGATGCTGACCGCAATAGCCGTGTTCTGTGTGGTGTGAGTTTCTCATGTTTTCTCTTTAAAGATATATCGTTAGTAGGTATCGTCATTTTATAACGATATATCGATAAGTCAAGAATAAATTTGTTATGCTCCTCTTTTCACCATCCACACGCCGATGCCATGCCTGAAAAAACCGTTGCTGAAAAAATGTATGTGAAAAATGCCACGGCCCTGGCCGTGTTCAATGACGGCGGCGAACATGCCGCCCTGCTGGCGCAGTTGCCGGCGGAGCGGCTGGTACGGGAAGGTGACAATGCGGACTGGATCTTGCTGTTCGCCCGCAGCCGCGCGGAGCTGGAGCAATTCCTGCCGGTGGCGCAGGCGCGGCTGGCACCCGGCGGCGCCGTCTGGGTGGCGTACCGCAAGGGTGGAATCAAAGCGGGCAGCGACATCCACCGCGACGATATCCGCCTGTATGCGCAGGAATCAGGACTCGACAGCGTGGCGATGGTCGCCATCGATAACGAATGGTCGGCGCTGCGGCTGAAGCAAGCTTAAACGCAGGTCAAGCGACGCCGTGCAAGGCCAGCGCCCACTC
Source organism: Janthinobacterium sp. NKUCC06_STL (assembly GCF_019345455.1). Lineage (NCBI taxonomy): Bacteria > Pseudomonadati > Pseudomonadota > Betaproteobacteria > Burkholderiales > Oxalobacteraceae > Janthinobacterium > Janthinobacterium sp. NKUCC06_STL. The sequence continues at coordinate 1,416,938 of NZ_JAHKQY010000001.1, forward strand.
GACGTGTTCGCGCACGATGGCCGACGGGTGCTCGCGGCGCGACAGCAGGGCCGCGACGATGTCGGCCTGGCCCTTCGCCTTCGTGGCCGCATTACCCATGCCGACGGCCAGGTTGCGCAGCCAGCGTTCGTGGCCGATGCGGCGAATGGCGCTGCCTTCCATGCGGCGGTTGAATTCCTCTTCCGTCCAGGCGAACAGCTCCACCATGCCGGCGCTGCCCAGGCTGTGGCGCTCGTCGAAGTCGGGCACCACGGCGCGCTGGGCGAACTTGTTCCACGGGCAGACAGTCTGGCAATCGTCGCAGCCGTACACCTTGTTGCCGATCAGGGGACGCATCTCGACGGGAATAGCGCCCTTCAATTCGATCGTCAGGTAAGAGATGCAGCGGCGCGCGTCGAGCTGGTACGGTCCCAGAATGGCTTGCGTCGGACACACCGTGATGCACGCCGAGCACTGGCCGCAGCGCGGGGTCTCCGGCGGGTCGACGGGCAACGGCACGTCGATGAGGATCTCGCCGAGGAAAAAGAAGGAACCGCCCTGGCGGTTGATCAGCAAGGTGTGCTTGCCGCGCCAGCCCAGGCCCCCTTTTTGCGCCAGCTCGACTTCCATCACGGGCGCCGAATCGCTGAAGACGCGGTAGCCGAAGTCGCCGATCTCGCCCTTGATGCGCTCGGCCAGCTGCTGCAGGCGCGAGCGCATCACCTTGTGATAGTCGCGGCCCCGCGCATACACGGAAATCACGGCCGCTTCGGGATCGGCATCGCGCGCCGCCTCGTGCTCACGCCAGTCGGGCCCCAGCGCCGGCGGCAGATAATTCATGCGCGCGCTGATGGCGCGCACCGTGCCCGGCACCAGTTCGGCCGGGCGCGCACGCTTCATGCCATGGCTGGCCATGTAATCCATTTCACCGTGATACCCTGCAGCTAGCCAGGCTTGCAGGGGCGCTTCCATGTGCGACAGGTCCACGTCGGCGATGCGCACCTCGGCAAAACCCAGCTCGCGCCCCCATTCTTTAATGGTGCGCGCCAGGACGGCGAGATCGGTGATGGTGGCGGACATAGGGGACTTTACGGAAAACGGCAGGCGCGTGGGCGGTTACAATGACAGCAGCCTCCATTTTATGCGATACCGAAGATCATGACCGAACACTTCAAAGCCCACCTCCACGACGAAGCCGGCACCGCCGCGCTGGGCGCCGCGCTGGCGCGCGCGCTGGCGCCGGGCCTGGCGATCTACCTGCACGGCGACCTCGGTGCCGGCAAGACGGCCCTCACGCGCGCCCTGTTGCACGCGGCCGGCCATGCGGGCCACGTGAAAAGCCCCACCTATACGCTGTCCGAACCGTACACGGTGCAACTCGATGGCCAGCGCGTCAACGTCATCCATTTCGACCTGTACCGCATGGGCAGCGCCGAGGAATTCCTCGACGCGGGCTTTCGCGAAGACTTCGACGGCCGCAATATCTGCATCGTCGAATGGCCGGAGAAAGCCGAACCGGTACTGCCGCCGGCCGACCTGAATATTTATTTGAACGTTGCGGGTACAGGACGTGATGTAGAATTGCAAGCGTCTTCTGAATTGGGTCTGTCATGCCTTCACCGTCTCAAATTCGCCCCGAACCTTTGATCTCCTCGCCCATCACCCGGCGCACGGTACTCAAGGCCGGCGGCACCCTGCTGTTGTCCGTGTTCGCGCCCATGTCGGCGATGGCGGCGCAAATTCTCGCCGTGCGCGTCTGGCCGGCCGAGGACTACACCCGCGTCACGCTGGAAAACGACAGCATCCTCAAGGCGACCCACTTCATCGTCAAGGATCCGGAACGGCTGGTGGTCGACATCGAAGGGCTGGAACTCAATCCCACCTTGAAGGGCCTGGTGGCGAAGATCCAATCGAACGACCCGTACATCAAGCAGGTGCGCGTGGGCCAGAACCGGCCCAACGTCGTGCGCCTGGTCTTCGACCTGAAAGAGGAAGTCACGCCGCAGTTGTTTACCCTGCCGCCGGCCGGCTCCTACAACCACCGTTTGATCTTCGACCTGTATCCCGTGCGCGAGCCGGACCTGATCGCACAGATGATCGAAAAGGGCGACTGGTCGAGCGACCCGGCCAAGCCGCCCATGGCCGACACGCATACGCCGCCGCCCGCGCTGCCATTGCCCGAGAGCGGCAAGCCGCCCGTGGCCGTCGTCGCGCCGGTAACGCCCATCGTGCCGCCCGTGCCCGACGTGCGTCCGGAACAGCGCCCCGAAGCGCGCCCGCTGCCGGGCCAGAAGGTGGTGCGCATGATTACCATCGCGCTCGATCCCGGCCACGGCGGCGAAGACCCGGGCGCCATGGGCAGCCGGGGCAGCCGCGAAAAAGACGTGGTGCTGGCCATCGCCAAGCGCCTCAAGACCAAGCTGGAAATGCAGCCGAACATGCGCGTCATGCTCACGCGCGACGCCGATTTCTTTGTCCCCCTGGGCATGCGCGTGGAAAAAGCGCGCAAGGTGCAGGCCGACCTGTTCGTCTCGATCCACGCCGACGCCTTCATCCAGCCGACGGCGCGCGGTTCGTCCGTCTTCGTGCTGTCCGAAAAGGGCGCCACCTCGACGGCCGCGCGCTGGCTGGCCAACAAGGAAAACCAGGCCGACCTGATCGGCGGCGTGAACGTCAAAAACCACGACAAGCAGCTGGCCAGCGTGCTGCTCGATTTGTCGACGACGGCGCAGATCAATGACAGCATGAAGCTGGGCAAGGCCGTGCTGCGCGAAATCGGCGGCATCAACCGCCTGCACAAGGGTTCCGTCGAACAGGCCGGCTTCGCCGTGCTCAAAGCGCCCGACATCCCTTCCATCCTGATCGAGACGGCTTTTATTTCGAATCCGGAAGAGGAAGCCAAGCTGACCGACAACGGCTACCAGGACCAGATGGCCGACGCCATCGTCACGGGCATCAAGAATTACTTTGCCAAGAATCCGCCGCTGGCGAAAAGCCGCCTGACCTGACATGAAAGCCTAGCATGAGCGAGAGTATCTTTGGCGAGCTGCCGGCCGTGACCATCCGCGCCGCCGATGGCGCGCAAGCGACCGTCACCCTGTACGGCGGCCACCTGGTCTCGTGGCAGACCAGCGATGGCCAGGAGCGCCTGTTCTGCAGCCGAGATTCCGCGCTCGACGGCAGCCGCGCCATCCGCGGCGGCGTGCCCGTGATCTTTCCCCAGTTCGGCGCGCGCGGCACCGGCATGCGCCACGGCTTTGCGCGCGTGGCGACGTGGCAGCAGGAATCGAGCGGCGAGGCCGATGGCGCCGCATGGGCGCAATTTATCCTGACCCAGGCTGACTTGCCGGCAGCGATCGCCGCCAGCTGGGCTTACGCGTTCACCTTGCGCCTGCGCGTGGCCGTCACGGCCCAATCGCTGGAGCTGCACCTGTCCGTGCACAACACGGGCGAGCAGGCGTTTCCATTCTCGGCCGCCCTGCATACGTATTTTGCGATTGATGATTTGAGCGAAGCGCGCATTGGCGGCTTGCAGCGCGTGCGCTACTCGGACGAGACGCCGCAAGACGCCTTGCAGGCGGAAGAAGTGCTGCAGTTCACCGACAAGCTGGACCGCATCTACTACCAGCTGCCGGGCGCCTTGAGCCTGCAGTCTGGCAGCCACACGCTGCGCCTGGAGCAGCAGGGCTTTACGGACGCCGTCGTGTGGAACCCCGGTGCGCAAGACGCGGCCGCCCTGCCCGACCTGGCCGACGACGAGCAGCCGCGCTTCATCTGCATCGAGCCGGCCCTGATCCAACCCGACCTGCTGGCCGCCGGCGCCGAATGGACGGGCCGCCAGCGCCTTGAATTTATTTAATTCGATTCCTTGATGATGCGCCCATTCGTCGGCTGAATCGGGCGCGCATTCAAGGGATACAAGCGGCTGAACAGCGCCATCTGCGCCGGCGACGCCTGCACCGGCTGCTTCATCACCATCCACAGCACGCCTTCGCTGCAAGGCGGCTCCGTCATCGATCCCATGTACGTGTAGTAATCGCGCCGCGTGGGCAGCATCTCGGCCGGGTCGAGCAGGATGGTCGGCTGCATGGTCTCGAATTTTTCCAGCGGCAGGTTGTTCCACACGGTCTGGATGGTCGCTTGCGGCGCACCGCGTTCCAGCAGCAGCGCCAGGACGGCTTGCCGGCCTTCCGCGTCGCGGTGCACCAGGTGCACCACCATCTCGAACGCCTTGCCATTGATGCGCTCTTCGGACGGACGGTGGAAATGGAATTGCTGCAGCTCGAACATGCGGTTCTGCACCGTGATGTAATTGCCGCCGCTCACGCCCACCTGCACCGTGTGGCCATTGTCGACCACGTTGAATGACGACGGATGGTAGTCAAAGCTGATCTGCTCGAGCTCCACCTTCATGCCATCGCGGATATCGATCGGCGACTGGCGGCTGCCATTGCCGCACTTGGCCCAGTCGACATTGATCTTGCTCCAGTGGGCCGGGCCGCTGTCGCCCTCGTACGACCAGTGCGTGCCGCGCGGCACGGGCGGCGGTGGCGGCGGCGCGGCCTTCACCACGGCCGCGCGCTTGGCTCGAGCGGCGGCGCGGGCCGCCTGGGTGGCGCGCATTTCCGCCAGGCGCGCGGCAATGCGTTCGGACAGGTCGACTTCGGCCGCTTCCTCCTTTTCGCGCGCCGTGGGCGCGACGACGACAGGCGCCTTGGCCTCTTTGCCCTTCACCGATTCGGTCAGGGTTTTCATGGCGGCCGCGCGCGCCGACGCCGACATGGGCGCGGATGCGGTGGCGCTCGCCGGGACGGGGGCATCTTTGGCGCTTGCCATGGCCGCCATCGCGGCAAGGCTGCAAGCTAACAGGGCGCTCAAATGTCGCATGGAAATCCAGAAAGTGAGAATACCCTCTGGTTTACGGCTGGAAAGCAACAAAACTTGAATCAAGGCGGGAGTAAAACAGAAACGAGGCAGGGGAAAACGGGATCCGGGGCCGGCTGCGGACTGTGCCGCAGCGCGCTTGCCCCGTATCCATGCGGCCTTACGCCGACTTGCCGACCATGCGCTTGTAGAGCTTCCACATGCCGCCCAGCACCACCGGTACGACGGCGGCGCCGACGCCGATCAGCACGATCAGGGTCAGGTGGTCGCGGATCCACGGGATATTGCCGAAGAAGTAGCCCGCCGTCACCAGACCGACCACCCACAACAGGGCGCCCGTGATGTTGTACATCTGGAAGCGCGTATGCGTCATGTCGGAAATGCCGGCCACGAACGGGGCGAAGGTACGCACCACCGGCACGAAACGGGCCAGGATGATGGTCTTGCCGCCGTGCTTTTCAAAGAACTCATGCGTGCGGCGCATGGCGTCCTTGTTGATCCAGCGGTAATCGTGGGTAAACACCCTTTGCCCGATGGCCTCGCCTATCCAGTAATTGAGCGTGTTGCCCGTGACGGCCGCCGTGACGAGCAGGAAGATCAGCAAGCCCAGGTGCATCTGTCCCGTCGCGCAAAACGCGCCGGCGATAAACAGCAAGGTATCTCCAGGGAAGAAAAACAGCACCACGAGGCCTGTCTCGCAAAAAATAATGGCGAACAGCACCGCATACACGAGGGTGCCGTACTGCTCGATCAAGAGACCCAGCGTCTTGTCGACATGCACGATCATGTCGAGGAATTGCACAAAATCCATATATTTTTCCCTAAAGGTAGCGGCGGAATCATACACCACCGGACCGGCGCAACGGCAGTCCCCGGGCCGATATTTCTGGATTAATTATGCGGCGCCCTTGGCGGCGTGGCAATTTAAGTAAAGGTTAAGGAATCGCCTTATCGGCAGACAACTGTCAGGATTGCTGTCTGCAATGTTTTTCCAACGAAATATTGGCATTCCGGTATACACTTTCTGCACGGCGCAACCCGCGTCGACCAGGAGAAAACATGTATCGACACCCACTGAGCGGCCTGACCATGGCCACCGTACTGGGCCTTGCACAGCTGACTGCCCACGCGGCGCCTGTCCAGATCAAGGCGCCCGCCGAACTGCCCGCCAAGGCGACCTTGGCCGACGTGATCAAGGCTTCGAAACCGTCCGACTGGCGCCCACTAGACCCGGACAACACCCTGTACCTGGACATTCCCGCCGGCCGCGTGGTGATCGAGCTGGCGCCGGACTTCGCGCCGAAACACGTGGCCAACATCAAGGCCCTGGTAGCCGAACAGTATTACGACGGCCTGGCCATCACGCGCGCGCAGGATAACTGGGTGGCGCAGTGGGGCGATCCGAACGAGAAAAATCCCAAGCCGATCCAGCATGCGCAGCGCACCCTGCCCGGCGAATTCACGGTGCCGCTGAAAAATATCAAGAGCTTCACGCGCCTGCCGGACGTGGACGGCTATGCGCCGCAGGTCGGCCATTCGAACGGCTTCCCGTCCGCACGCGATCCGAAAACCGGCACGGCCTGGCTCACGCATTGCTATGCCACCGTGGGCGTGGGCCGCGACAGCGCCAGCGACAGTGGCGGCGGCACGGAACTGTACGCCGTCATCGGCCAGTCGCCGCGCCACCTGGACCGCGACATCACCGTCGTCGGCAGAGTCGTCTCCGGCATGCCATTGCTGTCGACCCTGCCACGCGGCACGGGCCCCATGGGTTTTTATGACAGCCCCGAGAAAAACGTGCCGATCAAGTCCATCCGCCTGGCCGCCAGCGTGCCGGCGGAGCAGCGCGCGAACCTGGAAGTGATGCGCACCGACAGCGCCACCTACCAGGCCGTGCTGGAAGCCCAGCGCCACCGCGGTGGCCCGTGGAGCAAGGTCACGGCCGGCCATATCGACCTGTGCAATGCGCCGATACCAGTGCGGGAGGTGGGGAATAAATAGGGACTAAGGCTGGGGTCAGACCCCCGGGCACGTCGGCGCCAAATTTTGAGTTAGCGGTGTTGAGGGTCTGACCCCAAGTACGCTGGCGTTGGCGGCGTTGCGGGTCTGACCCCGGTATAATTGGCGCATGAACGCTCCCATCACGCCCCACCGCCCGATCCAGGCCCTGCCTGACCAGTTGATTTCGCAAATCGCCGCTGGCGAGGTGGTCGAGCGGCCATCGGCCGTCGTCAAGGAATTGCTGGAAAACGCGCTCGACTCGGGCGCCACGCAGATCACCGTGCGGCTGGAAGAAGGGGGCGTGAAACGCATCGCGATTACCGATAACGGGCGCGGCATCGACAAGGACCAGCTGCCACTGGCCCTGGCGCGCCACGCCACCTCGAAAATCGCGTCCCTGCACGACCTGGAAAACGTGGGCACCCTGGGCTTTCGCGGCGAGGCGCTGGCCTCGATCGCTTCGGTGGCCGCCGTCACCGTGACCTCGCGCACGGCGGACGCCGCGCATGCGTGGGAAATCGTCGGCTCGCACAATGGCAGCGTCGCGCCATCGTCGGGCGCGCACGGCACCACGGTCGACGTGCAAGACCTGTATTTCAACACGCCCGCGCGGCGCAAATTCCTCAAATCGGAACAGACGGAATACGGCCACTGTGCCGAAGTCGTGCGCCGCATCGCGCTGGCACGGCCGGACGTATCGTTCTCGCTGTCGCACAACGGGCGCACCATCGACCAGTGGAATATCAGCGAACTGGCCAAGCGCAGCGCCCACATTCTGGGCAATGACTTTGCCGAAGCGCGCCTGGCGCTGGACGAATCGGCCGGCAGCCTGCGCATCCACGGTTTTGCCGGCTTGCCGACGGCATCGAAGGCGCGCGCCGACGGCCAGTTCTTTTATGTCAACGGGCGCTTCGTGCGCGACAAGCTGCTGGTGCACGCCGTGCGCATGGCGTACCAGGACGTGCTGCATGGCGACCGTTTTCCCTCGTACGTGCTGGCGCTCGACCTCGACCCGGCCCTGGTCGACGTCAATGTGCACCCGTCGAAGATCGAAGTGCGCTTCCGCGACAGCCGCTCCGTGCACCAGTTCGTCTTCCACGCCGTGCAGCGCGCGCTGGCGCAGACGTCGGCCACGGCGTTTGGCAGCGTGCCTGCACCTTTGCCGGCCGCTTCCACCCTGAGCGGCGATACCGCGGGCGCCGGTTTGGGTGGCCCCGGCATCTGGCGCCGCGAGCAGACGCAAACGTCGTTCGGCACGCAATTCACGAACACCTTCGCGCCCGCCTCGCCCGGCGCGAACCTTCCCTTCTTTGCCGACGCGCCAGGCGTGGCCCAGGACACGGCGGCGTATGGCGCCCTGTTCGGCGGCGCTGCCGCATCCTCGCCGATCACGCAGGTGGAACCGTACATCGCCTCGCCCGAAGCGATGGCGCGCGAAGAATATCCGCTGGGCTTTGCCCTGGCCCAGCTGCACGGCATCTACATCCTGGCGCAAAATACCAAGGGCCTGGTGCTGGTCGACATGCACGCGGCGCACGAGCGCATCCTGTACGAACAGCTGAAAAACGCGCTGCAGGCGCAGGTCTCGGGCCAGGACATGCAGGTGCAGTCGCTCTTGATCCCCGTGACGTTCTACGCGGATGCCATCGAAGTGTCGACGGCGAATGAAAACCAGGACACCTTGAAAGCGCTGGGTTTTGATATCGCCGCCCTGTCGCCCACCACCCTGGCCGTGCGCAGCGTGCCGACGCTACTGAAAAACGCCGACGCGCAAACCCTGGCGCGCGACGTGCTGCGCGACGTGCGCGAATACGGCGGTTCGCGCGTGTTGATCGAGCGCCAGAACGAATTGCTGGGCACCCTGGCCTGCCACACGGCCGTGCGCGCGAACCGGATTTTATCGGTGCAGGAAATGAACGCCCTGCTGCGCCAGATGGAGAGCACGGAACGCGCCGACCAGTGCAACCATGGCCGGCCAACGTGGGTGCAGGTCGAGATCAACGCGCTCGATAAATTATTCCTGCGCGGCCAATAATTCCAACCCCAACGGCAAGGGCTGGGGTCGGACCCTCAGGGACTTGGCGTCCCCGTCCGACCCCGGTATTTTGACGTTGGGGTGTGCATCACACAAAACATAGAGCACCATGACAAACACCCCACACCTCCCCCTGGCCGTCGCCATCATGGGCCCCACGGCCAGCGGCAAGACGGCCAGTGCGCTGGCCATCGCGCAAGCCATCCCGTCCGAGATCATTTCCGTCGATTCCGCCCTCGTCTACCGGGGCATGGATATCGGCACGGCCAAGCCGTCGAAGGAAGAGCTGGCCCAGGTACCGCATCATCTGATCGACATCATTGACCCGCTGGACGCGTATTCCGTGGCGCAGTTCCGCAACGATACCCTGCGCCTGGTGAGCGAAATCTCGGCGCGCGGCAAGCTGCCCTTGCTGGTCGGCGGCACCATGCTGTACTTCAAGGGCCTGGCCGATGGCCTCGACGACTTGCCCGGCGCCGATCCCGTGCTGCGCGCCCAGCTGGAAGAAGACGCGGCCGCCATCGGCTGGCCCGCCATGCATGCGCGCCTGGCCGAGCAGGATCCCGTCACGGCCGCGCGCCTGGCGCCACAGGATGCGCAGCGCATCGGCCGCGCGCTGGAAATCATCGCCTTGTCCGGCCAGCCCATGTCGGCCCTGCTGGCGCGGCGCGAAAAGACCGTGCTGCCGTTCCAGCTCCAATCGTTCGCGCTGGAACCGTCGGACCGCGCCGTGCTGCATGCGCGCATCGCCACGCGCTTCGACATCATGCTGAAAAACGACGCCCTGCTCGATGAAGTGGATGGGTTGCGCCGGCGCGGCGACCTGCACCCGGGTTTGCCCTCGATGCGCTGCGTCGGTTACCGCCAGGCCTGGGAATACCTCGATGGCCGCATCGACCGCGCCGCCTTGCGCGAGACGGGCATCATCGCCACGCGCCAGCTGGCCAAACGTCAGTTGACATGGTTACGCTCCATGCCGGAACGCATCGTCATCGATTGCCTGGGCCCTGATCCGGCCTCGTCCATGCTGGCGCAGATCCAGCCGTTGATGAAATAATCATGAACGCTACAGCACACAAAAAATCCACAGATTTTTTTGCGCCGGCATTGACAAGGAAATGGGAAGACTGGATAATGCTCGGCTGTTGGGTGATATAGCTCAGTTGGTTAGAGCACAGCATTCATAATGCTGGGGTCGGTGGTTCAAGTCCACCTATCACCACCAAAGAACATCGATCAGGTTTTTTACTGATCAAAACCAGCATCCGGTCTGACCGGTCTGTTTGGTGATATAGCTCAGTTGGTTAGAGCACAGCATTCATAATGCTGGGGTCGGTGGTTCAAGTCCACCTATCACCACCAAGAATTAGCAGCATGAAGAACCCGCCCCTGCCCTGCGCAGCGGCGGGTTTTTTCATTTCCGGCACCATCTCGCGTGCGGCCTGTACGCAACACCTGCCCCATCCCCACGCATTGGGGATTGTGGCGAGCCACCTCTGCCGCTTACAATGAGAATAATTCTCATTTATATTATTCATCGCCCATGTCCGCCATCCAGTCCAGCCTGCAACAGCAAGTGCAGTCGCTCTACAGCGAGCATCACGGCTGGCTGGTCGGCTGGCTGCGCAAAAAACTCAGCTGTCCGCACGGCGCGGCCGACGTGGCGCAAGATACCTTCGTGCGCATCATCGCCTCGCGCGACGCGCTGTTCGGCATGCGCGAGCCGCGCGCCTACCTGTCCACGACGGCGAAGCGTTTGCTGCTCGACCGCGCGCGCCGGCAAGTACTCGAGCGCAGCTACCTGGCGGAACTGGCCCTGCTGGCCGACAGCCTGCCCGGCGCGCCCTCGCCGGACGAGATCCTGATGGCCGTGCAGGCGCTCGGGCAGATCGCCACGGCGCTGGACGGTTTGCAGGCCAAGGCGCGCGACGCCTTTCTGTTGCACTACCTGGAAGAGCAATCGCAGGCCGCCGTCGCCGCGCAGCTGAACGTTTCCACGCGCATGGTGCAAAAATATCTGGTGCAAGCCTTGCTGGCCTGCCGCCACGCCTGCCCGGCCATGGCGGCATGAGCGGCACGCGCGCCGATATCGCCGCCGAACAGGCCGCGCGCTGGATCGTGCAGCTCAGCGCCGACGATCCAGCCGAACGCGACACGGCGCGAGCCGGCTTTGCCGCGTGGAAGGCGGCCGACCCGCTGCACGCGACGGTCGCCGCCGGCATGGAAAACCTGCTGCTTCAACTGAGCGCCGTGCGCGAGCCGGCCGGCGGCGACCATCGCCCCGCGCGCGCCGCCCTGGCCGCCATCGCGCCCAAGCGCCGGCGTCTGCGCCAGCTGGCCGCCGCCAGCGCCGCGGCCGTGCTCGCGCTGACCGGTACACTGGCCCTCGGCGAGCGCCCCGCCTACCTGCTGGCCGACCTGCGCAGCCCCACGGGGCAATGGCAGACGCACACCCTGGCCGACGGCAGCCAGATCACGCTGGCCGGCAACAGCGCCGTCAACGTGCGTTTCAATGGGGGCGAGCGGCATGTGGAACTGGTGCGCGGCGACATCCTCGTCGACGTGGCCAAGGATGCGCATCGCCCCTTCATCGTCGACAGCAAGCAGGCGGCGATCCGCGCGCTGGGCACGCGCTTCACGGTGCGCAGGGAAGGCGGCGCCACCATCCTGAGCATGCTGGAATCCAGGGTGCTGGCGCAGGTGCCGCAACATCCGGCCGTCGTGGTGCAGGCGGGCCAGCGCACGCGCATCACGGACGATGGCGTCGGGCCACTGACAAGCATCGATGCGGCCAGCGTGCAGGATGCCTGGCGCGCGCGCCAGCTGGTGGTCGACGACTTGCCGCTGGCCCAGGTGCTCGACGAGCTGGCGCGCCACCGCCCCGGCCAGCTGCATTACGACCGCGCGCAGATCGCCGGCATCCGCGTGGCCGCCGTGCTGCCGCTGGACGACACGGACAAGGCGCTGCAGCTACTCATCGACAATTTCCCGCAGCTGCGCATCCGCATGCTGACGCGCTACCTGGTGATGGTGGACGCGCCAGACACTGGCACCGCAAAAAAATAAATGTTTTTTTGCGTTCGCGGTTCCACTTTGCGCATCTCGTGCGTCAAGGCAGCTGAGATCAATCAAAAAAGGCTGTCACCATGTACGCTCAAGTCGTTCCCGTTTCGTCCCCGAATCCCTTGCGCACGCGTTTGCGTCCGCTGGCCCTGGCGGCCATGCTGCTCGCTGGCGCCGGCCTGCACGCCCAGGCAGTTGCGCAAACGGCGCCTGCCACCGCCAGCTACAGCATTCCCGCCGGTCCGCTGGCCGGCGCCCTGAACCGCTATGCGCAGCAGGCGGGCGTGTCCATCGTCATCGATGCATCCAAGGTCCAAGGCTTGACCAGCGCCGGCCTGCAAGGCAGCTACGCCGTCGATGACGGTTTCGCCATGCTGCTGCGCGGCAGCGGTTACGCCATCGGCAAGACGTCCACCGGCTATGTGCTGGTGGCCGCGCCTGCGGTCGCCGCTCCCACGGCGGCGGCCAGTAGCGCCTCGGCGGCCGAGCGCACGATGCCCTCGATTACCATCGTTGGCCAGGCCGAGCAAGGCGCCACCACGGAAGGCAGCGGCTCCTACACGGCGCGCAAGCTCACCATCGGCAAGGGCGAGCAAGCGATGAAGGACATCCCCCAATCGGTCAGCGTGCTGACGCGCCAGCGCCTGGACGACCAAGGGATCACGGATTTGCGCGAGGCGGTCAACAACGTCACCGGCGTGGTGGGCGTGCATGGCGTGGGGCCGGGCGTGGTGATCACGGCGCGCGGCTTCCAGATCGATCAATGGCAGTACGATGGCGTGCCGATCGACCGCAATACCTATGCGCTGGGTAACTGGGGCCAGGAAAACATGGTCATCTACGACCGACTGGAAGTGCTGCGCGGCGCCTCGGGCATGCTCGTTGGGACGGGCAGCCCCGGTGGTTCCGTCAGCCTGGTGCGCAAGCGCCCGGGCGCCACGCGCAGTGTCAGCCTGACGGCGCGCGCGGGATCCTGGGACCATTATGGCGCGCAGCTCGACGTCAGCAGCCCCCTGACTGCGGACGGCAGCCTGCGCGGACGCGTCATTGTCGATGAAGACGATACCCACTCCTTCATCGACCAGGTGTGGAGCAAGAACCGCACCCTGTACGCGGCGCTCGACTATGACCTGGGTCCGGCCACCACCCTGGGTCTGGCCATCAGCAACGTCAATGTCCACGGCCGCCCCACCTTCATCGGCCTGCCCCGCTACGAGGATGGCAGCCCTCTACCACTGCCACGCTCCACCTTCACGGGTGCCGACTGGAACCGCAGCGAGGCCAAGCAAACCAACGTGTATCTCGACTTGGAGCACCATTTCAATAGCCAGTGGAGCCTGAAGGCCTCGGCCGTGAACATGAAGGAAAACACCGGCTCCGTGCACCAGCGCCTGGCTTCCGCCATCCAGCCCGACGGCAGCGGCGCGAGCTATGGCGACTTTGGCATGGATTTCGACAACCGCAAGCGCGGCATCGATACCTACGTACGCGGCAAATTCGACGGCCTGGGCATGGCGCAGGAAGTGCTCGTGGGCGCCAGCTATGTCACGCTGGCATCGGACGACCGCTACGCGCGCGTCTGGGAATCCGGGGCGAACGTCTTCAACATCAAGCACCACCGCCCATGGCAAGATATCGACAGCATCGCCGCGCGCCCAATGGGCGTGACCAGCAACAGCACCTACGAAATACGCCAGAAAGGCCTGTATGGCAGCTGGAACGGCCAGTTGACCGGCAAGCTGAAAGCCGTGCTGGGCGGACGCTTCAGCTGGTATGACTTCCTGTATGCGACGCCCAAAGGTTCCGAAGAACAACTCAACGCCACCGCCAAGTTCACGCCATCGGCGGGACTGATCTACGCGCTCGATCCGCAATGGTCGGCTTACGCCAGCTATGCCGACATCTTCACGCCGCAAAGCATCCGCGACGTGCAAGGCAAGGTCCTCAAGCCCATCACGGGCAGCAACTACGAGGCGGGCATCAAGGGGGAACTGATGGATGGCAAGGTCAACACCTCGCTGGCCGTATTCCGCTACGACCACAAGAACCGCTCCGTCACCGACTATGCTGCCGACCTCGCGTGCGACGGGCAGTACTGCTCGCGCGCCTCGGGCAAGGTGCGCAGCCAGGGCATGGAAGCGGAAGTATCGGGCGAAGTGGCGCGCGGCTTGCAGCTGTCTGCCGGTTACGCCTACACGACGACGACGTATCTGAACGACCCGGACAATCAGGGCAAGGTCTTTTCCACCTGGACGCCGAAACACATGCTGCGCGTGTGGTCCAGCTACACCCTGCCCGGCGCCTGGGACAAGTTCAGCGTGGGCGCCGGCGTCAACACGCAAAGCCATACGCTCGATACCGCGTACACGTTCAAGGTTGCCGGCTTCTCGATCTGGAACGCGCGCCTGGCCTGGCAAGCCACGCCGCAAGTAGCCCTGTCGCTCAACGTCAACAATGTGCTCGACAAGCGCTACATCATTCCCGCCTACAACACCACCGGTTCGAACAACTACTATGGCGACCCGCGCAACGTGCAGTTCACCCTGAAGTACACGCCGAAGTGGTAGGCTGACGCACTGCGCTGACAGCACAGGCGGGCGGGCATTCAGCCGTGCCCGCCTTTTTTTCGTTCAGTGCTAGGCTTGCATTCAAGAAACCATCCACCAAAAAAACATGTCCCCACCGCTTACCCTGTCCAGCATGTTGCTGGCCCTGGCCGCCTGCGCCAGCCCCGCCCTGGCCATCGACGGCCATTACCAGACCAAGACGCCGTATGCGCCGCAGCAGGATCCGGCCACGTATGCCGCGCCGCCGGCCGGCTTCCAGCCAATTTTCACGCAGCTGGTGGCGCGCCACGGTGCGCGCGGATTGACGCGCATGAAGGGCGACGCGGCCCTGTATACGATGTGGCAGCAGGCGGCCGCGCAGGATGCCCTGACGCCGCTGGGCCGTGAACTGGGTCCAGACATCCTGGCCCTGATGCGGGCGAACGCCTTGCTCGGTTATGGCGTGGTCGGCATCGAGACACCCGGCTACGGCAATCTGTCGCAGACGGGCATCGAGGAACACCGACAGCTGGCTGCGCGCCTGCTGGCGCGCCTGCCCGCCCTGTTTGCGCAAGTGGGGCAAGATGCCGTGACGGCGCCGCGCCAGCTCGTCACCATCCATTCCGGCGTGGACCGCGCACGCGACAGCGCCCGCTTCTTCACGCAGTCGCTGCTCGAACACGCGCCCGCGGTACAGCCGATATTACAAGCGGATGGCGTCAACCGCTTCCTGCTGTACGCGCACAAGCTGGCGCCGCAGACGGACCGGGTCACCGATCCGGCCCATCCTTATTACGCCACCTACCATGCCAGCCAGGCGTACCAGCGCTATATCCGCACCAAGGGCCTGCACGCGCTGATGGACTCGCCCGCCCGGCTGCCGGCGGCTGCCGCGCACGCGCGCCATGTGCTCGAACGGCTGTTTGCGCCCGCCTTCCTCGACCAGCTTGAGCGCGGCGGCGCCAGCTATGCCGACACGGGCAACTACACCTTCACCAGCGACGACGGCAAACTCACGCGCACCATGACGGGCAGCGGCAAGACCGTCATCCGCAGCCTGAATGCGGCCGCCACGCAACTGTATGCGCTGTACGCGATCGCCGCCGGCATGCGCCATGAAGTGCCGGCCGATTTCAGCCGCTACATGCCCGCCGAGGATGCACGCTACTACGCCGCGGTCGCCGACCACGAGGATTTCTACGAAAAGGGACCGGCCACCACGGAAAGCGCCGGCGTGACCTGGCGCTTCGCGCTGGCCTTGCGCGACGATTTTTTCAAGGAAGTCGACGCGCTGGCCAAAGGAGATTTGCGCCACGCGGCCAAGCTGCGCTTCACACATGCCGAGATGATCATTCCGCTGGCATCGGCCATGGGCTTGCAGCAGCCGCTGCCGGCTTCGGCCAGCTATAGTTATGACAATCATCCATGGCGCGGCCAGACCGTCGCGCCACTGGCGGCCAACATGCAGTGGGACGTGTACCGCAACGGCGACGGTCAGCTCATCGTGCGCCTGCTGCACAACGAAAAGGAAACGCCGTTCCAGCCATCGTGCGACAGTGCCCGCATCGCGCCGGGCAGCGTGTTCTATGATTACACGGGACTGAAAGCCTGCTACGGCCACGTGGCGGCGCAATAAAAAAGCCGCCAGCTGGGCAGCTGGCGGCTTTCGAACTTCGAGCAGAAAGCAGTTACTGCCAGGCTTCCTTGCCCTCGCGTGGCTTGCCCACCATCAGCAAGGCGCCCAAGGTCAGCACGGCGGCCAGCGACAGGTAGTAGCCCACGTATTGCAAGCCGTAATTCGTCGCCAGCCAGGTGGCGATGTACGGCGCCAGCGAGGCGCCCAGAATGCCGGCCAGGTTGAACGTCAGCGAAGCGCCCGTGTAGCGCACTTCGGGCGGGAACAGCTCGGACAACATCGTGCCCAGCGGTCCGTAGGTCATGCCCATCAGGCCCAGGCCGACGGCCATGAAGACGGTCACTTCCCACGTCACACCCGAGCCGAACATGGGCGCGAGCACCAGGCCGAAGATGGCGATGGCGACGGAAACCCAGATCAGGGTGGCGCGGCGGCCGCGGCGGTCGGCCAGCACGGCCGAGAATGGAATCGTCAGCGCGAAGAACAGCACGGCGAACAGTTGCACGATGAGGAATTCCTTGCGCGTGAAGCCCAGTTTGGTCGTGCCCCAGCTCAGCGCGAACACCGTCATCAGGTAGAACAGCACAAAGGTGGCCAGGGCGATGATGGTGCCCAGGAACAGCATGCGGCCATGCTGGCGGAACACGGTGGCGACGGGCAGCTTGACGACTTCGTTCTTGTCGATGACTTTCTGGAAGTCCGGCGTTTCCGTGATCTTCAGACGCACGTACAGGCCGACGATGACCAGCAGCGCGCTGGCCAGGAACGGGATGCGCCAGCCATAGCTGAAGAACTGTTCATCGGTCATGGTTTCGCTCAGCAGGAGGAAGATGCCACCCGACAGGAAGAAGCCGATCGGCGCACCCAGCTGCGGGAACATGCCGTACCAGGCGCGTTTGCCCGGTGGCGCGTTTTCCGTGGCCAGCAGCACCGCGCCGCCCCACTCGCCGCCCAGGCCCAGGCCCTGGCCGAAACGGCACAGCGCCAGCAGCAGCGGCGCCAGGGTGCCGATGGCGGCATATGTCGGCAGCAAGCCGATGATGACGGTCGAGATACCCATGGTCAGCAAGGCTGCCACGAGAGTCGCCTTGCGGCCGATGCGGTCGCCGAAGTGGCCGAATACGGCCGAGCCGATGGGGCGGGCGAAGAAGGCGATGGCGAACGTGGCCAGCGACTGCAGCACGGCGGCCGACGGGTCGCCGGCGGGAAAGAACAGTTTCGGGAACACCAGCACGGCCGCGGTGGCGTAGATATAAAAGTCAAAGAACTCGATGGTGGTGCCGATCAGGCTGGCGAACAGCACCGTGCCGGGGGAATTTTTCTTGGGGGGGGTGCTCCGGGGCTTACTCATTTACTGCGCTCCTTGGGGAGGGTGTCTAAAGGCCATTCTCTGGATGTTTTTTCAGGCAGCAGCACAGCACGGTGTCTAGGCGCGTTGTTGGCATATCATAGCCGTGCGCGCAGGCATTTGCCGCGCATTTGCTATTAAATTTACAAACAAAAACAACGGTTTTTGTTGCCGTAGCGAACTGCTGGCAACGCGCGCTATCGCGCCGTGATCAGTGCTGATTTAGAGAAACAACGGTCGTGCGCCATCCGGTTACCCGGGGCACGGCAGGAAAGGCGTCATGGGATGGGCGACGTGTATCAGGCCCGGCGTATCGCCAGGCATTCCGTACCAGACCCGCGCGTCGGCATCGCGGCATCGGTCATTTGTGGTGAATCCTTGCCTGCGGCCCCTCCGGGTGGAGCGGGCCGGCGATGATCGCGCCTGCATCACTCAGGATGCGGTTGATCTTGCTGTAAGCGGCTTATGATACGCGCAGTGGTGCGGTGCGGCAAGAAATGATGCAAGCCAATTACGCCTCGATCAGGGCAAACGCCTTGCCGATCTCCGCACTGTCAAGCGGGCGCACGAGGCGCGCCACTTCCTGGCCATCTTTCAAAAAAACCAGGGTCGGCCACAGTTTCACCCGGAACGAACGCCCCAGGGCGCGGCCGGGGCCGTCTTCCACGCGGATATGCGGCACGCCAGGGTGCTGCGCAAACGCGGCGGCCAGCGGCGCCTGGGTGGCGCGGCAGTGGCCGCACCAGCCCGTGCCAAATTCCAGCAGGGCCGGCCCGGTCAAGGCGTCGATCTCGGCGCGAGTCGGTTGTGCTACGGAATATGTGTCGTTCATCATGCCCGTCTCCTTGAGAACTTAGACCACTTTCACGCGCAAGGTGCCCAGGCCATCGATGGCGCCCACCAGCTCGTCGCCGCGCTGCACGGCCGCCACGCCGGCCGGCGTGCCTGTGTAGATCAGATCGCCCGGCTGCAAAGTGAAATAGGTCGACAGGTCGGCGATGGTTTCAGCCACGTTCCAGATCAGCATGTCGATGCTGCTGCCTTGGCGCAACTCGCCGTTCACGTGCAGGGTGATGGCAGCACTGCCAATATCACCCGCCTGCACGGCCGGAGTGATGGGGCCGATGGGCGCCGAATGCTCGAAGGCCTTGCCCGTGTCCCACGGACGGCCCAGTTTTTTCGCCGCACCCTGCACGTCGCGGCGCGTCATGTCCAGGCCGACCGCATAGCCCCACACGTGGTCCATGGCGTCGGCCACGCCGATGTCGCTGCCGCCCTTGCCGATGGCCACCACCAGCTCCATCTCGTGCTGAAAATCCTGCGTCTGCGCCGGATACGGCAGTTCGCCCGTCGTGCCGGCGGGCACGGGCAGCACGGCATCGTTGGGTTTCATGAAGAAAAACGGCGCCTCGCGGCCAGTGTGGCCCATTTCCTTGGCGTGGTCGACATAGTTGCGGCCCACGCAATAGATGCGGTGGACGGGAAAGCTGTCGGCGCTGCCCGTGACGGGAACGCTGGGCTGGATGGCTGCGGGAATGACATACGACATGAAAACTCCTGATCGGCACGATAAAAAGACGGTGATGAAAAAGGGACACCGCAGTGTCCCTCATTTTACGACAACGTTACTTCAACAGCCCCGAGCGGCTCGGGTCCGGCATGCGGATGGCGACGATGAAGGAAATCAGGCACATGACGGTCACGTACCAGTAGAAATACTCTTCCACGTGCCAGGCCTTGAACTGCAGCGCCACGTATTCGGCCGAACCGCCGAACATGGCGTTGGCGACCGCATACGACAGGCCCACGCCCAGCGCGCGCACTTCGACGGGGAACATTTCGGCCTTGATCAAGCCGCTGATCGACGTGTAGAAACTGATCACGGCCAGCGCGATGATGATCAGGCCAAACGCCGCGTACGGGCTGGTGATGTCTTTCAAGGCATGCATGATCGGCAACACGCACAGGGTGGCCAAGCCGCCAAAGAACAGCATCGACGTGCGGCGGCCGATGCGGTCGGACAAGGCGCCGAACACCGGTTGCAAAATCATGTACACCAGCAAGGCGCAGGTCATGACGGCGCTGGCCGTCTTGGTATCCATGCCGGCTGTGTTGACCAGGTATTTCTGCATGTAGGTGGTAAACGTGTAGAACACGAGCGAGCCGCCGGCCGTAAAGCCCAGTACCGTGATGAAGGCGCGCTTGTGCTTGAGCAAGCCGCGCAGGCTGCCCGCGTCCTTGTCCTTGCGCTCGCTGGCGGTGGTCGTTTCCGTCAGGGATTTACGCAGGTTCAGCGAGACGAGGGCCGCCAGGGCGCCGAAGACAAACGGGATGCGCCAGCCCCAGGCACGCAGCTCTTCCAGAGTCAAGAGTTGCTGCAAGACCACCAGCACCAGCAAGGCCAGCAACTGGCCGCCGATCAGGGTCACGTACTGGAACGAGGCGAAGAAGCCGCGCTTGCCCGATTCCGACACTTCACTCATGTAGGTGGCGCTGGTGCCGTATTCGCCGCCCACGGACAAGCCCTGGAACAGACGCGCCACGAGCAGCAGGAACGGGGCGAAGGCGCCGATGGTTTCATACGTGGGCAGGACGGCGATCATCAGGGAACCGCCGCACATCATCAGCACGGAAATCATCATCGACTGGCGGCGGCCATATTTGTCGGCGATGCGGCCGAACAGCCAGCCGCCCACGGGACGCATGAGGAAGCCGGCGGCAAAGATGCCGGCCGTCTGCAGCAACTGCGTCGTCGGGTTACCGGAAGGGAAGAAAGCGTGCGAGAAATACAGCGCGCAGAACGAGTAAATGTAGAAGTCGAACCATTCGACCAGGTTACCGGAGGAAGCGCCAATGATGGCCTTGATGCGCTGCTGGGAAGTCAGCTGCGCAACGTCATGCGGAGTATCGTGGGATGTCATATCAGTCTTCTTGTTCGTGTGAAAAAGCCAACGCCAGCCGGATTGCCCAGGCTGGTTTTGCATCATACGCCCTTGATCCGGGTCAAAAAGCCGCCCGGCATACGCGTTAATACGTATGACGGGCAACTTTTTTTCGCCTGCGGGCGCGTGGAATCAGACCCGTTCCAGCACCAGCGCGATGCCCTGCCCCACGCCGATGCACATGGTACAGAGCGCATAACGCCCGCCCGTGCGGTGCAGCTGGTTGACGGCCGTCATGGCCAGGCGAGCGCCCGAGGCGCCCAGCGGGTGGCCCAGGGCGATGGCGCCGCCGTTCGGGTTGACGCGCGCATCGTCGTCGGGCAAGCCCAGCTGGCGCAGCACGGCCAGGCCCTGGGCGGCAAACGCTTCGTTCAGTTCGATGACATCGAAGTCGGCCAGGCTCAAGCCCGTCATGGCCAGCACTTTCAGGGTGGCGGGCGCGGGACCCATGCCCATGATGCGCGGCGCCACGCCAGCCGTCGCCATGGCCACGACACGGGCGCGCGGCGTCAGGCCGAAGCGGGCCGCGTTGGCCTCGTCGGCCAGCAGCAGGGCCGCGGCACCATCGTTGACGCCGGACGCGTTGCCGGCGGTAATCGTGCCGTCCACGCGCACGACGGGTTTCAATTTGGCCAGGGTCTCCAGGGTGGTGGCGCGCGGGTGCTCGTCGCGGCTGACAACAACGAGGTCGCCCTTCTTTTGCGCGATGCTGACAGGGCAGATTTCACTGTCGAACACGCCCGCCTGCTGCGCCGCCAAGGCCTTGACCTGGCTGGCCAGGGCGAACGCATCCTGGTCCGCGCGGCTGATGCCAAAGTCCGACGCCACGTTTTCCGCCGTTTCCGGCATCGAATCGACGCCGTACTGCGCCTTCATCAGCGGGTTGATGAAACGCCAGCCGATGGTCGTGTCTTCCATTTTCATGCCGCGCGAAAAAGCGCTGTCGGCCTTGCCCATGACAAACGGCGCACGGCTCATGCTTTCCACGCCGCCGGCGATCATCAATCCCGCCTCGCCGCTCTTGATGAAACGCGCGGCGCTGCCGATGGCGTCCAGGCCCGAACCGCACAGGCGGTTCAGGGTGGCGCCCGGCACGCTGTCGGGCAGGCCGGCCAGCAGGGCCGCCATGCGCGCCACGTTGCGGTTGTCCTCGCCCGCCTGGTTGGCGCAGCCGTACAGCACGTCGGTAACAAAAGTCCAGTCCACCTCGGGATTGCGCGCCATCAAGGCACGGATGGGTACGGCGCCCAGGTCGTCGGCGCGCACGCCAGCGAGTCCGCCGCCGTAGCGGCCGAACGGCGTACGCTGCGCGTCGCAAATGTATGCGTGGGTCATGTTCTCTCCTCCAAGAAAGTGTTGAATTAACGTCCGTCCGTCAGCGGCACGGCCGTCAACGCTTGCAACTGTTCAAAACTCAAGCCGTCCACCAGTTCGACCAC
This sequence comes from Janthinobacterium sp. NKUCC06_STL, assembly GCF_019345455.1. Lineage (NCBI taxonomy): Bacteria > Pseudomonadati > Pseudomonadota > Betaproteobacteria > Burkholderiales > Oxalobacteraceae > Janthinobacterium > Janthinobacterium sp. NKUCC06_STL. The sequence continues at coordinate 1,438,811 of NZ_JAHKQY010000001.1, forward strand.
CGTGGCGCCATTTGGCCCCAGGTCGAGCACGGCCAGGTCGCTGTAGATGCGGCTGACGCAGGCTATGCCCGTCAGCGGATAAGTGCATGCCTGCACCAGCTTGCTTTCACCCGTCTTGGTCAGCAATTCCATCATGACCCAGGTTTTTTTCGCGCCGATGGCCAGATCCATGGCCCCGCCCACGGCGGGAATGGCGTCCGGTGCGCCCGTGTGCCAGTTGGCCAGGTCGCCCGTGGCGGATACTTGAAACGCGCCCAGCACGCAAATGTCCAGGTGGCCGCCGCGCATCATGGCGAAGCTGTCGGCATGGTGGAAATAGCTGCCGCCGGGCAGCAGGGTGACGGGTTGCTTGCCGGCGTTGATCAGGTCGTAGTCTTCCTCGCCCGGCGCTGGCGCGGGGCCCATGCCGATGACGCCGTTTTCGCTGTGCAGGATGATCTCCGCGCCAGCCGGCAAGTGGTTCGCCACCAGGGTCGGCAAGCCGATACCGAGGTTGACGACACTGCCTTCATGGATGTCGGCCGCCACACGGGCCGCCATTTGATCTCGATTCCATTTGTTCATTTGTTACTCCTCAGGCAGCTTTGAAGCCGGCGGGGCCGGTGGCCGTGCGCGGCACTTGCACGAGGCGCTGCACGAACAGGCCCGGCGTGATGACGTGCTCGGGATCGATGCTGCCCAAGTCAAGCACCTCGTGCACGGAAGCAATGCTGACTTTCGCGGCCATGGCCATGATGGGACCGAAGTTGCGCGCCGTCTTGCGGTAAGTCAGGTTGCCCCAGCGGTCGCCCTGCTCCGCCTTGATCAGCGCGAAATCGGCGTGGATCGGCGACTCGAACACATACATGCGGCCATCGATCTCGCGTGTTTCCTTGCCCTTGGCCAAGTCCGTGCCATAACCGGTGGGCGTGAAAAAGCCGCCGATGCCGGCGCCGGCGGCGCGGATGCGCTCGGCCAGGTTGCCCTGCGGCACCAGTTCCAGTTCCAGCTTGCCCGCACGGTACAAGGCATCAAAGACGTGGGAATCGGCCTGGCGTGGGAACGAGCAGATGATCTTGCGCACCTGCCCGTTTTTCAGCAGGGCGGCCAGGCCCGTGTCGCCATTGCCCGCATTGTTGTTGACGATGACGAGGTCGCGCGCGCCTTGGGCGATCAAGCCGTCGATCAGCTCGGCCGGCTGGCCCGCGCCGCCAAAGCCGCCAATCATGACGGTGGCGCCATCGTGGATATCGGCCAGCGCATCAAGCACGCTGGAACGCAGTTTGTCGATCATTGCGGTCTCCTTCACATCAAACCCATCGGCCATTTGTTCGCACAACGAACAAATATTCGTATTTAGAACTTATTCGTGAGAATATGCCTGATCGGGGCGCTTGTCAATTTGCCGTTTTTGCCAGCGCCATGGCTATAATTGCCACCTTGATCCATTGGAATTGCCATGACCGCACGCAGCAGCACCTCCCTTGCTACCGAAGAAACCGTCGATGCGGACGGCGTGCCGCGTCCCGGCGACAGCTATGTGCAATCGTTCGCGCGGGGCCTGGCCGTGCTGCGCAGCTTTGGCGCGGACGCGCCGCAACAGACCTTGAGCGAAGTGGCGGAACGGGCGCAGCTGACGCGCGCGGGCGCGCGGCGCATCCTGCTCACCTTGCTGCATCTCGGTTATGTGGAAGCGGATGGGCGGCTGTTCCGTTTGACGCCGAAGGTGCTGGACCTCGGTTACGCCTACCTGTCATCCTTGCCCGTGTGGACGCAGGCGCAGCCGCTGCTGGAAGAATTGATGCAGACCTTGCGCCAGTCGTGCTCGGCCACCGTGCTCGACGGCGACGACATCGTGTATGTCGTGCGCCTGTCCGCGCACCGCACCATGTCGATCAACCTGGGCATCGGCAGCCGCCTGCCCGCCTACTGCACCTCGATGGGACGGGTTTTGCTATCGGGCCTGGCGCCCGACGCGCTGCGCGAACGGCTGTCGAAGATGGCGCTGCTGAAAATCACGCCGGCAACCAAGGTCGATATCGACGTCTTGATGGAAGAGATTGCGCAAGTGCGGCGCCAGGGCTGGTGCCTGGTGCAGGAAGAGCTGGAACAGGGCTTGATCGCCTTGGCCGCGCCCGTATTCGACCGGGCCGGCAAGGTGGTGGCGGCAATCAACGTCAGCGGCCAGACGGCGGGGCCGTCCGTGGCGCACCTGCTGGAACACAGCTTGCCGAAACTGCTCGATACGGCAAGCCGGGTCAGCGCGCTGGTGCGGGTGCAGCAGTAGCGTTTACTTGAATTTGGCGCACGGGTCCGGGCGCGGTTGCGCCGGCATCGTTTGCGTGAGGTCGAACGTGCCCTTGAAACCGATGCTACCCTGTTCCAGGTAGCCGATGCTGCGCACGTTCAGTTGCGGGTCGGCCAGTTTCAGCCAGCGGGGCACGCCGATATCCTTGCGCACATGCTCGTTGCCGGCGATCAGCACCACGTCGCGCGGCGCCTGGTCGCGGATCAGCTTGGCCATCCAGATATCGCGCGCCACTTGCGCGTTGACGACGCCACCCACCATCATGTCGGGCAGCATATTGCAGCGGGCCGCCTGGACTTCCTTCTGTTGCCCATCCAAAATGTCTGCCGGCACGGGCGCGGCCAGGTAGGTGGCCACCATGGCGGGTGGCATCGACCATTGGATGCCGTCGCGCACGATGCGCGAGGCATCGGCGGGCGACAGATTGGCGGCGACCAGGGTCAGCTGATAGCTGATGACGAGGTCCAGCACGGGCCGGTACAAGCTCCAATCCCAGCGCGGCTGTTCCATCACGCGGATGATGCAATCGGGGTCGGCACAATCGCGCGCGGCGCGCGTCAGCAAGGCCTGGTTTTCGCGGTCGAACTGTTCCATGACAATCACAGGACGCCAGCCGGCCGCCAGGCGGCGGCGCAATTCCTCGACCCGCAGGCGCTGGCCTTGCGCATTGTCATGCACTTCGCCCAGCAGCAACACTTGCGGATTGGGCAAGGTGTCAGCCACGGGCACGGGAGCGGGCGGAGCGTCTTTCTTCAGCAAGCTGCCGCAGGCGGCCAGCGCCAGCACGCTGCACAGCAGAGCGGCGCGTGCGCCGGCGCGGAAAATCACGGTTGTCATGTAAGCGGTATCCAAAGTGGCGATGCGCCAGATTGTACCGTCTCAGGCCGGCGCGGGCAGCTTGCGGCGCTCCAGCACTTCAAACACGGCCATGCCGGCCAGCATCGCGCCCACAAACAGCCACGCCTTCGGCTGGCCCGCCAGCAAAGACACGAGGGCGGGGCCGGGACAGAAACCGGCGATGCCCCAGCCCGCGCCAAAGGCCAGGCTGCCCAGCAGCAAGCGCCGGTCGATGCGCCGCGATACCGGCAATTGCATGGCTACGCCCAGCAGAGAACTGGTCCTCCGCCGCGCCAGCCAGAAGGCCGGCAAGGCCACGCCGATGGCGCCGCCCATCACCAGCGCCAGCGACGGATCCCAGGCGCCGGCCAGGTCGAGGAAAGCGAGCACCTTGGCCGGGTTGCTCATGCCGGAGACGATCAGGCCCACACCAAAGACGAGGCCGCTCAACAGGGAAAGGATCAGCTTGCTCATAAGTGACGCAACAGATACACGGTGAGGAATCCGGCCGCCATGAAGGCACAAGTGGCCGCCAGCGAACGCGCAGACAGGCGCGACAGGCCGCACACGCCGTGGCCGCTGGTGCAGCCGGCGCCATAGCGCACGCCCACGCCCACCAGCAGGCCCGCGACGATCAGGGCCGGCGTGCCAGCGTCGATCTGCACGGGCGGCAAGGATTGCCACAACTGGTACAGCAGGGGCGTGCCGATCAGGCCGGCAAGAAAGGCGATGCGCCAGCCCAGGTCGCCACTGCGCGGGCGCAGCAAGCCGCCGACAATGCCGCTGATGCCGGCGATGCGGCCATTGAACAGAATCAGCAGGGCCGCGGCCAGGCCGATCAGCATGCCGCCGGCCAGCGAAGCCCATGGCGTGAAGTGCTGCCAGGCTATGTTCATGGCAGTATCAGTCCGCTTCGTCGTTGAACGGGGCGCGCGGCGCGCAAAATTGTGCGTACAGCACTTGCAGCACGGCCAGCACGGGCGCGCTGGCGACGCGGTAATAAATCTGCTTGCCGTCGCGCCGCGTGGCCACCAGCATCTCTTCGCGCAGCACGCCCAGTTGCTGCGACAGGGTCGGCTGGCCGATGCCCACTTTCTGTTCGAGGTCGCTGACGCAATGCTCGCCCTGCGATAACTGGCACAGCAGCATCAAACGGTCGGCATTGCCCATGGCCTTGAGCAGCGAGCTGGCCTTGTAGGCCGAGCCACGCATGGCGTCGAGGCTGTATTCGGCGTGTTGTGTTGTAACTGTCTCCATCTTGCCCTCCCACAGGCGGTCATATTGATCATCATACGATAAACAATATACTAATCAATATATTGTTTTCGTGCTGGCGATTCGCACAAAAAAACAACAGTGTTTTTCGACGATAGCGTACTCATGCGAAGTGTGCGGCAGCGATAGCCTGCGCGCTATCAAAATGATAAATATTCGTAATTTAAAGCAAATATACGTAGCAAAATTGCCACGATTTGTGCTGTAATAAGACCTCATTAGAAAAATCGTGATACGCCCCCGTACAGGCGCATTGTCCGTCCAGGCGCAGGCCGGTTTCGGCCGCACCGCACGGTGAACCAGGGAGTCAAAGATGAAGATACTTGAGCCGCTATGCATGGCCATGCTGGCGCTGTCGGCGTGTACCGGCAATGTGGCGGCCAGCGATAGTTCCCCGCCCACGGCACGCGCGCCTGCCGTGAGCGACGACAGTCTCGGTTTCACCAACACGGCGGACAATCCTGGCTGGGAAACACCGGACTTGCCGTATGCGCGCCTGCTGGCGCAGGACTCGACGCTCAATGCCACCCCGCGCTGGCGCAGCGCCGGTGCGCGCCAGGGCGCACTGCCGCCGCCCGCGGCCACCATCCCTGCGGTACAGCACGCGAACGTGCCGCCGCCCGTGCCCGAAGCGAGCATGGTCTCGATGTTGCTGGTGGGACTGGGCTTGCTGGCCTTTAGCATGCACGGTGAAAAACAGGAAAAATTCGATAGCTGAGCTTATTTCGGCGGCCGATGCCGCTGCCTTAAAAAAATTCCGCATTGCGCGGAATTTTTTTGGCCACGTCAATCGTCCGGTCTCACTTGTCCAGCAAGCGGCACACCCGTTCGATATTCCCGACAGGAATGCCTGACTTCAGGGCGCGCGCGATGCAGGCCGCCTTGTCCGTGCCCGAGGCGGAAATGAGCACGAAGGCCGTGCCCAGGGCGCTGACGGCAACCAGCAAGATCAGCACGCCCTTGACGATATCCCAGTTCATGGCGTCTCGATGAAAGGCATCAGTGCTCCTTGGCAGATGTGGCTGCCGCATCGGGCCCGTTCAGCAGCGCCTGTAATTTTTGCATGGTGGCCCAGTTGCGCGAGGTGACGCCATCGCCCAGCAGCACACCGAGCGCCGCCACCACCTTGCTGGCCAGCACGCCATCGGGACACCAGGCATACGCGGCCCATTGGCCCAGCGCCAGCGCTTCCGGCTGCCACGGCCGCTGCAGCAAGGGCGCCAGGCGCTGCATGTCGGCCGGATTGTTCAGCACCAGGGTCAGCAAACGGGCCGCATCGGCCGCTGGCGCCAGGGTGTTCTGGTCGATCAGTTCGGCGAACTGGCCGGCCGACAGCACCGTCACCCTGGCCGCCACGCCCAGTTTCAGCACCAGCGCTTCCTCGATGCGGGCAGCGGCCTCGGCCGGCGCGACCTTGCCGCCGTCATACACGACGTTACCGCTGTTGAGCACGGTGCGCGCCTGCGCAAAACCCAGGTCGCCCAGCAGCTTGCGCAGGTCGGCCATGGCCACGCGCTTGGCGCGGCCCACATTGATGCCGCGCAAAAGCGCCACTTGCTGACTGTTTTCCATCTGTGCCATGTCTTGTCTCCTTGCCTATGCCTGGCCGGCCGGCACGCTGGCGGCGCCTTCCGGCAATGGCGTGACCTTGGGCAGGCGCAGCAGGAACGTCGCGCCCTGCCCCAAGGTGCTGCTGACCGTGATGGTGCCGCCAAACTGCTTGGCAATCAAGTTGAATACGATATTCAAGCCCAGGCCCGTGCCGCCCTGTCCCCGCCGCGTGGTGACAAACGGATCAAACACGCGGTCGAGCATGTCGGGCGCGATGCCGCGGCCGTTGTCGCGCACCTGCATGGCGATCCAGTCCTTGTCGCCAAGCACGCCGATATGGATATGGCCGTCCGTATCCGCATCAAAGGCGTGCTCGACGCAGTTCAAGACCAGGTTGGTCAGCACCTGTGCCAGCGCGCCCGGATAGCTGTCGAGCATGATGCCAGGTGGGCAATCGATATCGATGCGGATGCGCGTCTTTTTCAGGGTCGGCTGCAGGCTCGAGATCACCTCGCCAATATAGTCGCGCACTTCAAATAAACGGCGCGCCTCGCTGACCTGGTCGACGGCGATCTGCTTGAAACTGTGGATCAGGTGCGCGGCGCGGTAGGCATTGTTCATGATCAGGCGCGCGCTTTCGCCGGCCGTTTCCAGGTAGCGCACGATATCGGTCTTCTTCACGCTGCCGCCGGCCACCGCCGCGCTGATCTCATCGGTCGCTTCCTTCAGCACCGAGGCGCTGGTCAGCGCGATGCCGACCGGGGTGTTGATTTCATGCGCCACGCCGGCCACCAGGCTGCCCAGCGAGGCCAGGCGTTCCGACTGCAGCAACGATTCCTGCGCGCGGCGCAGCTCGTCCATGGCCTGCGCCGTTGCCTGCTGCGAACGGCGCGCCATGTCTTCCGCCTCGCGGCTGCCCTCGATGATGGACTTGAGCTTGCGCTGCACGGCATTGAAGCCGCGGATCACGTCGCCCAGTTCGTCGCGCCGGTTTTCCGGCAGCTCTTCGACCTCGTCGCTGCCGCGCGTGGCCAGGTCGAACAAGCCGTCGCGCAACTGTTTCAAGGGGCCAAAGACGATGCGCAGGCTCAGCGCCAGGGCGCCCACCAAAATGATGTCAAGCAGCAACACTTCCAGCACCTTGCGCCGCACTTCGCCGCGCAGGGCCGCATCGATCTGGGCGCGGCTGAAATTGACGATGACCTTGCCGACGATCACCGGCTTGCCGCCCGTGGCCGCGGCTACGGCATCGCGGAACACCAGCGGCGCCTCGACGGGCGTGCCGCCCATGGCCACGTCGGCGCTCAAGGGCACCAGGGTGCCGGCCGCGTCGCGCACTTCGCCGGCGAACAGGCCGACGGAGGCGTCGTAGACGCGAATACCAACCAGTTCCGGCGGCAGCATTTCGGCCGCGACGATGCTGTCAACCTTGGATTTGTCGAGGTCCCACAGGGCCGAGGGCAAGCTGGTCTGCAAGCGCGTCAGCACGCCGCTGCGCAGGCGCGCGCTGCCCGATTCAAGTTCCTGGCTCAGTGTATATTGGGTATAGGTACCCGAAATGCCCAGCACCAGGGTGACGATCACGACAAAAAGCAGGGTCAGCCGGACTTGGATACTCACCATCGATCAATACTCCCCGTGCCAGGCCGCCAGCCCGCGGCGCGGGCGCACAGACGTCAGCGGACAACAGCCTGAATCAAATGTACGGTATGACATGCTTATTGGCAAGATTTACAGCAATGCCGTTTTCCACCAGGCCTTGATACAGGTTGAGACATTGCGTCATGGCAATGGTAATATCCCGCAATCATCTAAGGAGTCGTCATGGCGGTCATGCATCAACATCTACCCCTGGAACAAGTTCGTCCTGGCATGGTCTTGTCGGATGTCTTGCTCGATGCGCATGGACAAGTGCTGCTGCCGCAAGGCGCGGTACTCACGGAAAACATGCTGGCCCTGATGCCCCGACACAACATCGACATGCTGCCGATCCAGGCGCCGCCACCGTCACCCGAAGAAATCGCCGCACAACAGGCGGCCGACAGCGAACGGCTGGCCTACCTGTTCCGCAAGCATGACCCCGAGGATCCCCTGGACGCGGCCACCACCTTGCTGCGCGGCTATGTCACGGCTTACCGCCTGGGCACGGGAGAGGCCGCATGAGCACCCAGCTGACGCTCGACGACATCGTCGCCCACCTCGATGATTTACCCTCGCTACCCGCCGTCGTGATGGAACTGCTCAACAGCATCGACCAGGAAGACGTCGATATTTCCGTGCTGGCCAAAAAAGTGTCGTACGACCAGGCGCTGACGGCAAAAACCCTGCGCCTGGCCAACTCCTCGCAATATGGCTTGCAAGTCAAAGCCACCACCATCCAGCAGGCGATTACTTACTTGGGCTTCCAGACGACGCGCAGCCTGATCACGTCGGCCGCCATCACGGGTTGCTTCCCGGAAGGACGCTGCCCCGGTTTCGACGACAAGGCTTTCTGGCGCCATTCGGTGGCGACGGCCGCTTGCGCCAAGGTGCTGGCGCGGCAGATCCGCTTCAACCAGGACTACGCCTTCACGGCCGGCCTGCTGCACAACATCGGCCGCCTGGTGCTGGTCAGCAGCTTTCCCGCGCACTATGCGCAAGTCATCGCGTACCAGGCGGCGCACGATTGCAGCCTGCTCGAAGCGGAGCAGGCCGTGCTGGGCGTGGATCACGTGCAGGCTGGCGTGGCGCTGGCCGAGCACTGGAATTTTTCCGACACCATGCGCCTGGCGCTGGGCAACTACCTGCAGCCGGAAACGCCGGGGGCAGGCTTCCTCGCATCGTTGATCCACGTGGCCAATGCGATTGTGTGCGCGCTCGACCTGGCGCAGGCGGGCGACGACATGGTGCCGCGCGTCTCGCCGGTGGCCTGGGATGCGCTGGGCCTGGGCGAAGACACGTATCTGCAACTGTTCCGCGAAACGGAGCTGCGCTACGATGAAATCACCTCGGCGCTGCTGAGCTAAACACTGGCGCAAACGCAAACGGCTCTCGCTGCGAGGCGAAAGCCGTTAGGGGTAGTACGGTACGTCCATGCTGCCCGGCCCACGCCAGCCTGTTGCCGCCAGCAGCTACGCAAGCGGCACAGTCAGCGTGCAACCGCCACATCAGTGCGCGTAATTCGATTCTTGCGCATCGCCGCGGTCTTCCGCTTTTGGACGGCCCTGGGCGTCGGACAAACGATACTTGGTGCGGCGGTCGCCCATCAGGTCGCGCAGGTCACGGATGCTCATGCCCGTCACTTCGTGCATGCGGATCAGCAGCGAGGCGCCGACCGGCAAGCGGTGGTGGCGGATCTTGCTGATGACGGGTGGCGCCACTTCCAGCAGACGCGACAGGGCTGCATCGTTTTTCAGCTGCATCTTGCTCAGCAGAATATCCAGCAGGTGGTTCGGGTTGTAACTCTCTTGCGATGCTAATGCATGATGTGCCATGATTTTTCCTCGTCTGGTGAATGTAGAAAATAATGCCGATTCGAACTTAAGGCTGGCTTAGAGTGTTTAATTAAATAAACGTCTTTCCATCGGATTCAGCCTCCCCTCCTTATCGCACTGCCTGCACAGGACCTGCACAGCCACGCCCAGCCAAGGTACGCAGCTTGCCGCGTGAGTAAAGACACTAAAAGCACGTGCAATTCTCTGAAATGAATTGCATATAAGACAATATACTAGCCCAATCACGCAGCATCTGCGCCTCGCGCAAACTTCCTGATTGTTAAATATCAATCAAGCTGCTGGTTGGCTTGGCAACGATGCTATTTCAACACATTAGGATGCCAGCGGGCGCACACAAGGCTTTGCAGCAACTTGTTACAAATCAATGGTGTCGCACGGCAATAAATGCTTTTAGGCATTACTGAAAATGGGCGCATATGCAGGCGGCAACCTTGTCGGCAAGGTAAGTACAACATGGCCCGCCCCGGCGATTTACGCTAAACTATGGCCTGAACTTGCAGCGAGCCTGCCACCGGGTAGCCAGAGGCGCCCGGCCGGTCATCCACCGCGCCCGACCCTGAGCGGTCCCCTCTGCGCTGCAGCATCCTGTCCAACCCTCTTGTTTGCCGCCACACTTACCGATAAGCGCCCGACGCCATGCAGAAAAAAGTATTCATTAAAACCTTCGGCTGCCAGATGAACGAGTACGACTCGGACAAGATGGCCGACGTGCTGGGCGCCTCCGATGGCCTGGTGCGCACCGACACGCCGGAAGATGCCGATGTGATCCTGCTCAATACCTGCTCCGTGCGCGAAAAGGCGCAGGAAAAAGTGTTTTCCGACCTGGGCCGTCTGCGCGAGCTGAAACTGGCCAAGCCGCACCTGCTGATCGGTGTGGGTGGCTGCGTGGCGTCGCAGGAAGGCGACGCCATCGTCAAGCGCGCACCGTATGTCGACATGGTCTTCGGCCCGCAAACCCTGCACCGCCTGCCGCAGATGATCGAGTTGCGCCGCACCAGCGGCACCTCGCAAGTGGACATCAGCTTCCCGGAAATCGAAAAGTTTGACCACATGCCGCCGGCCAAGGTGGAAGGCGCCTCTGCGTTCGTCTCCATCATGGAAGGCTGCAGCAAATATTGCAGCTACTGCGTCGTGCCCTACACGCGCGGCGAGGAAGTGTCGCGCCGCTTCGAGGACGTGCTGACGGAAGTGGCTGGCCTGGCCGCCCAGGGCGTCAAGGAAATCACCCTGCTGGGGCAAAACGTGAACGCCTACCGGGGCGCGATGGAAGGCGGAGACATCGCCGACTTCGCCCTGCTGCTCGAATACGTGGCCGACATTCCCGGCATCGAGCGCATGCGCTTCGTCACCAGCCACCCGAAGGAATTCACGCAGCGCCTGATCGACGCCTACGCGAAGATCCCGCAACTGGTCGACCATTTATATCTGCCGGCGCAGCACGGTTCCGACAAGATCCTCGGCGCCATGAAGCGCGGCTACACGGGCCTCGAATACAAGTCCATCATCCGCCGCATCCGCGCCGTGCGCCCGAACATGGCCATTTCGTCGGACTTCATCGTGGGTTTCCCCGGCGAGACCCAGGCCGACTTCGACGCCATGATGAAGCTGATCGCGGACGTGGGCTTTGACAACAGCTACAGCTTCATCTTCAGCAAACGCCCCGGCACGCCGGCCGCCAGCCTGGAAGACGACACGCCGCATGAAGTCAAGCTGGCCCGTTTGCAGCAGCTGCAGGCCGCCATCGACGCCAACACGCGCAAGTACAGCCTGGCCATGGTGGGCACGGTACAAACCATCCTCGTCGAAGGCCGTTCGAAGAAGGACACAATTGATCGTGAACTGCAAGGCCGCACGGAAAACAACCGCGTGGTCAACTTCGACGCCGGCCCCGACGGTTTGCAATTGATCGGCCAGCTGGTCGACGTGCGCATCACCGAAAGCCATTCCTACACCCTACGCGGCGAACTCGTCGCCAGCGCACCCGCATTGAAAAGAGCCAGTTGAAAACCAAAGCCCCGATACAGCCGCATTACTTCATCCCCGAGCCGCTCGACAACACGCGCCTGGCGCACCTGTGCGGCCCCCTCGATGAAAACCTGCGCCAGATTTCCGCCGCCCTCGACGTGACGATCTTCCGCCGCGGCGAGAAATTCATCGTCGGCGGCAGCAATGCCGAACGCGCCGTGGAAATCCTCGAACAGTTCTACGCCATCGCCAACAAGGTCGTGCCGCTGGAAGAAGTGCAACTGGCCCTGGTGGAGCAGCGCGCGGGCCTGTCCGCCGCCTCGGAACACCACGCCAACGCGCCCGCCAGCACCTTCGTCGAGCCAGACATCGCCAGCCCCGTGCTGAAAACGCGGCGCTCCGACCTGCGCGGGCGCACGCCGCACCAGATCGCGTATTTGCGCGACATCCTCGAACACGACATCAGCTTCGGCGTCGGTCCGGCCGGCACGGGTAAAACCTACCTGGCCGTCGCCTGCGCCGTCGATGCGCTCGAGCGCGATGCCGTCAAGCGCATCATCCTGACGCGCCCCGCCGTCGAAGCGGGCGAGCGCCTGGGCTTCTTGCCGGGCGACCTGGCGCAAAAGGTCGACCCGTACCTGCGTCCCCTGTACGACGCGCTGTACGATCTGCTGGGCTTTGACCGCACGCAAAAGCTGTTTGAAAAACAGGTGATCGAGATCGCCCCGCTGGCCTACATGCGCGGACGCACCCTGAACCACGCCTTCGTCATCCTCGATGAAGCGCAAAACACCACCGTCGAACAGATGAAGATGTTCTTGACGCGCATCGGCTTTGGCAGCAAGGCCGTGGTGACGGGCGACGTCACGCAAGTCGACCTGCACAAGAGCCAGACGAGCGGCCTGATCGACGCCGTGCATGTGCTGAAAGATGTGCGCGGCATCGGCTTTACGCAATTTAACAGCACCGACGTGGTGCGCCACCCGCTCGTCGCACGCATCGTCGACGCGTATGAAACGGCGCAGGCGGCCAACGCCGACGCCGCCCACCTGCCCTCCTTATTGAAACCAGCTGCCGCCAAAAATGTCCGAAAAAAATAAACTGTCCTTGTCCGTGCAATACCCGGACACCCGCCTGGAAACCCTGATCACGCGCCCGAAAGTGCGCCGCTGGGTCAAGGCGGCCCTGTTCGCGCCGGCCGAATTCACCATCCGCTTCGTCGACGCGGAAGAAGGCCGCAGCCTGAACCGCGACTACCGCGAAAAGGACTACGCCACCAACGTGCTGACCTTCGCCTACAACGAAGGCGAAGAACTGGCCGAGGACGAGCCGACGCGCGCCGACATCATCCTGTGCACGGACGTGCTGGAAAAGGAGGCGCAAGAACAGAAGAAAAGCGTGGAAGAGCACACGGCCCATTTGATCGTCCACGGCGTGCTGCATGCGCAGGGCTACGACCACATGGATGACGAGGAAGCGACCGAGATGGAGGGCCTGGAAACGGACATCCTCGCGAAACTCGGCATTACCGACCCGTACAAGGAGTAAGCGCATGGGAACCTGGGCCACAGACGCCTTCGGCAACGACTACGCCATGGATTGGGCGCAGGACTTGCACGAATATAAAACCCTGGAACTGGTCGAGACGACGCTCGACAACGTCATCGACAGCCAGGAAGCGGCACTCGAAGCGCCATTCGCCGCCGAAGCGCTGGCCGCGCTGGACGTGATCGCGCGCCTGCAGGGCCAGCCTGGCGAGGGCGAGGATGACCCGGCCACGGCCGAAGTGGACGAATGGGTGGCCGCCTGCAAGAAGAAGGTCACGCCGCCGCTCTTGGAAAAAGCGCGCCTGGCCTTCGAGCGCATCACGGCCGAGTCGTCGGAACTGCGCCAACTGTGGCAGGACAGCGAGCATTTCGCCGACTGGCAGGCCGACGTGGCGGCCCTGCGCGCGCGCGTGCTGGGCCAGGAAGCGGCCTGAAAGATCGCGCAACGGCGCACTTCAACGTATTAAATTTGCATCAAAAGCGGGGAAATCCGGTATTCCCCCACTTTTGGTGTATCCTATATCCCTTCGCAACAACGGCTCACGCCTCCTATGCCCGAGCACCCTAGTGGCGTCAGAACTGACGTCAAGCCCCACCGGTCACTGTTTGAACGCCTGACCGCACTCATATCCCCCGAGCCAGAGAACCGTGCAGAATTGCTCGAAGTTCTACACGATGCGCATGAACGCAAGCTGATCGACGCCGACGCCCTGTCGATGATCGAAGGCGTGTTCCAGGTATCGGATCTCTGCGCGCGCGACATCATGATTCCCCGTTCGCAAATGGATGTCATCGACATCAGCAAGCCGATCGAGGAATGGATGCCGGAAGTCCTGTCGACCGCCCACTCGCGCTTCCCCGCGATCGAAGGCGAGCGCGACAAGGTCATCGGCATCCTGCTGGCGAAAGACTTGCTGCGTTATTACGCAGAAGAAACTTTCGACGTGCGCGACATGCTGCGCCCCGCCATCTTCATCCCCGAATCGAAACGCCTGAATGTGCTGCTGCGCGATTTCCGCGCCAACCACAATCACATGGCCATCGTCGTCGATGAATACAGCGGCGTCGCCGGCCTGATCACCATCGAAGACGTGCTGGAACAGATCGTCGGCGACATCGAGGACGAATACGACTTCGACGAAGCCGAGGACAATATCCTCTCGCTCAAGGAAGGCCAGTTCGGCCCCCGCTGGAGAGTCAAGGCGCTGACCGAGATCGAACAGTTCAACGAAGAAGTGGGCAGCCACCTGGTCGACGACGACGTCGACACCATCGGCGGCCTCGTCTCGAAGTACCTGGGCCGCATGGCGCACAAGGGCGATATTTTCGACCTGGGCAATCTTCGCTTCGAGGTGCTGCGCGCCGATGCGCGCCAGGTGCACGTGCTGCTCGTCGAGCGCCTGCCCAACGTGCCGGAACTGGAACTCTGACATGCGCGTGCTGTAAATGCGTTTCAGACGCGTCGATCCCAACGCCCCCGCCAAACCGCCCCTCAGCACGTGGGCGCGCATGCTGACTGCCGCCATCGCTGGCGCCGTCGCCGTGCTGGCGTTCGCCCCTTTCGGCTACTGGCCCCTGCAAATCCTCAGCCTGGGCGTGCTGTTCTACCAGGTGCTGCGCGCATCGAACGTCAAGGCCGGCGCGCTGATCGGCTGGGCCTATGGCTTTGGCTGGTGCGCGGCCGGCACGCACTGGCTGTATATCTCCATGCACCGCTATGGCGACATGGCCGCGCCGATCGCCGCCATCGCCGTGGCCCTGCTGGCCCTCCTGATGGCCATTTACGTGGCCCTGGCCATGGGCGCGGCTGCCTGGCTGCGCCAGCGCTGGGTGCTGTCCCTGCCCGCCATGACCCTGCTGGTGCTGCCCGCCACCTGGACCCTGTTCGAATGGACGCGCGGCTGGCTGTTTACGGGTTTCCCGTGGCTGGCCACCGGTTACGCCCACAATGCCAGCCCGCTGGCCGGCTTTGCTCCCATCGTCGGCGCGTATGGCCTGGGCTGGCTGGCGGCGTTGTCGGCCGGCGCTCTGCTGCTGCTGACACACCGCACGCGCTGGTTTGCGCTGGGCGGCGTCATCGCCCTGTACGCGGCCGGCATTGGCTTGCAGTACGTGGCCTGGACGCACCCGGTCGGACGCCCGATCACCGTGCGCCTGCTGCAAGGGAACGTGCCGCAGCAGCAGAAATTCGATCCCGGCTTCGTGCTGGGCGCCCTGCAGATGTACCAGAGCGCCATCACCAGCGCGCCGGCCGATCTGATCGCCACGCCGGAAACGGCCGTCACCGTGCTGCCGCACCAGCTGCCGCCCGGCTATCTGGATAACCTGGCGACGTATTCACAGCAGACGGGCAGCACGATTTTGGTCGGCATGCCCGTGCTCGACGAGCAGCAGCGCTTCTACAATGCGGCCGTGGGGATCACGCCCAACGGCACGCCGGGTCCGTACTACCAGTACCGCAAGCACCACCTGGTGCCGTTCGGCGAATTCGTGCCGCCCGGCCTGCACTGGTTTGTCGCCATGATGGCCATCCCGCTGGGCGACATGGGCCGCGGCGCGGAAGTCCAGGCGCCTTTGCCCGTGCGCGACCAGCTGGTGCTGCCGAATATCTGCTACGAAGATTTGTTTGGCGAGGAAATCGCGGGACAGCTGGCCAGCGCCCACCGCCATGGCAAGCAGTCGGCGTCCGTGCTACTCAATATCTCGAACCTGGCCTGGTTTGGCGATTCGATCGCCATCCCGCAGCATTTGCAGATTTCGCAGATGCGCAGCCTGGAAACGGGCCGCCCGATGCTGCGCTCGACGAACACGGGCGCCACCGCCGTCATCGACGGCAAGGGCGTGGTACAAAGCCTGCTGCCGCCGGAGCAGCAAGCGACCCTGGCGGCCAAGGTGCAAGGCATGGGCGGCATGACGCCATACATTCTGTACGGCAATAAACTGGTGCTGGCCCTGGCCGCGCTGGCCCTGCTGACGGCCTTCCTGCTGTCGCGCGCCGCCCGCCGTGGCCGCGCCGCGCAGCAATAAGCGGCCGATATTGCCCGAAGAGTCACAGTGGGCCCGTAAAAACCGCTAAAATTAGCAAAACCCCGGCCCGGACGCGCTTCCAAGCATGCGTCCGGGCTTCAAGCAAACCTTAACAAAGCGCAGCCTCCCGCGCGGCGAACTCATACGATGCTCACATTTCAACAAATTATCCTGACCTTGCAAACCTATTGGGACAAGCAAGGTTGCGCCCTGCTCCAGCCTTACGACATGGAAGTCGGCGCCGGCACCTTCCACACCGGCACCTTCCTGCGCGCGATTGGTCCGGAACCGTGGCGCGCCGCGTATGTGCAGCCGTCGCGCCGCCCGAAAGATGGCCGCTATGGCGAAAACCCGAACCGCATGCAGCACTACTACCAGTACCAGGTGGTGCTCAAGCCCGCGCCGGAAAACATCCTCGACCTGTATCTGGGTTCGCTGGCCGCCCTGGGCCTGGACTTGCAGCAGAATGACGTGCGCTTCGTCGAAGACGACTGGGAAAGCCCGACCCTGGGCGCCTGGGGCCTGGGCTGGGAAGTCTGGCTGAACGGCATGGAAGTGACCCAATTTACCTATTTCCAGCAAGTGGGCGGCCTCGATTGCAAGCCCGTGCTGGGCGAAATCACGTACGGCATCGAACGCCTGGCCATGTATCTGCAAGGCGTGGAAAACGTGTATGACCTGGTGTGGACGGAGTGGGAAGAAAACGGCACCACGAAAAAGCTGACCTACGGCGACGTCTTCCACCAGAACGAGGTGGAGCAATCGACCTACAACTTCGAGCACGCAAATACGGACCTGCTGTTCGAACAGTTCGGCAACTACGAAGCGGAAGCGAAGCGTTTGATCGAGCTGCAACTGACCCTGCCCGCCTACGAAAAGATCATGAAGGCTTCGCACAGCTTCAATATGCTCGATGCGCGTGGCGCCATCTCGGTAACGGAACGCGCCGCCTACATCGGCCGCGTGCGCACCCTGTCGCGCCTGGTGGCACAAGCGTATTACGACTCGCGCGAGCGCCTCGGTTTCCCGATGCTGCCCGCCGCAGACCAACCCGCCGCCGCTTGATCGCCTAGCTCATACACCGCCGTACCAGACAAGAACACCATGAACCAAACACTGCTCATCGAACTGCTGACCGAAGAACTGCCGCCGAAAGCGCTGGCCAAACTGGGCGCCGCCTTCACGGCCGGCATCGTCAACGGCCTGAAGGCGCGCGACTTCCTGGAAGCCGACAGCGTCGCCACCAGCTACGCCTCGCCGCGCCGCCTGGCCGTCTCCATCACCAACGTGCGCGAAGTCTCGCCCGACAAATCGATCCGTGAAAAAGTCCTGCCCGTCTCCGTGGCGCTGGACGCGAACGGCAACGGCACGCCGCCGCTGGCCAAGAAACTGGCCGCGCTGGGCTTCCCCGACCTGACGGTGGCCGAGCTGGAACGCGCCGCCGACGGCAAGGCTGAAAGCTTCTTCTACACCTACACGGCGCCAGGCAGCCAGCTCGCCACCGGCGCGCAGGCGGCATTGACGGAGTCGGCCGCCAAGCTGCCGATTCCAAAACTGATGAGCTATCAGCGCCCGGACGGTACCACCGTGCAATTCGTGCGCCCAGCCCACAGCCTGATCGCCCTGCACGGCATCAATATCCTGCCCCTGACCCTGCTGGGACTGACGGCCGGCCGCACCACCCTGGGCCACCGCTTCCTCACCGACGGCGAACCGATCACCATCGCGCACGCGGAAAACTATGCGCCGTCCCTGATCCTCAACGCCAGCGTCATCGCCAGCAACGAGGAACGCAAGGAACGCATCCGCGCCCAGTTGCTGGACAAGGCCGGCGCCGACCAGGTGCTGATGCCCGAAGCGCTGCTCGATGAAGTCACGGCCCTGGTCGAATGGCCGGTCGTGTATGAATGCCACTTCGAGGAAGAATTCCTGGCCGTGCCACAGGAATGCCTGATCCTCACCATGCAGACGAACCAGAAGTATTTCGCGCTGACGGACAGCGAAGGCAAGCTGCGTTCGCGCTTCCTGATCGTCTCGAACATCGAGACGGACACGCCCGAGCACATCATCGGCGGCAACGAGCGCGTCGTGCGCCCGCGCCTGTCCGACGCCAAGTTCTTCTTCGAGCAAGACAAGAAGAAAACCCTGGCATCGCGTCTGCCGCTGCTGGCCAACGTCGTCTATCACAACAAGCTGGGCACGCAAGCGGCCCGCACAGAGCGCGTCAAGTCGCTGGCCGGCGCCATCGCCGCCAAGCTGCAATATGACGTGGCCCTGGCCGAACGTGGCGCCCTGCTGGCCAAGGCCGATCTGCTGACCGACATGGTGGGCGAATTCCCTGAGCTGCAAGGCATCATGGGCACCTACTACGCGCGCCATGACGGCGAACCGGAAGAAGTGGCGCTGGCCGCCTCCGAACATTACCAGCCGCGCTTTGCCGGCGACAGCCTGCCAACCACCGGTACCGGCACCGCCGTGGCCCTGGCCGACAAGCTCGAAACCCTGGTCGGCATCTGGTCCATCGGCCTGGCGCCGACGGGCGACAAGGATCCGTTCGCGCTGCGCCGCCATGCGCTGGGCGTGCTGCGCATGCTGCTGGAAAAACGCTTGCCTTTGTCGATCCAGGGCTTGCTGGCGGATGCGGCCGCGCAGTTCGCAGCCGTTCCCGGATTCAAGGACCCCGTCGCGGATGTCACCACCTTCATGCTGGACCGCCTGCGCGGCATCCTGCGCGAGCGCGGTTTCTCGCCGAATGAAATCGAAGCCGTCGTGGCGCAAAACCCGGACCGCCTGGACGACATCGTGCAGCGCCTGGAAGCCGTGCAGGCGTTTGCCGCCCTGCCGGAAAGCGCCTCGCTGGCAGCGGCCAACAAGCGCATCACGAACATCCTGAAAAAGAACGAGGAAGCCGTGAGCCAGGTCGCCGCCGGCGGCGTCAACGTGGCACTGCTGCAGGACGAGGCGGAGAAAAAACTCGCCGCCGCCGTCTCGCGCGTGCAGCCGGAAGTCGATGCAGCCTTTGCCGAGGGCGACTTCACCAGCACCCTGCAAACGCTGGCGCAGCTGCGCGACGACGTCGATGGCTTCTTCAACGATGTGATGGTGATGGCCGAGGATGTCGCCCTGCGCAACAACCGCCTGGCCTTGCTGTCGTCGCTGCACGGCATGATGAACCGCGTGGCCGACATTTCCAAGCTGGCGGCATAATGGGCACGCCGGCGCTGAAACTGATTATTCTCGACCGCGACGGTGTCATTAATCATGACTCGCCGGACTTCATCAAGTCGCCTGCCGAATGGCTGCCGATACCCGGTTCGCTCGAAGCGATCGCCCGCCTGAACCAGGCTGGCTATCGCGTGGTCATCGCCTCGAACCAGTCGGGCATCGCGCGCGAATATTTCGACATGACGGTGCTCAACGCGATCCACCAGAAGATGCACACCCTGGCGCAGCAGGTGGGCGCCGATATCGACGCCATCTTCTTTTGCCCGCACGCGGGCGCGGACAATTGCGACTGCCGCAAGCCGAAACCGGGCATGTTCCATGAAATTTCGCAGCGCTACAACACCAGCCTGAAAGGCGTGCCCACAGTCGGCGATTCGCTGCGCGACCTGCAGGCCGGCTTCATCAGCGGCTGCGTGCCCTACCTGGTCTTGACGGGCAAGGGCGAAAAAACCAACGAAACGGGTGGCCTGCCGCCTGGCACCCAGGTCTTCCCCGACCTGGCCGCCGTCGTCAGCCACCTGCTCAAGGCGCCCGCGGCATCGGCGCCCGCCGTGGCATTGAGCATCTAATCTTCGGAGAACCGCATTGCGTAATATTTCCCTGTTCCTGCGATCCCTGCTGTTCATGATCATCATGATCGTGGCCACCATCGTCTGGGCCTGCGTGTGCTTTTTTGCCGCGCCATTGAGCTACAACAAGCGCTATTGGGTCACCTCGCGCTGGAACGTGTTTATCCTGTGGTGTGCCAAGGTCATTTGCGGCATCCGCTACGAAGTCAAGGGCGCCGAGAACTTCCCCGATGCGCCAGCCATCGTGCTGTCGAAGCACCAGTCGGCATGGGAAACCATCTTTTTGCTTCCCAGCCTGCCACGCCCGCTCGTGTATGTGTTCAAGAAGGAGATTTTGTACATCCCCTTCTTCGGCTGGGCCATGGCGCTGCTGCGCATGATCCCCATCGACCGCAAGCAGGGCAAGCATGCGTTCAAGAGCGTCGTCGCGCATGGCAAGCGACGCCTGGCCGATGGCCAATGGATTATCATGTTCCCTGAAGGCACCCGCATTCCCGTCGGCCAGGCGGGCAAGTACAAAAGCGGCGGCACGCGTCTGGCGATTGCCACGGGCGCCGTGGTGGTGCCGATTGCGCACAATTCAGGCGAGTGCTGGCCCAAGCAGTCATTCCTCAAACGCCCGGGACTGATCACCGTCTCGATAGGCAAACCGATTTCGCCGGAAGGGCAAACCCCGGACAGCATGATGCAACAGGTGGAAAATTGGATAGAATCAGAAATGCGCGTCATTTCGCCTCACGCCTACAACGCTGGCTAGACGGCATCAGCGCGGTCATCCAGGAGCCGACACTGCGCCAGCAGATGAAGACCATCAAGGTCGGCGACCAGCAACTGGATTTGTTCGCGCATGACGTCTCGACCAGCACGCCCCCGGCGGTGCGCCCCACGGCACCGCCAGCGCCGCCCGTGGAGGCAAAGCCTGTAGTTCCCCTGGCGCCGCCACCGGCGCCTGCCACGCCTCCCGCGCGCCCTGTCCTTCCCTCCCCGCCACGCACCGCCGATGGCCCGCCATTGCGCCAGCTGCAGCTGGGCAGCCACCTCGTCGAATTCGCCCTGCGCCGCTCCACGCGCCGTTCCATCGGCTTCATGATCGACGATAACGGCTTGCGCGTGACGGCGCCCAAGCGCGTCACCCTGGCCGAAATCGACAACGCCATCCGCGCCAAGCAGAGCTGGATCGTCTCGAAGCTGCTGGAGCGGGGCGAGCGCAAGGTGCAGCGCCAGCAGCGCCCGCCCGTGGCCTGGGTCGACGGCGCCGTGCTGCCTTACCTCGGCGGCGAGATCACCTTGCGATTGCACCAGGCGCCGCGCCACCGCGCCAGCTTCCAGCGCGAGACGAATGAGCTGCACGTATGGGTCACGCCCACGGGCAGCGAGCAGCAATTGAAGGAAAAAGTGAAGGGCTGGTTCCAGCACGAAGCGCGACAGCTGTTCGAGGCGCGCCTGGACGTGTATGCGGACAAGCTGGGGGTGCGCTACGATTCACTGTCGCTATCGTCAGCCGGCACGCGCTGGGGCAGCTGCACCATCGAGCGCAAGATCCGCCTGAACTGGCGTTTGATCCACTTCGCCCTGCCGCTGATCGACTACGTAGTGGCGCATGAACTGTCGCACCTGCTGGAAATGAACCACAGCCCCCGCTTCTGGGCCACCGTGGAGTCGATTTATCCCGATTACGATGGCGCCAAGCAGGCGCTGAGAAAACGCTCGCAGGAGTTGCCGGTGCTGTTTACGTAGGTGCCTGTCGGATTACGCTCTACGAGCTAATCCGACCTACAGTCACGTAGGTCGGATTAGGCCGCAGGCCGTAATCCGACAACATTGTTGGCCGCGCATACATCACGCCAACAGCGGTTTGATCGCAGCGACGGTGCGCGGCGTGGCCCCACGGTGCTGCGCCGCAAACGCCAGCGCCTTTTGCCCCATCGACGCCAGCTGCGCCGGATCCTGCAACAAGGCCGACGCCTGCGCCATCAGCGCATCGGCGTCCGCCACCCGCGCGGCACCGCCGGCGGTGATCGCCTGTTCGGTCACCAGCGCGAAATTGAAGGTGTGCGGGCCGATCAGCACAGGCTTGCCCAGGGCCGCCGGCTCGATCAGGTTTTGCCCGCCCAGCGGCAGCAGGCTGCCACCGACGAACGCGCAATCGCAGGCCGCGTAATAGGCAAACATCTCGCCCATCGAGTCGCCCAGCAGCACTTGCGTGCCCGCAGCGACGGCATCGCCCTGCGCCAGGCCAGACCTGCGCTGCACGGCCAGGCCCTGCGCCGCGATCAGTTTTTCCACCTCGTCGAAACGCTGCGGATGGCGCGGCACGATCAGCAGCAGCGCATTCGCAGGCAAGTTGGCACGGGTATAGGCATCGAGAATCAGCTGCTCTTCCCCTTCGCGCGTGCTGGCGCATAGCAGCACGGGGCGCGGGTGGGACGATGCATCGATGGCGCCGCGCAGCCATGCCCCCGTCGCCAGCGCCGCCTCGGGCACGACGACGTCGAACTTGATGCTGCCCGTGACCACCACGTCCCGCACGCCCAGCTGGCGCACGCGATCGGCGTCGTCCTGCGTCTGCGCCGCCACCAGGGTGATGCCGCGCGCCGCATCGGCGATGAGTTGACCCAGGCGCTGCGCCTTGCCCAGCGAGCGCTGCGACAAGCGCGCATTGGCCAGCACCACGGGCACTTTGTAGCGATTGCATTGGTGGATCAGATTCGGCCACACTTCCGTCTCCATCAGGATGCAGATACGCGGCGCGAAATGGCGGATGAAACGGGCCGGCATGGCGCCCGTGTCATACGGCAGATAGCTTTGCACGAGGCGCGCGCCGTGTTTCGCGAACAGGGATTTACCAGTGGCGCGCCCCGTCGGCGTCATGTGCGTGAGGACGATGCGGCACGCGGGCCAGGCGGCCAGCAGCGCATCGATCAGCGGCTCGGCCGCACGCGTCTCGCCGACGGAGACGGCGTGCAGCCAGATGGTGTCAGGAAGAGGTGCCGGCTGACGGCCGTAACAGCCCAGGCGCTCGCCCCAGTGCTGGCGGTAGCCGGGTTCCTGGCGTCCGCGCAGCCACAGCCGCGCCAGCACCAGGGGCAAGGCCAGCCACCAGGCGAGGGTATAAAGAAGTCGCATGTTTATTGAATGTTAAAGTCAGGCGGGAGGATAGTCGGCCAGCAGGCGCCGCGCCGCGGCCAGCACTTCCGGCACGCCGGGCGGCGCGCCTTTGTCGCCCAGGTTGATGATTTTCGGCGACCAGTTGCCTTCCGTTTTCCACAGCGGCGAATCGGCATAGATTTCCACCGTCGGGCGCACAAAGGCGGCGGCGATGTGCGTCAGGCCCGTGTCAACGCCGACCACCAGCGCCGCGTGGCGCGCCAGCAGGGTGGCGTCGCCCATCGACAGTTTCGGCAGCACGCGCGCGTTGGGCAGGCCGGCCGCCAGCACTTCCGCTTCCGCCTTTTCCTTGGGCGAACCCCAGGGCAGCAAAATCGGCATGGGTGCGAGCGCCTGGCCTAGAGCGATCCAGTGTTCCGGCGCCCATTTCTTGGCGTCGCGCGCCGTGCCGTGGAAATACACGCAGTAAGGTGCTTCGCCCATCCAGTCCGGGCGCGGCTCGCTGTTCGATACTTCCGGCAAGCCGAAATCGGCCGGGGTGTCGACCGCGTAGCCGAGTGCCGCGCCGGCCACCAGTCGGCCGCGCGCCACCGCATGCGTACGCGGGTCAAGCGGAATGCTTTTGGTATGGAACAGGCGCGAGATGCCTTCGTAGCCGGAGCCTTCGCTGCCATTGGCCAGGCCGACCTTCTGTCCGCCCGGCGCCAGGCGCGCGGCGCCCATGATGATGCCCGTCTTGAGCAAGCCCTGGGTATCGAACACATAATCGTAATGCGTCTGGCGCAGGCTGCGGAAGAAGGCGGCGATTTCCGCGCGCGTCTCCTTCTTGCCCAGGCTCTTGCGCCAGCGCCGCAGCGCGAACGGGAAGATGGTGTTCACGCGCGGGTTCAGGCGCACCAGGCTGGCGTAACCCTCCTCGACCACCCAGTCGATGGTCGCGTTCGGGAAATGGCGTGCGATGTCCGCCACCATCGGCAGGTTATGCAGCACGTCGCCCAGCGAGGATACCCGCACCAGCAGGATTTTCAAGGGCGCCTGTGCGCCAGGTTGAGCCGCCATGCTGTCAGAACGGCAGTACGGCGTCTGGCTTGGCGGCCAGGATCACGCTCTTGAACTGTCCCTGGATGCGCGCCAGCGCTGCCGGCGTTTCCGCTTCGAAGCGCATGACGATCACCGGCGTGGTGTTCGACGAACGGGCCAGGCCGAAGCCGTCCGCGTATTCCACGCGCAAGCCGTCGATGGTGATGATCTGTTCATTGCCGGGGAAGACGGCGTCGCGGCGCAGCATGTCCATCAGTGCGACGTTCTCGCCTTCCTTCAGTTCCAGGTGCAGTTCCGGCGTGCTGTCGGACTGCGGCAGGGAATTCAGCAAAGCCGAAGGATCCGCTTCGCGCGTGAGGATTTCCAGCAGGCGCGCGGCCGAATACATGCCGTCGTCGAAACCGTACCAGCGGTCCTTGAAGAAGATATGACCGCTCATTTCGCCGCCCAGCGGCGCGCCCGTTTCGCGCAGCTTGGCTTTCACCAGCGAGTGGCCCGTCTTGTACATCAGCGGCACGCCGCCATGCTTGCTGATCCACGGCGCCAGGTGGCGCGTGCATTTCACGTCGTACAAAATCTGCGCGCCAGGGTGGCGGGTCAGCACGTCGGCGGCAAACAGCATCATCTGGCGGTCGGGGTAGATGATCTGGCCATCCTTGGTGACTACGCCCAGGCGGTCGCCGTCGCCATCGAAGGCGATGCCGATTTCGGCATCCGTCTCGGCCAGGCAGCGGATCAGGTCTTGCAGGTTTTCCGGATGCGCCGGGTCCGGGTGGTGGTTCGGGAAATTGCCATCGACTTCGCAGAACAGTTCGATGACGTCGCAGCCCATGCCGCGGAACAGGTCGCCCGCGAATGCACCGGCCACGCCATTGCCGCAGTCGACGGCGATCTTGATCGGGCGCGCCAGCTTGACGTCGCCCAGGATGCGCTCCAGGTAGGCGGCGCGGATATCGTGCGTGGCATAGGTTCCCGGGTTGGCAACGTCCTTGGCGCTGGCGCTGCCGTCGTGCGCGACGATGCTGTGGTAGAGGGCCTGGATCGCTTCGCCGTGGATCGCTTCACCGGCCAGCACCATCTTGAAGCCGTTGTAATCGGGCGGATTGTGGCTGCCCGTGACCATGATGCCGGAGCGCGTATCGAGCACGTTCGTGCCGAAGTACACCATCGGCGTGGCCACCACGCCCAGGTCGATCACGTCGACGCCGGCCGCTTGCAAGCCCTGCGCCAGCGCCGCCGTCAATTCCGGTCCCGACAGGCGGCCATCGCGGCCGATCACGACCCGCTGCTCGCCCTTGGCCAGGGCGGCCTGGCCAAATGCCTGGCCGATCTTGTGGGCCACGCTGGCATCGAGGGTTTTAGCGATGATGCCCCGAATATCGTAGGCCTTGAAGATCGTTCTGGACAATGGAAGCATGGTGTGGGCGGTATAAGTAGGGTCAAATAGGGAAGCCTGGCAAGGCGCGGCGCGCGGCTGACAGCCGTGCCACTGCGCCAGGAGTATACCGAATTATACGCGCAGCAGATCGATCGACTTGCCCGATTCCACCCACTGTTTGACCCACAGCGGCTGGCGGCCACGGCCAGTCCATTGCTCGGACGCATTGTCAGGATGGCGGTAACGCACGGCGACTTTGCCCGTGCGCGGGTGCAAGCCATCGAGTATCAGCTGTTTCAACGGAATGCCCGCCTGCTGCGCGATGGCCATGATCTGTTCGCGCGCCTTGTTCAAGTCTTCGCGTTCGCGGCCGTTCAATTCCTGCTTGACATTATCTTCCAGTTTGCGCAATTCCAGCATCGTCAGCGTCGACAGATCCATTGGTACATCCTTTATATTAATTTAAATAATAAAATCACGTGGAATATACTACATTGCATAAATACCTGCGCACCATTGCATAATCCATCGCCAATTGAATCACGACTCCCGATTTATTTGGCGGCCCAACATTAAGATTAAATGAAGAATATGCAGGAAGCGTGCGTGGAGGTAAATAAACATGGATGAAATGGCATTCCGGAATGCCTGAGCGGCGTGCCGCAAGATAATGACCGATATATGACAGCGGAAAGTTCCGCCCAATTAAATCCCCCTGCGGCCATAATCGGCGCCCTTATTTTCTTCCGCCGGCCAGACTCGCAATCGGGAAATCGCCGGCAATGCAGCCGACGCCAATGGGCCGGCATGCTTATAATGCAGGCGCATAGTTCACTTCACCCGGCACACATGAAAACTTACTTTATCGGCGATCTGCAAGGCTGCCATGCACAAACCGTCGAACTGATCGAACGGATCCAGGCGGCAGCCGATGGCCCCTACCGCCTGCTGTTCGCGGGCGACCTGATCAACCGCGGTCCGGCCTCGCTGGCCACCCTGCGCCACATTTACGCGCTGGCGCGGCAGGGCCTGGCCGACAGCGTCCTGGGCAACCATGACTTGCACCTGCTGGCCGTGGCCAACGGCATCCGCCCCGAGCATGCGTCCGATACGCTGGCCGAGATCCTCGACGCGCCCGACCGCGACGAGTTGCTCACCTGGCTGCGCCAGCGGCCATTGGCGCTGGAACACGACGGCCATGTGCTCGTGCATGCGGGCCTGCTGCCGCAATGGAGCGCGACCCAGGCCCTGTCCCTGAGCGGCGAAGTGTCCGCCATGCTGCGCAGCGACGAGTGGGTGGCCTTCCTGCGCACCATGTACGGCAACGAGCCGGCCGCCTGGCGCGACGACCTGCAGGGCGCCGACCGGCTGCGCTGCATCGTCAACGCCATGACGCGGCTGCGCTTTTGCACGCCGGACGGCGTGATGGACTTCAAGATGAAGGAGAGCGGCAGCCCGCCACCGGGCTCCGGCCTGCTGCCGTGGTTCGACGTGCCGGGACGGCGCAGCGCCGGCGACACCATCGTCTTCGGCCACTGGTCGGCGCTGGGACTGCAGTTGCGGGAACACCTGATCGGCCTCGATAGCGGCTGCGTCTGGGGTGGAAAACTGTCGGCCGTGTGCCTGGAAGACCGCTCCTTGCTGCAGGTCGACTGCCCCGCCTTCCAGCAGCACAGCGGCAAGCGCTAAATGGCAAGCATGGCGCGCATATGCTTAGTCGAAATCGGTCGTTGGCCTTGCCGCGCGCAGCCCGTATGATGGCGCTTTTGCCTGTGCGATCCCATGCATCCTGATACCGACAGACTGGCGCGCTGGCTGCTCGGCAGCCTGGAACTCGACACCGCCGTCCTGCATGTGGGCCAGTACTGCGGCCGCTGGCGCGCTTCCACGGCCGGCCGGGAACTGGGCAGCTTTCACCTGGTGCTCGATGGCCACTGCTATCTGCACCTCGATGGGGCGGCGCCGATTGCGCTCGGCCCGCGCGACGGCGTCTTCCTGCTGCGCGACTTGCCGCACTTCCTCAGCCCCCACAGCGACCCGCTGCAGGCGGTCAGCGCGCAAACGATGCTGCCGCTGCAAGCGTCCACGGACCAGCCAGCGACGGCGCTGGCCTGCGGCTTCTTTCAATTTCGCGGTGCCCTCTCCGCGCTGATCGTCGACTCCTTCCCGCCGTACCTGCTGATACGCGGCGACGCCCCCGCCTTCAGCGCCGCCGCCGCGCTGTTCGACCTGATCCTGGCGGAAGCGGGCGGCGATCCGGAACAGCCGTCGCCGCTGATTGCGCGCCTGGTCGAACTGCTGTTCTTTTACCTGATCCGCCATGTGGCGCAGGGCGAGCAGGTGGCGGCCGGCCTGCTGTCGCTGCTGCACCAGCCCGCGTTTTCGCCGCTGCTCGAACGCATGCTCGACGCGCCCGCCGACGACTGGTCGATCGAGAACATGGCCAAGGCGGCGTGCATGTCGCGCGCCAGCTTCTGCAAGCATTTTGCCAGCGCCAGCGGCCACTCGCCGGCCCAGTTCCTGCTCCTGCTGCGCATGAAGATCGCCGCGCGCCGCCTGCACGACGGCGTCTCCGTCGAACGCGCGGCCGAACTGGTGGGCTACCGCTCGCACGCCGCCTTTACGCGCGCCTTCAAACGCGTCACGGGCGAGCAGCCGGGCGCCTACCGGCGCGACCAGAGATTGCGCCAGCTGGCCAGCTGAAGTCAAGGAACGCGAAATCGCAGACGAACGAACACAAAACGACGACGCTGACGTCTGTTGCGTGCACGGCATGGCCGATATAATGGCCGGGTGACTTACCAACTTAGCAAGGTACCCCATGTCCCGTCTGACGCTGCACACTCTCGATACCGCCCCGGCCGATAGCCGCCCCTTCGTGGAAAAGGCCATCGCCAACAATGGCTTCCTGCCCAACCTGATCGGCGTGCTGGCCAATGCCCCGCTGGCCCTGGAAACCTATCTGACCGTCTCCGGCATCAACGGGCGCGCCAGCCTGAGCCTGATGGAACGCGAAGTGGTGCAGATCACGGCCGCGCGCATCCACGGCTGCGATTTCTGCATCGCCGGCCATAGCGCCATCTCGCTGAAAAAAGCGGGCCAGACGCCGGACACGGTGCGCGCCCTGCAGCACGGCCAGCCGACGAACGACGCAAAACTCGACGCCGTCGCCGCCTTCGCCACAGCCGTCATCGCCACGCGCGGCGCCGTCAGCGACGCCGAATATCAAGCCTTCCTGGCCGCCGGCTACAACGAACAGCAGGCGCTGGAAGTGGTGCTGGGCATCAGCCTGGCCACCTTGTGCAATTTCTCCAACAGCCTGGCCGGCACGCCCGTCAATCCGCAATTGACACCCTACCTGCCTGGCGCCGTCTGACATGGGCCAGCTTAATCACTGGCTGCACATGCATGCCGACCAGCTAGACCAATCGTCGGAACTGGCTGAAACCGTCCTGCCGGCACTCGCTGGCGACCAACTGCTGGCCATCGGCGTGCCGCGGGAACACGGCGGCGCGGGCGGCGACGTGCGCGACGCCATCGACGCCATCGCCAAAGTGGCCGAGCAATCGGTGACTGCGGCCTTTGTCTTCTGGGGCCAGCGCTGCTTCATCGAATTCCTGCTGCAAAGCGAAAACCGCGCGCTGGCCGAGCGCCGCTTGCCCGGCCTGCTGGCAGGCACGCAGGCAGGCGCCAGCGGTTTGTCGAACGCCATGAAATTCTTGTCCGGCATCGAGCAGCTGCAAATCACGGGCGCGCGCCACGATGACGGCCTGCTGGTCGACGGCGGCCTGGCCTGGGTGACGAACTTGCGCAAGGCGGGTTTCGTCGCGGCGGCCGCCGTGGCGCCGGACGACGGCGCGCCACCCGTCATCGTCGCCTTCGACAGCGGCACGGCTGGCGTCAAACGCAGCGACGACCTGGACCTGATCGCCCTGCGCGGCAGCAATACGGCTTCCGTCAAGCTGGCGCAGGTGCACATCCCCGCCGCGGACATCATCAGCGACAATGCGCCGGCCTGGCTGCCGCAAGTGCGCCCTTCGTTCCTCGGCATGCAGTGCGGCCTGTCGATCGGCCTGGCGCGCGCCAGCCTGGCCAAAGCGGCGCAGATTTCCGCCGGTTCGCGCAACCAGCTCACGCCGCGCATCGAAGCGCTGCAAGCGACCCTGGAAAGCGCCGTCGCGACCCTGCTGGCCGGCGTGCACGATGGCCGTTTCAGGACGCAGGCGCCGGCCATGTTCCGCCTGCGCATACAGCTGGCCGACGTGCTGCAGCAAGCCTTGATGCTGGAGCTGCAAGCGATGGGCGGGCGCGCCTATTTGAACGCCGAGCAGCAGGGCTTTGCCCGCCGCTGGCGCGAATCGTCGTTCATCCCCATCGTCACTCCCAGCCTGACGCAATTGCAGGCGGCCTTGCAGCTGTTCGACAGCCAGCAGGCGGCCAAGGCGGGAGCGTCGGCATGAGCGTGACTGATTGGGCGCTGCAGGCACAGGACCTGAGCTACGCCTATCCGGGCACGGCACCCGTGTTCCAGCACGTCTCGCTGGGCGTGCGCAAGCGCGAAATCGTCTGTCTGCTGGGCGGCAGCGGCTGCGGCAAATCGAGCCTGCTGCGCGTGCTGGCGGGCTTGCAGCCACCATCCACGGGCGAGATCCAGTTCCTCGACGCTCCCATGCGCGAACCGGACCCGCGCAGCGCCCTCGTCTTCCAGCAAGCCAGTTTGCTACCCTGGCTGAACGTCACGGGCAACGCCGGCTTCGGCCTGGACTTCAAGCACCAGCCGCAGCTGACGCGCGCAGCGCACGAGGCGCGCGTGGCGCAAGCCATCGAAGCGGTCGGCTTGAAGGGCCGCGAAAAGCTGTATCCGTCCGCGCTGTCGGGCGGCATGGCGCAGCGCGTGGCCCTGGCCCGCGCGCTGGCCCGCGAACCGGAACTGCTGTTCGCCGACGAACCGTTTTCCGCCCTCGACGCCATCACCCGCGCCGAGATGCAATCCTTGCTGGTCGACGTGGTGCACCGCTGGCACACGGCCGTGCTGCTGGTCACGCACGATATCGACGAAGCGATTCTCGTGGCCGACCGCATCTTGCTGATGGGCGGCAAGCCGGGCAACATCGTGCGCGAATGGCCCGTCGCCATCGACCAGCCACGCGTCGGCCACAGCGCCGACGTCATCGCCCTGAAAATGGATATCCTCGACGCCCTGCAGGCGCTGCAAAAGCAGGATCAAGCGCCTGCCTTTGCTCCCCATTAATCGACCGGAACTTTCCCATGACATTCGAAGACCACAACAAACCCCTGCATATCTGCGCCTCGTCCGATTGCGACTGCGGCCTGACGCGGCGCGACTTCCTGCGCATGTCGGCCCTGGCCACGGCCAGCGTCGCCTCGCCCCTGCTGTTCGCCGGCGACGCCATGGCCCAGCAAGGCCCGAAAGGCGACGACCAGCCCGTGAAAATCGGCTACCTGCCGATCACCGACGCCACCCCCCTGCTCGTCGCCCACGCCCGTAAAATGTTCGAAGCGGAAGGCTTGCAGGCGGAAACGCCACGCCTGTTCCGCAGCTGGGCGCAGATCATCGAAGCGTTCGTCGCCGGCCAGGTCAACGTCATCCACTTGCTGTCGCCGGCCACCTTGTGGGTGCGCTACGGCGCCAAGTTCCCCGCGAAGGTCGTCGCCTGGAACCACGTCAACGGCTCCGCGCTGACGGTGGCCAACGAGATCAACAAGGTCTCCGACCTGGGCGGACGCACGGTCGCGATTCCCTTCTGGTACTCGATCCACAACATCCTGCTGCAGCAAATCCTGTCCTCGAACGGCTTGACCCCGGTCACGCGCGCGCGCAACGCGGCCATCAAACCGAATGAAGTCAACCTGATCGTGCTGGCGCCTGCCGAAATGGTCTCGGCCCTGGCCAGCAAGTCGATTGCCGGCTACATCGTGGCGGAACCCTTCAATGCGGCGGCGGAAAACGCCGGCATCGGCAAGATCCTGCGCTTCTCGGGCGACGTGTGGAAAAACCATGCGTGCTGCGTCACCTTCCTGTCCGAGCGCGACATCAACACGCGTCCCGAATGGGCGCAAAAGGTCACCAACGCCA
The DNA here is from genome assembly GCF_019345455.1 of Janthinobacterium sp. NKUCC06_STL. Lineage (NCBI taxonomy): Bacteria > Pseudomonadati > Pseudomonadota > Betaproteobacteria > Burkholderiales > Oxalobacteraceae > Janthinobacterium > Janthinobacterium sp. NKUCC06_STL. The sequence continues at coordinate 1,470,212 of NZ_JAHKQY010000001.1, forward strand.
TCGTCAAGGCGCAGCTGTGGACGCGCTCGAACCAGGTAGACACGGCCAAGCTGCTGTCGAACGTGGGCGAGCACCGCTACACGCCGCATCCGCTGCAGGTGCTGACCAAGGTGCTGGCCACCACCGATTACGCCGGCTATGAAAAGCAGGGCCTGATCGTGCACAAGAACTGGCAGCAGCGCCGCATCGACTTCCAGCCGTACCCGTTCGCCTCGTACACGGAAGAACTGGTGCGCGCCATCGGCCGCACCAAGGTCGAGGGCGATACGCGCTTCCTGGCCAACCTCGATCCGAAGTTCGCCGCGCGCGACCTGGTCGATGACCGCTTCGTGCGCAAGGCCATCACGGCAGTCGGCGGCCCGGCCGCCTTCGGCTTGCCGGCCAACCTGCTGCGCAGCGAAACCGTGGCGGTCTGACGATGGCGAGCAAGTTGTTCACGAAGTTCGGCCTGCCCCTGGTGGGGCTGGCCTGTGCCTTGCTGTTGTGGTCCATGGGCGTGACGACGCTGGAGAAATCCACGCCGATTGCCACCGCCTTCGCGCCGCTGCCCACGGCGCTGGCGTTCCAGGAGATGGTCGGCGGCCTTGACATCTGGCTGCACGTGGTACTGAGCCTGCAACGGGTGGCCGTGGGCCTGGGACTGGCGATCATCATCGGCGTGCCGCTCGGCGTGCTGGTGGCCATGTCGAAAAGCTTTTCCGGCGCCGCCATGCCGCTGTTCCAGCTGCTGCGCATGATTTCGCCGCTGTCGTGGATGCCGATCGCCGTGATGGTGCTCGGTGTCGGTGACGCGCCCGTGTACTTCCTGCTGGGGTTTGCCGCCGTCTGGCCGATTTTGCTCAATACGGCGGCCGGCGTGGCGCGGCTCGATCCGAACTGGCTGCTGCTGGCCCGCAGCCTGTCGGCCACGCGCAGCGAGATCGTCTTCAAGGTGATTTTGCCGGGCATCACGGCCGATATCCTGACGGGCGTGCGCCTGGCCATCGGCATCATCTGGATCGTGCTGGTGCCGGCGGAAATGCTGGGCGTGTCGGCGGGACTCGGCTACTTCATCCTCGACACGCGCGACCGGCTCGCGTATTCGGAACTGATGGCCGCCATCGTGCTGATCGGGATTTTAGGCTTTATCCTCGACTACCTGGCCCGCGCCGCGCATGCGCGCTGGCTGCACGTGAAGAATTAAGCTACCTTCTCCAGCGGCAGCGTAGCGGCGATAGTCGCCTGCGTTGCCGCCGCCAGCTCGCGCCGGTGCGCGTCCAGCGTCGCCACCGGCGCCAGACAGGTCAGGCGCGCCGTGATGGGCGGGCCGCTCAGGATCGCCACCATGCTTTGCGCAAAGCTCATGTCGCCGATGAAATCGACGGCATGGTGCAAGGCCCCCTTGTCATCCACATACACGAGCGCGAACGGCTGCACCGGCACTTGCGCGTCGATGGCCGCCTCGAACAGATTGGCGTGAAACGGCAGGATCTGCCCTTGCGCGGCGGTCGTGCCTTCGGGGAAAAACGCGATGCGCTCGCCCGCCGTCAATTTATCCACCAGACCCTGGAAGATCAGGCGCAAATCGCGCTTGCTGCCGCGCGAAATGAAAATGGTGCCGGCGCGCCCCGCCAGCCAGCCCAAGATCGGCCAGGCGCGGATTTCCGCCTTGGCGACGAAACGGCAGGGATGGACGGCATTGATGACGAAGATGTCGAGCCACGAAACGTGGTTCGCCACCACCATCGCATGGGCGAGCGCCGGCACGCTGTCTGCCGGCTGCGCCACGTGCACGCCGCAGATGTCGAGCAGCTGCGTCGACCAGCGGCGGATGCGCCGGTTGCGCCCCTCCAGGTCCAGCCAGGGAAAGAGCACGGCGCTCTTGGCCATGCCGCAGCCCAGGTGAATGGCGATGCGCGCGAGGCGGTAGGTAAGCAGAAGTTTCAAATGACACCAAGGTTGGAAGCAGATCCATACAGCCGCGTAGGTCGGCTTAGCCGCGCCAGCGAGGCGCGGCGTAAGCCGACAGGAGCCGCCATGGACTTGTCGGATTACGCGTACCGCTAATCCGACCTACGGCTCCGATACAAACAATTAACGCTGAAACGCCACCCGTCCGGCAACGATGGTTGCCTTGACGATGCCGCTCAGCTCATAGCCGAGGAAAGGCGTGTGCTTGCCCTGGCTGGCCAGCGAGGCCGACGACACGGTCCAGCGCGCGGCGGGATCGAAGACGCAGATGTCGGCCGCTTCGCCCACGGCCAGGCTGCCGGCCGGGATGCCGGCGACACGGGCCGCGTCGGACGTGACCTTGGCCACGGCGCGCGCCAGCGGACGGGCGCCCGCCTGCGGCTGGCCCAGCGCGTAGTCGTCGGCCCATTTCAGGGCCAGCGACAGCAGCAGTTCCAGGCCCGTGGCGCCGGGCGACGCTTCGCCGAACGGCAGCAGTTTTTCATCATCGTCGACCGGCGTATGGTCCGAGCACATGGCGTCGACCGTGCCGTCCAACAGGCCGGCGCGGATCGCATCGCGGTCGCGCTGGCTGCGGAATGGCGGCGTGACCCTGGCGTTCGGGTCGAAGAAACCGATGTCGGCATCCGTCAGGTGCACATGGTGCACGCCCACGTCGCAGGTGACGGGCAAGCCTTCGGCTTTGGCAGCGCGGATCAGTTCCAGGCCGGCCGCCGACGAAATGCGGCACAGGTGCACGCGCGCGCGGCTGGCGCGCATCAATTCGAAAATCGTGTGCAGGGCGATGGTTTCGGACATCACGGGCACGCCGGACAAGCCCAGGCGCGAGGCCAGCGGGCCGCTGTGGGCGATGCCGCCACGGCCGATGTGCGGGTCTTGCGGGCGCAGCCAGACGGTGTAGCCGAAGGTGTTCGCGTACTGCATGGCGCGCAGCAGCACGGTCGTGTCTTCAATCGGCTCTTCCGCCTGCGCGAAGCCGATGCAGCCCGCTTCCGTCAGTTCCGCCATCTCCGTCAGCGACTTGCCTTTCAAACCCATGGTCAGTGCGCCCAGCGGATGCACGTGGGCCTTGTTCTGCGTCTTGGCGCGGTATTTCAGCATTTCCACCAGGCCCGGCTCGTCCAGCACGGGGTCGGTGTCGGGCGGGCAGACCAGGCTCGTGACGCCGCCTTGCAGCGCCGCCTGCAATTCCGATTCCAGGGTCGCCTTGTATTCGTAGCCCGGCTCGCGCAGGCGCGCGGACAGGTCGACCAGGCCGGGGGAAACCACCAGGCCGGCCGCGTCAAACGTGGTGTCGGCGGTGAAGCCGGCCGGGGCGCTGCCCACGGCCAGCACCTTGCCGTCGGCGATAAACAGGTCTTGCAAGCCATCGATGCCATTGGCAGGGTCGATCAGGTGGCCGTTCTTGATATGTAGTGTCGTCATGCTCGCTTACTCGTCCTTGGGCTATCAGCCCTGATTACCAGCCAAAATACTCATCACCGCCATGCGCACGGCGATACCGAAGGTCACCTGCGGCAGGATCACCGCCTGCGGACCGTCGGCCACGGCCGAATCGATCTCCACGCCGCGGTTCATCGGGCCCGGATGCATGACGATGGCGTCCGGTTTCGCCAGCGCCAGGCGCTCGGGCGTCAAGCCGTAGCTCTTGAAATACTCCTGCGCCGACGGCAGCAGCGCGCCGCTCATGCGTTCATTTTGCAGGCGCAGCATGATGATCACGTCCACGCCTTTCAAGCCTTCATCCATGTTGGTGAAGGTGCGCACGCCCATCTGTTCCAGGCCGCCTGGCAGCAGGGTGTGCGGGCCGATGGCGCGCACTTCCGGCACGCCCAGGGTGGTCAGCGCATGGATGTCGGAACGGGCCACGCGGCTGTGCAGGATGTCGCCCACGATGGCCACCGTCAGATTGGTGAAATCCTTCTTGTAGTGACGGATCGTGTACATGTCGAGCAAGCCCTGGGTCGGGTGCGCGTGGCGTCCGTCGCCCGCGTTGACGACGTGGACGTGCGGCTGCTTGGTGTCGATCAGGTGCTTGGCGATCAGGTAGGGCGCGCCCGACTGCGCGTGGCGCACGACGAACATGTCGGCATGCATGGCCGACAGATTGTCGATGGTGTCGAGCAGGGACTCGCCCTTGCTGGCCGACGAGGCCTGGATGTTCAGGTTGATGACGTCGGCCGACAGCCTTTTTGACGCGATCTCGAAGGTGGTGCGGGTGCGCGTGGAGTTTTCAAAGAACAGGTTGAAAACGCTCTTGCCGCGCATCAGCGGGACCTTTTTCACATCGCGGTCGGAGATGCCGACGAACGAGGAAGCCGTGTCGAGGATGTGGTTGACGATAGACTTCGGCAAGCCTTCAATCGTCAGCAGGTGTTGCAGTTCGCCGTGTTTATTCAGTTGCGGATTAAGCATGGTGGGTATCTATGGTGAGCGTGAATTTTCCATCGTCGGCTTGCTTCAGGACCAGGGCCTGGCCCGGCGGCACGGCTGTGAAGGCGGCCACGAAATCGGCGGCCACCGGCAGTTGGCGTTCGCCGCGGTCGACCAGGGCGGCCAGCATGATCTTCGCCGGACGGCCATAATCGAACAATTCATTGATGGCCGCGCGCGTGGTGCGGCCCGTGTACAGCACGTCGTCGACCAGCAGGATGGTGGCGCCGGCCACGTCAAAGCTGATTTGCGTCGGCTTGACGTCGGCATGCAGACCCTTCTGGGCGAAGTCGTCGCGGTAGAACGAGACGTCGAGCACACCCAGGCGGCCCGGCAGGTTCAGGTCGCGCGCCAGGCGTTCGGCCAGCCAGGCGCCGCCCGAATGGATGCCGACGATGGCCACGTTGGGGATGCCCGCCAGGCCGCTCTGCACTTGCTGCAGCAAGACCGCGTACAGGGCCTCGGCGTCGAGTTGGGATGGATTCGTAGGATGCGGCATGGAGTTCTTGATCATTCAGGAATGGGCCAAAAGGTCAGATTAATAATTCGCGTCAAAATACTGTTGCAGGATGATGGCGGCGGCGCGGTCGTCGATGACTTCACCGCGCCTGGCGGCGATGACGGCCGAGGAATAACGCTCGTCGACCAGTTCCACCGGCAGGTTGAAGCGGCCATGCACCTGGTTGGCGAAACGGCGGCAGCGCGCGCTCATCTCGTGTTCCGTGCCATCGGGATGGCTGGGCAAGCCCACCACGATGCGGCTCGCGCCCCACTCCTTGATCAGGCTATCGATGGCGGCAAACTTCGGCTCGTTCGCCGTGGCCGTGATCACGCTGAGCGGCTTGGCCTGGCAAATCATGGTATTGCCGATGGCCACACCGATGCGTTTCAAGCCGAAATCGAAGGCGAGGATGGTGTCGATGGCGTCACCGCTCATGCGTGTCCGGCTTCCGATGCCAGCATGAGGGGGTCGATACCGAGCAACTTGATGGCCGCCACGTAGCGCTGCTCGATGGGAAAATCGAACAGGATGTCGGCCGAGGCGCCTACCGTCAGCCAGCCATTGCGGCCGATTTCGTCTTCCAGTTGGCCCGGACTCCAGCCCGAATAGCCGATCGAGACCAGCATGCGCTCGGGGCCATCGCCCTTGGCGACGGCTTCGAGCACGTCGATCGACGTGGTAAACGCGATTTCATCGGTCACCGTCAGCGACGAGGAATAGCGGGCGCCCGGCGTATGCAGCACGAAGCCGCGGTCGTCCTGCACCGGGCCGCCGAACATGATCGGTTCATTGATGATGGGCGTGTCGCTGCCGGCCGCCAGTTTCAGGTCGATGCGGTCGAACAGCACTTCCATGGTCATGTCGGTGGGCTTGTTGATGACGACGCCGAGCACGCCGTTTTCATTGTGTTCGCACACGTAGACGACCGTGCCGCCGAAGATCGGGTCTTGCATGGCCGGCATCGCAATGAGGAAATGGTTGGCCAGATTCAGGGGGGAGGAACCGGTCGCGGCCGGCTCTCCCACACCCTGCATCAGACGATGTCCTGGTAGAGTCTGGTCGATTTTACTCTTTTTCATACGCGATGCTCTCTCTGTGGGCTTGCTGGCAAGTCTCGCTTACCCCGCTATCGTACGCCTGGCACAAGCTGCCGCAAATCTTGGGCGGCGCGCACCGTGGTGCCAGGCGTTATTCTTGTTATGTTATAAATTAGTGATCCATTTGCCATGCTTGCCGGCGCATTTCAATGCCAATTGTAAAATTGATTGCAAAATCGCCGTCGCACATAAAGCACCATGAACATACCCGGTAGTTTACACTGAATTGCCGCCGCAGCGACGCCAAAGGCGCGACGCGAGCGGCCATAAACCCCTGTTGGCGGCAAAAAATCGCCTATCTTTGACCCTGAACACGCGAAATAATGACAATCAAGACTTCCCTGGTGTGGTTCCGGCGCGATCTGCGCGCATTTGACCATGCTGCACTGCATCACGCCCTGCACCAGAGCCAGGCCGTGCATTGCGTCTTCGTCTACGACACGGCCATCCTGACAACCCTGCCGCGCCGCGACCGGCGCGTCGACTTCATCCATGCCAGCGTGGCCGAGCTCGCCAGTGAGCTGCGCCAGCTCGGTGGCGACCTGATCGTGCTGCACGCGGACGCGGCCGAGGCCATCCCGCGCCTGGCCGCCGAATTGAATGCCGACGCCGTCTTTGCCAACCACGACTACGAGCCGCAAGCGATCGCGCGCGACGCCACGGTGGCCGCCGCGCTCACGCGCGACGCGCGCCTGTGGTTCAGCTTCAAGGACCAGGTGATCTTTGAAAAGGACGAGGTGCTGACCTTGTCAGCCAAGCCGTATACCGTCTACACGCCGTATAAAAATGCCTGGCTGAAGAAAATGCGCGCCGAACCCGGCTACCTGGCGCCGTTCGACATCGAACCGCATGCGGCCAGCCTGGCGCCGCCGCGCAGTACCGTGCCGGCGCCCCTGCCCACTCTGGGCGAGCTGGGTTTCGAGGCCAGCAACCTGGCCGAATTGGCCATTCCGACCGGCATGTCGGGCGCCAGCACGCTGTTCGAGGATTTTTTGCCGCGCGTGGCACGCTATGACGTGGCGCGCGATTTCCCCGCCCTGAAGGGACCGTCCTACCTGTCCATGCATCTGCGCTTCGGCACCGTGTCGCTGCGCTACCTGGTGCGCACCGTAGTCGACCTGATGGACCGTGGTGGCGGCGGCGACGGCGCGCCCGTGTGGCTGGCGGAACTGATCTGGCGCGATTTTTACGCCATGATTTTGTACCAGAACCCGCACGTGGAAGACGGCGCCTTCAAACCGGCCTACGACGCCATCGCCTGGGAAACGGGGCCTGACGCCGATGCCGCGTTTGCCGCCTGGTGCGAGGGACGCACCGGCTATCCGCTGGTGGACGCGGCCATGGCGCAGCTGAACCAGACGGGCTATATGCACAACCGCCTGCGCATGGTCACGGCCTGCTTCCTGATCAAGGACCTGGGTATCGACTGGCGCCGCGGCGAAGCGTATTTCGCGCTGCACCTCAATGACTTCGACCTGGCATCGAACAACGGCGGCTGGCAATGGGCTTCGTCGTCCGGCTGCGACGCCCAGCCCTACTTCCGCATCTTCAACCCCGTCACGCAGTCGGAAAAATTCGATGCCAGCGGGCGCTTCATCCGCCGCTATCTGCCGCAGCTGAAGGCGCTGGGCGACAAGGAAATCCACGCCCCCTGGCTGGTGCCGCGCATGCTGCTCGAGCAAAAAAACATCGTGCTGGGACGCGATTATCCGGAACCGCTGGTGCAGCACGACGAGGCGCGCAAGGAGACCCTGGAACGTTATGAAGTGGTCAAAGTGCTCAAGTAGGGCCGCCGGCTTCCGGTGTGGTGAACGGCGTCCAGACCGACCGCCAGGCGCCGTGCGGCAGTTTCGCCTGCATGGAAAGGGATAGTGCACCCGTCCCCAGTGGCTCACCCGGCTGCCATTGCTGGTTTTCCAAACTCAGTGCCCGCGCCCTTCCCACGTCGACATTGATCATGTCCTTGGTGTCATAGCCGATTTCCAATATCGGGTGCAGCACGCTCCCCATACCGGTCAGATACAAGGTATCGACATGGACATCGGGCTTGTCGAATCGTTCGTACTGCCTTGTCGCGGCGGATTTGAAACCTTTGCCCGTGGCGATGGCAATGGTGGCCGGGCCATCGCATCCCAGCAGCGCGGCGAGTGCCCAATAGTCATGGTCGGCAATGAGCAGCCTGGCCAGGCAGCGTTCTATCCATGCCGGCTCATCGGCCCTGAACGCATTCCAGTAGGGCTTCAGCGAGTTCTGAAGATAGCCCACCTCGTGCAGCGCCCCGACAAGGTTGATTTGCCTGTCCATGGAGTCAATATCCTGCAACAGATGGGCTGCGGCCGCGGCGGCCGCATGCTCGCCTTCGGCCATGGCTTTGTCTTCGAGTTTTTTCAGTTTGACGTGAAGGCTCATTATTTTCCTGGTTTGGCGATGTCGGCCTGTTATGGTAGCCGAGATGTTTCGGAACCGTCACGCGCTTGCAAGCGCCGCACCTCCGCCAGCAATTCGTCCTCCTGGAACGGCTTGCCGAAATACGCATTCACGCCCAGCTCGAAGGCATGCGCGCGGTGCTTGTCGGCGCTGCGCGAGGTGATCATGATGACGGGGATGGCGCGCGTCTTGTCATCGCTGCGCACATTGCGCGTCAAATCAAAGCCATCCATGCGCGGCATTTCCACGTCGACCAGCAGCAGGGCCGGCATGGCAGCCGGCTCCAGCGCATGCAACTGCTCCAGCGCATCGACGCCATCCTTGGCCAGCAGCACCTGGTAGCCTTCGCGCTCGAACAGGCGCTGCATCACGCGGCGCACCGTCAGCGAATCGTCGACCACCATCACGCGCACGGCAGGCGCTTCCAGCGCGCTGGAAGCGGCATGCTGCGCGCTGCTGGCCAGCGCATACTGCGACAACAGTTCCGGATGATGCTCGAGGTGCTGCGCCAGCGCCACCGGATTCAGAATCAGCACGATGTCGCCCGTGCCCAGCACCGTGGCGCCGGCGATGCCCGGCATGCGCGCCAACTGCGGCCCCACGTGCTTGACCACGACTTCGCGGTTGCCCACCACGTCATCGACCTGCAAGGCCAGCCTGTCATTGCCATTGCGTAGCAGGAGCACGGGCGCATAGCGCTGCGTGGCCTGCGCCGCCGGCGTCTCGCCCAGCATGGCTGACAGGTGGTGCAGCGCCAGCGACTGTCCGTGCGACTCGATGCGCCCGGCCGCCCGCACCTGCTCCAGCTGTTCGCCTTTCAGGTGCAGCACCTGTTCCACCAGCACCGAGGGCAAGGCATACGTCTTGCCGCTGGCCGCCAGCAGCACCACTTGCGTGACGGCCAGGGTCAGCGGCAGGTGGATGGTGAAGCGCATGCCCAGGCCCGCCTGCGTCTGCGTTTCCACTCTTCCGCCCAGGGCCAGCGCCTCGGAGCGCACGATATCCATGCCAAAACCGCGCCCGGCCAGTTCCGTCAGGCTGTCGGCGGTGGAAAAGCCGGGCGTGAAAATCAGCTCGGCCGCTTGCGCGTCCGTCAATGGCGCATCCGTCGCCACCAGGCCGGCGCCGTGCGCCTTGGCGCGGATGCGTTCCAGGTCCAGCCCTGCGCCATCGTCGGAAAAAGCGATCGCCACTTCATTGCCCTGCTGGCTGACCTGCACCAGCAGCTCGCCCGTTTCGCTCTTGCCTACGGCCAGACGCGCGTCGCGCGGCTCCACGCCGTGCACGATGGCGTTGCGCAGCAGGTGTTCGAAGGGCGCGGCCATGCGTTCAAGCACGCTGCGGTCGATTTCCACGCCACCGCCGCGGATGTCGAGGTTGACGCGCTTGTCGACTTCCTTGGCGCTTTGCCGCGCCACGCGGAACAGGCGTTCGGCGATGCTGGCAAACGGCACCATGCGAATCTGCATCAGGTCGCGCTGCAGCTCGCGCGTCAGGCGCGCCTGCAGCACCAGGTCGTCCGTCACCGCATCGACGCTGTGGCTGAGGTTTTCGTGGAACGAGGCCACGTCGTTGACGCTTTCGGCCATCATGCGCGTCAGTTCCTGCAGGCGCGTAAAACGGTCGAATTCGAGCGGATCGAAATCGCGCTCGCTGCCGACGGCCATGCGCGAGGCGATCTGCGATTCGGCCTGCATTTCCACTTCGCGCAGCTGACGACGCAAGCGCGCCAGGTTGTCGGAAAACTCGGACAGCGAAGCGCCCAGCACGCCGACTTCATTTTCCATTTTGGAGCGCGTGATCGACACTTCGCCGGCCTGGTTCACCAGGCGGTCGAGGATATCGGCGCGCACGCGCACCAGGGCCGCCTTCGGTTCGGCGGCCGGCGTATCTTCCATGCCCGGCAAGGGCAGCAAGGGCTGCTGCAGCTGCTCGAACAGGTGCAGCGCATGGTCGTAATGGGCCAGCAATTCCTCGAAGGCCTGCGGCGTGGCGGTGCCCGCGTGCAGCATGTTTTCGATATGCGTCTCGATTTCATGCGCATGCTGGCCCAGGCGCATGGCGCCGGCCATGCGCGCGCTGCCCTTGACCGTATGCAGGGTGCGCAGCAGCATCTGCGCCTGGCCGCTGTCGTGCGGCTGCTGCTGCCAGCTGCGCAGCGCCTCGCCGATCCGCGGCAGCAGGTCGGCACCCTCTTCCAGAAAAACGGACAACAGATCGAGGTCGAGTTCATCGCTGATGCCGGCACTCGCCGCCAGCAGCGCGGCCGCATCGGCCGGCATGATGGCGGGCGCCGGCGCTTCCGGCGCCGCATGCTCCAACGGCGGCGCGTGCTCGAAACCGGCGTCGAACAGATCGTCGCCAATGCCGGTGTCCGGTGCCGGCAGCGCGGCAGCCTCCGGCTGCAGCGCGTCGGCGACGATGCTCGCATACGTCGCTTCGAACAGGGTCTCGAGCTGCTGCACAGGGACTTCGGCCTGCGGCTCGGCAGGCTGCGCCGGCGCGCCGACGATGCTGGCGTAAGCAGCCGCAAACAGGGCGTCGAGCCGCTCTTCCTGGCTCTCGCCGGGCGGCGCCGTCAAGGCGCGCCACAGGGTGTTGAGCGCTTCGATCATGTCCGGCTGCGTGGGTGCCAGGTCGCCCAGCGCGAACGCCTGCAGCATTTGCCCGATGCGCTGCGTGGCCTGCTCCAGCACGTCGTGCTGCTCGGCGCGCAGGCCGGCCAGCGGCGGCACCACGGTTTCAATCACCGTTTCGAGCGCGTGCGCCAGGTCGCGCAGGGACTGGAAGCCCACCGTGCCCGACGTTCCCGCCAGGGTATGCACGGCTTGCAGCGCCTCCGCGCTGACGGCGCGCTCCTCATGGCGCCATTCGCCGAAGTCGCGCGTGAGCACGCGCAGCAATTCATCCGTCTCGGCCAGGTAGATGTTGTACAAGGGAAGGCTGATGCGCAGTTCGCCCACGTGCTTGAGGTGATCGTCCGGCGCTTCGTGCAGCGTGGGCGCCGTGGCCAGAGGCAGTCCGATCACATTGCCATTGCTGGCCACGGGCGCGGCCGATGCCGATGCCGGACGCGGCTTGCGCAGTTCGAACGGTCCGCCTTCGCGCACGCGCTCGGCCGCCATCAGCAACATGCCAGCCTCGCGCTCGCGCCCCGCGCCGCCTTCCAGTTCGGCCACCCATTCGCTGAGCTGGTACCAGCCGTAATTGAGCAAGGTAAACAAGTCGTCGCTGACGGGGCGCGATTCGGCCAGCCAGGTATTCATGACGCGTTCGATGGCGCCGGCCGCTTCGGCAAACTGCGCCAGGCCGATCATGCGGCTGCTGCCTTTCAGGGTGTGGAACGAGCGGCGCAGCATGGCGAGGTGGTCGCCGCTGGCGGCCTGCTCGCGCGGCAGGGCCAGCGTGGTGTCGATGAAGGCCAGCACTTCGCGCGCTTCGGCGATGAAAATGTCGAGCATTTCCGCATCAACATCGGTCACGGCCGGCGCGGCATCCATGCCGGCTGGCGCGGCGGGCGCCAGGGCCTGGTCGAGCAAGGGTACCGGTACGGCGCCGGCGGCGGCGACTTTTTCAAATGGCAGGGCGCGGAAAGTGCCGGCGGCCGCGTCGAAATGGAAACGCCCGCTGGCCGCCTGCGCGTTGCGGCCCAGCATATCGACAAAAAAGCCCAGCGCGCTGACATTTTGCGCGATCTCGTCGAGCGCCTCGGCATGGGCGTCCGCCTTGGCGTCCGCTTTGGTGTCGCCAGCGGCCAGCTGCCGCACGGCCGCATCGACCTGCAGCACGGCGGCGCGCGCGTCTTCCTGTCCCAGCCCGGCCAGCTGCTGCTGCAACTGCTCCAGCACGGGCGCGACGCCGTCGAGGGTTGCCGTCCCCGCGCCCGCCGCATCCGCGTAATACGCATTGAGCACCTTTTCCACCTGGCGCAAGCCCGTCTTCATGTCCTCGGCCAGCGCGGCCACCGTCTGGCCCTGTTCGATCTGGCGCGACAACTCGCCCGCCGTGACGGGCGGCGGCGCTTCGCCAGCCAGCAGCGCCTGCAGGCGCGCGGCGATGGTTTCCGCATTGCCGGCGAAATCGTCGGGCAGACGGCGCAATTGCTCCAGCCCCGTGTCGGCAAACAGCAGCGCCATGCCGATTTCATTTTCCAGGGCCGCGCTGCGTCCACTGGCCACGGCTTGCCGCGCCACGGCCGCGCATTCGCGCAGCAGGCTGGCCAGCGCCGGCTGCTTCAGGGACTCCGCATGTGCCGCCACTTCTTGTAGCGACGCTTCAAACTCGGCGCCCAAGGCTGGATCGAGGTCGGCTTGCGCCAGGCGGCTCCAGCTGGCGCGCGCCTGCGCCAGCGCCGTGCGGGCGCCTTGCAATGCTGCCTGGTCGACCTGGCCGTAGCGCCGCGTTTCCACGTCGGCGGGCAGCATGCCTTCCAGCGCGAAAGCGGCGCGCAGCTGGCGTGCCTCCGGTGTCGGCTCGGGTGCCGCGGCGATGAAGAACAGGGCGTCGCGCAGCATTGCCTCGGGCAGGCTGGCCGTGCCCTGCGCCAGACGGCGCAACTGCAGATTGATCAGGCCAAACAACTGTTTGACGTTGAGCGTGCCCATACCCTCGCCGCTGGCCGCCAGCCCGGCAAACGCCTGCATGGCGAACCAGAAAGTGCGCGCCGGCGCTTCCTGCTGCGCATCGGCCACCAGGGTCAAGGTGGCGTGCAAATCGCCCGCATGCTGGCGCCGCGTTGCGTCATCCTGCGCCTTCAGGAAGGGCAGCAACGACTTTTCAAAGCGTCCGCGCCAGGCCGGATAATCGGCTGCCGGGGGTGCCTCCGCCAGCGCGATGGCATGCCCTTCCAGCGTCGACGCTGGCGGGAAAAACAGGTCGGCCGGATGGATGCGCTCGGCACCCAGCATGCTTTGCAGGTCGCGGTAGTAGGGGAACAAACGCACCGGCTGCGGCGGCGTGCCGGCCACCAGGTCTTCCAGGTATTCGTTCAAGGCCTGATACAGTTCGGCGACGACTTGCGCATGGTCCAGCGTGTATTCGAGGCTGCCGTCGCGAAAGCGCGCCAGCGCCTGTTCCGCGCCGTCCGTCAGCAGGCTGGCGCCGGCCACGTCCACCATCACCAGCGCGCCATGCGCCTGGTGCAAATGCGAGCGCGCATGCTGCAGGGCCGTGGCGCGTTCCTCGCGCTCGCGGCCACCCGCTTCGAACAGGGCCGTTTTCGAGCGGCCCAGCGCTTCGCGGATTTCCACCATCACCCACGACAAAGGCTCGCTGTCGAACGGCTTGGACTGCTGTGGACTATCTGGTGTGCTCATGCATGCCTCGGTAAGGAAATCGCCTGGACTGGCGCGGCGTTCAGGCGGCGACGCGGAAGCGCGACACCGAATTTTTCAGTTCCTGCGCCAGCATCGACAGTTTATGGATCGATTGCGCCGTTTGCTGCGTGCCATCCTGGGTCTGCTCCGTCACGCTCAGGATATGCTGGATATTCAAGGCCACGCCGCTGGCCGAACCGGCCTGCGTGCCGGTGGCGAACGAGATGCCCTGGATCAGTTCTGCCAGGTGTTTCGATACCTGGCTGATGTCGTTCAAGGCCGCTCCGGCCGCGTCGGACAGGCGCGCACCCTCGACCACGCCCTGCGTGGAGGTTTCCATCGCCCGCGTCGCGTCCTGGGTATCGGCCTGGATGGTGCGTACCAGCGCGCCGATCTGCTTGGCGGCAGCGGCCGAGCGTTCGGCCAGGCGCTGCACTTCCTCGGCCACGACGGAAAAACCCCGTCCCGCCTCGCCGGCCGATGCGGCCTGGATGGCGGCGTTCAGCGCCAGCACATTGGTCTGCTCGGTGATGTCGGAAATGAGCTCGGTGATCTCGCCGATTTCCTGCGACGATTCGCCCAGGCGCTTGATGCGCTTGGAGGTATCCTGGATCTGCTCGCGGATTTCATGCATGCCCTTGATGGCGTTTTCCACCGCCGTCGAACCCTGCTGCGCCGCCGCCACCGACTGGCGCGCCACGTCGGCCGAGACGCTGGCCGACTTCGACACGTCGGTAATCGCATTGGCCATCTTGACCACGGTGGCGCTGACGCCCTGTATTTCGCGCGACTGCTGCTGCGATGCGATCAACAGTTTGCTGGAGATGCTTTGCGCCTGCGTCGAGGCGCGGTTCACCTGTTCCGCCGTCGCCGTCACCCTCCCCACCAGGCCGCGCAATTCCTCGACCGTGTAGTTGACGGAATCGGCGATGGCGCCCGTGATGTCTTCCGACACGGTGGCCTGCACCGTCAGGTCGCCATCGGCGACCTTCTGCAATTCGTTCATCAGGCGCAGGATGGCCGCCTGGTTCTGCTCATTCCTGGCCTTCGCCTCTTCCTCTTTTTCCTGCGACTGCAGGCGCCGGATTTCCGCTTCCTGGCGCCGCCGCTCGGCGTCGCGCGTGCGGTTGACGGAGTCCTGCAGCAGTACCCTGCCGATACCGGCCGCCGCGATCAGGGTCAGCAACACGCCGCCGACCATCATCCAGAAGGCGATGCCCAGGGTTTCCTGGTTCACGTGGTACATCTGCTGCAGCAGGGTCAAGCGCTGACGCAGGTCTTCGTTCTCGTTGAAGATCAGCTGCTCTGCGCTTTTCGCCGCACTGAATTTATCGAGCCGGTCGAGTATCGACGACACCAGCTTCTGGTAATTGTCAAAACTGGCTTTCAGCGCCACCAGCCGGTCGCGCAGTTCGGCGTCGCGCGTGGGCGCCAGTTGCAGCGTCACGCTGCCATTGAGCAGGCCTTCGACGGCGGCGCGGAAATACGTCGTGTCGCGCCCCAGCGAAAACGCCGTTTCCGAGCTGATGCTGCCCGACGAGAGGAACTCGCTGGCGCTGCGGCTCATGCGCTGGCTCAGCATCATCAGCCGGCCGATGACGGCCAGGTCGCGCGCATTGCCGCCGCGCTGCACCTTCAAGGCCGCGATTTCCTCGGTCTGCGCCAGCAGCGCCGGCGACAGCCCATTCAATTGCTGCAAGGTCTTGTCGAATTCGCCCAACTCCGGCTTCAGGCGCAGGATGGTGCTGGCCGCGCGGTCGCTGCTGGCCCACTTCTTGCGCGCGTCGGCCACCGCCGCCAGCAGCGCGGAACGCGACTCGCCGATATCGCGGCCGTGATACGTCCCGCCGCGCAGCATCAGGCGGAAATCCTGGTTCAGTTCATTGCGGCTTTCCTCGAGCTGGCGGAAGGCTTCCGGATTGCCTTGCACGGCGTTCGGCGCGGCCTTGCCGATGCGCTGCGAATGCATCAGCGCATCGCTGGCCAGCTGCGTCTGCGCCGAGGCGATATTGCTGCTGCGCGTATTCAGTCCGACGAACAGCAGGCTGGCGGCCAGGCTCAGGGCCATCAGCGTCGACAGGATGCTCAGCTGCTTTTGCAGCGGAAAATGGCCGATCAGCGGCAGCTTCCAGTCCCCGGCCGGCGCGCTGGCCAGCGACTTGCGCCGTCCCAGCGCGTCGCGCAGGCGCAGCGGCAAGTCGGCCGCCGATGCCGGCGCGTCCGGCGCATGCTGCGCTTCGGGCATGCCGGCCGCCAGAATGGGAGAATGGGCGCCCATCAGCAAAGATCCTTGTGTTCGGGGAAGCCGCCAAAGCCGGCATCGAGGAAGCGTGCCGATTGCGCCAGCTGCGCCAGGTCCAGGCGCAGCCACTCTTGCCCTTCGCTGTCGCGCAGCGCCTGCGCCGCCCACGATGGCAGCATGCCCGGCGCCGCATCCTGAACGGGCACCGATTGCATGGTGCGCAACTGGCGCAAACCGAGCACGCGTTCGACCAGCAATGCGCAATTGAGGCCCAGGCGGGGAGAAAAGGTGATGATGCGGCAGTGATTGCCCGGCGCGCAAGCCGGTTCGCCCATGTAGCGGGCCAGGTCGACGACACCCGTCAGGCGGCCGCGCATGGCCGCCAGGCCCAGGTACCAGTCCTGCGCCAGCGGCACGCCCTGGATCTGCACGCCGGTAGCGATGACGATTTCACCGAGCTGCGTCAGGTCGAGCAGGCAGGGCCGGCCACCGAGCATCACGCCCAGTTCCTTGCGCGCCGCCAGCGCGCCGCTGCGCGCAGCCTGTATCCGCTCGATCAATTGCAACTGATACTGGCGCAAGCGCCCCTGCCGCGCACCCGTCTCGAAGACGGGCATGGCGGCAGCGGCAGGCGGAAACGCCGCGGTGGACACGCCGTGACCTGGCATCGTGTGCATGCTCAGGAAATCGCGGCGATCTTGGCCAGCAGATCGGCTTCGACCACCGGCTTGACCAGGTAATCGCGCGCGCCCTGGCGCAAGCCCCAGATGCGGTCCGTTTCCTGGCTCTTGCTGGAGCAGATAATCACCGGCACGTCCTGCAGTTCGGGATCGCGGGCGATGGCGCGCGTGATCTGGAAGCCATTCGCACCGGGCATCACCACGTCCATCAGGATCAGGTCGGGCCTGGCCTGCTTCAGTTGCGCCAGCGCGTCGGCGCCGTCCTGCGCCGTCAACACGGCATAACCGGCACGCACCAGCATCTCGCTCAGGTAGTAGCGCTCTGTCGGCGAGTCATCGACGATCAGAATTGTGTGTATGGCCATCTGCTTCCTTGCTGCGTTGTCAATCAATAAATCACTACTCAAAATGCCCGGCCAGGTGCAGCCGCACGGCCTCCAGCAGCGCCTCGCGCGCCAGCGGCTTGGCCAGGCAGGCGCTGGCGCCCGCCATGGCGCCACGCGCGCGGTCGAACAAGCCTTCCTTCGACGACAGCATCAGCACCGGCGTGGAGTGGAAAGCCGCGCTGGCCTTGATCAGCGCACAGGTGCGGTAGCCGTCCAGGCGCGGCATCACGATGTCGCACACGATCAGCGCCGGCTGGCAGTCGGCGATCATGGCCAGGGCCGCGAAGCCGTTTTCCGCCACCACCACGCGATAACCGGCCTCGCCGAGGATCTTCGCGGCCGCGCTGCGTATCGTCGCGCTGTCGTCGATGACGAGGATCGTGGCGCTGGCACCCACGGCATCGGACGGCGCCGCGGGCAAAAAAGGACGCGTCATGTGATTATTCGACAATCTTTCATACGATAGCACAGGCAGCCGCGATACCTGCGTGCGGCAGCGGCATCCCGTGGAACTGATTGATTACAGCGCCACCATCTCGAAATCATCCTTGCGCGCACCGCATTCAGGGCAAGTCCAGTTCATCGGAACATCGGCCCAACGCGTGCCGGGAGCGATGTCTTCGTCGGGCAGACCGGCCGCTTCATCATAAACCCAGCCGCAAATAAGACACATCCACGTTTGGAATTGCTGCGTTGTTTCGTTGCTACTCACGTTCTGCCACCCTTCAATCAAGTAAAATGCTGAATTAGGTATCTTAATCTACCCGCCGTGCAAAACCAAACTTCTCCCCTCATATTAAGCTTCGGCGTGTCCGATCCGGTCGGTGCGATCGGCATCCAGGCCGATCTGGCCACCTTTTCAGCCTTCGGCTGCCATGGACTGTCCGTCACCACGGGCCTGTTGATCAGCGATACGGCGCGCGTGGAAGACGTGCAGGCGGTCGACCCGGACTGGGTTTCCGACCAGGCGCGCGTGCTGCTGGAAGACATGTCCGTGGCCGCCATCAAGATCGGCGCGCTGGGCAGCGTGGAAAACGTCACGGCCATCGCCGAAATCGTCTCCGACTATCCGAACGTGCCGCTGATCCTCGATCCCTTCATTTCGGCGCTGCCGGAACAGGGCATGGACGATGAAGACATCCTGACGGCCGTGCGCCAGCTGCTGATCCCGCAAACGACCCTGCTGGTGCTCTCGCCGGTGGAACTGGAGCGCCTGGCCGAGACCTGGCGCGACGCCGATCCCGACGACACCCTGCAAAACGACGTCGACTACCTGGTGGCGCTGGGCTGCGAATACGTGCTCGTCACCGGCATGCCGGCCGACGCCAGCAAGTCCGGCACGGGCGAAGGCAAGCTGCGCGCCAATACCCTGTTTGGCGAAGACGGCGTGGTGCGCCACGACGAATGGCAGCACCTGCCCGGCATCTTCAACGGCGCCGGCAGCACCCTGTCGGCCGCGGCCACCGCCCTGCTGGCCCTGGCGGAAAACGAAGACGACGTGCCGCAGGTAGTCGTGGCGGCGCAGGAATTCACGGCCGGCGCGCTGGCCCACGCGCAGCGCCACGGCATGGGCAAGCTGGTGCCGAACCGGCTGTTCCGGCAGCAGCGCCAGCGCGGCGCCCAATAACTCTGTAGCAGACCAGACAGACGACACAGACAACGATCCACTTTCAAGGCACGATTATCATGACGACGACTTCACAGAACGACATCCTGTTTGCCCGCGCACAAAAAACCACGCCAGGCGGCGTCAATTCGCCCGTGCGCGCCTTCCGCTCCGTCGGTGGCACGCCGCGCTTCATCACGCGCGCCGAAGGCCCCTACTTCTGGGATGCGGATGGCAAGCGCTATATCGACTACATCGGCTCCTGGGGCCCGGCCATCGTTGGCCACGCCCACCCGGACGTGGTGAAAGCGGTGCAGGATGCGGCCGCGCTGGGCCTGTCGTTCGGCGCGCCGACGGAAGGCGAAGTGCTGATGGCCGAGGAAATCACGCGCCTGGTGCCGTCGATCGAGCAGGTGCGCCTGGTGTCGTCGGGCACGGAAGCGACCATGAGCGCCCTGCGCCTGGCGCGCGGCGCCACGGGACGCGACAAGATCGTCAAGTTCGAGGGCTGCTACCACGGCCACGCCGATTCGCTGCTGGTGAAGGCGGGCAGCGGCCTGCTCACCTTCGGCAACCCGACGTCGGCCGGCGTGCCGGAAGATTTTGTGAAGCACACCCTGGTGCTCGACTATAACAACGTGGAGCAGCTGAAAGACGCCTTCGACAGCTTCGGCGCGGACATCGCCTGCGTCATCGTCGAACCGGTGGCCGGCAACATGAACCTGGTGAAAGCCACGCCGGAGTTCCTGCAGGCGATGCGCGAACTGTGCACGCAGCACGGCGCCCTGCTCATTTTCGATGAAGTCATGTGCGGCTTGCGCGTGGCTCTGGGCGGCGCGCAGGCGCTGTACGGCATCAAGCCGGACCTGACGGCCCTGGGCAAGGTGATCGGCGGCGGCATGCCGGTGGCAGCCTTCGGCGGCAGCGCGGCGCTAATGCACAACATGGCGCCGCTGGGCGCCGTCTACCAGGCCGGCACCCTGTCGGGCAACCCGGTCGCCGTGGCAGCCGGCATGGCCACCTTGAAACTGATCCAGCAGCCAGGCTTCTACGAGCAACTGGGCGCCACGGCCAAGCGCCTGGCCGAAGGCCTGACCGCCGCCGCCAAAGAGGCCGGCGTGGTCTTCTGCGCCGACTACATCGGCGGCATGTTCGGCATCTATTTCAGCGCCACGCCGCCGACCAGCTACGCGGAAATGATGGCGGGCGACCGCAGCAAGTTCAACGCCTTCTTCCACGCCATGCTGGACGAAGGCGTGTACTTCGCGCCCGCCGCCTTCGAAGCGGGCTTCGTCTCGGCGCAGCACGATGATGCCGTCATCGACGCCACCATCGCCGCCGCGCGCAAGGTGTTTGCCAAACTGGCATAAGCGTTTTACACGGCCGCGGTGTCCATCACCGCGGCCACCAGCGCCGGCAGCCTGGCCATGTCATTGAACACAAGAAGCGCGCCGGCCGCCTTCAGGCGCGCTTCCTGGCCGGCGGCGACATGCCCGCCGCCGATGAATCCCAATACCGTCATGCCAGCCGCCACGGCGGCCGTCACGCCCGTGACGCTGTCTTCCAGCACCAGGCACTGGCCCGGCGGCACGCCAAACGAAGCGGCTGCCGCCAGGTAGACGCCCGGATGCGGCTTGGCATGGCCCACCAGGTCCGGCGTAAACACCCGTCCGCCAAATAACGGTGCCATGCCGGTCCGCTCCAGCGCCGACCGCACGCGTGCGCCAGTATTATTCGACGCCACCGCTTTCGGCATATTGATGGCAGCCAGCGCCCGCAGCACGCCGGGCACGGCCCGCTGCAGGCGGTCGCAATCGGTTTCGACGCCCTGGCGGATCGCTGCGCAGACCGCCGGCGCCAGCGGCGCGAGACCCAGTTCGAGGAACACGCCGGTCAGCAGCGTCTCGAAGTTCTGCCCTTGCCGCGGCTGGATCAGGGCGACCAGCGGCGTATCGGCGGGCACGTACGGGCGCAGCTGCTTCAGCAGAGAAACCAAGGTCACGCTTTCGCTGTCGACCAGGACGCCATCACAATCGCTGATCAGGTGCGTCAAATAGACATCAGACATACGCTACTCGCATGGCGCTCTCCGGCATGGGTATTCTTGAAGGGACGCCGGCCCGGTCGCGGCCAGCCTGGCCAGCATACAAGCGGCATGGGGACGGGCGCTACGTCAAAGACCCTGTTTTATCGATACTATTTTGGGCAATTGCCATCTTTTCCCGCCAGCGTATTGCTCAGCAACATTTGACGCGATGCACAAAATTTGACTACATCTCCTCTGATGCAAGGAAAATGCAAAAAAAGTATCGGTATACCCACATGGAATGAGTGGCCCCGCCGGGTTCGCCTGCATAGAATGGAACCATAAATCAAAAACACGCCCGGCCGGCAACAGGGTCGAAGCGCACGGTAACCCAGCAGGAGACACGTCATGCCACGCATCCGCCTCGCCCCGTTCACGCCTCGCCGCCACCGCGCTGTTTCTCTTTTTCCCACCGTCACCGGCTAAGCGGCGCGAGGGAGCACATCATGAAACCCGATCTCGAAGTCGTCCGCGTGCCCGCCGATGAATCGTTTACAGCCTGGTCGCACGGCTACCCTTACCGCACCGTGCGCTGGCACTTTCATCCCGAATATGAAATCCAGCTGATCACCGACACCAGCGGCAAGTACTTCGTCGGCGACTATATCGGCGATTTCGAGCCGGGCAACCTGGTCATGTCCGGCCCCAACCTGCCGCATAACTGGGTCAGCGAGCTGCCCGATAACCAGCCCGTGCCGCAGCGTTGCCTGATCCTGCAATTTACGGCCGAATTCATGGCCAAGGCCATCGCCGCCTTCCCGGAATTGCAGCCGGTCGTGACCCTGCTGGACGAATCGCGCAGCGGCCTGCTGTTTACGCCGGAGGCCGGCGCCGCCGCCAGGCCCCTGATGCAGGCCTTGCTGGAAGCGCGCGGCTGCCGCCGGGTCATGCTGTTCCTGTCGCTGCTGGAACTGCTGCTGCACGACAGCGAGCGCCGCAAGCTGTCCAGTCCCAGCTACCTGCCCGATCCGCACAGCTATATGGCCTCGAAGATCAACCTGGCGCTGGCTTACATCGGCAAGAACCTGTCGACCGACTTGCGCGAATCGGAACTGGCCGAACTGATCGGACAAAACGTCAGCTCCTTCTCGCGCTCGTTCAGCAAGCACACAGGAATTTCCTTTGTGCAATACGTGAACTTGCTGCGCATCAAGCTGTCCTGCGAAATGCTCAGCAACAGCGCCTTGAGCATCACGGACATCTGCTATCAGGTGGGCTTTAACAATCTGTCCAACTTCAACCGCCAGTTCCTCGCGCACAAGGGCATTTCACCGTCTAAATTCCGCCGCTACGACGGCCTCAAAACGGCAGCCCCAGGCACCTGACTCCCTTTTTCACGCTTCATGCCCCGGCAGCAGGCAAGGCAAGGCTGCCACGACACCCAAAATCCATACTAAAAACCAGGAGACGATGATGTTGAAAAGAAAATTGCTGGCCCTGTCCACGACCGCCCTGTGCGCCGCCAGCCTGTCCGTGAGCGCCAGAGCCGCGCCGCTGAAGATCGGCATGTCCTTCCAGGAACTCAACAACCCGTATTTCATCACCATGAAAAAGGCGCTGGAAGAGGCGGCCGCCAGCATCGGCGCCACGGTGGTGATCACCGATGCGCGCCACGACGTGGCCAAGCAGACGAGCGACGTGGAAGACATGATCCAGAAAAAGATCGACATCCTGCTGCTCAACCCCACCGATTCGGTCGGCATCCAGTCGGCCGTCAAGGCGGCCAAGGCGGCCGGCGTGATCGTCGTCGCCGTCGATGCGAATGCCAACGGCCCCGTCGATTCCTTCGTCGGCTCGAAAAATTTCAATGCGGGACAGCTGGCCTGCACCTACCTGGCCAAGAGCCTGGACGGCAAGGGCGACGTGGCGATCCTCGACGGCATCCCCGTCGTGCCCATCCTGGAGCGGGTGCGCGGCTGCAAGGATGCGCTGGCAGCCTTTCCTGGCATCAAGATCGTCAGCACCCAGAACGGCAAGCAGGAACGCGACCAGGCCTTGACGGTCACGGAAAACATCCTGCAGGCGCAGCCCAAACTGAAAGGCATCTTCAGCGTCAACGATGGCGGCGCCATGGGCGCGCTGTCGGCCATCGAAGCGAGCGGCAAGGACGTGAAACTGACCAGCGTGGACGGCGCGCCGGAAGCCATCAAGGCGATGCTCAAGCCCAATTCCAAATTCATCGCCACGGCCGCCCAGTACCCGCGCGACCAGGTGCGCCTGGCGCTGGCCATCGCCATGGCAAAAAAATGGGGCGCCAACGTGCCGGCCCAAGTGCCGGTCGACGTCAAGCTGGTGGACAAGGCAGGCGCCAAGTCCTTCAGCTGGTAAGCGTCGCCGCCACCGTGCCTGCCCACTCCCGCGGCCTGGCTGCGGGAGCTTCACCGTTACTCCGGATCCCATCATGCAGACGATCTTGCAGCTACAAAACATCACCAAGGGTTTCCCCGGCGTGAAAGCCTTGAACGACATTAACCTGAGCATCCGCCAGGGCGAAATCCACGCCTTGCTCGGTGAAAATGGCGCCGGCAAGTCGACCCTGATGAAAATTCTCAGCGGCATCTACCGGCCCGACGCGGGCAACATCGTGGTCGATGGCCAGCCCTGCGATTTTCACAGCTACAACGACGCCATCGCCGCCGGCATCGCCATCATCTTCCAGGAGTTTTCCCTGGTGCCCTACCTGAATGCGGTGGAAAACATCTTCCTGGGACGCGAGCGGACGAATGCCCTGGGCCTGCTGTCGAAAAAAGCCATGCGGCAGGAAGCGGCAGCCATCTTCGCGCGCCTGAACATCGCCATCGACCTGTCGGCCGAAGTCAGCCAGCTCAGCATCGCCCAGCAGCAGTTCGTGGAAATCGGCAAGGCCCTTTCGCTCAATGCCCGCATCCTGATCCTCGACGAACCGACGGCCACGCTGACGCCCAGCGAAGCGGGGCATTTGTTTGCCATCATGCGCGAACTGCGCCAGCGAGGCGTGGCGATGATCTTCATTTCGCATCACATGGAAGAGATCTTCGACGTGTGCGACCGCATCACCGTGCTGCGCGATGGCCAGTACGTGGGCATGACGGACGTGGCCGCCACCGATATCGGCCAGCTGGTGGAAATGATGGTCGGGCGCAAGCTGGAAGCGAACTTCCCCGCCAAGCCGGCGCGCCCCGCCTCGCCCGCCATCGTGCTCGAGGCCCGCGACGTGCGCCTGAGCAAGGATGGCCCCGCCAACAGCTTCCAGCTGCGGCAGGGCGAAATCCTCGGCTTTGCCGGCCTCGTCGGTTCCGGCCGCACGGAACTGGCGCTGGCCGTGATGGGCGCCCACCCGGCCTGGCACAAGGACATCCGCATCCACGGCAAGCGCGCCAGCCTGCGCGATCCGGCCGATGCCTTGCGCCACGGCATAGGCCTGTTGCCGGAAAGCCGCAAGACCGAAGGGCTGATCCTCGATTTCAGCGTCACGGAAAACATGTCCATCAATAACCTGGGGAAATACACGAGTGCGGGCCTGATACGCCGCCCGGCCGAGCTGGCCGCTACGCGGGCCATGATGGCCAAGGTGGGCGTCAAGGCACCCGGCCCCGGTACGCGCGTGGGCACCCTGAGCGGCGGCAACCAGCAAAAAGTGGTGATCGCCCGCTGGCTCAACCATCACTGCAAGATCCTCATCTTCGACGAACCCACGCGCGGCATCGACGTGGGTGCCAAGGCGGAAATCTACCGCCTGATGCGCGCCCTCACCAGCGATGGCTATTCCATCATTTTGATTTCATCGGAACTGCCGGAAATCACCGGCATGTGCGACCGGGTCGCCGTGTTCAAGCAGGGCGCCATCGTGGCCATGCTGGAAGGCACGTCCATTCACTCCAGCGAGGTAATGCGCCATGCAACAGCCGGTCAACACTGAATCCCTCGCGGCGCCACGCCGCCCCGCCCCTCCCCTGCCAGCCAGGCGCCTGTGGGCCATGCTGAAGCAGTCGCCCGCCTTCCTGCCGCTGCTGGGCCTGCTGCTGGTATCGGCCGCGATGGCGGCCACCACCGACCATTTCTTTTCCAGCGATAACCTGGTCAATATCGCCCGGCAAGTGTCGATCAACGCCATCATTGCCGTCGGCATGACGTGCGCCATCCTCAGCGGCGGCATCGACCTGTCCGTCGGCTCCGTCATGGCGCTGACGGGCACCTTGACGGCGGGCCTGATGGTGGCGGGCCTGCCGCCCGGGCTGGCCATCGCGGCCGGCCTGGCCGTGGGCGTCGCCTTTGGCGTGGGCAATGGCTTCTTTGTCGCCTACGCCAGGATGCCGCCGATTATCGTCACCCTGGCCACCATGGGCATCGCCCGGGGACTGGCCCTGCTGTACACGGGCGGCTACCCGATCAACGACTTGCCGGACTGGTTCGAATTCTTTGGCCGCGGCAATGTGCTGGGCGTGCAGACGCCGATCCTGGCCATGCTGCTGGTCTTCCTCGTCGCCTATGTGCTGCTCGACCATACGCCGCTGGGCCGCTATATCTACGCCATCGGCGGCAACGAGGAAGCGACGCGCCTGAGCGGCGTGCGCGTGGCGCGCTACAAGCTGCTGGTGTATGCCATCAGCGGCGGCACGGCCGCCATCGCGGGCCTGGTACTCACATCGCGCCTGATGAGCGGCCAGCCGAACGCCGGCATCGGCTTCGAGCTGGACGCGATTGCCGCCGTCGTCATGGGTGGCACGGCCATCACGGGCGGGCGCGGTTCCATCGTCGGCACCCTGATCGGCGCCGTCATGCTCGGCGTACTCAACAATGGCCTGAACATGATGGGCGTTTCGCCCTACCTGCAAAACATCATCAAGGGCGTGATCATCCTGCTCGCCATTTACATCAGCCGCAACAGCAGCAAGCGCGCCTGACCATCGTCTGACCACCTTTACCACCTGGAGCCTGCCATGAAGTACACCGAAGTCGAGATGCAAGCCGTCGTTTGCCACGGTCCGAAAGATTACCGCCTGCAAAAGATCAACCGCCCCAAGCCACGCCTGAACGAGTTGCTGATCCGCATCGCCGCCTGCGGCATCTGCGCCAGCGACTGCAAATGCCACTCGGGCGCCGCCATGTTCTGGGGCGGCGACGGCCAGCCATCGTGGGTCAAGCCGCCCGTGGTGCCCGGCCATGAATTTTTCGGCTACGTGGTCGAGGCGGGAGAACACGGCGAGGAACACTTCGGCGTGAAGGTGGGCGACCGCATCATTGCCGAGCAGATCGTGCCTTGCGGCAAGTGCCGCTTTTGCAAATCGGGCAAATATTGGATGTGCGAAGTGCACAATATCTTCGGCTTCCAGCGCGAAGTGGCCGATGGCGGCATGGCCGAATACATGCGCATCCCGCCCACCGCCCTCGTGCATAAAATTCCCGACAGCATTTCGCTGGAAGACGCGGCCATCATCGAGCCGATGGCGTGCGCCATCCACACGGTCAACCGCGCCGAAGTGCAGCTCGACGACGTGGTGGTGATCGCCGGCGCCGGGCCGCTGGGCCTGATGATGACGCAGATCGCCGCCCTGAAGACGCCAAAAAAACTGGTGGTGATCGACATGGTGCCGGAGCGCCTGGCGCTGGCGCGCGAATATGGCGCCCACGTCACCATCAATCCCGCCACCGACGATGCGCTGGCCATCATCCACGGCTTGACGGACGGCTACGGCTGCGACGTGTATATCGAGACGACGGGCGTGCCGGCCGGCGTGACGCAGGGCTTGAATGTGATTCGCAAGCTGGGCCGCTTCGTCGAATTCAGCGTGTTCGGCAAGGAAACCAGCGCCGACTGGTCCATCATCGGCGACCGCAAGGAACTCGACGTGCGCGGCGCCCACCTGGGACCGTATTGCTACCCGATCGCCATCGACCTGCTCGAGCGCGGACTGGTCACGTCGAAAGGCATCGTCACGCACGACTTTCCGCTGGAAGACTGGGAGCAGGCGTTCGCGCTGGCCAACTCGCTCGATTCCATCAAGGTATTGCTGAAGCCAGCGCAACATTAACGGGGAAACCGGCATGGATTACGTCATCGGTGTCGATATCGGCACGCAAAGCACCAAGGCCCTGCTCGTCACCAGCGGCGGCGCCATCGTGGCCCAGCATGCGCAGGGCTACCAGGTCGACACGCCGCGCCCCCTGTGGGCTGAACAGTGGCCGGCCGTATGGTACGACGCCGTCGTGAGCTGCGTGCGGCAGATGCTGCACGCCAGCGGCGTGCCGGCGCAGCACGTCAAGGCCATCTGCGTGAGCAGCCTGTATGGCGGCTCCGGCATTCCCGTCGATGCCGCCATGCAGCCGCTGCACCCCTGCCTGATCTGGATGGACCGGCGCGCC
Organism: Janthinobacterium sp. NKUCC06_STL; assembly: GCF_019345455.1. Classification (NCBI taxonomy): domain Bacteria; kingdom Pseudomonadati; phylum Pseudomonadota; class Betaproteobacteria; order Burkholderiales; family Oxalobacteraceae; genus Janthinobacterium; species Janthinobacterium sp. NKUCC06_STL. The sequence continues at coordinate 1,497,278 of NZ_JAHKQY010000001.1, forward strand.
ACCGACGAGGTGGAATGGGTCAAGCAGCACGTCGACCTGGAACGGCTGTACGCGACGACCGGCAACGGCGTCGACAGCTATTACGGCTATACCAAGATGCTGTGGCTCAAGCGCCACCGGCCCGACGTGTGGGCCGGCACGCGCTACTTCCTGCCGCCGAACAGCTACATCAACTATCTGCTGACGGGGGAAGTGGCCGTCGACCATAGTTCGGCCGGCAATATCGGCGGCGTGTACGACCTGGCCGCGCGCGGCTGGTCAGCGCCCATGCTCGACGCGCTGGGCATTCCCGCGCGCATGATGCCGCAGCGCCTGGTCGACTCGTCCGAGGTGGTGGGCGCCCTGCTGCCGCTGGCAGCACAGCAGCTCGGTTTGCTGGCCGGCACGCCCGTCATCGCCGGCGGGGTCGACGCGGCCGTGGCCACCTTCGCCGCCGGCGCCAGCCGCGCGGGCCAGCATGTGGCGATGATCGGTACGAGCATGTGCTGGGGCTATATCCACCAGCAAGTCGATGCGCGCCACGGCCTGATCAGCATGCCGCACGTGTTCAACAGCCAGTCCGACCTGTATGTGTTCGGCGGCGCCATCACGGCCGGCGCCTCCGTCAGCTGGTTCCGCGACGAGTTTTGCCAGGCCGACGTGGAGGCGGCCAGACGGCTGGGCCATGCCGATGCGCACCAGCTGATGGAAGAGCAGGCGCAGGCCGTACCGCCCGGCGCGGAAGGCGTGCTGTTCCTGCCTTACCTGATGGGAGAGCGCAGCCCCATCTGGGACGCCAGGGCCAGCGGCGCCTTCCTGGGCCTGAGCCTGTACCACAGCCGCGCCCATCTGTACCGCGCCGTGCTCGAAGGCGTGAGCTTTGCCCTGCAACACAATATCGAGGCGGGCGCCAGGGGTACCGGCACGGTGGCGCTCGACGACAAGCTGATCGTCGTCGGCGGCGCCGCGCACTCGCCCCTGTGGATGCAGATCATTGCCGACATCACCAATTACCCCGTCTACACCATCGCGGAAAACGTCGAGGCGGCACTGGGCGCGGCCTTGCTGGCGGCGCTCGGTGCCGGCCTGGTCAGCAAGGACGCGGCCCAGCGGGGCTGGGTCACCCTGGTGCCGCGCAGCAAGCCGCGAGCGGACGCCAGCGAGCTCTACCGCCGCACCTTTGCCCTGTACCGCGATGCCTATCCCGCCTTGCGGCCCCTGATGCACCGTATCAACCACGCCAACCCAAACTAAGGATGACCATGCTATTCGATTTCCGCCACAAAAAATTCATCGTCACGGGCGCTTCCAGCGGCATCGGCCTGGTCACGGCGCGCATGCTGAGCGCGGCCGGCGCGCGCGTCATTGCCATCGGACAAAACGCCGAACGGCTGGCGGCGCTGGCCGACGAAACCGGTTGCGAGCCGCTGCAGCTCGACATCAGCGACAGCGACGCCATGGCGGCCGCGCTGGCACCGCTGCGCAACATCGATGGTCTCGTCAATTGCTCCGGCATCTCGCAACTGGGGCCCAGCCTGGAAGTCGATGCGGCCAGCTTTGACCGCGTGATGGTGGTCAATGCGCGCAGCGCGGCCATGATGGCGCGCCATGTGGCGCAGGGCATGCTGCGCGAAGGACACAAGGGCAGCATCGTGAACGTTTCGAGCCAGGCGGCGCTGGTGGCGCTTGAGCATCACTTGGCGTATTGCGCCTCGAAGGCGGCCATGGATGCGATCACCCGCAGCCTGTGCCTGGAACTGGGGCCGCACGGCATCCGCGTCAACAGCGTCAACCCGACCGTGACCCTGACGCCGATGGCGGAACGGGACTGGAGCGATCCGGTAAAAAGCGGCCCCATGCTGGCCGCCATCCCGCTGCGCCGTTTCGCCACCCCGGAAGAGGTAGCCAGCCCCATTTTGTTCCTGCTCAGCGACGCCGCCGCCATGATCAGCGGCGTCAGCCTGCCGATCGATGGCGGCTATACCTGCCGCTAAATCACTTGCAATTAAGCGACTTGCGGCTCGCTGGCCGGCTGCAGCAGTGCCGCCACCAGCGCCGGCAAACTGGCCATGTCGCTGAACACGACATGCGCGCCGGCCGCCTTCAGGCGTGCTTCCTGGCCGGGCGCGATATGCCCGCCGCCGATGAAGCCCAGGACCGTCATGCCCGCCGCCACGGCGGCCGTCACACCCGTGACGCTGTCTTCCAGCACCAGGCACTGGCCTGGCGGCACGCCGAAAGCGGCCGCCGCCGCCAGGTAGACGCCCGGATGCGGCTTGGCATGGCCCACCAGGTCCGGCGTAAATACGCGCTTGTCGAACAGCGGCGCCATGTTAGTGCGCTCGAGCGCCGACAGCACGCGCGCGCTGACGCTGTTCGAGGCCACGGCCTTGGGCAGGGGAATCGCGGCCAGCGCCTGCGCCACGCCGGGCACGGCGCGCAGCTGCGCATCGCAGGCCGCATCGACGGCATTGCCGATGGCCATGATCTCGTCGGCCGGCAATTGCGGCAGACCCAGTTCCTTGTAGATATCCTGCATCAGCGGCACCAGGCGCTGGCCCAGGCGCGGCTCGATCAAGCCTTGCAGGGTGACGCCCTCGGGCAGGTTTTGCAGGCGCGGCCCCAGCAATTCCAGCAGCGCTTGCAGGGCCACGGCTTCACTGTCGATCAGCACGCCATCGCAGTCGCTGATCAGGTGGGTGAAGCGCGGTGGGGTGGTGGCGGTATCAGGCATGGACTCTCCAGAAAGCAATGGTGACGGGAAATGCGGCGGCCAGCCGGCCAGGGCAGGCGTCGCAACGATCATAGGTGGAACAGGCGGATGCCACCACGCAAAAAACGTCTCGATGACGATACTTTTCTGCGCAGCAGGCGGCAGGCATGAATCGGCAAATAAACAATACCAATTCAATACCACACAATACCAGTGATTATCGCCGATTTTTGAATTCGCTGCGTTCGTCTTGACACCGGGACGCGGAAGCGCCCCGGCGATGCGGCTTATTTCAGCCAGCCGCGGTGGCGGAAGTACAGGAAGGGCGCGATGGCGCTGGTAATCATCAAGCCCCAGGCCCATGGATAGCCGAACGACCATTCCAGTTCCGGCATCAGCTTGAAGTTCATGCCGTACACGCTGGCGATCAGGGTCGGCGGCAGGAAGGCCACGCTGGCCACCGAGAAGATCTTGATGATCTTGTTCTGGTTGATGTTGATGAAACCGACGGTGGCATCCATCAGGAAGTTGATCTTGTCGAACAGGAAGGAAGTATGGCCGTCCAGCGATTCGATGTCGCGCAAAATCTGCCGCGCTTCCTCGAACTGCTCGGAATTGAGCAACCTGCCGCGCATCAGGAAGCTGACGGCGCGGCGCGTATCCATCATATTACGGCGGATACGGCCATTCAAATCTTCCTCGTGGGCAATGGCGTTCAGCGCTTCGGCCGCGTGCGCGTCGGTAAATTCCTTTTGCAGCACGCGCGTGCTGACTTCTTCCAGGTTCTGGTAGATGCCTTCGAGCACGTCGGCCGAATACTCGGCATCGGTGGCGTACAGGTCCAGCAGCACATCCATGTAGTCGGCAATCGAGCCTGGCCGCGAACGGGCGCGCATGCGCACCAGGCGGAACACGGGCAAGTCGTCCGTATGCATGGAAAACAAAATCTTGCGGGCAAGAATGAAGGCGACCGTGATGACGCGCGACGGGCCGTCGTCCTCTTCACGCAGGAAATCCGTGCGCAGGTGCAAGTCGCCGTTTTCCGCTTCGTAATAGCGGGCCGACGCTTCAATATCCTTGACTTCGTCTTCGCCCGGCAGGGTGACGTTGTAGATGGCCTTGACCCAGGCCCGTTCATCATCGGTGGGGTCGGTCAGGTCGACCCACACCGGTTCGGCATTTTCGAGGTCTGCGCGGCTGTCGATCGGCACCTGGTTGAGCCGGCCATTCTGTAATACAAAGACATTGATCATGCGCGCTCTCAGCCGGATGTGGGGTTATCGTGATGTGCTGGCGCTGGCGCCAAAAATGAAAACAGCGCAAGTGTACCCGCAAAGGCCTTTTCACGACCACCCCCGGCACGGCTTTTTCACGGAAAAAGTGCGGCGTTGCACCAAGCGGGGCCGATTAAGATGCTGCGCCGCAATAGTGCCAATCAGGCAGCTTTAATTTTATGCAAAGAAAGCCAGCTGCCATCAAGGCAATTCCGCCGCCCCCATGCGGCGCAGGATCACGCCCGTGCGCCGGTTCAGGTAACCCGTATCGCGGTGACGGTCATAAAAACGGGGATTCGGCAGCATCACGGCCAGTTTCGCCGCCTGTCCCGCGCTCAGGCCCGCCGCGCTGACCTTGTAATAGTGGCGCGCGGCCGCTTCGGCGCCAAAGGTGCCCGTGCCAAACTCCACCACATTCAGATAAATCTCGAAAATGCGCTGCTTTTCCATCAGGTTTTCCAGCATGTACGTGATGATCAGTTCCTGGCCCTTGCGCACATAGCTGCGCGAACCGGACAGGAACAGATTCTTCGCCAGCTGCTGCGTGATGGTGGAGCCGCCCGCCACGACCTTCTGCTTCTTGCTGTTTTTTTCATACGCCTTTTGCAAGGCTTCCCAGTCCACGCCTTCGTGCTCGGAGAAATTCGCGTCTTCCGAGGCGATGATGGCCCGTTTCAGATTGTTCGAGATGCGGTTGTACGGCACCCACGTCTGCTTGATGGTGGCATTGGGATTCTTGTCCTGCAAGACGGACAACTGTTCCCGCATGAAAGCCGTGCTGGACGGGTTATGGTCGACCCACCACCAGATTTGCAGGAAGAAGTACAGTTGCACGACGATAAACGCCAATATGGGGACGATGAACAGCCACTTGATCCAGCCATAGCTGCCGCTGCCCCCCTTGCGCTGGCCCTTCTTGCCGGCGCTCACAGGGCACTGCGCAATTGCGCCAGCAAGTCCTGCGTCTGCGGACGCACGCCGCGCCACACGTAAAACGCTTCGGCCGCCTGCTCCACCAGCATGCCCAGGCCGTCGCGCACCTGCGCGCCATGCTGCGCGGCAAAGTCCATGAAGACGGTGGGCTGGGCGCCGTACATCATGTCCAGCGCCAGCGTATGGCTGCCGAAAATACCAGGCGGCACGGGCGGCAAGTCGCCCGCCAGGCTGGCCGAGGTGGCGTTGATGACGATATCGAAGACGCCATCGGGCTGCGCAAAGCCGCCGGCGCGCAGCTGGCCGGAGTGCGCCAGCGCGTCGGCAAACTGCGCCACCAGCGCCTCGGCCGTGGCCACGGTGCGGTTGGCAATGAAGATTTCCTGCGGTCCCTGTTCCAGCAAGGGCAGCACGACGCCGCGCGCGGCGCCGCCCGCACCCAGCAGCAGGACGCGCTTGCCGGCGATGGCCACGCCCGCGTTGCGCACGATGTCGGCCACCAGGCCCGCGCCATCGGTATTGTCGCCAAGAATGGTGTCGCCATCGAAACGCAGGGTATTGACGGCACCGGCCGCTTGCGCGCGCGGCGTCAGCTCGGTGGCCAGCGCGCACGCGTCCAGTTTGAAGGGCACCGTCACGTTCGCGCCCTTGCCACCCTCGGCGGCAAACGTGCGGGCCGCCAGGGCAAAGCCATCGAGCGGCGCCAGCCGGCGCTCATAGACCAACGCTTGCCCTGTCTGCAGAGCAAACGCGGCGTGGATCAATGGGGACTTGCTGTGGGCGATGGGATTGCCGAAGACACAATACTGATCAGGATTCATTGCTTGCTTGTTCAATTGCTGCCGCCAGTCAGGTTAGCTTCCATTTTTTCTTCGCGCGTAAATTTGAAGCGGGTGATGACGACCCACAGGTCATCCTTGTCACTCGACAACATGTTCGGTGGGAAACGGCCAAACGGCGCCGCGCGGCGCACGATGGCCAGAGCCGCCGCATCGAGTGCCGGGTTGCCCGAGCTTTTTTCCACGCGGGCGCCGCCCTCTTTCTGGTAAATCGTGCCGTCCTGGAAGATGGGGATGTAGACGACCAGTTCGCCATACATCTTGCGGCCATTCTTTTGCGGGAAATTCAGGGTACCGATTTCCTCGATACGCTTTTGCAGAGTCTTGTAATACATGGCATAGCCGACCTCCTGCGTGCTGGGCGTAATGAACGTCTTGCGCGGACGTTTATTCTGGTCTTCCACGGTCTGGCTGATCTCGGCCGCCATGCGGGCGATGGCCTTGCTGCTTTCCATCAAGTCCGAGCCAGTGGCCAGGGGATTGGGCTTGTCTTTTTCAGTGACGGGCGCGGCGCTGTAAGGCGTCGGCCTGGCCGCCTGCGTCAGCAGTTCCTGCTGCTTCTGCTCCAGCTCGGCAATACGCCTGGCGCTGGCCTTGACGCTGTCGCCCTCCTCCACCTTGCGCATGTCGGGCAAGGGCGACTTGGCGCGGCCCTTGTCGGCCTGTCCACCGCCATCGAGGTTGGCTTGCGCCAGGGCATCGGCCTTCAGCGGCTTGTTCGCATGCTTGGCGTTGACCAGGATCACTTCCAGGCCGGGGTCGGTGGCCACGGCCCGCTGCGGCGCCGGGGCGACAAAATGCATCGCCAGCAAGGCGCCGTGCGCCAGCAGCGATACCGCCACGGCTATCATCAGGAAACGATTCTCTCGGAAAGACTTCACGCGCAACCCAGTTCGCAACAAGCACACCATACAAGATGGCTGAATTCTACGTCAAAGGGCGGTGCCGGCAACAGTTTTCAGCACCGCCTTGATGGCGTGAGGAATGCCTTACTTGACCTCGGGCTCGCTGACCACGTCTTCGCTGGCCAGTTCCGCCACTTCCGCCTCGGCGTCGCCGACCTGGTTGGCCGCTTCCGGCGCGGCTTCCGCTGCCACGTCGCCCTCGTCGGCGCCTTCGTCGCCAGACTCTTCCTCATAGTCCAGCTCGGCGTCGGCCGCCGCATCGGGCACGGCGGCAATTTCCAGCAGGCGCGCTTCGATGCTCAGGTCGACTTCATCCCAGCGCAGCAAGTCCAGTTTCACCTGGGCACCGCGCGCCACCGATGGCATGCCCGGCAGCTTGATGACCAGCGGAATGTCGACCAGGCGCAAAATCTCGTCTTTCAACACGACGGCGTCGACCTGGCGCGCGTTTTCCTGGTGCAGCCAGCGCAGGCACCAGTAACGTTCCATGTTCGACTGGAAATCGCCATACGCGGCATACGCGGCGTCAAACGCCGACACGATGGCGAACAGATTCGCGTCGCGCGGCTTGAACGGGGCCACCAGCGGCGCCGTCACGCCATGCTCGGCGCAAGCGATGATTTGCCACTGGTTCACCAGGTCCGTGTAGCGGCGCAAGGGCGAGGTGCTCCACGCGTATTGATCCACGCCCAGGCCCTGGTGCGGCGCCGCATGGGTAACCATGCGCACCTGCATCTTTGCCGCCCAGCTATTGCCGCTGCCGCCGCCCTGGCTGCGGTAGATGCCTGGCACGCCATGGTCGTGCAGCATCTTGCCCCAGGTGCTGTTGGCAAAAATCATCAGTTCGGCGACGATCTTGTCGAGCGGCGCGCCACGCTTGCGGCGCGCCACGGTGACGATGTCGTTTTCCACATAGAAATTGAAATCGACACGGTTATTCTGTTCCGGCTTCAGGCCAAACGCTTCGCGCTTCTTCATGCGGCCCTGTTCCAGCTGCTGCGCCCATTGCCACAGCACGGCAAAATCGGCCTTGTGCGGATACTCGCCCTCACCGCTGGCCAGGGTTTCCTCGTTGACCAGGTCGTCGAGCTGGTTATGGCGCAAATTGCTGGCAATCGGCACCAGCTCGGCGCGCGTCTGCGTGCTGACCACGGCCCAGTCGGCTTTCGGGTCCAGCGTCGCGTACAGCGACAGAGCCGGGCACGTCGTGCCTTCCGCCAGGGTAAACGCGTTGACGATTTCGTCCGGCAGCATGGTGATCTTGTCGCCCGGCATGTAGACGGTCGACATGCGCTGGCGCGCCATCTTGTCGATCACGTCTTCCGGGCGGATGCCCAGGCCCGGCGCGGCGATGTGGATGCCCACTTTCACGGTGCCATCGGGCAAGGGTTGCACGGAGAAGGCATCGTCGATCTCGGTCGTGGTCACGTCGTCGATCGAGAAGGCGGCCACATCGGCCAGCGGCAGCTTGGCCGTCACGGACGGCACGGGCACGTTCGGGAAACCGGCGCCTTTCGGGAAGTTTTCAAACAGGAATTTCGACAGGTGCAAGTCTTTCGGCGAAGCAATACCGCCGACGGCCAGCATCAGGCGCGGCGGCGTCGTGTGCAATTCCGTGCACGCCGCTTCCAGTGCCTTGTATTCAATCGTGTTCTTGTCCGGCTTGAACAGCAGTTGCAGCACCATGGGCTGCATCGAGGCGGGCAAGCGGTTCTGCTTCAGCTCTTCCACATAGCCTGCCTGCACCAGCGCCTGCTGCTTTTTCTTTTCGATGCCAGCCAGAGCCGCCTTCAGCGATGCTTCCGGCGCCGCCTTGTAGCGGCCACGGCCTTTCTTGTAGAAATACACGGGCGCCGAATGCAGGGCCAGGATCAGGCCGGCCGCTTCCGGCGGCAACGGTGCATGGCCGAAATACTCGGCGCCCAGCTCGGCAAAGCCGAACTCGTCTTCGCCAGCCACTTCCCACAGGAAATCAAGGTCGATCTCGGCGGCAACAGCCTTGGCTTGCTCGAGCAACTCGGCCGGGGCCGGCTTTTCGTACTGCAGCAGCACATCCTTGACCTTGACCTTGGTGCGCTTGCCGCTGGCCATTTCGACCTGGTAGGCTTCACCCGCTTGCGACAGGACCGTGCCGACCTTGAAATCGCCGGATTCTTCAAAAAATAGATTCATTGTTATGCTTTGTTTATTAATGTGTCGGTTGCAACGGTGCGAGTGACGGACGTCAACTCCAGCACCGCCGGCAAAAATACTTCGGTTACCAGCAGCAAGCCCTGGTGACGCTGATACAGGCAGCGGCGGGCAAAAAACAGCGCCTGCCCGTCGGCGCGCCGCCCCTCGAATGCCAGCGCCGCCTGCGCCCGCTGCACCAGCGGATGCCCGGCGCGCAAGCGGGCAAACTCCAGTGCGCCGCGGCGTACCATGCGGTCGCCAAACAGGGTTGTGCCCAGCGAACGCTCGCCCAGCGCGGAAAACAAGGGCCAGTCCGTGGCCGTCGCCTGCATGGGCACGACGGTATGGCCAAACACGGCCGGCTTGTCATCACAACGCAACAGCACTTCGCGTTCCCATACCCGGCCCGCGCGGTGCAAACCAATGATGGCAGCCTCGTCGCTCAAGCAACGTGCCGTTTCCTGATGCAAACATTGCACGCGAAACGCGCTGCTATGCGCTTTCAGCTTGGCCGTCAGCGAACCGCCGCCCGTGAGCCAATGGCGCAAGGCCGCCGGCGCATTGACGGCATTCACGTGCGCATGCCATTGCGCCTGCCGCAGCGAACCCGGCCTCACTTGACGGCGTCCGCATCGATGCCGCAAAAGGCCAGCACGGGCGCCAGATAATCGGCAAATTCGCTGATGCCATGGTCGCTGCCATCGATGAGCAACTGCCGCGCCCCCTGATAATGCGCCACCATGTCGCGGTAGTCGAGCACTTCATCGCCCGTGGCGGCAATCAGGAAATAGCGTTGCGGCTCAGTAATTGTCTCTACGGCAAACGCGCGCAGCTCATCGATGTACTCGCGCTTGAACTCGAATGGCTTGTCCGAATGGAACTCCGTCGTCACGCCCACATGCTGTTCCAGGTCGATCAAGGGGACGATGGCGGGGTTGAGCAATACGGCGCGGCAACCGAGTTGCTCGGCCAGCCAGGTGGCGTAATAGCCGCCAAGCGAGGAGCCGATTATCGTCAGCTCGGCCGGCGCCACGTCCTTGACCAGCGACAAGGCCAGTGCTATGGCCAGCTTGGGCGAAGCCGGCAATTGCGGGCACAGCCACTGTGCTTCGCGGCCCAGCGCCTGCATCTGCGCGGCCAGCAGGCGCGACTTCATCGACAGGGGCGACGAGCGAAATCCATGCAGGTACAGAATCATCGGCCCAGGGCCTCCAGCAACTTCTGGTGCACGCCGCCAAAGCCGCCGTTGCTCATCACCACGATCTGGTCGCCGGGACGGGCGCTGGCCGCCACGGCCGCCACCAGGGTATCGATGTCTTCGTAGGCGCTGGCAATCTTGCCCAGCGGCGCCAGCGCGTCGCCCAGGCTCCAGCCCAGCGCGGCATGGCTGCCGAAACCGAAGACCAGATCGGCATCCTTGAGGCTGCCTGGCAGCGCATCTTTCATGGCGCCCAGCTTCATGGTGTTCGAACGCGGTTCCAGCACGGCCAGGATGCGGGCACTGCCGCCTATCTTCTGGCGCAGGCCGCCCACGGTGGTGGCTATGGCCGTCGGGTGATGCGCGAAATCGTCGTACACGGTGATGCCGTTGACCACGCCGCGCACTTCCATGCGGCGCTTGACGCTCTCGAAGCTGGCCAGCGAAGCGCACGCCTGGGCAATCGGCACGCCTACGTGGCGCGCGGCGGCGATGGCCGCCAGCGCATTGCTGCGGTTGTGCTTGCCCGTCAGGGCCCACGCCACATGGCCTTCCTGCTTGCCATTGAAGAACACGTCGAAGCTGCCATCGGCCTGCTCTTGCAGTTGCCAGTTAGCATCTTGACCAAAACTTTCCTTTTCACTCCAGCAACCGCGCGCCAGCACGCGCTGCAGCGACGCTTCGTCGCCGTTGAAGACGAGACGGCCGATGCCGGGCACCGTGCGCACCAGATGGTGGAATTGCGTCTCGATCGCGTGCAGATCGGGGAAGATGTCGGCGTGATCATATTCCAGGTTGTTCATGATGGCCGTCTTCGCGTGGTAATGCACGAACTTGCTGCGCTTGTCGAAGAAGGCCGTGTCGTACTCATCGGCTTCGATGACGAAGAAGTCCGACTCGGCGCTCTTGCCGTCAATCTTGCCGCTGAGGCGGGCGGAAATGCCAAAGTTCATCGGCACGCCACCGATCAGGAAGCCCGGCGCATAGCCCGCGTCTTCGAGTATCCAGGCCAGCATGGCTGATGTTGTCGTCTTGCCATGTGTGCCGGCCACGGCCAGTACCCACCGATTGCGCAAGATGTGTTCGCCGATCCATTGCGGGCCGGACACGTATGGCAAGCTGCGGTTGAGGATCTCTTCCACCAGCGGGTTGCCGCGCGAGACCACATTGCCAATCACATACAAATCCGGGTTCAGCTTGGTCTGTTCCGGATCGAAACCCTGGATCAGTTCGATTCCCTGCGATTCCAGCTGGGTGCTCATCGGCGGATACACGTTGGCATCGCAACCGGTGACTTTATGGCCGGCTTCCTTGGCCAGGACAGCCAGGCCGCCCATGAAGGTACCGCAAATGCCGAGAATATGAATATGCATGTGATCAGTGCGAAAGGCGCACGCTTAAGTAAGTAAGACGGTGAGATAAAAAACAGCAAGTGCAGGATTTTACCTGACGCCATGACTTTTTCCGCTTCGGAGTATCATCTCGCTCATGACGAACGATGCATTTGACGATAGCGCGCAGTTGCGCCTGGAAATCGCCGCCGCTGCCGCGCGCCTCGTGGCGCAGGATGGCGCCGACTATGGCAGCACCAAGCGCAAGGCGGCGCGGCAAGTCCTCGGCGACGCGCCGAACCGGCCCAATATACTTCCCGACAACGACATGATCGAAGAGCAGGTGCGGCAATACAATGCCCTGTTCCTGGCCGACAGCCAGCCGGCGCGATTGTTTCAGCTGCGCACGATCGCGCTGCAGGTGATGGAAGCGTTGCAACAATTTCATCCCCTGCTCAGCGGCCCCGTGCTCAATGGCACTGCCGGCCCCCATGACGAGATCTATCTGCAGCTGTTTGCCGAGAGCGCCAAGGAAATCCACATCTTCCTGCTGAATAAAAATATCGTGCTCGATATGTCGGAAAGCCCGCATTTCAAGGGAGCGCGTTATGATGCGGTCGAGACAGCCAGTTTCTTGTGGAAAAACGAAGGCGTGCACGCGGCCATGTATGAGCTTGACGATATGCGCGGCGCGTTGAAAGCCAAGGCGGACGGCAAGGTGCTGCGCACCGACATCGCCGGGCTGCGCAGCCTGCTGGCCGCCAGCCTCGCCGATGGCGTGCCGGCTGCCGACTAACATTGATATAGATAAAGTTATGACAAAAAAGAATTGGATCGCCTGCGCCATCGTGGCGCTGATGTTTGGCGGCATGGGCGCTTACGTCGGCTTGAGCAAGGAAAAAGCGAAAGAAGCGGCAAAAGAAGCGGGACCGCAGACGACCGCCATCGCGCCAGGCGCGACGGGTCCCGTCAACGAACTGTATGCGCTGTCCCTGCCGGACGCGGCCGGTGCCACGCAAGCCTTGTCGCAATGGAAAGGCAAGAATTTGCTGGTGAATTTCTGGGCGCCGTGGTGCCCGCCGTGCGTTGAAGAAATGCCGGAGTTATCCGAAGTGCAAGGCCACTATGCGGGGAAAAACCTGCAGGTGATCGGTATCGGCATCGATTCGGCCAGCAATATTGCCACTTTTGCCAGCAAGGTCAAGATCGCCTATCCCGTGTATGTGTCCGGCATGAGCGGTACCGACCTGTCGCGTCATTTTGGCAATGCCACGGGCGGTTTGCCCTTTACGGTGCTGATCGGCGCCGATGGCGAAGTCAAAAAGACCTATCTGGGCCGCTTGAAATTTGATCAGTTACGCGCCGATCTGGATAAATTGTAAATTCGGAGCGTGCTTTTTTCTCTTGCCAATGCGTATCTTTGGCGGCAAAATGCGGAACTTTCGCTAAAACGGTCTTCCATACATGGCAAAAAACCTCCTTCTGCTCAACGGTCCCAACCTGAATTTGCTGGGAACGCGCGAGCCTGAGGTCTACGGCGCCAGCACCTTGGCCGATATCGAGCAGGCAGCAATGGCGCAAGCCATGGCGGCCGGTGCCGACCTGGTTTGCTTTCAAAGCAACCATGAAGGCGCGCTGATCGACCGCATCCATGCCGCGCGAGCGGAAGGGATCGATGCCATTGTCATCAATCCGGGCGGCCTGACCCATACCAGCGTTGCCTTGCGCGATGCGCTGGCCGGGGTCGCCATCCCGTTCGTGGAAGTCCATATCTCGAATATTTATCAACGCGAAACGTTTCGACATCACTCATTTCTCAGCGCGATCGCGCAGGGGACGATCTGCGGCCTGGGTATCGATGGATATCGGTTTGCCATCGACTTTGCGCTTAAAAAACGTTAATCTACGCGATCTGCACGCATTTAGCGCGGCGATAGGTTCTTGGACATCACCGCATCACTCATAAAACAAACTACATTCCTAGGGGTTTTACATGGATCTACGAAAACTCAAGACCTTGATCGACCTGGTCGCCGAATCGGATATCGCAGAGCTGGAAGTTACCGAAGGCGAAAGCAAGGTTCGCATCGTCAAATCGTCGGCCATGCCGCAAAACCAGATGGTCATGATGCAGCCGCAAGGCATGCAAGCCCAGTACCAGCCAGCCGCGCCAGCCGCCGCCCCCGCTGCGGCAGCCGCCGTCGTGGTCGCCGCCGAGCCAACGGGCTATGTGGTCAAGTCGCCGATGGTCGGTACCTTCTACCGCTCCTCCGCTCCTGGCACCGCCGCCTATGTTGAAGTGGGCTCGACTGTCAAGGAAGGTGATACCCTGTGCATCATCGAAGCGATGAAGCTCCTGAATGAAATCGACTCCGATAAAGCCGGTGTCGTGACCCAGATTCTGGTCGAAAACGGCCAACCGGTCGAATTCGGTCAACCCTTGTTTGTGATCGGCTAAAACCCAGTCCACACGGCCGGCAACGGCCGTTTGCAGTTTTAGCCCCTCACACTTGTTGTTTCGCCGGCTCGCCGGCTCTCACAGACATACGCGAACCTACCATGTTTGAAAAAATCCTGATTGCCAACCGTGGTGAAATTGCCCTCCGTATTCAGCGCGCCTGCCGCGAAATGGGCATTAAAACGGTTGTAGTCCACTCCGAAGCCGACAAGGACGCGAAATACGTCAAGCTGGCCGACGAATCCGTTTGTATCGGCCCGGCACAGTCGTCCCTGAGCTACCTGAACATGCCCGCCATCATCAGCGCCGCTGAAGTGACGGATGCGCAAGCGATTCACCCAGGCTATGGCTTCCTGTCGGAAAATGCCGACTTCGCCGAACGCGTCGAGAAATCGGGCTTCGTCTTCATCGGCCCCCGCTCCGAATCGATCCGTTTGATGGGCGATAAAGTATCGGCCAAGCAAACCATGATCAAGGCTGGCGTACCGTGCGTACCTGGCTCGGAAGGCGCGTTGCCCGACGATCCGAAAGCGATCGTGCAAATTGCCCGCAAGATCGGCTACCCGGTCATCATCAAGGCCGCCGGTGGCGGTGGCGGACGCGGCATGCGCGTGGTGCACACGGAAGCGGCCCTGATCAACGCCGTGGCGATGACCAAGACGGAAGCCGGCACGGCTTTCGGCAACCCTGAAGTGTATATGGAGAAGTACCTGGAAAATCCGCGCCACGTGGAAATCCAGATCCTCGCCGACGAACACAAGAACGCCGTCTGGCTTGGCGAGCGCGACTGCTCCATGCAGCGCCGCCACCAGAAAGTGATCGAAGAAGCACCAGCGCCGGGCATCCCGCGCAAACTGATCGAGAAAATTGGCGACCGTTGCGCCGAAGCTTGCCGCAAGATCGGCTATCGCGGCGCCGGCACGTTTGAATTCCTGTACGAAAACGGTGAGTTCTATTTCATTGAAATGAATACCCGCGTGCAAGTGGAACATCCCGTCACCGAGATGATCACCGGCATCGACATCGTGCAAGAGCAGATCCGCATCGCCGCCGGCGAAAAACTGCGTTTCCGCCAGCGCGACGTCTTGCTGTCGGGCCACGCCATCGAGTGCCGCATCAACGCCGAAGATCCGTTCAAGTTCACGCCATCGCCAGGCAAGATCGTTTCGTGGCATGCACCGGGCGGCCCTGGCATCCGCGTCGATTCGCACGCCTACGCCGGCTACTACGTGCCGCCGCACTACGACTCGATGATCGGCAAAGTGATCGCTTACGGCGCCACGCGCGAGCAAGCGATCCGCCGCATGCAGATCGCCCTGTCCGAAATGGTGGTCGAAGGCATCAACACGAATATCGCCCTGCACCGCGAACTGATGATCGACGCGCGCTTCATCGAAGGCGGCACCAACATTCACTATCTGGAACAGAAACTGGCCGACATGCCGGACCTGGGCAAGAACCTGAATGGCGGCAGCCCCAGCATCGCCAAGAAATCCGAAATCAAGGCGGGCGCATGAGCTGGACGGAAATCGTCATCGAAATCGCCCGTGACAACGCCGAGGCCATGTCCGACGCGTTGATGGAAGCGGGCGCCCTGTCGGTGTCGGTGGAAGACGCCGATGAAGGCACGGATGCCGAGCAGCCTCTGTTTGGCGAACCCGGCATGGAACCAAAGGAAGCGGCGTGGGAACGCAGCCGCGTGGTGGCGCTGACCGACGTCGACGCCGACCAGGCCGCCATCGTGGCCGCCGCCGCCCAGGCGGTCGGCATGGCGGAAGTGCCCGCCTTCACCATGCGCCCCGTGGAAGAGCAGGACTGGGTGCGCCTGACCCAATCGCAATTCGCCCCGATTCACATCGGCAAGAATATCTGGGTCGTGCCCAGCTGGCACGAGGCACCGGATCCTGACGGCCTGATCCTGGAACTGGACCCTGGCCTGGCCTTCGGCACGGGCAGCCATCCGACCACGCGTCTGTGCATGGAATGGCTGGAAGCGAACCCCGCTCCAGGCAAGACCGTGCTCGACTACGGTTGCGGTTCCGGCATCCTGGCCATGGTGGCCAAGAAACTCGGTGCGCAAACGGTGGCCGGCGTCGACATCGACCCGCAAGCGATCGAATCGGCGCGCGACAATGCCGAACGCAACCAGTGCGACATCGAATATTTCTTGCCAGACACGTTTGCCACCTCGGCACACGCCACGGCCAAGTTTGACATCGTCGTCGCCAATATCCTGTCGAGCCCATTGAAGCTGATGGCGCCGATGCTGTCGGGCCGTGTCGCCGACGGCGGCGCGCTGATCCTGTCCGGCGTGCTGGCACGCCAGGCGGAAGAAGTGGCCGCTGCCTACGCACCGTTCATCCAACTGGGCGTGTGGGCCGAGCAAGACGGCTGGGTGGCCCTGCATGGCCGCCTGGGCAGCACGCAAGCGCCTGCGCCCCGCGCGGAAGGTGCATAAGCACAGCAATGGCCCTCGCCACCAAATGCCCACATTGCAACACGATATTTCGGGTCGCTGCTGACCAGTTGAAGTTACGTGGGGGCATCGTGCGCTGTGGCACGTGCAGAGAAGTGTTTGACGGCAATGCCGCGCTGGTCGATCCAGCCGCGGCATCGCCGTTTTTAACCTCCGCTCCCGGCACTGCCGCCCCGCTGCCGACCGATTACCCGCTTGACGCCAGCCTGCCATCCGCCACGGACGACGAACCCATTTATTCCCTCGACTTCGACACCTCGTTCGACCCGTTCGGCATCTTGCCGGAAACGGCGCAGCTCAAGGACGATGAAGACGATGGCGAGCACATCGAACTGGACCTCGACGTGGCCCTGCCCGAAGAGGTACCGGCCGCCGCACCGCTCGACATACCGCTCGATAGGCCTGAACCTGAAGCAACACCGGTAGAAGCACCGGAAGCACTGCCCGAACCACCGTTGCCCCAGCCGATGGCGCCCTTCAAGCGCCGCCAGGTCGATGACGCGCCCGCCTTCGCCACGTATCTGCGCGACAGCCGCCGCGAACCGAACCTGGAAACTGGCGCCGCACCGGCGCTGCCCGCGGCCGAAAAAGTCAGCCTGGACAAGCCCGCGCCCGCACGCCGGGAACCGACGCTGGCCGACCATTCCTTCACGCCACTGCCCGCCGCCCCCATCGCGACGGATGCCGCCGAAGAGCAGGAAGCACCCGCCCTGCCGCCAGCCGACGACGAGCCGGCCTTTGTGACCCTGGGCCGGCGCCGCGAACAGAGCGGCAAGGCCCTGCGCGTGGCCATGGCCGCCGGCTCCGTGGTGCTGCTACTTTTGTTGTTCCTGCAAGTAATGACCACCTTCCGCAACCCGCTGGCGGCGCAATTTCCGCAGTGGAAGCCGACCCTGGTCACGCTGTGCAAGCTCAGTGGCTGCCAGGTCGACTTGCCGGCGCAGATCGAGGCGCTGGCCATCGAACAAGGCGAATTGCAGACCATCAAGGAGCACACCTTTTCCTATGTCTCGCTGCTGCGCAACCAGAGCCGCAGCGTGCAAGCCTGGCCCAGCATCGAACTGATCCTCAACGACGCCAACGACAAGCCCGTCTTGCGCCGCGTGATCGCGCCGCGCGACTATCTGCCAGCCACGGTCGACGTGAGCAAGGGCTTTGCGCCGCGCTCGGAACAAACCATCAAACTGTACTTTGCATTAGACCAGCTCACGGCGTCTGGCTACCATATCGCCATCTTTTACCCTTAACCGACACTATCATGACCAAAACATCGCTGATCTGCGGCTCGCTTGCCACCGACACCATCATGCAATTCCCTGGCCGCTTCGGCGAATCCCTGCTGGCCGACCAGTTGCACAAGGTGAACGTCTCCTTCCTCGTGCCTACCATGCGCACGGAGTTCGGCGGCTGCTCGGGCAACATCGCCTACAGCCTGAAAATGCTGGGCGGCGACCCGCGCATCGTCGGCGTCATGGGGCAAGACAGCGCCGCCTACCTGGAACGCCTGCAAAAGCTGGGCATTTCCACCGCCAACATCCTGATCAAGGCCGACAGCTACAACGCGCAGTGCTTCGTCACGGCCGACGCGGACAATAACCAGATCAATGCCTTCCACCCGGGCGCCATGTCGTTTGCGCATGAAAACCCGATCGCCAATGCCGGCCCGGCCAAGGTTGCCATCATTTCGCCGGACGGCGACCAGGGCATGCTCAAGCACGCCGCCGACCTGGCCGAGCTGGGCATCCCCTTCATGTTCGATCCGGGCCAGCAGTTGCCACGTTTCAATGGCGAACAGTTGATCGACTTCATCAACAAAGCCACGTATGTGTCGGCCAACGATTATGAAATGGAAATGTTGATGGAACGCACGGGATTGACCCTGCGGGACATCGCCAGCCGCCTGGAAGCGCTGATCGTCACGCGTGGCGAAAAAGGGTCGGAAATCTATACGGACGGCAAGCGCATCGACATTCCTGTCGTGACCGCCAAAGAAGTGCTGGACCCGACCGGTTGCGGCGACGCCTACCGTGCCGGCTTGCTGTTCGGCATCACCAACGACCTGGGCTGGGAAACCAGCGGCCGCCTGGCCAGCCTGCTGGGCGCCATCAAGATCGCCACCCAGGGCGCGCAAAACCACGTGTTTACGCCTGAAAGCATCGCCGATCAGTTCGAAGCGGCGTTTGCTTACCGCTATTAATATGTAACCCGGTCGGCTTGCGCCCAAGCGCCAAGCCGACCTTCTCGCTTTACCTCAGTACAATAATCATCCCCACCAGCACTTGCGCAATCTGCAGCAGGATCAAAGCCACCAGCAGCGACAAATCCAGGCTGCCGACCAGCGGCACGACCTTGCGGATCGGACGCAGCAGCGGCTCGTTCAGGGCCCGTACAAACGGCGCCAGCGGCGCATGCGGGTTGACCCAGCTGAAGATGGCTTCGATGATCAGCAAGGCCATGAAACCGTACAGTATCCATTGCAGGAAGCGTTGCAGCGACTTGAGCAGCACCACTTCGACGGGAGCGCCGGCAATAAACAGCACCGAGCTGGCCAGCAGAACGATCAGGAAGGCGCCGATCAGGCTGGCCCAGTCATACCCGCCCACGCCCGGCACTACGCGGCGCAGGGGGCGCACCAGCCAGTCGGACAATTGAAACGTGAATTGCGCCACCGACGAGGGCGGCCGCACGCGCACCGCCTGCATCCAGAAGCGCAGCAGCAACACGCCGCCCAGCAAGGTGGCGATGGTATCAACGATCAATGTAAGGATAACGATCAGCACGACTAATTCTCCAAAAAAAAACCGCTGTGTGATTGAGTCACACAGCGGCGTGTTGCCTCATCCAGGCACCCGTATCGCAGGAATTACGATGGGCGGGTGCTGGTTGGGAATGGCCAGGCTGCAGCCGGTGCCAACACGGTTTTTGCTACAGGTGCGATAGGCGCCGATGGCTTGGCGACAGGAGCTGCCTTCTTCGGTGCGGCCTTTTTAGGCGCGGCCTTCTTGGCGGCTGGCTTGGCTGCCACGGCGGCTGGTGCCGCTGGAGCTGCTGCCGGCGCTGCTGCTGGTGCGGCTGCCACGACTGGCGCTGCGGCTGGCTTGGCGGCTGGCTTGGCGGCAGGTTTCGCTGCTGCTTTCGCTGCTGGCTTGGCGGCTGGCTTGGCTGCAGCTTTTGCTGCTGGCTTCGCTGCTACCTTGGCCGCTGGCTTGGCTGCAGGTTTTGCTGCAACCTTGGCGGCAGGTTTCGCTGCTGCTTTGGCTGCCGGCTTGGCTGCTGGCTTCGCTGCTGCCTTGGCTGCCGGCTTGGCTGCTGCCTTTGCTGCCGGCTTCGCTGCTACCTTGGCGGCTGGCTTGGCTGCTGCTTTTGCGGCTGGCTTCGCTGCTACCTTGGTGGCTGGCTTGGCTGCCGCTTTTGCGGCTGGCTTCGCTGCTGCCTTGGCGGCTGGCTTCGCTGCAGCTTTTGCTGCTGGCTTGGCGACGACTTTTTTCGCTGCTGGCTTGGCAGCTGCTTTGGCGGCCGGTTTCGCTGCTGCCTTGGCTGCAGGTTTCGCTGCGGCTTTTTTCACTGCTGGCTTGGCTGCAGCTTTTGCTGCTGGCTTGGCTGCTGCTTTGGCGGCCGGCTTGGCTGCTGGCTTTGCTGCGGCTTTTTTCGCTGCTGGCTTGACTGCTGCCTTGGCGGCCGGTTTCGCTGCTGCCTTGGCTGCAGGTTTCGCTGCGGCTTTTTTCACTGCTGGCTTGGCTGCAGCTTTTGCTGCTGGCTTCGCTGCTGCTTTGGCGGCTGGTTTTGCTGCGGCTTTTGCTGCTGGCTTGGCTGCCGGTTTGGCTGCGGCTTTTTTCGCGACAGGCTTGGCTGCTGCCTTGGCGGCAGGTTTCGCTGCGGCTTTCGCTGCTGGCTTGGCTGCCGGTTTCGCTGCTGCCTTGGCCGCTGGTTTCGCTGCGGCTTTCGCTACTGGCTTGGCAGCCACTTTTGCCGCAGGCTTGGCTGCGGCTTTGGCGGCTGGTTTTGCTGCTGGTTTCGCTGCGGCCTTGGCAGCTGGTTTAGCGACTGGTTTAGCGGCAACCGTCTTCACTGCGGCTGCCGGCTTCTTCGCGGCAGGAGCAGCCTTGGCGGCTGGTTTCTTTACTTCTGATTTCTTAGCGGCTGTTGCCATTTGTCTCTCCTTCATCTGAGATGAGAAATTTAAGCTACAAGATTTAAACCCGTCCGACCCACCACAGGGATAGGCCAGGCGAATTATTCATCGGCACAAACGGTCGTTTGCGCTAATGAATTCGGCACCAGCTGAACTGCTGCAACTCCTCACGTTTGCAGCACTTCAGCCATCGTCGGTGCCACCCTGCTTTATCTCGCAGCTGGTGGCAAAGTCTGAATTCGGTCATTCGTTTTCGATGCCGTGCGTTTTTTCGCTCCTCGCATCGCGCTCGCCACAACACCGATACGTCAAATAAAAAACCGCCATGCCTGAAAAAATTCGGGCACGGCGGCAGACGAAAACGGTGTGGTTTTGTGCATATCCGTGTAAATCTGTATCCCTGTTTTGCGAGGTTTTTTCGCTACCGCGCTGGTTAAAAAACCCCGCATTCTAACGCTCGCATTTGCAATCTCATAAAGTACACGAAAACCTTGTCAATGCGCAACCGGCACGACACGTTTTCGCCCGCTTTTTTGCACGATACGCGTGCTATCGCACAATCGCGCGGCAAATGCCGCCGCCAGCGTCTCCGGAAATGATTTTTTGGGTTCGTGATACGGTCATTCGCGGCAGCCGAAAATCGTGGCGCAAGCGTCGTCGCATGGCCTGATGAAGCACGCATTTTTCTGCCGCCATGCACACAAAAAAAAAGCGCCGTCACGATGACGGCGCTTCTTGTCGTTGACTGAAAAAGGATTACTCCCAGTTCAGCGCACCACCCGTTTGGTACTCGGTCACGCGCGTCTCGAAGAAGTTACGTTCCTTCTTCATGTCGATCATTTCGCTCATCCACGGGAATGGATTTTCTTCCTGGGCGAACAGCGGCTCGATGCCGATCTGCTGCGCGCGGCGGTTGGCGATGAAGCGCAAATAGCCCTTGAACATCGGCGCATTCAGACCCAGCACGCCGCGCGGCATGGTGTCTTCCGCGTACGCGTATTCCAGTTCCACGGCCTGCATGAACAACACTTTAATCTCTTCGCGGAATTCGGCCGTCCACAGCTGCGGGTTTTCCATCTTGATCGTGTTGATCAAGTCGATGCCGAAGTTGCAGTGCATCGATTCGTCGCGCAGGATGTACTGGTACTGCTCGGCAGCGCCCATCATCTTGTTCTGGCGGCCCAGCGCCAGGATCTGCGTGAAGCCGACGTAGAAGAACAGGCCTTCCATCAGGCAGGCGAATACGATCAGGGATTTCAACAGCTTCTGGTCGTTTTCCACCGTGCCGGTGACGAACGCCGGGTCGGTCAGCGTGTTGATGAACGGGATCAGGAATTCATCCTTGTCGCGGATCGACTTGACTTCGTTATAGGCGTTGAAGATCTCGCCTTCGTCCAGGCCCAGCGACTCGACGATGTACTGGTAGGCGTGCGTGTGGATCGCTTCCTCGAACGCCTGGCGCAGCAGGTACTGGCGGCATTCCGGCGCCGTGATGTGGCGGTAGGTGCCCAGCACGATGTTGTTGGCGGCCAGCGAGTCGGCCGTCACGAAGAAGCCCAGGTTGCGCTTGACCAGGCGGCGCTCGTCGTCCGTCAGGCCGTTCGGGTTTTTCCACAGCTCGATATCGCGCTGCATGTTCACTTCCTGCGGCATCCAGTGGTTGGCGCAACCGGCCAGGTATTTGTCCCACGCCCATTTGTACTTGAACGGCACCAGCTGGTTGACGTCCGTCTTGCCGTTGATGATGCGCTTGTCGTCGGCATTCACGCGGCGCGCCACTTGCTCGGCGTTCGCTTCGGACGGCTCGGCACCTGCCGGCAGGTTCAATTCGGTATTTCCCAATGGCGCTTGCTGCGCCGGACGCGGCACAGCTGCCGACGTGGTTTCATCATCCCATGACAACGACATATTCTTCTTCCTTTCCATGCCGGCGAGCCGGCGATCCGCAACAGGCCCGTTGAATCGGACAATACGGACATTGACAACATTGAATCAGCCCAGAAGTACTGGGCTGACAACTAAAATCTTACTGGCAGGCTTCGCATTCTTCGAAACCGTCATCTCCAGGACGCAGGTAGCAGGCTTCGCCATCGGCGTCGTCCGCTGCCGCTGCCGTCACTGGCGCCACGGCCACTGCTGCTGCCGCCACGACGGCTGCCTGGGCGCTGGTTTGTGCACTTTGGGCGCTGGCCGACATGCCGCCGTCGACTGCCACGGCGTTCAGGGCGCCCGTCTTGGAGGTCGATTTCTCCATGTGGGTAGCGGCGATGGTACGCAGGTAGTAGGTGGTTTTCAGGCCACGCAGCCATGCCAGCTTGTAGGTCTCGTCGAGTTTCTTGCCCGAGGCGCCAGCCATGTAGATGTTCAGCGACTGGGCCTGGTCGATCCACTTCTGGCGACGCGAAGCCGCTTCCACCAGCCAGCTTGGCGACACTTCGAAGGCGGTGGCGTAGATGTCGCGCAGGTCTTGCGGGATGCGGTCGATCTTCACCAGCGAGCCGTCGAAGTACTTCAGGTCGGAGATCATGACTTCATCCCACAGGTCGCGCGCCTTCAGGTCGCGCACCAGATAGCCGTTGATCTCGGTGAATTCGCCCGACAGGTTCGATTTCACGTACAGGTTCTGGAACGTCGGCTCGATACAGGCCGATACGCCGATGATGTTCGAAATCGTCGCCGTCGGGGCGATCGCCACGCAGTTCGAGTTGCGCATGCCGAACTTGGCGATGCGTTCGCGCACCGGCGTCCAGTCCATGGCCGACGAGGAATCGACTTCCAGGTAGCCGCCGCGCTCTTCGGCCAGCAGTTTGACCGAGTCCTGCGGCAGGATGCCGCGGTCCCACAGCGAACCGGCATACGATTCATAGCGGCCACGCTCTTCGGCCAGTTCCGTCGACGCCAGGTAGGCGTAGTAGCAGACGGCTTCCATCGAGGTGTCGGCGAACGACACGGCGGCGTCCGAGGCGAACGGGATGCGCATCATGTGCAGGCAGTCCTGGAAGCCCATCACGCCCATGCCGACCGGACGGTGGCGCATGTTCGAATTGCGCGCCTTCTCGACGGCGTAGTAATTGATGTCGATGACGTTGTCGAGCATGCGCATGGCGGTGCGCACGGTCTTGGCCAGCTTGACGTGATCGAGCTTGCCTTCCTTCATGTGCGCCGGCATGTTGACGGAACCGAGGTTGCAGACGGCAATTTCGTCAGGTCCCGTGTTCAGCGTGATTTCCGTGCACAGGTTCGAGCTGTGGACGACGCCGACGTGCGACTGCGGGCTGCGAATGTTGCAAGGATCCTTGAACGTGATCCATGGGTGGCCCGTTTCAAACAGCATCGACAGCATCTTGCGCCACAGGTCCAGCGCGGCGATCTTCTTGAAGACGCGGATTTCGCCGGCGGCGGCCTTGGCTTCGTAGCCCAGGTAAGCCTGCTCAAAGGCCTTGCCGACCTTGTCGTGCAGGTCTGGCGTGTCCGATGGCGAGAACAGGGTCCAGTCGCCTTTTTCCATGACGCGCTTCATGAACATGTCGGGAATCCAGTTCGCCGTGTTCATGTCGTGCGTGCGGCGGCGGTCGTCGCCCGTGTTCTTGCGCAGGTCGAGGAATTCCTCGATGTCCATGTGCCAGGTTTCCAGGTAGGCGCAGACGGCGCCCTTGCGCTTGCCGCCCTGGTTGACTGCCACGGCCGTGTCATTGACCACTTTCAGGAACGGCACCACGCCTTGCGACTTGCCGTTGGTGCCCTTGATGTGGGCGCCCAGGGCGCGCACTGGCGTCCAGTCGTTGCCCAGGCCGCCGGCGAACTTGGCCAGCAATGCGTTGTCCTTGATGGCGTCGTAGATGCCTTCCAGGTCATCCGAAACGGTGCTCAGGTAGCACGACGACAGCTGCGAGCGCAGGGTGCCCGAGTTGAACAGGGTCGGGGTCGAGCTCATGAAGTCGAACGAGGACAGCAGGCTGTAGAACTCGATGGCGCGCGCTTCGCGGTCCGCTTCGTTCAGCGCCAGGCCCATGGCCACGCGCATGTAGAACGCCTGCGGCATTTCGATGCGCACGTCCTGGATGTGCAGGAAGTAGCGGTCGTACAGGGTTTGCAGGCCGATGTAGCCGAACTGCAAGTCGCGGTCGGCCACGATGGCTTTGGCCAGGCGCTCCAGGTCGAAACTGGCAAGTACCGGGTTCAGCAGCTCGGCGGCGATACCCTTGGCGATGTATTGCGGGAAATACGTCAGGTATTCGGCTGCAGCGGCCGCTTGCGGCACTTCCTTGCCGAACACTTCCTTGCGCACCGTGTGCAGCAGGATGCGGGCCGTGACCTGGCTGTAGGCCGGGTCTTTTTCCATCAGCGCGCGCGCCGCCAGGATGGCCGACTTGTGCAGTTCTTCGACGGGTACGCCGTCGTACAGGTTTTTCACGGTTTCAGCGAGGATGGCGTCGGCATCGACGTGCTTTTCCAGGCCGGCGCAGGCGGCGTTGATCAGGTCGCGCACTTCCTGCATGTCCAGCAGGCGGCGCACGCCGTTGTCGGTGACGTTCAGCTGGGGCGCGGTCACTTGCGCGGAAGCGCCCAGCGCTTCCTTCTGCAGGCGGCGCTCTTCCATGTGCTTGGCGCGGTACAGCACGTAGGCACGCGCCACGTCGTGCTCGCCCGAACGCATCAGCGACAGTTCCACCTGGTCTTGCACGTCTTCGATATGGAAGGTGCCGCCACCCGGATGGCGGCGCACCAGCGCGGCGACGACGCCGTCGGTCAGCTGTTCCACCAGTTCGCGGATGCGTGCCGAGGCTGCACCCTGGCCGCCGTTAACGGCCAAAAACGCCTTGGTCATGGCGATGGCGATCTTCGAAGGCTCAAATGCCACCACCGCGCCGTTGCGGCGGATGATGCGATAGTCGCCCAATGCCGCGCCCGTGCTCGCCACGCTGTTGGCCGCGCCTGGCGCTGGCGATACTGGCGTTGGATGGATGGAAATATCTTGTGGTGATTGCATTGAAGCTCCCGTTGTCAGCTAAAGTCAGCCTGCAGTTTTGCTGCCGCGTGTGTTGTTGAATAGAACGCCCGATGGTCAGGGTTTCTTCAGATATTTGTTGCTAAATAGTAAATTAATAATGCATAAAACAGTGTCAGAATCCATCTCGCCACACCGCACTGCCCGGCTGGCGCGAAACACGATCAAGGGTGGTAAACCGCCAGTTCCAGTGCTTTATCAGCAATCCGGGTAGCTTTGACAATAATTCTGAAAACGTCTGTGATGGCACTACATATAGTCTTTACGTCCAACTTCTGCACTAATTGTAGTGCCCATCGAAGGGCGATGCAATAGTTTTCCGGCATCCGTCGGCGTAATTTTTTGTATTTTCATATACGATTTCGGTTGACTTTTCAGGGTATGGATGGAAAGCCCAATCCCCGCGAAGTAAGCGCTAACGCAGGCTGCCCGCGCAAGGTTTCCAGCCAGCACTCTTGGTAAAAAGACCAGTCGAAAAAAGGCCCCGGATCCGTCTTCCTTCCCGGCGCGATATGCTCGTGGCCGCGCACCTGGGACAGCCCGTAGCGCGCCACCAGCGCCGCTGTCAGCGCCGCCAGCACAGGGTATTGCCGCCGCTGGAAGGGTACATCGTCCGCGCCTTCCATTTCGATACCGATGGAATAGCCATTGCACTGCGGACGTCCTTCGAAGGTGGACGCGCCCGCATGCCAGGCACGTTGATCAGCAGAAACATATTGCAGCAGCGCACCATCGCGCCGCACAAAAAAGTGCGCCGACACCTGCAAGCCACGCAGGTCGGCGAAAGAAGGATCGGCATTATAATCTACCCGGCCCGTAAACAAGTCCGACACATGCGGCCCGCCGAAGTGGCCGCCCGGCAAGCTGATGTTATGGATCACCAGCAAGTCGACTTGCGCACCGTCCGGGCGCGCGTCGTGGTATGGCGAGTCGTAGCGCAGCGCGCCGTCGCACCAGCCGTCTTCATCTATCGTCCATGCGCGCATCAAGTAGGCTTTCCTGTATCGTCAATTTCTGCATGCGGTAACGCAACTGGCGCACGCTCAGACCCAGCTGGCGCGCCGCCCGCGCCCGGTGGTAGCGCGCCTGCACCAGCGCCAGCATGATCATGTCGCGCTCGGCCTGGCGCAAATACACGTCCAGCGGCAGGACCGGGGCCACGCCATGCGCCGCCATGCCGGGCAGGCACAGTTGCCGTTCCGGCAAGGCCGGTGGTACCCTCAGCGGCATACTGCCAGCGGCGGATGGCAAATCCAATCCGTCAAGCGCGATCACGCCGCCGTCGGCAAAGGCCAGCGCCCGCTCCAGCACGTTTTCCAGTTCGCGCACATTGCCGGGAAACGCATACGCGGCCAGGGCCGCCAGCACGGCCGGCGCCAGGCTCACGGCCCGGCGTGGCGACAGGCGCGCGAGGATCACCTCACATAATACCTGCAGATCGCCGCGCCGCTCGCGCAGCGGCGGCAGCGCCAGCTCGATCACATGCAGGCGGTAAAACAGGTCCTGGCGAAACGTGCCGGCGGCCACGCCGCGCGCCAGGCCATGCTGGCTGGCGCACAGGATGCGCACGTCGACGGCTTCGTCGCTGCTGCCGCCCAGCTTGCGCACGCGGCGCTCCTGCAGCACGCGCAGCAGCTTGACCTGCATGGCCAGCGGCAGGTCGTCGACTTCGTCAAGCAGCAGGCTGCCGCCGTGGGCCGCCTGGAACAAACCCTGGCGCTCGTGCAGCGCGCCCGTATAGGCGCCCGGGCGGCAGCCGAAGAATTCCGCTTCCATCAGCGCTTCGGGAATGGCGCCGCAGTTGACGGCGATAAACGGGAAGCTGGCACGCGCGCCCTGCGCATGGATGGCGCGCGCCGCCAGTTCCTTGCCCGTGCCCGATTCGCCGCGGATGGCCACCGGCGCGCCGCAGCGGGCGATGCGGCCGATCTGCGCGCGCAGCGCCTGCATGGGCAGCGAGTTGCCGCTCAGTTGCGGCGCCGGCGGCATGCCGGCGACAGGAAGCTGGCTGGGACTGGGACGGGGGCTTGGACTTGACATGGGGAGCGCGCCTTTCCGCAATGGCGGCGACGAACCGCCTCTTGCAGATGCTACGCCGGACGGATGCCGGACGACGTTACGATACGGCTGAGCAACGCGCGCGAACCTGCGGGCCTGCCCTTACACCGTGGCGTGCGCGTGGCTGCAGTAATCGTGGCCCTTGGCCTGCACGTTTTCCGAGGCCGGGTAATACACGCCGCAATGGGCGCAGCACAGCATCAGCTCGGCATCCGGCAATTCCTGCGGCCGGCCCGGTGGCGCAAACGGATTCGGCTGCTGTTGCTGCTGCGCGCGAGCGCGCTGCTGCATGCCACGGATCTTGCTGCGGATAGCAAACAGCACCAGGAACACCAGCGCCAGCCAGAATAAAACACGTGTCATGCGAATCCTCGGTGTAAAACCACTTCCAGTACAAAACGGCTGCCGACATAGGCCAGCAACAAGGTGGCGAAACCGGCCAGGGTAAAGCTCAGGGCCGTCTTGCCGCGCCAGCCGCGGAAGCGGCGCCCTGCCAGCAGCGAAGCAAACAGCAGCCACGACAGCATGGTAAACACGGATTTGTGATCCCAGTTGAGCGCCTTGCCAAACAGTTGTTCGGAAAATACGATGCCCGACAGCACGGTCAGGCTGAGCAAAATAAAACCCAGGCCGATCATGCGGAACAGCAGCTTTTCCATCGTCAGCAGGGCCGGCAGCTGGTCCAGCGCCGTGCCGATGAAGCCGCGGCTTTCGCTGCGCGTATGCAGACGCGACTCCTGCAGCGCCATCAGCACGGCGTGAAAGGCGGCAATCGTCAGGGTGCTGTAGGCGAGCACGGCCACGGCAATATGCCAGCCGAAAACGGCCGACTTGCCTTCCATGTTGACCTGGCTGCCCGGAAAGGCCCAGGCCAGGCCGATGGCGAGGACGGCGCTGGGCATGACCATGCGGCGCAGTCCGTCCAGACTGAAATTGCGGTTCTCTATCCAGTAGGCGCCCACCGACACCCACAGCGCGGCCGACAGCATGGCGGAAAAACCGAAGCGCAAGGTGCCCGGCGCCATCAGGTCGAACCACAGGGTGGCGGCGTGCGCCAGCCAGGCGACGCCGGTCAGGCCGGCAATGAGCCGGGCACGGGACGAAGGAAGCACCGCGCACGCCGCGTACAACAGGGCGGCGATGAAAAAGAAATAGATCTGCATAGTTTAAGTTTACACCATAGCCGGCAAGCGCGATTCAGGCGACAGCCCGGGTGACAGGCACGACGCCGCCATCCAATGCCGCAAGCCTGCCATGATATCGCGCCTGAGGCATGACGGGGTGGCGTACCCTCAAGATTTCGGCAATCTTTCCTGCGGCGCACGGTCGCCGCGCCGCAGCCACGTTGCCATCCCGATGAGCCAGTCCTATAATTATGTCCACATAGCAATATTTATCCACCCTTACGCCACCGCCCCTCGCCATGTCTTTTCGAAAATTGTCCTGGACCTGTCTCCTGCTGGCCGCCTGCACTCTATTTAGCGGCTGCATGAAAGATGCGCCTTCCCAATCCACGTACGAGGAATACTTCCGTACGTCCATCCAGAGCTATGACCTGTACAAGGAATACTTCGACATCGCGAAGCTGGAAAAGCTGAATGGCTGGAAAGAAAACGAACAGTACGAAATCAAGGGCTCGGCCGTGCTGCGCGCCAAGGTGGGCTACCTGGAATTGCTGGCCGACGTGGCCAACAAGCTCGAGGCGGAGGCGAAGACGGACAGCTCCGTGGGCATGACCATGGGCCTGGGCCTGATGGCGCGCAGCATGGGCGGCGAAAACAAAGTTTTCCACGAATTCTGGGTACGGCAGCAGGAAAAGAAGGCGATCCCCGCGCCCCTGCTGGCCCGCCAGGCGGCAATGACGGCCGAGCGTTTCGAGAACCTGCTGCAGTGGTCTGACCAGATCGTGCAAGACAATTACGGCGCCATCATCAACCGCCAGCTCAAGAAAGGCGATGAGCTGACCCGCATCTACACGCTGAGCTTCCGCCAGACGGAGAAGGGCTGGATGGGTTTTAACGCCCGCTAAGGCCACTCCTCCATCAAAAAACCTCCGCGCCATCGCTGGTCCGGAGGTTTTTTTCATGGCTGCCTGATTTACTTCACGTTCAGGCTCTTTTTCGCCTGTTCCAGCAAGTCCGTCTTGACCCAGTCCTTGGCCACGGGCGGCTTCGTCATGCGGCCCACGCCCGTTTTCACCATCACGTCGGTGGTGATCTGGATATGCTCGGGCGAGATGTCATATGAATACGGCGAATTGCTGATCGCGTCGTCGAAGTCATCCTTCGTGATCTGGCCGCGGAACACCACTTCGCGCACATACTTTTCCGCCGTCGCCTTGTTGTCGATAAAGGTCTTGGTGGCTTCGACGAAGCAGCGCATGAATTTTTCCGCCACGGGACGGCGTTCCTTGTAAAACTTTTCCGTCATCACCATGGTCCGCACGGGTTCGCCGATCGGCGTGTCGTACGGTTTGATGACTTCGGTGCCGAAGCCCTTGTTGATGGCCTGCGACGATTGCGGCTCCGACTGCATCATGGCGTCGATATTCTTGCCCATCAGCGCCTGGTTCAGGTCGGCGTAGGCGAGGAACACCAGTTGCACATCCTTGCCCTTGGTTTCGGAATACGTCAGGCCCGCTTGCGACAGCTCGGCCAGCAGCAACACTTCCTGGATGCCGCCGCGCGTCACGCCCACGCGCTTGCCCTTGAGTTCCTTGACGCTGGCGATCTTTTGCCCCGCTCCGCCCACCAGGCGCGCGCCGCCCTTGGCAAAACCGGCCACCACGTAGATCGGCGCGCCGCCGGCGCGGCCGGAAATGGCCGCTTCGGATGCCGTCGCACCCACGTCCAGCTCACCCGCGATAATCGCCTGCATCACGTCGAGGCCCTTGGCGAAGATATGCTCTTCGACCTTGATGCCGCACTTGGGCGCGATTTCCTTGATGTACGACACGGCGCCGTAATGGGCGAATTTCAGATTGCCCAGGCGTACGACTTCCTGCGCCTGCGCCTGCACGGCGCCCAGGCCAAACGCCAGCATGAGGGCGGCGGCGATACCGGTCTTCAAAGTTGATTTTTTCTGCATCGGGTTCTCCTGTGGTGGTTGGTGTGTGCCCGCAAGGGCACGCGAATCACTGCTTTTTTATTATGGGGAGATAGTACCGTGTGTTAAGCCAGGAGCAATCTTTTTTATTGCACGATGACTTAAGCGAGTGCAAGCTATGTCCACTGTCAAAGCGGAAACAAGTTCTGCGCGATGAAGTCCACGAACACCCTGAGCTTGGGCGACAGATGTTTGCTGGAGGGCCACAATATGCGGAATGTGGTGCGGTCCTGGTTGTATTCGTCCAGCACCGTGACGAGCCGGCCTTCGTCCAGCTGACGACGCACGGCGATGTCAGGCACACAAGCAATACCGAGACCTTGTTCGGCAAAGCAGATCTGCGGATCCAGCGAATTCGTGACCATGCTGCCCGGTAGCTCCATGGAGAGGGGTTGATTGTTCCTGCTCAACGGCCATGCGTCCATTTTGCCCGTCGTGGGATAGCGGTACAGCAGGCAGGCATGGTTGACCAGGTCTTCCGGTTGCTGCGGAAGTCCCGCCTCCTGGAAATAGCCGGGAGCGCCGACGATGACTCGTCGGTAAGCGCCCAGCGTGCGTGCCATCAAGCGGGAATCGCTGGGTTCTCCGGTACGGATCACGGCATCGAAGCCTTCCTCGATCACTTCCACCAAACGATCCGAACAGTCGATGTCCAGCGCGACAGCGGGATAGCACCGCTGGAAGGCCGCCAGCCTGGGCATGAACAAGGTGCCGAGCGATGGCAGACTGATGCGCAGCTTGCCATGCGGGGCGCTTTGCGTTTGCAAGAGTTCGGCTTCGGCCAACTCCACCTCACAAAGGATGCGGCGGCAGCGCTCCAGGAACAACGCCCCTTCCGATGTCAGGCTGATGGTGCGCGTAGAGCGGTGGAACAGACGAACCCCCAGGCGCTCCTCCAGCCGCGCGATGGCCTTGCTGACGGCGGATGCGGAGATGCCCAGCTGCTGCCCGGCCGCGGTGAAGCTGCGGGCCTCCCCCGCGCGTACGAAGAGATCAAGAGAACCAAGATTTTCCATTTATGCCCATCAATTAATGACGGTTATGTCACATATATTGTTCACTTTAGCCTATTTTTCTTTTATTGGTAAGCAGGCAGCATACGTACTGATACTTCACACAGAACCAGAACGACTTCAATTTGAGGAACCTAGTTTATGCATCAGACAACAACATCCGCTCGACACAAGAGCGCCGAGCGATTGCCCTTGGGTGGACTGCTTGCCTTGGCCATGGCAGCCTTTGTCACGCTGCTGACCGAGATCATGCCGGCGGGATTGCTTTCTTCCATTGCGCAAGGCTTGAGCGTCTCTGACAGCCTGGCAGGCCAGTTCATTACCGCCTACGCGGTCGGTGCGCTGGTCGCCGCGATTCCCGTCACCATGCTTACGCAAGGCATGCGGCGGCGTCCCTTGCTATTGACGGCGATCTTCGGCTTTGCGCTTGTCAATCTCGTCACCGCGCTGTCCGACAGCTATGCCGTCTCTCTGGTGGCGCGCTTCTTCGCCGGTGTCTTCGGTGGAATCGTCTGGACGCTGCTGGCTGGATATGCGGTGCGCATGTCGCCGTCTCATCTCGGCGGACGGGCGATTGCGATATCCGGTGCCGGCGCGACCATCGCGCTGGTGCTCGGTGTGCCGCTCGGAGCGCTACTTGGCCGCGCCATCGGCTGGCAAGGCGCGTTTGGCCTGATGAGTGCCCTGGCACTCTTGCTCATGCTGTGGATCATTGCCATCGTCCCCGACTTCCCTGGCCAGAGCAAGGGGCAGCGCCAAGCGCTTTCCAGCATATTTTTCAAGACCGGCATTCGCGCCGTGCTGTTCGTGGTCCTCACCTTCGTTGTTGCCCACAACATTCTCTACATCTATATTGAGCCATTGCTCGTGCCTTCGGGCTTGTCAGCGAACGTGGAAACCGTCCTGTTCGTGTTCGGACTGGGTTCGATCATCGGCCTATGGGTCGTCGGTGCCATGGTCGATCGTCGGCTGCAGTTTCTTGCCGTGGCAAGCGTCATGGTCTTTGCCGCCGCATCCCTGCTGCTGGGTCTTTGGGGCGACCTGTCGCAAGTGGTCTACCCCTCTGTGGCGGTATGGGGCCTCGCTGTGGGCGGTTTTGCCACGATCACTCAAACGGCCTTGTCCCGCTTTGCCGGCGAATCGGTTGATGTGGCGCAATCGATGTACACGACGGGCTGGAACACGGCGGTGGCCAGCGGCGGCGTGGTCGGCGGAATTTTGCTTGACCGGTCAGACGTGGCGTCGTTCGCATGGACCGTCATCGGATTTCTCGCCGTCTCGTTGCTCGCTACAGTCTTCGCCATGAACAAGGCGTTGGCAGGCAGGAGTTGCAGCGGAAGTTGATGCGTGCGGCCGCGCCGGCGCCATGCCTGGCCGCGATGGCAGGCACTGCGCCGGCGCTTTTACAACAGCCGGCCTTACTGGCCAGCCAGCGCCACGACCGGGTCGAGTCCCGACGCCTTGCGCGCCGGCATGAAGCCAAACACCAGCCCCGTCACCACGGCGCAGGCAAATGCGCCGGCGATCGCGCTCAGGGAAAAAATCACCGGCACGTCCCATACCAGCAGCAAGCCGGCCACCGTCACGCCGACCACGATGCCGGCCACGCCGCCCACCACCGACACCAGCACGGCTTCGGTGAGGAACTGGCGCAGGATGTCGCGCCGACGCGCGCCCGTCGCCATGCGGATGCCGATTTCGCGCGTGCGCTCGCGCACCGTCATCAGCATCACGTTCATGACGCCGATGCCGCCCACCACCAGCGAGACGGCGGCGATCAGGCTGAGCATCATGGTCATGTTGTCCTGCGTCTTGGCTTCCGCGGCGATCGACGCGGCCGCGTTGCTGATGCCGTAGTCGCGGATGCGGTGGCGCTCGAACATGGTGGCGTCGACCGCCGCCTCCACCTCCGTCACGCGCTTGACGTCAGCCACCGCCATGACGGTGTACGTCGGCTCGCGCTGGCCGAAGACGCGGATGCCTGCCGTGGAAAACGGCAGCAGCAGCACGTCGTCTTCATCCTTCTCGCCCGTCAGCGCGCCCTTCGCGCTCATCACGCCGATCACCTGGAACGGCACGTTGCCGATCAGGATATTCTGCCCCACGGGATTGGCCACGTCGGGCATCAGCTTTTCCGCCAGGTGCGCGCCCAGCACGGCCACGGTGGCCATCTCGCGCTCGTCTTCCTCGGTAAAGAAGCCGCCCTTGGCCACGGGCCAGGTCTGGATCTGCGGCAGGGCCGGCCCCGTGCCGCGCACATAGGTCTGCACGTCGAGGTTACCGTGGCGTATCACCTTGTTGCCCGTGACATTCGGCAGCACGTGGGTGATGCCCGGCACGTCCTTGAGCGCATCGAGGTCGGCCAGGGTGATGCTGCGCCCCGGGATGCGCGAGCTTTCGCCACGCGACGCCATGTACAGCAGGTTCGAGCCGAAGGCGCCCAATTGGGCCATCACCTGCTGGCGCGTGCCCAGGCCGATGGCCAGCATGACGATGACGGAGGCGACGCCAATGACGATGCCCAGCAGGGTCAGGCCCGTGCGGAAGCGGTTGATCCACAGCACGCGCCATGCCGCGCGCGCCGCGTCGAGCAATTCCGTGCCCAGCGACGCACCTGTATCGTGCGCGGCGCGCGACATGTCCAGCGGCGGCAAGGCCGTCGACGTGGCGGGAATGGCGATGGCGCCCGAGTCTGCGATGATTTCGCCATCGCTGATCTCGATCACGCGGCGCGCCTGGGCCGCCACCTTGCGGTCATGCGTGATGAGGATGATGGTGTGGCCCGCGTCCGCCAGTTCGCCCAGCAGCGCCATGACTTCGGCGCCGCTACTGCTATCTAACGCCCCCGTCGGTTCATCGGCGAGGATGATGCGCCCGCCATTCATCAAGGCGCGCGCGATCGACACGCGCTGCTGCTGCCCGCCCGACAACTGGTTCGGCCGGTGATCGAGCCGTTCTCCCAGTCCCAGGCGCTTGAGCAGCGCTGCGGAACGCGCATGGCGGGCCGCGGCCGGCATGCCCGCGTACAGGGCCGGCACTTCCACGTTTTCGCGCGCCGATTCCGTGGCGATCAAGTGATAACCCTGGAAGACGAAGCCGAACGCTTCGCGCCGCAGCCATGCCAGTTCATCGGGATTCAGGCTGGCCACGTCCTGGCCGGCGAAGCGGTAAGTGCCGTCGCTGGGCCGGTCCAGGCATCCGAGCAAATGCATCAGGGTCGACTTGCCGGAGCCGGACGCGCCGACGATGGCGACGAATTCGCCGGCGCCAATCGACAAAGTCAAACCGCGCAGCACTTCCACGGCCGGCGCGCCGTCATGGCCGCCGTAGCGCTTGCGGATGCCCTCCAGTTCAATCAGTGGCGCCGGCTGGCCAGGCTCTCCTGCTTGTCCCAGCGACCTGGCCTCGCTCATCGCGCTCACAGCTGGAACCTGCTGCTGCCGCTGCTGGATGGCTGTTCGCCCGTGACCAGCAATTCGCCTTCACGCAAGCCTTGCAGCACTTCCGCGCTGAGGCGGTTGCGCACGCCCACGGTGACGGCGCGCGTATCGACCTTGCCGTCCGCATCCATCACGCGGGCCGTGAACTGCCCCGGCTTGGCGCCTTCCTCGGTCGATGGTTTCAGGGCCGGCAAGGGCACGGCCAGCACATTGTTTGCCGCTGCCGTGACAAACACCACCTGCGCCGTCATCTGCGGCATCAGTTCGCCATCGGCGTTATCCACGTCGAACAGCACGGTATATAAAATCACCTTGCTGGTCGACGGCGCCAGGGCCGTGCCGGCGGCAGAACCACCGGGCACTGGCGGCGCCGGCAGCACTTGCCGCACCTTGCCGCTCCAGCGCCGCTGGTCGCCGCCCAGGGTGGTGAAGTACACGGGCATGTCCGGGCGCACGCGGCGCACGTCCGCTTCCGACACTTCCGTCCACACCGTCATGGCCGACAGATCGGCGATGCGCAGGATGTTCGGCGTCTGGTACGTGGCGTTCAGGGTTTGCCCTTCTTTCGCGTCCAGGCCCACCACCTTGCCGGCCATCGGCGCGTAGATGCGCGTGTAACCGAGGCGCGCCTCGTCCGCCTTCAGGCTGGCCTGGGTCTGGGCTATCTGCGCCTTCAGGTGATCGATCTTGGCGCCGGCCGAGGCCAGCGTGGCTTCGGCCGTTTCCAGGTCGGCCAAGGGCGTGGAATCGAACTTGGCCATCTGTTTCTGGCGCACATGCTGCTGGCCCGCCAGGCGGTGCTGCGCCTGCTGGTCGGCCAGCTGCGCGCGCAAGCCCGCCAGCGCGGCGCGGCCCGCGTCGACTGTCGCCTGCTGCACGCTGGGGTCGATCTCGGCCAGCAGCTGGCCTTTTTCCACGGCGCTGCCCGGCTGCACGTGCAAACGCGTGATCTGGCCCGACACTTGCGCGCCCACGTCGACATAGGTTTGCGGCTGCAGGGTGCCGATGGCCGTGACGCTGGCCTCAATGTTGCCGCGCTTGACGGGCGCCGTGTCGAACACGGTTTTCGGGCCGCGCGTGGCCCACAGTGCGCCGGCGCCGAACAGCGCCAGCAAGACCACGCCGCCCAGGATGCGGGCGCGGCGGGTAGGCAGGCGGGCCGCCATCAGGCAGCCGCTTTCAATACATTCAACACATCAATCGGTGTCGCCAGGCGTGAAAAGTGCATCGGTCTATCCTTGAAAATGGCGGTGAATATCACCGCAGGAACGTCACAAGACCTGCCAGCGCGGCGACGGCTGCCAGCAGGGAACTACGAAACAGCAAGCGGGGGGCATACGGCAGCAGCAGGGCCACCAGCAGCGCGCCGGCACCGATGAATCCCAGCCAGGCGACGACGCCGACGGTCACGCTCCAGCCGGCCACGCAGGGCCAGATGGCCAGCGCCAGCAGGACGGTGCCGGCCAGTTGCAGCGCGCGCCGCACGTTTGGCGCCGCGTCCCGGCCCCAGACCTGGCCATGGTGGCGGTCCATCGCCAGCGACAGGCTGGCCATGCCCGCATACGACAGGCCCAGCGCGCACAGGATGGTATTGATCATGACTGTCCTTCCGTAGTGACGTGCAGGCTGGCCGTGGGCGCGGCGTTTTCCCTGGCGGCCGCTTTTTTAAGCGGTTTTTCCTTGCGCTTGTGGACTTTCCATGCGCCCCAGGCGGCCAGCAGGCCGAAGGCCATGCTGCCCAGCTCCACGCCGGCGCTTTCCCAGTCGCCGCGCGCGATCTGCGCCGCCAGGTTGTCGCCCGTGCTCAGTACATTGAGCACCGGCAGCAGCAGGCACAGGGCGGCCAGCAAGCCCAGTTGCTCGATCCACGCGCGCTTTTCCGCGCGCAGGCAGGCGTGCACCAGCATCACAAACCACACGCCGAAGAAGGCCCGCAATTCCCAGCCGGCGCGCTGCTCGATGCCGACGGGGATCAAACGGTTGGCCCACAGGAAGCCCGCGCAGGCGATGGACAGGCCGGCGATCGCCGCCACGTTCAGGCAGGCGATGACGCGGTACACGCGCTGCGTGTAGGCGCCGAACTCGCCGCCCGACTTCTGGCGGCGCTTGACCATGAACAGGATGGCGCCCGTGCCCATCATGGCCGTGCCGGCCAGGCCGCAGAAGAAGTACAGCCAGCGCATCGGCGTGCCGCCGAAGCCCACCATGTGCAGGTTCGACATGACGGAGCGCGTCAGGCCCGCGCCGCCCGTATCCGACTCGCCGGGCAGGCGCAAGGCGACCTGCTCGCCCGTGGCCAGCGCATAGCAGGCCCGCCCCGTGTTGGCGCTGAGGCGTTCCATCGTATCCGTCTCTTCATTCCAGCCGTACATGCACACGCGCATGGACGCGTCGTTCGGGTTGTCCAGCACCACGGCACGGATTTCCTGGCCGATGGCCTGTTCGGCGCGCAGCGCGAACGATTCCAGCGCGGGAATGGCCAGCGGCTGGCCCGTTTTCACGGGTTTACCCACATCGTTCCAGTCGGCCAAAAAGGCTTTCTTGGCATTGTCCATGCCGTATTGCGCCACCACGGGGGCCGGCACATAGTCATCGCTGAAGAAGGCCAGGCCCGTGTAGGCGATCATGAACTGGAACGGCAAGGTCAGCACGGCCACCGCGTTGTGCGCGTCGAGCCACGAGCGCTGGCCCTTGGCCGGGCGGAAGGTGAAGAAATCCTTGAAGATGCGCTTGTGCGTGATGACGCCGCTCACCAGCGCCACCAGCATGATCATGGTGGTGATGGCGACGATCCACACGCCGATGCGCCCCGCGTGCAGCTCGTAGTGGAAATCGACGAAATGGTGGCCGCCGATGGTCTCGCGCGCATTTTCCTCGCGCGCATGTTCGACGACGGCGCCCGTCAGCGGATCGAGGTCCGCCGAGCCGTAGCCGCCGGCGGGCTGGAACCAGTAGGCGGACAAGCCGTGGCCGGGACGCTGCACGGGCCAGATTTCCCACATGTCCGCCTTCGGATGTTCCTTGGCCATGAAGTCGAGCGCCAGTTCCAGGCGGTGCCCACGGTCCGTGACCTTCGGCAGCGGCGGATCGTTCGCATGCGCCGCCTCTTCGAGCGCGTGTTCGGGCGTCATCCAGTGGCCGATCGGGTCGTCGAAGACGGCCAGGGTGCCGGTCAGGAAAATGGCGAACAGCAGCCAGGAAATCCACAGGCCGCTCCACGTATGCAGCCAGGCCATGGCCTGGCGCAAGCCGCCCTGCTGCGGCGTTTTCACCACTTTATCTACCTTGACGGCGTTCATGCGGCACCTCGCGACAGCAGCAGGCCAAGGCCGCCGCAGACGATGGCCGGCAGCAGCATGCCCAGCCAGGCGCGGCGCAGATCCTGCACGGCAAAGACCCAGATCACGGCGCAGGTGTAGACGACGAAGGCGCTCAGGGTGGCCGTCAGCACGGCTTCGGCGCGCGACAGCGGCAGCACGGCGGCCAGCAGCACGGCCACGCCGGACGTCAGTGCATAGCCGCCAAAGACGGCGGCCAGCACGCGCGAGAACAACATCATGTGGGCCGATTTCATCATCGCGGCGCTCCCTGCGGCATACGCTGGCGCGCGCCATCGCGGGTCAGATTCAACTGCACTTCCATAAGCCATGCATCCTTCATCAAGATAGATCATTCAAAAGCGATTATTTACAGTGTGTAGTTCAAGGTCAGCATCAGGTTGCGCGGCGTGCCCACCAGGTTGCCTACCACATCGGAGTAGATGCTCTGGTAGTAGCGCTTGTCGAGCGCATTGTTCACGTTCAGGCGCAGCTCGGCGCGGCTGTCGATCTGCCACGCCGCGTTCAGACCCACGATCGCGTAGCGGCCCTGGCGCAGATGGTAGGTGCCTTCCTTCGACTCGGTCGCGCCCTGCCCGTACACCGAAGCGCCGATGCGCCAGCCCTGCGCCGCGCCGGACAGGCGGTAGCTGGTGGCCAGCTTGAGCTGCTGGCGCGGATAGCGGCTGTTGAAGTCCTTGCCGATATTGGCCGGATCGCTGTCGCGCGTAAATTGCGCCTTCACATACGTAAAACCGGCCGACAGCTGCCAGTCGGGCGTCAGCGCGCCCGCCACGTCCAGCTCCACGCCTTCGCTGCGCACTTCGCCCGACGCGCGCTGGCAATAGCCCCACGTGCTGCCGGGGCAGGGATCCGGGCCGGCCAGGTCGTCCACACCGCGGTTTTGCTGGCGGATCTGGAACACGGCCGCGCTGGCATTGAGGGCGCCGCCGAAGTATTCGCCTTTCACGCCCGCTTCATAGTTGGTGCCGCTGATCGGCTTCAATGGCTGCGCATTGGCGTCGGTGGCCGCTTGCGGCTGGAAGATCTCGGTCCAGCTGGCGTACACGGAATGCTGCTTGTCGAGGTCATACACGACGCCGGCGTACGGTGTGAATTCGCGCGCCACCGAGTAGCCGGCATCGTCCTTGTACCAGCTCACGCGCCCGCCCAGCACCAGCGACAGCGGCTCGGCCAGGCGCATGCGCGTGCCCGCATACACGCCGCTTTGCTCGGTGATGCTGGCCGTGCCCCACTGCGCGTAATTGATGACGGGGCGCGCCACGCTGCCCGCATCCCAGTGGTAGGGGTCGATCACCGGCGCGCTCGCTTGCCGGGTGTACGCCGCCCAGCCGCCATAGCTGTTTTTCGACGATCGGCGGTGGCTGGCGCCGACCGTCAGCTCGTGCTCGCGGCCAAACAGGCTGTAGCTGCCGCTGGCATACGCGTCATAGCTGGTATTGGCCAGTTCGGCGCGGTAGCTTTGCGAATTGAAGCGCAGGGTGTCGCCGCGGCGGTTGATGCCGGAAAACGTCGTGTCGATCTCGGGCGTCTTGCGCGTGGCGGCCAGCTTGGCCTTCCAGCCATTGCCGAAGCGGTGTTCGAGTTCGGCGAAGATGGTTTTATCCGTCTGGCGCCAGCCATCGAAGTCGGTGCCCAGGTAAGTCGAGCGGGGCAAGTTCAAAAAGCTGCCGTCGGCGGCCGTCACCATGCCCGTCGCGACGCCGTCGTTATCCGTCTT
Organism: Janthinobacterium sp. NKUCC06_STL; assembly: GCF_019345455.1. Classification (NCBI taxonomy): domain Bacteria; kingdom Pseudomonadati; phylum Pseudomonadota; class Betaproteobacteria; order Burkholderiales; family Oxalobacteraceae; genus Janthinobacterium; species Janthinobacterium sp. NKUCC06_STL. The sequence goes on from NZ_JAHKQY010000001.1 coordinate 1,537,370, forward strand.
GCGGTAGTGTGCGCCCAAGGTGACCGTGGTGTCGGGCCGCAAGTCGGCTTCGATGATGCCGTACAGCTGGTGGTTGCGGCCATGCAGCACGTCGACAAAATCCTTCTTATCCTGCACCGTCGCGACGATGCGCCCGCGCAGAGTCTTCGCTTCATTGAGCGCGTTGGCCGCATCGGCTTCCAGGCGGTAGTTGCTCCAGCTGCCCACGCTGGCAGAGAATGACGCTTGCGGCGTGGCCGTCGGGCGCTTGCGCACCATATTGATGGCCGCGCTGGGCGTGCCGCTGCCCGTCATCAAGCCCGTGGCGCCGCGCACCACCTCGATGCGGTCGTAGATGGCCAGATCGTCATTGTCGCCATTGAAGGTGCCGTTCGCGCCCAGGCTGGTAGGCAAGCCATCGAACAGGATGTTCTCGACGGGGAAACCGCGCGCGCTGAAACTGCCCGAATCACCCGTAAAGTTGCCCTTTTGCATGACCAGCCCCGTGATCGACTGCACCGCGTCGTCCAGGGTCGTGATGCCCAGGTCGTCGATCTGCTGGCGCGTCAGCACGCTGACCGACTGCGGCGTCTCGCGCAGCGACAGGTTCAGCTTGGTTGCCGTATTGCTCACGCCTGTCGTGTAGGAGCCGCTGCCTTCTGTTGTCGCATCGCGCCCTGCCGTGACGGACACGCCGAGCATGGTCTGTTCGGCAGCAGGGATGGCAGGCGTGGCCTGCTGCGCCAGCGCCGGCAGGCTGGCGGCCAGGCACAGGGCCGCAGCCGCTTGCGCCAGCGGACGCAATGCGCAGTGAGGAGATGGCAAACTGACAAAATTCAAAGCGTGAAACATGCAAGTTCCTGATAGTAGTGGCGTCATCAGACGGTGAAAAACAGGCGCCCTACTCTGTAGGTGCCGCGAAAACGAAAAACGGGCAGTCCGGCTGCAAGTATTTTTTGTGGGGTACTACGGCGCCGGTTCGACGCTGACCCAATACCGCGTGCGGCTGCGCACCTGCACCGGCAGCGAATTGGGCAGCATGTTCAGGATGCGCTGGGTATCGGCCAGCGGGAACACGCCCGACAGGCGCAGCTGGGCCACTGCCGGTGCGCAATCGATCACGCCGGGGCGGTAGCGGGCCAGGTCGGCCAGGAAATCACCGAGGGTCACGTCGTCGACGATCAGCTGCCCGTGCGACCAGGCGTGCGCATACGCATCGATGGCGTGCGGCGCGTCTGGCGCCTGGCGGGAAAACGCCACGCCGTGGCCGGCCGCCAGCAGCAAGGGCGCGCCGCTGCCGTCGCGGGGCAGGATTTCAACGGCGCTTTCCAACACGTCCACGGTGCTGTAGTCATCCTGCTGGCGCACGGCAAAGCGCGTGCCCAGCGCGCGCACCAGACCTTCGCGCGTGGCCACCACCAAAGGCGCGCCGCTGCCGGCGCCATGGCCGCTGGTGACAAGGATCTCGCCAGCCAGCAGCTCGATCAGGCGGCGGCTGGCGTCGAAACGCACGTTCACGGCCGAAGCCGTATTCAGGCTGAGCACACTGCCATCGGCCAGCACCACTTCGCGCCGCTCGCCCGTGGCCGTGCGGTAGTCGGCGCGCAGGGCGCGCACGCCATCCCAGGCATCCGTCTGCGCGGCCAGCATGCCGCCGCCGGCCGCCACGCCCAACCACGCCAGCAACTGGCGCCGCTTGCCGTTGACGGCTTGCTGCTGCGTGCCGGCCAGCGCCTGCGCGGCCGCACCGCGGTGCAAGCTATTGAAGCGCTGCGATACGGCTTCGATATGCCGCCAGGCCCGTTCGTGTTCCGGGTCGGCCTCGCGCCAGCGCTGCCATGCGGCCTGCTGCGCCGCGTCCATCTCGCCCGACATCAGCATGGTCAGCCACTCGGCCGCCTGCTGCTGCACGTCCTCGCTGATGGCTGCCGCGGCCACGGGTGCTGCCACCGTGCTCATGCTGGCAGGGAGAAAAACACCTGGCGGTTGGCGCGCGTCAGGTATTGCTTGACCGAGCTGGCAGACACGTTCAGGCGTGCGGCGATCTCGACATAGCTGAGGCCTTCCAGCTGCGCCAGCAAGAACGCCGTGCGCACGGGCGCCGGCAAGCCATCGAGGGCCTGGTCGATTTCCTGCAAGGCTTCCAGCGCCAGCAGCCGTTCTTCGGGCGCGGGCGCCAGCTCGGGCGGCAGGCAGGCCAGCGCCTCCAGATACGCGTCTTCCAGCACTTGCCGGCGATGGCGGTGCGCCACCAGACGGCGCGCGATGGTAGCGAGAAACGGCCGCGCTTCGCGGATCTGCGGCGCGGAATCGGCCGTCAGCACGCTGATGAAGGTGTCTTGCGCCAGGTCCGCCGCGTCGCCTGCATTGCCCAGCTTATGCCGCAGCCAGCCCTGCAGCCAGCCGTGATGGCTGCTGTAGAGCGCGTGCAGGTCTTGTTGCTGTGCAAAATCGGCGGCCGACATGGCATCCCTTTCCGCCCGGGCGTGCGGCGCCCGAGAATGTAAATAAGAATTATTCTCATTCTAACCGCGTTCCTGCCATTCATGCAATCGCGGCATTGCCAGAAATACCAACTAATTCAAAAGCAGGCCAACCGCCAGGCGGCGCAGCGCGGGACCGCCGGCGACCCGCGATAAGGTAAAATGGCGCCCATCGTCCGGCTTGCGCCGCCCACTCCCAAGCTTTTCATTGCAGGTTCATCATGCTAGATAATCTCACCCAACGGCTTGCCAAAGTCGTCAAGACCATGCGCGGCGAGGCGCGCCTGACCGAAGCGAACACCGCCGACATGCTGCGCGAAGTGCGCCTGGCGCTGCTCGAAGCCGACGTCGCCCTGCCCGCCGTGCGCGAATTCATCGCCAAAGTCAAAGAAAAAGCCATGGGCGAGGATGTCATTTCCTCGCTCACGCCAGGCCAGGCCCTGGTGGGCGTGGTGCAGCGCGAGCTGGCCGCCCTGATGGGCGCCGACCTGGGACCGGAAGCGTCGCAGATCAGCTTTGCGCAGCAGCCGCCCGCCATCATCCTGATGGCCGGTTTGCAGGGTGTGGGTAAAACCACCACCGTCGGCAAGCTGGCGAAGTACCTGAAGGAAGAAAAGAAGAAGAAAGTACTGACCGTCTCGGCCGACGTGTACCGTCCCGCCGCGATCGCCCAGCTGCAATCGGTCACCGCCCAGGTAGGCGCCGACTTCTTCCCGTCCGCCAGCACGGACAAGCCGGTCGACATCGCCCTGGCTGCGCTGGACTGGGCGAAAAAGCATTACCACGACGTGCTGATCATCGATACGGCGGGCCGCCTCGGTATCGACGAAGAGATGATGCGCGAAATCGCCGCCATCCACGGCGCCGTGAAACCGATCGAAACCCTGTTTGTCGTCGACGCCATGCTGGGCCAGGACGCCATCAACACGGCGAAAGCCTTCAATGATGCGCTGCCCCTGACCGGTATCGTGCTGACCAAGCTCGATGGCGATGCACGCGGCGGTGCGGCCCTGTCCGTGCGCCACATCACGGGCAAACCGATCAAGTTTGCCGGTGTCTCGGAAAAACTCGACGGCCTGGAAGCGTTCGACCCGACCCGCATGGCCAACCGCATCCTCGGCATGGGCGACATCCTCGCCCTGGTGGAAGAAGCGCGCAAGGGCGTCGACAGCAAGGCGGCGGCCGACCTGGCGCAAAAAATCAAGGTCGGCGGCAAGTTCGACATGAACGACTTCAAGGCGCAACTGGGCCAAATGAAGAAAATGGGCGGCATGGCCAACCTGATGGACAAGCTGCCGGCCCAGTTCCAGCAGGCGGCAGGCGGCAAGAATATGGATCAAGCCGACAAGCAGGTGCGCCGCATGTGCGGCATCATCGACTCGATGACGCCGCAGGAACGCGCCAAGCCTGAACTGATCAAGGCCACGCGCAAGCGCCGCATCGCCGCCGGCGCCGGCGTGCAGGTGCAGGAAGTGAACCGCATGCTGACGCAATTCGAGCAAATGCAGACGATGATGAAGAAATTGTCGGGCGGCGGCATGATGAAGATGATGCGCTCGATGAAGGGCATGATGCCTGGCATGAGGTAAGGCGTCAGAATCCCCGCTCACGGGGATTCTGACGGCCTTCGAGATGCCGCAGCATCTTCGTTTGAAACGCAAAAAACATCGTTATAAATAATGCCGGATTGCATTTTCATGTGTCCGGCATCACTCTTCCCTCCCCCAGCAGCGCCCCTCCCCGCATAGCCAGCAACCATGCCATTTACGGGCAAAAACGCCGTTCTGCGCTCCCAAGCGGTGCGCCCGGGCGACAGCATGGCCATTTCCCTGCATTTTCCTCGTGAAAACGTGAAAAACACTTGCATACAAGGTAAATCCACACCAATATTAGCCGTGCGATTAATTGCGCAATTTCCCATGTGTTTGTTAAGGAGGCTCGAAGATGGCAACAGCCAAAAAAACCCCAGTAGCAGCGCCAGCCAAAGCAGCAGCAGCCAAGCCTGCAGCCGCCAAGAAAGCAGCACCCGCAGCCAAAGCAGCAGCTAAACCAGCAGCGGCGAAGAAAGCGGCAGCACCGGCAACACCACGCAAGCCAAACGCAGCATTCATGAAAGCAATGACGCCATCGAAAGAGCTGGCCGCCGTTGTTGGCGCAGCACCACTGCCGCGCACGGAAGTGACCAAAAAGGTATGGGATTACATCAAAAAACTCGATCTGCAAGATCCGGCCAACCGCCGCATGATCAATGCGGACGACAAGCTGAAAGCAGTTTTCGGCGGCAAAGCCCAAGTCTCCATGTTTGAAATGACGAAACTGATCTCCGATCATTTGAAATAATCAGATACGCACAGGGCGTCTACGCCGTGTGAGTGCCCCGCCGCTTTACTGCGAGCGGGGCATTTTTTTGCCTGCCGTTCAAGCGGCCGGCTTGAATTCCCACTGCCGCCACGCCGCCCTGACCGCATTCGGATACTCGGCCCTGCCCCGGCTGCCGTTATACCGCCCCAGCGCCAGATACAAATCCCCTCGTTCCATATCCAGATACATGCGCAAGATCGCGCAGCCGTAGCGCAGATTCGTCTGCATGTGAAACAGCTTGCTGCGGTCATGGTCGCCGATGACACCCGTCCAGAATGGCATCACCTGCATGTAGCCGCGCGCGCCGGCCAGCGAGACGGCATATTTGCGGTAGGCCGATTCGACCTGGATCAGGCCCAGCACGAGGGCCGGTTCCAGGCCCGCGCGGCGCGCTTCATACCATACGGTTTCCAGAAATTCCGTGCGCAGCTGGGCGTCCGGCAGCTTGCGCTGCAGGCGCGACGACATCTGCGTCAGCCATTGCTGGTAGCGCTGCAAGTCGGCGGGCGTGGCAAATTTGGGTTGCGGCGGGCGTTCGTCGCGGATCGCGTGCGACAGGGCCAGCCGGACGGAGTCGGCCAGCGCCTCCTCCTTCTGGTTGCCGGCCTGCGCCGGAGAGACGCAGGCCAGGCCGGCGGCCAGCGCGAGCGCGCCAGCCGTCTTGCTTACAGATAAACGCTTCACTGCGCCATTTTGCCCTGGATGAAGGCGACGATCTCGTCCGGTGCCACGCCAGTCGCTTCCGCGTCGCGGCGGCCCTGGTATTCCAGCTTGCCTTCTTTCAGGCCGCGCTCGCCGATGACGATGCGGTGCGGCACGCCGATCAGTTCCCAGTCAGCAAACATGGCGCCAGGGCGCAAGCCGCGGTCGTCGACGATGACGTCCACGCCAGCGCCTTGCAGGGCCGCGTACAGCTTCTCCGTCTCTTCCTTGACCAGTTCGCTACGGTCCATCCCCATCGGGCACAGCACGACCTCGAATGGCGCGATCGACGCGGGCCAGATGATGCCCTTGTCGTCGAAGTTCTGTTCGATGGCGGCGCCCAGGATGCGCGTCACGCCGATGCCGTAGCAACCCATCTGCAGCGGCGCAGGCTTGCCGTTTTCGTCGAGGAAGGTGGCTTTCATGCTTTCCGAGTACGCCGTACCCAGCTGGAACACGTGGCCCACTTCGATGCCGCGCTCGATGGCGAGTGCGCCCTGGCCGTCCGGCGAAGCGTCACCGGCGACGACATTGCGCAAATCAGCCACGATGGCAGGCTCGGCCACGTCGCGGCCCCAGTTGGCGCCCGTGTAGTGGAAACCGGCCTCATTCGCGCCGCAGACGAAGTCGCTCATGTGGGCGACCGTGCGGTCCGCCACCACGGTGACAGGGGCTTGCGTGCCGATCGGGCCCAGGTAGCCAGGAATCGTGCCGTAAACTTCCAGGATTTCCGCTTCCGTGGAGAAACGATGACCGGCCAGGCCGGCAACCTTGCCCACCTTGATGTCGTTCAATTCATGGTCGCCGCGCAGCAGCAGCATGAAGTGCTGTTTCGTGACTTTCTCGTCCTTGCCCGTCGTTTCCACCGTCAGGGCGATGGTTTTCACGGTACGCGACAGTTCCAGGCCTAGCAAGGCGGCCACGGTTTCGCACTTGACGGTGTCCGGCGTGGCCGTTTTCGTCAGTGCCTGGGCGGCGGCTGGACGCTCACCGGCTGGCGGCAGCGCTTCGGCCGCTTCCATGTTGGCGGCGTAGTCGGAGGTCGGGCAGTACACGAGCGCGTCTTCACCGGTGTGAGCGATGACGTGGAATTCATGCGAACCGGAACCGCCGATGGCGCCGTTGTCGGCTGCCACGGCGCGGAATTTCAGGCCAAAGCGCGTGAAGATGCGCGTGTAGGCGTCAAACATGACCTTGTACGACGCTTGCATGCCGGCCAGGTCGCGGTCGAACGAGTAGGCGTCCTTCATCGTGAATTCGCGGCCGCGCATCAGGCCGAAGCGTGGGCGGCGCTCGTCGCGGAACTTGGTCTGGATGTGATAAAAGTTCAACGGCAGCTGGCGGTAGGACTTGATTTCCGTGCGCACGACGTCGGTGATGACTTCTTCCGATGTCGGCTGGATCGCGTATTCGCGGCCGTGGCGGTCTTTCACGCGCATCAGTTCGTCGCCCATCTTGGTCCAGCGGCCCGTCTCTTGCCACAGTTCGGCTGGCTGCACGAGCGGCATCAGCAGTTCGATACCGGCGGCTTTGTTCATCTCGTCACGGATGATGGCTTCCACCTTGCGGATCACGCGCAGGCCCATCGGCATGTAGGTATAGATGCCGGAACCGAGGCGTTTGATCATGCCTGCACGCATCATCAATTGGTGGCTGACGATTTCCGCGTCAGAAGGTGCATCTTTAAGTGTGGAAATAAAAAAACGGGAGGCGCGCATAACGGTGAATTCTTTTTAAAAAGAGAGGGTTATAATCAACCTAATTTTAAAGGATTAGCTGGCTGATGCGTCCATACTTTACACAAATGCGCTCAATTGGTGCGATTCCGGCGCTTTTCGCACCCCGAAAAGGTCACCGGCTTGCGAAGTTGTGGGTAATTATGTAAAAAAAGACGCACTGTCGCAGAAAGTTTGAGGTGCATTATGCTCGACCGTGAAGGGTTTCGGCCCAACGTCGGCATCATCCTGCTAAACGCCCAGAACGAGGTGTGGTGGGGCAAGCGGGTGCGCGAGCACTCATGGCAGTTTCCGCAAGGCGGTATCAAATATGGCGAAACACCGGAACAAGCCATGTTTCGCGAACTTGAAGAGGAAATCGGACTCAGACAGGAACACGTCAAAATTGTCGGCCGCACCCGCGACTGGCTGCGCTATGAAGTGCCAGACCACTTCATCAAGCGCGAGATTCGCGGCCATTACCGTGGCCAGAAGCAGATTTGGTTTCTGCTGAGAATGTGCGCGCGCGATAACGACGTCAATCTGCGCCTGACCGACCATCCCGAGTTCGACGCCTGGCGCTGGCATGAATATTGGGTCCCGCTCGATGTCGTCATTGAATTTAAGCGCGATGTTTACCAGCGCGCCTTGCAGGAGCTGTCCCGCTTCCTGACCTGGCCCGTGCATGGCAACGCACAGCAAGCGCACCGCCACACGTCGCGCTACCTGCGCCAGCCCCATGCGCCACGGGCGCAGGATGGTACGGCACTGGCCAAGCCTTGCGACGGCATCGCCGCCGAAGGGTGTACGCCGGAGCTGATTCTGCCAGGCAAGGAGTAGTCCGCCGCACCATGAACGCACTCTCCCACGCAAAAGGGGCAGCCTGAACAGGCTGCCCCTTTTTTCATGCCGGCAGGAAACTTCCCTGCCGGTCAGGCTGACTTAGTTTGCCGCAGGCGCCGGTGGTGGCGCTGGCGCTACATCCAGGGTGATCGCTTTCAAGCCCAGGATATTGCTGCTGTAGTGGCGGATCTTGTTGGCCAGGGCCGGATCGTTGTTCAGCTTTTGGCCATACGACGGCACCATTTCCACCATCTTCGCTTGCCACTCCGGCGTGGCCAGACGGCTCTTGAATGCCGTTTGCAGCACCTTGATCATGATCGGCGGCGCGGTCGAAGCGCCTGGCGATGCGCCCAGCAGGGCAACGATGCTGCCATCGGCGGCGCCGACGACTTCCGTGCCGAACTGCAGCAAGCCGCCTTTGACAGGATCATCCTTGACGATCTGCACGCGCTGGCCGGCGTTTTGCAGTGTCCAGTCTTCCATCTTGGCGTTCGGCAAGTACTCGCGCAGGGTGTTCAAACGATCTTCCGGCGAGTTCATGACCTGTTCCACCAGGTATTTCGTCAGTGGAATATTGTCGTAGCCGGCTTGCAGCATCGGTTTCACATTGCCCGTGCCGATCGAGGCAGGCAAGTCGATCCACGAACCGTTTTTCAGGAACTTGGTCGAGAAGGTGGCAAACGGGCCAAACAGCAGGGCTTTCTTGCCGTCGATGATGCGCGTATCGAGATGCGGTACGGACATCGGCGGCGAACCGACGGACGCCTTGCCGTAGACCTTGGCCGCATGCGCCGCCACCAGTTCCGGATTCGTGGTCACCAGCCATTGGCCGCCGACCGGCACGCCGCCGTAGCCCTTGGCTTCAGGAATGCCCGATTTTTCCAGCAGCGGCAGCGAACCGCCGCCGGCGCCGATGAAGACAAACTTGGCGCGCATGGTTTTTTCCTTACCGGCGGCCAGGTCTTTCACCGTCACATTCCACACGCCATCGGCGCCGCGTTGGATGTCTTCCACCTGGTGGCGCAGGTGCAGGACCATGCCATGGCTGTCCGTCAGGTATTTGACGAGACCGCGCGTGAGGTTGCCGAAATTGACGTCGGTACCGATTTCCATGCGCGTCGCGGCCACTTTCTGGCCCTTGTCGCGGCCTTGCATGACGAGCGGCGCCCATTGCTCGATCTGCGCCTGGTCTTCCGAGAACAGCATGCCCTTGAACAAGTTTTCCTTTTGCAGCGCAGCGTAGCGCTTCTTCAAAAAGGCAATATTGTCGTCGCCCCATACAAAGGCCATGTGCGGCACGTTGTTGATGAAGGTCTGCGGCGCGCCCAGATGCTTGTTGGCGACCTGATAAGCCCAGAATTGCTTGGAAATTTCGAATTGCTCGTTGATGGCAACGGCTTTCTTGGTCTCGATGCTGCCATCGGCCGCTTCCGGCGTGTAGTTCAGTTCGGCAAACGCCGAGTGGCCCGTGCCTGCGTTGTTCATCGCATCCGAACTTTCGGCGGCCACGGAATCAAGGCGCTCGACCATTTCCATCGTCAGCGACGGATCGAGTTCCTTGAGCATGCTGCCCAGGGTGGCGCTCATGGTACCGGCGCCGATCAACAGCACGTCGACCGGTTTTTCGGACGAGGCCGGCGGGGTCTTGTTACATGCCGCCAGGATCAGGCACGACATCAAAAGTAATAGCGATTTACGCATACGTAACTCCGTTTATGAATACTGAAGGATGATTCTTGCGCGCCACCGTGGCGGCACCATCGCTGTATGAAATGCAAACAGCCAGCCGGAACGCCAGGGCGGCCGGACAGGTCAAGTCGATGGTGATAGGCATGCTGCCGCGCTCCGGGATATCCCTGGAGCAATATCTGGTGGCAAAGGTGCGGGCAATGGAAACAGGGGAATGGCAATAAAATCGCCGTCATGTCCAGTGCAAATATCAAGAGCGGCGATTTTATCACCGTTATTTGGCGCCGCCGGGCCGTGGCGGTAGTGGATAATACTTACTGCAGGGTATTAAATTGAGGTGACTATCGGGTCACGAAAGCGGCCACCAGACGGCAAAAAGGGCATCCTCGATGCCCTTTATTTATGTACGCGGTACAATGCCGGCTGCCCTTTAGCCATAGTCCTTCAGCCATGTTCAACCCCTCTTCCAACGATGTGCGCCGTTTCTTTTGCGACACCTTGCGCAAGCACCGCGCCCATGACATCCTCACGCCGATGGAAGCCATCGCGCTCGACTGGATCCTCGAACATCCCGAGTATGAAAACGAGCTGAGCGACGTCGAAGCGGCGCTGGCGCGCGACTATTCCGTCGAAGGGGGGCAAGCCAATCCGTTCTTGCACCTGTCCATGCATCTGTCGATCACGGAGCAGGTGCAGGTGGACCAGCCGCGCGGCATCCGCCCGGCCGTCCAGCAGCTGACCCAGCGCCTCGATTCGGCCCATGCCGCCCAGCACGAAGTGATGGAATGCCTGGGCCAGATGATCTGGGCTTCGCAACGCTCGGGTTTGCCGCCCGATACGGATGCGTACATCGACTGCGTCCGCAGGCGTTAACCGGGCCGCACCGCCTGCGGCTGCAGTACAGGTGCTTTCGGCGCCTTGCCCATCAACCCCAGCACCACCTGCAGCGCCATGGCCACCGCGCCGACGATGAAGACCACGTCGCCGAAGGTGCGTATCCAGCGCAGGTTCTGCAACAGCGGCTGCTGCATGAATGCCTCGCTGCGCGCATACCACAGGCCTTCCGTCACGCTGGCGTGGAACTGGATGATGCCAATCGGCAGCAAGCTGGTAAAGATCATCAGCACCAGTCCCGCATTCAAGCCCCAGAACGCCGTCTTCATCAAGGCAGGGCTGAAGCGGTAGTCGGGCCGCAGATAGCGCAGCACCAGCAAGGTAAAGCCCAGCGCCAGGAAACCGTACACGCCAAACAGCGCCGCATGCGCATGCACGGGGGTCGTGTTCAAGCCCTGGATATAGTACAAGGCCACGGGCGGGTTGATCATGAAGCCCAGCACGCCGGCGCCCAGCATGTTCCAGAAGGCGACGGCGACAAAACACATCATGGGCCAGCGCAACTGCTCCATCCACGGCGCGCGCTCCTTCAAGCGCCAGTTTTCCCACGCTTCATGCCCCAGCACGATCAACGGCACCACTTCCAGCGCGCTGAAGCTCGCGCCGATGGCCATCACGGGCGTGGTGGTGCCGGCGAAGTACAGGTGGTGGAAGGTGCCGGGTATCCCGCCCAGCATGAACAGCGAGGCCGACGCCAGGCTGGCCGTCGTGGCCATGCGCACCGACACCAGGCCCAGGGTCGAAAAGATGAAGGCCAGCGCCGTCGTGGCGAACACTTCGAAGAAGCCTTCCACCCACAGGTGCACCACCCACCAGCGCCAGTACTCCATCACGGACAGGTGCGTGCGCTCGCCGTAGAACAGGCCGGCGCCGTAAAACAGGCCGATGGCGCCGACGGATGCGGTCAAGAGCGCCAGCAGGTTCTTGTCGCCGCCCGGCTTGCGCAGGGCCGGCACGACGCCGCGCAGCATCAGCACGAGCCACAGCAGGATGCCGATATATTTACCGATCTGCCACAAGCGTCCCAGGTCCACATATTCATAACCCTGGTGCCCCAGCCAGAAATTCCACTCGGGCGGCATCACTTGCGCGATGGCCAGGTAGTTGCCGATGAACGAACCGACGACGACCGCGACGAGGGCCCAGAACAGCACGTCGACGCCGAGGCGCTGCCACTTGGGATCCTTGCCGCCATTGATCAGGGGCGCGAGGAACAGGCCGGCGGCCAGGAAGCCCGTGGCGATCCAGAACAGCGCGGCCTGGATATGCCAGGTGCGCGTGAGCGCATACGGGAACCAGCGCGACACGTCGACGCCGTAGAACTGCTGCCCTTCCACCGTGTAGTGCGCCGTAAAGCCGCCGATGAAGACCTGGAAGGTAAACAGCGCCACCACCAGAAACAGATATTTTCCCAGTCCCCGCTGCGAAGGCGTCAGCGCGAACGTGGTGAGCGGGTCGCGCGGGCCGGCGGCCGGCAGCGCTTCGTCGTGGTCGCGCAAGAAAGCCCAGCCCCAGACGAGGAAGCCCACGCCGGCCAGCAGCACCACCACGCTGGCAACGGACCAGACGAGGTTTTCGCCGCTGGGCTGGTTGCCGATCAGCGGTTCATGCGGCCAGTTGTTCGTGTAGGTTACTTTCTGGCCAGGACGCTCGGTGGCGGCGGCCCACGCCGTCCAGAAGAAGAACTGCGTCATCTGCGCGCGCCGCTCGGCGCTGGGCAGGGTGTTTTCCTTCATGGCGAAATGCTCTCGGCTGGCGTGCAGCGCCGGCGCGTCGGAGAACAGCTGGTCGTAGTAGTGCGCCGTGTTGGCAATCGCTTGCACGCGGCGCGGCGACAGGCGCAGCACTTGCGCATCATCGGTGCGGTTGCCCCGGTATTCCAGCTTGAGCGCTTCGCGCAGCGCCGCCTGCGCGGGGCCGTCGAGCGCCGCGTACGCCTTGCCATGCTGCTCTTGCGCGGCCAGTTCCAGCCAGGCCGTCAGTTCGCGGTGCAGCCAGTCGGCCGTCCAGTCGGGCGCCTGGTAGGCGCCGTGGCCCCAGATGGAACCGAGCTGCATGCCGCCGACCGATTGCCAGGCCGTCTGGCCATCGAGGATGCCCTCGCGGTCGAACAGCTGCCGGCCATCCTGCGCCAGCACTTGCGCGGGAATCGGCGGCGCCTGCCGGTAGACTTCCGTGCCGTAGTAGCCGAGCAGCGAAAACGTCACGATCAGCACACCGATCAGGGTGAACCAGAGTTTTTTATACGGACCCATGGGTCTTTCCTTTGTCAGTGCACCACGGCCGGCGCAAAGCGCTCGAACAGGATATTGTTTTCAGTATGGATATGCGCCATCAGGTCCTCGCGGAAGGTGCGCAAGCCCGTGTACAGCGCGCGCCAGGTGGTGCAGGCGCCGCCAGGTGCGGTGATGTCGTTCGTCATCGCCTCCATCGCGCGCAAGGCCACGCCGTGGTCGTCGTGCTCCATGCGCATCACGTTGATCGGTGCGCCGGCCCGGGGGCCCTGGCCGCGCACGATCATGGGGAACAGCACGTCTTCTTCCTTGCGCATATGGCTTTCCAGCTCCTGCGCCATGGCCGACAGGTGTTCGGCCAGCCCGTGCGGACAGTCGGCTCGGTCGCCATGCACCTGCTCGACCTTGCGCGCCAGGCGTATCAGCTCGGGCAGCTGCTCGCGGTGCACGGCGTGGTAGCGCGCCAGGATGTGCTCCACCAGTTCGGTGGCCGAGGCCTCCTGCCAGTCACGCTCGCCGCTGGCGTCAGTCCGTCCTGCCAGCAGTTTCAGTTCCTTGACGATGGGCGCCGTGTCCACGCCGGCCGCTTCGGCCGCCGCGCGCAATGTCTTGTTGCCGCCGCAGCAGAAATCCAGGCGGTGCGCATCGAACAGGCGCGTGGCGCCGGGGATGCGGCGGGCCAGCTGGCCCAGGGATTGTTCGATCAGTTCCATAGATACTCCTTGATGATGAATGTGGTGGTGTTATTGAACGGCGCCCGCGTGGTAGACGCCGGGCACGGCTTCGCCAGTCACTTCCAGCACGCCCACGGCGCCCTTGCCTGCGCGCGACAGCGCATGGTCGACCAGCAGATAGCTGCCAGGGTGCTGTACCTTGAGTTCGACGATGGTCGCGCCGCCCGGCGCCACGAGCGTCGTTTGCACGTCGTGTTTCGGGCTGCTGATCGAGCCTTCGCTGTACACCTTGTCGAAGATCTCGCCGATGATGTGGAACGATGAAATCTTGTTCGGGCCGCCGACGCCGAAATAGATGCGCACCGTCTCGCCGACTTTCGCCTGCAGTTTGTGCGTCTTGCTCAGGGCGCCCACTTCGCCATTGAAGACGTAGTAGTCGGGCAGCTCATTCGCCATTTTTTCCAGGTTCGGCTCCTGGTGCACGGGGGCGCCGTGCGGACGGCCCGTGTACATCTCGCCCTGCATCACGTAGTACTCGCGGTCGACTTTCGACAGGCCGCCTTCCGGTTCGACCAGGATCATGCCGTACATGCCGGCCGCGATATGCTGCGGCACCAGCGGCGTGGCGCAGTGGTACACGAACAGGCCGGGATTGAGCGCCTTGAAGGTGACGGTTTTTTCCTGCCCCGGCGCCACCTGCGTATGCTGTCCGCCGCCATGGCCGCCCGTCACGGCGTGCAGGTCGATCGAGTGGATCATCTTGCTGTCCTTGGCGTTGAACAGGGTCAGTTCCACCGTGTCGCCCACCTTCGCGCGCAGCATGGGGCCGGGCACCTGGCGATTGAAAGTCCAGTAGGTAAAACTGGTGCCGTCATCGAGCTTGCCCGGCAGTTCCACCGTCTCCATCCGGTATTTCAGGGTTTGCGGCGCGCGCGCGCCGATGGCGGACGGTACGGAGGCCGGATTGGCCGCCACGTTGACGGCCGAAGGATCGGGACCGCGCATCGGCGACGGTGCGGGCGTGTACAGGGCCAGCGCTGCGGCCTGGCTCGACTCGCTGGCGGCCTTCGGTGCCGCCGTCTCGGCCAGCGACGTGCCGCTCACTTCGAGCTTGCCTTCCATGCCGATCTGGCGGTGACCGGGGATCGAACAGTAATAGGTGAACGTGCCGGCGCGCGTGACCTTGAAGCGCACGGTGGTGCTGCCGCTATTGGCGCTGAACTTGGCGGATGCGACGTTCAGTTCCGGGATCAGCAGATCGTGCTCGGCGCCTTCGCCGCTTTTCAGCACGAGTTCCACCGTGTCGCCCACCTTGGCCGCCAGCACGGGGTTGACCTGGCCCTTGGCATCGATGAACACCATCTTGCCGTCGACGATATTGGTTTGCAGTTCATAGCGCTTGACCGCAGCGGTAGCGGGTTTGGCGGCGGTGGCGGCGGCGCTGGCCGGCAGGCTCGCCTGGGCTTGCACGGACAGGGGCATGGCCAGTACGCAGACGGCGGCGGCGATGGCGCGGAGGGAGGGAGTCGTTTTCATCAAGCTTTCCTTGGTCTTGTATGCCGGTTCGGCACCCTTACCTAGGCAATCCGTGTGCCAGGAAAAACTTGTTTTAAATCAACGATTTGAAAAATGCAGGGTCGGTATGACCCTCTTTGGACGTGGTCCGTTGTACCCTGTATGGTACTTATGACCACCACCGCCATCCACCTGCTGTTACTGACCGACCTGGTCGCCGACCTGCCCGTGGCCGTGCGCCTGCAACGACTCGTCGGCAGCCTGCGCGCGCACTTCGGCTGCGAGGCCGTGGCCTTGCTGAAAATCGACGGCGAACACCTGCGCCCCGTGGCGATGGCCGGCCTGGCCAGCGATGCGCTGGGACGCCGCTTCGCCGTCGCCGACCATCCGCGCCTGGCCGCCATCCTGCAGCGGCGCGGCGTGCTGTGCTTCCATCACGACAGCTCCCTGCCCGATCCCTACGATGGCCTGATCGCCGAGCGGGCCGGCGAACCGCTGCCCGTGCACGACTGCATGGGCATGGCGCTGGACCTGGAAGGCGAACGCTGGGGCGTGATCACGCTCGACGCGCTGCAGGTGGGCACCTTCGATACGCAGGCGCAGCGCGACCTGGGCGAGCTGGCCTGCGCCATCGAGGCGGCCGTGCGCGTGACCCGCCTGGAGACGGAAATCCGCGCCCTGCGCCTGTCGGGCGGCGCCATGCTGGCCGATGCGCAGGCGCCGCGCGAGGAACACGATTTCGTGGGACAAAGCAGCGCCATCATGCACTTGCTGCACGAATTGCAGGTGGTGGCCGATTCCGAACTGCCCGTGCTGCTGCTGGGAGAAACGGGCGTGGGCAAGGAGCTGTGCGCGCACCGCCTGCACCGGCTGTCGCGCCGCGCCGGCAAGCCTTTAATCCACGTCAATTGCGCGGCCTTGCCCGAGTCCCTGGCCGAAAGCGAATTGTTCGGCCATGTGCGCGGTGCGTTTTCCGGCGCCGTCAGCGACCGGCCCGGGCGTTTCGAGGCGGCCGAAGGGGGCACCCTGTTTCTCGATGAAGTGGGGGAATTGCCATTGTCGATACAGGCCAAGCTGCTGCGCACCTTGCAAAATGGCGAAATCCAGCGCCTGGGCGCGGATCGGCCGCGCCGCGTCAACGTGCGCGTGATCGCCGCCACCAACCGCAGCCTGCGCGAACATGTGCGCGACGGCTCGTTCCGCGCCGACCTGTATCACCGTTTATCCGTGTATCCCGTGCCGATTCCGCCGCTGCGCGAGCGGGGCAATGACGTGCTGCTGCTGGCCGGTGGTTTCCTTGAGCTCAATCGCGCGCGCCTGGGCTTGCGCAGCCTGCGCCTGTCCGCCGCGGCGGAAAACGCCTTGTGCCATTACCGCTGGCCGGGCAACGTGCGCGAATTGGAACATGTGATCAGCCGGGCCGCGCTGAAAGCCGTGATCCGCGGCGCGGACCGCAAGGATATCGTGACCCTGGAAACGGATATGCTCGACCTCGATGCGCTGGAAGCGCCGGCCGGCACGGACGCGCTGCCGCTGGCGCCAGCGTGCGGCACGCCGGCGGCATCGCCGCTATCGATGCATCAGATCGTGGAAGCGAGCCAGCGCCAGGCCATCCGGCAAGCGCTGGTCCTGCATCAGGATAACTGGGCCGCCGCCGCGCGGCAATTGGGACTCGACGCCAGCAATTTACATAAGCTGGCGCGCCGCGTCGGACTGAAGAACACCTAACCAAACCTACTGCGCGTCGGTATAGGCAACCTGCGATGCTCACTGTGCTTCAGCACAGTTCCGCGTCTCGGCCGCCTCTCCCTTCCGCTCGCTACGGTTTTGTCAGGTGTCAGAACAACCAATCAATCCGGCGCTACAACTCAGCGGTGGGTCACCAGGCTGCTCGGCAGGCTGTGGAAGTAGGCGGCCAGGTCCTTGATGTCCTGGTTGCTCAGCGGTTTTACCTGGCCCGTCATGATGGCGTTGTTGCGGCCGTTGGGCTTGTCGCCCCGTTTATACGCGGTCAGGGCGTGTTCCAGGTAATCCTTGTGCTGGCCCGCCAGTTTCGGGTACGACGGGTCGATGGGCGAACCGTAATCCTTGCCGTGGCAGGTGGCGCAGCTGTATTTTTCGGCCAGGGCTTTACCTGTGTTGATATTGCCGGCGGCGCTGGCGGAAAACGAGACGGTGGCGCAAACGAGGGCGGCGAGTAATTTTTTCATCGGGCTGGTCCTCAG
Source organism: Janthinobacterium sp. NKUCC06_STL (assembly GCF_019345455.1). Lineage (NCBI taxonomy): Bacteria > Pseudomonadati > Pseudomonadota > Betaproteobacteria > Burkholderiales > Oxalobacteraceae > Janthinobacterium > Janthinobacterium sp. NKUCC06_STL. The sequence goes on from NZ_JAHKQY010000001.1 coordinate 1,554,684, forward strand.
TTCGTCTTGGCTTGTTGCGCATAATACGCGGCGACATCGGCGATATCCTGGTCCGACAGGCTGCTGGCGATGCCCTTCATGCTGGGGTGTTTGCGGTCGCCCTTCTTGTAGGCTTGCAGCGCATTCTCGATATATTTTGCCGGCTGGCCGCCGATCATCGGCACCTGGAATACTTCAGGGAAGGTTGCCTTGTAACCGGGGATGCCGTGGCAGCCGATACACATTTCCACCTTGGCAGGGGCTGCCTTGGCGTTTCCTACAATGTCAGCCGCTGTGACGGCATTTGCTATGCCGGCAAGCACGAGAAGTGCAAATATTTTTTTCATAGTGGCAATGTGAACAAAGGTAATCGGAGAAACGCCAGAGCTGGTTTTTATTGATTTTATGAGTTGACAATTAAGATTGACAATTAATCTGCTGCTTGCCGATTCTAGCCAAGATATTCTTGCAAGTCCACCTATAAAACCCGCATTGTAGGCAGGCAGGCACAGGCCGCCCGCGTGGCAGTGCGCCACAGTTCTGTTTATACTCACCATTTCCCTACTTTGGCAGACCGCTCATGCAAGCACAGCACACCCAGCAAGGCCAACGCTTCGAAGGTTCCGACAGCTATGTCGCCACCGCCGACCTGAAACTGGCCGTGAATGCGGCGCTGACCCTGCAACGCCCGCTGCTGATCAAGGGCGAGCCGGGCACGGGCAAGACCATGCTGGCCGAGGAAGTGGCCGCCGCGCTGAACATGCCGCTGATGCAATGGCATATCAAATCGACCACCAAGGCGCAGCAGGGCCTGTACGAATACGATGCCGTGTCGCGCCTGCGCGATTCGCAGCTGGGCGACGAGCGCGTGCGCGACATCCAGAACTACATCGTCAAGGGCGTGCTGTGGCAGGCCTTCACGGCGCCTGAACCGGTGGTGCTACTGATCGATGAAATCGACAAGGCCGACATCGAATTCCCGAACGACCTGCTGCGCGAACTGGACCGCATGGAATTCTATGTCTACGAGACGCGCGAAATGGTCACGGCGCGCCATCGTCCGCTCGTCATCATCACCTCGAACAACGAGAAGGAATTGCCGGACGCCTTTTTGCGCCGCTGCTTCTTCCATTACATCAAATTCCCGGACAAGGACACGATGGAGCAGATCGTCGCCGTCCACTACCCGCACCTGAAACAGGAATTGCTGGCGCAGGCGCTGCAAACCTTCTATGAAGTGCGCGACGTGCCGGGCCTGAAGAAGAAACCGTCGACGTCGGAATTCCTCGACTGGCTCAAGCTCCTGCTGGCCGAAGACATCCCGGTCGAAGCGCTGCGCAGCAAGGACAACAAGGCCGTCGTGCCGCCGCTGCACGGCGCGCTGCTGAAAAATGAGCAAGACGTGCACCTGTTCGAGCGCCTGATGTTCATGTCGCGCACCAACCGCTAAGGAGCGCCGGTGAACGACATCAGCCCGGACAAAGTCTTCGTCCCCCTGGAACTGCACGGCATCCGTCTCGAAGCGCTGGCGCCGCACCATGCGGCCGGCTTGCGCGCGGCGGCCATGGATGGCGAGCTATGGAACTTGCGCGTCACCTCCGTGCCCGAGCCGGACCAGGTCGACCAGTACATTTTCAAGGGCATCGAGATGCGCCCTTCGCGCTTCGCCTTTGCCGTCATCGATGTGGCCAGCGGTGAGGTGCTGGGCACCACCAGCTACCACGACGTGGTGCCGGAGATCAAACGCCTGGAAATCGGCTACACCTGGTATGCGAAGCGCTGCCAGCGCAGCCACGTCAACACCACCTGCAAATTGCTGCTGCTGACGCACGCCTTCGACACGCTGGGCTGTGCGCTGGTGGGCCTGCGCACCGATAATTTCAACCACGCCTCGCAGGCGGCCATCGAACGCCTGGGCGCGAAAAAGGATGGCGTGCTGCGCCACCATGCGCTGCGCCGCGACGGCACCGTGCGCGACACGGTCATGTACAGCATCACGCGCGGCGAGTGGCCGGAAATTGCAGCCCATTTGCGCTACAAGCTGGCGCAGCGCCCCATCGCCGCACTGCCCCGCACGGGGGAGTCCGCGCCATGCTGATCGACTTCTTCTTCACGCTCAAGGATGCGAAGATTCCCGTCTCGATCAAGGAATTTCTGACCCTGCTTGAAGCGCTGCAAAAGAACGTCATCGGCGCCTCGATGGACGATTTTTACTATCTGGCGCGCCTGACCCTGGTCAAGGATGAAGCCCATTTCGACAAGTTCGACCGCGCGTTTGCGCAGTACTTCAAGGGCGTCAACGCCGCCTTCGACACGAACGCGGCGATTCCCCTCGACTGGCTGCTGAAACGCATGCAGCGCGAGCTGTCCGAGGAGCAGAAGGCGCAGCTGGAAAAATTCGGCTACGACAAGCTGATGGACCGCCTCAATGAACTGCTGAAGGAACAGAAGGAGCGCCACGAAGGCGGCAGCAAGTGGATCGGCACGGGTGGCACTTCACCGTTCGGCAATGGCGGCACGAATCCGGAAGGCATCCGCATCGGCGGCAAGGGCGGCAACCGCACGGCCGTCAAGGTATGGGAAGCGCGCAGCTACAAGGATTACGACGGCGAGCGCGAACTGGGCACGCGCAACATCAAGGTGGCCTTGCGCCGCCTGCGCAAGTTCGCGCGCGAAGGCGCGGAAGACGAACTGGCGCTGGACGCCACCATCGCCGCCACGGCGAACAATGCGGGCTACCTCGACATCAGGATGCGGCCCGAACGCAAGAACCGCATCAAGGTGCTGATGCTGCTCGACGTGGGCGGCAGCATGGACGACCATATCGAGCGCACCGAAGAACTGTTTTCGGCGGCGAAGACGGAATTCAAGAACATGGAGTTCTTTTACTTCCATAACTGCGTCTACGATTATTTGTGGAAGAACAACCGGCGCCGCAACGCCGAACGCTTCCCCACCTGGGACGTGCTGCGCAAATACCCGCCCGACACCAAGCTGATTTTCGTCGGCGACGCCACCATGAGCCCCTATGAAATCCTGCAGCCGGGCGGCAGCGTCGAATACAACAACGAGGAAGCGGGATCGACGTGGCTGGCGCGCTTTACCCAGGCGTTCCCGAAATTCATCTGGCTCAATCCCGAATCGGAAGGATTGTGGCAATACCGCCAGTCGATCGGCGTGATGCGGCAGTTGATGAACAACCGTATGTTCCCCCTGTCGATCGACGGGCTGGAACGGGGCATGCGTCTGCTCAGTAAATAAAAAAGCGCAACAAAAAGTCCATGGCGGCAGGGGGCCGCCATGCCGTACACTGCGACACGGCACTACAGTGCGGAACATCTCCGCTGCGGGCGGGTACCATACGCTGATACCAGCCCTGCCCTACCCTGCTGCATCCTGTGCGCGGCCGCCATGGCCGCGACACTGTTCGATTGCGCACATCGTGCGCGCCTTCTGCTCCGGTAGAATCGGCGCATCGCTCTGCGCAAACCATGCACCACCGCTGCACCACGACATTGCCGCGCCAGCCCCCGTGCTGCCGGCCGGTGCCAGCGCCATTTTCAAAGGAATGAGCATGCAAAGTCTGATCTCGATCGCCGCCGACCTGTCCTGGCCGTTCGCCATCACCCTGGCCTGGGTGGTGGGCGAATTCGGCCACCGCTGGACTGGCCTGCCGCGCATCAGTTTTTACGGCGTGATCGGTTTCGTTCTCGCCCAGACGCAGGTGGGCATCCTGCCGCAGACGGACGCCGGCCCCATGCTGGTGCTGGCCGACGTCGCCTTCGGCCTGATCCTGTTCGAAGTCGGCTACCGCATCAACCTGCGCTGGCTGAAGAACAACCCGTGGATCGCCGTCACGGGCCTGGTTGAATCCTTGCTGACCTTTGCCGTCGTCTACTTCATCGGCATCGAATTCGGCAGCACCTCGATGACGGCGCTGCTGCTGGCATCGCTCGCCATGTCCACCTCGCCGGCCACCATCATGCGCGTCATCAACGAGGAACGCAGCTCGGGCCAGGTCACGGAACGCATCGTCCACCTCACCGCATTGAATTGCGTGCTGGCCGTCTTCACGTTCAACATCATCGTCGGCTTCTGGATGTTCCAGAGTTCCACCGACCTGATTGAGGCAAGCAGCAGCAGCGCCGCCGTGCTGGCCGCCTCGGTGGCCGCCGGCACCGTCTTCGGCATCGTCGTGCCGGCCATGCTGCGCCGCCTGGGCAACATGGCGCAGGACGCCACCGTGGCCTTCGCGCTGTCGGTGATGCTGCTCGTCGCCCTGACCTACACCACCAGCCTGTCGCCGCTCCTGGCCACGCTCACCTTCGGCCTGGTGGCGCGCCACCGTCGTGTCGCCTTCAGCCAGGCGCAGCGCAATTTCGGCGCGCTGGGCGAGCTGCTGACGGTGCTGCTGTTCGTATATGCCGCATCGACCCTGGAATGGGCCAGCGTGGCAGCCGGCGCGGGCCTGGCCCTGGCCGTCGTCGGCGGACGCTTGCTGACGAAGGTCGTTGGCGTGGCCGCGTTTTCGCACGTGAGCGGCATTTCCTGGCGCAAGGGCGTGCTGACGGGCGTGGCGCTGACGCCCGTCTCCGTCTTCATCATCCTGCTGCTCGAGCACGCGCGCCAGCATGGCGTGAACTTCGGCGACGAATTGAACGCCCTGGCCGCCATCACCCTGGGCCTGGAACTGGTCGGCCCCGTGCTGGTGCAGCGCGTGCTGATGCTGGCCAAAGAAACCCACGAAATCAAGGAGCGCTAAATGCCGCTGGAACCCTTTGGCCAATCGGCCGCGCTGACCTTCGGCGTCGAACTCGAACTGCAACTGGTGAACCTGTCGGACTATGATTTGACGGCCGCCAGCCCCGACCTGCTGCATCTGCTGAACAAGAAACCGTTCCCCGGCAACGTCACGCCGGAAATCACCGAGAGCATGATCGAGATTAACTCGAGCGTGCACACGCATCACGGCCCGCTGCTGGCGCAGTTGCAGGAAATCCGCGACACCCTGATCACGGCCGGCGACAAGCTCAATATCGGCATCGCGGGCGGCGGCACGCACCCGTTCCAGCAATGGTCGTCGCAAAAGATCTTTTCCAAGCCCCGCTTCCAGGAGATTTCGGAACTGTACGGCTACCTGGCCAAGCAGTTCACCATCTTCGGCCAGCACGTGCACATCGGCTGCGCCTCGGGCGACGACGCCATGTTCCTGCTGCATTCGCTGAACCGCTACATCCCCCACTTCATCGCCCTGTCGGCGTCCTCGCCCTACGTGCAGGGACGCGACACCCTGTTCGACTCGGCGCGCCTGAACTCCGTGTTCGCGTTTCCCATGAGCGGGCGCGCGCCGTTTACCTTGAGCTGGGACCAGTTCTCCAACGAGTATTTCGCCAAGATGGAGAACACGGGCATCATCAAGAGCATGAAGGATTTTTACTGGGATATCCGTCCCAAGCCGGAATTCGGCACCATCGAACTGCGCGTGTGCGACACGCCGCTGACGGTGGAACGGGCCGCCGCGCTGGCCGCCTACCTGCAGGCGCTGTGCCGCTACCTGCTCGAACGCAAGGAGGTGCCGCCGGTGGAAGACGATTACCTCGTATATAACTACAACCGCTTCCAGGCTTGCCGCTTCGGCCTCGACGGCGCCATCACGCATCCGAAAACCTACGAAACGATGTCGCTGCGCGAAGACATCATGACCACCCTGCGCAAGATGGAACCGCACGCCGAGGCGCTGGGCAGCACGCCAGCGCTGAAACACCTGTCGGACGTGGCCAAGCAATGGAGCGACGCGCAATACCTGCGCAAGCAGCGCAATGTGCAGGGCAGCGCCGAGGGCATGGTTGATTCGGCGATCAGATGTTTTCGCGGCGAGCCGATGAACTACTGACGTTGCTCTGCCTGGTAACGTAGGTCGGATTAGCGGCGGCACGCCGCGTAATCCGACAACATCGTTAGCGCCGGTGGTGGCGTCGGATTACGCGCTTGCGCGCTAATCCGACCTACCCGCCACTCAACCCAAAAAACCACACCGCGCCTGCCCGTCATTTACAGCCCCCACCCCCGCTTGTTACAATAAGTGAGAATGATTCTTATTATTGTTTAAAAACACCAGCCCACCCGGGCCGGCCATGCAAGGGGAACGCGATGCCGCTGGCAGAGCCGCTACAACGCCAGGACATCGCGACACTGTATGCCGACCACCACGGCTGGCTGCAGGGGTGGTTGCGCAAGAAGCTGGGCAGCACGGCGTGCGCGGCCGATGTGGCGCAGGACACCTTCGTGCGCCTGCTTGACCGCGAAGACGCCGTCGCCGCGCGCGAGCCGCGCGCCTTGCTCGCCACCGTCGCGCAGCGCGTGCTGTTCAACCACTACCGCCGCCAGAAGCTGGAACAGGCTTACCTCGACGTGCTGGCGCAACTGCCGCCCCTGCACACACCGTCGCCCGAAGACCGGGCGCTGCTGCTGGCCACCGTGTTTGAACTCGACCGCATGCTCGACGGCTTGCCGCCTGCCGTGAAACGGGCTTTTTTGCTACGCCAGCTCGACGAACTGCCGCAGGAAGACATCGCGCGCCAGCTCGGCATCTCGCTGGCGACAGTCAAACGCCATCTGCAGCGGGCCGGCAGCGCCACGCAGGCGTGGCAGCAGCTGCAAATGCAGCACGAGCATCTGCCGTCCGCGGCGCACGCGACCCTGCTGCGCGCCTGCGTGCAAGCGAATGCGCCGCGCCGCCACGCCGTCAAGACGCTGGCCCTGCTGCTGGCCTGCGGCGCCTCGCTGTATGCGTTTGAGCGCCGCAGCCCATGGCGCGGCTGGATGGCCGACTATCATACGGCCGTCAACCAGCGCCGCGTCGTGACCCTGACCGACGGCACGCAACTCACGCTCAACACGAATAGCGCGGTGAATATCGACTACAGCGCGGAACAACGCCAGATTCATTTGCTGGCCGGTGAAATCTTCATCGCCACCGGCAAGGATGCGGCACAGCGGCCCTTCTTCGTCAGCACGCCGCATGGCAGTCTGCAGGCGCTGGGTACGCGCTTCACCGTGCGCCTGCACGAAGGCTATGCCAGCGCCGGCGTGCTCGAAGGGGCCATCGCCGTGCTGGCCGATGATGGCGCCCAGCGCCTGGTGCTGCGTCCCGGCGAAGGCGCGCATTTCGACGACACGAGTGCGCACCGCCAGGCGCTGGCGCCATATGGCGGCGCGTGGCTCAATGGCATGCTGGTGGCGCGCGACATGCGCCTGGCCGATTTCCTCGCCGAGCTGTCTCGCTACAGCGACCATCCGCTGGCCTGCGCGCCCGCCGTCGCCGGCCTGCGCGTCTCCGGCTCCTACCCGCTGGCCGATGTGGGCGCCATCCTCGACGCCGTCAGCGCCAGCCTGCAACTGCGGCGCAATACCGTCACGCGCTTCTGGGGCCATCAGGTGGTGCGCATCGAACTGGCGGCCCGCTGAAAAATATTTTCTGCAAAGTGAGCTGTTTCGGCGTGCTCGCGTGACTTGGAAGATAGGCAGTCTCCATCTTGCGCATCCACGAAAGGTTTTATTCCATGCACCACGCTTCGCGTTCCCTCCTTACCCGCACCGTCCTGGCATGCGCCCTGTCGCAGATCGGCATGGCCCTGGCCCTGCCGGCATTCGCTCAGGCGCAAAGCCAGCAAGTACGCGTCTACAGCATTCCGGCCGGCGCGCTGGGCGACGTGCTGACGCGCTTCGGCAGCGACAGCGCCATCCTGCTGTCGTTTTCCAGCGATGCCACGCAAGGCTTGCGCAGCGCCGGCCTGCAAGGCAACTATGGCGTGCAGGACGGCTTCCGCGTGCTGCTGGCCGGCAGCGGCCTGCAGGCCGTGCCGCAGGCGAATGGCGGCTACCTGCTGCAAAAGGTTCCCGCCAGCGCTGGCGCCCCTACGGCGGACAGCCGCGGTGTGGCCGTCATGGGCGGCGTCACCGTGGTGGCGGCGGCCGAGCGCAGCGCCTCCACCAGCGGCACGGGCAGCTACACGGGCGGCCCCGCCAGCGGCGCCACGGGCCTGTCCCTGACGCAGCGCGAAACGCCGCAGTCGCTGACCATCGTCACGCGCCAGCAGATGGATGACCAGAACAGCAACGCCGTCTCCGACGTCATGAAAAACGTCAATGGCGTGAGCGTGCAAAACTACGACAGCGACCGCTGGAGCTTCCAGGCGCGCGGCTTTGCCGTCACCAATTTCCAGTACGACGGCGTGTCGGCCATCTATGATGGCGTCTACGACTGGGGCACGACGAACAGTGACATGGCCATCTACGACCGCATCGAAGTGCTGAAAGGCGCGACGGGCCTGATGAGCGGCTCGGGCGACCCGTCGGCCACCGTCAACATGGTGCGCAAGCGCCCCACCGCCGAATTCGAGGGTTCGGCCACCCTGGGCGCGGGATCGTGGGACAACTTCCGGGGCGAAGCCGATGTCTCCGGCCCCCTGAACGACAGCCGCACGGTGCGCGGCCGCCTGGTGGGCGCCTATCAGGACAAACACTCCTACCTGGACCGCTACAAGCAGCAAAAATCCGTCGCCTACGGCCTCATCGAGGCGGACCTGACACCCGTCACTCTGCTGACGGCCGGCTTCACGCACCAGGATTACAAGCCGCGCGGCTCGACCTGGACGGGTTTCCCCGTGCTGCTGTCCGACGGCACCCGCACGGATTTCCCCACTTCGTGGAATCCGGCCACGGACTGGAGCCGCCGCGACATGCAGAACACCACCCTGTTCACGTCGCTGGAACATACGTTCGCCAACGAGTGGAAGCTGACATTGAGCGCCAACCAGCTGCGCAGCAAGCATGACAGCGTGCTCGGTTCGGCCAGCGGCGGCAATCCCAACCCTGTCACCGGCGCAGGCGCGTTTTACTACATGGGAAAATACAAGGGCGACCGCCGCCAGAGCACCGTCAACGTGGACGCCAGCGGGCCATTCACGGCCTTCGGCCGCCGGCATGAAGCGATGTTCGGCTATTCCAGTTCGACGGCAAAGCAGGATGGCCCCGTCTACGAATCGCTCTACCCGCCCGTGGAAGGCAGTTACTTTGACTGGCGCGGTCAGTACGCGGAACCGGCGTTCAAGCGCCTCGGGAACGACAACGACAGCACGCGCCAGAGCGGCCTGTATGGCGCCGTGCGCCTGCGTCCCGTTGACGCGCTGTCGGTCATCGTCGGTGCGCGCGTGAGCAACTACAAGCAGGAGCAGGACCGCACTTTCTTCGATCCCAAGACCGCGCGCATCACCTCGCGCATCGAAGAAAACAACGTCATCACGCCGTATGCGGGCGTCGTGTATGACCTCGACAAGACGTACTCCGTGTTCGGCAGCTACACCAGCATCTTCGCGCCGCAGAGTAACCGCGACGTGAACCGTAACTTCCTGTCACCCGTGCGCGGCAAGGGTGTTGAAGCGGGCGTGAAGGCAGAATATTTGGATGGCAAGGTCAATGCCAGCGCGTCCCTGTTCCAGATCCGCCAGAGCAACGTGGCCAGCTCCGTGGGCCAAGTCAACGGTGAGGAGGTATTCAAGGCCATCGAGGGCATCACCAGCCGCGGCGTGGAAATGGAAGTGACGGGCGACGTGATGCAGGATGTGAAGCTGAGCGCCGGCTACACCTACACCCACGTGCGCGACGCGGATGGCAAGGACGTCTTTTCCACCATGCTGCAAACCACGCAGCCTGCCCACCTGCTGCGCGTACAGGGCACGTGGCGCCTGCCGGCCAGCCTGGACAAGCTGAGCATCGGCGGCGGCATCAACTGGCAAAGCAGCTACTACGGCAATATCTGGAATCCCGCCATCGAGGACGATTCACGCATCAAGCAGGGCAGCTATACGCTGGTCAACCTGATGGCGCGCTACGAAATCAGCAAGAACGTCACGGCCAGCGTCAACGTGAACAACCTGCTCGACAAGAAGTACTTCACGGGCCTGGGCCTGTTCCAGACGGGCTTTTACGGCGAACCGCGCAATGTGATGTTCACCGTGCGTACGAAGTTTTAACGCGCAGTTCTCACTAAGCGCCATACAGCGCCAGCGCCCAGGCTGGCGGGCGCAAGTCCAGGGCCAGCGACAGGTAAGCAGGGTCGAAGCGCGCCGCCAGCAAATACACATTGGCGGCGCCCTTCGGTTCCCAATTCCCCGTAAAGCCCTTTTCGCCGGCCGCCACGCGCTTGCGGTCGAAGGGCACGGCGCTTTTGGCGAATTCCTCGTGCGTCTTTTTGCCCTGCGCATATGGCGCCAGCCAGGCCAGCGCCTCGGCCAGGCGCTTCGCTTCCGGCGCGCCATACCAGTCGTCACCATGCGCCTGCGCCATCAGGGCCGTCGTCAGCAGCGGCTCCAGGCTGTAGGTGGTGTAATGCAGGGCGTCGCGCTGTTCGAAGTCGAAGGGCACGCCGCCGGCGCCGATATTGCGCGGCACGTGCGCCAGGAAGCGCTCTTTCGCGCGCGCGATCAGCAAGGCGTCGCCCGTCACATACGCGGCGGCCGTGCCGATCTTGATGCGGTGGCTATGCCAGTTGTTGCGCGCCGTGGACGGGCCGCCCACCTTGATAGGATCACTCAGATACCCGTGCGCCAGGGTGCGGCAAAACGCCTGTATCTGTTCGCGCTCGACGCCGTTCAAGCGCTCCTGTACCAAGTCAAAACCCATCAGCAGGCTGGCCAGCTCCGTCTCGTCGACGGGACTGAACGAGGGTGCATAGCTGCCGCTCCAGGCCAGCAGCAGCTGGCGCGCCGCCTCGAAATGCGCCAGCTCGCCCGACAGCCGCCAGGCCAGGGCCTGCAAGCGCGCCTGACGCCAGTCTTCCTGCGCCTGCTGGCTGGTCTCGCGCCCGCCCTCTCCCTTCAGCAAGCCGCCCGTGCGCACTTCGGCCATCAGGTGCACGGGCCGCGCCGTATCCTTGCGCGCCGCCTTGAGCACTTGTTCCGCAATGGCCGGCGCCACCCGCGCCTTGAGCGTGCGGGCGCGTGCGGCGGACGTCAGCGCAAACGCCAGCGGCCCCTCATGCGGGCGCGGCGCCGCGCGCAAGCCCGCCAGGGGCAGCGCCAGCAGGCCGGCCAGCAGCGTGCGCCGGCGGATCAGATGCGTACTCAAAACCGCGTCTCCCGCGCCGCGCGCAAAAAGTTATCGAGGATGGGCGTGCAATCGAGCAGTTCGACGCCGCCCGCCGAATGGAATTCCGGATGCCACTGCAAGCCCATGACGAAACGCGCCCGCTGATAGCGGATGGCTTCGACGATATTGTCCCCTTGCGAATACGCTTCCACGGTGACGTCGCGTCCCAGATCCTTGACCGACTGGTGGTGGATGGAATTGACGAGCGCTTCACCCGTCTTCGGGAACATGCCCGCCAAGGACGAGCCTTTCGGGAAGACGATGGTGTGGCGGTGGCGGTCATACAGGTCGTTGACGTGCGAGGTGGCCCCTTCCACGTCCGAGGCGATGTCCTGGTACAGGGTGCCGCCAAAGCCCACGTTGATCAGTTGGCAGCCGCGGCATATGCCCAGCACGGGTTTGCCCGCATCGACGAATTCGTGCAGCAGTTCCAGCTCGTACAGGTCGCGCGCGCGGTCGCCGTTCCATTCGGGCCGCGTGGCCGCCTCGGAATATGTCTGCGGCGAGACGTCGGCGCCGCCCTGCAGCACCAGGCCGTCCAGGTGGCGCGCATAGTGGCGCAGGGTGATGTTGCTCGGGTGTAGCTGGCCGCTGGTATTGACCGTCGGGATCATGAACACCAGCACGTCGCGCGACATGACCCATTGGGCGATCGACTCTTCCAGGTATTGCAGGTTCTTGCTGCGCAGGCCAGTGGCGCCCGGCTCGGGGTGGAAAATGCGCGCCGAGATGCCGATGCGCAGGGTGCGCCGCATGAAATCGCGGCTGGCCTTGTCGCGCATGGAGCGGTAGCGCGACGAGATCACCCGCCAGGCCAGCGCCAGCGGCGTGTCGTTATCCTTCAGGTAGCGGGGAGCGGTGTCGCGCGCACGGTGCTCGTCATCGGGCGCCCGGCGGCCCACCCGGTCGGGCCGCGCCGGTGCTGGCTCTGGTGGCGCTGGGTCGGTGGACGGGGGCTGCTGGGGATCTTTTTCGTCTGACATGGCGGGGCTGACTGAAAGCGGAGAACGGTTTCAATATAAACCCCTGCTTCCGAAAGTACGATTCAATTTTGTAACAAAAGCATACCTGCGGGGCATCCACGCAACACGCCGGTGGCAAACGCATACGCCCCGTTTACGCTGGGGGCCCCGCTTTTTAGAGAATCTTTACGCCCCCGCTGCTAATCTTGAACGTACCTCAACCACCGCTGCAAAGCCACCATGGAACCCCATTCACGCCTGTCCGCACATCACGCACTGCCCCACCGCCATCCCCGCCTGCCCACCTTCCTCATGCATATCACGGTCGATAAAGCCTGTCTGGCCGAGCTGCGCCAGCTGGTCGTCAGGACGTGCGGCGGCATGCTGTCGTTCATGCGCGTCGAGGCGGTCGACCATGCCGAACGCATGAAAGTCTGGCTGTGCGTGACGGAACCTGCCCTGCGCTTGACCATGGACGCCGTCATGCGCCTGCTGCCAGCGGCGGAATTTGGCCGCATCAGCCAGGGGAAATCGCTATGAACCAGTATGCCTGCGACCACGCGATGTCGTCGATGCGCATCACCGCGCACTTCCAGGGCATCTGGGTGCCGATGGTCACGCCCTTCCATGATGGCGATGGCGACATCGACTTCGGCGCGGCCCAGCAGCTCGCGTGCGAGCTGGCCGCCAGCGGCATCGATGGCCTGGTGGTGTGCGGCACCACGGGCGAAGCGGCCATGCTGAGCGCCGCCGAACAGACCATGCTGTTAGATAGCGTGCTCGAAGCCGTCGGCCCCCGCTTTCCCGTCGTGATGGGGATAGGCGGCAGCGATACGCGCAGTGTCGTCTCCGCCGTGCAGCGCTACAACGACCATCCGCTGGCGGGCCTGCTGATCTCCGCTCCCGCGTATGTGCGCCCGTCGCAGGACGGCATCGCGCGCCACTTCCAGGCCATCGCCGCCGCCACCGACCAGTCCATCGTGCTGTACAACGTGCCGGCCCGCACGGGCGTCAATATCGAACCGCAGACGGCCGCGCTGCTGGCGCGCGACTCGCACTTCGTCGCCATCAAGGAAGCGGGCGGCAAGCTGCAGCAGCTGGGCGAACTGCTGCTCGACACGCGCCTGGACGTCTTGTGCGGCGACGATGCCCTGCTGCTGGCCAGCCTGTCCATGGGCGGCCACGGCGCCATGTCGGCTGCCGCCCAGGTGCGTCCCGACCTGTATGCGCAGCTATATCATCTGGTCAAACAGGGCCGCCACGGCGCCGCCGGCGCCCTGTTCAAGACCATGCTGCCCGTCATCCGCCTGCTGTTTGCCGAACCGAATCCAGCTCCCGTCAAGGCGGCGCTGGCCATGCAGGGCAAGCTGCGCAACGCCTTGCGCCTGCCGATGACACCGATGTCGGCCGCCGGCCAGGCCGCCCTGGCCGCGGCGCTCGAACCCCTGCTGGCACTGCCCGCATGGGCAGCCAGCGACAGGGATGCGCCGCGCGAAGGCTGTCTGCTGCAGCTGGTCTCCCCTGCCAACATCATGCCAGCCGTACGCCAAGATGATCATCGCCATCACGGATGAACGCGGGGGAATGGAGAAATCCATCCTGGCCGGGCGGCTGGCCGCTTCGCGCGCGCTGGCCGGACGCAAAGTATTGCTGCTCGATGCCGATCCGCGCCAGGGCGCCATGGCGCAGGCCAGGAACATGCACGACGGCGCCATGCACGGCAGCCTGACGCGGCCGCGCCTGATGGCGCGCGCCATCAGCGCCAAGGGCTTGCAACCGGAGCTCGAGCACTTGGTGCACTGCTACCATGACATCGTCATCGACAGCGAGGGCCGCGACTCCATGGGCAGCCGTTCGGCCCTGATCGCCGCGCGCGTGCTGGTGGTGCCGCTCGACGGCGTCGCCGACGCCACTGCGCAATCAGGTCTGGCGCGCCGCATCGCGCACGCGCGCAGCGTCAACCCCGAGCTGCGCGTCCTGCTGGCAATGGACACCCAGGCGGCACCCGCCCATGCCCTGGCCACGCAGATTCCGGCCGCCCGCGTGGTCAGCCTGGGACAGCTGTATTGCGCCGTTTTCAACCTGCGCTCTTAAACGCTAAAAAGGCGGCGCATGCGCCGCCTCTCCTCTCCGTCAACTCAATCCATTAAAACGTCTTGCTGACCGTCAGCTGCAGCGCCGTCTTGCCCATGAATTTGCCATTCACGGGCGACGCATAGGCCGACTTGCCCGCGTTCGTGCCGATCACGGCCAGCGCGCCTGTCACCATGCCGAAGTCGCGCGTAACGCCCACTTTCCAGTCCGTATAGCTCGATGCATCATTGTTTTTCACCTTCTGGTGGCCCGCGTGCAGGTTGCCGGTCCAGCCGTTCGTCAGGTCGATATTCGCGCCAATGTCCAGGTAGCCGCTGTTCTTGCTGTTGACGATGCCGAACAGGTTCGAGACGGCATGCGAATACTTGATATAAGCGGGGCCATACGACAGCTGGCCGTAGACTTCCTGCGTATCCGCGTTGGCCAGGCCGGCGACGTGCTTCAAGCCGTTGTCCGCATATACATAGGCGAGCACGCCCACGTCATAGCCAACGTCGCTGGTCAACTGGCCGCGCTTGCCCGCATACAGGTCCACTTCCACGTCGCCGCTGCCGCCCGCATCCTTGGTCCACTTGATGGTGGAAGCCCAGGCGCCCGCGTACAGGCCCGTCGGATTGTTGATGTAGTCGGCGCCGCCCTGCAGCGCCGGTTTCAAGCGCGTTTGCGAGATCCCGCGGTAGCGGTAGTCGGATACGCCGGCCACGTTGAAGCTCACTTCATTATCGGGCTTGGCCTCGTCCGCGTGGGCCAGGCTGCCCGTAAAAGCAGTGGCGACGGCAAGTGCAAGTAGCATTTTATTCATGGTTTTTTCTTCTTCATGGGTGGTATGGGCCTTTGCCAACATGGCGCAGCTGGCCCGCCGCTGCAAAAATTTTAGGTAAAACGTCCCCCTGGCGCGCGCGGCGCCTGTTTTCAAACAGGGGGAAGAAAGCTATTTAAAGGGGCAAGAGCAATCGGTAACCGACGGCCGTTTCCGTCAGCAGGTGCTGCGGCTGGGCCGGATCGGCTTCCAGCTTCTGGCGCAGATGGCCCATGTAGATGCGCAGGTAGTGGCCGTTTTCGCTGTTCGACGGCCCCCACACTTCGCGCAGCAGCTGCGGATTGGTGACCACCCTGCCCGCGTTTTTCACGAGCACGGACAACAAACGAAATTCCGTCGGCGTCATGTGCACCAGCTGCTTGTTGCGCGTGACCAGCCGGTCCTTCAGGTCGACGCGCACGTCGCCGAACTGCACCACGCCGTCATCGCTGGCGGCGGGCTGGCGCTGGCGGCGCAGGGTGGCGCGCACGCGGGCCAGCAATTCGCCCACGCCAAACGGCTTGGTCAGGTAGTCGTCGGCGCCCGCATCGAGCGCGCGGATCTTGTCCTGCTCGTCGACCCGCGCGGACAGCACGATGATGGGCACGGCCGACCATTTGCGGATGTCGGCGATGAAGTCGATGCCGTCGCCATCGGGCAAGCCCAGGTCCAGCACGATCAGGTCGGGCCGGCGCGTGCCGGCATCGATCAGGCCCCGCTGCATGGTGGCCGACTCGAAAATCTGCCAGCCCTCGTCTTCCAGCGCGGCGCGCACGAAGCGGCGGATTTGCGGTTCATCCTCGACCAGCAAGGCGGTGGCGGAAGGTTCGTTCATGTTGGTTTTCCTGTTTCATGATCATTGGCGTCATCAGGCTCGAGCTCCGGCGGCGCCGGGGGCGTGCCCAGCGGCAGGCTGAAGACGATGGCGGCGCCCTGTCCCGGCGCGTGCGGCTGCGCATGGATGGTGCCGCCGTGGGCTTCGACGATGGCGCGGCAGATGGCCAGCCCCAGTCCGACGCCCGGCTTGTTCGATTCGCGCTCGCCGCGCGTGAATTTTTCAAAGATGGCTTCTTCACGGCCGGGCGGCAAGCCCGGGCCGTTGTCAGACACCGTCACCTGCAAAAACTGGCCGTGCACCCCGGCCGCGACCGTGATGGTGCTGCCGGGCGGCGTGTACTTGGCCGCGTTTTCCAGCAGGTTGCACAGCACACGCTCGACCAGCACGGCGTCGTAGCGCACCAGCGGCAAGTCCGGCGCCAGCTGTGTCAGCACGGCATGCTGCTGCAATTGCGGACCGCTGGCGCGCAGCGCGCTGCCCACCACTTCTTCCAGCGCCTGCCATTGCAGGTTCAGGCGCACCTGGCCGCTCTCGATGCGCGCCATGTCCAGCAAGTTCGCCACCAGGGCGCTCATGCGCACGGTTTCGGACTGCAGCGAGCGCGCCATGTCCAGCTGCGCGGGTGACAGCGCGGGCCGCGACAAGGCCAGCGATTCAGCCAGGCCCACCAGCGACGTCAGTGGCGTGCGCAAGTCGTGCGACAGGGCCGCCAGCAGCGAATTGCGCAGCCGCTCGGACTCCATCTGCAGCAGCGCGCCCTGCGCCACGTCGATGTAGTGCACGCGTTCGAGGGCGATGGCCGCCAGGGCGGCAAAGGTATCGAGGTGCTGGCGCTGTTCCGGCACCAGCAGCCAGCGTCCACGCTGCGTGCCCTCGAGCGGCAGCAGCGCCAGCACGCCGCGCGTGCGCATCGGCGCGATCAGCGGCAGGTAGAAAATGGGCGACGCCGGCAAGGTGTCGGTGCCCGTCCCAGCCGCCTGCGCATGGTCGAAGGCCCACTGCGCGATGCCGATATCGAGCGCCTCGCCGCCGTTCGGAGCCTGCAAGCTTCCCTCGTCGTCGGGCAGCAGCAAGGTGGCGCGCGCACGGAAAGCCCGTTCGATGGCGCTTTTCGTGATGTCGAAAATCTGTTCCGTCTGCAGCACGCCGGACAGCTCGCGCGAAAATTCATACAGGGCGCGGGCGCGCGCTTCGCGGTGCGAAGCCACGCGCGCCTGGAAGCGCAGGCCAGCCGTCAGGTGGCCCGTGATCAGGCCCACGGCCAGCATCACGCCAAACGTGATCACGTACTGGAAATCGCCCACGGCAAACGAAAAGCGCGGTGGCACGAAGACGAAATCAAAACAAGCCACGCCCACCAGGCTGGCCAGCGCCGCCGGCCCGCGCCCCAGGCGCACGGCCACCAGCACCACCGTCAGCAAGGACAGCATGGCGATATTGGCCAGGTCAAGATAAGGCTGCAAGGGGAGCAAGGCGAGGGCCGTGGCCAGGCTGGCGCCGGCGGCCAAAATGTAGCGCCAATGGCGCGATGACCGCCGCGGCGCTTCCGCGTCGTCGCCGGCTGCGCGCCGGGGCGCCGCATCGGCTGGCGGCAGGCCCACCTCGATCAAATCGATATCGGGCGCCAGACTGGCCATGCGCGCGGCCGGCGGCGCCTGCCACAGGCGCGCCAGCACATTGAAGTTGGCACGGCCACGGCCCACGATCACTTTCGAGATATTCGCATTGCGCGCATACTCGACCACGGCGCCGGCGATGTCGGCCGACGGCACAATGGCCGTGCGCGCGCCCAGGTCCTGCGCCAGTTTCAAGGTTTTCAGGATGCGCTCGCGCTGGCCCGCCGGCAGACGCTGCAAACGCGGCGTTTCCACGTACAGCGCATGCCATTCCGCATTCAGCTGGCTGGCCAGGCGCGCCGTGCTGCGGATCACATGCTCGCCACCCGCATGCGGCCCCACGCAGGCCAGCAGCGCGGCGCCCGTCTTCCATACAGGGTTAATCGATTTTTCGACGCGGTAGGCTTGCACGTCGTCCTGCACCCGGTCCGCCGTGCGGCGCAAGGCCAGTTCGCGCAGCGCGATCAAATTCCCCTTGCGGAAAAAATGCTGCGACGCCCGCTCGGCCTGCAACGGCTGATACACCTTGCCCTGCTTCAGGCGGCGCAGCAGTTCATCGGCGGGGATATCGACCAGCACCACTTCATCGGCGCGGTCGAACACCGTATCGGGCAAGGTTTCGGCCACGCGCACGCCGGTAATTCCCCCCACCACGTCGTTGAGGCTTTCCAGGTGCTGCACGTTGACGGTCGACAGCACGTCGATGCCGGCCGCCAGCAATTCCTCGACATCCTGCCAGCGCTTCGGATGGCGCGAACCGGCCACGTTCGAATGGGCCAGTTCATCCATCAATATCAGCGGCGGCGCGCGGCGCAGCGCTTCGTCCAGGTCGAACTCGTACAGAGTCTTGCCCCGGTACTCGATGGCCTTCAAGGGCAGCACGGGCAGCCCGTCAAGCTGGGCCGCCGTATCCTGGCGCCCATGCGTCTCCACCACGCCTACCAGCAAATCCTGGCCATCGGCCAGCAGCTTGCGGGCGGCGGCCAGCATCGCGTAAGTCTTGCCGACGCCGGCCGAGGCGCCAAAATAGATGCGCAGCCGGCCGCGCGCGGCTTTCTTTTCCTGCGCCTGCACTTGCGCCAGCAGGGCATCAGGGTCGGGGCGTTGGCTGTCGTTGGGGAGCATGTTGTATTTTAATCTTCTTGGGCTTTGTAGGTCGGATTAGCGCGCAAGCGCGTAATCCGACAACATCGTTGGCCTGGACAGTGGTGGTGTCGGCTTACGCTGCGCTAAGCCGACCTGCGCCGACCTGCGCGCTATTGCCAGCTTACTTCGCCATGGCATCGAGCGCCAGGTTCAGTTCCAGCACATTCACGCGTGGTTCGCCGAAAAAGCCGATATACGCGGTCTTCTGCACCTTGGCGATGGCGTTTTCCACCTGCGCCAGCGGCACGGCGCGCACGCGGGCCACGCGCGGCGCCTGGTACAGGGCACCGGCCAGGCTGATTTCCGGATCCAGGCCGCTGCTCGACGCCGTCACCAGGTCGACGGGAATGGCGCGCGTATTGCCTGGGTCAGCCTCCTTCAGGGCGGCGATGCGCGCCTTGACGGCGTCCACCAAGGCCGGATTGCTCGGCCCCTGGTTCGAGCCGCCCGAACCGGCGCCGTTATTGGCCATCGGCGCGGTGGCCGATGGACGGCCCCAGAAGTACTTGGGCGAGGTGAAGGACTGGCCGATCAGGGTCGAGCCGACGGGTTTTCCGCCACGCTCGACGATGCTGCCGTTAACTTCATCGCTGAAAGCCAGCTGGCCGATGCCGGCCGTGGCAAACGGATAGACGACGCCGCAGATCACGGTCAGCGCGGCAAACAGGACCAGGGCGGGACGTACGATGGTGCTCATGATGGTTCCTTTAGACTAAATTGAGTGCGGACAGCAGCATGTCGATCAGCTTGATGCCGATGAAGGGCAGGACGATGCCGCCCAGGCCGTAGATCAGCAGATTGCGGCGCAACAGGCTGGCCGCGCCGATGGCCCGGTATTGCACGCCTTTCAGGGCCAGCGGAATCAGCACGACGATGATCAGGGCATTGAAGATCACGGCCGACATGATGGCCGACGCGGGGCTGGCCAAATGCATGATGTCGAGCGCTTTCAATTGCGGATACGTGCCCACGAAGGCGGCCGGGATAATGGCGAAATACTTGGCGATGTCGTTCGAAATCGAGAACGTCGTCAGCGAACCGCGCGTCATCAGCATCTGCTTGCCGATTTCAACGATTTCCAGCAGCTTGGTCGGGTTCGAATCCAGGTCGACCATATTGCCCGCCTCCTTTGCCGCCTGCGTGCCCGAGTTCATGGCCACGGCCACATCGGCCTGCGCCAGCGCCGGAGCGTCGTTGGTGCCGTCGCCCGTCATCGCCACCAGCCGGCCTTCGGACTGGTAGCTGCGTATCAGTTTCAGTTTGTCTTCCGGCGTCGCCTCGGCGAGGAAATCGTCCACGCCCGCTTCGGCCGCAATCGCCGCCGCCGTCAGCTTGTTGTCGCCCGTGATCATGACGGTCTTGATGCCCATGCGGCGCAGTTCCGCGAAGCGCTCCTTGATGCCGCCCTTGACGATATCCTTCAGCTCCACGGCGCCCATGACCTTGCCATCGTCGACCACCACCAGCGGCGTGCTGCCACGGCGCGCGATGTCGTCGACGGCGCGTCCCACCTCGGCCGGATACGGCTGGCCCAGCGCTTCCACATACTTTTTCATGGAATCGGCCGCGCCCTTGCGCAGCTGGCGCACCTGCTGCTCGCCCGGGATATCCACACCGCTCATGCGTGTTTGCGCCGTGAAGGGCACGAAGGTGGCGTGCAGGCTGGCCATCTCGCGTTCGCGGATATTGAACTTCTGCTTGGCCAGCACGACGATGCTGCGCCCTTCCGGCGTTTCATCGGCCAGCGAGGCCAGTTGCGCCGCATCGGCCAGCTGCTGCTCCGTCACGCCGGGTGCCGGCACGAAGCTTGACGCCTGGCGGTTGCCCAGGGTGATGGTGCCCGTTTTATCGAGCAGCAGCACGTCCACGTCACCGGCCGCTTCCACGGCGCGGCCAGACGTGGCGATCACATTGGCCTGCATCATGCGGCTCATGCCGGCCACGCCGATGGCGGACAACAGACCGCCGATGGTGGTCGGAATCAGGCACACGAGCAGCGCGATCAGCACCGTGATCGTCACCGGCGTGCCACTGCCGGCCGCCGCCACGGAAAACAGCGAATACGGCAGCAAGGTCACGGTGACGATCAGGAACACGATCGACAGGGCCACCAGTAAAATCGTCAGGGCGATTTCATTTGGCGTCTTCTGGCGCTTGGCGCCTTCGACCATGGCGATCATGCGGTCGATGAACGCTTCACCGGGGTTGACGGAGACGCGCACCAGCAGCCAGTCCGACAGCACGCGGGTGCCGCCCGTGACGGCGGAAAAGTCGCCACCCGATTCGCGGATGACGGGCGCCGATTCGCCCGTGATGGCGCTTTCGTCGACGGAAGCCACGCCGGCCGTCACTTCGCCATCGGCGGGAATCACGTCACCCGCCTCCACCAGCACCGTCATGCCCTTGCGCAGGTCGGTGGCCGGCGTGGGCAGCCAGGAAGTGCCGTATTTCGGCGTCTGCATTTTCTTTGCCATCACCGTCTGCTTGAGGGCGCGCAGCGAGGCCGCCTGCGCCTTGCTGCGGCCTTCGGCCAGCGCTTCGGCGAAATTCGCGAACAGCACGGTAAACCACAGCCACACGGCGACGGCGAGGATGAAGCCGAAGGGTGCCTCGCCCTGGCCATTCAGGGCCTGGATGGCCAGCAGGGTCGTGATGATGCTGCCTACATAGACGACGAACATCACGGGGCTGCGCCACTGCGTGCGGGGGTCGAGTTTTTTGAACGCATCGACGACGGCGGGGCCGATCAGTGCGGAATCGAACAAAGTCAGGCTTGTGCGTGACATGGTAGCCTCTTATTTGATGAAAAGTTGCAGGTGTTCGACGATCGGGCCCAGGGCCAGCGCGGGAACGTAATTCAATACACCGACCAGCACGACGACGCCGATCAGCAAGCCGATGAACATGGGGCCGTGCGTGGGCATGGTGCCGGCATTGGCCGACAGGCGCTGCTTGGCCGCCAGCGAACCGGCCACCGCCAGCACGGGCACGATCACGCCGAAGCGGCCGAACCACATGGCGATCGCCAGCATCACGTTGTAGAAAGGCGTGTTGGCGGACAGGCCGGCAAACGCGCTGCCGTTGTTGTTGGCTGCCGACGTGAAGGCGTACAGGATTTCCGAGAAGCCGTGCGCACCCGGATTGGCCACGCCGATCTTGCCCGGTTCGACCATCACGGCGATCGCCGTGCCCGTCAAGACGAGGGCTGGCGTGATCAGGATGGCCAGCGAGACCATCTTCATTTCATACGCCTGGATTTTCTTGCCCAGGTATTCAGGCGTGCGGCCTATCATCAGGCCGGCGATGAAGACGGCCAGGATGGCGAACATCAGCATGCCGTACAGACCCGTGCCCACGCCGCCGAAGACCACTTCGCCGAACTGCATCAGCAGCAGCGGCACCATGCCGCCCAGGGGCATGTAAGAGTCGTGCATGGAATTGACGGCGCCGCACGATGCCGCCGTCGTCACCGCCGCGAACAGGGTCGAGGAGCTGATGCCGAAGCGCGTTTCCTTGCCTTCCATATTGCCGCCCGATTGCAGGCTGCTGGCCTGCTGGTCCACGCCCAGCGCTTGCAAGGCGGGATTGGCTTGCTGCTCGGCGCTCATCACGCCGGCAGTCATGACGACAAAGATCAGGCTCATGGCGGCCAGCACGGCCCAGCCCTGGCGCAGGTCGCCCACCATGCGGCCGAAGGTGAAGCACAGGCCGGCGGGAATGATGAAGATGGCCAGCATCTGCAGGAAGTTCGACAGCGCGGTCGGGTTTTCATACGGGTGCGAGGAATTGGCGTTGAAGAAGCCGCCGCCATTCGTGCCCAGCAGCTTGATCGATTCCTGCGAAGCGACGGGGCCCATGGCGATCGTCTGCGTGGTCGCCACTTGCGCTTCCATTACAGGCTTGCCGGCCGTATCGAGCACGGGCTGGCCGTCGGCCGTCACTTTCGGCGTTTCATACGCCACGTGGTCGAGCAGGGTCACTTCCTTGTAGGCGGAAAAATTCTGGATCATGCCTTCACCCATGAAGACGACGGACAGGGCCAAGGAGAGCGGCAACAGGATGTACAGGGTGGAACGCACCAGGTCGACCCAGAAATTGCCGATCGATTTGCCCGAACGCGAAGCGAAGCCGCGCACCAGCGCGAAGATCACGGCGATGCCGGTGGCCGCCGAGAAGAAGTTCTGGCACGCCATGCCCAGCATCTGGGTCAGATAGCTCATGGTCTGTTCGCCGCCATAGCCCTGCCAGTTGGTATTGGCGACGAAGCTGACGGTGGTATTGAACGAGGAGTCGGGGCTGACGGCGCCCAGGCCCTGTGGATTCAACGGTAAAAAGCCCTGCAGGCGCTGCAGGCCGTAGACGAAGACGGCGCCCACGGTATTGAAGACGATCAGGGCGATGGCATAGCTTTTCCAGCCCATGGCCTTGTCGGCGGGCAGGCCGGACCAGCGGTACAGCAGGTTTTCCAGCTTTTGCAGCCAGCCCAGGCCGCGCACGGGGGCATCGCCCGCCACCTTGGCCATGTACAGGCCGAGCGGATAGCCGGCGGCTAGCAGCACGGCCAGGAAAGCTACCAATAACAATATCGATTGCGTCGTCATCACAGTTCCTCCGCCTTCAGCAGCGCTACCAGCAGGTACACGAGCAAACCAGCCGAGACGACGGCGCCCAGCACATAAAACGCGTTCATTTGACGCTCCCTAATTTGTCGCAGGCGACGGCAAAGCCGGCCGCCACGACGAAAAACACGGCAATCAAGCCGAGATACACGAGATCCATTCCCACCCTCACACAGGTTTGTTTTGATAGTGAGCAGATTAGCCAAAAGGGTCTAAAAAATTCGTAAAGACTGGGGAGGTGCATGTAAACAAGATGTAAAAACGGGAGCTTTACCGCATAAAATCCATCACAATTGGCGCAAAACCACGCGCGCGGCGCACTGTTGTTGCCTTGGAGTAGCGCTATTGCTCGCGGGACAAGATAGAATGCGCGAGCGTCCGCACAAGGACGCCAAGCCTGCCGCACTGCCCTCCCCCAGTGACGCTGGACGGGATATACTGTATATTCATACAGTTATCGCCGCCGCTGTCATTGCGCCCGCAGTGCCCTGGCCTGGCGTTCCAACCACTGTCTTTACTTAGCTTGAACACGTATGGCCACTAAAAAACCAGCATCCGACTACAGCGAATCATCCATCCGTGTCCTGAAAGGACTGGAACCCGTCAAGCAGCGCCCGGGGATGTACACCCGCACTGAAAATCCGCTGCACATCATTCAGGAAGTGATCGACAATGCCTCCGACGAGGCGCTGGGCGGTCATTGCACGCATATCGCCGTCACGCAAAACACGGACGGCAGCATCACCGTCGAAGACAATGGCCGCGGCATTCCCGTCGGCCTGCACCCGGAAGAAGGCGTGCCGACGGTGGAAATCGTGTTTACACGGCTGCATGCGGGCGGCAAGTTCGACAAGGGTTCGGGCGGCGCCTACGCATTCTCGGGCGGCTTGCACGGCGTCGGCGTATCCGTCACCAATGCGCTGTCGACGCGCCTGGAAATCACCGTCTGGCGCAAGGAAAGCGACGGCAATGGCCTGCACCACATGGTGTTTGCGAATGGCGACGTGATCGAGCCCTTGACTTCCCGCCCCGCCCCGCGCGACGGCAAAAAATCGGGTACGCGCGTCACCACCTGGCCCGATGCGAAATACTTTGATTCGCCGAACATCTCGCAAACGGAGCTGCAACGCCTGCTGCGCTCGAAAGCCGTGCTGCTGCCGGGCGTGACCGTCACGCTCACCAACGCGAAAACGGGCGATACGCAAACGTGGCAGTACGCGGAAGGCTTGCGCGGCTACCTGACCGAAACGCTGGCGCAGGTATCGAATGGCGAAACCCTAATTCCCCTGTTCGAAGGCGCGCAGTACGCGGGCCCTGATTCGGAAGGCTTTGCCGAAGGCGAAGGCGCGGCCTGGGTGGTGGCATGGACGGAAGAAGGCGCCATCGTGCGCGAATCGTATGTCAACCTGATCCCCACCTCGAATGGCGGCACGCACGAATCGGGCTTGCGCGACGGCCTGTTCGGCGCCGTGAAAAACTTCGTCGAAATGCACTCGCTGCTGCCGAAAGGCGTCAAATTGCTGCCGGAAGACGTGTTCGCGCGCGCTTCGTTCGTGCTGTCGGCCAAGGTGCTGGACCCGCAATTCCAGGGCCAGATCAAGGAACGCCTGAATTCGCGCGACGCCGTGCGCCTCGTTTCAACCTTCACCAAGCCGCCGCTGGAACTGTGGCTGAACCAGCACGTCGATTACGGCAAGAAGCTGGCCGATCTCGTGATCAAGCAGGCGCAGTCGCGCCAGCGTTCGCTGCAAAAAGTGGAAAAGAAAAAATCCTCGGGCGTCGCCGTGTTGCCGGGCAAATTGACCGACTGCGAATCGTCGGACATCGCGCGCAATGAACTGTTCCTCGTCGAGGGCGACTCGGCGGGCGGTTCGGCCAAGATGGGCCGCGACAAGGAATTCCAGGCGATCCTGCCCCTGCGCGGCAAGGTCTTGAATTCGTGGGAAACGGACCGCGACCGCCTGTTCGCCAATAACGAAATCCACGATATTGCGGTGGCCATCGGCGTCGATCCGCACAGCGTGGGCGACTCGCCCGACCTGTCCGGCCTGCGCTACGGCAAGATCTGCATCCTGTCCGACGCGGACGTGGACGGCTCGCACATCCAGGTACTGCTGCTGACCTTATTCTTCAAGCACTTCCCCGTCCTCATCAACAAGGGCCACATCTGCATCGCCCGCCCGCCCCTGTACCGCGTGGACGCGCCCGCGCGCGGCAAGAAGCCGATGCAGAAAATCTACGCGCTCGACGACGGCGAACTGGTCGCCATCGAAGACAAGCTGCGCAAGGAAGGCGTGAAACAGGGCGCCTGGTCGATCTCGCGCTTCAAGGGCCTGGGCGAGATGAACGCCGAGCAGCTGTGGGAAACGACGATGAACCCGGACACGCGCCGCCTGCTGCCCGTAACCCTCGGTGAAGTCGACCACATGGCCTCGGCCTCGCGCTTCAATATGTTGATGGGCAAGGGCGAAGCGGCCGGACGCCGCGCCTGGATCGAGGAACACGGCAATGAGGCGGAGGCGGATATCTGATGATCATCGGCATCGACCTGGGCACCACCAACAGCCTGGTCGCCATCTGGCGCGACGGCAAGGCTTCCATCATCCCGAATGCGCTCGGCGAGCACCTGACGCCGTCGTGCGTCAGCATCGATGACGACGGCACCGTGCTGGTGGGCCGCGCCGCGCGCGAGCGCCTGCAGACGCACCCGCAGCTGACGGCGGCCGTGTTCAAGCGCTACATGGGCAGTGAAAAGAAGATCACTCTCGGCACGCAGCAATTCCGCCCGGAAGAGCTGTCGTCGATGGTGCTGCGCGCGCTGAAGGAAGATGCCGAAGCCTTCCTCGGCCACAAGGTCGAGGAAGCCATCATCACCGTGCCCGCGTATTTCAGCGATGCGCAGCGCAAGGCCACGCGCATCGCCGGCCAGCTGGCGGGCTTGCGCGTCGAGCGCCTGCTGAACGAGCCGACGGCCGCCGCGCTGGCCTACGGCATCCGCGACAAGGAACAGGAAAGCAAATTTCTCGTCTTCGACCTGGGCGGCGGCACCTTCGACGTGTCGATCCTCGAACTGTTCGAAGGCGTGATGGAAGTGCGGGCCTCGGCCGGCGACAATTTTCTGGGCGGCGAAGACTTCGTCACCGTGCTGGTCGACGCTTTCATGGAAGGCAGCGGCTTGCGCGACGCCGTCGGCAGCCGCCTGCTCGACCCGCGCCAGCAACAGCTGCTGCGCGATGAAGCCGAGCGCGTCAAGCGCCTGCTGTCGGACCAGCCGTCCGCGCGCATGGCCACGCGCTACCAGGACAAGGAATACAGCTGGGAGATCGGCGAAGACAAACTGGCGCAGCTGTGCGAGCCCCTGCTGGCCCGCTTGCGCCTGCCCGTGGAACGGGCGCTGCGCGACGCCACCATCCGCGCCGCGGAATTGAATGAAGTGGTGCTGGCCGGCGGCGCCACGCGCATGCCGCTGGTGCGCAAACTCGTCTCGCGCATGTTCGGCCGCTTCCCCGCCATCCACCTGGACCCGGACGAAGCCGTGGCGCTGGGCGCCGCCGTGCAGGCGGGCCTGAAGATGCGCGACGCGGCCCTCGATGAAGTGGTCATGACGGACGTGGCGCCGTATTCGCTCGGCATTTCGATTTCGCGCCAGGTCGGCGCGAACCAGTATGAAGGCGGGCATTACCTGCCCATCATCGAGCGCAATTCCGTGGTGCCCGTGTCGCGCACGGAAAACATCACCACCATCCACGACAACCAGAAGGAAATCAACGTGGCGATCTTCCAGGGCGAGTCGCGCCTGGTGGCCGACAACGTCTTCCTTGGCAAGATCAGCTTCCCGATCCCCGCAAAAAAGGCGGGAGAGATCGGCATCGACGTGCGCTTCACCTATGACGTCAGCGGCGTGCTGGAAGCGGAAGTGACGGTGCTGGCCACGCAGGAACGCCACAAGATGATCATCAGCGACAATGCGGGCGTGATGACGCCGGAACAGATCGAGCAGCGTTTTGCGGAACTGGCCGACCTCAAGATCCACCCGCGCGAGCAGATGGAAAACCGTACCCTGGTCACGCGCGCCGACCGCCTGTACGAACAGTCGCTGGGCGACGTGCGCCAGTACCTGGCGGCGCACACGGCCAATTTCCAGGCCGCGCTGGAAACGCAGGACCCGAACACCATCCGCAAGGCGCGCCAGGCATTGGATGACGTGCTGCGCCAGGTCGAGAGCGAGAGCTTCCTGTAGATGGACGGCGGCATGGACAACGGACAGCGCAGCCTGTGGGCAATCCTGGGCACGGAGCCGACGGGCGACGAGCGCGCCCTCAAGCGCGCGTATGCGAAGCGCCTGAAGGTGACGCGTCCCGAAGACGATCCTGCCGCTTTCCAGGAGCTGCGCGAAGCGTATGAGTACGCGCTGCGCCATGCGCACCTGTTTGCCGAGGAGTTTCCGGAAGCGCAAGCGGCCGAAGCCGAAGTCGAAGCCAAAGCGGCAGCGCCAGAAGCCCCGCCCATGGAACCGGCCGAGCTGTGGGGCGTTATCGACGAACCCGCGCATGAAGCGCAGGAACCGCCTGCGGAACTGTGGGGCGTCATTGCCCAGGAACCCGCACCGCCATCCGAATTGTGGGGCGTGGTCGCCATCGATCCGGCGCAGGAAGCAGCCAGTCTGTGGCAGGCATTCCTCGATCATTCGCGGCACGCCGATGCCGGCGAGGTACTGGCCGGCATCCTGCAGGACGACGCCATGCTGAACCTCGACGTGCGCGAGGAATTCGACCTGTGCGCGCTGCGCTACTGCGCCAGCGCCGGCTATGACTTGTCGCTGCGCCAGGCCCTGTTCGAGCAGCTGGGATGGGACCGCGATTTTTCCTACCTGGCGCGCAGCCATGGGGACCTGGTGCGCGCTGCCGTGCAGCGCTACCGGGCCGACCGTTCGTTCGCCCATTTCAGCGACAACCGCGACAGCTACCCGGGCCTCGATTGCATCATGTCGCAGCAATCGCCAAGCGCCTACGCGCGCCAGCTGTTCGACCAAAAATTCACGCTGCAGCTGCGCGAGCTGCTGCACGCGATACGCTGGCAGCACGCCGAGATGCTGGCCTGGAAGCTCGATACGGACCTGTTCGAGCGATGGGAACAGGCCGTCCACGCCAAGCGCTACTTCAAGCAGACGGCGCTGGCCTCGGGCGGCCTCGGTTTCGTGCTGCACTTCATGCTCGCGGGCGTGCTCGATGCTGCCGGCTTCAAGCTCGGCGACACGGCCGCCTATGCCAGCCTGCTGGGCTTCCAGGCGCTGGCCTTTTCCCTGCTGGCCATGCATGCCTTGCGCTGGCCGGCGCCGCTGTTCACGCGCCTGGAAGCGCTGCAAGAAACGCTGCAGGACCGCCTGCCCATGCTGTGGCAGCGGCCCGGCTTGCGGCAACTGGGCTGGATCGCGCCCTACCTCGTGCTGGCACTGCTGCTGTTCCTGCCAGAGCGCAGCGACACCGTGCGCCTCGTTACCGCGGCCGGCTTGTGCGCGTCGGCCCTGCT
The DNA here is from genome assembly GCF_019345455.1 of Janthinobacterium sp. NKUCC06_STL. Lineage (NCBI taxonomy): Bacteria > Pseudomonadati > Pseudomonadota > Betaproteobacteria > Burkholderiales > Oxalobacteraceae > Janthinobacterium > Janthinobacterium sp. NKUCC06_STL. The sequence goes on from NZ_JAHKQY010000001.1 coordinate 1,583,414, forward strand.
CGCGTATGCGATGAACCGCCAGCTGCTGCATGGCATGCTGCTGCTCCTGTGTCTGGGCCTGTCGCTGTTCGCGGCCATGTTCATGAGCGGCAAAGGCCCGTCGGCGCTGGCCATCGGCGAGGCCATGCCATTGATATTTTGCCTGGCGGCGCTGGCCCTGCGCTGCGCCACCGGCCTGTATGGCGATGGCGGCTTCCCCGAGGCGCTCTTGCCCCGCCTGCGCGCGGCATGGCTGATCGGCTGCGCGGGCTTGCTGTCGCTACTGTATGTGCAGCAGCTGCCGGCCGCCTTGGTCGGCGCCGCGCTGTATGCCTGGTCGTGCGCCGGCTTGCTGTTTTCCCCCACCGATTTCAAATGGAAGACGATCTGGCCGGTGGTCCTGGTGCCGTCCCTCGCCAGCGTCGTGCTGGCCGGCCACGCCCCGGCCATCCGCGCCATGCCGATGCTGCATCACAGCGTCGAGCTGGCCCTGGCTGTGCTGTATTTCACCCTGCGCTATATGTATCTGACGTACGGCAAGTCCTTTTCCAAATCACGGCTGTCATAATCAGCCCCACGAATTCAACCGCAACCACTTAACACCGAAACAAGCGCCATGTCCACACAAACCAATTTATTTGACGATGCCCAGCCTGAGCCGATCGAGCCGGATGAACCGGTATTCGACGGCGAAGCGCTGACCCTGTCCACCTTTGCCGAGCGCGCCTATCTCGATTACGCCATCTCCGTCGTCAAGGGCCGCGCCCTGCCCGACGTGTGCGATGGCCAGAAGCCGGTGCAGCGCCGCATCCTGTATGCGATGAATGAGCTGGGCCTGAACTCCACGGCGAAGCCCCGCAAATCGGCGGCCGTGGTCGGCGACGTGCTCGGTAAATTGCATCCGCACGGCGACCAGTCCGTGTACGACGCGCTGGTGCGCATGGCGCAGGATTTTTCCTTGCGCTACCCGCTGATCGACGGCCAGGGCAACTTCGGCTCGCGCGACGGCGATGGCGCGGCGGCCATGCGTTATACGGAAGCGCGTCTGACGCCGATCGCCAAGCTGCTGATGGATGAAATCGGCATGGGCACGGTGGACTTCCAGCCCAACTACGACGGTTCGACGGAAGAACCGAAGCTGCTGCCGGCGCGCCTGCCGATGGTGCTGCTGAACGGCGCCTCCGGCATCGCCGTGGGCCTGGCGACGGAAATCCCGTCGCACAACCTGGCCGAAGTGGCCAAGGCGGCCGTCGCCATGATCCGCGATCCGAAGATGACGCACGCCGAGCTGATGGCAATCATTCCCGGTCCCGACTTCCCCGGCGGCGGCCAGATCATCACGCCGCCCTCGCAAATCGCCGACATGTACGCGAGCGGCCGTGGCAGCATGAAGGTGCGCGCACGCTGGAAAATCGAAGAGCTGGCGCGCGGCCAGTGGCAAGCCGTCGTGACGGAACTGCCGCCGGGCACCTCGTCGCAAAAGGTACTGGAAGAAATCGAGGAACTGACGAATCCGAAGATCAAGCTGGGCAAGAAGGCGTTGTCGCCGGACCAGGTGGCCCTAAAGGCGCTGATCCTCAATTCGCTCGACACCATCCGTGACGAATCGGGCCGCGCCGCGCCCGTGCGCCTCGTGTTCGAGCCGAAGTCGAAGAACCAGGACCAGACGGAATTCATGCTGATGCTGCTGGCGCATACGTCGCTGGAATCGTCGACCTCGATCAACCTGGTGATGATAGGCGGCGATGGCCGTCCGCGCCAAAAAGGACTGGGCGACATCCTGCGCGAGTGGATCGATTTCCGCTTCGAGACCGTCACGCGCCGCACCGGCTACAAACTGGGCAAGGTCAAGGACCGCATCCATATCCTGGAAGGGCGCGAAGCGATCCTGCTCAATATCGACAAAGTGATCCAGATCATCCGCAATTCGGATGAACCGAAGGCGGCCCTGATCGAAGCGTTCAAACTCTCCGAACGCCAGGCCGACGACATCCTGGAAATCCGCTTGCGCCAGCTGGCGCGCCTGGAAACGATCAAGATCCAGCAGGAATTGGCCGAGCTGCGCAAGGAAGAAAAGTCCTTGCAAGACCTGCTCGACAACCCGGGCTCGATGAAGCGCGCCGTCATCCGCGAAATCGAAGCGGACGCCAAGCAGTTCGGCGACGTGCGCCGCACCCTGATCGAGGAAGCGCAAAAAGCCGTGGCGGAACAAAAGGTGGTCGATGAACCGGTCACCGTCATCATTTCGGAAAAAGGCTGGGTGCGCGCGCGCACCGGCATCGGCCACGATGCGGCGCAATTCACGTTCAAGGCCGGTGACAGCCTGCATGGCGCCTTCGAATGCCGCACGGTCGACACCCTGCTGGGCTTTGGCAACAACGGCAAGATTTACTCGGTTCCCGTCTCGGCCCTGCCCAATGCACGCGGCGACGGCGTGCCGATCACGACCTTGTGCGACCTGAGCGGCGGCACGCCCGGCAACGCCGTGCGCATCCTGCACTACTTTGCGGGCAATGGCGCCACCAATTTGCTGCTGGCGTCGAGCGCGGGCTACGGCTTCATCGCCAAGGCGGGCGACATGACGAGCCGTCTGAAAGGCGGCAAGGCCTTCATCACCCTGGACGACGGCGACCTGCCTTTGGCGCCGAAAGTCATCCCCGAGGCGGCCAGCGCCCTGGCCTGCCTGACGGAAGGCGCGCGCCTGCTGGTGTTCGGCCTCGATGAAATGAAAACCCTGTCCAAGGGCGGCACCGGCGTCAAGCTGATCGACCTCGATGCGAAAGACAAGCTGCTGGCCGTGCAGCCGATCACCCAGCGCGGCGTGGTGGTCTCGGGCATCGGCCGGGCCTCGAAACCGCAGGATGCGTCGCTGGGCGCCACGGCCCTGGCCGAGCACTTCGGCAAGCGCGCGAAAAAGGGCAAGGCGCTGGCGGCCAAACTGAAACCGGTGTCGATGGCGGCCATCGGCTGACCGGCATCGCACCATACAAAAAAGACAGGTTCGCCTGTCTTTTTTTTCGCCTGGCGCCGCGGACAACATAGTTTTACAGATAGTTTTGCAGATACGCGCCGCGTCCCCGTTATCCCTGCAGGCATGCCACCGGCATGCCGCCAACTGACAGGAGAACAAGGATGACAAACAAGGTTTCAGGCAGGCTGCCATGCAGCGTCTGACCCCGGCCGAGCGGCTGGTGGCGGCCATGGCGGCCGAAGGATTGCCGTATAAAAGCATCGCCAGGGAACTGGGCAAGTCGCCAGCCACCGTGCGCAACCAGTTGCATGCGATTTACCAGAAACTGGGCGTGGGCAACCGCACGGCGCTCGCGCACAAGCTGCGCGGCCAGCCTTAGCGCCGCGCCAGGCGCAGCATGTCGGGCGTCGCTTCGACGATGTCGATCACGCCCTGCGCGCCTGCGCCATCACCGAGCGCATAGCGGCCCATGCCCAGGGGCACCAGCCGGGTCACGGAACCGGCGCGGGGCCGGTCGTCGGGGCCGGGCGCCATGGACGTCAAGGTCGCCGCCCCTTGCGCCATGGCGCCGGCGGGCGCGCCGAACTCCAGCACCTTGCGCCCCTTGCGGCTGGGAGGAAAGACAAACTTGGCCGTGGGCCGGTACACCTCGATACCGTCCGCATCCTCCTCGAACGAATGCGTCCAGCTGCCGCTGGGCAGTGCCGTTGTCATGCCGTGCATGGCGATCCCTCCCTCAGAAACACGATACCACGCCGCCCAGGCTTTCATAACCGCTCACGGACGGCGACCAGGCCGCGCCGTTCCACGCCTTGTGGAACAGGGCGCCGTTCGTGCCCGTGACAAACACGTCGAGGCGGTTCGGCGCCCAGGCCGTGGCGCGCGGCCGCGAGGTGCACACGCCGCCCAGGTTGTCAAAACCCGTCACGGAGGGAGACCACGCGGATCCATTCCAGGCCTTATGGTACAGGGCGCTGTCCGTGCCGATGACGAACAGGTCGAGCCGGTTCGGTCCCCACGACACGGCTTCCACCTCGCCCACGCAGACGCCGCCCAGGCGCTCGAAACCATCGTTGGAAGGCCCCCATTTCGCGCCATCCCACCATTTGTGATACAGGGCGCCGTCGGTACCCGTGACGAAAACGTCGAGGCGGTTCGGTCCCCACGCCACGGCCTTTGGCGACGAGGTGCAGATGCCGCCCAGCCGTTCATAGCCCGTCAGCGACGGTCCCCAGGCCGTGCCGTTCCACCACTTGTGGTACAGGGCCCGATCCGTGCCGACGACGAAGACATCGAGGCGGTTCGGCCCCCACGCCACGGCTTCCGGCTGGCCCAGGCAGACGCCGCCCATGGCTTCGTACCCCGTCAGCGACGGCCCCCAGGCGGACCCGTTCCACCACTTGTGATACAGGCCGCGATCCGTGCCGACGACAAACACGTCGAGGCGGTTCGGTCCCCAGGCCACGGCGCGCGGGTCGCCCACGCACAAGCCGCCCATCGCTTCGTAACCGGTCAGGGACGGTCCCCAGGCCGTGCCGTTCCACCACTTGTGGAACAAGCCGCTGTCGGTGCCCGTGACGAATACGTCGAGCCGGTTCGGCGCCCACGACACCACTTGCGGCGCACTGGTGCAAATGCCGCCCTGCCCTTCATAGCCGGTGACGGACGGCGCCCAGGCCGTGCCGTTCCAGGCCTTGTGGTACAGCGCGCGATCCGTGCCCACCACGAAGACGTCGAGGCGGTTCGCGCCCCAGGCGACGACGGGAGAAGAGCTCTGGCGCGGCGTGGCGCCTGCGCCCGTTCCGCCCGTGCCGATGCTGGCGCGCGGGCCATCGAGGCAAGCCTGCATGCGCGCCACCTGGCCGGCCGTGAACATGAACATGGCGGGATCGTCGACGTAATCCATGTAGTTCATGAACATGTCGCCATTCGGCCCGTTATTGCACGACACCTGGGGAAACGAGGGCTGGCCCGTGTTCGGCCCGCCCTGGTTCGGCGTGTCGGCCACGTTGTCCGTGCCCGAGCACCCGGTGCCGTCGTCGCCCCAGATATGGTTCAGATTCAGCCAGTGGCCAATTTCATGCGTGGCCGTGCGCCCCAGGTGGAACGGCGGCGCCGCCGTGCCCGTCGTGCCAAAGGCCGATTGCAGGATCACCACGCCGTCGGTCGCGGCCGGGCCGCCGGGAAACTGCGCATAACCGAGCAAGCCGCCACCGAGCTGGCAGACCCAGATATTCAGGTAGCTGTCGGCCGGCCAGGCATCCATGCCGCCCGTCGCCTGCGACTTGACGGCATCGTCCGCGCCAAACGAGGCCACCGTCGTCTGGCGCCGCTCGATGCCGCTGGTGGCCGCGCCATGCGGATCGGTCGTGGCCAGCGCGAACTCCACGCGCGCGTCGGCCGTCAGCGGCAGGAATGGCGCCGGCGTGCTGTTGACGTCCGGGTTGACGCGGCGGAAATCGCGGTTCAGCACATCGATCTGGCTGGCGATCTGCGCATCCGAAATATTCTGCGCAGCCGTATTCCACACCACGTGCACCACCACCGGGATGTGCGTCACGCCGGCACGCCCCGCAATGCTGGCGTCGCCCTCGTACAATCCGGCCAGGTTTTCGATATCGGCGCGCACGTTCGCATACGATGGGTCTTCGGTCAGCAGGCGCCGATGCACGTCCATCGTGGCGCAGGTGCGCGTCTGCGGCGTGCCGCCGCCCTGCCCCCCATCACCGCCATTGCCTCCGCTATCGCCACCATCGCCGCCCATGCCGCCGCCGCCGACCTGCATGCAGCTGGCGCCCGCCATGCCCTGCGGCGCCTGCTGCATGCCGCCGCCCGGCATGGCGTAGGCATCCGCAGCGGACGCCCCCTGGGTGAGCGCCGCCTGGTCGGCATATGACACGCCCAGGCGCAGCCCCGGCATGGCGTCGCCGCCCGCCGCATCGGCGCCAGCCTGCATGTCGCCCTCGACCGGCATGGACTGCGTGGCGGACATGGCTGGCGCGCCTTCCGCCGACCCGGTGGCCGGTGATTTTTTCGTTTTAGCGGTGCTCATGATGTCTCCTTCGTCTGTTTGCCAGTTCACTATGGCACGGCGAAAAGCGGAGCATTTGCGCCAGATCAAGACTGGCAAGCGCAAGCAAGGAAAAGTGCTGGACGAAAAAAAAGACAGCCGAAGCTGTCTTTTGGGCTTGCGGGCCGTGGCCCGCAAACAGGGAATTACTTGGCGGCGGCGGCCTTGACTTCAGCGTCTGCCTTGGCCTTGACTTCTTCCGTCTTGGTGGCGGCGATGGCTTTATCGGCGTTCGCTTCCACTTTTTCCTTGGCGACCTTGGCGTCCGCTTTCACGGCGGTTTTGCCCGCTTTCGCATCGGCCTTGGCGGCGGCCTTGTCAGCCTTGGCTTGCGCCTTCATCTTGTCTTCCGGATCGGCATCGACCACTTTGTCGTGGGCCTTGGCCTTGGTTTTGTTCGCCTTGTGCTGGGCGTCGGCTTTCTTTTCGTCAGCCTTCATTTCAGCCTTGGCGACGTTCGCGTCAGCCTTGGCATCGACTTTGGCTTCCTTGTTGGCAGCCTTGTTGATGTCATGCTGCGCAGACGCCTGGGCACTGGCAACGGCTGGGGTAACTGGCGTTTGCGCGATGGCAGCGGTGGCAAACAGGGTAGCGATCAGGGTGGCGAGTAATTTGTTCATGATGAGACCTTTCAATATGGTTTAATTTTATTCTTACTAAAGGCGGGCAAAATGCTCAAAATTTGCCAGGCATCGCGCTGTTTCTTGATGTAGCGCAATGGCATGACTTCATAGTAAAGATATCTGGCAAACCACACAGTGCGTTAGCGCACTCAACGGAAAATATGTGCAAATCAGCAAATTTTCCATTGGGTGCGATGCAGGTCTCATAGCCTCATGCGCCCATGGCCAGCGCCGCGTGGCGGGCAGCCACCCATTCCTCGTTGGCCGGCTCCACACCCACGACGATGCGGCTGGCATCGGTGGAAATGCGGCTGGCACTGCGCGCATTCGCCTCCCCGTCAAGCACGGGACCGAGGAATCCCAGCTCGTCGCAGATGCGCTGGCGCAGCTCGGCGCTGTGCTCGCCGATACCGGCCGTAAACACCAGCATGTCCAGTCCCCCCAGCACGGCCGTCAGGGCGCCGATCTCGCGCACGATGCGGCGGATATACAAGGCCAGCGCGGCGCGGATACGCTCGCCCGTGGCATCCTGCCGGTCCTGCTGCGCCAGCAAGACCGGTGGGTCGGCCGACACGCCCGACACGCCCAGCAAGCCCGACTCGTGGTACAGCACATGCGCCACTTTTTCCAGCGACAGCTTTTCGATTTCCATCAGGTAGATGACGGCGCCCGGATCGAGCGAACCGCAGCGCGTGCCCATCATCAGGCCATCGAGCGCGGAAAAACCCATGGTGGTGGCCACGCTGTGCAAGTTCTCCATGGCGCACAGGCTGGCGCCGCTGCCCAGGTGGGCCACGATGACCTTGCCGCGCGCGACCGCGCCAAAACGCTGCTTCAGCACCAGCGACTGGTATTCATATGACAGGCCGTGGAAACCATAGCGGCGCAAGCCCCGCTCCCACGCATCGTATGGCAGGGCCAGCATCTGCTCGACCTGCGGCACCGTGTGGTGGAAGGCCGTGTCGAAGCACGCCACCTGGGCGATGTCGGGCCGCGATTCGAGCAGCACCTCGATCGCTTCGAGCGCAAACGGCTGGTGCAGGGGCGCCAGCGGCACATAACTTTTCAGGTCGGCCAGCACTTTGAAATCGATGCGCACGGGGGCGAAATACTTGCTGCCGCCGTGCACCACGCGGTGCGCCACGGCGCGCAAGGAACGCCCGTCCAGCTGGGCCACGACTTGCGCGCGGATGTATTCGAGCGCCGCGTGATGCGGCTGCGCCGGATCGAGTTGCAAGGCGACTGCCGGCAAACCGCCGGCCCGGTAGGTGGCGTTTTCGCGGCCGATGCCTTCGACCTTGCCGCTCCATTGCGCCTGCTGCGGCAGCACGCCGCCCGCCTGCTCGAACAGGGCGAACTTGATGCTCGACGAGCCGCAATTGAGCACCAGGATCAGGGTGCCATCGGCATGTTGGACTGCTGCGTTCATGGCGGCGTGCTCCGGTAATGGTTGGCCAGCATCACGGCGATGGCGCACGAGGCGATGCGGCTGGCGCGCGAGTCGGCGCGGCTGGTGAGGATGACGGGGATTTTCGCGCCCAGCACGATGCCGGCGCTGTCCGCGTCGCCCATGTATTCGAGCTGCTTGGCCAGCATATTGCCGCTTTCCAGATCCGGCACCAGCAAGATGTCGGCACGGCCCGCCACTTCCGAGACGATGCCCTTGACGGTGGCGGCGGCGATCGACACGGCGTTATCAAAAGCCAGCGGGCCGTCGAGGATCGCGCCCGTGATCTGGCCGCGGTCGGCCATCTTGCACAGGGCGGCCGCGTCCAGGGTGGCCGGCATGTCCGCGTTCACCGTTTCCACGGCGGCCAGGATGGCCACGCGCGGGCAGGCTACGCCGATCACGTGCGCCAGGTCGATGGCGTTGCGCACGATGTCGGCCTTCATGGCCAGGTTGGGCGCGATATTGATGGCCGCGTCCGTGATGATGAAGGGGCGCGGATACGCGGGTGTCTGCATCAGGAAGCAGTGGCTGATGCGACGCTTGGTGCGCAGGCCGGCGCTGGCCGACAGCACGGCCGACATCAGTTCATCCGTGTGCAGGCTGCCCTTCATCAAGGCCTCCACTTCGCCCTTGCCCGCCAGTTCGGCGCCGCGCGCGGCGGCGGCATGGCTATGCTCGACGTCCTCGATGGCGATGCCTTCCAGGCTCAGGCCAGCCTCCAACGCTACCGCTTCCAGGCGCGCGCGCGGCGCCACCAGCACGGGCGTGATCAGGCCAGCCGCATACGCGTCGAGCGCGCCCGCCAGGCTCAGTTCATCGCAGGGGTGGATCACGGCCACCCGGATCGGTCCCAGGGTGCGCGCCTGCTCAAGCAGGCGGCGCGTGCCGTCGCCGTTATGCAGACGTACTTCGGGGAGGGTGGCGCGCTTGCGTTCGATCTGCTCGGCGGGCGCGATCACCTGCGCCTCGCCGTCGAGCACCACGGCGCCATGCTGGTTGACGCAGCGGCAGGCCAGGGTCACGTGGCGGTTGCGCGGCTCGCGCGCCGTGACGGTGACGCTGATGGCCAGGGTATCGCCCACGCGCACGGGCTGCAGGAAACGCAGGGTCTGCCCCGTGTAGACGGTGCCGGCGCCGGGCAGGCGCGTGCCCAGCACGGCGGAAATGAGGGCCGCGCCCCACATGCCATGGGCGATCACGCCCTCGTAGCGGGTGGCGGCGGCAAATTCCGTATCGAGGTGCTGCGGGTTGTCGTCGCCCGACATCACCGCGAACAGGGCGATGTCGTCCATGCTCAGGGTGCGCGTGATGCTGGCAGTGTCGCCGATGGCGATCTGGTCGAAGGTGCGGTTGCGTACGATATTCAGATCATCGTCTTGGGTAGTAGTCATCGTGGTCTTCTAGGCAGGGGTAATGTGTTTGGCCGGTCTGGCTTTCGGTTCAGTCCTGGATGCGCGCACAACCGACTGCTGCTCCTTGACCGCCCGGTCAAAGACGTCCAGCATCTGCTGCAGGCTCGCTTCCTCGTCCGGCGTCGGCGCCTCGGGCACTTGCAGCACTTGCTGCAGCCATTCGGCCAGCGCGCCGATGTCGTCCGGCCTGGCGCGCGACAGCAAGTCCGGCAAGGCGGCGATGGCGGTATCGAAATCATGCAGCATCAGGCGCGCCTGCTGGCGCACGATGCCGCGGAACTCCTCCATGTTGACATCCTGCCGGTATTGCGGCTTGATCAGTTTCAGGGCCAGGTTGACCCTGCGCTCGTCGGCGATCATGCGGAAGCGGTAGATGTAGAACAGCGCGCGCACGGCCGCTTCCACCAGGCCGCCGCGCTGCATGTCCTCGTCCATCTTGCGCGTTTCGCAGCGCACGTATTCGCAATGCTCGGGCGAGATACCGGGATGGGGGCGCGGCGGCGTCGTGTCGCCGATGGCTTGTCCCGTCAGCGCCTGCAACAGGGGCGAGCCGTACACCAGGTCGAAGGTGGTTTCCTGCACGCTGTCGCGCCAGTCGCGCCAGCCGTTCAAGCCGGCCGTGATGGCGCCGGAGATGGCTTCCTGCATGGCCAGCAGCGGATTATCTGGCGCTACCGGCTGGCGCTGGGCGCGCACTTTGTCGGCCTCCTTGGCCACCAGCCTGGCCAGCGGATTGTGATCCGTCCAGCGCTCGTACGACACGCGCAGCGGGTGCGCGAGCTGCAGGAAGCGCGCCGTCTGCGGCGTGACCATGGCGCGCACCCACGGCTGCGCAAACGTGCGGTACAGGGCCAGATTCACTTCGGACACGCGCGCGGCGGCGGCGAACTTGCGGTCGTTTTCCACGCTCGGCTGCACGATGGCGCGCACGTCGTCGATGCCGCGGTGTTCGACCTGCAGCACATAATCGCCGCTGGCCAGGTCCGCATTCGGCGTATCGGGCGTCTTGTCGACGATCCTCGCTTCGTAGATGCCGGCCGGCAGCAGGTTGATCAGGTCGATATTGCTGGCGAATTTCTGGTGTTCCTTGTGCCCCACCTTGGCCGACACGAAAATGCCCAGGTGGCCGATGCTGTCATGCACGGCGTAGACGATGGTCTGGTCGTGCAGCAGCACGTCCTTGTCGTCGCGGTACAGGTCCGTGATCCAGCCCAGCGCCTGCGGCGGCGGCGTGATGTTGTCGCCATTCGAGCAAAACACGACGATGGGCGAACGGATGTTGCGCAAGTCCAGGCGCACGCCGTCGGAGGTGATCAATTCGGCCGTGGCCAGGCGGTTGCCGATGAACAGATTGTCGACGATGTACTGCATCTCGACGTCGTTCAGGAAGACGTGGCCGCCCCAGTATTTTTCAAATTCCAGGTAGCGTGGCGCTTCCGTGTCGATGTTCGCGTACAGATTGTACTGCTTGCTCCACAGGGTATTGGCCGGATTGAGCTTCTCGAAATTCTGCACCAGGCTGGCGCCGTCGAAGCGGCCCTTGCCCAGGTCGCCCGCCAGCGCCGTGGCCCAGCTGCCGCCCATCAGGCCACCCGCATAGCGCATCGGATTGCGGCCATGCCAGCCGGCCCAGTACGACACGGGCGCGCCGGCCACGATGATGGGGCCGAACAATTCCGGGCGCATGGCCGCCGTCATGAGGATTTGCCAGCCCGCCTGGCAATTGCCGATGACGACGGGCTTACCCTCGCTGAGCGGATGCAGGGCGATGACTTTTTCCAGGAAGGCCGCCTCGGCGTGCATCACGTCTTCCACCGTCTGTCCCGGCACGGGATCGGGCAGGAAGCCGATGAAGTAGCACGGGTGGCCGGCGCGCAGGGCCACGCCGATCTCGCTTTCCGCCTTGAAGCCGCCGATGCCGGGACCGTGTCCGGCGCGCGGATCGACGACGACGAAGGGCCGCTTCGATGGATCAGGTTCGGGCGCATCGGGCGTCAATATGCGCGCCAGGCCGTAGTTGACGGGACGCGCCAGCTCCAGGCCCGACAGCACCAGCGCGGCGGGGAAGTCGAGCACGTTCGGCACTTCCTCGGCCATGTGCTCCTGGTACTGGTTGCCGCGCCGGCGCATCACGTCCGCGTACAGCACGATGCGCTGCCACGAATCGCGCGCATAGTCGCCCAGCACGCCCAGCGACGGCAAGCCGCCGGTGGAGAAAAATGGTGCAGCTTCGATCTTCATGGCTATCCTTTTCATGCAAAAAACGCCGGACCATTCCGGCGCGGGAGCTATGCCATCTGGCTGATGGTCTTGCGAAAACGGGCAAGGGCAAACGTGAACAGGGCCGTGCCGATGGCCAGCAAGGCCAGGAACGGCTTCCACACCACGTCGATGCCGGCGCCCCGGTACAGAATCGCCTGGCTCAATTCGACGAAATGCGTGGTCGGGGCGATCAGCATGATGTTCTGCACCAGTTCGGGCATGCTTTCGCGCGGCGTGCTGCCGCCCGACAGCATCTGCAGCGGCAGCAGCACGAGGATCAGCAGCATGCCGAACTGCGGCATGCTGCGCGCCACGGTGGCGAGGAAAATGCCCATCGACGTGGTGGCAAACAGGTGCAGGGCCGCGCCGCACAGGAACAGCGCGATCGAGCCTTCGATGGGCACGTGCAGCATGCCGCGCACCACCAGGTTCAGCGACAGGGCGGCGGCCAGCAGCACCACCAGGCCCATCGACCAGACCTTGCCCAGCATGATTTCGGCCGGCGTCACGGGCATCACCAGCAAGTGCTCGATGGTGCCATGTTCGCGCTCGCGTATCAGCGCCGCCCCGGTGAGGATGATCGACAGCATCGTCACCTGGTTGATGAGCTCCATCAGCGAGCCAAACCACGCCTGGCTCAGCGACGGGTTGAAGCGCGCACGCATCACCAGTTCCACGGGCGAGACGGTCGCACCGCGATAACGTTTGGCGAATTCGGAGATTTCACCGGCGACGATCTGCTGGATGTAGCCGCTGCCGCTGAAGGCCTGGCTCATGCGCGTGGCGTCCACGTTCAGCTGCAGTTCCGCCTGGCGCCCACCCAGCACGTCCGCCTGCAGCTTGGGCGGTATCGTCAGCACGAAGGTGTACTGGCCCGCGTCCAGGCCCGCATCGACCTGGCTCTGGTTGATCATGGCCGGCGGCGTGAACTGCGGCGGGAAGAAGGCCGAGGCGATGCGCCCGGACAGCGGCGAGCCATCCTCGTCGACGATGGCGATCGAGGCCATGTGCAGGGTTTCCGGCTTGGCCGTGGCGGCCACGTAGATCGCCAAAGTAAACGTGTAGAGGATCAGGATCAGCATCATCGGATCGCGGATCAGGCTCCAGATTTCCTTCACGCCCAGGCGGTAGATATTTTCAAGGTGGCGCATATCAGCTCTCCTGCTTCTTCAGCAGCGCCACGGTCACGCCGAGGATCACGGGGATGGCGATGATCAATGGCCAGAACGAGGCGTGCAGGTCGCCAAAGCCCAGCGCCTTGTTGAACACGCCGCGGCTGATATTGAGCATGTGCGTGGCCGGGTACATCAGGCCGATGGCCTTGCCCACGCCTTCCATCGACGAGACGGGATTGAGCAGACCGGAAAACTGGATGGCCGGGATCATCGTGCCGATCATCGTCACGAACAGGGCCGCGATCTGGCTGCGCGTAAAGGTCGAGGCGAACAGGCCGATGCCGGTGGCGCAGATATTGAAGATGAAGGTGGCGCCGATCAGGGTCAGCAAGCTGCCCTTGATCGGCACGCCGAAGGCGGTGACCGCCAGCAGCGCCATGAGGAGGAAGTTGAACATGGCCAGCGCCACATACGGCACCTGCTTGCCAAGCAAGAATTCCAGGCGCGTGACGGGCGTCACGTACAGGTTGATGATGGAACCGAGTTCCTTTTCACGCACCACGGACAGCGCCGCCAGCATGGCCGGCAGCATCAGCAGCAGCAAGGGAATCACGGCCGGCACCATGGCCGGCAGGCTTTTCACGTCGGGGTTGTAGCGGTAGCGGGTCTGGATGGCGACGGGGTTGTTCATCTTGATGCCATAGCGGTGCAAGGCCTGGTCGGCCAGCCACAGCTGGTGCATGCCCTGCACGTAGCCCTGCACGGTTTCCGCGCGCATCGGCATGGCGCCATCGATCCACGCGCCCACCTGTGCCGGCGCGCCGCGCTGCACGTCGCGCGCGAAGCCGGGCGGGATCTCGATGGCCAGCGACAGTTCGCCGCTGCGCATGCGCTTGTCGATATCGGCATAGTCGCGCAGGGGCGGGCGTTCGACGAAGTAGCGCGAGCCGGCCAGGTTGTTCGTGTAATTCTGGCTCAGGGTGGTCTGGTCGTGATCGAGCACCGCGTAGCTCAAGTCCTCGACGTCGAGGCTGATGCCGAAGCCGATGACGAACAGCAGCAGCACGGAGCCGCCCAGCGCCAGGGTCAAGCGCACGGGATCGCGGCGCAGCTCCAGCGTCTCGCGCCACATGTAGCTGAGCATGCGGCCCAGGCTGAAGCGGCTGCGCTGCTGCTTCGGCTGTGGTGCGGCCGCTTCAGCCTTCTGCACGGGCGCCTCGCTTTCCTGCGCTTCGGCGGCTGCCGTACCGCCGCCCGCCTCTTCCAGGTAGGCGATGAAGGCCGCTTCCAGCGATGGCGCACCCTTCTTGCGTACCAGTTCGGCCGGCGCATCGCTGACCAGCACTTTACCCGCATGCATCAGCGAGATGCGGTCGCAGCGCTCGGCCTCGTTCATGAAATGGGTGGAAATGAAAATGGTGACGTGGTCGCGCCGCGCCAGCTCGATCATCAGGCGCCAGAAATTGTCGCGCGCGATGGGGTCGACGCCGGACGTCGGCTCGTCGAGGATCAGCATTTCCGGCTTGTGCACCATGGCCACGGCCAAGGACAGCCGCTGGCGGATGCCCAGCGGCAGGCTGTCAGGCAAGTCGTCCATCACGGCGCGCAAATCGAAGCGCTGCGCCATCTCGTCGATGCGGGCAGCGATTTGCGCTTCCGGCACGTGGAACAGGCGCGCGTGCAGCACCAGGTTCTGGCGCACCGTCAGCTCGCTGTACAGCGAGAAGGCCTGCGACATGTAGCCGACCCTGCGGCGCGTGTCGATATCGCTGGAATCGACCTCTTTGCCGAACAGCCAGGCCTTGCCTTCCGTGGCCGGCAGCAGGCCCGTGAGCATCTTCATGGTGGTCGACTTGCCGCAGCCGTTTGAACCGAGAAAGCCGAAGATCTCGCCACGGCCGATGCGGAAATTCACATGGTCGACGGCCGTGAAGTCGCCGAAGCGCATGGTCAGGTCCTGCGCCTCGATGGCGACGTCCTGCGCGCTGGCAGCGTCCAGCGGCGTAATCACCACGGGCTGGTGGCCCGCGCGCTTGGCTTCCGGCAGCAGCTTGATGAAGGCCGCTTCCAGGGTATCGCTTTGCGTGCGCGCCAGCAGTTCGGCCGGCGTGCCCGTATCGAGCACCTTGCCGTCATCCATGGCCACCAGCCAATCGAAGCGCTGCGCCTCGTCCATGTAGGCGGTGGCCACCATCACGCTCATTTGCGGGCGCTGCACGCGGATGCCGGCGATCAGGTCCCAGAACTGCGCGCGCGCCAGCGGATCGACGCCGGTGGTCGGCTCGTCGAGAATCAGCAGGTCGGGATCGTGGATCAGGGCGCAGCACAGGCCCAGCTTCTGCTTCATGCCGCCCGACAGCTTGCCGGCCGGACGCGCAAGGAAAGGCTGCAAGCCCGTGCTGCGGGTCAGCTGGTCGATGCGGCGGCGGCGCTCGGCCGCGTCGTGGCCGAACAGACGCGCGAAAAACTGCAGGTTTTCCTCGACCGACAGGGTCGGATACAGATTCTTGCCCAGCCCTTGCGGCATGTAGGCGATACGCGGGCAAACATCGTCGCGGTGGCGCGCATCGCGCATGTCGCCGCCCAGCGCCATCACTGTGCCCTGCTGCACGGCGCGCGCGCCGGCCGCCAGCGACAGCAAGCTCGATTTGCCCACGCCATCGGGCCCGATCAAACCCACCATGCGGCCGGCCGGCACGTCGAGGTCGATGCCGTCCAGCGCCACCGTCTTGCCGTAATGCTGGCTGACGCCTTTGATGCTGACGACTGGAGAAGTGGAAGCCACGGTCACTGCGGGACCTTGGCCGTCAGTTCAGCGGGCCAGGCCTGCTTCGCATCGAGACGCACCCAGGCCACGCCAGGCAAGCCCACTTTCACGAGGGCCAGATGCTTTTGCAGCAGCGCGCGGCTGATCTGCGCTTTCACGCGGAACATCAGTTTCTGGCGTTCGCTGGCCGTTTCCACGGTCTTCGGCGTGAACTGCGCGCTGGCGGCGACAAACGAGATCGTCGCGGGAATCACATAGTTCGGCGCCGCGTCGAGGATGATGCGCACTTCGCCGCCCAGCGCCACCTTGCCGGCCGCCGTTTCGGGCAGGAAGAAGGTCATGTAGACGTCCGACAGGTCGACCAGGTTGAGCACCTTGCCACCGCCCGCCAGCACTTCGCCCTGCTGCGCCACCAGGTATTGCACGCGGCCGTCGCGCGGCGCCGCCAGCTGGCCATCGGCCAGGTCGGCATCGATGCGCGCCGTCGTCGCCTCGGCCGCGACGACGGCGGAACGCGAGCCGACCACCTGCGCTTTTGCCGCGTCGATGGCCGCCTGCGCCGCCGTCACTTGCGCCCTGGCCGCATTCAGGGCGGCGGCCACGCTGCGCACGCGGGCCCGGTCGTCGTCGAGTTCCTGCACCGAGGAAGCGCCCTCTTTCGACAAGGTTTCGGAGCGGGCCAGGCGGCGTTTGGCCGCATCGAGTTCGCTTTCGCGCTGCGCCACCATGGCCAGCGCGGCCGCCTTGTCGCTTTCGCGCACCGCCACCTGTGCCTGCACGCCGACCACGGC
Organism: Janthinobacterium sp. NKUCC06_STL; assembly: GCF_019345455.1. Classification (NCBI taxonomy): domain Bacteria; kingdom Pseudomonadati; phylum Pseudomonadota; class Betaproteobacteria; order Burkholderiales; family Oxalobacteraceae; genus Janthinobacterium; species Janthinobacterium sp. NKUCC06_STL. Next base: position 1,599,854 of record NZ_JAHKQY010000001.1, read on the forward strand.
GTCCAGCGCCTGCTGCTGGCGCGCGCGCGCCTCGTCGCGCTGGGCCGTCAGCGAATCGACCTGCATGCTGGCCAGCGGCTGGCCCGCCTTGACGAAGTCGCCCTCGCGCACGAGGATCTCCTTGACCCGGCCCGCCAGCTTGGTGGCGACGTCGACTTCCGTCGCTTCGATGCGGCCATTGCCGCTGACAAAACCTTCGCCAGGACCGGTGGGACGCATTTTTTGCCAGGCCACATAGCCCAGCACGAGAACGGCCACGACCAGCGCCGCGGGGATGAGTTTTTTCTTCAATTGAGCATTCATGGTATCGGGGCGATCAAATTAGTGGGTGGAAGCGGCGGCGGAGGCGACGGGTGCGCCGCCGCCCAGGGCCGCATACAGGCTGACCTGGCTCGAGAGCAGCGCGCGGCGCGTCTGCACCAGTTGCTGCTCCACCGTCAGCAAGTCGCGCTGCGCATCGAGCACTTCCAGGTAGGGCGCGGCGCCATTGTCGTAGCGCAGCTTGGCCAGGCGCGCCCGTTCGCTCTGCGCGGCCAGGGTCGTCTTGCCGATGTCGACCTGCAGCGCCAGCCAGCGCCGGTTCGACAGCGCATCGGCCACTTCGCGGAAGGCGCCCTGCACGCTCTTTTCATAATTGGCCACGGCCACGTCGCGGCGCACTTCGGCCAAGTCCATATTCGCGCGCAGGCGGCCTGCATCAAAGATCGGCAGCACCAGGCGCGGCGCGAGATTCCAGGCGCCGCTGCCGGAATCGAACAGGCCGTTCAATTCCGCGCTGGCCGTGCCGTAGGCAGCCGTCAGCGAAATGGTCGGGAAGAAGGCGGCGCGCGCGGCGCCGATATTGGCTTGCGCGGCGCGCAGCTGGTGTTCGGCCGCGATCAGGTCGGGGCGCTGCGTGAGCAAGGCCGAGGGCAAGCCCGCATGCAGCGGCTGCAGCACGCTGGCGTCGTCGAAGCGACTCACCTCGCCAGCCACCGGCGTCAGGTCGACGGGGCCGCCCACCAACTGCGCCAGCGCATGCGCCTGCACGGCGCGCGCCTGCTCCAGCTGGGCCGACAGCGAGAGGGCCTGGCTGAGCAGGGTTTCCACCTGCGTCAGGTCCAGCTTGGAAATCGACCCGACTTCAAAACGGCGCGTGAAGATGCGCAGCGATTCGGCGCGGCTGTCGACCGTGGCGCGCGCCAGTTCCACCCTTTCATCGAGTTCGCGCAAGCCCAGGTAGCCATTGGCCACCTGCGCCACCAGGGCCACGCCGACGGCGCGGCGCGCCTCGTCGCTGGCCAGCAGGGTTTGCAGCGCGCTATCCTTCAGGCTGCGCACCCGGCCCCAGAAGTCGAGTTCCCAGGCACTCACGTTCAAGCCCGCCTGGTACTGCGCGCTCGTCATGGCGCGGCCCGTCGGACTCAGGTCGGCCGGCACGCGCGCGCGGCTGCCGGAGGCGCCCAGCGCGATGGTGGGGAATTGTTCCGCGCGCACGATGCCATACGCGGCGCGCGCCTCGTCCACGCGCAGGGCGGCGATGCGGATGTCGCGGTTGCTGGCCAGCGCCTGCGCAATCATCGCCTGCAGGCGCGGGTCGGCAAAGTAGGCTTGCCAGGCGACGTCGGGCGCGCTTGCGCCGGCCGTATCGGTTTCCGGGTACTGCGCCGCCACGGGCAGCGGCGGTGGCGCATACGGCGGCGCCATCGAGGCGCAGCCGGCCAGGGCCAGCGTGGTGGCCAGCGCGGCCATCCTGGCGCGGTGTGGCAAAGTAAAAACAGCCTTGGTCATCATCTTCCAGTCAATTCAGAATGTTGTAGCCGCCATCGACATACAGGGTGCCGCCCGTGATGGCGCGCGCGCCGTCGCCGGCGAGGAAGGCGCACAGCGCGCCCACGTCCTCGATGGTGGCCAGGCGCCGCATGGGCGAGCGTTCGATGGCGTCAGCCATCAGGCGGTCGAAATGGGCGATGCCGGAAGCGGCCCGCGTCTCCAGGGGACCGGGCGAAATGGCGTTCACGCGGATGCCTTGCGGGCCCAGTTCCGCAGCGAGGTAGCGCACCGACGCTTCCAGCGCCGCTTTTACGGGACCCATCAGGCCATAGTCGGCGATGACTTCCTCGGCGCCCAGGTAACTCATGGTGGTCAAGCTGCCGCCGTCCGGCATCAGCGGTTCGGCCAGTTTCGCCATGCGCATGAAGGAGTGGCAGGAGACATCCATCGCCTGCGCAAAGCCGTCGGCGGAACTGTCCGTCACGCGGCCATGCAGGTCCTGCTTCGGCGCATAGGCGATGGAGTGGACGACGAAATCGAGCCGTCCCCACTGCCGCTCGATCTGCGCGAACAACGCCTCCAATTGGCCCGGCACGGCCACGTCGAGCGGCGCCATGATGGCCGCCTGCACTTGCTGCGCCAGCGGCTCGACGTGCGGCCTGGCCTTGTCATTGAGCCAGGTCACGGCCAGTTCGGCGCCGGCCGCGCGCAGGGCGCTGGCGCAGCCCCAGGCGATGCTTTGCGCATTGGCGATACCCACCACCAGGCCACGCTTGCCCTGCAAGGGCAGCTGCCGCAAGGGGGCCGTCATGCCGGGACTGGACGCAGGGCGGGCCACGGCGTGGCCGCCTGCACGCAGCGCACGGCGCCGGCGCGCATGGTGGCGGCGCACGTGGCCAGGGTCACGCCGCCAACGCGCGCATACGGCAAGGCAATCGGAGTATGGGGGTGTAAGGTACTGCACGCGTCAGGCGCGGGGGTCTGCATCTTCATGAATCGGCTTCCGTCACTGAAATTCGAGGCACGCACCAGTGCATTTTCGGGGAACTGGTGCGGGGCGAAAATTACTCTACAGCATTTAGATACGTGATTCGCGATGAGGCCGGTCCGCATGCATAACGCTTTTGAGCTAGGTCAACTATAAGTGCGATTGCGGCAATGCAACATTGATATACATCAAATTCTACATCAATATTATTTAAATGAACTAATTGACAAGCAAGCGAATCGCGGTGCTCATTTGATAACAACATGGGGCTGGCGTGCGTAAAAGCGGCCGCGCAAAGGAAGGGGAGATTGCCTGGAAAACAAGCTGTGCTGCGCCATGGCGCGAGGCGCCAGGCGGAAAATGGTAAAAAATGGGGGCCATGCTATTGCGTTGCAACATGGCCCGCCTTGCCTCACTGCTTATGGGAATGACAGGGACGGTCTTATTTGCCCGATGCCGGGGCGGGACGCGAATACAAGTCGATGATGGTGCTGATGCCATCCTGGCACACGGAGCAGAACGTCTCGCTGCGGTCGAACATGATGCACTGCATCTCGGGCCGGTAGTAGCCGGACGACTCGTAGTTCGCGCCTTCAAAGGCGCCCACCGCATGGCGCTGCGGCGCCTTCGAGAACAGCTGCTGCGTGTACGCCAGGTCGGCCTTAAACAAATCGCTCATCTCGCTTTCGGGACGGTTGGCCGCACGCAGGGCGGCGCGCTGCTGCTGGTATTCGCGCGCATGGCTGTCATATGCTTCCTTCGGCCATGGCGTGGGCAGCGGCGTGCCCGCCTTGACGTGGTTCTTCCATTTCAGCCTGGCCGGATCGCGCAGCGCCGTGGCGTTCGGCTCCCACGGTTCCTGGCGCTCGCCATTCGACTGATAGGCCACGGGCGAGGTGTAGTACTCGTCGGCCAGGCCCGCGAAATGGTGGCCGAATTCGTGCACGAACAGGTAGTTGGCCCAGTCGTTGTTCGCTGCCGCCGTGCTGAACTGGCCGAAGATGCCGCCGCCGCCATAGGTATCATTATTGACGAGGATTTCAATGAACTCATACGGCGCGTACTGCGCCAGGTCGCGCAGCGCGCGGTTGTCCGTCGTCAGCACATAGCGCTCGCTGCCGAAGATGTCGTAGCGCGTGCCCAAGGGTGACGCGTGATGCACGCCCGTCGAAGGGCGCGACACGCCCGATTCCTGCGTCGGCGCGGCCATGGCCCACACATTGAAGTCCTTTGCCCGCTCGCGGAATGGCGAGACGGTGAAAAGATGGTCGGCCAGCTTGCGCGCCGTCGCTTCGAACTTGCCCATTTCGGCCGCCGTGTAGCCATCGCCCATGATCAGGAGGTCGACCTTGTCGCTCGATGGACCACTGATGCGGATCGGGATCGGCTTGACGGGCGCCGGCGGCTGCTTGCGGATCACGTCCTGCGCGGCCGGATCGACATCGGTGCTCCACACCACGGAAAACAGGCCGCGCTCATCGCGCTTGAGGATGCGCACGCGCACGGGGTGCTCGGGCTGCGGGAAGCGCACGGATTCCTGGAAGGCGCGCGTCGTGGTTTTCGCTTCATCGGTGCTGGCCCACTCGCCGAAGATGGTGGAAAAACCGCGCGAGTACAGCACCTTGCCCGACTTGATGTCGACCACTTCCAGCAGGTTGTTGCCGCGGTTGCTGTCATCGATGGGACGCGCCAGGTTGCCCGGCCATGGCAGGGGCTCGACCAGCACGCGCTCGACCGCATAATGCTCGCCCAGCGCATTGCCGCTGTGCTGGTAATCGAGGCGCATGGTGGCCGGCTGGGCGGCACTGGCAGCTTGCGCGGCAGGGACGATGCCGAAGGCCAGCGCCAGCGCGCAGAGGAAGGATCGAATCGGAGTCTGCTGCATGTCATTCCTAAAGCGGTAGAAAAACAGGTGAAGGGAACGGTTTTCCAAACAATCGGCGGGCCTGCCGGCAGGTGCGGGGAAAACCGCTGCGGCACATTGTAGCGACAGGAAGCGAGCGTGCAAAGCGCCCTTTTCAGCCGGTTCGCTTGACCACGCGAGCCAATCGGCTTATATTAGATTGACCAGTCAATTAATTAAAGGCAAGCCTATGCGCACCATCGATCCCGCTAAACACGCGGCCCGCCGCGACGCCATTCTCACCGCCGCGCGCTACTGCTTTGCGCGCAAGGGCTTTCACCAGACCAGCACCGCTGCCATCTGCGCGCAAGCGGGCATGAGTCCCGGTAACCTGTTTCATTACTTCCCCACCAAGCAAGCCATCATCGCCGCCATCGTCGACCAGGAAGGCAGCGAGACGGCCGCCTATTTCGCCGGGGTGCAAGGCAGCGCCGATGCCTACGGCGCCCTGCTCGACTTCATGGACGTGGTGCTGGCACTGGCGGCCGACGCGGACTTTGCGGGACTGGCGCTGGACATTGCCGCCGAAGCGATGCGCGACACGGATATCGCGGCCAGGGTGGCGCGCAACGACGCCAGCCTGCGCGGCGGCCTGCAAGCCTTGCTGGAAGAGGCGGCCGCAGGAGGCCAGGTCGACGCTGCGCTGGACGCGGCGCAAACGGCCAGCTGGATCGCCGCGCTGATCGACGGCATCTTCAACCGGGTCGCCGTCGATCCCGGTTATGCACCGCTGGCGCAACGCGCCAGCCTGCACCTGCTGCTGGCGCGCTTCCTGCGCCCTGCCCTGGCATGAGCGCCGTCATGCCAACGCCGCCCGCGCGCATCGCCGACGTCGACGCCCTGCGCGGCTGCGCCCTCTTCGGCATTTTGGTCGTCAATATCGGCGCCTTCGCCACGCCCTGGTTCGGCCTGGGCTTGACCGATCCCGCCTTTCACGGCGGCGTGGACCGCGCCACGCACTTTATCGTCGCGCTGCTGTTCGAGACCAAGTTCTACCTGCTGTTTTCCTTCCTGTTCGGCTACAGCTTCACCTTGCAGATGCAGGCGGCCGCGCGCGCCGAGGCGCCGTTCGTGCCGCGCATGCTGCGCCGGCAAGCGGGCCTGTGGCTGATCGGCGCCCTGCATGCCGTGTTCCTGTTCCATGGCGACATACTCACGACCTACGCCCTGCTGGGCATCGTGCTGCTGGCGCTGCACCGCTGCGGCGAACGCCAGGCACTGTCCCTGGCGCTGGTGCTCGTCGCCGTCTGCGTGGCATTCTGGGCGGGCATGGCCTGGCTGCAAAGCCTGCAGCCGGCGGGCGACACCGCCGACAACGCCGTGGCGATGGCGCAAAAGGCGGCAAGCGCGCTGGCCGCCTATCGCGCCACGCCGGCCGCCGTCATCCATCAGCACCTGCGCGAACTGAATGACATCTGGCTCGTCCTGCTGCTGGTGCAGGCGCCGTGCGCGCTGGCCATGTTCCTGTGCGGTCTGGCCGCCGGCAAGCGCGAGATGCTGCTGCACGCCAGCAATTATCTGCCGCTGCGCCGCCGCCTGCTGTGGGCCGGCGCGCTGGCGGGGCTGCCCGGCGCCGCCTTCTATGCGGGGACGTCCGTGTATGGCGACAGCCAGGCATGGCAGGTGGCGGGATTGGCCGTGGGCCTGGCCACCGCGCCGTTGCTGGCGGGCGCCTACCTGGCATTGGCGCTATCGCTGTTCGAGCGCCTGCGCGACGGCACGCTGTTTGCGCTGCTGGCCGACACGGGCCGCATGGCCCTGTCGAACTACCTGCTGCAGTCGGCCATCTGCGCCGTGCTGTTCCTCGCGTATGGCGCGCGGCTGATGGGCAGCGTGTCGCCGCTCGGTGCGCTGACGCTGGCCGCCATCATCTTTTGCGCGCAGCTGCCATTGAGCCGCTGGTGGCTGCGCGGCCATGCGTATGGCCCCGTCGAGTGGCTGCTGCGGGCCCTGACGATCGCCGCGTGGCCGCGCTGGCGGCGCCAGCACGCCACTTACTTGTAGCGGTACAGCGGCTGGCGCAGCTGGATGGGGCGGATGTCGAGGCGCAGCTTCAGCACCGAATACGCTTCCGCCTCGGTCGAGCTGTAGCCGACGCTGTTGACCGTTTTACTGAAGCGGAACTCGAAGCCCAGGTCCGGGTACGGGTCGCGCGGGTTACCGAAGGCGATGCCGATGGCTTCCTGCTGCGCGTTGTCGATCAAATTGCCCATCAGGTCGAGCACGGCGTTGTTGCCGAGGATATCGTTGGTAAACACGGGCTCGCGCATGTCGGGCTGGTTCGGATCGAGCTTGTTGTCGGCCTTGTCCGGCGACGGCGTAAACACGCGCGTGACGAGGTTGAATTTATCGCCCCGGTCCAGGTAGCTGATGGCGGCATTGCTGATATTGAAATTTTTCACGCCACGGTCGCTGATGGCGCCCGACAGGTCGATCAGCAAGGCGCCGCTGTAGCCGATGACTTCCACGTCGCGCATGGCGTCGACCACCATGGCGCTGTTTTCATCGATGCCCAGTCCCAGGTGATAGCCTTTTTTCAGCATCACGGGGATCATGCGCGCAAAGCGCCCGCGCACCAGCAAATGCTGGTCCACGAAGACATCGCTGCCGATGAAGCCGAGGCCAGGCGCGATCTCGCGGCCGTCCGTCACGCCCATCTTGAGCATGTCGAGCACGGGCTTGGCGTCGTAAAACATGGTGGTGCTCATGATGGCGGCGCCGGCGCTGGAACCGGCGATCACGCCGCCGTTGCGGTAGACCGACCAGATGGCTTCCAGCGCGGCCGTGCGGCTGCCGTCCGGACGCAGCAAGGCTTGCGTGATGCGCCCCTGGTCGCCGCCGGCAAAATAAATGCCGCTGGCCGACTTGATCTGCGTGACGATGGCCGGGTCTTCGGCGGCCTTGCGGTAATCCCTGTTCGCCAGCTTGACGGCCAGCGGCACAAAAAAGGCGTCGGCGCCGTACTGGTTCAGCTTTTTGATGATGCTTTCGCCCGATTTTTCCGGGTTCATCGCGGCCGAGGCCAGCACGGCGATGCGCGCGCCTGGCCCGCCCGACAACTTGACGATGCGCTGCCAGACTTCGGCATTGTCGGCGCGCAGGCCGCCGCCGATGATGACGAGCGTGCCCTGCGGCGCGCTGCCGATGGCGCTGCCGCCCGGCGCCGCCACGGCATGGACGCTGCACAATGCCAGCGCGAACAGCAGCGCGGCGCGGAAGGTGTGATACAGGCTTGCGGATGATTTCATGGTGCCTTTCGAATACAAGGAAAGTGGCGCGCACTGGTTAATACAGGCACGCGCCCTTGCTGCCAATACTGCTGCTTGCAACCCAACTGCATCAAACTGCAATACTACTTGCTGCATATGACAGCGCTGTTGCGGTATCTCCTGCTTTTCCGCCTTATTTGAAGCTGTAATTGGCGCTCGCATAAAAGCGCCGGCCGCGCGGATCCGTGTAGCTCGGGTCATAGCCGGACAGGAAAAAATAGGCTTGGTTCGAATACGGCGGGCTGGTATTGAACAGATTCTGTATGCCCGCGCGCAGCTTGAACTGCTTGCTGACGGCGTACGCGCCCGACATGTCCCACAAGGTGTAGGCCTTCACCCGGTTCGGTTTGACCACGCTGCCATCGTCCGTGTTGATGGCCGAATTCTGGTCATCGTAGCCGCTCGAATACGTGTTCGACAGGCTGGCCGAATACGGGCCGTTGTCCCAATCGAGCGTGATCGTATGGCGCCAGCGCTGCACCACGCCTTCCGTGACGAATTTATTGAGGTTGCTGATAAAGACCTCGCCAGGGCTGGTCTGGATTTTTGAATCGAGCACATATGTGCCGCTCAGGTGCGCGCCAAAGCGTCCCCACGCCGTTTTCACGCCATGCAGGTCGGCCGTGATATCGATACCCGCCGCCTTTTGCGCACCGCGGTTTTCCTTGCGCAGCTCGATGTAGTCGATCAAGCCGTCTTCATCGCGGTGCACCAGGTCGCCGTACTTGGCCAGGTTGCCGAGGATGATGTCGTCGCCGATTTCGCTGATCAGGTCCGTGCGCTTGATGTTCCAGTAGTCGGCACTGAAGGTCCAGTGCTGGCTCGGTTCGAGCACCAGGCCGGCCGTGAACTGGCGGCTGCGCTCCGGTTTCAGCTTGTCGTTGCTGTAGCGGCGCGTATCCCAGTTATCGGCGCAGACGGAGTAATCATTGTTCTCGCTCGCGCAATACACGGGATCGGGCAGGGTCGCCGTGCTGCTGTAGGCAGTGGGCCGGTGCAGGTCGGACATCGATGGTGCGCGGAAGCCCTTGCCGGCCGAAGCGCGCAACAGCACCTGCTTGCTGGGCATGTAGGTCAGGCCGATCTTCGGACTGAGGGCGCCGCCCACCTGCTGGTAATGGTCGTAACGGCCAGACAACTGCGCCTGCCACTGCTTGGTCAACGGCAGCAGCAATTCGCTGTAGATGGCTTGCACCTTGCGGCTGTCGCTGGTGGCCACGCCGCCTTCGGGCGCCGCGTCGTTGTTGATGTTGTCGCTCATCAGCAACGCCGAAGGACGGAACTCGGTGCGCTCGCGCCGTACTTCGCCACCCACGGCCAGCGCCATGTCGCCGCCCCCCAAGGCCATCAGCGCGCGCGATGCCTTGAAGTCCAGCGCATCCATGGTGCCGCGCGCATGCCGTACTTCGTCATTGACCTGGATGCTGTCGAGCAGCGCCTTGCCCTTCGCGCCCGATGGGCCAAACGGGTTGATGTCGCCGGAGGCGATGCCATCCAACAGCTTGTCGTACAGGACGTAGCCATGCGTATCGCGGTCCTTCACGACGTTGACGCTGTGATTGAAGCCCACGTCGTAATCCCAGCCAGCGAGCGTGCCGCTGGCGCCTACCACGAAGCGCTGGCTCTCGCTGGTCAACTGGCTGGTGCGCATGCCCGCCTCGTTCAGCCGCATGCGCAGCTCCAGTTCGCGCGCAGTCGGATTGCCGTCTTCGTCGACGATGCTATCGAGGCCGGTATTGGCCAGCTGCGGCACCTTGCTGTAATCGAGATAGCCGATCACGCGCGCCGACGAACCCACGTAATAGCTGCGCGAGCGGCTCAGCGCCACTTCCGCGTACAGCTGGTGGTCGTTACTCAGTTTCAGCACGCCGCGCGTGAGCAGGTTCTGTTTGTCCGTCTTCGGATACAGTTCCGTGTCGCCCATGTAGTCATAGGTACAGGCATCGACGCCGCCCGTTCCCGCCGGCAGGTACAGGTTGGCCGGCGGCGAACAGTTCGGGATCGACGGATTGATCTGGCGGTTGGTAATCGGCTGGCCATTGAGCAGGAAGCCATTCTCCTGCAAATAGTCGCGCTGCTCCCCCGACAGGCGGATATTCGCCGGGCTGGTAAAACTCGACAGCAAATGCCCGAGACGCTGCGGTACCTGCAGGTTTGAAATGAACTTGCGCTGCGAGGAACTGAGGCGGTCCGTTTTTTGCAGGTCGACCACGGCGAAGACATTGTAGCCATCCGTGGCCAGGTCGCCCGTGCCGGCCGTGATGCTGGCCGTGCGCTTGCCCGCGCCGCCTTCATCGGTGCGGCTGCCGTAGACGTTCAGCTCCACGCCCTGGTAATCCTTGCGCGTGATGAAATTGATGACGCCGCCGATGGCGTCCGTGCCGTACAGGGCCGAGGCGCCGTCGAGCAGCACTTCCACGCGCTGCAGGGCGGCGGCGGGGATGTTGTTCAAGTCCACGCCCGCGTCGTCGCCGGGCGAGGCAAAGTTGGCCATGCGCCGGCCATTGAGCAGCACCAGGGTCGACGACGTGCCCACGCCGCGCAGGTTGGCGCTGTTGAAGCCGCGCTGGTCGCCGCCGATATTGATGCTGGCGCCATCGGTCAGACCGCCCACGTTGGCCGACACGCGCGCCATCAGCTCTGCCGCCGTCGTCACGCCCGCTTTTTCGATCTCGGCGCGCGTGATGACCTGCACCGGCAGCGCCGTCTCCGATTCCAGGCGCTTGATGGCCGAACCCGTGATCTCCACGCGCTGCATTTTTTTCGGCGCAGGCTCTTCATCCCGCACCGGCTCCTGTTTCTGCTCTTGCGCCTGCGCGCCGCCGGCCAGCATGCCCAGCGCCGCCGACACGCTCAGTGCGCCCAGCGCGAGGCGCACGCCTTGCGCCAGCACCGACTCGCGCGGCAAGGAGCCACCGTCCTGTCTTTTCATCTGCATTGCCACTCTCCCCAATAATGATGCCTGATTTTTATAATGATTTTGCGACCGCCTTGCGTTGCTTTGAAGCTGTTTTCCGGGAGCCCTGCACCCCATGCTCGCCGCCGTACAGATAGGCGGCGATGACGTCGCTCAGGCGGGCCGCTTTTTCCACGTTCTTTTTGTTCGATACCATCAGCGCCACGGCCAGCGCCTCGATCATGGCCAGCGCCGTGCTGGCGCTGCTGGGCAGGACGGGATGCGTGCTTTGCGCATACAGCGCGTGATCGGCCAGTTCGGCCAGGGGTGAGGCAGGAGAATCGGTGAGCGCCACGATGCAGGCGCCACGGTCGCGCGCGAAGCTGGCCAGGCCGATGCAGTCGAGCGTGTAGCGGGGGAACGAGATCACCACCAGCACGTCGTGCGCCGTCAGGTTGACCAGATGGCCGGCCGCCACTTCCGAGCCGCCGATGCCCACCACTTCCACCACATGCGGGCAAAACGGCTGCAGATGCTGCACCAGCATGCCTGCCAGATTGGCCGACAGGCCAAAACCCATCACATACACGACCCTGGCGCGCGTCAGGCGGCGCACCACGGCCTGCATGGCGTGCGGCGACAGGGCATCGGACGTGGCGGCGATGTTCGCGGCCGCATATTCCAGGCTTTGCGTGACAGGCGAGGTGGCGCGCGCGCGCCGTTCTATCGTGCGGCGCAGTTTGTCGACCGGCTGCAACAGCGATTGCAGGGTTTCGGCCATGGCGCCGCGCATGGCCGAATAATTCTTCTGGCCGATATCGCGCGCGAAGCGGCTGATGGTAGCGGTCGATACCTGGCAGCTGTCGGCCAGTTCCTCGATGCCCAGCGCCGTCACCCGCATCTGGTTGCGCAGCAGGTAGTCGGCGATCTGCCGCTGCGAAGCCGAGCCGCCGGCCAGCACGTGCATCAGCGCCTGCCCGAGCGGCGATTGCGCGAAGGCGGCGTCGGGCGACGCCAGCGCGGTGGCAAGTGGCTTGGGGGCGCTGCTTCTGGCAGGACTGGCGGATGCTCTCATATTACTGGCGGCCTGTATTCTTGGGGACTGCGGATCACTGGCGGAAGGCGAAATCGGGTCGCTGGAACTTACTGTACTCATATCAAAAAGAAAACTCAACAAATATTTGTAAAAGGATTTTCATTGATTTACTTCGTGAAAATATTGCTACATAATCGACCGAAATCCATCAACCATGCACCTTTTCGGGGCACCCACCATGCAAGTACAACAGCATCCCATCTCCACCGCGCACGCCAGCGTAGCGTGCCAATTGAGCAGTTTCCACTTCGGCGCCGCGGCCGCCACCAGCCGCAGCGGCAAAAAAGTGTACATCCAGGCGGCGCTGCACGCGGACGAGGTGCCGGGCATGCTGGTGTCGCAATTTTTGCGCCGCGAACTGCTGGCGCTGGAAGCGGCCGGCAAGATCCACGGCGAAATCATCCTGGTGCCGGCCGCCAACCCGATCGGCCTGGCACAAGCCATCCATGGCGCGCCGTTCGGCCGCTTCGACCTGACCACCGGCATCAACTTCAACCGCGCCTACCGCCACGTGGCCGATGAACTGAAAACCACGCTGGCTGGCCTGCTGGGACAGGATGCGCAAGCCAATGTGGCCCTGATACGCGAGCATGCGCGCGCCGCCGTCGCCGCCTGGCGGCCGGGCACGGATGCGGAGACCTTGAAGAAAACCCTGCTGGGCATGGCTATCGACGCCGACATCGTGCTCGATCTGCATTGCGATAACGAGGCGGCCCTGCACATCTACACGGGCACGCCGCTGGCGGCGCAGATCGCGCCCCTGTCCGCGCTCCTGGGCGCGCGCGCCGTGCTGCTGGAACTGGCGGCCGGCGAAGAGCCGTTCGACGAAGCCTGCAGCCGCTTGTGGTGGGACCTCGACGCGCACTTCGGCGGCCGCTATCCGATTCCCGCCGCCTGCCTGTCGACCACCGTCGAGTTGCGCGGCGAAGTGGAAGTGAGCTACGCCCTGGCCGAACGCGACGCCACCGCCCTGCTGCGTTTTCTCGCCATCGAGGGCGTGCTGGAGATAGCCGGCGCCGGCGACGACCTGCCCGCACCGCAATGCGAGCCCACGCCGCTGGCCGGCGTGGAACCGATCCTCGCGCCGCATCACGGCGTGCTGGTCTACTTGCGCGAAATGGGCGAGGTGCTGGCCGCCGGCGACGCCGTGGCCGACCTGATCGACCCAGTCAGCGGCGAGACGACGACCTTGCGCTGCACGGTTGCCGGCGTCTTTTTTGCGCGCAGCGCCCACCGCCACGTCCTGCGCGGCATGAACGTTGGCAAGGTCGCAGGCACCGTCGCCTTCCGCGGCGGCAGCCTGCTGAGCCAATAAGTGACACCCATGAGAAAATTCAAGCTCCCCAATACTTTCGTCCTGCTGTGCGGCATTCTGGCCATGATCGCCCTGGCGACGTGGCTGGTGCCAGGCGGGAAATTCGACACCCAACTGGTCAATGGCAAACAGCTGATCATCCCCGGCACGTTTCATTACGTCGACAACAAGCCGCAGGGACTCGCCGCCCTGATGATGGCACCCATCAAGGGCTTCGTCGACGCCAGCCTGATCATCGGCTTCGTGCTGATCGTCGGCGGCGCCTTCGCCGTGCTGCAAAAAACGGAAGCCTTCGATTCGCTGATCAAGGCCATCGCCAAGGCGCACACCAGTTCGCGCTTCGTGCGCGCCGCCATCATCCCCGTGTTCTTCACCATGTTTTCGCTGGGCGGCGCCACCTTCGGCATGAACGAGGAAGCGATTCCCTTCATCCTGATCTTCGTGCCGCTGGCCCTGGCTCTGGGCTATGACACCATCACGGGCGTGTCGATTCCCTTCATCGGCTCGCAAGTGGGCTTTTCCGCCGCCTTTTTGAATCCGTTCAACGTCGGCATCGCGCAGGGTATCGCCGGCGTGCCCATCTTTTCCGGCATCGGCTACCGCCTGATCGTGTGGGCCATCGCCACGGCGGTCAGCATCGTGTTCTTGATGTGGTACGCGGCGCGCATCAAGCGCCACCCGGAAAAAAGCCCGACCTACCTGCTCGACATCGAAAAGCGCAGCGAGCACACACTGGACCTGAGCAGCTTTGCCGGCATGACGCGCACGCATCGCGCGGTGCTGTGGATTTTCATGGCGACCCTGCTGACGATGGTCGTCGGCGTCGTCAAGTACGACTGGTTCATCGATGAAATCGCCGCCCTGTTCCTGGTGATGGCCATCGTCGTCGGCCTGGTCGGCCGGCTCGACATGGACAGCCTGGTGGCGTCGTTCGTACAGGGCGCGCGCGACATGGTCAGCGTGGCGCTGGTCATCGCGCTGGCGCGCGGCACCATGATCCTGGCGCGCGACGCGCAGATCATCGACACCATGCTGCATGCATTGACGCCCCTGGTGGCGTCGTCGAGCCCCGTCTTCGCCGCGCAAAAGATGTTCTTCATGCAGTCGGTGATCAACTTCTTCATCCATTCCGGCAGCGGCCAGGCGGCGCTGACCATGCCGATCATGGCGCCGCTGGCCGACCTGGTGGGCGTGACGCGCCAGACCGCCATCCTGGCTTTCCAGTTCGGCGAATTCACCACGCCGATGATCCCCACGTCCGGCATCACCGTCGGCGTGCTGGCGCTGGCGCGCGTGCCCTGGATTACGTGGGCCAAGTGGATGATTCCGCTGCAGCTGATTTACCTGGTGCTGGCGCTGCTGCTATTGATTCCGCCGTGCCTGATGCACTGGCAGTAAAACGGAACACGCCATTGAGCGATGCCGATGGCAGGCTGAAAAATGCTGAGGATGGCGGGAAGCTCGCGTTCCGCCTGGGCTGAAAAGGAAACGGGGGCGCCGCCCGTTCCGATTGCCGCTGATGCTGTACTGCTTGCTGCCGGTGCGATGTGGTGACTACGGATGCTGCTGATTCTGCCTCGATTGCACTGCCGCGCTTACAGGGCGGCTTTTTCTTCCGCGCTCAGGCGCTTGGCGCTGACGTACACGGTGTGCATGGTGACTTGCCCGGCGCTGGCGGTGATGGCGGCGATCGGTGCCGGCGCGGCGCGGAACTTCGGCACGGCGGCGGTGGCCAGGCTGGTGGCAGCGGCGATGGCGATGATGGCGACGAAGATGGCTTCCATGTTTTTAGCGATGTTCATGATGATGTCCTTTGAGTGGCGGGTTGTGTGCTGCGATGATTGAACTGTAGGCCGATCCCCCCTGAACCGCCATCGGATTGCGACCAAACGCACGATTCGCGGGACAGAATACAAACAGCCGGGATGGAACGTACAACGTACCCGCGCCGTGGCATTTGACGCTTGCCAGCCCCATTCCTGGCCATTTCAGCGCCCTGCAAGCCCCTAAAAGCCCTACCGCCGGCCAACCTTGTTTATAATCGCCCTACACTAAAGGACTTCTTTCATGACTGATCAATTCTCCAAAAAGGGCGAAGCCTGGTCGGCCCGGTTTTCCGAACCGGTCTCGGACCTCGTCAAGCGCTACACAGCTTCTGTATTTTTTGACAAGCGCCTGGCGCTGTTCGACATCGAAGGTTCGCTGGCCCATGCGGAAATGCTGCATGCGCAAGCCATCATCAGCCCGGCCGACTACGCGGAAATCCAGCGCGGCATGACGCAAATCTCGCAGGAAATCGCCGCCGGCCAGTTCGAATGGCTGTTGGACCTGGAAGACGTCCACCTGAATATTGAAAAACGCCTGACCGAACTGGTAGGCGATGCGGGCAAGCGCCTGCACACGGGCCGTTCGCGCAACGACCAGGTAGCGACCGATATCCGCCTGTACGTGCGTTCCGCCATCGACGACATCACCGCCCTGCTGGCGACGTTCCGCAGCGCGCTGACGGACCTGGCCGAGCAGCATGCCGACACCATCATGCCCGGCTTTACGCACATGCAGGTGGCCCAGCCGATCACCTTCGGCCACCACATGCTGGCGTATGTCGAAATGTTCGGCCGCGACGCCGAGCGCATGGCCGACTGCCGCAAGCGCGTCAACCGCCTGCCGCTGGGCGCCGCCGCCCTGGCCGGCACCACCTTCCCCATCGACCGCCTGCGCGTGGCAAAAACGCTGGGCTTTGACGACGTCTGCCACAACTCGCTTGACGCCGTCTCGGACCGCGATTTCGCCATCGAATTTTGCGCCGCCTCCGCCGTGCTGATGATGCACGTGTCGCGCATGGCCGAAGAACTGGTGATCTGGATGAGCCCACGCATCGGCTTCATCGACATCGCCGACCGCTTCTGCACCGGCTCGTCGATCATGCCGCAAAAGAAAAACCCGGACGTGCCGGAACTGGCGCGTGGCAAGACGGGCCGCGTCTACGGCCACCTGATTGGCCTGTTGACCCTGATGAAAGGCCAGCCGCTGGCCTACAACAAGGACAACCAGGAAGACAAGGAACCGCTGTTCGACACCGTCGACACCGTCATCGACACCCTGCGCATCTTCGCCGACATGGCTGGCGGCATCACGGTGAAACCGGAAGCGATGCGCGCGGCGGCCCTGCAGGGCTACGCCACGGCGACCGACCTGGCCGACTACCTGGTCAAAAAGGGCTTGCCGTTCCGCGACGCCCATGAAGCGGTGGCCCTGGCCGTGCGCGCCTGCGTCGACGCCGGCTGCGACCTGGCCGACCTGTCGCTGGAGCAGTTGCGCGCGTTTTCCCCGTTGACGGACGACGACGTGTTTGCCGTGCTGACCCTGGAAGGCTCCGTGGCCGCGCGCGACCACGTGGGCGGCACCGCGCCACGCCAGGTCCGCGCCGCGATCACCCGCGTGCGTACACAGCTGGAAAAATAAGCAGGGACTACTCTGCCTGACGCCCCGCTGCATCGCTGCAGCGGGGCGTTTTTCATGGCTATGTCACCGTCAGGTGTGGAAACGCTCCCAGCGTTGCCTTCAATAATGTTTCTGGCGAACGGATGCGCCCGGCATCTAGTATCCAGCGCCAGCCCAGGTAGTTCGGCAGGTAGCGCGTCGCGACGCCGTGAAAGGGACCCAGCCATTGCCGCAGTCGGCTGTGATAAGCGTTGACGTTCTGCACATGGGCGGCACCCTGCACGCGGATGCCGGCGCGCAAGTTAACGGCCTGATGACTGATGCCCGATTCTCGAGCGAAGGCCCGGTAGGCGGCATGGCCGTCGGTGACCAGCAAGATGTCCTTGTCGATGACGGGCAACAGGCAATGATGCAACTGCGCTTTCGTCAACGCGCCTTTACCCGTAACGAAATCGAGGGTTTGTCCTGTGCGGTCGCGCGCTACCAGGATGCAAACCTGTTCATTGGAAATGCCGCGCTTGTGGGCATGGCCACCCCGGCAGCGGGCCGGACGCGTCAGATGCCGCGATCCCTTTTCCGATTCCAGCACATACAATTCGGCCGCTTCGGCAATACCATGCAGGCGATGGGGACGGTCTGTCTTTGCCAGCGATAAAAAACGGTGACGCCAGCGGAACGTGGTGTTGCGGTGTACGCCCAGCTTTAACGCCGCCTTGCGCACGGAGTCGGATGCCAGAAGGCAATTGGCGTAGTCGAGCCACAACGATTTATGCCGCAATCGGGCCAGCGGCGTACCGGTGAGCGCATTGAAGGTGCGGCCGCATGGCACGCAACGATAACGCTGCAGTCCGTGTGCATGGCCGTGCCGGTGCGCATGATTGCTGTTGCAGGCGGGGCAGGCCAATCGCGTCTGGGCCACATTTTCCAGCAGCGCGACGGTCGCATCGTGTAGCGCGCTGCCATGTAGCAGGGCAATGCCTGCCTGTCGCTGGCGGCGGTTCAGTGCGGCGAACTGGGCAATGAAGGTTTTCCACTGGCTTGGCTGCATGGAAGGCTCCCGTTTGTCTGCGATGTACAGTCAGACAGCAGGGGCACAGGAAGATTCCTGGGACTTCCCCTATTTAGCGGGGACAGAGCCTTTCTCATTGCGCGACGATTTTCGACAGCACGGAAAAGGCGGCCCCCGTCTGCGACGCCTCCAGCAGCAAGGTTAGTTCCGTATAGGTGCAGATGATGTTGATCAGGTTGATGCGCTCCCAGGCCAGGCGTTTGAGGATGGCGTGATACACGCCCGGCGTATAGCAGGTTTCGGGCGCCAGGTGCAGGGTCACGGCCGTCACCCGCTCCAGGCGCGCCAGTTCCTGCTCGCCGCCAAAGACCTCGTCCACCAGCGCATGCAGCGAACGGCTGCAGATCACCATCACCTCGTTGACGCCGCGCGTGACGGTAATGAAAGTGCCGCGCTGGGGCGCGGCCAGCGCCAGCAACTGGCGCTGGCAGTCATAGGTCTGGTCGGAATAACGGTAGGTAAAAATCATCAATTCACTGCGCGTGGACAGTTCTCCCGCGCGGTGCGCCAGCACGATCTCGCCGCTTTTCTGCTGCGGCATCCGTTCGGCCAGACGGCGCAGCGCCATCACCACGGCGGCCTGCCCCACCGGTTTCCATAAGTCGCTCTGCAATTGCGGCTGCAGCTGGCGCGCCAGTTCCGACAGGTTCAGCAAGCCGCGGCCCAATCCCTCGCTGAGAAAGGCCGATTCCATCACGATCTGTTCCACTTTGGTCGCTATCGAAAGCATAGTTCGTCAGGCCGGTGATTCCGGTGCACGCACCAGGAGCCGGCAACCCTTCCTGAAAAAAGGATGCACTGCGCCAGCGGCCGCGCCGGGCGGCGCGGTCGGACTCACTGAAAAGCCCCCCTCGCGGGGGAAGAGCCGGCTGGCGGCGGCTAGGAAGGCGGATGCAGCATGAATGCCGCTCCAGAGGGGAAATGGCTGAAACCAACAGCAGAAAACAGAACTGACGTCATGTGAAACTCCCGATTTTTTTCCCGATGCGCTGTATCTGGACGCGGTCATTGCCGCGTGCGCTTTTTTTGTCGTCGCCTGGTCCACTGGGGACAATGCGAAGAGCTAGTGTAGATCGCAACATTTAGAAAATGCAACAGTGTTTTTCCAACAGAGCGCGCCATTAGGGGAAGTAGTCCAAAACAAAAGTTGCAGCTTGTGGTAGATCAAACTTTCCGATGATGCTGTGTCGATAAATGTTCAATTCTTAACAAAAATTCGCCTGGTGACCCATTTCTTGAATTTTTTGACATGGCGATCTCGACAAGTTTAGTGTCCCCCTACCCGGCGTCACGCCACCACAAAACGGCAGGCTATCCGCCTGTCAGGCACGCCGGGGTGGCCATCAGGCATCGCGGCCAGCTCATTCACCATTTCCTTAACCGATACCATGGAGCAGAAATGAATTTACGTTTGACGATAGTTGCCGCATCCATCGCCGCCCTGCCGCTGATGGCCACCACGGCGTACGCCGCCACGCCGCTGCCACAGACCCTGATGGCTGCCCCGGTGACCCTGGCCTCTCCACAAGAGAACGCCGGCCTGGTCAACAAGCTGGCCGCACAGGCACGCAGCCGCGGCTTGAATACCGAGCATGGCTTTGCCGTCGGCGCCCAGCATCCGGGCGTCAGCGGCACGCGCGTGAGCCGCGTGCAGCACACCTACAAGGGCTTGCCCGTTTTCGGTTCCGAGACGGTCGTGGTCAGCAACAGCGCCGGCGACATCGTCAGCGAATCCGTGTCGGACCGCGCTTCCGGCCTCGGTAGCGGCGGCGTCAATTCCGTCACCCGCAGCGCCACCACCGATATCGACACCACGCCGGCCGTCAGCGCCGCCGCCGCCATCGCCGCCGCCGTGAAAAGCATCGGCGTGCAGGCCGTCGACCACGTGCCGCCGCATGCGCAGCTGCTGATCTACCCCGTCATGAAAACCGTGCGCGTAGCCGGCGCCGAGAACAAGTCGGAAGCCGCGCTGAACGCCCTCGACGTGCAGGACGTGGTCGACCACTACGAGCTGGCCTACCTGGTACAAACGCGCATGATCAGCGGTAGCAAACCGGTCTACTACGACACCGTCGTCAGCGGCAGGGATGGCCGCATCCTGCGTCAATGGAAAGCCCTGAAAACCGTGGCCGGCATCGGCAACAGCCAGTACAACGGCCAGGTACCGCTCAACACCACGCTCACGGGCAGCACCTACACCATGAAGGACCAGAGCCGCGGCACGGGCGGCAGCTTCGGCGGCATGGCCATCACGAACGCCAACCACGGCACCACCTCGGGCAGCGTGTACAGCAGCACCAGCAACACCTGGGGCGACGGCCAGCAATACATCAACGGCGGCAGCACCACCAACGCCAACGGCCAGACGGCGGCCGTAAACGCGATGTGGGGCCTGATGAACACCTACGACACGCACAAGAACGTGCTGGGCTGGTCCAGCCTGGACGGCAACAACACGGCCACCCACATCGCCGCCCACGTCAACACGGCCTATGACAACGCCTATTACGACAGCAGCTGCAAGTGCATGTACATCGGCGACGGCGGCAGCTCGTTCAACAACC
The DNA here is from genome assembly GCF_019345455.1 of Janthinobacterium sp. NKUCC06_STL. Lineage (NCBI taxonomy): Bacteria > Pseudomonadati > Pseudomonadota > Betaproteobacteria > Burkholderiales > Oxalobacteraceae > Janthinobacterium > Janthinobacterium sp. NKUCC06_STL. The sequence goes on from NZ_JAHKQY010000001.1 coordinate 1,620,150, forward strand.
TCGGCTCCATTGACGTGATCGGCCACGAAATGGGCCACGGCATCACGGACGCCACCTCGGGCCTGATCTACTCGCAGGAATCGGGCGGCTTGAACGAATCGAGCTCGGACATCGCCGGTGAAATGGTGGAAGCGTATGCGCGCGCCGGCGGCACGGGCACGACCATCCCCAACACGGGCAACGATTGGATGACGGGCAAGGAAATCGCCAAGAATGGCCAGCCGCTGCGTTGGCTGTACAAGCCAAGCAAGGATGGCAGCAGCCCGAATGCGTGGAGCAGCACCATCAAGAACCTCGACGTCCACTACAGCAGCGGCCCGAACAACCGCATGTTCTACTTCCTGTCGCAAGGTTCGAACTCCACATCGAGCAGCGACTACTACAGCTCCTACCTGAACAAAAGCCCGCTGGCCATGACCGGTATCGGCAGCGACAAGGCTTACCGCATCTGGTTCAAGGCCGCCACCACCAAGTTCACCTCGTCGACCAACTACGCCGACGCGCGCAACAAGGTGCTGCAGGCAGCCGAGGAACTGTATGGCGTGGGCAGCGCCGAATCGATCGCCGTCAAGCGCGCGTATGCGGCCATCAACGTGGGCGCCGACGTCGATGAATCGACGACGGGCGGCGCGGTGACGATCACCAGCCAGCCAGCCAGCATCACCGTCGCACCGGGCGCCACCGCCTCGTTCGCCGTGGGCGCGGGCGGCGGCACGGCACCGTACACCTACAAGTGGTTCCGCAACGGCGCCGTGATCAGCGGCGCCACGTCGCCTGCCTACAGCTTCACGGCCGTGGCGGCCGACAGCGGCGCCGTGTTCAAGGCAACGGTGACGGATTCGTCCTCGCCTGCCGTGACGGCCACGTCGAACAACGCCACGCTGACGGTGGGTACGAGCAGCGCCACCGAGCGCGTGACGAACGGCGGATTCGAGTCCGGCGCCACGGGCTGGAGCGGCACCACGGGCGCCATCGGCACCTTCACGGGCCAAACCGCGTACGAAGGCACGAAGTACGCCTGGTTGGGCGGCAATGGCGCCACGGCCAGCGAATCGCTGACGCAAAGCGTGGCCATTCCGGCTGCCGCCACTTCGGCCAGCTTGAGCTTCGCACTGCATATCGACACGGCTGAAACGGGCAATACCGTGTACGACAAGCTGGTCGTCACCGTGAAGAACAGCGCCGGCACGGTGCTGGGCACCCTGGCCTCGTACTCGAACGTGAACAAGGCGGCCGGCTACCAGATCCGCACGTTTGACCTGATCGCCTACAAGGGCCAGACCGTGCAGATCTCGTTTGCCGCGACCGAGGACGCATCGCTGCAAACCTCGTTCGTGATCGACAAGGTCAGCCTGGTTACCCAGTAAGCGGCTGAACATGCGGGCAAGCCATCGATGCAAGGCTTGCCCGCACGGCACGATTGATTTCCTGGCAATTCCAGTCTACCCTGAGGCAGTGATTGCCTCTTGCCTGCTGCCGGTACCCGCGACGAATTGAACTTTTTTTGGATGGTTCCTGACCGATGCCTACTTCGACCTTGTCCGCACGCGCTTTCCCCCATTCCAGCCTGTCTATTTTTACGCCCGCCGCCATGCTCGCCTGACGCGATCATGCAGTTCCACCTCCAGGTGCAGGGCCCCGCAGGCAGTCAGGCGCTGGCCATCGACGCCGCCAGCGAGGCCGAGGCGATCCGCGCGGCCGTGCGCGGCGGCTGGCGCGTGCTGGCCGTCGACGCCGGCGCCGCGCCGGACGCGGGCGCCGCGCCGCGTCCGGGCAAACAGGGCCTGCCCCTGCTGCAATTCAGCCAGGAGCTGCTGGCCCTGCTCGAAGCGGGCCTGAACCTGGGCGAGGCCATGGCCACCCTGCACAACAAGGAAACGCGCGCAGGCGCCAGGGCCACGCTGGCCGCCATCGTGCTCACCCTGCAGCAAGGGCAAAGCTTCTCCGACACCCTGGCCGATTTTCCCGACATCTTCCCCGACATTTACATCGCCACCGTGCATGCGGCCGAACGCTCGGGCAACCTGCCCGAGGCGCTGGCCCGCTTCGTCGGCTACCAGCTGCAGTTCGACGCCATCCGCAAAAAACTCATTTCCGCCGCCATCTACCCGTGCATGCTGCTCGTCGTGGGCGGCCTGGTGACGCTGTTCCTGCTCGGCTACGTGGTGCCGAAGTTCAGCGTCGTCTACGAAAGTTCGGGCCGCGAGATTCCGTGGATGTCGCAAATGCTGCTGGGCTTTGGCCAGACCCTGGCCGCGCATCCGCTGCTGTGCGCCAGCGCGCTGGCCGCCGTGGTGGCCGCCGTGGTGTTCGGTATTGCCAACCGCACCATGCGCATGGCGCTGGTGCTGCGCCTCTTGCGCCTGCCCGTGCTGGCGGAGAAGGCGGCGGAATTTCGCCTGGCGCGCTTCTACCGTGCCCTCAGCCTGCTGCTGCACGCCGGCATCCCGCTGCACAAGGCGCTGGCCATGGTCGCGCCCATGCTGCTGCCGGCGCAGCAGGAGCAGCTGGCGCAGGCGCGCCGCGCGGTGCAGGAAGGCATGCCGTTTTCCACCGCGCTGGAACAGGCCGGCATGGCCACGCCGGTGGCGCAATCGCTGCTGAAAGTGGGCGAGAACACGGGACGCCTGGGCGACATGCTGGAACGCTCGGCCAAGTTCCACGACGAGGAATTCGCCCGCTGGGTGGACTGGGCGTCGCGCCTGCTCGAACCGCTCTTGATGACCATCATCGGTGTCGTCATCGGTGGCGTGGTGGTGCTGATGTACATGCCGATCTTTGAACTGGCGGGGAGCTTATCGTGACGGTTTTTACCATGTGGTGCCTGCCATGAACGCACGCGACGAAGAACGGGCCGTGCTCGATGCCGCCATGCTGCGCCGGGCCCACGCCAGCGCGCTGGCGCAAGGCCGCCCGCAAATGGCCGTGCTGCAGGAAACGGCAGCCCTGCCGCCCGAAGTCTTCTTGCGCCAGCTGGCCGCCCTGTTCCGCTACCCGGCCTGGACGATGGCCGAGCTGCAGGCGGCCTTGCCCGCCTTTGCCCTGCTGCCCTACACGGATTGCGCCCAGCGCGACTGCGTGCTGCTGCAACCTGGCGTTCCCGGCGCGCCGCCCGTGCTCGTCATCGGCAACCCGTTTGCCGAAGACTTGCTGCAGTGGGCGGACTTCGCCCTGTCCACGCCCTTCACGGTGGCGCTGGCGCACCCGGACGACCTGGCCGCCTATCTGCTGCAGCAGGAAAGCGTGCAGCAGGCGATGCAGGAAATGCAGCATGGCGATGATGTACCGGGCCTCGACCAGAGCATCGAAGACATCTCGCTCATTCGCATCAGCGAAGACAGCAGCCCGGTGGTCAAACTGGTGAACTCCACCATCTACGACGCCCTGAAATTCCAGGCCAGCGACATCCACCTCGAATGCGACGTGGCCAGCCTGGTCATCAAATACCGCGTCGACGGCGTGCTGGTGCAGGCGGGCCAGGTGCAGGGACTGGCGATGGCCGAACAGATCATCTCGCGCATCAAGGTCATGGCCGATCTCGACATCGCCGAGCGCCGTATCCCGCAGGATGGCCGCTTCAAGGTGCGCGTGAAAGGGGCGGAGATCGATTTCCGCGTTTCCATCATGCCCAATATCTTTGGCGAAGACGCCGTGCTGCGCCTGCTGGACCGGCGCGCGCTGACGGAGGCGGCGCAGGCGCTGCGCCTGGAAAGCCTGGGCCTGAACGAGGACGCCATCGAGCAGATCCGACGCCTGGCCGCCAAGCCGCACGGCATGCTGCTGGTGACGGGGCCCACGGGTTCCGGCAAGACCACCACCCTGTACGCGGCCATCACGGAAATCAATACGGGGCGCGACAAGATCGTCACCATCGAAGACCCTGTCGAATACCGCTTGCCGCGCGTGCTGCAGATCCCCGTCAACGAAAAAAAGGGACTGACCTTCGCGCGCGGCCTGCGCTCCATCCTGCGCCACGATCCCGACAAGATCATGATCGGCGAAATCCGCGATGACGAAACGGCGCAGATCGCCGTGCAGGCCGCGCTCACGGGTCACCTGGTGTTTACCACCGTGCACGCGAATAACGTCTTCGACGTGGTGGGACGCTTCCTGCACATGGGCGTCGACGCCTACAGCTTTGCGGCGGCCCTGAACGGCATCGTGGCGCAGCGCCTGCTGCGCCTCAATTGCGCCCATTGCGCCATCGACGCCAGCGCCGAGGTGCTGGCCGATGCGCAGCAGCTGCGCGACAGCGGCCTGGCCCTGCACCAGGTGCAGGACTGGCAATTCATGGCCGGCAAGGGCTGCGGCCATTGCCGCGGCACCGGCTACAAGGGCCGCAAGGCCGTCGCCGAAGTGCTGATGCTCAGCGACGCGATGCGCGAAATGATCTGCACGCGCGCGCCCCTGAGCCAGATGAAGGAAGAAGCGGCGCGCAACGGCTTTCGCCTGGCGCGCGAAGCGGGCCTGGACCTGGTGCGGCGCGGCGAAACCACTTTAGCGGAGCTCAATCGTGTCACTTATTGAACGCCTTACCCGCGCCACCGTCTGCCTGCACCTGGCGCCGCACGAATTGCACGGCGTGCTGCGCCGCGCCGGCCGTCCCGTGGCGGACAGCACCTTCCACCTGCCCATTGCGAACCCCGACGCCAGTTGGGAAGTGGCGCTGGCCGCCCTGCGCGGCTGGCTCGAACAGGATGGCGGCAAAAAACTGCCGCTGGCCGTCAGCCTGGCCAGCCGCTGGTGCGCCATGCTGATGGTGCCGTGGAGCGGCGCCCTGCTCGATGCGGCCAGCGCGCAGCGCTTCCTGCACAGCCAGTTCGCCGCCGTCTACGGCGATGGCGCGCGCGCCTGGCGCCTGACCGCCGACGATGCGCCCTATGGCAAGCCGCGCCTGGCCTGCGGCATCGATGCGGCCCTGCTGCAAGGCGTACAGGAGGCGGCGACCGCGCATGGCCGGCGCTGCCTGTCCATTGAACCCATCGTCGGACCGGCCTGGCGCAGCATCGCCGGCGGCAAACCGGCCGCCTTCGCCCTGGTGGAAGCGGGACGACTGCTGCTGGCAACGACGGGCGGCGGGCGCATCACGGCCCTGCACAGCCAGTCTTGCGACGCCGCCTGGGGCGATGAACTGGACCGCGCGTGGCGGCGCTGGAACTTGCGCGCGCCACAACTGGACACCATCGAACAGGTGGCGCTGCTCGACCTGAGCGGCGTGCCGCAGGCGAACGTGCCGGAGCGCTTCGTGCCCATCGCCGTGGCCAGCGGCGCCCACCTGATGCGGGAGGCCGCATGGGCCTGAGCCGCCTGGAATTTTTGCCACCCGGCGCGGTGCAGACCTTCAAGGGCTGGCGCCTGGTCCTGTGCCTGGCGGGCGGCTTGATGCTGCTGCCGGCCGCCGGATATTGGCTGGTGCAGGCGCAGGAAACGCGGCGCCTGGAAACGCAACTGGCGCAGCTGCAGCCAGCGCGTCCCGTGCGCGCGCCCCTGTCGGCGAGCCAGCAACGCGAACGCGACCTCGAACTGAAACAGGTGGCCGCCGCCGTGCGCCAGCTCAATCTGCCCGTCACGCGCCTGGTCAAGACGGTGCAGGCGCCGCGCGACGTGCGCGTGGCCTTGCTGGGACTGGACCTGAACGCGCAGCAGGGACAGGATGGCGCCAGCGTCCTGAAAATCGCCGCCGAAGCGGAGACGCCGCAGGACATGCTCAACTACCTGGCCTTCCTGAACCAGCAGCCCATGTTCAGTTCCGTGTACTTGCTCAAACATGAGATGAATGCGAACGCCCCCGAACACCCTTACCGTTTTCAGCTGGAGGCACAATGGCGGCAATAAAACCCGTATTCAAAGCCGGCACACCGGTGGCCCGTCCACGCCTGCAGCTGCGCATGCCGCCGCGCCTGGCGTGGGAAGCGCAGCGGCTGGGGCGCACCCTGGGCTGGCCCAGCGCGCTCGGTGCAGCCTGCCTGGCGCTGGCCGCTTTCGCCATGCAGCAGGGCGATGCGCTGGCCGAACGCCAGCAGCAACTGGCGGCGCACCTGGCCACGGCTGCCAGACAATCGGCACTGCCGCAGCCAGCAATCACGCTCGACGCGGATGCCGACAGCCTGGCCGCCTTTCACGCCTACCTGCCCGCACATGACAGCATTCCCGACCAGTTGAAAGCTTTGCTGGACGTGGCGCAAAAGAGCGGCGTCACCCTGGCCAAGGCCGACTACAAGCCGCAGGAAGACGGCAACACGGCCTTCCTGCGCTACCAGATCACCCTGCCCGTGAAAGCCGAATACGCGCAGCTGCAAACCTTTATCGTCGATGCCCTGCAGGCGCTGCCCACCCTGACCCTGGACTCCGTGCTCTTCAAGCGCGAGCAAATCGAGGCGGGCGAGATCGACGCGCGCATCCAGTTCATCCTGCTGGTGAAAAAAGCGGAGGCGCGCAGATGAAAAAAGCCGTACTGGGAGGCGCCGCCGTGGCGACCTTGCTGGCCGCCCTCTTCGCGCCCGAGGATGAAGGCAGCATCGTGGGACCGGCCACGGCCACCACGCGCCAGGTGGAGCGGGTGGCGGTCGCGCCGCTCGCCGCAGCCACCATTCCGCCAACCCATCGCGCGCTGGCCATCGAACCGCGCCGGGCGCTGGAAGACGAGGAAGCGGCCACCCTGTTCGCCAAGCAAAGCTGGCAGCCAGAGACGCCGAAAAAGATCATGCTCGACCAGCAGGCAGCCCAGGCCGCGCTGCCCGCTGCCCGCGTGGATGCGAACGCGCCGCCACCGCTGCCCTTTCAATTTCTGGGCCGCTTTGTCGACGAAGGCAAGGCGGCCTACTTCCTGCAGGCGGGCGAACGCAATGTCGTGGCGCGCCCAGGCGACACGCTCGAAGAGCGCTACCGCTTCGACGGCGTGGTGCAGGGCGCCCTGCAATTTACCTATCTGCCGCTCAACCTGAAACAGACACTCGCCGTAGGGGACCTCAATTGAAACGATGCGCCGCACGTATGTCTCGTAATCTCATCGCCCTGCTGCCGGTGCTGTCCCTGCTGGCCGCCTGCGCCGGCAACCAGGCCTACAACGATGCCCAGGCCATGCTGGGCGCGGGCCGCACGGAACAGGGCCTGGCCCTGCTGGAACAGGCGGCGCAAGCCGAGCCGACCAACGCCAAGTACCGCATCGCCGTCACGAATGGCAGGATGCGCGCGCTGAACAAGCTGAATGGCACTGCGGAAGCGCTGCGCCAGCAGGGCAAGCTGCCCGAAGCGCAAGCGCTGTACCAGCAGGCCTTGGCGCTGGACGCCAGCAACGACGTGGCGCAGCGGGGCCTTGCCGGCGTGGCGCAGGATGAACGGCACCGCAAGCTGGTGCAGGAAGCGCAGGCCAGCTACCAGCGCGGCGGCGAAGCGAATATCGCACAGGCGCAGGAAGCCTTGCGCCAGGTGCTGCAGGAGCGCCCCGCGCAGCGCGAGGCCCTGGCCCTGAAAAGCCGCATCGGCGAGGCGCAATCCAAAAGCCTGCCGGCCGGCGGCAAGCTGGCGGCCGCCTACCGCAAACCCGTGACCCTCGAATTTCGCGACGCGCCGCTGCGTTCCGTGTTCGACTTCATCAGCAAGGTCTCTGGCCTGAACTTCGTCTTCGACAAGGAAGTCGATCCCGCGCTGCGCGCCACGATCTCCGTGCGCGACACCAGCATCGAAGAAGCGATCGCCATGCTGCTGGGCGCCAACCAGCTGGAGCAAAGCGTCACTAGCGACAAGTCGATCACAATCTACCCGAACACGCCGCAAAAGGTGAAGGATTACCAGCAGCTGGTGGTGCGCACCTTCTTTCTGGCCAATGCCGACGTCAAGACGGTGGCGTTTTCCATCAAGACACTGCTCAAGGCCAAGGACGTCGTCACGGATGAACGCCTGGGCATCATCATGCTGCGCGATACGCCGGAAATGGTGCGCATGGCTGAGCGCATCATCAACGTGCAAGACCTGGCCGACCCGGAAGTGATGCTGGAAGTCGAGGTGCTGGAAGTCAAGCGCACGCGCCTGATGGAGCTGGGCGTGCGCTGGCCGGACCAGGCCAGCCTGACACTGGCCGGTGCTGCAGGTATCACGGGAGGTCTGGGTGGCCTGAAAGTGGCGGACCTGCACCGCATCAATGGCGACAATATCAACCTGGGCATCGGCGGCGTCACCCTGAACGCCAACAAGACGGACAGCGACAGCAATATCCTGGCCAATCCGCGCATCCGCGTGCGCAACAAGGAAAAAGCCAAGATCCTCATCGGCGACCGCGTGCCCGTCATCACCGTCACGACGAATAACGGCGTCAGTTCCGACAGCGTCAACTACATCGACGTGGGCCTGAAACTCGACGTGGAACCGAACGTCTACCTGGACGACGAAGTGGCCATCAAGATCAACCTGGAAGTGTCGAACGTCGTCAAGGAAGTCATCAGCAAGACGGGCACGCAGGCTTACCAGATCGGCACGCGCAGCGCCTCGACGGTCCTGCGCCTGAAGGATGGCGAGACGCAGGTGCTGGCTGGCCTGATCAGCGACGAAGACCGGGGCACGGCCAACAAGGTACCGGGCGTGGGCGAACTGCCCGTGCTGAACCGCCTGTTCGGCAGCCAGAAGGACGACGCCATGCGCAGCGAGATCGTGCTGTCGATCACGCCGCGCCTGCTGCGCAGCATCCGCCGCCCGGACCTGACGACGGCCGAATTCAACTCGGGCACCGATGCCTCCGTGGGCGGCCGCGCCAGCGTGGGCGGTTCTCCCGAGGTGATCGCCGCGCCGGAGCAAGCCGCGCCGCGCAGCGGCTCGCCCATGACGGGCGGCGACGAGGCTCCGGCCGCCGGCGACAAGGCCACGGTCAAGGGTGGCCAGTGAGGTGGCAAGTGAAAGAGCGGGGCTTTACCTTCATCGAGCTGATGATCACCCTGGCCATCATGGCGACCCTGGCCACGGTGGCCGTGCCGATGGCGCAGGTGGCATTGCAACGGTCCAAGGAACAGCAATTGCGCAGCGCCCTGATCGAGATGCGCGAAGCGATCGACGCCTACAAGCGCGCCTCGGACAATGGCCGCATCAAGCTGTCGCTGGGCGCATCCGGCTATCCGAAAAAACTCGAGGAACTGGTCGAGGGCGTGCCCGACCAGCGCAGCCCGTCCAAACAGAACATCTATTTCCTTCGCCGCCTGCCGCGCGACCCGTTCCAGCCCAGGGAAGAAGGCAGCGCCGCCGACAGCTGGAGCAAGCGCGCCTATGCCTCGCCGCCCGACAATCCCAGCGAAGGCGAAGACGTGTTCGACGTCGCCTCGCGCTCGACCAAGGTGGGCCTGAACGGCGTGCCGCTCAATCAATGGTGAACCCGATGCCAGCCTCTTCTCCTCGCCGCGGCTTTACCCTGGTCGAACTGCTGGTGGTGCTGGCGATCATCTCGCTGCTGCTGACGATCGCCATTCCCCGCTATTTCGGCTCGGTGGAAAAGTCGAAGGAAGTCGCCCTGAAGGAAAACCTGCAAGTGCTCAGGAGCGGCCTGGACAAATACTATGCCGACAAGGGCGAGTATCCGGCCGCGCTGGCCGACCTGGTGACCCACCATTACTTCCGCAGCGTGCCGCTGGACCCCGTCACGGAGTCCGCCGCCACCTGGCAGCTGATCCCTTCGCCGAATGGCGAGATCGGCGGCGTGGCCGACGTGCGCAGCGGCGCCAAGGGCAAGACGCGCGAGGGCATCCCCTTTGAGCAGCTCTGATTTTCGACGCCGCGCCCAAGGCTTCGCATATATCTGGACCCTGATGCTGGTGGCCTTCATGGGTGTGGGCCTGGTGCTGGCCAGCGAATTGCATGCCACGGCCGCGCGGCGCGAGAAAGAGCGCGAGCTGCTGTTCATCGGCCATGAATTTCGCAATGCGCTGGGCCGCTACTACGACAGCACGCCGGGCGACGGGCGCCCCCGCTATCCCCTGACCCTGCAGGAACTGCTGCGCGACCCGCGCTTTGCCAACGCCCGGCGGCACTTGCGCCGCCTGTATGCGGATCCCGTCACGGGCAAGGCGGAGTGGGGTCTGCTGCGGCAGGAGGGACGCATCGTCGGCATCCATTCGCTGTCGCCGCAGCTGCCCATCAAGCAGGATAATTTTCTCGATGAAGACGCCAGCCTGCGCCGCAAGCAGCGCTACGCGGACTGGCAATTTACCTATCCGCACGACCTGGTGCTCGCGCCGCCCGATGCGGCCGGCGGCGCGCCGGGACTCAAGCCGAAAGGCGCGAACTGATATCATGCCCGCATTCCATATTCAGCATCGAACAAAGGAGCAGGCATGAGCATAGGTGGCACTTCCATCGAACAGGCATTGGCATCGCTGTCGGACATGACGGGCGGCATGGTCGCCATCGGCAAGGACGAACATGCACAACGCATCGCCAAGGCGCAAGCGTTCATGCGCAAACAGGGCATCGCCGCGATCTACCTGAATGCGGGTGCCAACCTCACCTATTTCACGGGTACCAAATGGTATGCCAGCGAACGCATGGTGGGCGCCATCCTGCCGGCCAGCGGAGAGATTGAATACATCGCCCCCGCCTTCGAGGAAAGCACCTTGCAAGGCTTCATGCTCATCGAAGGCAAGGTCAATTGCTGGGAAGAGCATGAAAGCCCGTACCAGCTGTTCGTCAACGTGCTGGCGCGCATGGGGATAGCCCAGGATGCGGCTGCACCGCCGCGCGTGGGCATCTGCGAAAGCGCCGCCTTCTTCATCTACGACGGCATCAAGCCGCTGGCCCCTGGCTACGCGCTGGAAAACGCGCGCGCCGTCACCGCGTACTGCCGCAGCCGCAAGTCGCAGGCGGAAATCGCCCTGATGCAGCGCGTGATGGACATGACCCTGGCCGTGCATGTGGCCACGGCCAGCATGCTGGTCGAAGGCATCACGACGGTGGAAGTGGAAGAATTCATCCAGCGCGCACACCGCAAGGTGGGGGCACCCCGTTCGTATTTCTGCATCGTGCTGTTCGGCGAAGCGACCGCGTATCCGCATGGCGTCAATTACGTGCAAACCCTGAAGGCGGGCGACACGGTGCTGATCGACACGGGTTGCCAGGTGATGAACTACATCTCCGACATCACGCGCACCTATGTGTTTGGCGACATCAGCGAGCGCCAGCGCAGCGTGTGGAACAGCGAAAAGGCCGCGCAAGCCGCCGCGTTTTCCGCCGCCCGGCTGGGCGTGCCCTGCGGCGACGTCGACCGTGCCGCGCGCGTCTCGCTGGAAGCCGACGGCTTTGGCCCCGGCTACAAATTACCAGGCCTGCCGCACCGCACGGGCCACGGCATCGGTCTCGATATCCACGAGTGGCCTTACCTGGTGGGCAATGACACGACGCCGCTCGACGTGGGCATGTGCTTCTCGAACGAGCCGATGATCTGCATCCCCGGCGAATTCGGCATCCGCCACGAAGACCATTTCTACATGACGGAAAACGGTCCGCGCTGGTTCACGCAGCCGGCGCACAGCATCGACGATCCGTTCGGGCTGCGGGCGTAGCGTGACGCCCTTGTGTTGGATTACGCTGCGCTAATCCAAGCTACGTCTTCGTCAACGCCAACCGCCGTGGTACGGGCATGCTGGATAAACCACCCTGCGCCAGCTTGAACACGGCCAGCGCCGTGCCCAGTTGCACGGCCTGTTCCTGCAACGATTCCGCGGCCGCCGACGCTTCTTCCACCAGCGCGGAATTTTGCTGCGTCATCTGGTCCATGCTGCCGATGGCCACGCCGATATCGCCGATGCCGGCGCTTTGCGCCTGGCTCGCGGCGCTGATCTCGGCCATGATATCGGCTACCTTTTTCACGGAGTCGACGATCTGGCCCATGGTCAGACCCGCCTCGTCAACCAGCTTCGAGCCGACATTCACCTTGGCCACCGAGTCGCCGATCAATTGCTTGATCTCGCGCGCCGCAGCCGCGCTGCGCTGCGCCAGGTTGCGCACTTCGGACGCTACCACGGCAAAGCCCCGTCCCTGTTCACCCGCGCGCGCCGCTTCCACGGCCGCATTCAAGGCCAGGATATTCGTCTGGAAGGCGATGCCGTCGATGACGCCGATGATGTCGACGATGCGTTTGGAGGAGTCGTTGATCTCGCCCATGGTGGTGACCACCTGACTGACCACTTGCCCGCCTTTGACTGCCACCGACGATGCCGACACCACCAGTTCGTGCGCCTGGCCCGCGTTGGCGGCGTTGTCGCGCACGGTGGAAGTCAGGCTGTCCATGCTGCGCGCCGTCTGATCCAGGCTGCCCGCCTGCGATTCCGTGCGTGCGGCCAGGTCCGCATTGCCCTGCGCGATTTCGGCGCTGGCCACCTGGATGGTTTCAGCCGACGCCTTGATTCCGGACACCATGCCGGCCAGCCGGCCGCGCATCTCTTTCAATGCCGCCAGCAGGCTGGCCTGGTCGCCCGCCTCGGTGGCGATCTCCATCGAGAGGTCGCCATCGGCCACGGCGCGCGCGATCTGGCGCGCGTATTCGGGCTCGCCACCGAGCTGCTGCCAGATAGCGCGCACGACGAAATGCGACACGGCCACCAGGCAGACGATGACGGCCAGCGCCACGGCGATGCTGGTATTGAGCGCATTGCGCACATTCGCCGCGCTGCGTTCGATGCCCTGCTTGAATTGTAATTGCGCCTGTTCGTTGGTCTTGGCCAGGTCCGTGTTGAGCACCGCCAGCGCGCCCTGCATGCGCGCCACGGTCGCTTGCGGGTCGCCCTCTTCCATTTCCAGCATGATGCGCGCCGCGCTCAGGGCCGGCGCATAGTAGGCATCGAATTCCCTGGCCAGCCGCTGGCCCTGCTCGCGCTGGCCGGGGATCGCCGCAAAGGCGGCCAGTTTTTCGCGCAGCTTGACAGCTTGGCCGCCGACCTGGCCGATGCGCTCCTTGTCGCCTTCGCTGACCGCGTCGCGCAGGGCGTCGCCGACGGCGGCCACGTCCAGGGTCAGCGACTTGGCCATGTCGAGCACGGGATAGTCGGCGCTTTCAGTGGCGTGGATGGAATTGAGCGTGGCCGTGGACAGATAGGCGCTGACGGCCAGGCCCAGTCCGAAAATCACGGCCGAGACGACAGGCAGCGCCCATATCTTGCGTTTGATGCTCATTGCTGTCTCCTGATGTATGTGTACCGGGCCGCCGCATGGCGCGTGGCCCGGGCCGGCTTTATGGTGCCGTCAGCACCACTTTGACGCTGGCGTCGACGGCACTCTTTTCGATATAGCCGATGGCTTTCGGATCCGCGGCCACAGCCTTCTTCACGTCGGCGCTATTGGCCACTTCCTTCGGCAAGGTCGCCTTGCCTGTGAAGACCAGCTTGGACCACAAGGCCTTTGCCTGCGACGGTTCCTTGTCCGTCACCTTCTTGTAGAACTCGGCGCGCACGGGCGCGCCTTCCGGCTGGTCGATCGGCGTCATGGCCGTCGATTTACCGAGGAAAAATTGCGCCACCTGTTCATTCGTCATGGCGCCCGCGGCGCTCTTCGGATTGACCACCACGACCACTTCGGCCATGGCGGGAACAGCGGTCGACAAGGCCAGCAAGGCAGCCACATTCAAGATCAATGGTTTCATGCGGCGCTCCTTAGAAAACGAAATCGATGGCGGCGGCAGCCACCGTGACGGGGCCATGGAAACCCGGCTTGGCTTGCACGAACAGGCCCGGGCCGTTCTTCGGCTTGATGCGGTCGATCTGCACCTTCAGCGCGGCCGAACGGTGGAAGTCCCAGCGCACGCCGATGCTGTCCGTCGATTGCTCGAGCTGGTTGCGCGTATAAGCGAGCGTGTCGACGCCCGCCGACAGGGCGCGCAGGGTCGGCGTGCAGGCGGCCGGATAGCCGGCCGGGCAGGATGCGGGCACCGTGTTGTTCACGCGGCCATCGGCCTTCAGGCTGGCGTGGCTGTAGTACGGCAAAAAGGCGCCGATGCGGTAGCCGCCCATCACGTACCACGAGGTGCTGTCGCTGACATAGCTGTCCGTCTTGCGCTTCGCATATTCGGACTGCACCAGCACATTGTTCCAGTCCAGGCCCAGGCCGACGGACGTGAACGACGCCTTCTTGTCCTTCACTTCCAGCGCATCGGCCAGGGCGCCCAGCTGGGCGATCCTGTAGCCGCCGCCGGCCGCGCGCAAGCTGCCCATCAGGGTATTCAGGCTCGGCGAATCGTTGATCGTCAGCTTGGTCTCGGCACGGCCGAAGCGCACGGTGACGGGGCCATGCTCGGCCACCACGTTAAGGGCGACGATGGACTTGCCTTCCACCTGCACGGTCGACGCGGGACCCGTGGCCAGGGTGGCCTTGGTGCGGCCCAGCGCCAGCTGCGTGGTGATGCTGGTGTCGCCCGCGCTGAACTGGTAGGTGCCGTCGATGCCATCGATGCTGTTGAGGGGCACCTGCGAATACATTTCGCCGGGTGGACGCAGCATGGTGTTGGCATAGCCGACGTTGCGGTAATCGGAAATCATGAAGACGGGCAGACCCATGCGGCCAACGCGCACGCTGAAGCTGTCCGATACCTTGGCCTTGGCAAAGGCCCACGCCAGTTCGGCGCCGAAATCGTCCTCGCCATCCTTGCGCGCCAGGCCCTGCACGGTGGCCGACAACCACTGGTTGACGGTGACATTGGCTTGCAGCCCCAGGTTGGAATCGACGCCTGTGCGGGCGGTGCGGCCCGCGCCGGCAGCCTGGTTCGGGCGCGCGAACTGGGCGTTGTCGGTAACGGCCATGGTCAGGGCGGCCGTGCCGTAACCGCTGATCTTGACGGAGGGGCCAGTGGCCTCTTCGGCGTAGGCATGGCTGATGGCCAAGGGCATGGCCAGCAGGAAAATCAGGACGTGTTTATTCATAGTAATTAAATACCCGTAGCGGTGAACGTGGAATGGGACTCGCGGTCGATGGCTCACCGGCCGTAAAAGGCCGGGTCCGTTTTTTTCGCGCCGCCATCGCGTCGAGGAGCGTGCATGGCGGCGTGACCAGTGAGTAAAACCATGCTACAGAGAAAAGGTTTTACGTTGGAAAGTTTTCTTGAGGCAATGAGTGAATTCACCCCTTTTCACGAAAAAAGCACGCGTTCTAGAGGGGTTTATCTAAATAGCACGCCGTGCAAAACCACACTTTCGCTATATTTTTCATACACTTATGGATAATTCAAGACGAAAAGAAATCGGATAAAAAAAGCGCCGCCCGCGCGAAGATCGCGGGCGGCGCCGGCCGATGCGGTGCTACAGCAATGCTTATTCGCGCTTCGACACCAGGGTCAGAATATCGTAGCTGGCCACCAGTTCCTCGTTCTGGTTCGTCACCTGTACGTCCCACGCAACCACGCCCTGCCCCACGCCAAACACGTCCTTGCGGTTGCGGTCGACCTTGCGCTTGCACGTCAGGCGGGCGCGGATGGTGTCGCCAATCGCCACCGGCGCGACGAAGCGCAGGTTGTCCAGGCCATAGTTGGCCAGCACGGGACCGACGCCCGGCGAGACGAACAGGCCGGCGGCGGCGGACAGCACGAAGTAGCCGTGGGCGATGCGCTTGCCGAACTGCGATTCCTTGGCCGCGATTTCATCGAAGTGCATGTAGAAGAAGTCGCCCGAGATGCCGCCGAAGGCGACGATGTCCGCCTCGCTGACGGTGCGGCGGTGCGTCAGCAGCGAGTCGCCCGTCTTCAAGTCCTCGAAGTGCTTGCGGAACGGGTGAATCGGGCTTTCGTTGACGTCCGCGCCGCGCACGTATTCGCCGGTGATGGCCGCCAGCATGGTCGGCGAGCCTTGCACGGCCGCCCGTTGCAGGTAATGGCGCACGGCGCGCACGCCACCCAGTTCCTCGCCGCCGCCCGCGCGGCCAGGGCCGCCGTGCTTCAGTTGCGGCAGGGGCGAGCCATGGCCCGTCGAATCGACGGACGCGACGCGCTCAAGCACGTGCACGCGGCCATGCGTGGCCGCCACTTGCGGCACCACGCGCGCGGCGATCTTCGGATCGCGCGTCACCAGGGTGCTCACCAGGCTGCCCTTGCCGCGCGCGGCCAGGGCCAGCGCTTCATCGATATCGTGGTAGCCCATCATGGTGCTGACGGGGCCGAACGCTTCCACGTCATGCACGGCGTCGTTGCCGAAGGCGTCGCGGCACAGCAGCAAGGTCGGCGAGAAGAAGCTGCCCTCCAGGGCGCCATCGCCCAAAGGACTAAAACCGTCGGCCGCGCCGAACACCACCTCGTTACCCTGCGACAGGGTGGCGACACGTTCCGCCACGTCGTTCTGCTGCTCTTTCGATGCCAGCGCGCCCATGCGCACGCCTTCGATGGACGGATCGCCCACCACCACCTTGGCCAGGCGCTCGCGCAAGCGCGTGCCGACGGCGTCCATCAGGTGCTCGGGCACGATGATGCGGCGGATCGCCGTGCACTTCTGGCCCGACTTGCCCGTCATCTCGCGCACGACTTCCTTGACGAAAAGGTCGAATTCCACGTCGTCCGGCGTGACGTCCGGCGCCAGGATGGCGCAGTTGAGCGAATCGGCTTCGCCGTTGAACGGCACGGACTGGGCGATCAGGTTGGAATTGGTGCGCAGCTTGGCGGCCGTGGCGGCCGATCCCGTGAATGTCACGAAATCCTGGCCATTCAGGCGGTCCAGCAAGTCGCCCGTGGAACCGATCACCAGTTGCAGGCTACCAGCCGGCAGCAAGCCCGATTCATGCATCATGCGCACGACGGCTTGCGTCAGGTAGCTCGTCGCCGTGGCCGGCTTGGCGATGCAGGGCATGGCCGCCAGGAAGCTGGGCGCGAATTTTTCCAGCAAGCCCCAGATGGGGAAATTGAAGGCGTTGATGTGCACGGCCAGGCCGCCGCGCGGCACCAGGATGTGCGTGCCGGCGAAACCGCCTTTTTTACCGAGCGCGATGGCCGGGCCTTCGTGCAGCACGTTCGACGATGGCAGCTCGTTGCTGCCCATGCTGGCGTAGGCGAACAGGGTGCCCGTGCCGCCTTCGATATCGACCCAGCTGTCGGCGCGCGTGGCGCCCGACAAATGCGAGATCGCATACAGCTCTTCCTTGCGCTCGACCAGATACAAGGCCAGTGCCTTCAGGCGCGCGGCGCGCTGCTGGAAATCGAGCGCCATCAGGCCCGGCACGCCCGTCTTGCGCGCATACGTGACGGCTTCGTCAAAGTCGATCTTTTCCGCATGCGTGTGATAGATGACGCGGTTGTTCAAGGCGCTGTGCAGGGGCACGGCGGCGCTTTCGCCCAGCCAGCGGCCGGCGATCAGGCTTTGCAGGGTGGATATGTGAGCCATGTGGTTTACTCCTATGTAGGTTTTTACTGCGCCGCTGCGTTCTTGTGCAGGTGCAGCGGCAAGGCCGATTCGAAATTCAGGCGCTGGCGGTTCGCCTCGACTTCCGTCAGGGCTTCCACTTCGCGCATTGTCTGCATCGAGCGCACGGCCAGTTCGTGGTACTGGCCCGTGCCCGAGCTTTTCCATTTGATTTCATCGTCGGTCAGCGCGCGGATGATCTTGGCGGGCGTGCCCACCACCATGCTGCGCGGCGCGACGATCATGCCCGCCTTGACGAAACTCATGGCCGCGACGATGGATTCCTCGCCGATCACGGCGTTATCCATCACCACGGCGTTCATGCCGACGAGCGCATTGCGGCCGATGCGGCAGCCGTGCAGCACGGCGCCATGGCCGATATGGCCGTCGACTTCGACCACCGTGTCGCAGCCGGGGAAGCCATGCATGACGCAGGTATCCTGCAGGTTGGCGCCCTCTTCCAGGATCAATCGGCCGAAGTCGCCGCGGATCGAGGCCAGCGGACCGATATAGCAGCGCGGACCGACGATCACGTCGCCGATCAGCACGGCCGACGGGTGCACATAGGCGCTGGGGTGGACGACGGGGGTGACGCCGTTGATTTCGTAGACTTTGACCATATTGCTCTCCAAAACATTATTGCCAGCCGTAGCGGCTGATGTCGGATTACGCGCAAGCAGCTCGGCGCCCCCGCTAATCCGACCTACGTCATCACATACCCAAGTAGGCGCTTTGCACCTGCTCGTTATGCAGCAATTCGGGACCGGGACCGGACAAGGTGATGGCGCCCGTCTCGATCACATAGCCCACGTCGGCAATCGACAGAGCCGCATGCGCGTTCTGCTCGACGAGGAAAATGGTGATGCCCTGGTCGCGCAGTTCGGCCACGATGCGGAATATCTCCGCGATCAGGAGCGGTGCCAGGCCCATGCTCGGCTCATCGAGCAGCAGCAGTTGCGGACGGCCCATCAGCGCGCGCGCCATGGCCAGCATCTGCTGCTGTCCGCCCGATAGCGTCCCGGCCAGCAGCAGGCGCTTTTCCTTCAGGATCGGGAACAGGCCATACATGCGTTCCATGTCACCGACCACGTCCTGCTGTGGGCGTGTAAACGCGCCCAGGCGCAGATTGTCTTCCACCGTCATGGGGCCGAATACTTGCCGCCCTTCCGGCACCTGGCAAATGCCGCTGCGCACGCGCTTGTCCGCGCTCATGCGGCTGACATCCTGGCCGGCGAAAGCGATGCTGCCGGCGCTGACCGGCTGCACGCCGGAGATGGCCCGCAGCAGGGTCGTCTTGCCGGCGCCATTCGCGCCTACCAGCGCCACCAGCTGGCCCTGGCGCACTTGCAGGTCGATGCCGTGCAAGGCCTGGATGCGGCCATAATGGCTGGTCAATCCCTGGATGTCGAGCACCAGCGGTGTCTGAGGTTTTTCCATCTTCATCATGCCGCCACTCCCAGATAGGCCGCCACCACGTCGGGATTGGCGCGCACTTCGGCGGCGGTCCCTTCGGCCAGCTTCTTGCCATAGTCGAGCACCAAAATATGGTCCGACAGATTCATCACCAGTTTCATGTCATGCTCGACCAGCACCACCGTCACGCCCGATTGCGCCACCTTGCGGATCAGGGTTTCGATCTCGCCCGTCTCCGTGTGGTTCAAGCCCGCCGCCGGCTCATCGAGCAGCAGCACTTTCGGCTTGGCCGCCAGCGCGCGGGCGATTTCCAGGCGTTTCAAGGCGCCATACGACATCTGCCCCGCCTCGTCATCGATGTGCCGGCCCACGCCGACAAACTCCATCAGGCTGGCCGCTTCGTCGCGACAGGCCGCATCCGCGCGGCGCACGGACGGCAAACGCAGCATGGAGGCGAACAGGTTCTGGTTCAGGCGCAAATGCGCGCCCACCATCACGTTATCGATGGCCGTCATGTTCATGCACACTTGCAGGTTTTGAAAAGTGCGGCTCATGCCGCGTCGCGCCAGCGCGTCCGGCGACATGGCGGCCACGTTCTCGCCATTGAGCAGGATCTCGCCCTTGCTCGGCGTGTACACGCCCGTGATCAGGTTGAACAGGGTCGTCTTGCCAGCGCCGTTCGGCCCGATCACGGAATGGATATTGCCTTCCTTGACCGTAAAGCTCACGTCCTGCACCGCGTGCACGCCGCCAAAGCTCTTGCTCAGCTTGTTAATCGTCAGCATCTCACACCTCCTGCGCAGATTGAGGCGGTGCCTTTGGCGTAGCGGAACGCTTGCGCGAACGGCTGGCCAGGCTCGGCACCAGGCCCTTGGGCATAAAGATCATGGTCGCCATCAGGATCACGCCAAACACCACCGTTTCCCAGCCTTCAAAACTGGACAGCAGTTGCGGCAAGATCGTCAGCAGAGCTGCGCCAATGATGGAACCGAAGATCGACGCCATGCCGCCCACCACCACCATCGTCACCAGCTCGATCGAGTGGAAGAAGCCGGCCAGGTTGGGCGTGATGAAACCGATGTAATGGGCGCTGATGCTGCCCGCGATGCTGGCAATGACGGCCGACAGCACGAACACCCGCACCTTGAAACGCGTCGTATCGACGCCGACGACGCGGGCCGCCACTTCCGAACCGTGAATCGCCTGCAGCGCGCGGCCGACGGGCGAGTCGATCAGATTCAACGCCAGCCACGTGACCAGCAGCAGCAATACGGCGCACACCAGGTACCACGATTTTTCACCGGCAATTTCCAGCCCGGCGACGCTGAAAGCGGAGACGCCGATGCCGTCGGGGCCACCCGTCCACTGCGTCTCGTTGTTGATGACGATGGAAATGATGATGCCCAGTCCCAGGGTCGCCATGGCCAGGGTATGGCCCTTGAGTTTCAGCACTGGACGGGCCAGCAACAGCGCCAGCAGGCCAGTCGCGACGGCGCCGGCGGCCAGCGCGGCCAGCGGCGGCCAGTTGTAGTGCGTGGTCAGCACTGCCGATGCATACGCGCCCAGACCATAGAAACCCGCGTGACCCAGGCTGATCTGGCCCGTGTAGCCCATCAACAGGTTCAGGCCAATGACGACGATGGCGTTCAGGGCAATGCGGATCGCCACGTCATAGTAGAACGCATTCGTGAGGAACAGGGGCAGGATGGCCAGCACGAGTGCCAGCACCAGCAAACCACTGTGGCGCGAGCGGGAGAAGAAGGTCGTCATACACGCTCCGAATTTTTAGCGCCGAACAAGCCTTGCGGCAGGAAGAACAGGATCAGCAGAATCAGCACGAAGGGGACGGCGTCTTTATACGCCGACGAGATGTAGCCGGCCGTCATGGCTTCGGCGATGCCGAGGATCAGGCCACCGGCAATCGCGCCCGCGCCGCCACCGAGGCCACCCAATACGGCCGCGACAAAGCCTTTCAGGCCCAGCATGATGCCCGCGTCGTACGAGGTATACGTGATCGGCGCGACGAGAATGCCCCCGGCGGCGCCCAGCAAGGCCGACAAGCCGAACGAGAACAGCAGCACCTTGCGCGTGTTGATGCCCACCAGTTGCGCAGCCAGCTTGTTGTGCGAGGTGGCCAGCATGGCCTTGCCCATCAGGGTGCGGCCAAAGAACCAGCCCAGCACCAGCACGATGACGACCGTCACGCCCAGCACCCACAGGCTTTGCGGCAGCAGGCTGGCGCCCAAAAACTCAATTGGCGCGTCGCCGGAAAAGGCCGGCAGTGTATGCGTATCCTTGCCCAGCCAGATTTGCACCAGGCCGCGCAGCACCAGCGAGGCGCCGATGGTGATGATCAACAGGGTGATGACCTGCACATTTTGCGCCGGTTCGATCACGGTTTTTTCCATCAACAGGCCCACC
Source organism: Janthinobacterium sp. NKUCC06_STL (assembly GCF_019345455.1). NCBI lineage: Bacteria > Pseudomonadati > Pseudomonadota > Betaproteobacteria > Burkholderiales > Oxalobacteraceae > Janthinobacterium > Janthinobacterium sp. NKUCC06_STL. The sequence continues at coordinate 1,641,326 of NZ_JAHKQY010000001.1, forward strand.
AGACCGGTGGCGATGACGGCCAGGATGATGGCCAGCGGCAGCGGCACGCCGGCGGCCGACATCACGGCGGCCAGCATCCCGCCCAGCATGATGAACTCACCCTGGGCGAAGTTGATCACGCCGCTGGTGTTGTAGATGATGGTAAAGCCCAGCGCCGCCAGCGCATAGGCGGAACCGACCGTCATCCCGGAATACAGAAATTGTAGAAATTGAGCGACTTCCATGGTGTCTCCATTATGTTCGGCTATGCGCGGGCCGCCTTCAAGGGCGGCCCGCGCAGGTACTTCTGGCTTACATCACTTCGACAATTGCCATTCGCCGTTCTTCACTTCCACCATGCGGAACGCCGACAGGTCCAGGCCCATGTGGTCTTTGGCCGACATGTTGAACACGCCCGTCGTGCCGACAAAACCCTTGGTCGATTCCAGCGCCGCGCGCACTTTCTCGCGGTCCGTGCCGCCGGCGCGCTTGATGGCGTCGACCGACAGGTTCAGGGCGTCGAGCGCATAGCCGCCAAAGGTCGACGGGTCGATCTTGTAGCGGTCTTTATACGTCTTGTCGTAGCCGACGACGATGGCCTTTTGCGCATCGCTGTCCGGCAGCATGGCGCCGATCAAGAGGGCCGGCGTTGGCAGGCGCACCCCTTCGGCGGCCTTGCCCGACAGTTTCAAATACTCGTCGGACGCCACGCCATGCGACTGGTACAGCGGCAGCGCGGCCATGCCCAGCTGGCCATAGTTCTTGGTCACCACGGCAGGACCCTGGCCCAGGCCGAAGACAAAGACGGCTTGCACGCCGGCGGTGTTCTTGATGCGCGTGAGCTGCGCCGTGATGTCCGTATCTTTCGGGCCGTAGGTTTCATCGGCTACCAGGGTGATGCCGTATTTCGAGGCGACGATTTGCGACTCCTTGCGGCCCGAGGCGCCAAAGCCGCTCGTTTCCGACAGCAGGCCCACCTTGCTGATGCCGCGCTTCTTCATGTCTTCGAATACCTTTTCGGCCGCCATGCGGTCCGTGTGCGGCGTCTTGAAGACCCATTTCTTGACCGGGTCGATGATGACCACGGCGCCCGCCAGCGAGATGAAAGGCATGCTGGCGCGATCCACCAGCGGCGCCATCGCCATCGTCGCGCCCGTGGTGGTGCCGCCGATCAGCACGTCGACCTTGTCGGACTCGATCAGGCGCTTGGTAAAACCGTTGGCCTTGGCGGCATCGCTGCCATCGTCGTAATGCACCAGTTCCAGCTTGCGTCCCAGCACGCCGCCGGCCGCATTGATCTTCTCGATGTACAGCTGCAGGGTTTTCAATTCCGGGTCGCCCAGGAAGGCGGCCGGTCCCGTGACGGACAGCACGGAGCCGATCTTGATGTTATCGGCCGCATACGCGCCCGCGGCGGACATGGCCAGCACGCCGGCGATCAGGGTTTTCTTGAAGATATTGGCAATCATTATGGTCTCCACCAGGTTGGCACTACGGTCAATTATGGTTGGCGCTTTTTTACAAGCCTGCGCCTTTTATGTTTACTTTGTTTTTACTTTGTTATACGCGTTCAATCACGACGGCAATACCCTGCCCCACGCCGATGCACATGGTGCACAGCGCATAGCGCCCGCCAGTCCGCTCCAGCTGGTTCAGCGCCGCCATCACCAGGCGCGCGCCCGATGCGCCCAGCGGATGGCCGATGGCAATCGCGCCGCCATTCGGATTCACGTGGGCCGCATCGTCCGCCAGGCCCAGGTCGCGCGTGACGGCCAGGGCTTGCGCGGCAAACGCTTCATTGAGCTCGATCACGTCCATCTGTTCGATGGTGAGACCTGTTTGCGCCAGCACCTTGCGCGACGCGGGCGATGGGCCAAAGCCCATGATGCGCGGCGCCAGGCCGGCCGTGGCCATGCCCAGCACTTTTGCGCGCGGCGTCAATTTGTATTTGTCGACGGCGGCGGCGGACGCCAGCAGGATGGCGCAAGCGCCATCGTTCAAGCCCGAGGCATTGCCGGCCGTGACCGTGCCGTCCACTTTCACGACACCCTTCAATTTCGCCAGCATCTCGATCGAGGTGTCGGGGCGCGGATGTTCATCCATCGTCACCATCTTCGGCTCGCCTTTTTTCTGCGGCACGGCGACGGGCACGATTTCACGATCAAAGACGCCAGCCGCGTTGGCCACCGCCCAGCGCTGCTGGCTGCGCAAGGCCAGACCATCCTGGTCGGCGCGGCTGATGCCGAACTCCACGGCCACGTTTTCCGCCGTTTCCGGCATGGTGTCGATGCCGTACTGCGCCTTCATCTTGCCGTTCACAAAACGCCAGCCCAGGGTCGTGTCTTCGATTTTCGCCGCGCGCGAAAACGCGCTGTCGGCCTTGCCCATCACGAACGGCGCGCGCGTCATGCTTTCCACGCCGCCGGCGATGATCAGTTCCGCCTCGCCCGCCTTGATGGAACGGGCAGCCATGCCCACGGCGTCCAGGCTCGAGCCGCACAGGCGGTTGATGGTATTGGCCGGCACGGCCGCCGGCAAGCCGGCCAGCAGCGCGGCCATGCGGCCCACGTTGCGGTTGTCCTCGCCCGCCTGGTTGGCGCAGCCGTAGAAGACGTCGTCGATGGCGGACCAGTCGACGGACGGGTTACGGGCAACCAGCGCGGCAATCGGCAGCGCGCCCAGGTCGTCCGCGCGCACGCTGGACAGCGCACCGCCATAGCGGCCGAAGGGTGTGCGTACGGCGTCACAGATAAAGGCTTCGTTCATGTCTGGTTCCTTGTTCGGGCGGGCTATCAGGAAAAAATCTTCGGGCGCTGGTCGACCACGCGGCGGGCCTTGCCCGTCAGCGTGCGTTCGATGCCGGCGGCGGCCACCAGACGCACGCGCGTGCTCACGCCCACATGGGTCTTGATGCGGTGTTCCAGCTCGCGCGCCAGCGCGTCCGTTTCGCTGGCCGAGATGGTGGCGGTCAGGTCGATACGCAATTCGGCGATCACTTCCAGTTTGTCGAGGTGGCCGTCGCGCGTCACCACCAGCTGGTATTGCGGCGCCAGACGCGGCATCTTGAGGATCAGCTCTTCGATCTGCGTGGGGAAGACGTTCACGCCGCGGATGATCAGCATGTCGTCGGAACGGCCCGTGATCTTGCCGATGCGGCGCATCGAACGCGAGGTCGGCGGCAGCAAACGGGTCAGGTCGCGCGTGCGGTAGCGGATGATGGGCAGCGCTTCTTTCGACAGCGAGGTAAACACCAGCTCGCCCTCTTCGCCGTCCGGCAGCACTTCGCCCGTTTCCGGGTCGATGATCTCCGGGTAAAAATGGTCTTCCCAGATGACGGGACCATCCTTGCTTTCGATGCATTCGGATGCCACGCCAGGCCCCATCACTTCGGACAGGCCGTAGATATCGACGGCGTCGATACCGGCGCGCGCTTCAATTTCCGAACGCATGGCGTCCGTCCACGGCTCGGCGCCGAAGATGCCCACCTTCAGCGACGATTCGGCCGGGTCCAGGCCCTGGCGCGTGAATTCCTCGATGATGTTGAGCATGTACGATGGCGTGACCATGATGATAGCCGGCTTGAAGTCCTGGATCAGCTGCACCTGCTTTTCCGTCTGCCCGCCGGACATCGGGATGACCGTGCAGCCCAGGCGCTCAGCGCCGTAGTGCGCGCCCAGGCCGCCCGTGAACAGGCCGTAACCGTAGGAGATATGCACCATGTCGCCCGCGCGGCCACCGCCGGCACGGATCGAGCGCGCCACCACGTTGGCCCAGGTATCGATGTCGTTCTGCGTGTAGCCGACCACCGTGGCCTTGCCCGTGGTGCCGCTCGACGCGTGGATGCGCACCACTTGCTCGCGCGGCACGGCGAACAGGCCGAACGGGTAATTGTCGCGCAAGACTTTTTTATCGGTGAACGGGAACTTGGCCAGGTCGGACAGGGATTTGAGGTCGTCCGGATGCACGCCCGCTTCGTCAAAAGCGGCGCGGTAATGGGGCACGTTGTCATACGCGTGCTTGAGCGTCCATTTCATGCGTTCGAGCTGCAGCGCCTGCAGTTCATCCTTGCTGGCGCGCTCGATCGGCTCGAGGTCATTCGGGGAAGGCGTACGTTGGACCATCATTGTCTCCTGAATCGTTTCTATCACTGTGTAATTTGTACCGGCAGTTCAAGCCTGCTCTTGTCACTTCAATTGCTGATAACTTCACCGGCCACGCGGATCGACTTGCCGCGGAAGAGTGCAATGGCGCGCCCCTCCTGGTTGCTGACCTTGACGTCGTAGACGCCGCTCTTGCCGGCCAGCGCCTGCTCGACGGCATGCGCCGTCAGCACGTCGCCTTCACGGCCCGGCGCCAGGTAATCGATGGTGCAGCCGGCGCCCACGGTGTTCAGGTTGTAGCTGTTGCAGGCGAAGGCGAAGGCGCTGTCGGCCAGGGCGAAGATAAAACCGCCGTGGCAGGTCTGGTGGCCATTGAGCATGTCGGCGCGCACCGTCATCGTCATGCGCGCATGGCCGGGGCCCACTGCGGCCAGGGCGATGCCCATGGCGGCGGTGGCGTTGTCACGCGACAGCATGGAGGCGGCGGCCGCTTCAGCCAGGGCTTGTGCAGTGATGTTGTGGTCTTCATTCGGCATGAAAGCGATCTCCATTGGCAAGTTTGCGGCGCAGCAGCGGCGAGACCCGGTAGCGGTCTTCGCCATAGCCCAGCGCCAGGTGCTGCAATACGGTGACGATGTGCTGGACGCCGACGGCATCGGCCCAGGCCAGCGGCCCGCGCGGATAATTGACGCCTTTCTGCATGGCGATATCGACGGCGGCCACCGTGCACACGCCCTGGTTGACGGCGTCGGCCGCCTCGTTGGCCAGCATGGCGACCGTGCGCATGACGGCCAGGCCAGGCACGTCGTCCAGGCGCGTGACGATGAAACCGGCCGCCTGGAACAGGCCGACGACGGCCGCGTAGGCGGCATCGCTGCACTGGTCGGCACGGGCTACGGCGATGCGCTTGGCACCGGCGTAATCGAGCGCCAGGTCGAACAGCACCGTATCCGGATGCTGGTTGTCGTGCGCGCGCTGGGTGGCGCTGCGCCCATCGGTGAGGTAAATCGCGGCGCCATGGCAATGCAGGGCCGGCGCCTCGTCGTGCGCCTGGCCTTCCTGCGTCACGCGGCGGCTGACGGTGATGCCCACCTGCTCGAGCCGCTGCACCAGGCTGCGGATGATGCCGCTGTGGCCACGGCCATCGCCGCCGATGGCGGCTGACAGGGCGACGAATTCCGGGGTCGCTTGCGCGCTTTCCGCCTGCGCCACGGGGGCAACGGCGCCTTCGCCATACGGGTAAAAGCCGCGGCCCGATTTGCGGCCGAGGAAACCGGCGTTGACCATTTCCTGCTGCAGCACGGACGGCGTGAAGCGCGGGTCGTTGAAATAGGCGCCGAACACGGATTGCGTGACGGAGAAATTCACGTCATGGCCGATCAGGTCCATCAGCTCGAATGGGCCCATGCGGAAACCGCCCGCTTCACGCAGCACGCAATCGATGGTGGCGGCGTCGCCCGCCTGTTCGTTCAGCAAGCGCCAGCCTTCCGCGTAAAACGGACGGGCGACACGGTTGACGATGAAGCCCGGCGTCGATTTCGCATGCACGGGGTTCTTGCCCCAGGCGATCGACGTATCGTAGACGGTGGCGGCCACCTGCTCGCTGGTGGCCAGGCCACTGATCACTTCGACCAGCGCCATCAGGGGCACGGGATTAAAGAAATGCATGCCGACCAGGCGTTCCGGGCGGCGCAGCTTGGCGGCAATCGCCGTGACGGAAATCGACGAGGTATTCGTCGCCAGGATGCAGTCATCACTGACCAAGGCTTCGAGTTCCGCGAACAGGCCGCGCTTGACGTCGAGGTTTTCCACGATGGCTTCCACCACCAGGGCGCAATCGCTCACATCGGCCAGGCTGCCGGCCGCCTGCAGGCGCGCCGTGGCGGCCGTGGCTTCGTCAAGCGTCATGCGGCCCTTGTCGGCCAGCTTCGCGTACATCTTGCCGATGTCGGCCAACGCCTTGCTGACGGCTTCCGCCCGCGTGTCATACAGTTTGACCCGGTAGCCAGCAGCCGCGGCCACCTGCGCGATACCGGCCCCCATGGCGCCGCTACCGATGACGGCGACGATACTGTTATTTGCCAATGCGGTCATATCAATGTCCCTTGAATTGCGGTGCGCGCTTTTCCATGAAGGCGGCCACGCCTTCGCGGTAATCGTCGCTGTTACCGAGATCGCTCATCATGCGCGCTTCCAGCGCAAGCTGCTGCGGAAGGGTATTGGCGCCGCTGGCGGCCAGCGCCTGCTTGGTGTAGGCCAGGCCCTTGGTCGGCGCCGTGGAAAAATGCACGGCCAGCTTGCGCGTTTCCTGCGCCAGTTCAGCATCCTCGACGCATTTCCAGATCAAGCCCCAGTCTTCCGCCTTTTCCGCCGTCAGTTTTTCGCCGAGCATGGCCAGGCCCATGGCGCGCGCCGAACCGATCAGGCGCGGCAGGAAGAAGGTGCCGCCCGTGTCCGGGATCAGGCCCAGTTTGCAGAACACTTCGACAAAACTGGCCGACTTGCCGGCGATGACGATGTCGCAGGCCAGCGCCAGATTGGCGCCCGCGCCGGCGGCAACGCCGTTGACAGCGCAAATCACGGGCATGGGCAAAGCCTTCAAGGCCAGCACCAGCGGCGCATAGTTTTTTTCCACCGACTCGCCCAGGTCCACGCCCTTCGAGCCTGGTTCCACGGCGCGGTCGGACAAATCCTGGCCCGCGCAAAAGCCGCGGCCCGCCCCCGTCAATACGAACACGCGCACGCTGCTGTCGGCGTTGACTTTCGCAATCGCGTCGCGCACTTCCTCGTGCATGGCTTGCGTAAAGCTATTGAGCTTGTCGGGACGGTTCAGGGTCAGGGTGGCGATACCCTGTTCGATGGTGAAGAGGATGTTTTGGTAGCTCATGGCGTCTCGCTTTGGTAATAGGTACGGCAGGGCGCGTGCCCTGCGCCGGCTTATTCTGCCTGGTCGAAGTCGACCACGACCTTGTCTGTGAGAGGGAAACTCTGGCAACTGAGGACGAAGCCGCGCGCCACTTCGTAGTCTTCCAGCGCGTAGTTGACGTCCATTTCGACTTTGCCGTCGAGGATCTTGCAGCGGCAGGTCGAGCATACGCCGCCCTTGCACGAGTAGCGCATGTCCAATCCGGCGCGCAGGCCCGCGTCGAGGAGGGATTCCTTGTCCTTTTCCATCGTGAAGGTGGTGTGGTTGCCGTCCATGATGACGGTCACTTCCGTTTCCTGCACAGTATCGGCGGCCAGCTGGGCGCGCGGCTTGTGGGCATTTTTCGGGATGCTGGCGGCGAACAGTTCGATCTTGATATTCTGCTTGGGCATGCCGGCCGCCTGCAGGGCGGCGGACACGCCCAGCATCATGTCTTCCGGGCCGCAGATGAAGGCGTTGTCGTAGTCTTCGACCTTGATCCAGTGCTGCAGGAATTGCTCGCATTTTTCCTGCGTGATGCGGCCGTTGAACAGTTCGATATCCTGCTGCTCGCGGCTCATCACGTAGACGAGGTTCAAACGCTCCAGGTACACATCCTTCAGATCCGTCAATTCTTCCTTGAAGATGACGGATGACGAGGCGCGGTTACCGTAGAAAAGGGTGAAGCGGCTCAGTGGTTCCGTCAGCAGGGTCGTCTTGATGATGGAGAGGATGGGCGTGATGCCGCTGCCGGCCGCGAACGCCAGGTAATGCTTGCGGTTGACGCAGTCGAGCGGCACGTTGAAGTGGCCCATGGGTGGCATCACTTCGATGGTGGCGCCGGCCTTCAGGGTGTCGTTCGCCCAGGTGGAAAAGGCGCCGCCCGGCGTGCGCTTGATGGCCACGCGCAGGGTGCCGTCCTGCACCGCCGAACAGATGGAGTACGAGCGGCGCACGTCTTCCGCATTGATATTGGCGCGCAGGGTCAGGTGCTGGCCCTGCTGGAAGCGGAACTGCTGCTGCAATTCAGCTGGCACGTCGAACGTGACGGCGATGGTGTCGCGCGTTTCGTTGCGCACCTTGGCCACGCACAGCGGATAAAATTTACTCATGCTTCATCTCCAGTTTCTTCGGAACGTGTGCCTGATTTTTTTAGTGGCACTTGAAGTAGTCAAACGGTTCGCGGCAATCGATGCATTTGTACAGGGCCTTGCACGGCGTGGAGCCGAACTGGCTGGTCAGCTGCGTATGCGTGGAACCGCAGTTCGGGCAGATCACGTCCAGCTTCGGCATGGGCCGACGCTTGACGCCACCCGCTGCTCCTCTACCAAGGCCGCTGATGTCGATCACCTGCTGCTGCGGCGGGGCGATGCCATAGCCTTTCAGCTTGGCCTTGCCTTCTTCGCTCATCCAGTCCGTCGTCCACGCGGGCGCCAGCTGGTTCACCAGGGTCACCTTGGCCACGCCATGGCTGCGCAAGGCATCCGTGACGGCGTCGGCGATCACCTGCATGGCCGGGCAGCCCGAATACGTGGGCGTGATCGTCACGATGCACTCTTCGCTGCTGACCACGTCGACGGCGCGCACGATGCCCAGGTCCACCACCGAAATGACGGGGATTTCCGGGTCCGGCACGTCGCCGAGCCAGGCCCAGACCTGGGCGGCGTCCAGCGCCGCGGCGCCAGCGGCCGTGTTCATTACCACTCCGCCCCGGGATAGGCGCGCTGCAGGAACTGCATCTCGGCCAGGATAAAACCCAGGTGCTCCGTGTGCGTGCCCTGCTTGCCGCCCTTTTGCATCCAGGCGTCGGGCGCCGGCATGGTCAAGGTGGCTTCGGCGAAAATCTCGGCCACGTGTTCGAGGAAAGCGCGGCGCAGCACGTCCGATGGCGGCGCGATGCCGGCGGCGACCATGGCCTGGTCGACGGCGTCATACGTGAACATCTCGCCCGTGTACATCCACAGCTGGTCGGCGGCGGCCTGCGTTTTCGCGTGGCTGTCCGCCGTGCCGTCGCCGAGGCGCACGATCAGGTCGCCGCTGCGGCGCAAGTGATAGGTCACTTCCTTGATCGACTTTTGCGCCACCTCGACGATGCGCGCATCCGCCGATTTCGTCAGTTCCAGCAGCTGGAAATAGTGCCAGCTGTCGAAGAAGAACTGGCGCATCATCGTGTCGGCGTAATTGCCGTTCGGCTGCTCGACCAGCAGGCAGTTCTTGAAGTCGTGGGCGTCGCGCAAAAAGGCGATGTCGTCCTCGTCGCGGCCCGCGTTTTCCAGTTCGGCCGCATAGCTGAACCACAAACGCGTCTGACCCAGCAAGTCCAGCGCCACGTTGGTCAGCGCCATGTCTTCTTCCAGCGCCGGCCCCTTGCCGCACAGCTGCGACAACTGCTGGCTGAGGATCAGGGCGTTGTCGCCCAGGCGCAAGAGGTAATTGACCTTGTCATCCATTGCAAGCGCTCCCATCACAGGTTCTTGACTTCTTCCGGCATCGGGAAGAAGGTGGGATGGCGGTACACCTTGCTGTTCGACGGTTCGAACAGGGCGCCCTTGTCGCCGGGGCTGCTGGCAACGATATCGGCCGCGCGCACCACCCAGATGCTCACGCCTTCATTGCGGCGCGTATAGACGTCGCGCGCATGGTTGACCGCCATGGTGGCGTCGGAAGCGTGCAGGCTGCCCACATGCTTGTGCGCCAGGCCGTGCTGGCTGCGGATGAAAACTTCCCACAATGGCCATTCTTTGCTCATGTTGCTATCCCCTATCTGTCTTATGTATTTACGCTGCCGCTTTGCTAGCAGCTTGCTTGTCTGCATACGCGACCAAGGCATCGCGGAACCATGCGCCGTCTTCGTACGCTTTGACGCGCGTTTGCAGGCGTTCGCGGTTGCACGGGCCATTGCCCTTCAGGACGTTGTTGAACTCGGACCAGTCGATCTCGCCGAATTCATAATGGCCCGTTTCCGCATTGAACTTCAGGTCGGGATCGGGCACGGTCAAGCCCAGGTATTCGATTTGCGGCACGGTCTGGTCGACCATGCGCTGGCGCAATTCGTCGTTCGAGAACAGCTTGATGCGCCATTGCGCCGACTGGGCGCTGTTGACGGAGGCGGCGTCGGACGGGCCGAACATCATCAACGAAGGCCACCACCAGCGGTTCAAGGCATCCTGCGCCATGGCTTTCTGCTCGGGCGTGCCCTTGCACAGCGACATCATGATGTCGTAGCCCTGGCGCGCATGGAACGATTCTTCCTTGCACACGCGGATCATGGCGCGCGCATACGGACCGTAGGAGCAGCGGCACAGGGGAATCTGGTTGATGATGGCGGAACCGTCGACCAGCCAGCCGATGGCGCCCATGTCGGCCCACGACAGGGTCGGATAGTTAAAGATGCTGGAATACTTGGCTTTGCCCGAGTGCAAGGCGGCCAGCAAGTCGTCGCGCGACACGCCCAGGGTTTCCGCAGCGCTGTACAGGTACAAGCCGTGACCCGCTTCGTCCTGGATCTTCGCCAGCAGGATCGATTTGCGTTTCAGGGTCGGCGCGCGCGTGACCCAGTTACCTTCGGGCAATTGGCCGACGATTTCCGAGTGCGCGTGCTGCGAAATCTGGCGGATCAGGGTCTTGCGGTAGGCGTCCGGCATCCAGTCCTTGGCCTCGATCTTGATGCCTTCGTCGATGCGTGCCTGGAAAGCGCGCTCTTCCTGGCCCATGTCGTCGAGGGAACGGACGTTCTTGAGGCCGGTTTCAACCATTTGTGCGTACATGATCTGTCTCCCATGTCTTTGATTTTGCGCAGCAACGCGGTGCGATGAATAGATAATACGATACAAAAAACGATTTGCATACACTTGATATGAATCATTTTAAAATTTCGTATCTTGTGCGGCTTTTTTGTGCGTATGATATTGCTTATGAGAAAACACTACGAAGCGCCACCCGCGCTTCCCGCAAATTATTGCCGCGCTACCCGCGCAGCCAAGTAAACTGCTGCTTTTATTGATTCGACCGCAACACGGCCAGACCGGAACCACATGAAGAACACCCGCTGCACGGCATGGATAGCCGATTTCCTGGAAAGCGACCCACCGCGCTCGAAGTCCCTGGTGATGACCATCTTTGGCGACGCCATCGTGCCGCGCGGCGGCGCCATCTGGCTGGGCAGCCTGATCGAACTGCTGGCGCCATTCGGCGTCAATGACCGGTTATTGCGCACCAGCGTATTCCGCCTGGCGCAGGAAGGCTGGCTCAGCTCGCAGCGCGACGGCCGCCGCAGCGCCTATACGATACGCCCGGAGGCGCTGGCCCGCTTCGAACGCGCCTACCGCCGCATCTATGCGCCGCTGGTGGTGCACTGGGATGGCAGCTGGACCCTGGTGATCGGGCCGGCCGGCAGCATCGGCGCCGCCGAGCGGGGGGCGCTGCGCAAGGAATTATTGTGGGCCGGATATGGTTTGATTTCTCCCGGCATCTTTGGCCACCCGGCCAGCAATGCGGAGGCGCTGGAAGATATCCTCGTGCGCAACGAGGTGCAGGGCAAGCTGTACGTCTGCCACACCACGGAATTGCCGGGCGTGAGCACGCGCCCCCTGCGCGACATGGTGGGCGACTGCTGGGACTTGTCGGAAGTGATGGCCGGCTACGAAAAATTCATCGCCAGCTTCCAGCCCCTGCTGACCCTGCTGCAGGAAGAACCCGTATTCGATGCCGAGCAGGCGTTCGTCATCCGCTCGCTGCTGACGCACGCCTACCGCCGCGTGCAACTGCACGACCCGCAACTGCCCGTCGAGCTGCTGCCCGAACCATGGCCCGGCACGCAAGCCTATGCGCTGGCGCGCGACCTGTACCGCATCACGTATGCGGCCGCCGAGGAACATATCCTGGCTACCCTGCGGCGCGAGGATGAGCAGGCGCCGAATGTCGAGCCGTGGTTTTTTGAACGTTTTGGCGGACTTAATACCTGAACCCAACAACGTAATACCGGGGTCGGACCCTTAGGGTCCGACCCCAGCCTTTGCGTTTAGGGTAAAAATGTAAACCCGCCTCAAACTACTGCTTCGCCACCACCTGTTTCGCTCCCGCCAGCAAATCCTGCCCCAGCTTTTCCAGCGCATTGACCTGCACCAGCATGGTGTCGAGGATGGCGACGTTGAAGGTGAATTCGGCCGGCGTCGTATAGCCGGGGAAACGTATGATGCGCAGCAATTCCTGCAAGGTCGTGCCCTTGCCCAGGTGCGCCAGGGCGTCGCTGAGGGCGCTGACTTTCTTTTCCAGTTCGCGTATGTGTTTGCCGTTGTCGTCCATGATGCTCTCCTCATGTTGGAGCTTCCACGTTAGCAAAGCACGTCCGCCGTCGTTTGCGCCAGCACAAAGGCGCCGCTAAAACGGGTATCATCGCGCCATTGCACACGATGCAAAACCCATACGTTTTTATCAGGAACACACATGACCATTAAAATCAGCCAGCAATTCGACGCCGGCGCGATCGAGGTGCTGCGCGCCGACGATGCCCACTCCATCGAGCTGAACATCCGCAAGGATTCCCACGCCGACATCACGCAGTGGTTTTACTTCCGCCTGCAAGGCGCGCAAGGCGAGGCGTGCACGATCCGCTTCATGAATGCCGGCAAGTCGGCCTACCCGGACGGCTGGAAAGATTACCAGGCTGTCGCCAGCTACGACCGCGAAACCTGGTTCCGCGTGCCGACCAGCTTTGACGGCACCGTGATGACCATCGAACATACGCCCGAAGAAGAAAGCGTGTACTACGCCTACTTCGAACCGTATCCATGGGACCGCCACCTGGCCCTGATCGACAGCGCGCAAGCGTCGCCGCTGGTGCACCTGATCGACCTGGGCAGCACCGTGGAAGGCCGCGACATGAACCTGCTGGTGGTCGGCGACGCCGATGCCGAGAAAAAAGTCTGGGTCATCGCGCGTCAGCATCCCGGTGAAACGATGGCCGAATGGTTTGTCGAAGGCATGCTCGAAGCCTTGCTGGACCAGGCCAATCCGTTTGCCCGCCAGTGCCTGCAAGACGCTGTCTTCTACGTGGTGCCGAACATGAACCCGGACGGTTCCGTGCATGGCAACCTGCGCACCAACGCGGCCGGCGCCAACCTGAACCGCGAATGGATGACGCCAACGATGGAGCGCAGCCCGGAAGTATTCCTGGTGAAACAGAAGATGCATGAAATCGGCTGCGACCTGTTCCTCGACGTGCATGGCGACGAAGGTCTGCCATATGTATTCGTGGCTGGCAGCGATGCGCTGGAAAATTTCACGCCAGCACAAAAAGCCGAGCAAGACCGCTTCATCGCCGACTTCAAGGTGGCCAGCCCCGACTTCCAGGATGAGCACGGCTACGAAGACGGCCCGTTCACGCCGGAAGTGCTGACCATGGGTTCGCCCCACATCACGCACGCCTTCGGCTGCCTGTCGCTGACCCTGGAATTGCCGTTCAAGGACAATGCCAACGATCCCGACCCGCAAACGGGCTGGAGCGGCGCCCGCAGCGCCGCCCTGGGCGCGGCCGTGCTGCAGCCTATCCTGTCTACCTTGCGCACCTGAGCGCCAAGGCCGAACCGGCCCGCTTGATCCCATGCCCCGCTCGCCGGGGCATTTTTTTTGCCCGCGCGGCCAGCGTTTGGGAAGCGTGCCGAGGCGGCAGCTGCCGCCAGGCATCGAACAGCTTGCGCCTCAGCCGCCCGCCACCACCATGCTCTCGATGAGGATGGAACCCGTCTCTTTGGTGCCGCGGCGCAAGGCGTCGGCACCCACGGCCACGATGTTGCGCAGCATGTCCTTCATGTTGCCGGCGATGGTGATTTCTTCCACCGGGTATTGGATGACGCCATTTTCCACCCAGAAACCGGAGGCGCCGCGCGAATAATCGCCCGTCACGTAATTGGTTCCCTGTCCCATCAATTCCGTCACCAGCAAGCCCGTGCCCAGCTTTCTCAGCATGGCGCTAAAATCGTCGCTGGCGGCGGTCAGCTTCGAGGTCAGGTACAGATTGTGCGAACCGCCCGCGTTGCCCGTCGTCTGCATGCCCAGCTTGCGGGCCGTGTAAGTCGACAGGAAATAGCCTTGCACCACGCCATCCTTGACGACGTCGCGGCTGACGGTTTTCACGCCCTCTTCGTCGAACGGCGCGGAACCGACGCCGCCGATCACGTGCGGGTCTTCAAATATCTGCACGTGCGAGGGCAACACTTGCGTGCCCAGGGAATCGTTCAGGAACGTGGACTTGCGGTACAGGGCGCCGCCCGAAGTCGCTTGCACATAAGTACCGAGCAAACCGGCCGCCAGCGGCGCTTCGAACAGCACGGGACAAGTACGCGTGCCCAGTTTGCGCGCGTTCAGGCGCGACAGGGCGCGCTCGGCGGCGTAGCGGCCGATGGCTTCCGGGCTAGCCATTTTGGCGGCGTCGCGCACGGACGAATACCAGTCGTCGCGCTGCATCTTGGCGCCCTTGCCGGCGATGGGCGCCACGGACAGGGTGTGGCGCGAAAACGGGTAGCCGCCGATGAAGCCGCGCGAATTGGCGGACACAAAGTGCGATTGCTGCACGTGCACGCCGGCGCCCTCGCTGTTGGTGATGCGCGGGTCGACGGCAAACGCGGCCGCTTCGGCCCGCTGGGCCAGCACGACGGCTTCCTCGGTGGAAATGCGCCAGGGATAGAATAGTTGCAAGTCGCGGGGGGACATTTCCAGCATGTCGGCATCGGCCAGGCCGGCGCAATCGTCCTCGGCCGTGAAGCGGGCGATGTTGTAGGCGGCGTCCACCGTGGCGCGCAGGGCGGCCGGAGAGAAATCGGAGGTGCTGGCATTGCCGCGCTTCTTGCCGACAAACACGGTCACGCCCATGCCCTTGTCCTTGTTTTGCTCGATCGTCTCGATCTTGCCTTTTCGTACAGAAACGGACAGGCCACCGCCTTCGCTGACTTCGGCGGCAGCGTCGGTGCCGCCCGCTTCCCGCGCAAAAGACAACACATCACGGGCCAGTTGCTGCAATTGCTCTTGACTATGGGTAAATACGGAGTCGTTCATGCGCTGTTTTCTTCGGAAAGCCGCTAAAAAGGTTATCATAGCAGTCGTTTACAGTTTACAGGTGCGGCCTACGCGGCCAATCCCGCCTTATCATGCCAAATCCAAACCGGGGAGCTTGCGGCTTCCAATCGACCGAATTCGAACAGGAATATGAACGTCCTTCGAAGTCGGAACTCAAGCGCCAGATGACCGTCCTGCAAAAGCTGGGCGAAGAACTCGTCAATGAAGCACGTGACCGCGTCAAGCGCGTCCCGATGCCGGAAGACGTGCGCGACGCCATTCTCGAATGCCAGCAAATCAAGGATCACGAAGGCCGCCGCCGCCAGTTGCAATACGTGGGCAAGAAGATGCGCACCCTGGATGAAGAAGAAGTTGCCGCCATCCAACGCACCATCGATAGCTGGAAAGGCTTGTCGAAAGCCGACACGGCCAATATGCACGCGATGGAACGCCGCCGCGACAAACTCTTGACGGATGACAAGGCGTTGACCGTCTTGCTGTCGGAAAACCCGGAACTGGACGTGCAGCACCTGCGCACCCTAATCCGCAATGCCCGCAAGGAGCAGGCCGAGAACAAGCCGCCAAAAGCCTACCGCGAAATCTTCCAGATCTTGAAAGAGATCGCCAAGAAGAAAAACGGCGGCAAGAAAGATGCCGACGAAGATGACGTTGAAGGCGAAGACGACGAGTAAAAAACTGGGGTCTGACCCCAGCATTGACGAAAAACCGGGATCAGCCCGGTTTTTTTACGAGATAGACAGGTGCCCTATGACCACGATAGAAGACGAATTGATTATCGGCCTCGTGTCGATCTCGGACCGCGCCAGCGGCGGCGTGTATGAAGACCTGGGCATCCCGGCCCTGGAAAGCTGGCTGTCCGCCGCCATCCGCACGCCATTCCGCCTGGAAAAGCGTTTGATCCCGGACGAACGCTCGCAGATTGAAAACACCCTGATCGACATGGTCGACCTGAGCCACTGCCATTTGATCCTGACGACGGGCGGCACGGGACCGGCGCGGCGCGATGTGACGCCAGACGCCACCTTGTCCGTCGGGACCAAGGAAATGCCCGGTTTCGGCGAACAGATGCGCCAGATCAGCCTGCAATTCGTGCCGACGGCGATCCTGTCGCGCCAGGTGGCCGTGATCCGCGAGACGCCCGAGCGCGCCGCCCTGATCATGAACTTGCCGGGCCAGCCGAAAGCCATCAAGGAAACCCTGGAAGGCTTGAAAGACGCCGACGGCGTGCAACTGGTCAACGGCATCTTTGCCGCCGTGCCATATTGCATCGACCTCATCGGCGGTCCCTACATGGAAACCGATCCGGCCATCTGCAAGGCCTTCCGTCCCAAATCGGCGCTGCGTCCGGCGCAACCTTTACCTGAGGAAAACACATGAGCACCTTGCTGGAAACCATAGAACTCGACAGTGCACCGAACCCTACCGTCGCCATCATCTGGATGCACGGCCTGGGCGCCGACGGCAACGACTTCGTGCCTCTGGTGAAAGAACTCGATTTGCGCGGCTGCCCCGCCATCCGCTTCATTTTCCCCAGCGCAGGCACCATGCCCGTCACCATCAACAACGGTTATGTGATGCGCGCCTGGTACGACATCCGCGAAAACGACCTGGTGCGCCGCGAAGATGAGGGTGGCCTGCGCGCCTCGCAAGCCCAAATTGAGGCGCTGATCGCGCGCGAAAAGGCGCGCGGCATTCCCGCCAGCCGCATCATCCTGGCCGGTTTCTCGCAAGGCTGCGCCATGACCTTGCAAACGGGCTTGCGCCACGCGGAACCGCTGGCCGGCCTGATGTGCCTGTCCGGCTATCTGCCGCTGGCCGACAAGACGGCGGCCGAACGCACCCCGGCCAGCCTGGAAACGCCGATCTTCATGGCGCACGGCACGGCCGACCCCGTGGTACCGGTCGGCCGCGCACAGCAGTCGCGCGACTTGCTCACCGGCATGGGTTACAAGGTGGAATGGCACGAGTACATGATGCAGCACTCGCTGTGCCAGGAAGAGATCGACGCCATCGGCGCGTGGCTGAAAAAAGTGCTGGCATAAAATAAAACAGGCGCGGTGTGCGCCGCGCCTGTTGTCTTGCGAAACGCCGGGAACGATCAGTTTGCCGGCGTTTTTTCATTCCAGATTTTCAGCATGTCGGGCGATGCTTCCGAACGGATGCCATTGTCCGTCAGTATCGATTCCGTCGCCGCCAGCATGTCCTTGCGCGGCACGACGACCATTTCCGCATCGCGCTGCTGGAAGCGGAACGTCAGCAGCTCATCCGTCTGGTCGCGCAGCAAGGCCACCAGGTGCGCCAGGCTGCGCACGCGCACGCCGTTGACGGAATCGACGACCGAGAAGAAACGGGTACTGTAGCCATTCATCAGCTTGTGCGGGAAGAAGGGCGCGGCGATCACCACCAGCTCTTCGCGCTCGCTATCGGGCGCATCGCCGCGCCGCGTGGCCAGCGGATTGCCGGCAAACGCCATGCCGCCCAATATTGCCGGGTTGCCATTGGGCGCCGCCATGAATTCCGTCGTGGCGCGCGAAAACACCATCGGGCCGAAGATGAAATAGGATGGGTAATTGCCCTGCAGGCCGGCGATCAGCATCGGGTGCGCGGCCGAGACGGGCACCTTGACTTTCAGGGGCGCGCCCTGGCGCACCACCGTCAACGGCAATTCGCCGTCTTTCGCCAGTTGCTGCACCCGGTACTGGAAGCGCACGCGGCTGTTGGCGTTCAGCTTGACCATGCCCTGGTTGTCGATGGGAAAGTCGCCGATATGCGTGATGACATCCCACTCCTTGAGCGGATAAGCCGCATCCTTGCTGGCCGGCGACATCACGACGGCGCCCTCGACGCCCTTGGCCAGCTTCAGATAGGTGCGCAGCGCGGGGTTTTCCAGTGTTTGCGTCACGTCGCGCATGGCCGGCTTGCCCTTGGGCGTGCCACTTTCCTGATCGCGCAGGAACAGCTCGATTTCCTCGTTGGGGATGATATAGCCGATATTTTGCGCATTGAGCATGCCGGCAAAGGCCAGGCCGATCATCTTGTCGCCGGCAATCACGGGGCCGCCGCTATTGCCCGGGTTGATGGCCGCATCGATCTGGATGCGCAGGCCAGAGACGGGAAAGTTGTAGCGCACGAATTCGATGCGCGAGACGATGCCCTTGGTGATCGACAATGAGGTGCCGCCCGTCGGATAGCCATATGCCAGCACGGCATCGCGCACGTCCGGCAAGACATTCGCGCGCGGCACGGCTTTGTGGCTGGCGAAAAAACTGTCGTCGTCGATTTTCAGCAAGGCCAGATCCATGCCGCGCGAGATGGCCAGCACGGTCGCCGGTATCTTGTCGCCGGCGCCATTCGCCTGGATCTGCACCTGGCTGGCATAGCCGACCACGTGCGCATTGGTGAGGATGCGGCGGCCTTCGATGACGACGCCGGAACCCGTCACCTCTTGCGGCGCGGCCTTGCTCCAGGGTTTATAGGGGTCCGGCCCGCGCAGGGTGGAAAACACCTTGACGACGGAGTTTTCCAGGGCGGAAGCGCTGGCGCTGGCGGCCGTCTCGGCGGCCAGCGCACGCACCGTCATCAAGGGACAAAAAGAAAGGGCCAGCGCCAGGAAGGCGCGGCCCATCAGGGTGAAGCACGGACGAGTTTTCATTGAGCTTGTTGGCAATGGAAGGGAAGTAAAATTATATATTGAATAATTGCAACTTCATTACACTTTGTCCATCTTTGCCGAAGAACTCTTCTAAACTCATCTCATCAGGCGGGCAAGGGCGGCACGCCCAAGGCCGGCACGGCCGTCTGCGCGCCATTCATCACCATGGCCAGGAAAGTGTAATAGCCATTGATGCCCATCAAGTCGACCACGCCATGCTCGCCGAACAGCACCAACGCCCGCGCATACGTGGCGTCGCTGACCCGCTTGTTCTGCTGCAGCTCGATGCAAAAGTCGTGCACGGCTTGCTCGTCTTCTTTCAGGGCAAGCGGCACGCGCCGTTCAGCAATGGCGTCCACGGCCGCTTGCGCGATGCCGTTCTGCACGGCCAGCGGCGCGTGAATGGCCCACTCGACTTGCTGGTCCCACTGGCGCGCCGTCACGAGGATCGCCAGTTCCGACAGCCGCGTGCCGATGGCGCTGCGGTAGCGCAAGTATTCTCCCATGCGCTGCGCCGTTTCCATCAGCTCGGGGCTGCGGATCAGCGGCACGAAGGGGCCGTACAGCGCCCCGCGCGGACCATCGATGATGGCTTGCGCGGCGGCGCGCTGCTGCGGGTCCAGCTGCGCCAAAGGCAGCGCGGGCAAGCGGTCGATATCGCTACCGGCCATCAAGCAGTCCAGGCGAGCACGTCCTGCTGCTGTTCGCCGAGGCCGGGGATGCCCAGGCGCATGCTGTCGCCTTTTTTGAGGAAACGCTGCGGCTTGCGGCCCTGGCCCACACCCGGCGGCGTACCCGTGGCGATGACGTCGCCCGGTTCCAGTGTCATGAATTGCGACAGATAGCTGACGATCTGCGCCACCGTGAAGATCATGGTTTGCGTATTGCCAGTCTGCATGCGCTTGCCATTGACTTCCAGGTACAGGTCCAGGTCCTGCTCATCGATGATTTCATCGCGCGTCACCAGCCACGGGCCGATGGGGCCGAAGGTGTCGCAGCCCTTGCCTTTATCCCATTGGCCGCCCCGTTCCAGCTGGAACGAGCGCTCAGAGATATCGTTGACGACGCAATAGCCGGCCACGTATTTCAGGGCGTCTTCTTCGCTCACATATTGCGCGCGCGTGCCGATGATCACGCCCAGTTCCACTTCCCAATCCGTCTTTTTCGAGCCTTTTGGCAACACGACATTGTCGTCCGGGCCATTCAGGCAGGTAATGGCCTTCATGAAGACGATGGGTTCGGCCGGGATAGCCATGCCGGATTCGGCCGCGTGATCCGCATAATTGAGGCCGATGCCGATGAACTTGCCGACTTTCGCCAGCGGCACGCCGAAGCGTGGATTGCCGCGCACCAAAGGCAAGGTCTTTTCGTCGAGCTTGGCCAGCTTGCGCAGGGCTTTGTCGGACAGTTGTGCGCCGTCAATATCGGCAATCACGCCGGACAGGTCGCGCAGTTTGCCTTCTTCATCGATCAGGCCCGGTTTTTCCTTGCCTGGACGTCCATAACGAACGAGTTTCATAGTCTTCCTTGGAGTTGATCATTGCCGCTGTGCAGGCTGTCATTTTACCGGATGGTCCGGCACACCTGTAGCGGTGAATGAAAAACATCGCAAGTCCCGGCAGTTGCAAGGCCGCCAGCACGCCAAACGCCACCTGGTAGGCCTGTGGCGGATACTGCTGCTGGCTGTTCAGGGGCCAGCAGCCGAGGATCAGGCCAAAGCCCGCCTGCACCAGGAAGGCGCCCGTGAAAATGAGCAGATTGAGGCAGGTGGCCGCCCTTCCCGTCAAGCTGGCCGGCATGCTTTGCGCGACGATCGCATATTCGAGGCCCGTCACCGTGCCCAGCAAGGTAAACAGCACGGACAGCAACGGCAGGCTGGGCACCACATTGCATGCCATCGCCACTTGCACGGCGACAAACAGGACGATGCCGGCGCCCGCCACTTGCATGGGTTCAATCGCGCGCCGTCCGGCCCATTCCGTCAGCATGCCCATGCCGATGGCGCCGAAGATGACGGCCGCCATGCCCAGATACAGCAGATACGCGACATTGTCATCGGACAAGCCGCCCACGTCGGCCAGCCAGCGACCTATCCATAAACCCTGCACGCCAAAGAACACCGTGTGCGGCAGCAGGATCAGCGCGATGGTGCGGCGAAAACCGGGATCCCGATAGACGCTCCACACGCTGATCTTGTTCACCTTGTTCATGTCGGCGGCGGGCGCGGGCATGGCCGGCGACAGCAGGCGGATCAGCAAGCCGATGGCCAGCGCCGCCAGCGCCAGGCCCAGGAAGACGCCGCGCCAGTCCGTATAGTGCAGGGCCAGCTTGACGGGCATGGTGGCCGTGGCCGCGCCCAGCCCGCCCACGGCGATCAGGTAGCCATGCACGGAAGGCAGGCGCGCTGGCGCGATGGCGCACGAGATCGCTTTCACGGCGGCCATGAAACAACCGCCCAGGCCCGCTCCCATCAAGGCGCGCGCCCACATCAGTTCGGCAAAGCTGTGGCCCCGGCTGAACAGCCACACGCCCAGGGCCGCCAGCGCCAGCAGCCACAGTTGCACCGTGCGGGGACCGTAGCGGTCCAGCGCCATGCCAACCGGCAATTGCACCAGCGCAAAGGCGAGAAAAAAAGCGCTGGTCAGCAGGCCCAGCTGGGCTGGCGTCAGGGCGATGGCGCTCAGCAACTCGGCCGTCAGCACGGCATTCACGCCGCGCAACAGGCACGACAGGTAATGCCCGAGCGCGAACGGCAGGAATACCAGACAAAATACGGCCATGCCGGAGCGGGAAAAAGCGCCGGCGCCGTGCATGCTCAGGCGGCCTTTGCCAGACGGATGATTTTATGCGGCACCTGCGGCACAGGCTCATCCGTTTCAAAGAAAAACTTGTCGTGGCCAAAGGCCGGCTTCAGATCGTCCATCCACGTCGCTTCCGCATCGAATTTCGCATAAAACGGCCGCCGCACCCAATCCGGATTACGCGCCTGCAAAAATTGCAGGGCAAACAGTTTTTCGCCATTGATGGTGACGATGCCGTCGATGACGATCTTGCCGGGAAACGCACTCATGGACGGCCCGCGCACCGTGCGCGACAGGCCGGACACCATCTGGTAGGCGGCCTGGAAAATCTCGTGCGCTTTTGCCAGGGGCAGCTCGAAATAGCCGCGCGGCCCCGTGTCCCGTTCCACGAACATGTAATACGGAATCGCCCCCAGGCGCGTACCCGTCTGCCACAGCTCGGCCCAGCTTGCCGGATCTTCATTGATGTGGCGGATCAGCGGCCCCTGCATGCGCAAGGTGGCGCCCGTGGAAACGATGCGTTTCACGGCTTGCTGGGCGATGTCCTGGCGCAACTCGACGGCGTGGCTGTAATGGCCCATCACGGCCAGGTTCTTGCCCGCCTTGACGACGCGCTCGAACAGACGCATCAAGTCATCCGCATCGCGGTCGGACACGAAGCGCTGCGGCCAATACGCCACCGCCTTGGTGCCGATGCGAATGTTCTGGATGTGTTCCAGACCCGGCGCCAGCAGCGGCTCCAGGTAGGCGGCCAGTTGCCGCGTGTTCATGATCATCGGGTCGCCGCCCGTGATCAGCACGTCCGTCACTTTCGGATGCAGTTTCAGGTAGGCGGCCAGCTCATGCGACTCGCGCGCATCGAACTTCATGTCGTCCATGCCGACAAACTGGGGCCAGCGAAAGCAGAAGGTGCAATACGCGTGGCAGGTCTGGCCCGCGCTGGGGAAAAACAGCACCGTCTGCGCATATTTATGCTGCAAGCCGCGCACGGGCGCATCGTTGACCTTCGGCACGTTATGCGTCATCTGGCCGGCCGGGTGGGGATTCATGCCCAGGCGCAAGCCATGCACATAGGCATCAATGGCAGCCTTGTCCTGCTTGACCAGCACCAGGTCGCGCAAGTGCGCGTACTGCTCGGGCGGCAGCATGTCGCGGTGGGGAAAGACGAGGCGATAAATGGGATCGTCAGGGATATTGTTCCAGTCGATCAGCTGATCGAGCACATATTCATTGGTGCGAAACGGCAAGACGTGCGACACCACTTGCACGGCTTCGCGCTGCTCTTCCGGCAGCCATTCCCACTGCCGCGCCTGTTGAATGGTCTGCCGCGTATACGGCTTGAACTTGGGTGAAAACGGCTCGGTAATGAGTGCGGACACGATAAGCTCCTTGCCTGTAAATAGCGATAACTTGCATGAAATCAGCCCTACATCGTCCAATTCCAGCCTCTTCCCCCTCATGCCAGACCCGCCCGGCATGCTGTGAAAGTCATCATAATTCTTGCCGTTCGGAACCAAATTGCTACATATCAACAAGCCGTCGATACGTTGCATGCTGCCTACAAGCAACACCTTAGTTTGTTCCATCGCAATTTGAGGGAAGCATCGGCGACGTAAATTACGACTTGGCAACATATCCCTCGATATCACAAGGAGCTTTCATGAAACGCTTATTCACGGGTAGCCTGCTGTGCCTGGCATTTGCCGGCGGCAGCGTCAGTGCCGCCGTCGAACCAACGGAAAAAGACGCCATCGCCATGGCCGAACGGGGCGCCGCCTTCATGAAGGCGCATGGCAAGGAAGAAATGATGAAGAAAATCACGGCGAAAGACCCGGACTTCGTGCAGGGCTCGCTATACGTGGACATGCGCGACATCAAGACGGGCATCGTGCTGGCCCACCCCATCAATCCTTCCATCGTGGGCAAGGATTTGACGGATGTGCCCGATGCGAATGGCAAGAAATATCGCCGTGAAATCATTGAACTGGCGCAAAAACAGGGCAAGGGCTGGGTCGATTACCAGTACAAGAATCCCACCAGCGGCAAGATCGAACCGAAGACCACATACATCCTGCGCGTCAACGATGTAGTGCTGGAAGCGGGGATCTACAAAAAATAAGGCAGGGGCGGCGCGCATGCACACCGCGCGCCGCCTGCGGTGTGAACAGCCATAGCCAGGAGTCAAGCATGCTCAATCAATTACGCATCGGACCAAAATTATTGCTGGCGCCCATACTGGTCTTGCTGTTGCTGATACTCAGCTCGACCGGCGCATGGTATGGCATGGTGCGGCAAAATGCCTCGCTGGAAAACATGGTGCGGGTGCGCATCACGCATTTGAAGGCGGCCGCCGATGTACTCGGCGAGGCCAGGCAGGTGCATGGCAATATGTACCAGTTGCTGTCGTGGACGAATGGCAGCTTCGCCAAGGCCCGCCTCGATGCACTTGAACAACAGATCAAGGCGCGCCACGCGGCCATCGGCACCCAGCTGACCACGCTGCGTTCCACGGCCACGGGCGCCGAGCGCACTTTGGTCGATGCGGCCATCGCGGCGCTGGCCGGCTATCGCAAGGCCGTGCTGGAAACCATGGAAATGGCGCAGATGGACCAGTCGATCGCCACCAATTCCATGCTCAAGGCGGAAACCCAATTCGGCCAGTTCAATACGCAGCTGGCGCAACTGTCGGCCTTGGAAACGACGCTCAGCAGCCAGGCCCATGCGACGGCCAGCGCCGAGTTTCGCACCCTGGGCTGGAGCCTGCTGCTGACGGTGCTGCTGTCTATCTTCGTCTCCATCGTCGTGACCATGCTGGTGCGGCGCGCCATGCTGGTGGAAATCCGCGGCATTGCCGACGCCGTGCAAGACCTGGCGGCGGGCAAACTGACGGCCGGCGCGCCCAAGCAGGGCAATGACGAAATCGCCGCCACCTCGCGCGTGCTGGACCAGACCATCGCCCACCTGAACCAGACCTTGCGCACCATCATGGACGCCGTGCAATCAATCGACACGGCCTCGCACGAAATTGCCACCGGCAACCTGGATTTATCGGCGCGCACGGAAATGCAGGCCAGTTCGCTGGAAGAAACATCGAGCGCCATGGAAGCGCTGACGCAAGCCGTCAATGACAACGCCGACAACGCCCAGCTGGCCTGCGAGCTGGCGGGGCAAGCATCCACATTGGCTGTGCAAGGGGGGGAGTCGATGCAGCAGGCGGTGACGACGATGGCGACAATACGCGCCAATTCGCGCCAGATCGTGGATATTATCGGCGTGATCGATGGTATTTCCTTCCAGACCAATATCCTCGCGCTGAATGCGGCGGTGGAAGCGGCGCGCGCGGGCGAACAAGGCCGCGGCTTTGCCGTGGTGGCATCCGAAGTGCGCACCCTGGCGCAGCGCTCGGCGCAGGCGGCCAAGGAAATCAAGACCCTGATCGCCACCTCGGTGACCACCATCGATGGCGGCAGCGTGGCCGTGCAGCAAGCGGGCGACAGCATGGGCGCCATCGTGGCTTCGGTGCAGCAAGTCAATGAAATCATCCAGCGCGTGAAACAGGCCAGCGCGGAGCAGGCGTCGGGCATCACGGAAGTGAATCAGGCCGTCACGCAAATGGATGATGTCACCCAGCAAAATGCGGCCCTGGTGGAGCAGGCGGCGGCAGCGGCGGCCAGTTTGCAGGACCAGGCCGTCAAATTGTCGGCGGCAGTCAGCGTCTTCACCCTGGACCAGCGCCCCGCCGCGCCGAGCGGCCCGACCGAGGAAGAAGCATTCCAGCATCCGGCCAGTGCGCAGCAGGACCGGCGCGCACTGCACAGCCCGTTGCGCGGCAAGTCCGCCTTGCCCGGCACAAACACGACGCCGCAGCGCCGGCGCAGCTAGGCGGCTGGCGCGCGCATCGGTTTGCTGAGATAGCGCGAGCCGGCCAGCACGAAGCGCCACGGCGTGTCCATCGCCTTGGAAATGCCAATGCGCAAGCCCGCCTGCACCGTCACCTCTTGTTCGCGGGGCAACAGCATGAACGGCGGCGCATCGAGCGCCAGCCGGTTGTGCATGTGCGTGACACCGAGCGCCTGGCACACCTTGCCCGGCCCCGAGCACAGCAGCCGCGCATCGTCGACGCCGCGCCGCTCGCGCATGATGTCGAGGCCCACCAAAGGTTCGATGGCGCGGATCAGCACGCCCGCGCCATGGCCCGCTTCGCGGCACACAAAGTTCAGGCACCAGTGGATGCCATACGAGCGGTAGACATAGGCGTGCGCGGGCGGGCCGAACATGGCTGCATTGCGCGGCGTCATGCCGCCATACGTGTGCGAAGCCGGGTCCAGCCGGTCATACGCTTCCGTTTCCACGATGCGCCCGCCCACGCCATCGACCAGCACCGTCACGCCGATCAGCTGGCGCGCCACGCTGCTGGAATCGTCCGCAAAATCGATACCCGCGAGGATTTTTTTCATCCGGCAATTGTACCGCCACGCATCCCGCCGCACGCCTTGTCCCACCTTGAAAACAAATGAAACTTGCTATTTTAATCATGAATTCTTTCATGGGCCGCGTCGTAAAATGACGAAAATCGCAGCCGGAGTAGGCCAAAACGAGGATTTTTGCGACAAAATATTGCAGAGATGAACTATTGCCGCGCATAAACAGCGATAATCGTCGGGCACTGCGCCAGACGCTCATGAGGCGGGCAGCGACAGCGCACGACAGACTAAGCACCGGGCACAAAAATGATGATGAAAGCGTGATGATGAGAGCGGCAGCGCAAAAGCAGGTAGTGCAGGAAGATCCGGTTGACGCCCTGATGCGTTCCATCCGCATCCCGCCGCGTCCCAGCCTGCTGGTCGACCTGCAGCGCGAACTGGCGGAACAGGACCCGTCGCCGCGCCGCATCGCGCGCATCATCGCCGATGACGTCGGCATGTCCGGCGCCCTGCTGAAACTGGCCAACTCGCCGTTCTATGGCGCCGCGCGCAAGGCCAAGTCCGTCGAGCAAGGCATCAATTTTCTTGGCATCAACCAGTGCAGCGCCATGATGACGGGCTTGCTGGCACGCCAGGCGCTGGAAGCGGAAGGCGTGGAACTGACCAACTTCTGGGATGTGTCGGCCAAGCGCGCGCGCGCCCTGGTATTTACCTCGCGCAAGCTGCGCATCGCCCCGCCCGACATCGCCCACACCTTCGGCCTGTTCTGCGACATCGGCGTGCCCCTGCTGATGAACCGCTTTCCCGACTACGTCAACACGTATGCGGCGGCGGCCAACGATGCGAACAATTGTTTTACGGCACTGGAAGACGCGCGCCACCAGACCAACCATGCGGCCATCGGCTGCTTGCTGGCGCGCAACTGGGGCCTGTCCTCCGACGTCTCCTGGGCGATTTTGCACCACCACGACTACACGGTGCTGGCAGATCCGTCCACGGACGACGCCATCCGCTCGCTCGTCGCCCTGTCGCTGCTGGCCGAAAAAGGCATTCAGCGCTACCATGGCAACAGTACCTCGCTCGAGTGGGACAAGGGCGGCGAGCTTGCCTGCCAGCATCTCGGCCTGTCGCAGGAAGAAGCCGCCGACCTGCTCGACGAATTGCACGAGATGTTCGATACCGACCATTGATGTATCAGGCGGCCGCGTCCGCCTGTATGATCTGTCCCGGCGCCTGGCAAAGCCTTGGCGCCTGTTTCCGTTTGCCTGACCCGTCTTTCTTAACCTGTTGATCGCCATGCCCAAAAATAAGCGCCCTGTCCCCCGTAAATCCGCCAACACGCCTGAAGACAAGGATGAATCCGTCACGCGCATGCTGTGCACGATGGCCCTGAACCTGGCGGAGCAGGAAGACAGCGAATCGCAGGGCACGGTGCTGGCCGAGCAAGCCGTCGAGTTCGGCCGCCTGATCCGCAAGGCCCTGAATCAAAAGAAGGATGAAATCCTGTACGACGCCATCGAGCGTTCGAAATACGAAGACGTGGGCGCCTATCAGTACCTGCGCAGCCACATCGAGGAAGCGGCGTCCATTTCCGTGATCCGCCGCGAGAATGCCCCGGCGATGGAAATCAACGCCTTCGTCGTGCCCCTGCTGGTGCAAAGCACGGGCGGTCTGAAGGAAGCGGACAGTTTCCAGGACCAGGACGCTTTCGAAGCACTGGTGAAAAGTTTCCAGCAGGCAGAACTGGAAAGCGCCAAGGCCAAGGTGGTCCTGATGAGCCATGCCTATGACCTCGATGAAATCGACCGCATCACCTACAGCCATTTGCACGACATGGTGCGCGATGCCTATAGCTCGATGACGGACAAGAAAATCGTCGCCACGCCGGGTCTGGAAAGCAGCATCGTCGGCTGGAGCGAAACGGCCTTCGGCCCGCAAGACACGGCCGTCGAACTGCGCTTCCTGCTGGGCTTTGCCTTGAAACGCGTGGACGACCCGTTCTATGCGGAACCGAAGGACGAAGCGGCGCTCGACGCCTGGTTCGACGCGCGCATGGCCCGCTACCAGCAATGGACGACGGAAGTGGGCGACCTGGTGAAACGCTGCCTGGCGCCGGCCGGCAGCGCGCTGGAAGTGAGTTTCCTCTACCAGGATCTGTTCCACGGTGGCAAGGAACAAGGCATGAGCGAATACGCGATGCTGCAAATGATGTCCGGCATCAACCATGCCTTGGCGGAAAACCAGGTGGACGCTGCCGACGTGTCGGTGGTCGTCGGCCCGGCCGATGAGCACGGCGAAATGCTGCTGCGCGTCAACGTCAGCACGGCAAGCGGCCAGCTGCTGCACAGCGCCGACAAGCCGCTGGACCTGGCTGCCGACCTGCAGGATGAAGTCGACGACATCTGCGACGCGCTGGCCACCATCGGCGTGACGCAACTGTCCGTGGCGCTGAAATTCGATGCCAAGGGACAGCCGCTGGAAGCGCAGCCGTACGCGCCGGCGTAAATTCTGTCCTCACACCGCCCGTCATCTCGACAAGCGGCAGTTATCAAGATACCATCTCCCGTTAGCGTGCGACCAGCCTGGCGCACCTCCCGGAGATGTGCATGTCCCAGCCGCAACTGATCAATATTGCCACCCATGTGCTGGCCGGCAGCGCCGCCATCGGCCTGGGGCTCTTCCTGCTGGCGACAGCCAAGGGCACGCCGCAGCACCGCCGCCGCGGCCGGCTGTTCGGGTGGCTGACCTTGCTGGTCTGCGCCACGGCCGCCATCGGCAATCTGCTGTTTGACTATCGTCCCGTCTTTGCCGTGCTGACGGTGCTGGTGCTGTACCAGCTGCTGAGCGGCTGGCGCGCCGTCTACACGCGCGATGCCGGTCCGCAAGCCGTCGATGGCGCGATGACGGCAGCCGCGCTGGTGGCGGGCGGGTTGATCCTGTTGCGCCTGCAGCACGATGCTTCCGGACAGCAAGCCATCGTCGTGCTGTCATCGCTGGGCGGCCTGGCCACCATCCTCGTCTACGACGGCGCGCGCTGGGCCTTTCCCCGCCGCTGGCATGGCATATTGTGGCGCTATGAACATATCTACAAGCTGCTCGCCTCGCTGTTCGCCATGCTTTCCGCCGCCGCCGGCAACCTGCTGCGCGTGGGCCAGCCCTGGACGCAGCTGGCGCCATCCCTGCTGGGCTTGATCTGCATCGCCTGGTTCTGGCGGCGCCAGTACCGGCAAGAACGGGCGCAGCGCCTCATGCACAGGCTTGCCGCCTGACATCAGCCACGCAAAGCCAGCCACGCCTGCAATTTCTGCGCATACGCCAAGGTGTAGGCGGGACTGCTCGACGGCAAGCTGACGATGCGGTAGCGCTGCGCATGTTCACCCAGCACCTTGATGCCCAGCTTCGCGGCCGTGCCGCCATTGAAAGCGATCGTGCGCAGCTGCGGCAGGCTGGCGGCCAGAGCCACGAGGTCGTTGTCGTCGCGTTCGCGGATGTTGCTGTCCAGGCTGCCCGTGCGCTGCGCCTGCGCCACCACATCCCACAGGCCCACGCCGTGCGCCAACAAGGTCGCCAGACGTTCCTCATAGGGCTGGTTCTTCAACTCCACGCCCAGCACTTCGCCCAGCAGCATCCAGAACCTGTTTTGCGGATGCGCATAGTACTGGCTGTGCGCCAGCGATTTTTCGCCGGGCAGGCTGCCCAGTACCAGCAAGCGCGTATCGGCATTGACGACGGGATCGAAACAGCGCTTGCGCGGGTCGGCGGCAACGTCTGGCAAGATGGCTGGGCTATTCAAATGAGCGTTCCGAAAAGGAAAATGATGGGCCATTTTACCCGGCCACGCGACAGTGTAGAATTCCCGCACAACCCTGCCTACACAAGAGACCACCCATGCGCACCATCGATACCCTGCTGGCACAGTATGGCGAAAGCCACCGCAATCACGTCAATGAATGGGTGCACATCGTGTGTGTGCCGCTGATCGTTTTCAGCCTGCTGGGGCTGCTGTGGAGCGTGCATCCCAGCGTGGCGCTGCTCGGCAGTATTCTGGCCTTATACTATTATTACAAGCTGTCGCGCCCGTTTGCTGCGGGCATGCTGGCGATGCTGGCCGCCATGCTGGGCCTGCTGCTGCTCATGCCGGCGCTGACCATCCTGCCCGTGTCGCTGGCGCTGTTCGTGCTGGCCTGGATAGGCCAGTTCATCGGCCACCAGATCGAAGGCAAGAAACCGTCGTTCCTCGACGACTTGCGTTTTTTACTGGTGGGGCCGCTGTTCGTGCTGGGATTTTTATACCGGCGCCTGCGGCTGACGTATTGAGCGGCAAGCGCTTACGCGAAGTTGGTAACAGATTTTTACCATTCGTAACTAGTTATCTGAGGCAAGTGTCCTTATGATAAGTCACCATCTGCCGGTCGACGCAATCGGCAAGCAACTTTTGTCCAAGGGAGTCCCACATGAAAGCACCAATTATTGCAGTGGCATTGCTTGCCACCCTGGCCGGCTGCGCCGTACAACCGAACTCGGCAAATGTCTACAATGCGCGCCAGGCGCAGAATGAACAATCGGTTCGCATGGGTACGGTTGAATCCGTGCGCCAGGTAACCATTGACAAGGGTGAAACGGGCACGGGCGTGCTGGCTGGCGCGGCGCTGGGCGGTGTGGCCGGCTCGACTATCGGCGGCGGCAAAGGCGCCATCGCGGCCAGCATCCTCGGCGCCGTCGCCGGCGGCATGGCCGGCAAGAGCATCGAAGCGAATGCCTCGAACAAAGCCGGCCTGGAAATCACCGTGCGCCTGGACAATGGCGACATGCGCGCCATCGTGCAGGACGCCGACGAGCTGTTCCGCCCGGGCGAGCGCGTGCGCCTGCTGTCCGATGGCCGCAAGACCCGCGTCACGCATTGATCCGCTTGCCGGCGCATGCGCTCAGCCGAATGCGCCGGCAGCGAGCAAGGCGGAAGGGTGCAGCCAGATGGCAATCACAGCCGTCACGACGACATACACAAGCACGCTCCATACTTTGATCTGCAGTGAGGCTGGCATGGCGGTCCCCTTCAAAAATGCAATTCAGAAAATATTTACTTGATAATAAAGTAAATATTTTCATAAATTCAACATTTTCCAGAAGCACTGCGCTGGCTCAATGCCTGCCTGCGCATTTGCCAAACTCGACCGGAACGCGCGATGCCCGTATACTTGCGCGATGTCCTCTCCTCTCCTGTTCATTATTGCCTGCCTGATCTGGGGCTCCACCTTCTGGGCCATCACCTTGCAGCTGGGCGATGTCGCCCCCGCCGTTTCCGTGGTCTACCGCTTCGGCCTCGCGTCGGCCACCCTGTTTGCCTGGTGCGCCGTGCGCGGCGACCGCCTGCGCCTGCCCTGGCGCGCGCAAAAATGGATGCTGCTGCAGGGACTGGCCTCGTTCGCCCTCAGCTATGTGTGCACCTACAGTTCGGAGCAATACCTGGTCTCGGCCCTCGTCAGCGTGCTGTTTGCGCTGATGGTCTTCTGGACGCCGTTGCTCAACCGCATCGCCTTCGGCACACCGATCACCTGGAGCACCTGCTGCGCCGCATTCGTCGCCATCTGCGGCATCGTGCTGCTGTTTTACCAGTCCATCGGCGCGGCGCTGCAAGATATTCTGGGCGGCGGCAATGGTCATTTCCTGCTCGGCTTTATCCTGGCGCTGGTGGCAACCGTGTCGAGCACGGCAGGCAACGCCCTCGTCATGAAAGTGCGCGAACACTCCGGTAACGTGATGCTGACCATGGCCTGGACCATGCTGTGGGGCACCTTGATGGTGGCCGTCTGGGCCGTCGCCACGGGCCAGTCGTGGCAATTGCCCACGCGCCCCAGTTACTGGATGGGATTGGTGTACCTGGCCATCTTCGGTTCGGTGATCGCCTTCAGCGCCTATTTCACCTTAATCGCCCGCATCGGCACGCAAAAGACCGTGTACATCGGCGTCGTCACGCCCGTCATTTCCGTCCTGCTGTCGGTGCAGTTCGAACACTACCGGCCCGCCGCCATCGAATGGGTGGGCATGGTGCTGTGCCTGTCCAGCGTGGCCTGGGCCCTGACGTCGGGCGCACGCAAGACGAGTCCCATCGCTTCCCTTTCCACCACTCCATCAACAAAGGCAACATGAGCACCTCTTCCTCCCTCGCCATCCGTCCCGCGACCGCATCCGACGTGGCCGCCATCTTTGGCATGATCCACGAACTGGCCGTGTTTGAAAAACTCGAACACATGATGATCGCCAGGGAATCCATGCTGCACGACAGCCTGTTCGGCGCCCATCCCGCATGCGAAGCGCTGGTGGGCGAGGAAAATGGCGAAGTGGTGACTTTTGCCCTGTTCTTCCATAATTTTTCCACTTTCCTGTGCCGCAAGGGCTTGTACCTGGAAGACCTGTATGTGAAGCAATCGGTGCGCGGCAAGGGCTATGGCAAGCAGATGCTCGTGGCGCTGGCGCAACTGGCCGTCGAACGCGATTGCGGCCGCTTCGAATGGTCGGTGCTGGACTGGAATGAAAACGCGATCAATTTCTACAAGGGCATGGGCGCGGACGTGATGCCAGACTGGCGCATCTGCCGGGTCGCTGGAGATGCCTTGACGCAATTGTCGGCGGGTACGCCGATATCTGCATAAACCAATTGCCCAAAAAAATCCCCGCGGGCTAGCGGCACCGCGGGGTAGAACCCATTGTCAAGTGGGAGGGGGAGAATGCAATCAACGGTTATCAATATAAACGCTGTCGCTTGCGATAGCGCAGACCTTTACATTTGCTTACCGGGCCTTACATTTGACTTAAATCTGCTAACCAAGTTTCACCAAGTGTCGCTTGAATGACACTGATTATTTCCGTGGTTCAATCAATGTGCCGTGCAAGCCGATATGTTGTTGCGCAACCCCACTGCCACCCTGCGCATTTTTATAGATTTGGTACACTGTCAGGCAGGCGATGCAGCCAGCAACCACGGCAAAAATGACCATGCGACGCTCCTTGAATATGCTTGAAGGAATCAGGGCCCGCAGCGGCTGATGATGACCAGGCGAGCAGGGAAGATTCAGTGTGGCATCTTCGCCCTGGCGGGCATTGTGCAATGTCAAACACGCCAATTTGACGGGGTCATGGCATTTGATATGGCGCAAAGTGGCGGCATTCCGCTCACACAAAATGAACGCATCATTACGCACCTGGGAGCCACATCATGAATGTTTCTGCCAAACCGCTCGTCATGAAAATCTACCGCGCCTACCTGCGCTCCCGCCTGGAGCGTTACACGCGCGACTTGCAAGCCATCGCCGAACAGCGCGAGAACGACTTCCAGGCTGAACGCATCCTGCACCAGGCCGTCGTCTCGGTGCGCTCCAAACTGCACTCGCTGTAACCGTGATGCCGTCAGTGCTGCCGGCCGGCCACGGCCCAGCGCTCCACCAGCTCGAACAGACCTTGCGTCAGCAGGGCCAGCACGGCTGCGGGGATCGCGCCGGCCAGCAGCATGTCGTTGTCGTTCAGCGCCAGGCCGATGGTGATGCGTTCGCCATAACCACCCGCGCCGATGAAGGCGGCGATGGTGGCCGTGCCCACGCTCATCACGGCTGCCGTTTTCACGCCCGCCAGCATGACGGGCAAGGCCAGCGGCAAGTCCACGTGCAGCAAGCGGTCGCGCTTGTTCAAGCCCAGCGCCAGCGCCGCCATGCGCAAGCCTTGCGGCACCTGCAAGATGCCCGTGCACGTGTTGCGCACGATGGGCAGCAAGGCATACACGAATAGGGCCACCAGCGCCGGCACCGTGCCGATCATGCCCAGCACGGGGATCAATATCGCCAGCAGGGCCAGCGACGGCACCGTCTGCAGCACGCCGACGAAGGCCAGCACCGTTTGCCGCAGCGGCGCCGAAAATGCCGCCAGCACGCCCAGCGGAATGCCGATCACGCACGCCAATGCCACCGACAGCAGCACCAGGGTCAGATGCTGGCGCGTCAGGGTCCACAAATCGTCACCGATGATTTTATCGAGCAGCTTGCTGCGCGTGGCGCCCGGTTTGTTCGCCTGCGTGCCGGACGCCAGCCACTGGCGTGCCACGTAGGAAAAAGTCTTGCCATCGATTTCCACGGCAGCATTCATGGCGATCATGTCGCTCTCGCTGATACGCCCCTGCAAGCCTTGCAGCGCCAGCCAGGCGGCGGGAAAGCGCGGCGGCAAGTCGAGGCGGAACAAGAGCATGGCGTCGTAGCGGGGAAAGTACTGCTGCGTGTCGGCCAGCACGCGCAAGCCGTACTGGCGTATCTTCGCGTCCGTCGAATAGATGTCGATCACGTCCACCTGGCGCTGCGCCAATGCTTCATAGGCGATGCCGTGATCGAGTCCGCGCGGGCGCTGCGGCAAGCCATAGCGGGCGGCCAGGCCCGGCCAGCCATCGACCCTGCCGATGAATTCATGCGACAGGCCGAATGTCAGAGCCGGGTGCTGGGCCAGCTGCGCCAGGCTGGCAATGCCCGTTTCATCGCCGCGCATGGCCAGCGCATAGGTATTGTTAAAGCCCAGCGGCACGGCCACACCCAGGCCCAGCGCCGCCAGTTCGCGCCGCATCTGCGCCAGGTCGATGGCTTTGTCGTGCTTGAGGATTTCGCTGCCGATGGTGCCCATGTATTCGGCATACACGTCGATGCTGCCCGCCTGCAGCGCGGCCAGCACGATGGCCGTGTTGCCCAGGCCCTGGCGGTGCTGCGCCTGGACGTGCGGCGCGGCGCTCTGCTTGACGATTTCACCGAGGATGTACGATTCCGTAAAGCGCTTCGAACCCACCTTCAGGGTGCCGCCATCCATGGCAAGGGAGGACATGGGCGCGGCGGCAAAAACCAGCAACAACAACAGGTAAACAACACGCACGCGGCGCTCCAGGACGGATGATCAATCCGGCAAGCTTACCACCGGCGCGCGCCAGACACCGCCATGCACCACGCCCGCGCACGGGTTCAGGCCCAGCGCATACGCCAGGTCGGCCGGGCGCGCGATGCGCCACAGGGCAAAATCGGCGCGCTTGCCCACCGCAAGGCTGCCCGTTTCATGCTGCAAGCCCAGCGCGCGCGCCGCATGCAGCGTGCAGCCGGCCAGCGCTTCCTGCGGCGTCAAGCGCCACAAGGTGCACGCCATGTTCATCGCCAGCAGCAAGGACGTCATCGGCGACGTGCCCGGGTTGCAATCGGTGGACACGGCCATCGGCACGCCGGCCGCGCGCAACGCCGCCACCGGCGGCGGCTGCGTTTCGCGCAAAAAGTAATACGCGCCCGGCAGCAGCACGGCCACCGTGCCATGTTGCGCCATGGCGGCGATGCCCTCTTCCGACAGGAATTCCAGATGGTCGGCCGACAGGCCATCGTAACGGGCCACCAGGGCCGCGCCGCCCAGGTCCGACAGCTGCTCCGCATGCAATTTGACGGGCAGGTTCAAGGCGCGCGCCGCCGCGAACACCCTTTCGGTCTGCACCGGCGTAAAGCCGATGCGCTCGCAAAATGCGTCGACGGCGTCGACCAGTCCATCGCCCGCCAGCTGCGGCAGCATCTGCGCGCACAGCAGCTCGATATAAGCGTCGGCCTGGCCCGCATATTCGGGCGGCAGCGCGTGCGCGCCGAGGAAGGTGGTGCGTACGGACACGGGCAGCTCTTGCCCTATCCTGCGCGCCACGCGCAGCATCTTCGCCTCGCTGTCCGCGTCCAGGCCATAGCCGGACTTGATCTCCAGGGTGGTCACGCCCTCGGCCAGCAGCGCCAGCACGCGGGGCAGGCTTTGCCGCAGCAATTCGTCATCGCTGGCCGCGCGCGTGGCGCGCACGGTGGACATGATGCCGCCACCGGCGCGGCTGATGTCTTCATAGCTGGCGCCATTCAGGCGCGCCTCGAATTCGTCGCTGCGGTTGCCCGCGTGGACGATGTGCGTGTGGCAGTCGATCAGGCCGGGCGTCAGCCAGCAACCCTGGCCGTCGTGCAGCACCGCGCCGCTGCCCGGCAGCTCGTCGCCGGGGCCGAACCACGCGATGCGGCCATCCTTGACAGCGATGGCCGCGTCAAGCAATTCGCCATAGCCATGCTCCATCGTGGCCAGGTGGACGTTGTGGATGACCATATCCCAGTCTTGCATGGCTTTTCTCTCCTAGGTAAACAGGTCGACGCACAACACGGCCGAACGCTGCAAGGCGTCGAGCCGCCATTCCGACGCATCGTCGGCATCGAGCAGCAGCGCGTCATAACGGGCCAGCGCGAACTGCTGTTCCGCGCCGCGCGCCAGCACGTGGCCTTCGCCGGCGACAAACAGCAAGGTCGCCGCGCTGCGCCGCACCAGCCGGCACGGGGCCGTGATTTTTTCCAGCTGGTGGCGGCAGTGGTCGCGCCGCGTCATCACATTGAAATCCGTCGTCGTCCCCTTGACTTGCGCGGACACGACGGCCTCGCCGGGAAACCACAGCATCGGCTGCGCCGCGCTCAAGACCACCTTGCGCGCGCCGTCGAACGTCAGTTGCACGCTGTCGCCATCGACCAGCATCAGGCTGCGGTCGATGCCGGGAAAGCTGGAAAACGGTCCGCTGGCCGTGATCGTCGCCAGGCTGATACGCCAGTCGAAATCATCGAAGCCGGCGCCGGGGGGAGCAATGGCGATTTCCGTCGTGCTGCCGCCGCCGTTTTTCCACGGCGCGGCGCGCAGGCATTCCTGCGGGATGAAGGTCGCCATCAGAGCGCCCTCAGTTGCGCCAGGGTGCGCTTGTAGGCGGCGGCGATGGCGTCCTGCGCCACGTGGCGCCCATCGCGCACCTGCCACTGGCCGCCGCACAGCACGTCGCGCACCAGCTTGTCGTTGCCGCAGAAAAGTACGCTGCCCAGCACATCGGCGATGGCCACGCCGCACAGGTTCACATGCGCGTCGTCGAGCACCAGCAAGTCGGCGCGGCAGCCGGGCGCCAGGGCACCGAGCTTGCGCCCGGCCGCCTGCGCACCGCCCTGCAAGGCCGCCTGCCACAGGTAATCTCCCACGCGGCGTTCATCTGCCGTGGCGGCCACATTACGTTGCTGCCGTTGCAGGCGCTGGCCATATTCAAGCCAGCGCAATTCTTCCACCGGCGACTGCGACACGTGGCTGTCGCTGCCGACGCCAAAACGCCCGCCGGCGGCGATGAATTCGGCCAGCGGAAACAAGCCGTCGCCCAGGTTCGCTTCCGTCGTCGGACACAGGCCCGCCACGGCGCCGCTGGCCGCCATCAGCGCCACTTCATCGGGCTGCACATGCGTCGCATGCACGAGGCACCAGCGCGCATCGACGTCGATCTGATCGTACAAATACTGCACCGGGCGCCGGCCGCTGTAGTCCAGACACTGGCGCACCTCGCCCTGCTGCTCGGCGATGTGGATGTGGATGGGACGCTCCGCGGGCAGCGCTTGCGCCACTTCGCGAATCTGCGCCACGCCGGCCGCGCGCAGCGAGTGGGGCGCAAAGCCCACCTCCACCTGCCCGCCGCGCTGCGGCGCCAGCGCCTCGACGATGCGCAGCACGTCATCCGCATTGGTGCGAAAGCGCGCCTGTTCCTCTTTCAAAGCTTGCTCGCCAAAGCCCGCATGACTGTACAGCACGGGCAGCATGGTCATGCCGATGCCGCTGAGGCGCGCCGCGGCCAGCACCCGTTCGGCCGTTTCCGCAGGACGCGCATACAGCGCACCGGCCATATCGCGCTGCAGGTAGTGGAATTCGCACACGGCCGTGTAGCCATGGCGCAGGCATTCCGCAAACAGCTGGGCGGCGATGGTTTCCATCTGCTGCGGCGTGATGTGGCGCGCGAAACGGTACATCAGGTCGCGCCAGGTCCAGAAACTATCCGGCCCGTCACCGGCGACTTCCGTCATGCCGCCCAGCGCCCGCTGGAAGGCATGCGAATGCAGGTTGACCATGCCGGGCAAGACATACTCAAGCACTTCCACGCCGGGCGGCGGCGCGGCATTGTCGGTCACCGCCGTCAGATCGCCTGCCGCATCCCACTCCAGCAGCACGTCGCGGCGCCAGCCTTGCGGCAGCAGCGCATGGCGCGCGAACAGACAGCCGCTCAACGCGCCACCCATGCCACGGCCGCTGCCATCATCTGGCGCAGCAGCGGCTGCACCTGTGCCGCCAGGTCGGGACGGTAGCCGAATGGCGCCGCGTCATCCATGCCAGGTTCATTCATGTACAGGCACTGGCACATCTCCAGCTGGATCGCATGCACGCGGCCGGCCGGCTGGCCGTAATGGCGCGTGATGTGCCCGCCCTTGAAGCGGCCATTCAAGGCCACGGTAAATGCATCCTGCGCGCGCGCGACATCGACCACGGCGGACGTCAGGCCCCCATCGCAGCTGGCACCATCAGCCGTGCCGAAGTTCAGGTCGGGCAGCTTGCCCTCAAAAAAACGCGGCACGCGCGAGGCGATGGAATGGGCATCCCACAGCACCACGGCGCCATGCACGCGCAGCAGGCGGTCCAGTTCCGCGCGCAACTGCGCATGATACGGCGCCCAGTAGCGCCGCAGCCGGTGCTGTACGTCGGCCGCATCGGGCTCTTTGCCGGCCAGGTACAGCGGCTCGCGGTGAAACGTATCGTTGGGCAGCAAGCCCGTCGTATCCTGGCCCGGATACAGATTCGTGTCTTCCTGCGGGCGGTTCAAGTCGATGGTATAGCGCGACCAGCGCGCCGACAGCACGGACGCGTCCATCTCCTGCAAAAAGCCATACAGCTCGCGCAAATGCCAGTCCGTGTCGGCCTTGATCAGGGCCTGCGGCGTCATGCGCGCGGCGATATCGTCGGGTATGTCGGTGCCCACGTGGGGCATCGACACCAGCAGCGGGATGCTGCCTTCGTTGAAGCGGAAATCCATGCTTGTCTCCTTGCGCCCGCTCAAGCGTACAGCGGGGCGAACAAATTCTTGCACGTGCTGCTCAACTCACCCTGCAGCACCATCTGCTTGGCCGCTTCGATATCGGGCGCGAAGAAACGGTCGGCGTCGAAGAACGGCACTTTCTGGCGCAGCTGCTGGTGTACATGTTCGAGGTGCGGCGAGGTTTTCAGCGGACGGTGGAAATCGATGCCCTGCGCGGCGGCCAGCAGCTCGATACCGACGATGACCGCCGTGTTGTGCGCCATGTCGTCCAGGCGGCGCCCGGCAAACGTGGCCATGCTCACATGGTCTTCCTGGTTGGCGGACGTCGGCAGGCTGTCGACGCTGGCCGGATGCGCGAGCGACTTGTTTTCCGACGCCAGCGCGGCCGCCGTCACGTGGGCGATCATGAAGCCGGAATTGACGCCCGGGTCGCGCACGAGGAACGGTGGCAGGCCGGACAAGGTGGCGTCGATCAGCAGCGCGATGCGGCGCTCGGCCAGCGCGCCGATTTCAGCAATCGCCAGCGCCAGCGTGTCGGCGGCAAAAGCCACCGGCTCGGCGTGGAAATTACCGCCCGAGACGATTTCCGCCTGCCCGTTGGGACCATCCTGGAAGATCAGCGGATTGTCCGTGACGGCATTGGCTTCGATCAGCAAGGTGCGGCCGACGTTACCAATCAGATCCAGGCAGGCGCCCATGACTTGTGGCTGGCAGCGCAGGCTGTACGGGTCCTGCACGCGCTCGTCGCCTTCCAGGTGCGAGGCGCGAATCGCGCTGTGCGCCACCAGCTGGCGGTACATCTGCGCGGCCAGGATCTGCCCCGGCTGCCCGCGCACGGCATGCACGCGCGCGTCGAACGGCGAGTCGCTGCCCTTGGCCGCGTCGAGCGACAGCGCGCCCGTGACCATCGCCGCTTCCAGCAGGCGTTCTGCCATGAACAGGCCATGCAGCGCCAGCGCGTTCGACACTTGCGTGCCGTTGATCAGCGCCAAGCCCTCTTTCGCCGCCAGCACCACGGGGGCGATGCCCGCCTGCGCCAGCGCTTCGGGCGCCGCCATCAATTCACCGTTGACGCGCACGTCGCCCACGCCCAGCATGGCCAGGGTCATGTGCGACAGCGGCGCCAGGTCGCCCGAGGCGCCGACGGAACCCTTGGCGGGAATGGCCGGCATGATGCCCGCGTTGTACAGGGCGATCAGGGTGTCGACGATCAGCGGGCGCACGCCGGAATAGCCGCGCGCCAGGCTGCCGATCTTCATCAGCATGATCAGGCGCACGACGGCGTCCGACAGCAATTCTCCCGTGCCGACCGAGTGCGACAGGATCAGGTTGCGCTGCAATTGCTCGAGTTTTTCATCGGGGATGCGCGTCTTGGCCAGCAAGCCGAAGCCCGTGTTGATGCCATACGCCGCATCGCCCTTGGCGACGATGGCTTGCACGGCGGCGGCCGACGCCTCGATGACGGGATAGGCTTCGGCGGCGAGAATCAGTTTCGCGGGGGCGGCCCACACGGCGCGCAGGTCGCCCAGGGTCATCGCGCCCGGTTTCAGGGTCCAACTTTTGGAGTGCTGTGTCATGTTTGCTTTCACTTCGTATTAAGCATCGGCAGGTTCAGATTATTGCGCTTGGCGCAGGCGGCCGCTGTTTCGTAGCCGGCATCGGCATGGCGCATCACGCCCGAGCCGCTGTCGTTGACCAGCACTCTCGCCAGGCGTTTCGCCGCCGCTTCACTGCCGTCGGCCACGATAACCATGCCCGCATGCTGAGAATACCCCATTCCCACGCCGCCGCCATGGTGCAGCGAGACCCAGGTGGCGCCGCCGGCAGTGTTCAGCATGGCGTTGAGCAGCGGCCAGTCGGAGACGGCGTCCGTGCCATCCTTCATGCTTTCCGTTTCGCGGTTCGGGCTGGCGACGGAGCCCGTATCGAGGTGGTCGCGGCCGATGACGATGGGGGCCTTCAGTTCGCCCGTGCGCACCATCTCGTTGAAGGCCAGGCCGGCGATGTGGCGCTCGCCCAGTCCCAGCCAGCAGATGCGCGCCGGCAGGCCCTGGAAGGCGATGCGCTCGCGCGCCATGTCCAGCCAGTGGTGCACCTGCGTGTGGTGCGGGAACAGCTCCTTGATCTTCGCATCCGTTTTATAGATGTCTTCCGGATCGCCCGACAGGGCCACCCAGCGGAACGGGCCCCGTCCTTCGCAAAACTGCGGGCGGATATATGCGGGCACGAAGCCGGGGAAATCGAAGGCATTCTGCACGCCCTGGTCGAACGCCACCTGGCGGATGTTGTTGCCGTAATCGACGGTGTGCACGCCCATGGCGTGGAAATCGAGCATGGCTTGCACGTGGGCGGCGCAGGAATCGGCGGCGGCCACCGTCAGGCGCGCGTGGCGCTGCGGGTCTTGCTGCGCCGCCTTCCAGTCCGACACGCTCCAGCCGCGCGGCAGGTAGCCGTTGACCAGATCATGCGCGGAGGTCTGATCCGTCACCAGGTCGGGCACCAGGCCGCCCGCTTTCGCGCGGCGTACCAGTTCCGGCAGCACTTCGGCCGCGTTGCCCAGCAGGCCAATGGAGATCGCTTCCTTGCGTTCGGTGTGATATTTGACCAGCTCCAGGGCTTCATCCAGGCTGGCCGCCTGCTTGTCCAGGTAGCGCGTGCGCAGTCGGAAGTCGATACTGCTTTGCTGGCATTCGATATTGAGCGAGACGGCGCCCGCCATGGTGGCGGCCAGCGGCTGCGCGCCGCCCATGCCGCCCAGGCCCGCCGTCAGAATCCAGCGCCCGCCCCAGTCGCCGCCGAAATGCTGGCGGCCCGCTTCGGCAAAGGTTTCATACGTGCCCTGCACGATGCCCTGCGTGCCGATATAGATCCAGCTGCCGGCCGTCATCTGGCCGTACATGAACAAGCCTTGGCGATCGAGTTCGTTGAAGTGTTCCCAGTTGGCCCATTTCGGCACCAGGTTGGAGTTCGCGATCAGTACGCGCGGCGCATCCGCGTGGGTCTGGAACACGCCCACCGGCTTGCCGGACTGGATCAGCAAGGTCTGGTCGTCTTCCAGTTCGCGCAAGGAAGCGAGGATCTGGTCGAAACAGGCCCAGTTGCGGGCGGCGCGGCCGATGCCGCCGTAGACGACCAGGTGCTGCGGATTTTCCGCCACTTCCGGGTCCAGATTGTTTTGCAACATGCGGTAGGCCGCCTCGGCCTGCCAACTCTTGCAAGCCATGACCGTGCCGCGCGGGGCGCGGATGGTACGGCTGGCATCAAAGCGTGGATCGGTGTCCATTGTGCTGTTCATGCTGTCTCCTCGTAGGGTGCGAGCGGGCGTATCTAGCCCGATACGTGGCCCGCTCTTGTACTCCCAGCATAGGTTGTCTATACAACCAAGTCAACAGATTTTTACAAGCGAAAACAGTCTACTTTTTCTCGAACACGCGCTTGCCCGCCACCCACGTCTGCAGCACCTGCGTCTTGCCAATGGCGGCCGGCGCGACGGTGAACAGGTCCTGATCGACGACGATGAAGTCCGCCCATTTTCCCGCCTCCAGTGTGCCGATGACCTTTTCCTGGTGCGCTGCCCAGGCTGCGTCGAGGGTGAAGCAGCGCAGCGCCTCGGTGACCGTCATGGCTTGCTGGGGATACCAGCCGCCGGCCGGGAATCCTTCGCTGTTTTGCCGCGTGACGGCCGCGTGGATGCCTTCGAACGGGTTCGGCGACTCAATGGGGAAGTCCGATCCGCAGGCGATGCGCGAACCTTGCGCAAGGAAGGTGCGCCACGCATACGCGCCCTTGATGCGCTCGTGGCCCACGCGCTGCTCCGCCATGTTCTGGTCGGACGTGGCGTGCGTCGGCTGCATCGATGGCACGATGCCCAGCGCCTTGAAACGGGGGATGTCGCTCAGTTTCACCACCTGCGCATGCTCCATGCGGTGGCGCAAGCCCACGCTGCGGTATTGCGCGCTCAAGGCCTGGTAACCGTCGAGGATCTGATGATTGCCCGCGTCGCCGATGGCGTGCACGTTCACCTGATAGCCGGCGCGCATGGCTTTTTCCATCTTCGCGCGCATGGCGTCATCTTTGAAGAACAGCAGGCCGCGGGTTGAAGGATCGTCGCTGTACGGCGCCAGCAGGGCCGCGCCGCGGCTGCCCAGGGCGCCGTCGGACAGCAGTTTGACGGCGCGCAGGGCGTACATGTCGCGCGCATAGCTGGTCAAGGGTCCATTTTTTGACAGCGCGTCGAAGTCGTCCGTGGTGTCGGCGATCATGCCGTACACGCGCACCGTCAGCTTGCCGTGATCCGCATAGTCGCGGAACAGCCGGTCCTGCATCTGGCCGATGCCCGCATCGTGCACGCTGGTCAGGCCCACTTGCGACAGCTGCGCCAGCGCGCCATCGAGCGCGGCGCGGTTTTCCACGTCGCCCGGCTTGGGCAGCACGGCGTCCATCAAGTCCATGGCGTTATCGACCAGCACGCCGGTGGCGTTGCCGTCCGCGTCGCGTTCGATCTTGCCGCCGGCCGGATCTGGCGTGGCGCGCGTGATGCCGGCCAGCGCCAGCGCGCGGCTGTTGGCCCAGCCCGCGTGGCCATCGACCCGGCGCAGCCACACGGGCCGCGCGCTTTCCGCCGCATCGAGTTCCACGGCCGTGGGAAAGCGCCCCAGCTTCCAGATTTCCTGGTTCCAGCCATTGCCGACGATCCAGCTGCGTTCCGGATGCGCGCGCGCGAAGTCGCCCACGGCCTGCACGGCGGCCGGCAGCGAGGACGAACCGTACAGCATCACGCCGCTGGCAATCGTCCCCAGGCCGAACACGTGGCCATGCGCGTCGATCAGGCCAGGCAACACGGTTTTTCCCTGCACGTCGACGTGGCTCGCGCCCTTGGCCGCCTTGCGTTTCACTTGCGCGGCGCTGCCGACGGCGAGCAGTTTGCCCGCATCGTCAAAGGCCAGCGCCGTGAAGCGCACCACCTTGCCGGCAGCATTGAGCGTGTAGCCGTTGGCGTTGTCGATCACCGTGTCGGCATGCACGTGGCCAAGGGCGCCCAGGCAGGCGAGCGTTAGCAGGGTACGGCGCAAGGGCAGGGTCGGCATTTCCATCTCCAGGTCTTTTCGTGAATGAATGAAAAGACGAGTGTATAGAAATTGGCAAAATGGTCAATCAGGCAGACACAGGCGCGCATGCCTTGCGCCCAGTCAATACCTCCCCGCCGCCGCGGTCCTACGCTGGCGTTTTGTCGCGGAGCTCCCATGGCC
The DNA here is from genome assembly GCF_019345455.1 of Janthinobacterium sp. NKUCC06_STL. Lineage (NCBI taxonomy): Bacteria > Pseudomonadati > Pseudomonadota > Betaproteobacteria > Burkholderiales > Oxalobacteraceae > Janthinobacterium > Janthinobacterium sp. NKUCC06_STL. The sequence continues at coordinate 1,685,410 of NZ_JAHKQY010000001.1, forward strand.
AGGCACCATGTCATCAGCACCACCGCGTGCGACGTGTTCTTCAAACTCGTGGCCCACCAGAAGAAAAGCCTGGGCGCGCGCTTCGACAGCATGATCGTCACCTTCAGCGCCGACGGCCAGCCCGTGCTGGGCGCCACCCTGCGCAACGCGACAAGCGGCTGCGAACTGCACCGCCTGGCCGGCCAGCCCGACGAGTGCTGGTGCTGCGGCTATGACGAGCAGCTGGAATTCGTCTCGCTAAACAAGGTGCCGCTGGCGCACGCCGACTACCGGCTCACCTTGAGCAATGGCGAAACGTGGACGGGGACGATGGATGCGAAGGGGCGCACGGGGCGAATTACCAGCAAGCGGGAGGAACAGATTACCCAGGCCGAATTCCTGCCGCACGCGGATAAATCGCCATGCTGCGCCGCCGCGCCAAAACACGCTGCGCCTACCATCAAGGTCGTCCAGTTGGAAAGCATCAAGACGACCAACAAGGACGTCGGTTCATCCGTCAAACAGGTCAAAGTCAAGAACAAGGTTCGCCCGCTAACCAAGGGATAGATCGACATGGCGTGGATGCTGTTCCAGGATGCGATCAACTACGGCAAGGTCAAGGTGCATGGCGAGCCGTATCTATGGTTCGGCTTGCAGCCGAAGAACGTGGCCATGACGCCGGATGGGGCGATTTATTTTCATGAGTCGGAATTCCGAGAGGACTTCTCAAAGGAGAAACCAAGGCCAAAAAACTGGTTCATGCATGAAATGGTGCATGTTTGGCAGCATCAATTGAATTATCCAGTAGCGATACGGGGACTTGTCAGGCTAGGTTTGGATTACAAGTATGTACTACTTCCGAAGAAAAAATTATCGGATTACAACATGGAAGCACAAGGTGACCTGCTCGCCGACTATCACACACTGAAGTATTTAAAAAAACCAAATGCAATGCGGCAACCGGAATATCAAAACTCGATAGAGCTCTATGAAGAGGTATTACATGACTTTTTTAAAGATAGGAAAAGCAAGACGAATCTGCCTGGCCGCAACTCTGAACATGAGCCTTTGTTTGACATACCATAACGCTTTCGGCATGTCCCGCATGGCATACGCGGAAGTACTGCTAAAAAATGGCACTCCTTGTTTCACCATTTCGCAAAAAGAAGAAGCGCGCAACGGGCTTCCTCGGATTAGTGCGATCGTACTGACAGATGTATCCGTTAAGCCTGCAGTAGAAGTATGGTCTTTTCTCTTACCGGGCGCAGCGACTATTCCTGTGTATGCCAAGTCCTGCCTGCCATATGGGGTTGCTCCAGCAACGGCAGAGGTCAAGCCACCCAAAGCGCCGCCGCTGAAAACGGGACGGATGTATGACGTCTTCCTGAACGGTGGGCCAGCCGATCCATCGGACCCTACTCGCGGTTACGTGGGCAAGTTTTGCTTAATCAGCGGCATCTCTGGAGAGCGCAAGATTCTTCGTATCGACAGCGATAGCCAAGCCTGGATAGACGAAATCTGTCCCGTTCAGAAATAGGGAAAACATGATGTCCTTGCAGCAGAATGCCCTGTTCATACTGCTCATGTCCCTCGGCCTGCATGCCTGTGCAACATCACGCATCGCCGATGCTGAAATCAGTTCAGTGAATGGCACACCCTGCTTCACCATCTCGCAGACGGAAGAAAAACGTAACGGTCAGCCACTTCTGGGAGCACTCAGTATTTCAGACCTGTCAGTAAAACCCGCTACAAAAGTGTGGAGCTTTGTGATGAGCGGAGGAAGAAAAGTTCCGCTTTCATCAAAAATCTGTCTTCTCTATGGCGACATACCACAGGGCGCAAATGGCATGCCTGCCCCTGAACTGCAAACAGGACGAGTTTACAGCTTCTTCTTGAATGGGCGTCCAGATGATCCTTCCGACCCGACCTATGGCTATAGAGGGAAATTCTGTATCGTTGCCACGTCCATTGGTGAACGAAAAATCATCGCCATTGGCAGCGACACGCCAGCGTGGAGACAGGGTAGTTGCCCAGAGCATTCGCTCATCAGATAGTGCAAGGATCGCCATGCCATATCGTTACACACTGTTATTCCTGCTTGCCGCGCTGGCGACTATCGATGCCTCGGCATGGTCGCGCATGGGCCGCGCCGCCGTCATCACGGAAGCGGGCCTTCCCTGCTTCCAGATTGCCAATGAAGAGGAAAGATCAAGAGGCCCTGTCAGCCTGAAGATGCTGACGATCAGCACACCTGGGCCGAATGGCTGGAAAGATGTATGGACGGTGATGTTTCCCAATGCCTCGTTTGGCGATCCCACGTATCGGCTGCCAAACAGGGGATGCGTGCGCTACGGCAAGGCTCCTGATGGGGCCGAGAGCAGCGAAGCAGCGCCACTGATTGCGGGAAAAGTGTATGGCGTATCCTTCCTCGGACGGCCGCCATCCGCATCCGATCCCACTTCGCGCTACTCGGCAGATTTTTGCCTGCTCACAGCCCCCGCCGGGGGCTTCCTAGTGGTTCAGCTGACAAAAGGCAAGAATACCTGCGCGCCCGAGGAAAAACCAAGATAGCACGTGTGATTTCCCGCATCACGGACAGGACACTCCTCGCGCTCAAGACTTGGGCGGAACCACGTCGAACGATTCCTCCCCCCGCTTCGCCGGCGCCCTGAACCATTCCTCCGGCGGCACCACCTGCGATTCTTTCGGATCATCGATGTAGTGCGGCGAGGTGATCTGCACGTCGAACTCGTTGAAGACGTCGATGATATTCTGGTGCAAGCGGTTCAGCACTTCGGCGCGCTGGCGGGGGACTTCGGCGCTGGCGTAGGCGACCAGGCGGTATTGCACGTAGTAATCCTGCAGGGCCAGCTGCATCACGTACGGTTTTGGCGTGGTCGACAGTTCCGGCGTGCGCGAGGCGGCCAGTTCCAGCATGGCGTGCACTTGCCGCCATGGCGTGGCGTAGCCGATGGTGACGGTGGAGTCGAGCACGAAACCGCCGCCGGGCTGGGCGCGCGAATAGTTCTTTGTCGTTTGCGACATCACCCACGCGTTCGGCAAGGCGACCTCTTCGCCCAGGCCCGTGCGCAGGCGCGTCTCGAACATGCCCACGTCGACCACGGTACCCTCGCTGTCGCCCACGCGCACATATTCTCCCTTGCGCAGGGCGCGCGTGTACATGAGGATCAGGCCGCTGGCGCCCTGGCCCACGATGCTCGACGCGCCGATCGATACCATCAGGCCCACCAGCACGGACAGGCCCTGGAAGGCGGCCGTGTGCGAGCCCGGCAAATACGGGTACGCCATGGCCAGCGCGAACAGCCAGATCACCACGCTGGCGATGCGGCGCGTCGGCAGGGCCGTGTCCTTGTCGAGCCAGCCGATTTGCAATTCGCCGCTTTCCACGCGCTTGAACAGCGAGGCGGCCGTGGCCGCGATCAGGCGCGCGATGGCGAAGATGACGCACACAAGCACCAGTCCCGGCAAGGCGCCGATGATGGCGTGGAAGACATCGGCCGCCACGTCGAACAGATAACCGCTCAGGCTTTCGCCCCAGGAACGTGTGTAGGGCAGTCGGCCCAGCACGAAGGCGGCCCACAGATACGTAGCCATCAGGCGCAAGCCCCACAGCACGGCGCTCAGCAGTTGATAGGCGAAGGCGATGTAGTGCTCGGCATCGAGCACGCGCACGTTTTTCAGGCGCACGTCGCGCAGGCGCGAGGCCAGCAGGATGCCGCTGCGGCGCTTGGCCCAGCGGTAAAAGCGCGTCAAGCCCAGCCACACCAGCCAGAACACGAGGGTGGCGGCAGCGCACACGGCTGCGGCGATCGCCAGGTAGCGCCAGCTGCTCTGCTCGCGATAGTCGAGTACGGCCTTGCTCAACTCGCCGGCCGCCGTTTTCGCCACGCTTTCCGTCGTGTCGCCGGCCAACTGGTTGACGTCGCCAGGCACGACGACGAACAGTTGCACGCCATCGAGCAGCACTTGCGTGCCTTCGGGAATCATGCGCGTGCTCGTCTGCAGGGGGCCATTCTTCGCCAGCACGCCTTCCAGGCGGCGCTGCGCGCCAACGGCGCGTTCATCGGGCGGATAGCCGGCCAGCGCGGCGCGGAAGACGAAGACCTTGCGGTTGGCAAACATCAGCGGCGCCGTCCTGGCCGCAAGCTGCGACGGCACCACGGCGGATGCGGCCTCCGCAACGAGCGCGGGCACGCCCTCGTCCGCATGGGCTGCGGGCAGCAAAAACATGGTCAACAGGCATAGCAGGCGGAGCAACGCGGACATGGCAGAAATGAAAGAGTGACAAGGAGCAGCCATCATGCCATGTAATCCTGGAAACTCAAGCGCCGCAACTACCGTTCAGCTCGCATCATGAAAAATGATGCCCAGGGTATGACGCAAGCCCGAACGCAAACGCGACACGCCATGGCGCATGTTCACGCGGTAACTGCCGCGCGTGCCATTCACGGGGCGTAGCGCGACGGGAAAGAGGACGGCGTCGCCCTGCGCCAGCGGCACCACTTCGGCGCGCGACTGCATGCGCGGGCGCTGCTCCGTCAGCACGAACTCGCCGCCCGAGAAATCGTCTTGCGGGCGCGACAGCAGCACGGCCAGTTGCAGCGGAAACACGTGCTCGCCATACAGGTCCTGATGCAGGCAGTTGTAGTCACCCTCGCGGTAGCGCAACAGCAGGGGCGTGGGCCGGTTTTGCCCGGCAGCATGGCAGCGCGCGAGGAAATCGGCGTGACTGGACGGAAAGCGGCTAGCGAGGCCCATGGCGGCGTGCCAGCGGTTGGCGATGACCGCCAAGGGGGAATACAAGCCCATGCGCAACGCGGCCACCAGGTCAGGCAGCGGATGGGCGAAATACTGGTATTCGCCCTGTCCAAAGCCATGGCGCTGCATCACTACCTTGCTGCGAAAGCGCGACGCGTCGTCATACTGCGCCGCCAGCGCCACGCAGGCATCCGCATCCAACAAGCCCGGCATGACGGCGCAGCCGTATTGATTGAGATCATCCTCGATCTGCCGCCAATCCAGCGCCCTCACCGTTCGCCCTCGCGTTCCAGCAGCGCCTGCTTGCGTTCCACGCCCCAGCGGTAGCCGGGCAGCGCGCCATCGTTGCGCACCACGCGGTGGCAGGGAATGGCGACGGCCAGCGCATTGGCCGCGCAGGCACCGGCCACGGCCCGCGCGCCTTGCGGGGCGCCGATGCGCCGGGCCAGCTCGGCATAGCTGACGGTGCTGCCGGCGGGAATCTCGCGCAAAGCTTGCCACACGCGCTGCTGGAACACCGTGCCACGCACGTCGAGCGGCAAGTCCAGGCCGATAGCGGGCGCCTCGACCAGGCCGACCACTTGCGCCACCGTCTGTTCATACTCGAGCTCCGCACCGCGCAGCTCGGCTTGCGGAAAACGGTCCTGCAAGTCGCGCAGCAGCACTTCCGGATCGTCATCGATCAGAATCGCGCAAATGCCCTTGTCCGTGCTGGCCACGAGGATGGCGCCCAGCGAGCAGGCGCCGATGGCAAAGCGGATCACGGCGCCGCTGCCGCCGGCGCGAAAGGCGCCAGGCGTCATGCCCAGCAAGCCCGGCGTGGCGGCATACAGGCGGCCGCTGGAATTGAAGCCGGCCGCATACAAGGTTTCCGTGACATTCGCTTCGCCCTGCAAGCCGGCCTTCAGGCGTTCGCCGCGCCGCGCCGCCGCGTACGCTTTCGGCGTGATGCCCGTGTGCGCCTTGAAGACGCGATGGAAGTGAAAGCGGCTCATGCCGGCAGCCTGCGCCAACGAGTCCAGGTCGGGCAGCTCGTCGCTGGCGTCGATCAGCCGGCAGATGTCGGCCACGATGGCCGCCTGGCGCTGGGCCAGCGGCGGCAAGTTCGGCTTGCAGCGCAGGCAAGGGCGAAAGCCGGCCGCCTCCGCCTGCTCGCAACTGGCGTGGAAAGCCACGTTGCGGCGCAAGGCGGGACGCGCGGCGCAGGAAGGGCGGCAATACACACCCGTCGTGCGTACCGAGTAATAAAAGACGCCGTCGGCGTCGGGCGCGCGCCGCTGCAGGGCATCCCAGCGCTCATCATCGGTGGTGTAAGAGTGATCCATGTCGGACTCCGTGCTTGTCATTGGCAAGTAGCCAGCATAGCCAGCGCTGGCCGGCGCCACACTCCGGCGCTTGCTTTTGAATTCAAAAAAAGGCTGGCGGCAGCCATCGTGCTCGGTGCTAAAATCGGCCATCGCGCCTCCAGCCGGCGGCGCGCCCTGCCCGTGCTCCGGAGAAACCGCATTGGACGACCACACTACACAAGAAAATACGCCCATTTTCCAGCGCATCAAGGATTTTCTGCTGGCCGGCATCGCCGCCGGGCGCTGGAAGGAAGGCGACGTGATTCCCTCCGAGCAAGCACTGGTAAAACAATTCGGCGTTTCGCGCATGACGGTCAACCGCGCCGTGCGCGAACTGACCAGCGAGCAAATACTGACGCGGCGCCAGGGTTCGGGCACTTATGTGGCGCAGCAAAAATACCAGGCGACCTTGTTGGAAATCAAGAGTATCGCCGATGAAGTGCGGACGCGCGGACATATCCATCGCAGCAGCTTGCAATTGCTGGAACGCACCAAGGCGTCCGATTTGCTGGCCAAGCAATTCGGCCTGCCGCCGGAACACCCGCTGTTTCATTCGCTGATCGTGCATTTTGAAAACGGCGTGCCGATCCAGGTGGAAGACCGCTGGGTCAATCCCGAATGCGCGCCCGACTACATGACGCAGGATTTTTCCAGCATCACGCCAAACGAATACCTGATGGCAGCCGCCCCCCTGCAAGGCGCCACCTACAGCATCGAAGCGCTGTCGGCGCCGCGCGACATCGCCGAAATGCTGGCCATCGACACCAAGCAGCCTTGCCTGGTGCTGCGCCGCCAGACGCGTTCAGGCGGCAAGATCGCCTCGACCGCCACCATGTGGCATCCCGGACACCGCTATCAGTTTGCCGGCAGTTTCACCTAAGAACACCTGGAAAAACCTACTGCGCGTCGCGCTTTGCGGCCTGTGATGCTCACCGTGCTCAAGCACGGTTGCGCTTCTCGTCCACAAATCGCTGCCGCTCGCTACGGTTTTATCAGGTGTTCTACAGATCGCTGATTCCGTAGCACGATTTCGCGCAAACTTTCTCACGAATTCTCACCAAATCGCGAAAAAAACAGCCATTTCGGGGCAAAAAAAATCCCGTTTTGGCCGTTTCCGAACTTAAATACTCCGAGTAAATATTCGATGCTATAGTTGCCGCCAGAAAGCGCCGCAGGCGTTTATTTGAGCGCGCCTCATGTACTGCCAGCCTAGTCCAATCACGCCCCAGAAAGGGATGCATTTGTCGTATTGCAGCCACACGAGTTTCGGCGCACCACGCCCACGGCGCCCTGCGCTGCGCCGGCTCGCGCGTACGATGCTGGCGGCAGGCATGACGCTTTCGCTGCCGGTGCAGGCGGCGGCGCACGGCATCACGCCGGCATTGCTGTGGCCGTATGCCGCCGCCAGCGCCACCGCCCTGGCGGGACTGGCTTGCTGGCAAGCCTGGCGCCTGCGCCAGCAGTTGCGCCACCAGCCCCAACCCGCGCAGGCCCAGGCCGAACAGGATGCCGTGCAAGCCTTGCGCGGCGCCACCATGGCCGGCTGGACCTGGCGGCGCCAGTCCGACCGGCTGCAGTTCGCGCCCCAGTACCAGGACGTCCTGGGCGACAAGCATGCCAGGCTCGAACATGCACTGGCCGACTGGCTGGCCGAAGTCCACCGCGATGACCGCGCGCGCCTGAGCCTGGCCTTTCGCCAGCATCTGGACGTCCAGGCGCCTGGCACCTTCAATTGCGAATTCCGTTTGCGCCACAGCGACGGCCACTGGCGCTGGCTGCTGGCGCGCGGCGCCGTCCTGTCGCGCGCCTCGGATGGCAGCGCCACACAGGCCAGCGGCATCGTCTGCGACATCAGCGAGCGCAAGCAGGACGAGCAATCGCGCATGCGCTCGATGCTGGAAGCGGCGCCCGAAGCCATGCTGGTGGCCGATGTCGAGGGCAAGGTGCATTACGCCAACCAGATCGGCGCGCGCTGCTTCGGCTATCCGCTGGCCGAATTGATTGGCATGTCGCTGGAGCAATTGGTACCGGAAAGCACGACCAGCCACTCCGCGGGCGACCCGCAAGGACGGCACAGCCTGCCTGGCCGGGTGATGATGGCGCGCCGCCGCGACGGCACGCACTTTCCCGCCAAGGTCAGCCTGTCGCCGCTGCGCATGGCCGGGCAAGTGTTTTCCATCGTCTCGCTGCGCGACATGACGCAGCGGCAACGCGCCGAGGAAGCGCTGCACGCCAGTTCGGAACGCTACCGCTTGATCGTGCAGACGGCCGCCGAAGGCATCTGGATGACGGATGCGAACGGCAAGACCACCTTCGTCAACCCGAAGATGGCGCACATGCTCGGCTACACGGTGCAGGAAATGCTGGGCCGTCCCCTGCTCGACTTCATGGACCGCGATAGCCAGTTGCTGATGCAGCGCCGCCTGGCCAGTCACGGCAGTCAGGCCAGCCAGCCGGACCAGGTCGATTTCCGCTTCTTCCGCAAGGATCAGTCCAGCCTGTGGGGCTTGCTGTCGAGCACCAGCATCCAGTCGGACAACGGCGAGCCGGGCGGCACCCTGGCGATGATTACCGACATCACCGAGCGGCGCCAGGCGTCGATCGCGCTGTCGAACTCGAGCCAGCGCATGGCGTCCGTGTTCGGTGCCGTGACGAATGGCCTGGTGGTGCAGGACAGCCACGGTCACATCCTGGAAAGCAATGCCGCCGCCGAGCGCATGCTGGCGGCCAGTCCGGCCGGCAACAGCCTGTGGCAAGCCATCCGCGAAGACGGCTCCGCCTTCGACCAGCGCAGCCATCCCGTGCACATCACCCTGTCGACGGGCGAAGCCATGCGCGACGTGCTGATGGGCGTGCTGCAGCCTGACGGCAGCCTGTCATGGCTGTCCGTAAATACCGAGGCTATCCGCGATGAGTACGGCAAGGTGGGCATGGTGGTGGCCAGCCTGACGGACATCACGTATCACAAGCGCAGCGAGAGCGCCTTGCGCGAGCTCAATGAACATCTGGAAGAGCGCGTGGCACAGCGCACGGAACAGCTCGATCAGGCCAAGCAGGTGGCCGAAGAAGCGAGCCTGGCGAAGGGACAATTCCTGGCCAACATGAGCCATGAAATCCGCACGCCGATGAATGGCGTGATCGGCATGGCGTATCTGGCCCTCAAAACGGACCTGGAACCGCGCCAGCGCGATTACCTGGAAAAAATCCGCTTCGCCGGCGAGCACTTGCTGGGCATCATCGACGATATCCTCGACATCTCGAAAATCGAGGCGGGCAAGCTGGAAATCGAGCACGTCAACTTCAGTTTCGACCATGTCGTACAAACGCTGATGACGGTGGTGGCGCCGCGCGCCGCCGGCAAGAACCTGGAACTGCTGTTCGAGATCGACCCGCAATTGCCGGCCGTGCTCGTGGGCGACCCGCTGCGCCTGGGGCAGGTGCTGATCAACTACGCCAATAACGCCATCAAGTTCAGCGAACAGGGCAGCATTACCGTGAAAGTGCGCAGGGTGGTGGCGGACGCGAAACACTGCCTCGTGCGCTTTGAAGTGTGCGACCACGGCATCGGCCTGTCGCAGGATGAAATGAGCAAACTGTTCCAGTCCTTCCAGCAAGCCGACACCTCCACCACGCGCGAATATGGCGGCACGGGCCTGGGCCTGGCCATCTGCAAGCAGCTGGCGCAGCTGATGGGCGGCGACGTGGGCGTCGACAGCCGTCCCGGCGCCGGCAGCACCTTCTGGTTCACGGCCAACCTGGGCATTTCCGACCAGGCCGCGCCCGCCATGCTCGACAGCATGGTGCAGACGGCGGCGGCCATGCGCGCCAGCGCCGACGCGGCCCTGGTGATGCGCACGCTCAAGCATGCGCGCATCCTGCTGGTGGAAGACAATACGTTCAACCAGCAGGTGGCGCTGGAATTGCTGGAAGAAGCGGGCGCCTCCGTCTGCCTGGCCAACAATGGCGAAGAGGCGCTCGACCTGCTGCGCCAGACCCAGTTCGACTGCGTGCTGATGGACGTGCAGATGCCGCTGATGGATGGCTTGCAGGCGACGCGCCACATCCGCGCCGACCCGCAGCTGGCGCACCTGCGCGTGCTGGCCATGACGGCCACGGCCACCAGCGAAGACCGCGTGCGCTGCCTGGAGGCGGGCATGGACGATTTCATTTCCAAGCCCATCCAGCCGGCCATGATGTACCAGACCATCGCCAGCTGGCTGCCGGCGCGCGAAACGCCGCCGCCACCGGCGCGCAACCGCGCCGCGCCCGCCTTCAAGACCACGCTGGCTGGCGACCCGCAAGTGATCGACCTGTCCATCCTGGCCAAGTTGCTGGGCTACAACCCGGAAAAGGTGCGCAAGTTCGCCTTCAAGTTCCTGCAGACCACGCAAGATGGCTTTGGCGACATCGATGCGGCCCTGGCGCGCGGCGACGTGCACCAGGTACGCGAACTGGGGCACCGCATCAAGTCGTCGGCGCGCACCGTAGGCGCCCTGGGACTGGCCGAACTGTGCCACAACCTGGAAACCCTGGCGCCGGGCGAACCGGCCGACGAGGCGGAGCGGGCGCGGCGCATCGTCACGCGCCTGTGGCCCCTGCTGGAACAGATTACCGAACAAATCATGAATAACACCAGCTTTGCCAATGACGATTAGCTATCGCCAAATTGGGCTGCGGCAAGGTATCGGCATCGACAGCGATGCATATCAACAGAAAGACATGACGATGAACACTGTATCAAACCAAGCAAGCCAGGAACACAACGAAGCAGGCCTGGCGCCATTGCGCGTGCTGCTGCTGGACGACGACGTTTTCATGCTCGACGTGCTCAGCGACATGCTTGAGCAGATGGGCTCGTTCGACATCCGCTGCGAATCGCACAGCGAACAGGCGCTGTCGACCCTGAAGCAGCACCAGCCCGACCTGCTGATCTGCGACCTGTCCATGCCCGACATCGACGGCATCGAATTTTTGCGCATGGCGGCGGAAAACGGCTTCCGCGGCGGCGTGGTTCTGCTGTCGGGCCTGCATTCGGCCGTGCGCCTGGCGGCCGAACGCTTGGCCATGGCCAACGGCCTGCACATATTGGGCACCTTCCGCAAGCCGATGGAAAGCGCGGAATTGCAGCTGATGGTGAACTTGCAATTGCAGCACACGGCGCGTCAGGCCAGCGTACAAGCCTGAGCGCGCAGGCCGGCCGGGAGGGCGGACACGGCGCTGCAGGCCAGCAGGCATGCGGCTTTGCCGCCCTGCCGGCACCTGCGGCGACGATATGCCTCAAGTTTTTCTGCAATAATCGCCACGCTTTGAAAAAATGGGTTATTATTTCAGCCATCCCCGCCTGCATACCTCTGGTCGCACCTTCCAAGAACATTGAATTCGTGCCCATTGTCCCCATCTTCTCATTGCATTCCAGGAAGCATGGATGGCGAACCAGCGTATGGTTAATTCCAGGCATTATTGATCCCACCCTCATTTGAGGAAAATATGAGCGAAAATATCAAACACATTAGCGATGCATCTTTTGAAGCAGACGTCCTGAAATCCGAGTTGCCAGTACTGGTCGACTTCTGGGCGGAATGGTGCGGTCCCTGCAAGGCCATCGCCCCGATCCTGGAAGAAGTGGCCAAGGAATACGCCGGCCGCATCCAGATCGCCAAGATGGACGTGGACGCGAACCAGGCAGTACCTGCCAAGTTCGGTATCCGCGGCATCCCGACCCTGATCCTGTTCAAGGATGGTGTTGCAGCTGCTCAAAAAGTGGGCGCCATGGCCAAGGGCCAGTTGACCGCTTTCGTCGACAGCAACATTTAATGTATGATGGGCAGCGCTGCGCCCGCAGCGCCGCCTGACTGGAACCATCGGGAAGCGGCTTTGCCCTCATTCGTGCACAGCCTTCCCCAATAATTAATCAACGCCACGCAGTCCCCTCCCCTACCTTTACATCCCGTCTCGGGACACTCAACACATATGCATTTATCCGAACTAAAGGCCCTACACGTATCCGCCCTGCTTGAGATGGCGATCGGTCTTGACATTGACAACGCAGCCCGCTTGCGCAAACAGGAGCTGATGTTCGCTATCCTGAAAAAACGCGCCAAGTCCGGCGAACAGATTTTTGGCGACGGCGCCCTGGAAGTGCTGCCTGACGGCTTCGGCTTCCTGCGCTCGCCCGACGCCAGCTACATGGCGTCCACCGACGACATTTACATCTCCCCTTCGCAAATCCGCCGCTTCAATCTGCACACCGGCGATTCGATCGAAGGCGAGGTACGGACCCCGAAAGATGGCGAACGCTATTTCGCATTGGTCAAAGTCGACAAGGTCAACGGCGAATCGCCGGAGATGTCGAAACACCGCATCCTGTTTGAAAACCTGACGCCGCTGCACCCGAACGAGCCGCTGCGCCTGGAACGTGAAATGAATGGCCAGGAAAACATCACCGGCCGCATCATCGACCTGATCGCCCCGATCGGCAAAGGCCAGCGCGGCTTGCTGGTGGCCTCGCCGAAATCCGGTAAATCCGTGATCCTGCAGCACATCGCCCATGCGATCACGGCCAATCACCCGGACATCACCCTGATCGTGCTGCTGATCGACGAACGTCCGGAAGAAGTGACCGAAATGCAACGCTCCGTGCGCGGCGAAGTCGTCGCCTCGACCTTCGACGAGCCGGCCACACGCCACGTGCAAGTGGCCGAGATGGTGCTGGAAAAAGCCAAGCGCCTGGTCGAAATGAAAAAAGACGTGGTGATTCTGCTCGACTCGATCACCCGCCTGGCGCGCGCCTACAACACCGTCATCCCTGCCTCGGGCAAGGTCCTGACCGGTGGTGTCGACGCGAACGCGCTGCAACGTCCAAAACGCTTCTTCGGCGCCGCGCGCAATATCGAAGAAGGCGGCTCGCTGACCATCATCGCCACGGCGCTGATCGAAACGGGCTCGCGCATGGATGACGTGATCTTTGAAGAATTCAAGGGTACCGGCAACATGGAAGTGCATCTGGAACGCCGTCTGGCCGAAAAACGCGTCTACCCGGCAATCAACCTGAACAAATCGGGTACCCGCCGCGAAGAACTGCTGATCAAGCCGAACGAACTGCAAAAAATCTGGATTTTGCGCAAGTTGCTGTACTCGATGGACGAGATCGAGGCGATGGAGTTCATTCTGGACAAGATGAAAGCCACGAAGAATAACGCGGAGTTCTTCGACATGATGCGCCGGGGGGGCTAAATCCGCCTGTCGTGTATCGTAGGTCGGATTAGGCCCGCAGGGCCGTAATCCGACAACATTGTTGGCGAAGAAGGTGGTGTTGTCGTCGGATTACGCGCTTGCGCGCTAATCCGACCTACGCCACCCCACGCGATCATGCAAAGCCGCTCCCTGAGCGGCTTTTTTATTGCCGGCGGCCCGAAAGCGCTATATAATCGACGGTTGCATTATTTTAAACCCTGGCAAGTGATCGGCAATCGGGTCAAGAAGCTGGACGACCGACGAAGTGCTGTTTGGCTACCAAACTAGAGAGAAGACCATGAAAGTCGATACCCATCCAGAATACCGCGAAGTTGTTTTCCACGATCTGTCGTGCGATTTCAAATTCGTCACCCGCTCGACCATCCAGACCCGCGAAAAAATCACCCACGACGGTAAAGAATACCCACTGGTGAAGATCGAGGTTTCGGCTGAATCGCACCCATTCTTCACGGGCAAGCACAAAATCGTCGATACCGCTGGTCGCGTCGAGAAGTTCCGTCAGAAGTTCGGTTCGGTTGGTTCGAAAACCGCAGTCGCAGCAGGCTGATTTTTGCCGCTTTGCGGCAAAAAAGGGCAGCTTCGGCTGCCAGAGAAAAGGCAGCCACGGCTGCCTTTTTTGTCTTTGGCCGCTTTACTTTATACTCGCGCATACCCGACGCCATTCGTCGCGTCTTGCCACTATTCTGATACCGATTATCGATGAAGCCAGTCCGCCTTCCCGCCGCTGCCACACTCGCGCTGCCACGATGGGCCTTGTTTGCGCTCGGCCTGCTGTACATCCTGCCTGGCCTGATCGGCCGCGAACCGTGGAAGAACGATGATGCCGCCAGTTTCGGCATCATGTGGACCATGGCGCATGGCGGCCTGAACGACTGGCTGTGGCCCAACGTGGCCGGTCTGTCGCTGCCCGATGAAGGCCCGCTGACCTTCTGGCTGGGCGCCATTTTCATCAAGCTGTTCGGCTGGATCGACGGCGACGTCTTCGGCGCGCGCATGTCGACCATCGGCATCTTCGTCGTCAGCACCCTGTCCGTCTGGTACACCGCCTTCAACCTGGGGCGCCGCAACGATGCCCAGCCGCTGCGCCTGGCCTTCGGCGGCCAGCCCGAGCCGGACGACTTCGGCCGCACCCTGGCCGATGCCGCCGTGCTCATCTACCTGGGCTGCCTGGGCCTGCTGCAGCACAGCCATGACATCACGGCCGAAGCGCTGTACGTGTCCTTGATGGCCTATTTGCTGTACCGCGCCGTGCGCTACATGGAAGGCCCGTCCGTGCGCAATGCGGCCCTGCTGGGCCTGGCGATGGGCGGCCTGACCCTGGCGCGCGGCTGGATCACGCCGGCGGCGCTGAGCATCGCCCTGCTGCTGTGCACCATCTTCCTGCGCCTGCCCTTGCTGCGCAGCATACGCCACCTGGCACTGGCCATCCTGATCGGCGTCGCGCTGACCCTCGTCTGGCTGCTGCCGGGTGCATGGCTGCAGCCGTACGGCCATTCGCCGCTGCAAGCGTGGATGGAATGGAATTGCCGCCAGTTCAGCGCCCCGAGCCTGAAGAGCCTGCAATATTTCTTGCGTGTCGGCATCTGGTTCTTCTGGCCCGCCTGGCCATTCGCTGCCTGGGCCGTGTATGCCTGGCGCCGCCAGCACCACGTGCTGCACATCGTCGTGCCGCTGACCTTTGTCGCCATGCTGGCCATCCTGGGCCTGTGCCATCCCGATCCGGACCCGAGCCAGTTGCTGCCCCTGTTGCCGCCACTGGCCGTGATGGCCGCGTTCGGCTTGCTGACGATGAAACGGGGCGCCATCAACGCCATCGACTGGTTCTCCGTGATGGTGCTGACCATCTGCGCCCTCGCGCTGTGGGTGTTCTGGTTCGCCATCCTGACGGGCTGGCCGCCGAAACTGTCGCATAACGCCCTGAAACTCATGCCAGGCTTCAAGCCCGAGCTGGACTTGCTGGCCTTTTTCGTGGCCGCCTGCGCCAGCGCGGGCTGGGTGGCGCTGGTGCACTGGCGCATCTCGCGCCAGCCGGCCGTGCTGTGGCGCGCCGTGGTGCTGTCGTCCGGTGGCCTGATCCTGATCTGGGTGCTGATCATGACCTTGTTCTTGCCGCCGCTGAACTACAGCAAGAGCTACGCCAGCGTGGCGCACCAGATTTCCGTCCACCTGCCGCCAGGCAGCAAGTGCATCAACAGCAACGTCGGCGCCGCCCAGCGCGCCTCGTTCGCCTACTTCGGCCACTTGCCGTTCGCCAAGGTGGGGCAACAGCAATGCGATGTGTTCTTGTTGCAAGACAGCATCAAGGTGCCTGACAGCAAGGAGCAGTTGCCCGAGCACCATGGCGCGGACTGGATCAAGCTGTGGGAAGGACGCCGCCCCACGGATGACGTAGAACGTTTCCGCCTGTACCAGCGCGTCAGGTAAGCAGCAAAAAACCGGGCCAGTCCCGGTTTTTTCATGTCCATCAGACAAACACTGGCGACAGGAAAAGTGTTGCTTTTAAATATAGTTAATTACCTAAATTGTACGAGAATTGCTTTTTAGATTATAATGATGGCTTGCGCGATGGCGGTGTCTTGCTTTCCCGCCCGATTCGTCCCCCCATTCACCATGAGATTGTCCATGAAATTATTTACTACCCGCACCTTGCCGCTCATCAGCGCCGCCCTGTTCGCCTTCTCCTTCAGCGCTTCGGCCCAGGCAACCGTGATTGACCTCGGCGTCGCCAACGGCTACTCGGCCTTTATCTTCGGCAACATCGGCAGCAGCAACGCCAGCGGCTTTACCAGCGTCGGCGGCAGCCTGGCCGCTGGCGGCAATATCTACCTGGACGGCTACAGCGTCGGCTCGAACAAGAAGCCGGGCAGCGCCGTCAATACCCTGGTCGCCGGTAACAGCCTGAACATCGGCGGCGGCACCATCAATGGTACGGGCGTGTATGGCGTGAGCAATGCCAGCGGCAGCGTGACGGCGCCATCGTGGTACCCAACGGGCACCTTCAGCAAGGGCAATGCCTCCACCCTGGACTTTGCGGCTGCCCAGCAGCAACTGACGACCCTGTCGGGCGATGTGGCCAAGCTGCAATCGAATGGCACCGTGATCTCGCAATACGGCGGCTTCAAGCTGGTCGGCGATGTCAACGCCGACGTCAACGTCTTCACCATCGCGGCGAACGACCTGCATAACCTGACCCTGGACGTATCGTCGCTGAAAAGCACGGCCAGCATCATCATCAACGGCACGGCCACCAACATCACCATGAGCGGTGGCTTCGACAATTTCGGCAGCTTCGCCGACCGTACGCTGCTGAACTTCGCCAACGCCACCACCACCAACCTGAACAACGTCGGCATCAACGGCAGCATCCTCGCACCGAACAGCGCGTTTTCCGGTTCGGGCAGCATGAACGGCACCCTGGTCGCCAATTCGGTCAGCTCGATCAATTATGGCCACGTGTCGATGAACGGCGCCGGCTTCAACACGGTGAGCGTGTCGGCCGTACCGGAACCAGGCACCTACGCCATGCTGCTGGCCGGCCTGGGCCTGCTCGCCTTCGTGCGCCGCCGCACGCCAGCGCGCGCACCACAAGCCGCGATGGCTTAAGCTTTACGCTGAATCAATGCAAGACACCGGGCCGCGCGAGCGTCCCGGTGTTTTTTTATGCGCTGACGAAAAATTTATTCCACGCTCAAGCCCAGATCCGTCGCCACCTGCTTGCGCAACAGGTATTTCTGGATCTTGCCCGTCACCGTCATGGGGAATTCCTCGACGAAACGCACATAGCGAGGAATCTTGTAATAGGCGATCTGCCCATCGCAAAAGGCGCGGATGTCGTCGCTGGTCGCCTGTGTGCCCGGACGCAGGATGATGCAGGCGCATAGCTCTTCGCCATACTTGGCATCGGGCACGCCCACGCATTGCACGTCGAGCACGCTCGGGTGGCGGTACAGGAATTCCTCGACTTCGCGCGGATAGATGTTTTCGCCGCCGCGTATCACCATGTCCTTCGAGCGCCCGACGATGCTGCAAAAGCCGTAGTCGTCGATGACGGCCAGGTCGCCCGTGTGCATCCAGCGCGCCGCATCGATCGCTTCGCTGGTCTTTTCCGGGTCGCCCCAATAGCCCTGCATCACGGAATAGCCGCGCGTGAGCAATTCGCCCTTTTCGCCGCGCGGCACGATGCGCCCTTCCGCATCGACGATTTTCACTTCCAGGTGCGGGTGGACCCTGCCGATGGACGACACGCGCATTTCGCGCGGATCCTCGATCGCCGTCTGGAAACTGACGGGCGACGTTTCCGTCATGCCATACGCAATCGTGATTTCCGCCATGTGCATCAATTCGATGACACGCGTCATGACTTCCATCGGGCAGGGCGAACCGGCCATGATGCCGGTGCGCAACTGGGACAGATCATATTGCTTGAAGTCAGGATGGTCGAGGATGGCGATGAACATCGTCGGCACGCCGTGCAGCCCCGTGCAGCGTTCGGCCTGCACGGTTTCCAGCACGGCTTTCGGGTCAAATCCTTCGCCGGGAAACACCATGGCCGCGCCATGCGTGACGCAGGCCAGGTTGCCCAGCACCATGCCGAAGCAGTGGTACAGGGGCACGGGGATGCACAAGCGGTCCTGTTCGGTGAGGCGCATGGCTTCGCCGATGAAAAAGCCGTTGTTCAGGATATTGTGATGCGTCAAGGTGGCGCCTTTCGGCGCGCCCGTGGTGCCGGACGTGAACTGAATGTTGACGGCGTCGTCAAACTGCAAGCCAGCGCTCACTTCTTCCAGGTGCGCCAGGTCGGCGTCGGCAATGCCATCCATCAGGGCGTCGAAGTTGTGCATGCCCGGCGTGGCGTCCGTGCCCAGGCGGATGACGTGGCGCAATTGCGGCAGGCGCGGCGACTGCAGGGCGCCCGCGCGCGAACGGGCGATTTCCGGCACCACGTCCTGCACGATGGCCAGGTAATCGCTGGACTTGAAGCTGGGCGACAGGATCAGCGCGCTGCATTGCACCTTGTCGAGCACGTATTCGAGTTCCGAGCGCCGGTAGGCGGGGTTGATGTTGACCATGATCAAGCCGGCTTTCGCCGTGGCAAACTGCGTCAGCACCCATTCGGCGCAGTTTTGCGACCAGATGCCGACCCGGTCGCCCGGCTGCAAGCCCAGTTTCAGCAAGCCGGCAGCCAGGCGGTGCACGCGTTGCTGGAACTCACGATACGTCCAGCGCACGTTCTGGTGCGCCACGATCAGGGCGTCGTGCTGGCCGTAGCGGACGGCAATGCCGTCCAGGTAGGCACCTATCGTTTCGCCGATCAACGGCGTCTCGTGGGCGCCGTGTACATAACTCATTGCTTGCATGCTGTCTCCAGGGTGTGTGGCGCGACGCGCTCTTGTTATCGTCTTCGATGCAGAAAATTATAGCCGCAACCGCCCCCGCCCTGCGCAGCTTGCTGTAATGTGCAGGCCAGTACACCAGACACTCACGGCACCATGACAGGCACCACGCAGCACCCGCTCGAACAGGGCTTCATCCTGACCCGCCACTGGCGCGACACGCGCGACGGCACGGAAGTCGATTTCTGGCTGGCAACGGATGCCGGACCCCGCCACGTGCGCCTGCCCGTGCAAACGGCCGTCGCCTTCCTCCCCATGGAGCAGCAGGAACAGGCGCAACAGCTGCTGCGCGGCGAGCGCCACGCGGAGCTGCGTCCCCTGTCGCTGTGCGATTTTCATCACCGCCCCGTGCTGGGGCTGTACTGCAAGCAATACCGGCATTTGCTGAAGCTGGAAAAGCAGCTGCGCGCCCACGGCGTCGACGTGTACGAAGCCGACATCCGCCCGCCCGAGCGCTACCTGATGGAGCGTTTCATCACGGCACCGGTGACCTTCAGCGGAGAAACGGAAGTGCAGCTGAAACCGGCACCCGGCTATCGCCCCACATTACAACTGGTGTCGCTCGATATCGAGACGACGGCGCATGGCGAGCTGTATTCGCTGGCCCTGGAAGGCTGCGGCCAGCGCCAGGTCTACATGCTGGGGCCGCCAAACGGCGGCGATGACGCCCTGGATTTCGACCTCGAATACTGCGATAGCCGCGCACAGATCCTCGAACGCCTGAACACGTGGATGGAACGCCACGACCCTGACGCCATCATCGGCTGGAACCTGGTGCAGTTCGACTTGCGCGTGCTGCGCCAGCACGCCGAACGCTACCAGGTTCCCTTGAAGCTGGGACGCGGCGGCGCCGTGATGGAATGGCGCGAACACGGCGGCAAGCAAGAACACTATTTTGCGGCCGCCGCAGGGCGCCTCATCATCGACGGCATCGAAGCCTTGAAATCGGCGACGTGGAATTTTTCCTCGTTCAGCCTGGAAAACGTGGCGCAAACGCTCTTGGGCGAAGGCAAGTCCATCGACAATCCCTACCAGCGCATGGCCGAGATCGACCGGCGTTTTCGCGAAGACAAACCGGCGCTGGCCCGCTACAACCTCAAGGATTGCGAGCTGGTCACGCGCATCTTCGCCAAGACCGAGCTGCTGACCTTCTTGCTGGAACGGGCCAGCGTGACGGGCCTGGCGGCCGACCGCAGCGGCGGCTCCGTGGCCGCCTTCGAACATCTATATTTGCCGCTGATGCACCGGCAAGGCTACGTGGCGCCCAACCTGGGAGACGTGTCCGGCGAAAACAGCCCCGGCGGCTTCGTCATGGATTCGCAGTCGGGCTTGTACGACTCCGTGCTGGTGCTCGACTACAAAAGCCTGTACCCGTCCATCATCCGCACCTTCCTGATCGACCCCGTGGGCCTGGTGGTGGGCACCAGCGGCGATGAAGCCGATACCGTGCCCGGCTACCGGGGCGCGCAGTTCTCGCGTGTGAAACATTGCCTGCCGGCCATCGTGGAACAGGTGTGGCAAGGCCGCGAGACGGCCAAGCGCGAGCGCAATGCACCGCTGTCGCAAGCGTTAAAAATCATCATGAACGCGTTTTATGGTGTGCTGGGTTCCAGCGGCTGCCGCTTTTTCGATCCGCGCCTGGCCTCGTCGATCACCCTGCGCGGCCACGACATCATGCACCGCACACGAGAATTGATCACCGGGCAGGGTTATCAGGTGATTTATGGCGACACGGATTCCACCTTCGTGTGGCTGAAGACGGCGCATACGGACGAGGAAGCGGGCAAGATCGGCCGCGCACTGGTGGCGCATGTGAATGCCTGGTGGAATACCTATCTGCGCGATGAATTCGGCCTGGACAATGCGCTGGAGCTGGAATTCGAGACGCATTACCGGCGTTTCCTGATGCCCACCATCCGCGGCTCGGAAGAAGGCAGCAAGAAGCGCTACGCGGGCCTGGTGGGCAAGCCGGACGGCAGCGAGGACATGGTCTACAAGGGCCTGGAAACCGTGCGCAGCGACTGGACGCCGCTGGCGCAACAATTCCAGCAGGATTTGTACCGGCGCATCTTCCAGCGCGCCGCCTACCAGGATTATGTGCGCGACTACGTGGCGCGCACCGTGCGCGGCGAATTCGACGCTTTATTGGTCTACCGCAAACGCCTGCGCCGTCCGCTCGACGACTACCAGCGCAACGTACCGCCCCATGTGCGCGCGGCGCGCACGGCCGACGCCTACAACCTGGCGCAGGGACGGCCGCTGCAATACCAGAACGGCGGCTGGATCAGCTATGTCATCACGGTGGCGGGGCCCGAACCGCTGGAAACGCAGCGCTCGCCCATCGACTACCACCATTACCTGACGCGCCAGCTGCAACCGGTGGCCGACGCGATTCTGCCCTTCCTGGGCGACGATTTTTCACGGCTTGTGTCCGGCCAGCAGGATTTGTTTTAGATCAATTCTGCTTACCTGCGCGGCCAAGCTGAGGTAATATCGGCGCCTGCCGGGCTTATCTGACCCTGTCCACGGGCGCTGTGCGCCGTGGCAGCGTAAAATACGCCATGGCGAAAGAATAAGAGCTGTTCCAAAGAAGAAGATGCCGCTCCAGACGAGAATCGTTCGCAAGAAGATTGTCGCCACTGAAAGGGCGCATAATTTATCACTATGTTGAACCAGCAGGCTGTGCGGTATGCGCCTCCCCTGCTATTTTTTGAATGAATTGACACCATGACCGAGATCACGTCCCTAAGAGACATCCCGCAAAAAAATATCTTCCGCAAGGGCGACACCTTTGTGCTGTTCGGCGAGCTGTTCGGCCGCGGCTATGTGAATGGCTTGCTGGACGAAGCGCGCAAGGCGGGCATGAATATCGTCGGCATGACGGTCGGCCGCCGCGATGAAAACATGGCGCTGCGTCCGCTGAACGCGGAAGAGCTGGCCGAAGCCGAAGCCAACCTGGGCGGCCGCATCATCAATGTGCCGCTGATGGCCGGTTTCGACCTCGACGCGCCAGCCGGCGAACCGACGCCGACGGCCCTGCTGGCCGACATGACCCTGAAGAGCTGGCAGGAAGACAAGCTGGACTGGGCGCAGATCGAGCGTTGCCGCGAAGCCGGCATCGCCCGCTTCAGCGCTTCCGTGGCAAAAGCCATGGCCGAGCTGGACAGCCTGATTCCTGACGGCAGCAATGTGTATTTCGCCCACACCATGGCTGGCGGCATTCCAAAGGTCAAAGTCTTCCTGGCCATCGCCAACCGCATCTATAAAGGCCGTGGCGAGCGCTTCATGTCCTCGCGCGCCCTGCTCGACAGCGACCTGGGCAAGCTGATCCTGATGAACTTCGACGAAGTCACGGCCAACACCCTGCAACACCTGATCGACGGCAGCGCCGCCATCCGCGCCCGCATCGAGCAAACGGGCGGCCAGGTGCGCTACAGCGCCTACGGCTACCACGGCACCGAGATCTTGATCGACGGCAAGTACCAGTGGCAAACCTACAGCAACTACACGCAAGGCCTGGCGAAGATGCGCCTGGAAAACGTGGCCAAGGCCGCGTGGGACAAAGGCATCAAGGCCACCGTCTTCAACTGCCCGGAAATCCGCACGAACTCGTCCGACATTTTTGTTGGCGTGGAACTGTCCCTGTTCCCCCTGCTCGACGCGCTGAAAAAAGAAGGCGGCGCGGCCTGGGCCGAAGAGCAATGGAAAATTTGCCAGGGCTTGCTGGAAGACGGCGTCTCGCTGCAAGACTTGCTCGACCGTATCGCCGCCTACAATGGCGACGCCACCAGCGTACAGTTCCGCAACTTCGCCGCCTGGCCGATGGACAACACGCCAGAGCTGGCCGACGTCATGATCGGCACCTCGGACGACATCACCAAGCTGCACAAGGATCGCAAGGAACTGATCACCGACCACCTGAGTTCCTTGGTGCTGGAAGGCACGGGCCCGTTGATGTTCCACACCATGTCGGAACCGCCAGCACCGGTCGTCTGGCTCAACCACGACATCATCGCGCGTCTGCTGAACTCGGCTCACAACTGAGCTTGATGTAGCAGCACACCACCGACGGCCCGGCTCATCCCCGGGCCGTCGGCGTTTCCAGCGCCGCATTACGTATCCCTTACGCGCGCGCGGCGTCGCCCACATCGCCGGCGCAGGCCACGGCTTGCGCGCCGCCGCATGGCCGATGCCCGAGCTGGCACCGGTGATGATGGCGACATTGTTTTCCAGTTGTTGCATGGCATATCCCTCCAGGTAGTGAAAGGACACGATAGGACGGCTGGCCAGGCGCGGCACTCCGCTTCTTGCGCTGGAATGGGTACTGTCAAAGATTTTCAATGCTTTGTAAAACACACGCAAAGCATAAAACTTGCCAGATTGTGACAAATCAGTGATAATGCGTCTCGCGTTGCCGGGATGGCGGAATAGGTAGACGCACGGGACTCAAAATCCCGCGCTGGAAACAGCGTGCCGGTTCGATTCCGGCTCCCGGCACCACAGAACACATCAAAGAAATACCGATAAAGCCATTAAATCCAATAAAATCAAGGATTTAGTGGCTTTTTTCTTGTCTGATCAAATCTATTACTCCCGATAAAAACTGATAGGCGTTACGTCATGATTACGTCAAATTGGAGAGATCATGGCATCATTCAGAAAACGTTCAGGCGGCTGGCGCGCAGAAATTGCAGTGCTCGGCACACGCGAATTAGAAACATTCAGTACTAAGGCAGAAGCCGATGCATGGGCGGCCGAGCGGGAAGCACAGCTGCGCCGCAGTGACGCCACCGGCATTGTCGCAGGTAAA
Source organism: Janthinobacterium sp. NKUCC06_STL (assembly GCF_019345455.1). Taxonomy (NCBI): domain Bacteria; kingdom Pseudomonadati; phylum Pseudomonadota; class Betaproteobacteria; order Burkholderiales; family Oxalobacteraceae; genus Janthinobacterium; species Janthinobacterium sp. NKUCC06_STL. Next base: position 1,708,971 of record NZ_JAHKQY010000001.1, read on the forward strand.
ACTTGCCTACAAGCGTTTGAGCGGTACCGCGACGAGGTTTCAGTTCACACGAAGGGTGCGCGATGGGAAGCCATCCAACTTACCGCAATCGCTAAGCATATGGTCGCCGACAAGAAACTGGGCGACTACCTGGTCGGGAGATTACCTCAGACATTCTGGGACAATGGTGCGACTTGCGCCTCAAAACAGTCTTGGGTTCTACTGTCAATCGAGACCTCAATTTGATCTCGCAGGTATTTACGACCGCACGCCGCGAATGGAAATGGACGGCGAAAAGTCCCACGGCCGATGTTCGTCGACCAAAGGCCCCAGAGTCTTGGGACCGTCTCATCAGCCAAGATGAAATTGACAGAATATGCCTGGCACTCGGATATGACTGCGAAATCACAAACACCTCAAGTATCGTCGCAGCCGCATTTTTATTTGCACTCGAAACGGGCATGCAATCAGGAGAAATTCTCAGCATCACACCAGAGCGCGTCACAGGCGCAGTAGCGCACCTGCCTCGCACAAAAAACGATATCAAGCGGGACGTCGCCCTATCTAAGCGTGCGCTTGAGATTCTCAGCGAACTGCCGACGCCAGGCGCTCATGAACCCTATTTCAAAGTGTCCGACGAAAGTCGCGATGCACTATTTCGGAAGGCAGTCACTCACGCTGGCATCGAAAAGCTAAGCTTCCACGACACTCGGTACGAAGCCGTCACAAGACTCGCCAAGAAGCTGGATACTCTTGAACTGGCCAGGATGATAGGACATAAAGACATTCGGCAGCTGCAGGTTTACTACAACAAAACTGCAGCGCAGATCAAGAAGAAATTAGGATGAAATTGTGCTCGAGTTGGCGGGCAACAGATGGGACGTACCTTCAATGGCGAACTACTTTGACTAGCTGCATAGCGACCAAATAGTCACAAAATCCAATCAACTCTGTGTAACATCGCTATTTCTTTGCAAGAAAGACGTGACTTACTTACAATACAAGCGTTGTTTCCCACTATGAGCTAAAAATGCAGAAACGAAATCTTGAAATAGACGGAATCCGCGGTTGGGCAGCGGCTTCAGTTCTATTCTTTCACCTGATCAACGAAATGTTCGGAGCATTATTTCCTCAGTTTCGTAACCCTCTAACACATATCTTCTTCAACGGAGGATTGGCGGTAGCAATTTTCTTCGTATTATCAGGAGATGCACTTTCGATTTCATACTATCGGACCAACTCCTATCGATCACTTGATTCAATTTTAATCAAACGTTACTTTAGGCTGACAGTTCCTATCTTAATGTCCTGCGCACTCGTGTACGCCCTTATGCGATCTGGGCTGACCTTCAATATCCAAGCTGCTGCAATTCTTCACAGAGAAGCATGGCTAGGTGCTGCCATCAACTTTAACCCTAGTCTAATTGGAATGCTACGGTATTCGTTAATTTCGGTTTATGACGCACACACTGTCGCTATCTCTTACAACCCATACCTCTGGACAATGTCAGTTGAAATGATCGGATCTTTTATAGTTATCCATTATTTGTACATGTCTAAGCGCCTGTCTTATCCGACTCAGACCTTGATCACAGCAATAGTTTTTCTTTATTTGATCCGTTCGTTCAACGCTTTATTTTTGATTGGAGTATTATTCGCACAGCTTCGGTCAAACGGTTTTTTCGATAAACAAATGGTAGGTACCAAGTTCCGCCTCTGGAGGGGCGTATTGGTCGCAGCAATGATAGCAATCCTGGTCGTTGCCGATGATATGAACATGCTGGTCGCGCCAGTTTTGGTGTATTGCTTTTACACTTCAAAATCGGCAATAGCGTTCTTCTCCAATAAAATCTCGGTATTTCTTGGAGATATTTCATTCCCGCTTTATCTCGTACATTTCGCGATTATTAGCTCCCTAACTTCATATTTGGTGATTGAAGCACACAACCGATCAGCACTGAACATCGCTAATGCTTGGTTGATAATTGCCGCTTCCGTAGCCGCATCCATAACAGCCGCGATCGTTTTCCGATGGATTGAAGCGCGCGCCTTAATTTTGATTGACCGCATCCCAAAAATACTGTTGCTACCCAGTGATAAAAGCTGCTTAGACACCCCAAAAGAAACGGCCAATGCCCATGTCTGATACCCTGCAGCAACACCAAGAACAGCCTGGCCATGGCTGATTGCCGCTGCACCAACAGCCACAATCAGCGCTCCCTGTCTCAAGCTAGAACCTGTGCAGCCAGCAATAATAGCCTCGATCAACCAATTTACAAACGCCGACGGCAATGGCCACAAAGACATTGCCCTGTGCACTGAACGTCTGATTCAAAAGTGTACCTGGGGAGTTTTATAGCCACGCGCACATTAATAAATGTGCCTCACGATAACTGGAGAATGCAGGAATTCCGCGACGTCTAGGATTGTGATTCCTGTTGTCGTGGGTTCGAACCCCATCAGCCAATCCGCAGAATGAGTAGAAAAATCAAAGGGTTACATGCTTCGGCTTGTAACCTTTTTTTGTATTTTCCAACGTCTTTTCTTATTTTCCAACGCGATCAGATTTCAGCGCTTCCACTGCAGAGAGCCAGTTCGGGCGGCGGCCAATTTTTCCAGATCCGCTTGAGAGGTGATCACTGAAGTCGCTTCATCTCCAGCAAGTGGTATCCGCCTGCCAACATCGAAAGGTCGCGCCCAGCCGTTGTACAACGCGAAAGAGGTGATTGGCAGGGTACAATCGTACCGCGAGAAAAACTAATTTCGCTTACGCCAATTTACGCAAAAACCCGGAAACCCGCATGAACAGGCGGGAAACGATTCCGGCTCCCGGCACCACAGAACATGTTTTGGCATTACCTGATCAAACCCGCCCATCGCCAGATGCTGCGGGTTTTTTTGCGCTAAGGCCTAGCCTCAGTTGCAACCCCGCCTTCACCGTTTCCCACTCCGTATCGATAATGCTGAAACGCACGGAGTTGCGCTTGCGCCCGTCCGGCATGATGCGCTCATGGCGCACGATGCCTTTCTGGACGGCGCCCAGGCGCAGGATCGCGGCGCGCGATTTTTTGTTCAGCTCGTCGGTGGTGAATTGCACGCGCACGGCCCGCATGACCTCGAAGGCATGCGTCAGCAGCAGCAATTTCGCTTCCGTGTTCACACCTGAGCGCTGCACGGAGGCGGCTAGCCAGGTGTGGCCGATCTCCATCTTGCGGTTGGCGCGATCGATTTTCCAGAAGCGTGTGCTGTCAACGACGGCGCCCGTGGCCCGCTGCACGATGACGAAGGGCATGACGCTGCCGGCGTACCGTCCTTCCAGGGACGTGGCGATGTAGGCGGCCATGGTGGCGGGGCCGGGCACCACGGTCACCGTCATGTTCCACAGTTCGCCATCGGCGGCCGCCTGCAGCAGCTGTGGCCCATGTTCCGGCCGCAGCGGCGGCAGCTCGACCAGCTGGCCGCGCAGGGCGATCTCCATCGCTTGCTCCATCCGGCTATCCAAACGGCCGCACGTCAAACAGCACGCCGTGCAGCCAGAACGCCAGCAGCAGCCACAGCGCACAGCCCGCGACTATGGCGATCAAGGTGCCTTTCATTGTGCCGCCCGGATATGCCACCCCGGCCGCGCGGTCGCGCCGCACGGCGGAATACATATCCACTAACGACCAGACGAGAAAGCCGCCGAACAGCAGCACGTCGGCTACGTTGCCGTTGGCCAGCAGATGCGCGACGGCCCAGAGTTGCGTGCCCAGCAGCATGGGGTGGTGCACCAGGGTCTTGATGCGGTTGCTTGGGACATTGGCCGCCGCCAATAAAATCAGCGAAAACAGCATTAGCAGGGCGGTGGCTTGGCGCAAGCCCATGGGCGGCGTCCACAGCACCTGTGGTTGCTGGCGCGCCAGGGCGTAGCCCCAGATAATCAAGCCCAGTCCGGCAAACGCCACGAGCGAATACAGCCCCTTCCAGCGCTTTTCGCCGAGGCGCGCCAGCTGGGCGCCGCGCCAGCCATCGGCGAGGATACGCACCGAGTGCAAGCCCAGGAACAGCAGCAACCCGAGTATCAGCACCGTCATCGCCTTCTCCCCCCGTCAATACCAGCTATCGAACATACGCGACACCATGGCCGGCGCCGTCCGCGCAGATCAACGCTCCTCGCGATAATAATCGCAGCCCTCGAACGTGGTGCGCAGCGCCTGCTGCAGCTGGGCGTAGCGTTCGGGCGTCAGGTTGAAACGCACGTCGATCTGGCCGTCGTCATCCATCTGCATGGCGGCCTCGGCATCCATCTGCACGGACAAACGGTTCGGATGCAGGATGACGGCGTGCATGTGGCCGTACCAGGCAAACTCCTGGCCGCAGTATTCGATATACGGCTCGTCCATGCCCATGGCCACGTCTTGCTCGTCATACTCGTCGGCGCGCTGCAGCATCAGGTAGACGGGCTCGCCTTTGCCGGCTGGCGCGGCCAGGGTGGTGATCAGGGCGTCGTCTTCATTGATGACGGACAACTCGGTGGCGGTAAATCCTGCGGACATGGCGTGCTTTCAACAAATATATGGATGACGCCACCATAGCGCAAAAGCGCTCCGGACGACATAGCGCGCGGCGAATAAAGGGTGCCCCTATAATGGTCATTCCATCCATATTGCACAGGAGATCGTCTTGACCGCTGCATCGCCTTATATCACCCGCCTGGCCATCCCCTCCATCGCCACCTACCAGCACTTGCGCGTGGCCGCCGGCATGAGCGCGAAAAGCACGGCGGCGGCGGCCAAGGGCTTGCCGAATTCCCTGTTTGCCGTGCAAATCCTGCATGGCGACGAGGTGGTGGGGATCGGCCGCGTCATCGGAGACGGCGGCTGCTTCTTCCAGGTCACCGATATCGCCGTGCTGCCGCCCCACCAGGGCAAGGGCCTGGGCAAGCGCATCATGCGCGAGATCATGCAATTCATCGAGACCGAGGTGCCGGAAAGCGCGTATGTCAGCCTGATCGCCGATGGCCAGGCGCAAGAGCTGTATGCGCAATTCGGTTTCAAGCACACGGCGCCCGCCTCCGTCGGCATGGCGCTGGTACGCTAGTGCCGGCCTGGCTGGCTGCCAGCATGGCGCTGGCGCTGCTGTTGAGCGCCGCCGCCTGGCGCGCCGAGCGCCTGCTGCAGCGGCGCGGACGCACGACGCGCTGGCTGTGGCTGGCGGCCATCGCCGCGTCCGCCATCTTGCCGCTGGCGTGGCTGCCCGGCGTGCTGGCGGCCATGCCGGCGGAACAGGCACAGCTGAAACTGGGCTGGTTTGTCTTATCGAGCGGCATGCTGTTGCTGTTGGCGCTGCGCAGCGTCTGGCTGCTGTCGCACCAGCGTCGCTGGCAGAAAACATCGTTGCTGGGCACGCCCGTGTACTTGAGCGGCGGCATCGGTCCCTGCGTGGCGGGGCTGCTGCGGCCGCGCATCGTGATGCCCGTCTGGCTGCAACTGATTTCGCCCCAGCAACAGGCGCTGCTGCTGGCGCACGCGCAATGCCGGCTGGCCGCGCGCGATCCGCTGCTGCTGGCCCTGGCATATGCCTTGATTATTCTCATGCCGTGGAACCTGCCCCTGTGGTGGCAACTGCACCGGCTGCGCTTTGCCATCGAAGTCGATTGCGACGCGCGCATGCTGGCGCACGGCCACGCGCCGCGCGACTATGCCATCGTCCTGCGCCAGCACGGCCAGTACTATTCGGGCCTGACGGGCGCCTCGCCCATCGTGCTGAACGACCCACGCGCACTGCGCCGGCGCCGCCATCTGATGGCCAGATTTACGCGGAACCGGGCGGCGAACTTGCTATAGTAGCGGCAACGCCGCGCGGCAAGCCCGCGCTCCCGGCTCCCCCCTTCGAAATCAGAGAGATACCATGCTTTACCTGCTTGCCATCGTGATCGTCATCGCCCTGCTGTACTACGTCTTCAGTGGCCGCACGCCCGTCAAACCGCTGCACAAGCCGCTCGTCTCGGTGCGCCAGTACGTGCCGGCGATTCCTGCGGGCGCCCCCGCGCACCACTGGAGCGACGAGGGGCGCTTTGCGTCGGAAGTGGAAAACGAAGCGATGTACCAGAGCGCCATCGCCAAACTGGCCGGCGAGCATGGTCCCGGCAATGCGGAAGAAAAATGCCTGGCCCTGCTCGTATGCGACGACGCCAACCCGTTCCAGGACAAGGCCATCGCCGTCTTCATCGACGGCCTGCTGGTCGGCTACCTGTCGCACAACGACGCGCTGCGCCTGCGCCGCAACCTGGGTCGCATGGACCTGGTGGGCCAGCTGACTTCGTGTGACGCCGTCATCCGCGGTGGCGGACTGTGGAATGGCAAGCGCCTGTCATATGCCGTGTGGCTCGATCTGCAGCCGTACAACTAATCCTCACTACACCGCGCGCGCCTGCCTGATGGCGCGCGTGGCGATAAAGCTGGGCAGGTATTTTTCAATTTCAAAGCGCGGGTGGGGATGCATTTCCTCGTGATACCCCGCCAGCACGAAGCCCGCCGCCAACTGGCCGCCGATCTGGCTGTCCAGCCCGTGACCGAAGATCAGCGCATCGCCCTGCTCCATGCGCAATGCCAGCGCATCGGCGTCCATATCCTCCAGATCCGAATACGGCAGCACGAAACGGGGCCGTATCAAGCCCTGCTGTGCCCATTGCGGGTCGCGGTCGCCGATGAATACGGCCGGATTGAAAAAACTGCTCAGCAGCACGCCGCCATCGGCCAGCACGCGCGCGCATTCGCGCCATACGGAGCCGATGTCGGGCACGTACTGATTCGATACAGGATGGACGATGAGATCAAAACTGGCGTCGGCAAAACGGCTCAGGTCGCGCATATCGCCCTGCACGGTAGCCAGCTGCAAACCGTCACGTTCTGCCACCATGCGGTCTTTCGCCAGTTGCTGCCCGGACAAATCGAAGACGGTCACGTGCGCGCCGGCGGCCGCCAGCACGGGCGCCTGCTGCCCGCCGGCGCCGGCCAGGCACAGGATACGCTTGCCTTGCACCTCGCCCAGCCAGCCGGCCGGCAAGGGGCCGGGCGTCAAATGAATTTGCCACTGCCCGGCACGCGCCGCGGCGATGGTGGCGCTGTCGACAGGCTGCGACCATGGGCTGTTCTGTGCAGCCTGGGCATCCCAGGCTTGCTGATTATGCTGCAAGAAGTTGTTACTTAAAGGCATAGTCATCCTTTCAGAAAAAACAGGACGCGAATGTAGCATGACGCATGGCAAGGCGTCGCACCTTGCAAAAAAACCACACAATTCCTGATGGCAACTTCCTCGTCAGCACCGCCATTCCACGGGCACGACAAGGTGAGCGCCCCACTCATCCCCCTGGAAATGACTTGCACGACAGGGAAAATAATTACAATTAAGATATTTGTTTCCGGAAATCTGGTAAGGTAATCCGCATCGATCACCCGCCGTGGCGGCAGGCGCCCACGCCAGCGCCAAACGCGTCACCTGTTTCCTACGATGATACCTGCCAGCGTCCAGCACCTGTTCCATCTTCCCGCCGACCCGGCCCAGTTGCAGCATGGCCAGCATGCGCCGGGACTCGTGCTGCTGTCGCTCGTGATCGCCATTTTCACGTCGTGGATGGCTTTCCAGATGACGGCGTACAGCCGCGCGCAGGCGAGCATCAGCCGCCGCTTGCACCTGCTGTGCCTGCTGGCCGGCAGCCTGGCGCTGGGCTGCGGCGTGTGGGCCATGCATTTCATCGGCATGCTGGCCTTCGAGCTGGGCACCAGCGTCGCCTACGATCCCGGCCTGACCCTGCTGTCCATCGTGCCCAGCGTGGCGGCCTCATTCGTCGCCCTGGCCACCATCAGCCGGCGCGCCGTCACGGCGCCGCTGCTGCTGCGCAGCGGCTTGCTGGTGGGCCTGGGCATTGGCGCCATGCATTACACGGGCATGCACGCCATGCGCATGGGCCTGTCACTGCGCTACGATCCGCTGCTGTTCGCGCTGTCGCTCGTCGTTGCCGTAGCGCTGGCCACCCTGGCCCTGTGGATACGTTTCGGTCTGCGCGGCTGGAGCAGCCGCGTAGCCTCGTCGCAGCGCACGCTGATCAGCGCCTGCGTCATGGGCTCTGCGATTGCCGGGATGCATTACATGGGCATGCAGGCGGCCCGCTTCGTGGGGACGATTCCCCCAGGCAATGATGCCGATGCCAACCGGCCCATGCTGGTGGTCAGCGTGACCCTGCTGACCATCGCCCTGACGATCCTCGTCGCCTCGGCCGTGGGCATCTTGCGTTACCGCGAACTGTTTCGCCACCTGAACCAGAGCGAACACTGGACCCGTTCGCTGCTGACGAGCACGGTCGACGGCGTCATCACCATCGACCGGCACGGCAACATCGTCGACTTCAACGGCGCTGCCGAGCGCATCCTCGGCTGGCGATCGGCGGAAATTGTCGGCCGCCATGTCAGCGTGCTGGTCAGCGACGTGCGCCAGTCGGAACAGCACGGCCTGCTGCACTACCTGCGCACGGGCGAAGGCGAGGCGGTCCACACCAGCGAGGAAATCATCTACCTGCGCAAGGATGGCGCCCCGGTCGCCGTGCAGCGCTCGATGGCCAGCGCACGCCTGGCCGACCAGGATTTATATGTGCTGTTCATTACGGACATCAGCGAACGGCGCGCCATGCTGGCCGCCCTGCGCGAAAGCGAGCAGCAGTTGCGCTCGCTGATCGGCAATATTCCCGGCATCGCCTTTCGCTGCACCACGGCGGAAAACCAGCCCATGCTGTTCATCAGCGATGGCGTGGAAGCCGTCACCGGCTATCCACCCGCCGACTTTCTCGGCGCCGTGCCGCGCCGCAGCATCACGGGACTGATCGCCAGCGAAGAGCGCGCCTACGTCATCGACGTCTTCAACCGCAGCGTCGCCAGCGGCGAGCCCTACCTGCTCGAATACCGCTTGCTGCATGCCGACGGCACGGCGCGCTGGCTGTGGGAGCGGGGCACCGTCGTGCACGATGCGGCCGGCGCCGTGCGCTGGGTCGACGGCGTCATCCTCGACATCAGCGAACGCCGGCAAATGGAGGAAGACTTGCGCATGGCCAAGGAAAAAGCGGAGCTGGCGGCCGCCACGCGGGCCAGCTTTGTCGCCAACATGAGCCATGAAATCCGCACGCCGATGAATTCCATCCTCGGTTTCACGGATGTGCTGCTCGACTCGCCGCTGGCGCCGGAGCAGCGGCGCCACCTCGACACCGTGCGCCAGTCCGGCCGCTCGCTGTTGCGCCTGCTCAACGAAGTGCTCGACACGGCCAAGCTGGACAAGGGAGCCGTGGCGCTGGAATTGCGCGACTACAGCCTGCTGGCGCTGGTCGATGAACTGGCGTCCACGTATGGCATCCACGCGCGCGCCAAAGGCTTGCGCATGGAGGTGCAGTACGACCCGCAACTGCCGGCCGTGCTGCATGGCGACGAATTGCGCATGCGGCAAGTGCTGGGCAACCTGCTCGACAACGCCATCAAGTTCACGCCCGGCGGCGGCGTCAGCCTGACGGCGCGCCGCGACGATGGCCAGCTGCACCTGCTGGTGCAGGACAGCGGCATCGGCATCCCCGCGGAACGGCGCGACGCCATTTTTGATCCGTTCGTGCAGGCCGACGCATCGACCACGCGGCGCTTTGGCGGCACGGGCCTGGGCACCACCATCAGCCGGCAGCTGGTGACCCTGATGCAAGGGCGCATCTGGGCCGACGCCGCCTTGCCGCACGGCAGCGTGTTCCACGTCATGCTGCCCTTGTTGCCGGCACGCCAGGCGGCACTGCCCGCCAGCGAACGCCGCAGCGTGCGCCTGCCGCCCCTGCGCGTGCTGGCCGCCGACGACGTACCGCAAAACCTGGAGCTGCTGAGCTTACTGCTGGGCAAGCGCGGCCACACGGTGATCACGGCCGGCGATGGCGCGCAAGCCCTGCAACTGGCGCAGCAGGACGACTTCGACGTGCTGCTGCTGGACTTGCAAATGCCGCGCATGGATGGCCTGGCCGCCACGCAAGCCATCCGCGCCGCCGCCCTGCGCGATGGCCGCCCGTGCGTGCCCGTGATCGCCATGACGGCCAGCGTGCTCGATGCGCACCGCAAGGCGGCGCGCGCGGCCGGCATGGACGGTTTCGCGACAAAACCCGTCGAATGGCAGGCGCTGTCGCAGGAAATCGCCCGCGTGCTGGGCCTGGCGGCGGACCCGGCCGACGCCAGCCACGCGCCGGCGCCCGCTGGCGGACGGGTCCTGCACCATGCGGGCGCCCTGCAGCGCTGGGCCGGCAACGACGGCGCCTACCGCGCGGCGCTGGCCCGTTTCGGAATCGAGCATTCCCGCCTGCCGCCGGCCCTGCTGGCCGCCATCGAGGCGCGCGAGCATGCAACGCTCTTGTCTCAGAGCCACAAACTGCGCGGCATGGCGGCCAACCTCGGCCTGGAGCAACTGGCCGCCAGCCTGGCGGCGCTGGAGCAATGCTGCGCCAGCCCCGGTCCCGCCACGCCCCAGCAGCTCGACGCATCGCTGGGCACCCTGCTGACGCAATGGCCGGCGGCCCTGGCCGCCATCGCCCGGCTGGCGCCGCCTGCCTTGCCGGCGACGACAGCAGCGGCATCAGCGGCTGCCATCGACGCGCCCGCCGCCCGGCAAGCGGCCAGTGCACTATTAAGCGCCTTGCGGCGCGGCGAACTCGATGACGCGGCGCAAGCACAGTTGCAGCACGCCATGGGCGCGCAAGCGGATGCGCTGGCGCCGCTGTTGCATGCCATCGACGACTTTGATTTCCCCCTGGCACAGTCGCTGCTGCACGACTTGCTGCACACCTACGCCCCGGAGCCCCCATGAATGCACCCGCCCGGCCCGTGATTCTCGTCGTCGACGATGAGGCGGCCAATTTGCAGCTGCTGCGCCAGATCTTGCAAAACGACTACGCGCTGCTGTTCGCCAAGGATGGCGCGCGGGCGCTGGAACTGGCGCAGCAGGAGCGCCCGGCGCTGGTCCTGCTCGACGTGATGATGCCCGGCATGAGCGGCCACGACACCTGCCGCCAGCTCAAAGCGGCGCCGCGGACGGCCGCCATCCCCGTCATTTTCGTCACGGCCCTGAACGACATGCGCGACGAACTCAGCGGTTTTGAAGCGGGCGCCGTCGATTACATCACCAAGCCGCTCAGCCCCGCCATCGTGCGCGCCCGCGTGCGCACGCACCTGTCGCTGGTGCGCATCGACGAGCTGAAGGAAACGCGGCTGCAGATCGTCCAGCGCCTGGGTCTGGCGGCCGAATACAAGGACAATGAAACAGGCTTGCACGTGATCCGCATGAGCCATTACGCGCGCCTGCTGGGCGTGGCCGCAGGCATGGACGAGGCCGCCGCGGACGACCTGCTGCACGCGGCGCCCATGCACGATGTGGGCAAGATCGGCATCCCCGACCGCATCCTGCAAAAGCCGGGCAAGCTCGACGCCGACGAATGGGCCATCATGCAGACGCATGCGCGCATCGGCGGCGACATCATCGGCGAACATGCCGAAGGCGGCATGCTGGCGCTGGCGCGCGCAATCGCCCTGTCGCACCATGAAAAATGGGATGGCAGCGGTTATCCGGACGGCTTGGCGGGCGAAGCGATTCCGCTGGCCGGGCGCATCGTCGCCGTGGCCGACGTCTTCGACGCGCTGACCTCGGTGCGTCCGTACAAGCGCGCGTGGTCAGTACTGGACGCCGTGGGCTATCTGCAAGCGCAACAAGGCAGCCATTTCGATGCGCGCCTGGTCGAGCTGTTTGTGCAGGAACTGCCCGCCATCGACGCCATCCGGCTGCGCTGGGCGGAGAAAGCGGAACACCAGGCGCAGGCTTGAAGAGGGAACTCCCGCCACGGCCAGCGTTGTTGCGTCACACAAACAAGTGCCGGACAGATGGCGCCGGCGCCGATGCAGACCACTGGAAGGGCAAGGAGTTCAATGCCATTATGGCTGGCTGCGGGCCAGGCATTTTGACGCGCATCAAACAGCTCGCAATTTCCTGGCTGTGGCCTTGCAGATGGCCATGGCCCGTATTTTTTTGACCCATATCAAGCCCAGCATAAGAAAAACGTCCGCCAGCACGGCAATGCTGGACTTGCCCCTGTTGCCGTTCTAGCCTTGTTGCCATCCTGACTAGCGAATGACACCATGGCCTATAAATCCATCCTCGTCCACGCCGACCTGTCGCGCCATGCGCCGCAGCGCATCGCCATCGCGGCGCGGCTGGCGCACGCGCACCAGGCGCACCTGATCGGCGCAGCCATGACGGGCCTGTCGCGCTTTTACGTGGAAAACAACCGCGGCATGCGCGGCGGCGCCGTGGCGGCGCAGATTTCAGCCCTGCACGGGCAGGCGGAACAGGCGCTGGCCCAGTTTGAAACGCTGGCGCGCCAGGCCGGCGCCGCCTCGCTGGAACGGCGCCTGATCGAAGACGATGAAGATGGCGGCATGGCCGTCAGCGCCCGCTACAGCGACTTGACGGTGCTTAGCCAGCACGACGACAGCGAAGCCCTGCCCGGCGCCATGAGCGACCTGGTGCCCTACGTGATGCTGAACGCGGCCCGTCCTGTGCTGATCGTGCCGCGCAGCGGCCAGTTCGCGCAAGTGGACAACACCGTCGTGGTGGCCTGGGATGGCAGCATGGAAGCGACGCGCGCCATTGGCCACGCCCTGCCCCTCTTGCGCGCGGCGCGCCTGGTGGTGCTGGCCCTGCTGCACCCGCCGGCCGGCCACGCGCAGCCGGCGCGCCACCCGGGCGCCGACATCGCCGCCTACCTGAGCCGCCATGGCGTGCCCGTCGAAGTGCGTTCGGCCACCACCACGGGCGACATCGGCGCGGCGCTGCTGGCCATGGCCGCCGAAGTGCATGCGGACTTGCTGGTGATGGGCGGCTACGGCCACGCGCGCTTCCGCGAAATTTTATTGGGCGGCGTGACGGAAACGATCTTGCGCCAGATGACGGTACCGGTGCTGATGGCGCATTGACGTCAAGCGCGCCATGTTTATTTGCTAAATAGCTATAATTGCCTGATTACTTACCTCAAGGCAATGTACATGAAGCAACAACTGCTCAACTGGAGTAGCACCCTGGCGCCGTTCGGCAGCGACCTGCTGTGGACGGTCCTGCCGTGGATGCTGCTGTATGGCGTGATCGGCTTTGTGCTGGCGCTCGGCATCTGCTACCAGCTGGCCAGAAAATGCCTGCTGGTGCGCCGCCCGCCCGCCTGGCATGTGGCCGCCAAGCTCAGCTATGTGTTGATCCTCGTCGCGCTGCCGCTCCTCGGTGGCGGGTTTGGCGCCGTGCACAGCGTGCACCGCGTCGTCAACCAGGCCCTTGAGCGCGACCTGCAGCCGGTGGTCGAAGCGCAGATGCCGGCGCTGCGCGTCTACCTGGAACAGCAGGTCAGGCTGATCGCCCCGGGCCAGGCTATCAGCATGCGCAGCCTGATCGAACCCTTCGTGCAAGACATGTATTACCGGCCTACATCCGACAGTTACTGGGAACGCAGCAAGGCACGCTGGATCAATGAATTCATCTTGCGCCGCGGCAGCGTGCTGCTGACGCAGGTGCTGCAGGAACAGCTGATCGCCAGGGCAACTGTGCTGGGCGAAGCGCTCAAGGGCGCCGGCTTCCGTGGCCAGGCGACGGGCGACCTGGCCAGTCTGGGCACCGACCTGGCAGTGCGCCTGACCACCGATGTGGCGCGCCAGGCCGATTTCAGCAAACTCGACAAATCAGTGCCGATGATTTTCATCGACGCCGTCAAACGCCAGGCCGGCGCCTATTTCAATTCGCTCAAGATCACGCTGGGCCTGCTCGCGCTGGCCGCGCTGCTGCTGGTGTGGGGCGAGATCATGTTGTACCGCCACTATTACCTGCGCCGCCATCCGGCCACGGCCCTGCCCGTGCCACCCATGTAAAAAAGCCGCACCTCCTTGCGGACGGGGCGGCTTTTCATGTGCTGCTAAGGCTTAGGCTTTACGCTGGGCGACAGCATCCACGACGCACAGCGCCGTCATGTTGACGATGCGGCGCACGGTGGCCGATGGCGTCAGAATGTGCACGGGCTTGGCGCAGCCGAGCAGGATTGGGCCCACGGCGATGCCGTTGCCGGCCGCCGTTTTCACCAGGTTGTAGGCGATGTTGGCCGACTCGATGTTCGGCATGACGAGCAGGTTGGCGTCGTTCTTCAGTGCCGAATTGGGCATCAGTTTTTGACGCAGCTTGCTGTCGAGGGCCGTATCGCCGTGCATTTCGCCGTCGATTTCCAGGTCCGGCGCGCGTTCCTTGACGATGGCCAGGGCGGCGCGCATCTTTTGCGCCGAAGCGCTGTCGCTGGAACCGAAGTTCGAGTGCGACAGCAGGGCCGCGCGCGGCGACAGGCCGAAACGGGTCATCTCTTCGGCGGCCATGATGGTGATCTCGGCCAGCTGCTCGGCGTCCGGGTTTTCATTGACGTGCGTGTCGACCATCACCAATTGACGCTCCGGCATGATCAGGACGTTCATGGCGGCATACACGTTGCTGCCGGCGCGCTTGCCCAGCACCTGGTCGATGTATTTCAGGTGCAGCTGGGTGGTGCCGAAGGTGCCGCAGATCATGCCGTCGGCGTCGCCCTTGTGGATCATCATCGAACCGATCAGGGTGTGACGGCGGCGCATTTCCAGCTTCGCGTATTCCTCGGTGACGCCCTTGCGGCTCGTCATCGCGTAATACGTGTTCCAGTAATCGCGATAGCGCTCGTCGAAGTCCGGGTTGATGACGTCGAAGTCGACGCCTTGTTTCAGGCGCAGGCCGAACTTCTGGATGCGCGCTTCGAGCACCGGTGGACGGCCGACCAGGATGGGACGCGCCAGTTTTTCATCGACCACCACTTGCACGGCGCGCAGCACGCGCTCTTCTTCGCCTTCGGCGTAGACGATGCGTTTGAGTTCGGCCGGCGTGGATTTCGCCATCAGGAACAGCGGCTTCATGAAGGTGCCGCTGCGGTAGACGAATTGCTGCAGGCTGTCCGCGTACGCTTGCAAGTCCTTGATCGGACGCGTCGCAACGCCGGAATCCTCGGCCGCCTTGGCCACCGCTGGCGCGATCTTGATCAGCAGACGTGGATCGAACGGCATCGGGATCAGGTACTCAGGACCGAACGACAGGTTGCTGATGCCATAGGTGGTGGCCACGATGTCCGACTGCTCGGCATGCGCCAGGTCGGCGATCGCGTGCACCACGGCGATTTCCATTTCGCGCGTGATCGTCGTCGCACCGCAATCGAGGGCGCCGCGGAAGATGTACGGGAAGCACAGCACGTTGTTGACCTGGTTCGGATAGTCCGAACGGCCCGTGGCGATGATGGCGTCGCTGCGCACGGCCTTGACTTCTTCCGGCAGGATTTCCGGATTCGGGTTGGCCAGCGCCAGGATCAATGGGTTCGGCGCCATCTTGCGCACCATGTCTTGCTTCAGCACGCCGCCGGCGGAGACGCCGAGGAAAATGTCGGCGTCCGGGATGATCTCGGCCAGGGTGCGCAGCGGCGTGTCTTGCGCGAAGCGTTCCTTGTCCGGGTCCATCAATTCCGTGCGGCCCTTGTAGACGACGCCGGCCAGGTCGGTGACGTAGATATTTTTCAGCGGGAAGCCCAGGTCGACGATCAGGTCCAGGCAGGCCAGCGCCGCGGCGCCCGCGCCCGACACGACCAGCTTGCAGTCCTCGATTTTCTTGCCGACGGCTTTCAGGCCGTTCAGGATGGCCGCGCCGACGATGATGGCGGTGCCGTGCTGGTCGTCATGGAAGACGGGAATCTTCATGCGGTCGCGCAGCTGGCGCTCGATGTAGAAACACTCGGGCGCCTTGATGTCTTCCAGGTTCACGCCGCCGAAGGTCGGTTCCAGCGAGGCGATGATGTCGACCAGCTTGTCCGGGTCCATCTCGTTGATTTCGATGTCGAAGACGTCGATGCCGGCGAATTTCTTGAACAGCACGCCCTTGCCTTCCATCACCGGCTTGGCGGCCAGCGGGCCGATATTGCCCAGTCCCAGCACGGCCGTGCCGTTGGTGATGACGGCCACGAGGTTGCCGCGCGCCGTATATTTATAGGCATTCGCCGGATCGATGACGATTTCTTCGCACGGTGCCGCCACGCCTGGCGAGTAGGCCAGTGCCAGGTCGCGCTGGTTGGTCAGTTGTTTGGTCGGCGTCACGCTGATTTTGCCGGGGCGCGGGCACTCGTGATACTCGAGTGCGGCCAAGCGCAATTGTTGACGCAATTCTTCTTTTTTATCAGATGACGAATCCATGCTGTGCTGCCTTCCTGTTTGGTCGATCGGGTGTTCCGGATTTTATCAGACCGATTCTTTCAATTAGCTAGGTATTTTCCGCTAGCCACAGTCTGATATCACGAAAACGCATAACCTAGCATTGTAAGGCCGTCCGGCGGCACAAACGTCCTGAACAGGAAAAACTATCGAATTTTAAATTTCAATTAGTTTTTGTGATGGATCATCCGAGGCGCGCCACAGCGGCAGCGCGGCGACGGCGCGCTCGATATCGTCCATGTCGTCCGCGCCCAGGGTGCTGTCGAAGGGCGCGGACAAAATGCTGCGCATCAGCGCCAGACGCGTCGTCGCTTGCTGCGCGTCGATGAAGCGCGTCGTCTCCGCGCAATACCGCGCGCGGCGCTCGGCATCGGCGCCGTCATCGTCGCCATCGGGATAATAATGGCGGCCGATGTGATGCAGCGACTGCAGCAGGAATTCGATCTCGCGCAGGATGCGCAGCGCATCCTCGCCGGACAGCACGATGCGGCGGTTGGCGGGCAGCAGGGATGGTGGCGTGGCGGGATGGTCAGCCATGGCGGATCTTTCTATCAAGGACAAGCCGACAGCCTACGCGATTTTTGCCGCTGGTGACGCCAACCGCGCACCGGGCGCGAAGCGCACGGCGATCAGCAACAACAGCACCACGCCGCCCGCCATCACCATCCACGCCTGGGCCAGGCTGGACGAGTGCTGGCGGATCAGGCCGGCAATGAACGGCATGCTGCTGGCGATGATGTAGCCGCCCCCCTGCACAAAACCGAGCAGCGCGCCGGCGCCGGCCGGGTCACGCACGTGGTCCATGCTGACGATCAGCGACAAGGGGAACAGCGAACCGATGCCGCAGCCCAGCAATATCACGGCGGGCAGCGCCAGTTGCGCGGGCGCCACGATCAGGCAAGCCAGGCCGGCCAGCACGGACAACAATACGGACAATAACAGGATGCGGCGGTCGGGGAAGCGGTGGATGACGCTGGAAATCACCAGTCCCGCCAGCACTTCCACCAGGGTCAAGGCGCCAAGCAGCAAGCCGCTGTCGGCCGCGCTCCAGCCCAGCTCCGTATAAAACGGCGGCAGCCAGGCCAGCACCAAGGTGTAGGCGCCCGTGCCGATGCCGAAAAACACCATCAGCAGCCAGGCGCGGCCACTGCCCACGGGCAGGCTGGCGCCCGCGCCGCCGGACACGTCCACGCGCGAAGCGGCTGCGCGGCGCCACAGCAGCGCGGCAGCCACGGCGGGCAGCGCCCACAGGGCCAGCAGCGCCTGCCAGCCCAGCGATTGGGCCAACGGTGAAGCGGACGCGGCGGCAATGGCCGCGCCGCCCATGATGCCCGTCGTATAAAAGCCCATCAGCTGGCCTGCCCGCTCGGGGAAATGGCGCTTGATGAAGGCCGGCAGCAGTGCCTGCACCAGCGCGATGCCCAGGCCGCCCAGGGCCGCCGTGGCGATCAGGCCGCCGCTGCCATGCAGAGGCCAGCGCAGCGCGCAGGCGGCGGCGATGATGGCGATGCCGATACCGATGCCGCGCGCCACGCCGAGCCGGCGCTGCAACTGCGCGCCCGCCAGCGCGCACACGCCCATGGCAAACACGGGCACCGTGGTCAGCAAGCCCGCGTCGGCATTGCTGAGGCCCGTGCTGGCCTGGATGCTGTCGAGCAAGGGGCCGATGGCGGCCAGGATGGGCCGCAGGTTCAGCCCCAGCAAGATGATGGCGGCCACCAGCAGGGCCGAAGACAATGAAGAAGAAGGGGAGGCGGCAGGGCGTGTTGAAGGCATAGGATAGTCCTTGCCTCGCTGGGAGGCACATGGTTTAATGCGTCATCAAATATGACTCGATGAAAAGTATCTTAACATAAAGATAGAAATCTATCTTGAGGTCAAGATAAATGGATCCCCATGACAGACACCCCGCAAGAACACACGCGCGCGCAATTTGCCGCCGCACAATGGCAACGCGAGCTGCCGCAGATGGATACGCGCGCCATGCAGCTGGTGGGCCAATTGGGCACGGTGGCGCAGCTGATGGCGCGCGACTGGCTCAACCCGCTGTTCGCCGAACACGGCTTGCAGCCGGGCGAATTCGACGTGCTGGCGACCTTGCGCCGCTCGGGCGCGCCCTACAGCCTGACGCCGACGGCCCTGTACGAAGCGGCCATGCTGTCCTCGGGCGGCATGACCAACCGCATCGACCGGCTGGAAGCGGCCGGCCTGATCGAACGCCAGAAGCACCCGACGGACCGGCGCGGCGTGCTGGTGGCCCTGACGCAAAAGGGGTTGGAGTTGATTGAAAAGCTGGTGCTGCTGCACGTGGAGAACGAGCGCGCCATGCTGTCGGCGCTCAGCGCCGACGAGCAGCGCCAGCTCGACCAGTTGCTGGCCAAGCTGCTGCACGGCATGGCGCAGGCGAAGAAAATTTAAGCGAGCAGACTCGCCAGCTCGCGCAGCGCCGCATTGCCGCGCCGGGCCAGGCGCTGCAGTTCGGCAGGGTCGCGGCTGTCGTACAGGGCCTGGACATGGCGTGCGCTGGCCGCGCGCAAGTCGATATCGCTGTCGCGGTCGGGAAGCTGGGCATCAGCCACGTGGCCCTCGGCCAGGGTCAGATAGTAATGGCGTGGCTTGCCGCGCAAGTTGGCGGCAAACTGCAGCACCAGGCCATTCTCGAACAGCAGGGCGCCGCTGCGGCCACCTTGTTCCAGCAGCACGCGAAACGCCGGCAAGGGCTGCCGCGCCGCGCGCAGGAAGCCGGCCAGGTGCACCTGATCACCGAGGCCCAGGCCATTCGCGACCAGTTGGCCGCGCTGCAGAAACGCCTTGAACAATGCGTGCACGGGCCGGCCGGCGCGACGGAACAGGCGCTCGTCCTCGTACAGGCACAGCTGGTCGACGTCGCTGACGGGATAGAAGCCGTGCGCCACCAGCTCCTGCGCCTCGAAAGTGCTCAGGCCGACGGCTTGCGGGTCGCGCAAGCAGCCATGATCGAGCCAGGATTGCAGCAAGAAGTGAATATCGAGGATGGGCATGGCAAGCGGATCGGCAGTGGCAAAGGCGCCTATTGTAGGCCAGCCTATAATAGCCGGGCCACACCCTCATTCAACGAACTGACCACGCCATGGCCCCACACGACGCGCTTTCCGAATTCGACCTGATCAAACACTATTTCGTGCGCCAGCGCCCCGGCCGCGCCACCCTCGGCATCGGCGACGATTGCGCGCTGATGACACCCGGCGCCGGCAAGCAGATCGCCATCTCGTCGGACATGCTGGTCGAGAACCGGCATTTCTTTGCCGGCGCCGACGCCCGCATGCTCGGTCACAAAAGCCTGGCCGTGAACCTGTCCGACCTGGCCGCCATGGGCGCGCGTCCCGTGGCATTCACGTTGGCCCTGGCGCTGCCGCAAGCCGAACGCGCCTGGCTGGCCGGCTTTGCCGACGGCCTGTTTGCGCTGGCCGACGCGTTTAATTGCGAACTCATCGGCGGCGACACCACCAAGGGCCCTTTGAATATCTGCATCACCGTGTTCGGCGAACTGGCGCCGGGCCAGGCCCTGCGCCGCAGCGCGGCCGTGGCGGGCGACGACATCTGGGTCAGCGGCACCCTGGGCGACGCGCGCCTGGCGCTGGCCGGCTACCGCATGGAACAGGCATTGTCGCCAGCCGACCTGGCCACAGCAGGCGCGCGCATGCACATGCCCACGCCGCGCGTGGCGCTCGGCTGCGCGCTGGCCGAAGCGGGCCTGGCGCATGCGGCCATCGACATTTCGGACGGCCTGGTGGGCGACCTGGGCCACATATTAAAAGCGTCGCAAGTAGGCGCCACCCTCGACGTCGACGCCCTGCCCGCCGGCCCCGTGCTGGCGCGGCAAGACACCACCCTGCGCCGCCGCTACACGGCCGCCGGCGGCGACGATTATGAACTGTGTTTCACGGCGCCCGCCACGTCGCGCGCGGCCATCGCCGCGCTGGCGGCCAGCTGCGGCACGCCTGTCACCAGGGTCGGGCGCATCGAGGCGCACACAGGCTTGCGGCTGGTGGATGCAAATGGGCAGCCGCTCGACCTGCAGCTGTCTTCTTTCGACCATTTCAGCGCATAAGGACGGCTAACGCACCGCCACGCGCGCCAGCCCCGGCTGGTTCACCATCCAGTAGTGTTGAAAAGCCAGGCGGATATTGTCGCGCAGCTGGGTGTCGTCCCACGGTTTCGTATAGAAACGGTAGATGGCGCCCCGGTTGATCGAGTCGAGCACCGCTTCGAGGCCCGTGTAGCCGGACAGGATGATGCGGATGGTTTCCGGGTACAGTTCTTTCACCTTGCTCAAAAACTCCGTGCCGCTCATGCTCGGCATGCGCTGGTCGCAGACGATCACGTGCACCCGGTGCAGGGCCAGCATTTCAAAGCCTTCGGCCGGCGTGCTGGCCGTGAGGATCTGGTAGCCCTCGGGACGGAACAGGCGGTGCAATGACGACAGCACGTTGACGTCGTCATCGACGATGAGCAGCGTTTGCGCCGGTTGCGCGGCCGGGTCGTGGCCGGGCGGCAGGCCGGCGCCGGCGACGATCATCTGTCCCAGCTCCAGCGCCGGCAGGGCGCGGCTGAAATAGAAACCCTGGATTTCGTCGCAGCGGTTGCGCCGCAGGTATTCGAGCTGCGGGCGCGATTCCACGCCCTCGGCCACCACGCTCAGTTTCAGGCTGTGCGCCATGCTGACGATGGCCAGCGCGATGGCCGCGTCATTCGGATTGCTGGTGATGTTGCGCACGAAGGCGATGTCGATTTTCAGCTTGTCGATGGGGAAGCGCTGCAGATACGCCAGGCTCGAATAGCCGGTGCCGAAATCGTCGATGGCTACCTTCACGCCGATTTTCTTCAGTTTGCCCAGTACGACGATGGTGCGCTCGGCATTCGACATCAGCGCCGTTTCCGTCAGTTCCAGTTCCAGCAATTCCGGCGCCACGCCATGCTGCGCCAGCGCGCGCGTCACTTCGCCTTCCAGGTCGCCTTCGGCAAACTGGCGGCTCGACACATTGACGGCCACGTGCACGGGTCCCACTTCGCTGTCGCGCCACTCGGCGATCTGGCGGCAGGCGGCCTGGATCACCCAGGCCCCCACGCGCACGATCAGTCCCGTGTCTTCCAGCACCGGCACGAATTCGGCCGGCGCCACCAGGCCGTAGCCGGGACGACGCCAGCGCAGCAGCGCTTCGACGCCGCTGATGCGCCCCGTGCGCAAATCCACCTTCGGTTGGTAGTACAGGATGAACTGCTCGTGTTCGAGCGCATGGCGCAGCGCCAGTTCCAGGTCCAGGCGCGCCAGCACCTGCACGTTCATGCCGGCCGTGAAAAAGCGGTAGCCGTCGCGGCCCGCCTGCTTGGCGCCGCCCATGGCCGTATTCGCGTATTTGATCAGGGTTTCCGGGTCGGTGGCGTCGTCCGGATACATGGCGATACCGATGCTGGCCGTCAGGGTGGCCGCATGGCCGCGCAAATCGAATGGCGCGCGCAAGGCTTCGCGCACCTGGTTGGCCACGGCCACGGCTTCCTGCTGGTTGCGGCTCATGGTGAGTATCAACGCGAATTCGTCGTTGCCCAATCGCCCCACCGTGTCGCGCAGGCGCACGCATTCGACCAGGCGGTTGCTGAACTGGCGCAGCAGCTCGTCGCCCAAGGCCGCCCCCAGGGTGTCGTTGATGCTTTTAAAACGGTCGAGCGCGATGAACAGCACCACGATGCGCCAGCTTTTCTCTTGCGCCAGTTCCACGGCCTGGGCCAGCGTCTGGTAAAACAGGCTGCGGTTCGGCAGCCCCGTCAAGCCATCGTAATGGGCCAGGTGCTTGAGGCGCTCCTGCGCCTGGCGCCGCTCGCTGATGTCGCGCGCCACGGCGATCAGCAGCAGACCACCCGTGGCCGCAGCGCCAGGATAGCCGCCCGCCACAGGCGCCTGCGCATACCAGTGCCAGCCCAGCTCCACAGGGATCAGGCTCAGATCGCGCCGCACCAGTTCGCACTCCGTCACTTCCGTGGCCAGGTGGGCCGGGCCGCCCGGCAGCGCGGCCAGCGGCGGGGCCGGCGGCGACGGCAGCAAGGTGCCAGGGGCCAGCGCCAGCAGTTCGGTGCGCGCATAGCCGAGCAGGCGGCACGCGCCGTCATTGACGTCGACCAGGGTCATGCCCACCACGTCGACGAGAAAGATGGCGTCGGTCGTGGCGTCCATGGCGCCGCGAAAGCGCTGCAGTTCGGCCGTGCGCTGGCCCACCGTGCGTTCGAGCAGGGTGTTGTAGTGGCGCGCGGCGCGGTGCAGCAGCCGCACTTCGAGCATGTTGCGGATGCGCGTGAGCACCTCGAGCGCATCGAACGGTTTGCTGATGAAGTCGCGCGCGCCCGCTTCCAGCGCCGCCAGCTTGGCGTCCGGGTCGGCGGCGATCACCAGCACGGGCAAATAGCCTTCCAGTTCCAGCGGGCGCAAGGTATCCATCACCTCGTAGCCGCTCATGCCAGGCATCACCAGGTCGAGGATGATCAGGTCGAACTGGTGGCGCTGGTGCAGGCCGGCCACGGCGTGCGCGTCGAGGGTGCTGGTGAGGGCCGTGTAGCCGCCGCTGTGCAGCAAATGCTCGAGCAGGCGCAGATTGACTTCCTGGTCGTCGACGATGAGAATTTTCGCCGCATAGATATCGGCCTGGCTGATCATGGTGCGCCGGTTCCCTTCTGCCGGCGCTGCTGCGCCACATAGGCCAGGGTGCTGTTGATCGCCTCGGTAAATTCATCGAGGTTGATCGGCTTGGTCAGGTAGCGGTAAAAGCCCAGCGCCAGGCTGCGCTCGACGTCGCCCGGCATGGCGTTGGCCGTCAGGGCGATGACGGGGATGTGCGCCGTGCGCGGATCGGCGCGCAGCAGTTTCAGCGCGTCCGTGCCGTTCACGTTCGGCAGGTTGATGTCCATCAGGATCAGCTGCGGCAAGTGCGTGCGCGCCATTTCCACGCCCAGGCGGCCATCGGTCGCCGTCAGCAGTTGCAATTGCGGGCAGTAGCGCACGATTTCCTCGACCAGGGTCAGGTTGGCGGGGTTGTCTTCCACGTACAGCAAGGTCACGGGGGCGCTGTGCTCGAGCAGCGCGCCGGCCAGGTCCGGCCGCGGCAAGGCCAGCGTGTCGGGTGCGGGCAAGGCGTCGACCACGCGCAGCTCGATCCAGAAGGTGCTGCCCTCGCCGGGCACGCTGGTCACGCCGATGCTGCCATCCATCAGCTCGACCAGGCGCTTGGTGACCACCAGGCCGATGCCGCTGCCTTCTTCCGTGCCGCCTTCCTGCCCCAGCCGGTTGAAAGGCTGGAACAGCAGCGCCACCTGTTCGCCGTCGAGGCCCACGCCCGTATCGCGCACGCTGATGCGCACCCGCCCGCCCGCCTGCGGCGCGCAATCGATGGCCACCTGCCCCCGCTCGCGGTTGTACTTGAGCGCATTCGACAGCAGGTTCAGCAGGATTTGCTTGAGGCGCGTGCGGTCGGCCAGCACGTTCAGGGGGCAGGCGTCGGGGAAGGCCATGCCGATGCCGCGCTGGCTGGCCAGCGGCGCGATCATGTCGCGGCATTCCTGCAAGATGGCGTCCAGGCCCACGGGTTCGAGCGACAGGCTGACCGTGCCCGATTCCACCTTCGCCAGATCGAGGATTTCATTGATCAGGGTGAGCAAATGGCGTCCCGATTTCAGGATATGCCCGGCGAACTCCTTCTTTTGCTCGAGGGTCGACGGCAGACGGTCGGAACTGAGGATTTGCGCGAAGCCCAGGATGGCGTTGAGCGGCGTGCGCAATTCATGGCTCATCGACGACAGGAACGCCGACTTGGCATAGTTGGCGCTGCGCGCCTCTTCCATCGCCATGGCCAGTTCGCCATTCGTCATTTCCAGCTGCATCGTGCGCTCGTGCACGCGCACTTCCAGTTCCTGGTTCAGGCGCATGACTTCCTGCTGCGCCTCGGTGCGCTGTTCGCCTTCGCTCGCCAGTTCGCCGTTCGAGCGCTCCAGCGCCTGCGTGCGCAGCTCGATCTCGGCCAGCATCTTGTTGAAGGAATCGACCAGCTGCGCCACTTCATCGACGCTGAGCTTGCGCGCGCGGCGCGAATAGTCGCCCGTCTCGATCACTTCGCGCGCCACGTCGGCGATATCGAGGATCGGCTGCGTGATGACGAAATCGAGGCGGCGCAGCAGCAGCAAGGCCACCAGCAGCGCCAGCACCGTCACGCTCAGCGCGATGGCCAGGTAATCGGCCGTGCGGCCGGCCAGTTCATAATCGGCGCGCAGATACACGGTGCCCAGCAGTTCGCCATTGTCGACGATGGGCTTGAACAATTCGACGGATTTGCCCGCGATGCTGACGCCTTCCTTGCCCGCCATCGACGGCAGCTCGCCCACGTGCTGATGCGCGCGGTAGCTGGCAAACAGGCTGCCGTCGGCCTTGTACAGGGCGCCGGCCGTGACGCGCGGACGGATGCGCATCAGGTTGAGGTTTTCCAGCGCCAGGCGCTCGTCGTCGAAGGCCAGCGCGGCCGAACTCATGTGCCCCAGCAGCTCGGCCTGGGTACTGATGTCGGCCACCAGGTTGCGGTGGTAGGCGCGCAAGTCGTAGACGACGATGGTGCCCAGCGAAATGACGAGCGCCACCAGGGTGGTCAGCAAGACCACCGACATCAGCTTGTGGCGGATGGAACGCAGTCTGATCATCTAGGCGCCTCCCGTCTGCACGCGGTAGGCGGCCAGCAGCATGCGCGCGCTGATGCGGATATGCGCCTGCGCCACGGGTTTCAAGGCCACGTCGAAGCGGACCTTGTCTTCGGCCATCACAAAATTGATCATGCTGCCCATCGCGTAGACCTCATCCGAATCGGATACCGTCAGCAACGCCAGGCCACGGCTGGCGGCCAGCATTTCCTGCAGCGCCGTTTTCTCCAGCGCGCCCAGGTACAGCACGTGCAGCCCGGCCAGCGTTTCGCCGCGGCGCACTTTTTTCACTTGCACGGCGCGGCCGTTGACGCTATGCCCGGCCACGCTCTGTTCGAGCTGCTCGGCCAGCGCATCGGCGCCCGCCACGCCGATCACCAGCGGAGAGTCGGGCCGGGCAAAGCTGCCGTCGGGCCATTCGACAAAGCCGGCAAACTTGTACAGATACCCGGCCTTGACCTGGCGTTCCAGCTCCCCCGGCACCTGTGCCCGCGCATCGGCGCACAGCACGCCCAAAAGCAGCAAAAGCCAGCCCCAGCGAAGAGGGAGGCGGCGGCCGCGCACGGGGCGGCGCAGGGGGCCAGGATGACGCCACCAGGTCCAGTTCAGAATTACCATGACAACCGAGTAAAGATAATGCAATCCGAAGGCGCGGCACCATGCCGCTTGCCTGTTCGAGCGATGCGCACCCGGGTAGCGCAGCGGCGGCCCGCCTGCCGGCCCGAAGTGGTAGCAAATGTATAAAAGAGTGTACGCATTTTCGCTGTGACCGGGGAAAGTTTCTTTTACCGTTGACCATGCTACAGTCTTGCCACCATTTTCACCGCATGCAGGAGTCATCCATGAGCAAGGAACTCGTCCCCCTCTCCACCGCCGTCGGCCTGGCCTTGCAGGCGAAGGGACTGCTGCTGGCCACGGCCGAATCGTGCACGGGCGGCGGCGTGGCGCAGGCCGTCACCGATATTGCGGGCTCGAGCACCTGGTTCGAACGGGGCTTCGTCACCTATTCCAACGGGGCCAAGACCAGCATGCTGGGCGTACCTGCCGAACTGATCGCCGCACACGGCGCCGTCAGCGAGGAAGTGGCCGCCGCCATGGCGCAAGGCACCCTGTCCCACAGCGAAGCCCAGGTGGCCGTTTCGACCACGGGCATCGCCGGCCCCACGGGCGGCGTGCCGGGCAAACCCGTCGGCACCGTCTGCTTCGGCTGGGCCATGGACGGGCGCGTGCAGACGCAGCGGCTGGTATTCGCCGGCGACAGGCAAGCCGTGCGCGAGCAGGCCGTGGCGCACGCGCTGCGGGAACTGCTGCGTTTTATCCAGTAGCGTCGGCGATGCAGGCGCGGTCGCGGCCCGCCTGCTTGGCCGCGTACAGGGCGCTGTCGGCGCGCATCAGCAATTCGTGGCGGCCGGCGCCGTGGCGCGGATATTCGGCGATGCCGGCCGAAAAAGTGCAGCCCGTCAAGCTGTGCGGCGCCTGCTGGATCAGCAACTGGCGGTAGCGCGCGGCGATATCGTCGATCTTGTGCGCCGCGATCAGGCTGTCGGCTTCGCGCAACAGCAGGCAGAATTCCTCACCGCCATAACGGCACACCATGTCGCTGCCGCGCAGCTGGCCTTCCACCAGGCGCGCGAACTGGATCAGCACTTCATCGCCGAAGTTGTGTCCGTAGGTGTCGTTGACGCGCTTGAAAAAATCCAGGTCGATGATGGCGATGGCCACGGGTGCATCCGCATCGGCTTCGTGCAGGATGGCATTGAGGCACGTTTCAAAATGGCGGCGGTTGTACAAGCCCGTCAGGTGATCGCGCAGGGCCTGTTCCTTCAGGCTGTCCTGCAGGGAATTGACGTGCAGGATCTGGTGCGCCAGTTCGCGGTTCAGGTGCTCGAGCTTGGCGTTTTCCGTCTCGCGCGCCGCCTGCAGCTCCAGCGCCTTGTCGCGCTCGGCCTTCAGGCTGTGCATTTCCTTTTCCAGGTTGCGCATCAGGCTGCGCGAGGCGCGCGCCGATTTGCTGCTGGCCTCGTAGGCGGCCTGGTATTGCTGCAAATAGCCATACGCGACCTGCCATTCACCCAGCTGGGCGTTGATGTCGGCCAAGCCGCGCAAAATCTGCTGCTGATGAAATGGATTGCGCGTCCAGCTCAGCAGGCTGTGCGCCTGCGTCAGCGAGGCCAGCGCCTGCGCCGTCTGGCCCGCGTGCAGGTCCAGCTTGCCGCGCACCAGCCACGCATGCATCTGCTCTTCCAGGTCCTGGCCCCGGCGCGCATACTCTTCGGCGCGCAACAGCAATTGCAGGGCGCTGTCGGGCTGGCGCAGCAGGATGGCCGCGTGGGCGGCGATGCAGAACAGAAAGGCGCGCACGGCCAGGTCTTCTTCCGGCCACTCGTAAAACGGTTCCACCAGCGCCAGCGCCTCGGCCGGCTTGCCGGTGGCCAATAAACACATGGCCAGGTTGGCCGAGACGATGGTTTGCTGGTATTTGAGCTTTTGCGTGCCGATGATCTCGAGCGCCTCGACCAGCAGGGGGATCGCATCTTCATCGTTGCCCAGGTCATGCTGCGACGAGGCCAGGTTCGACAGGCTGTTGACGCGGTGCGCGGGACTGCCGAAGCGTTCGGCGATGTCGAGCGCCAGCAGGAAATTGCGCGGGCCGTCCTGCGTATCGCCACGGTTCAGGGCATCGACACCCAGGCGCGCGTACAACATGAACTTGTGCAAGGAATCGGGGATCTGCGCGGCCTGGCTGCGCGCCTGCAGGAAATGCTGCTCGGCATCGGCAAAATCGCCGCGCCGGCTCGCATATGCGCCCTGCAGGGCGGCCACTTCCATGCCCCCTTCCAGGTCGCCGCTGTGCTGGAAATACGCGCCCAGACGCTCGCACGACGGTTCGGCCTCGCCCGCGTAGTACGCGAGCCAGCAATGATTGAGTTCCGCATACGCGCCGCCGCGCGCATACTGTTGCCGTTGCGCCGCCGCCAGCGCCATCTGCGCCAGCCGGCGCGCCTGGCGGCGGTTGCCGACCAGGCAAGCCAGGGCTTGCTGATTCAGACGGTCAATGTCGGCTTTATCGAGACTGGAGATCGGCACTGCGTCCTCGTTCACACTCTGGGGTGCATTTTTCACACAAAACTTGCTCTGTATCAATGGTATCCTGATTAACATCATAACCAGATTCGCTGTTCCGCATGGCATATTTGCAAAGGATTGTGGTAAAAATGCCAGTCGCCGCTGTCACGGATCTTTGATTGTCACTGACGCAACAACTTGGAGTAGTCGCAATGCAAAACACGGTACATTTCATCCTGCAGGGCAAGGGCGGCATCGGCAAGACCCTCGTCTCTACCCTGCTGGCCCAGTGGATAGGCGGCAAGGACGATACGCCTTTGCGCTGCTATGACACCGACCAGGAAAACGCGACTTTTTCGCGCTACAAGGCGATGAACGTCAAGCATGTGCCCGTGATGACGGATGCGCGCAACATCGACCCGAAACGCTTCGACGCGCTGATGATCGATATCCTCGAAGAAGACGGCAACTGCGTGGTCGACAATGGCGCGAACACGTTTTCGCCGCTGATGGGCTACCTGCTGGAAAACGACTGCTTCTCGCTGCTGGAAGAATCGGGCCGCAAGGTCTACATCCACACCATCGTCGGCGGCGGAGATACCCTGCACGACACGGCCACGGGTTTTGTGGCGACGGCCCAATCGACGAAGGTGCCGCTGGTGCTGTGGCAAAACGAACACTTCGGTCTGCTGCAATCGGCGTCGGGCAAGCAATTCGTCGAATCGCAGTCGTACAGCGACAACCGCGCGCGCGTGAAAGGCAGCATCACCCTGAGCCAGCGCAATCCCGACACCTTCGGCGCGGACGTCAAGAAGATGAACACGGCGCGCCTGACGATGCAGGAAGTGCTGCAGAACGACAAGTTCAACATCATGGAAAAGCAGCGCATCAAGGTCGTCTACCGCGACATCTTCGAACAGCTCGACAAGGTGCAGTGGTAGATGGACCGGCACAAACTGCGCAGCCACGTGTTCGACAAAACGGGCATCAAGGTCGATGTCGATGACCCGATATTCGCTCTCGTGGCGCTGAACGAAGCCGTGCTGGCGGAAACCGTCGAGCGCCAGCTGGCCCTGCTGGACGCCGCCACGCAGGCACTGGCGGCCCAGGCGCGCGCGGCGGGCGGCTTGCCGGCGGCCGTGCCCCAGCCTGTGCCGCAAGCGTCCGGGCGCGCCCCTTGGTTCTCTCCGCGCGAATGGCGCTTGCTGGGCGCCGCGGCCATCGTCTCCGTCGCCAGCGCGCTGCTGGTGCTGGGCGGCGCGGCCCTGCTGTATAAACTGTAGCACCGACCGTAGTAACGACAGTAGCACCGACCGTATTAACGTCCCGCTGCGCCAGCCACGAGCGAGCCGCAGCGTCTTCTCCACCTATCCCTGGAAGCATGCATGAAACCGATCAAACTGCTGGCCCTCCCCGCCCTGTTGCTGTCGCTGTACGGCGCCCCGCTCACCCTCGCCCACGCCCACGCCGCCGATGCGGCCGTCACGACGGGCGCGGCGGCCGTGCCGCATATCGCCTACGAAAAATACACCTTGCCGAACGGCCTCGACGTCATTCTCGTGGAAGACCATAAACTGCCCGTCACGGCCGTCAATATCTGGTACCACGTGGGTCCCGCGAATGAAGCGCCGGGCCTGACGGGCTTTGCGCATTTGTTCGAGCACATGATGTTTGCCGCCACCAAGCACGTGCCGCGCGGCATGGCCGACCAGTTGCTCGAAGGCGCGGGCGCCACCGATTCGAACGGCAGCACGGATTTCGACCGCACCAATTATTTCGACACGGTACCGTCGAACCAGCTGGAACTGGCCCTGTGGACGCATTCCGACCGCATGGGCTACCTGCTTGACGTGCTCGACCAGACGGCGCTGACGAACCAGCAGGACGTGGTGCGCAACGAGCGCCGCCAGAGCGTGGAGAATGCGCCCTACGGCATCGTGCAGGAAGCCCTGTACCATCAGCTGTTTCCCAAGACCCACCCGTATTACGCCAGCGTCATCGGTTCGCACGTGGACATCCAGAACGCGAAACTGGCCGACATCAAGGAATTCTTCAGCAAATACTATGGCCCCAACAACGCCAGCCTCGTGATCGCCGGCGATATCGACAAGGCGAAAACCAAGGAACTGGTCAACAAGTATTTTGGCAGCTTCAAGAGCGGCCCGGCCGTGCCGAAGCCCGATGTCGTGACGCCGCCCATCACGCAGGAACGCCGCATCGTGGTGCAGGACCGGGTCGAATTGCCGCGGGTCTTCATGGCCTGGCTGACGCCGTCCGCCTACACCAAGGATGACGCGGAGCTGTCGATGGCCGCGCACATCCTGGCCGGTGGCAAGTCCAGCCGTTTATATAAATCCCTGGTGTACGACAAGCAGATCGCGCAAGACGTGGGCGCCAGCCAGGGTTCGAACGCCCTCACTTCCATCTTCACCATCGACGCGACGGCGCGCCCGGGCCGCAAGCCCGAGGAAATCGAGCAAGCCCTGCAGGCGGAGCTGGAGCAATTGCGCGCCAAGGGCCCGACCGAGAAGGAACTGGAGCGGGCGCGCAACAGCATCGAGACCAACATGCTGAGCCAGGTGGAAAAAATGGGCGGGCGCGGCGTGGCCAACTTGCTCAACGAATACAACCAGTACGTGGGCGACCCCGGCTACCTGGCCAAGGATATCGAGCGCTACCGCCAGGTGACGGCGGCCGGCGTGCAGCGCGCCGTGGACCAGTACCTGAAAAACCAGTCGCGCGTCGTCGTCTACGGCGTGCCGGGCACGCCGGACCTGGGCGCGGAAGTGCCGACACCGGCGCCGGGCAAGGTCAAGCCTGCGCCAGGCACGGCCATCAATGCCGACGAGCCATGGCGCAATGCCGTGCCGAAGGCCGGTCCCGCACCGAAGATTGTTTTACCGCAAGGAAAATCGTTCACCCTGGCGAACGGCCTGACCGTGATTCACCACTACAACGGGGCCGTGCCGCTCGTGTCCAGCCAGCTGGTGATCAAGAGCGGCTCGGGCGCCAATCCGCTGGCGCAGCCGGGCTTGTCGAGCTTTACGGCGCAATTGCTGCAGGAAGGCACGGCCACGCGCACGGCGCCGCAGATCGCCGACGATGTGGCGCAACTGGGCGCCCTGCTGAGTACCGGCTCCGGCACGGATGCCTCGTTCGCCCAGCTGACGTCGCTCAAAGCCACCTTCCCGCAAGCGCTCGACGTGCTGGCCGACGTGGTGCTGCACCCGCAATTCCCGCAAGAAGAAGTGGAGCGCCAGCGCGCCAGCCGCATCGGACAGCTGGCACAGCAGCGCGAAAACGCGGGCTTTGTCGCGGCCCGGGTGGAAGCGGCGGCCCTGTATGGCCCGCAGCATCCGTATGGCTACATCCAGCTGGGCACGGAAGCGGCGCTGAAAGCGGCCAGCCGCGCCGACCTGCAAGGTTTCTGGCAGCAGCATTATCTGCCCAACAATGCGGCGCTGATCGTTTCGGGCGATATCGGCGAAGCGGAATTGAAGGCGCTGGCCGAAGCCAAGTTCGGCAGCTGGAAGCCAGGCACGGTGGCGCCGGCCGTGGCCGCCGCGCCGCAAACGACGAAGGCAAAGTTGATTTTGGTCGACAAGCCGGGCGCGCCGCAAACGGCCGTGCGCCTGTCCGCCATCGCCGTGCCGCGCGCCACGCCCGACTACGCGCCGCTGCAAGTGATGAACGCGGCGCTGGGCGGCTTATTTACCAGCCGCCTGAACACCAACTTGCGCGAAGAAAAGGGGTATACGTATGGCGTGCGCTCGCAATTCCAGTACCGCAACCAGCCTGGACCGTTCTCGATTGCCGCCAGCGTGCGCACCGATGTGACGGGCCCGGCCGTGTCGGAAACCGTCAAGGAACTGCGCGCCATGATCGCCAAGCCCTTGAGCAACAAGGAACTGGCGAATGCGCGCAACTCGCAAGTGCTGTCCTTGCCGGGCCAGTTCGACACGAACGCCAGCATCAGCGCCAGCATGGCGAACGCGTACATCTATGGCCTGGGCCTCGACTATTACACGACCTTGCCGCAGCGCTTTGCCAGCGTGACGGACAAGCAGGTGCAGCAGGTGGCGAAAAAATACTTGCAGCCGGAAAAGCTGATCGTCATCGGCGTGGGCGACAAGGCGAAGATCGCCCCGCAATTGTCCAAGCTGAAGCTGGCGCCGGTGGAACTGCGCGACGCTGAGGGTAACGTCAAATAAGGCTA
The DNA here is from genome assembly GCF_019345455.1 of Janthinobacterium sp. NKUCC06_STL. Classification (NCBI taxonomy): domain Bacteria; kingdom Pseudomonadati; phylum Pseudomonadota; class Betaproteobacteria; order Burkholderiales; family Oxalobacteraceae; genus Janthinobacterium; species Janthinobacterium sp. NKUCC06_STL. The sequence goes on from NZ_JAHKQY010000001.1 coordinate 1,741,278, forward strand.
GCGGCGCTTGAACAGCGCCAGCTTGTCGATGATCGCCGCCACGGCCACGCCGGCCGTGTAGGCGATCAAATCACCCCAGCCGAAGGCGGAACCCAGTACCAGGTGCCCCAGCGGATGCGCGCGCAGCGCGACGAGCCACGGCGCCTGGACCAGCTGGCCGAATTCCACGGCAAAGCAGATCAGCAAGGACCACGATGCCAGTTGCCAGGTACGCATGCGCGTGGCGATGATGCCCAGCGCAAAGACGATCATCATGGCCCACAGGGCGTCGCCCGGATACTTGCCGAGCGCGGCGGGGACGAATTGGGGATAGGCGCGCGAGGCCAGGCCCAGCGCGATGACAGCCACGGTTGCGCCCACCTGCAGCAGGCGGCGGCGTTCAGGTTTTACCAGGAACATATTTCCATTCAAAGGCACAATACGGACCGAACCATTGCGGCCCGTCCGATATTGTACTGCGCGGCAGTGTCCGCCTGTAGCCTAATGCATCAGTTCAGCTTGACGTTCTGCGCCAGGAAATCGAGAAAGACGCGCACGCGCTGCGGCACATGTCCGCCTTGGCCCACAAACACGGCATGCACTTCCTCGCTGTCACCGGGGTTGAACTCTTCCAGCACGGCCTGCAAACGGCCGGCCGCGATATCGGCGCGCACCTGGAAGGCGGCCAGGCGCGCCAGCCCCAGTCCCGCCAGCGCCAGCTGCCGCAAGGCTTCGCCATCGCTGGCCTGGGCATTGCCGACGACAGGCACGACGACGTCGCCCTCGGGCAGGCGCAGCGGCCAGCCCGAGCGGGCGCGCGCGTAATTGGCGTCGAGCAGATTGTGCGACGCCAGCTCGGCCGCTGCCTGCGGCGTGCCGCGCCGCGCCAGGTAGGCGGGCGCCGCCACGATCACCATGCGCGTCTGGCCCAGCTTGCGCGCCAGCAGGCTGGAACTTTTCAATGGCCCCGCCCGCACGGCCACGTCCGTGCGCTGCTCGAGGATATCGACCACTTCATCCGTGAGCACGATGTCAAGCGTCACCTCGGGATAGCGTTCGAGAAACAACGGCGCCAGCGGCAACAAAAAATGCTGACCGAACGGCACGTTCGCATTGACCCTGATTTTGCCGCGCGGCACATCCTGCACGCCGGCGCAGCGCTCGGCCTCGTCCAGGGCCGCCAGCACGTGACGCCCCCGTTCGTACAGGCCGCAGCCTTCGGCCGTCAGCTGCAGCTGGCGCGTGGAACGGTTCAGCAATCGCGCACCCAGGCGCTCTTCCAGCCGCGCAACGAGCTTGCTGACGGCCGACGGCGTCATGCCGCAGGCGCGCGCGGCGGCGGAAAAGCCACCGAGCTCGACCACGCGCACAAACACTTCCAGTTCGCCGGAACGGTTCACTTCCAGTCTGGCCATTGTGAATTCAACTCATAAATGTTCTTCAATGAGATAGTCTAGTACATAAATGGCTTTGCTTTCATCATGCATACATTCCCCTGATGAAGCGAGCCGCCATGCAACGATTGTCCATTTTTCCCGCCGCCTTGCTGAGCCTGGCACTGAGTGTTTCTCCCGCCCATGCGGCCGAACCTCCTCAAGCCTGGCTGGCCAGCTGGACGGCCAGCCCACAAGCCGTGTGGCGCAGCGATTTCCTCTTCCCATCCAACGTACCCGCCGTGCTGCAAGCGCAAACCGTGCGCCAGGTGGCGCGCCTCAGCGTGGGCGGCCCGCGCGTGCGCATCGTGCTGTCGAATGCGTATGGCAAGGCGCCGCTGCGCATTGGCGCGGCCACGGTGGCCCTGGCCGCGTCCGGCTCAGCCATCCAACCCGGCAGCTTGCGCACGCTGACGTTTTCCGGCCAGCCGGCGGCCAGCGTGGCGCCGGGCGCGCCGCTCGTCAGCGACCCCGTCGAGCTATCCGTGCCGGATCTGGCGCGGCTGACGGTGAGCATCCATTTGCCGCAAGCCAGTCCCGTCTCCACGTTTCACTGGGATGGCCGCGAGACGGCCTGGATCGCGCCGCAAGACCAGACGCTGGCGGCGCGCATCGATGACGCGCCCGGCGTGCAGACCACCACGGCGCGCCTTTTACTGACGGCCATCCAGGTGGAGGCGATGGCGGCGGGGCAAGCAGTGGCCATCCTTGGCGACTCGATCACCGATGGCGCCAGCGCCAGCCTGGGGATGGATGCGCGCTGGCCCGATTTCCTGGCTGAACGCCTGGCGCCGCACGGCGTGGCCGTGGTCAATGCGGGTATTTCCGGTGGGCGGCTGTTGTCCGACGGCATGGGAGACAATGCCCTGGCCCGTTTCGAACGCGACGTGCTGGCGCAGCCTGGCGTGCGCACGGTCATCGTTTTATTGGGGATCAATGACATCAGCTGGCCCGGCACGGCGTTTGCGCCACGGCAAAAACGGCCAACATTGGAGGAATTAACAAGCGGCTACGCCCAGCTGGTCGCCCAGGCGCGCAGCCGCGGCGTGCGCGTGATCGCTGCCACCCTGACGCCGTTCGCAGGCGCCCTGCCCGGCACGCCCCTGAGCGACTATTACCAGCTTGATAAAGATGCGCTGCGCCAGCAATTGAATGCGTGGATACGCGCCAGCGGCACGTTCGATGCCGTCCTCGACTTCGACGCGCTGGCGCGCGACCCTGCGCACCCGCTGCGCCTGCTGCCCGATTACGACTCGGGCGACCACCTGCACCCGGGCGACGCGGGCAACCGCGCGCTGGCGGAAGGGATAGACCTGTCCCTACTGTTTACAAATCAATCACCGAGGCCCGCGTACAAGGCAGTACTCAGGTAGCGTTCGCCGAACGACGGAATGATGGTGACGATGGTCTTGCCCGCGTTTTCCGGACGGCGCGCCACTTGCAGGGCGGCCCACAGGGCGGCGCCCGACGAAATGCCGACCAACAAGCCTTCGTCGCTGGCGGCCAGGCGCGCCGTGGCGAAGGCGTCGTCGTTCTTGACGCAGATGATTTCGTCGTAGATGGTCGTGTTGAGAATCTGCGGCACGAAACCGGCGCCGATGCCCTGGATCGGGTGCGGTCCCTTGGTACCCTTCGACAGCATCGGCGACGCTTCCGGTTCCACGGCGATCACTTGCAGGCCGGGTTTGCGTTCCTTCAGCACTTCGCCGATGCCCGTGATCGTGCCGCCCGTGCCCACGCCGGCGATGACGATATCGACTTGCCCATCCGTGTCGCGCCAGATTTCCTCGGCCGTCGTGGCGCGGTGGATGGCGGGATTGGCGGGATTGTTGAATTGCTGCAGCATCAGGTAGCGCGGGTCGGCCGCCACCAGTTCTTCGGCCTTGCGGATGGCGCCCAGCATGCCTTCGCTGCCGGGCGTGAGCACCAGCTCGGCGCCATAGGCGCGCAACAGGATGCGGCGCTCGCGGCTCATGGTGTCGGGCATGACGAGGGTGCAACGGTAGCCGCGCGCGGCGCACACCATGGCCAGCGCGATGCCTGTGTTGCCGCTGGTGGGCTCGACGATGACGGTATCGGGATGGATCTTGCCTGCGGCTTCCGCGGCGACGATCATGGCCAGGCCGATGCGGTCCTTGACGCTGTGCGCGGGATTGTAGAATTCGAGTTTGGCCAGGATGGTGGCCACACTGCCGGCGGCGATGCGGTTGATGCGCACCAGGGGGGTGTTGCCGATCAGTTCAGTGACGTCGTTGGCGATGTTCATGGGGGGGGGTCTCCACAGCAATTACAGAAGAACCCAGTCTACCGCGTTTCAGAACGTAAATGGCGGCGGCGCGGGGATGCGCCGCCGCCAAACTGAACAATTACTTCACGTCCAGCAATTCCACGTCGAAGATCAGTGCCGAGTTCGGTGGAATGTCGCCATTGCCGGCGCCGCGCGGACCGTAGGCCAGTTCGCCTGGAATGATCAGGGTGCGCTTGCCGCCCACTTTCATGCCGGCCACGCCCTGGTCCCAGCCCTTGATGACCATGCCCTTGCCGAGCGGGAAGTCAAACGGGCCACGGCCCACGGAGCTGTCGAACTTCTTGCCGCGCGAATCTTTCGCCAGCGGACGGTACAGCCAGCCCGTGTAGTGCACGGTGACGGCATTGCCAGCGGACGCTTCCTTGCCCGTGCCGACCTTGTTGTCGATGATGATCAATTTATCGGCGACAGGGCCGGGGCTCAGCGAGACGGCGGAGGCGGGAACAGGCGCTGGCGCCTGTGCCTGCGCCAGCGACGCGGCGACGGAGCAGATCAGGGCAAACAAAACGGAGCTACGCGTCATGATGTATTCTTTCATTGAGTTTCGGTGAGATCCCTGCCAGTGCAAGTGGGCAGGCAACGCCAATAATAGCAAACCGCCGCAACGATAGGAAAAACTTGTCGCCCGATACCCATTGCCCCCGTCTGTTTTATGCCCTGTGGCCCGACGCGGCCACGCGCGCGGCCCTGGCCGCCTGGCAGGCGCGCTTGCAAGGCAAACCCGTGCGCGCGGACAAGCTGCACCTGACCCTGGCCTTCCTCGGTCAGCGCCCGGCCAGCGAGCTGCCGGCCCTGCTGGACATTCTGGCGCACACACCGGCGCGTCCCATGCCCTTGCTGTTCGATCACGCCAGCCACTTTGCGCAGCTGGCGCTGGCCTGGGCCGCCCTGGCGCAACCTTCGCCGGCCTTGCTCGACTTGCGCGCGTCCTGCATGCAGAGCCTGGCGGAACAGGGACTGGCGCCCCGCTTCGAGCACGACCGCTTTACGCCGCACGTGACCCTGGCGCGCCAGGCGCCGCCACCGGCCATCGGGGATTTCGCGCCCATCACCTGGCTGGCGGACGAGCTGGTGCTGGTGGAATCGATCAAAAGCAGCGGCGACTACCGCATCCTGGCCAGCAGGAAATTAAGCTAGGCGACTAAGCTAGGCGACTAAGCTAGGCGGCGTCCGGCAAGGCCGCTGATTTGTCCTGGCGCAAGCTTTTCAGCGCATGGGCGGCCGCCACCATGCCGAAGCTGGCCGTCACCACCACGCTGGAACCGAAGCCGGCGCAGTTCAGGCCCGTCACGCCGGCGGCGGGCGTGCCATCGATGGCGCACGCTTCGGCGCTCTCGGGGGTGCTCAACGGTTCCATGGAAAACACGGCGTCGACGTTGAATTTGTTTTTCACGCCACGCGGGAAACCATATTCAGTGCGCAACAGTTTGCGTACTCGCTTGAGCAACGGTTCCTGTTCCGTTTTCGACAGGTCGCGCACGGCGATCAGGGTCGGGTCCGTCTGGCCGCCCGCGCTGCCGATGGTCAGCATGGGAATGTTGCGCGCGCGGCAATACGCGATCACGGCCGCTTTCGCCTTGGCATTGTCGATGGCGTCGACCAGGTAGTCGAAGTCGCGCCCGCCCAGCAACTGCTCCAGGTTATCGGGAGTAATAAAATCCTCGATCTGCGTGACCTGGCAAAACGGGTTGATCAGTTCGATGCGTTCGGCCAGGGCCGTGATCTTGGCCTGGCCGATGGTGTCGCTCATCGCCTGGATCTGGCGATTGATGTTCGATTCGGCAACATTATCGAGGTCGATCAGGGTCAGGCGGCCGATGGCGCTGCGCGCCAGCGCTTCGACGATCCAGGAACCGACGCCGCCCACGCCGATCACACACACATGCGCGGCGCGGAAGCGTTCCAGCGCGGGGGCGCCGTACAGGCGGGCAATGCCGCCGAAACGCCGCTCAAAATCGATCTCGGTCAAGTCCATGGAAATTTGTTCATTGGTGGAGGTATGCATGGCGCCATTTTAACGGACACTGCGCTGACGGATATTCTAAAATAGCCGAATTGACACAGCGACAATCCAAACCGTCGCCACGCCCCCACACCGCCCACCACGAGAACTCGCCATGACCTCTCCCCTGTTCGACTCCGTTCCCGGCTTTGACCAGCCCATCGCCGTGCTCAAGCATTGCCACGACAAGATCCGCAAGCAGCTGACGACCCTGCAAAACCTGCTGGGCCATCTGGCGCAGCACGGCAACACGACGGACGCGCAGCAGGCGGCCAAGGCGGTGTTGCAATATTTCAATAAAGCCGCCCATCTGCACCATGACGATGAAGAGCAGGACTTGATGCCCATGCTGCAGGCGACCGCCACGGGCGACGACGCCGCCCTGCTGGCGACCCTGGTGCCGGAAATCCTCGCCGACCACCAGCGCATGGACCAGGCCTGGCTGACCCTGCGCCCGGAACTGGACGCCATCGCGGCCGGCACGGGCACGCAATTGTCCGCCGAGGGCGTGGCCGCCTATGTCGCCGCCTACCAGGCCCACATGACTAAGGAAGAGGGGCATTTGGCGCCGATGGCCAAGCGCCTGTTCAGCGCGCAACAAATGGAGCGGCTGGGCACGGCCATGCAGCGCCGCCGCGGCATCGCGCCGGAAGTGCCCGAAGTGCCGGACGCGGCCGCCGTGCTGGCGGCCATGCGCACCGACTACGTGCAATCGAGCCTGAGCGAGACGGACGTGCTGGCCGATCCCATCGCCCAGTTCCAGAAATGGTTTGCCGAGGCCGTCAACGCGCAAGTGATGGAACCGAACGCCATGGACTTGTCCACCGTCAGTCCTGAAGGCAAGCCCAGCTCGCGCATCGTGCTGATCAAACAGTTCGATGAGCGGGGCTTTACCTGGTACACGAATTACCACAGCGACAAGGGCCAGCAGCTCGAACACAATCCACACGCCGCCCTGCTGTTCTTCTGGCGCGAGCTGGAGCGGCAAGTGCGCATCGAAGGCACGGTGGTGAAAACCACGGCGGCCGAGAGCGACGAGTATTTCAATGTGCGCCCCTTGCAAAGCCGGCTTTCGGCGATTGCCTCGCAGCAAAGCGCCCCCATCGCCGACCGCGCCGCGCTGGAAAGCAATTATGAGGCCGTGGTGGCCGCCGTCGGCGACGCGCAGCCGCCGCGCCCGGCACACTGGGGCGGCTACCGCTTGCAGCCGGAACGCATCGAATTCTGGCAGGGACGCCGTTCACGCTTCCACGACCGCATCGTGTTTACGCGTGGTGCTGACGGGCAATGGAGCATGCAACGCTTGCAACCTTGAGCAGGATAGGCGGGGCGGCGCAAAGCAGGCTGGTCAATATCGGTGTAGGCTATGAGGATAGAAGTTACTAAATGATATTGTTTCTCAATTTTCGGCTGCCACGGCGGCCGCTGCATTGGAGGCCATTTTGTTTGTACAAAATCAACTCAAGTCCTGGATCGCCAGCATCCGCAGCAAGACCGCCTTGCCGCTACGCATAGAATTGTGGAACGGCCAGTACGTCGACCTGTCCAGCGAAACGCCCAGCGTCACCATCCGTTTGCCGACCGTCGCCTCGGCCCGCTATCTGCTGAACCCCTCGCTGGCCAACCTGGGCTCGGCCTATGTGGAAGGCAATATCGAGGTCAAGGGCAAGGCGATGGACATGATTTCCATCTGCAATGCCCTGGCACGCAATACCTTGAAACCGGAAGGCAAGCTGGCCCGCATCGTGCGCAGCTTTACGCACGACAAGAGCAAGGATGCGGAAGCCATCCGCTACCACTACGACGTGTCGAACGCGTTCTATGAACAGTTTCTCGACCCCGCCCTCGTGTATTCCTGCGCCTATTTCGAACATGGCGATGAAACCCTGGCGCAGGCGCAAGTCAAGAAGATCGACCATATCCTGAAGAAAATCCAGTTGCAGCCGGGCCAGAGCCTGCTCGACATCGGTTGCGGCTGGGGGGCGCTCGTCATCCGTGCCGCACAGCAATATGGCGCCCGCTGCGTGGGCGTGACCCTGTCGGAAAACCAGTACGCGCTGGCGCGCGAAAGAGTGGCGGCGGCCGGCCTGGCCCACCTGATCGACATCCGCCTGCAGGATTACCGCGACGTCACGGGCCAGTTCGACCGCATCACCAGCGTGGGCATGTTCGAGCACGTGGGCCTGAAACACTTGCCCGACTACTTTTCCATCATCAACAAGCTGCTGGCGCCCGACGGCATGGCGATGAACCACGGCATCACCTCGACCGATCCGGAGAATGGCGAAACGCCGTATGGCGGCGGGGAATTCATCGAAAAATATGTGTTTCCGCACGGCGAGCTGGCGCACATCGGCAATGTCCTGAAAACCATGCAGCAAGGCGGGCTGGAAGTGCTGGATGTGGAAAACCTTCGGCGCCACTATGCGCGCACCTGCGCCCTGTGGACGGAGAATTTCGAAGCCCATGCCGAACAGATCCGTCCGCTGGCGGGCGAGCGGCGCTTCCGCATCTGGCACGTCTACCTGGCCGGCTGCGCCTATGCCTTCGAGCAAGATTTGATCAGCCTGTACCAGATCGTCTGCGTGAAGGCGGGCCGGCGCTCTTCCACGCTGCCCTGGTCGCGCAACTACATGTATGCGCAGGAGAATACGCAGGAAACAAGGCCGGCGCCCGTGCTCACGCCCTGACAGACGGACGCATGCGGGGCGCTTACTTCAGGCGTCCCGCGTACATGGCGCGGAATTTCTCCACCTTCGGCACAACGACCAGGGCGCAATAGCCCTGCAAGGGATGCTGCTCGACATAATTCTGATGGCACTCCTCGGCCGGATAAAAGACGGCTGCCGGCGCCAGCTGCGTGACGATGGGCGCATCCCACACGCCGGCCATCTCGGCCACGACCTTGCGCGCCACGCTTTCCTGCGCGGCCGACTGGTAATGGATGACGGAACGGTATTGCGTGCCAACATCATTTCCCTGGCGATTCAAGGTGGTGGGATCGTGCAAGGTAAAAAAGATTTCCAGCAAGTCGTGATAGCTGATGATGGCAGGATCGAATTCCAGGCGCACCACTTCCGCGTGGCCCGTCTCGCCCGTGCACACCTGTTCATAGCTGGGGTCGGGTACCTTGCCGCCCGTGTAGCCGGCCTCGACGCGCGTCACGCCGCGCACTTCCGCGTACACGGCAGCGTGGCACCAGAAACAGCCACCGCCGAATACCGCCACTTCCGTCTGTTGATGCATGATGCCCTCCCGCAACGCCTCTGCGACGTATCATTTCACCACTGTAACGTAAAGCGCAACGGCCTGCAGCGCCGCTTGAAACGGCGCGTTAGGCACCGCACATAGGAGCATGCTGGCCACAATTGCGCTGGCGCGGCCGATTTTTGGCATAATGTCAGCAAATAGACAGGTCACCCATGAACACACGCTCTCCCCGCGCGCCAGCGCAAGAATTCGATACGACACATTTCCGCCAGGCACTGTCACAGTTTGCCACCGGCGTGACGGTCATCACGACGCGCCTGGCCGACGGCAGTTTCCGTGGCTTGACGGCCAGTTCCTTCAATTCCGTCTCGCTGTCGCCGCCGCTGGTGCTGTGGAGCCTCGGTTCCGTGGCGAACAGCATGCCCATTTTCAGCGGCAACTCGCATTACGTCATCAATGTGCTGGGCGCCGACCAGGCGGAACTGGCGACGCGCTTTTCACGCCGCACGCCGAATCCCTTCGACGACGTCGACTACGAACTGTCGCGCACGGGCCAGCCCATCCTGAAAGGCGCATCGGCCTGGTTCGAATGCCACAACCGCAGCCGCTATCCGGAAGGCGACCACGTCATTTTCGTGGGCGAAGTGGAACAATGCGCGTTTGCCGCGCAGCCGCCCTTGATCTTCCACAATGGAAAGTTCAATACCCCGCCAGCCTGAGCGGGAACGGGACAAAAAAAAATCCGCCGAGGCGGATTTTTTGTTTTACAGCGTAAAGTTATATCCGATGCTGACACTCACGGCAACCGGATCGAGCTTGATGTCCTGCGTCTGTCCCGTCGAAAATTTCGCCTTGGTTTTCAGGTAGGTCTTGACCACGGCCACGTCGGCAAACCAGCGCTCGTTGAAGGCCAGGGTGCTGCCGACCACCAGGCTACCGGTCAGCTTGTTGTCCATGCGATACGTCACTGGTTTTCCACCCGGATCCAGCAAGGCCGTCATCTGGCCCGAACCTTTTTCCTTCTGGAAATAGGCATACGTCAAGCCCGCGCCCACGTAGGGGCGGATCATCGCATTAGGCTGGAAGAAACGGTACTGGATGAAAGCCGTCGGCGGCAAGGCTTCCGCCGTCCCCAGCTTGCCCGTGCCCTTGATGGAACCGTCGCCGATCAGGTCGTGCTTGTACGGCACGCCGAGGATCATTTCAGCGGAAACATTGTCCGTGATCATGTAGGCAAAGGTCAGGATGGGCTTGGTATCCGACTTGACGTCGGCTTTCGTGCCCGGCAGTGCCGGCGCGGAAATGTCGCCACTGTCCACGTGCGGCGTGATCTTGTTGAGGCCGGCTTTGACCATCCAGGTGCCTGCGCTTTGCGCCGAAGCGCCCGTCGCCATGGCCATCGCGGCAGCCGCGGCCAGCACGCGTACAGCGGTATTCAAACGATTCTTCATCTTGTCTCCTGATCATTATGTGCGGATAGCCGGGCTATCCAAACTTGTCGCTGCCAGCGCCAGCCACGTCCCGTAGACGTAGCTGGCGCGGCCATCCCTTACAGCCAGCCCCGCACGACCATGTCCTTGGCCACGTAACGGGCCAGCAACAGGTTGTTGAACGGCGTAGGATGCACATCGTCGGCATACGAGTAGTGGCTGACGTCGCCCGCTTTCAGGTTGGTGCCATTGCAGACCAGCGAGCTGCCCAGGGAATTTTTCGCTGGCGACAGGTCGCACGCCGTCTCGCTGACGTTGGTCAAGCCATACGGGGCAGGATTGACGCCCTGGTCATGGCTGACGGCATACACGTCGACCAGCAAGACTTTCGCATTGCCGTTCAAGCCGGCACTCAGCTCGCCGTTGAAGGCGCTGACCATGGCATTGATGAGCGCCTTGGTATTGGCATCCTTGCTCAAGCCCGATGGTGTACCGGCCACGTCCGGCAGGTTGTTGACCACCACATTGTTGGCGCCCTTGGCAATGATCTGGTCCTTGACCTGCGCCACCAGTTCGATACCAGCTTTTTTCATCTCGGCAACCAGCAACGGCCCCTGGGCCGCAGCGTATTCGGCACCGGCTTTGGCGCCGGCAGCATTGCCCGTCACAGTCGCATCGGCTTGCGCCTTGGCGACCAGCGGGCCATACACGGTGGGCGAACCGACGGCGGCATTGCCCGGCTGGTTGGCTGCAGCGAAGACGGCGGCCTGCACAATCGATGTCGATGTCGCGCCAGGCGCCGCACTGGCGGTTGCTACCGCCGCACCGATGGCTTGCGCCGCCGTGACGGGATTGGTCGAGTTGGCCACCAGGGCGGTGATCAGGTTGGAGGCAAAGGCTTTCGCTCCCGCATCCGCACCAGCCTTCTTGCCGGCGTCCGTCGCGCCCGCTTGCAATTGCCCCAGCAGGAACAGCACGTCGTTACCGCCGGCCATCACGAAAACAACTTCCGTGCCGCTGAACTTGCCGCCGGAAACAGCCAGATGGTTCGCGATTTGCGTCACCACGGGCACGGTCAGGGCGCCCAGCGCACCGCCCGCCAGCTTGTTGTTCGGACCAACGGGCTTGGTGACGCGCGAACCGCCCATGGCGTAGCCGAAGCAGCCGGCATGCTTGACGCGCGGAGCCTGCAGGCTCGGTACGCTGCCTTCCAGGCCCGTTTCGGCGGCGCATGGCGCCGGCAAGCCGAATTGCGCGGCCAGGTGCTCGGTCCAGTTCTTGCCCGTCAGTTCAGGATTGATCTTGGTATTGTCGCCATTGATGGTGAATTTGCCGCCACCGCTCGCCGCCACGCCGGCGACGGCATACGAACCGACATCGGACAGGCTGTCGCCGAACGACACCTGCGCCGTGTATTTGACTTTCAAGGTTTGATCACCGCCACTGGCGCCACCGCAACCTGCCAGGACAGCCGCAGCCAGCACGGCCAGCGCGAATTTTGTTTGATGCATTTTGTCTCCTCGGTCTTTTTTCTGGTTTCTAAACGAACGGGCGTGCTATTCGCTACCCAACTAATATGCCATCGTTCCTCAGGCTTGTATAGAAAATATGTTTTAAAAATCAACGAAATAACAACACCGCCGGCGCCCTGTCATGGCCGGGCGATCAGATGGATTATGGCGGATTTACTATGTTTCGTGGCAAGCATCGCTATTGCGCTGCATCAAGAAAAAGCCCCTTGCGGGGCTTTTTTCAGACGGACAGGAATTGCTGCAAGATACCACTTGAGCCGAATGCGGCGCGCCGCAAACGGTCGTTGACGCCCAGCCACGCGGGGCCGGTGGGTGGGGCTTCGACGAGTATCAGCTCGGCGCCGACCTGGTCCATCGTGCGCAGCGAGGCATACAGCGCATGTGCGTAATTTTCCGGCGTCGCGGCCAGGCGCACGCTGGCGCTGGCCGGCGGCAGATCCGAGTAGTGGATCAGGGCCACGCGGCGCCCGTCATTGAGCAGGCGGTTCAGGGTAGCGCTCACGTCGTCGCTGTGCTGCATCGCAACAGGCGTGTGCGGCGCGTAGTGCGATTCCAGGGTGCCCGAGGCGCGCGGCGCGGCAGCGTCCGCCACTGCCGGTGCGCGGCCGATGACGGCGGCGATCTGTTCGCTGCTGATATGGCCGGGACGCAACAGCACGGGACCGTGTGTGGCCAGGCGCGACAGGTCGACGATGGTCGACTCGATGCCCACGTCGCTCTGCCCGCCATCGAGAACCTGGCCCAGCAAGCCACTGGCGAGTTCCGCCGCGAATTCATCGCGCACATGCTGCGCCGTGGTCGGGCTGACGTTGCCGAACTTGTTCGCCGACGGCGCCGCCAGGCCGCCCTTGCCACCCTTGAAAGTGCGTAGCAATGCGATAGCCACCGGGTGCGACGGGCAGCGCAAGCCCACCGTATCCTGGCCGCCGGAGACGGCGTCGGGAATATGCGCGGCGCGCTTGACGATCAGGGTCAGCGGACCGGGCCAGAAGGCGGCCACCAGTTGCTGCGCTTCGGGCGGGATATCATCGGACCAGTGTGCCAGGTCGGCGCCGGGTGCCACGTGCACGATCACGGGGTGGTCCGAAGGACGGCCCTTGGCTTCATAGATGCGCGCCACGGCGGCCGGGTTTTCCGCATCGGCGCCCAAGCCATACACGGTTTCCGTCGGGAAAGCGACGAGGCCGCCCGCCTCCAGCACGGCCGCCGCCGCTGCCAAGTCTTGCGCGGGCACGCTCACGGTGCGATTCCCAAAATCAGGCAAGCGTCGCGCAGGCGCTGCTGCGCCTGCGGCAAGGTGGCGGCGATGAAAGTCAGGTGGCCCATCTTGCGGCCACGGCGCGGATCATCCTTGCCATACAGATGCAGGCAGGCGCCCGGCAGCGCCAGCACCTGGTCCCACGCCGGTTCGCAGGCAGCATCGCTGTCGCCGGCAAACCAGGCGTCGCCGAGGATGTTGAGCATCACGGCCGGCGAATGCTGGCGCACGTCGCCCAGCGGCAGACGCGCCATGGCCCGCACCTGCTGCGCGAACTGGCTGGTGACGCAGGCATCCATCGTATAGTGGCCGCTGTTGTGCGGACGCGGCGCCATTTCATTGACCACCAGGCTGCCATCTTCCAGCACGAAAAATTCGATGCACAGCACGCCGACATAGCCGAGTTCGGCCACCATGGCTTGCGCCGCCCGCTGCGCCTTGGCAGCGCAGTCATCCGACACGTTCGGACCCGGCACGGTGGTGGTAAACAGCACGCCGTCGCGGTGCACATTTTCGGCGATCGGATAGACGACCGATTCACCGTCCACGCCGCGCGCCGTCAGGACGGACACTTCATACGCCAGCGGCAGCATCTTTTCCAACAGGCAAGTTACTTCGCCCATTTCCGCGAACGCGGCGCGCACATCGTCGCGCGTGCGCACGCGGAACTGGCCCTTGCCGTCATAGCCCATGCGCACGGTTTTCAAGATACCCGGCAGCAAGTCGTCGCTGATGGCGTCGATGTCAAGCTGCGTGGCGATCACCATGTGCGGCGCCGGCAGCACGCCCGATTTGGCCGCACAGCCGACAAAAAAACGCTTTTCCGCGATGCGGTCCTGCGCCACCGACACGCCATGGGCGTTGGGCGCCACGAACACGCGTTCGGCCAGGCGCGACAGGCTGTCGGCCGGGACGTTCTCGAATTCCGTGGTGACGGCCAGGCATTGCGCCGCCAGGGCGTCGAGGCCGGCGACATCGTCATAGCCGGCATTGATGAGGCGCTGCGCCACCTGCCCCGCAGGGCAAGTGGCGGCCGGTTCCAGCACAGGTTCAAGAACTGCAACCTGATAACCCATGCTCTGGGCGGCCTGGGCAAACATGCGGCCGAGCTGGCCGCCGCCCATCACGCCCAGCCACGCCGATGGATGGGCGGCAGGCAGCAATGGGGAAGTCGATTTACTATTCATTATTTTTCAAACACATTATTCAGGCAAGACCATGGCCTTGGCGGCGGCCGTTTGCGTGGCACGGAAGGCTTCCAGGCGCTCGGCCAGGGCATCGTCATTGGCGGCCAGCATCGCCACCGCCGTCAACGCCGCATTCGCCGCGCCCGCTTCGCCGATGGCGAAGGTGGCCACCGGCACGCCCTTGGGCATTTGCAGGATGGACAGCATGGAATCTTCGCCGCGCAAGTATTTCGACGGCACGGGCACGCCCAGCACGGGCACGATGGTCATCGCCGCCACCATGCCAGGCAGGTGGGCCGCGCCGCCGGCGCCGGCGATGATGGCGCGCAAGCCGCGCGCGCGCGCGCTTTTCGCGTACGCATACATCTCGTCAGGCATGCGGTGCGCGGAAATGACTTGCGCTTCGTACGGCACGCCAAACTGTTTCAGCATGGCAACCGCGTTCTGCATCACGTCCCAGTCCGAGGACGAACCCATGATGACGCCGACCAGCGGCTTGTTTTGCTCAGTCATCTCAGGCCTTCAGCTTCTCGCCCGTCAGGCGTTCGATGGCTTCAAAATACTTGGCCTGGGTTTTTTCGATGACGTCGGCCGGCAGCGCAGGCGCCGGTGCGGTCTTGCCCCAGGTCAGGGTTTCCAGGTAGTCGCGCACGAATTGCTTGTCGAACGATGGCGGCGAAATGCCAGGCTGATACGAATCCGCAGGCCAGAAGCGCGACGAGTCGGCCGTCAGCACTTCATCCATCAAATGCATGACGCCATTGTCGTCCAGGCCGAATTCGAACTTGGTGTCGGCGATGATGATGCCGCGCGTGGCCGCGTATTCGGCGGCCGTCTTGTAGAGTTGAATGGCCACGTCGCGCATCTTGGCGGCCAGGTCGGCACCGATGCGCTCTTCCATTTCAGCAAAGCTGATGTTTTCGTCATGCTCGCCCAGCTCGGCCTTGGCGGCCGGCGTGAAAATCGGTTGCGGCAATTTTTCCGCCTGTTGCAGGCCCGCTGGCAGCGCGATGCCGCAGATGCTGCCCGTGTCCTGGTAATCTTTCCAGCCCGAACCAATGATGTAGCCGCGCACGACTGCCTCGACCATGATCGGTTTCAAGCGCTTGGCCACGACGGCGCGGCCTTGCACTTGCTCCACTTCCTCAGCTGCCACGACGGATTCCGGCGCCACGCCGGTCAGGTGGTTCGGCACGATATGGCCCAGTTTCTCGAACCAGAAGTCGCTCATCTGGTTGAGAACCTTGCCCTTGCCGGGGATAGGCTCGTTCATGACGACATCGAAGGCCGACAGGCGGTCCGTGGTGACGATCAAAATCTTGTCGTCGCCAACGGCGTAGTTGTCGCGGACCTTGCCGTGGCCCAGCAATGGCAGGGAATGGATGGAAGTCTGATAGAGGCTGTTCATAGCGGGGGAATAGTTGGATGAAACGAAACCGGCAGGCAGGGGGTGCCCGCCGGTCGAGAAAATCGGGCACGGAGCATTGCTTCCGGCCCGTTCCAGACAGAATTTTACTTCACAATTTGCGACAGCTCGCCGGCCTTGTAGCGCTCGGCCATTTTTTCCATCGTGATGACCTTGATTTTCGACGCCTGGCCTTCGCAGCCGAAAGCCTGCATGCGCGCGCGCACGATTTGCTCGGCGGCGGTGCGGGCTGGCTTCAGGAAGTCGCGCGGGTCGAATTTCGACGGGTTCTCGAACAGGTACTTGCGCACGGCAGCCGTCATCGCCAGGCGGATGTCGGTGTCGATGTTAATCTTGCGCACGCCGTGACGGATGCCTTCCTGGATTTCCTCGACTGGCACGCCGTAGGTTTCCTTCATGTCGCCGCCGAATTCGCGGATGATGGCCAGCAATTCCTGCGGCACCGACGAAGAACCGTGCATCACCAAGTGGGTGTTCGGGATGCGCGCGTGGATTTCCTTGATGCGGTCGATGGCCAGGATGTCGCCCGTCGGCTTGCGCGTGAATTTGTAGGCGCCGTGCGAGGTGCCGATGGCGATCGCCAGGGCGTCGCACTGAGTGCGCTGCACGAAGTCGGCCGCTTGCGCCACGTCCGTCAACAGTTGCTCGCGGGTCATGGTGCCGTCCGCGCCGTGGCCGTCTTCCTTGTCGCCCTTCATGGTTTCCAGCGAACCGAGCACGCCCAGTTCCGCTTCCACCGTCACGCCGATGGCGTGCGAGAATTTCACCACTTCACGCGACACTTCCACGTTGTAGTCGTAGGAGGCGACCGACTTGCCGTCCGCTTCCAGCGAACCGTCCATCATCACGGAAGTAAAACCCGAGCGGATGGCGGCCATGCAGACGGCCGGCGACTGGCCGTGATCCTGGTGCATGACGACGGGAATGTGCGGATACGCTTCGACGGCCGCGTCGATCAGGTGGCGCAGGAACGCTTCACCGGCGTACTTGCGCGCGCCAGCGGACGCCTGCATGATCACCGGCGAGTTCAGCGCATCGGCGGCGGCCATGATGGCTTGCACTTGCTCCAGGTTGTTGACGTTGAAAGCAGGAATGCCATAACCGTTTTCGGCGGCATGGTCCAGCAGTTGACGCATGGATACGAGAGACATGGTAATACTCCAGATAACAATAGAAACCGTTGCGGCGCTTCGCGGTCAATGACCGCGGCGGCGCCTGAATTCTTGGGCCTTATTCAAATTCACCCACTGTGACGATCTTCAATGCATTCGTGCCGCCCACCTGGCCCATCGGCTCGCCCCAGGTGACGACGATCATGTCGCCCTTGCGGACGATGCCTTGCGCCACCAGCAGCTCTTCCGCCTGCTTCAGCACTTGCGCGCTGGGGGCGTTCTGCATCAGATGATACGCCCGAACATTGCGGTACAGCGCGGCTTTGCGCAAAGTCGTCACGCTGGGCGTGAGCGCGTAGATCGGCGTGTCGATACTGTGGCGGCTCATCCACAAGGCGGTGGAACCGGATTCCGTCAGCGCCACGATGGCTTTCACGCGCAGGTGATGGGCCGTGAACAGCGCGCCGTAGGCGATCGACTGGTCGATGCGGGTAAACGTGACGTTGAGGAAATCGGCGTCGAGCTTGTTGTATTCGGACTGTTCCGCTTCGACGCAGATGGCGGCCATCATTTCCACCGTCTCGATCGGGTACTTGCCCGAGGCCGTTTCGGCCGATGTCATGACGGCGTCCGTGCCGTCGAGCACGGCATTGGCCACGTCGGACACTTCCGCGCGGGTCGGCACGGCGTTGACGATCATCGATTCCATCATCTGTGTGGCAGTAATGGCTAATTTGTTCGACGCGCGCGCCATCTTGATCATGCGCTTCTGCAAGGCCGGCACGGCCGCATTGCCCACTTCGACGGCCAGGTCGCCACGGGCCACCATGATGCCGTCGGAAGCGTCGAGAATTTCCTGCAGGGCAGGAATGGCTTCCGCGCGCTCGATCTTGGCAATCATCATCGGCTTGTGGTGGTACGGTTCACCGGCGATATTGGCCAGCTGGCGTGCCATTTCCATGTCGGTCGCGCATTTCGGGAAGGAAATGGCCAGATAGTCGGCCTGGAAACTCATGGCCGTCTTGATATCTTCCATATCCTTGGCCGTCAGCGCGGGCGCCGACAAGCCGCCGCCCTGGCGGTTGATGCCCTTGTTGTTCGACAACTCGCCGCCGATCTTGACGGTGGTGTGGATTTCGCTGCCGTGGATGCGCTCGACGATCAGCACGATCAGGCCGTCATTGAGCAGCAGTACGTCGCCCTTGTGCAAATCGCGCGGCAAGGCCTTGTAGTCGAGGCCGACTCTTTCCTGGTTGCCCAGTTCGCCGTTTTCGCCCCACTTGGCGTCGAGGATGAAGCGCTCGCCCGCCTCGAGCTGGATACGGGTGTTTTCAAACTTGCCGACGCGAATCTTCGGCCCTTGCATGTCGGCCATGATGGCCACTTCGCGTCCGCACTCGGCCGCCGCCAGGCGCACCAGCGCCGCGCGGTCGATATGGTCTTGCGCCTTGCCGTGGGAAAAATTCAAGCGCACCACGTCGACGCCCGCGCGTATCATTTTGACCAGAATATCGAAGTCAGTGGAAGCGGGGCCGATTGTTGCTACGATTTTTGTACCGCGTGGCATAGGAGTCCTTGTGCGCGAGCGAAGGTGAGCAAGACCTGGCGGCTGAACCGCCCGGCAAGGTAAAAGCGCAGCGGTCAGGCTGCGCTTGGTACTGAACTGCTAACGGCAGCGCCTCAAGCGGCGCGCTGCATCAGGATTTCGACGGCCGGCAAAGTCTTGCCTTCCAGGAACTCCAGGAAAGCGCCGCCGCCGGTCGAGATATAGCTGATTTTATCGGTAATGTCGTATTTGGCAATCGCCGCCAGGGTGTCGCCACCGCCGGCAATCGAGAAAGCTTTCGACTCGGCAATGGCCAGGGCCAGAGTCTTGGTGCCGTTGCCGAACTGGTCGAATTCGAACACGCCAACCGGACCGTTCCACACGATGGTGCCGGCGGCGGCGATCTGCTGCGCCAGCAGGGCCGCCGTTTTCGGGCCGATATCGAGGATCATGTCGTCGTCCGCCACATCGGCCACGTCCTTGACGGTGGCAACGGCCGTCGGCGAAAACTCCTTGGCGCACACGACGTCGACGGGAATCGGCACTTGCGCGCCGCGCTTGGCCATGATCTCGATGATGGCCTTGGCTTCCTCGACGAGTTCCGCTTCCACCAGCGACTTGCCGACGTTCAAGCCAACGGCCTTCATGAAGGTGTTGGCGATGCCGCCGCCGACGATCAAGTTATCGACCTTGTCGGACAGGGCTTTCAAAATGGTCAGCTTGCTCGATACTTTCGAACCGGCAACGATTGCCAGCAGTGGGCGGGCTGGGGCGTGCAAGGCTTTCCCCAGTGCATCGAGTTCGGCGGCCAGCAGCGGGCCGGCGCAGGCGACGGGAGCGAACTTGGCGATGCCGTGCGTGGACGCTTCCGCGCGGTGGGCTGTGCCGAACGCGTCATTGACGTAGATATCGCACAGCTTGGCCATTTTCTGCGCCAGCTCATCGCTGTTTTTCTTTTCGCCCTTGTTGACCCGCACGTTTTCCAGCAGGACGACCTGACCGGCAGCCAGCGATTCCAGGCCGGCGCCATCGACCCAATTTTGTTTTAGTGCAACTTCCTGGCCCAGCAGCTCGGACAGGCGGGCGGCCACGGGCGCCAAGCTGTCGGCAGGCTTGAACTCGCCTTCCGTCGGACGGCCCAGGTGCGACGTCACCATAACAAAGGCGCCAGCGTCGAGGGCGGCGCGGATGGCCGGCACCGAGGCGCGGATGCGCGTATCTTCGGTGATCTTGCCACTGTCATCTTGCGGGACATTCAGGTCGGCGCGGATAAACACGCGCTTGCCTTGCAGTGCATTTTGGGCGATCAAATCTTGCAGACGGATGAAGTTGAGAACAGCTGACATGGCGATCCAGATGACGAGTGGAAGGAAGTGCGCTATTTTACCGCAATGACCAGAGCAAATCCCCGATTTGTCCTGCTTTACTAAAAAACGTGCAACAGTCGCAAGCCCGTGAAAACCAGCATGCCGAAGACGATGGTTTGCAGCATATTGCGGCGGATCACGAAAAAGAGCGTGGCGGCAATCCCCGACAAGAGTTTCAAATTCGACAATTCCAAGTGCACTTGCTGCCCCTCCATCAGCAGGTCAGGCGCGATGATGGCCGCCAGCGCGCAGGCCGGCGCATAGCGCAGCATCTCGCCCACGCGGCGCGGAATGGTGATGTGGTGGCCGATCAGCCAAAAGGTGCTGCGCGTGGCGGCCGTGGCCACCACCAGCACGGCGATGGCGATCCACACGTCGCTTCCGCCCAGGTCGATGCCGTCAATCATGGCGTTTTGTCCATTTTTCGGTCAATTCTTCCACGGCCATGGCGCTGACCATGCCCACCACGACGGCCACCAGCAAGCCCAGCTTGTACGGCAGGCTGAAGGCCAGCACGGCCACCGCGCCCGCCACCAGCACGCCGCACAGGGCGGCGCGGCTGAGGATCAGCGGCACCGTCACGCACAGGATCGCCAGGGTGCCCGCAAAACCCAGCCCCCATTCGGCCGGCACGACGGCGCCCAGCACGATGCCGATGAAGGAACCGATTTGCCAGGCCAGCCAGTTGGGGTAAATCAAGCCTTTCAGGAAGGGCAGCTTGGCCGGGTCCGGCGTTTCATGGGGATAGCGCTGCAGGAACAGGCCCACCGTGATGTCGCCCGCCACATAGCCGAGCGCAAAGCGCTGGCGCCACGGCAAATGGGAAAAATGCGGGGCCAGCAGCACGGAAAAGATGACAAAACGCAAATTGACGACGAGGGCCGTGGCGAAGATCACCCACACGGGCGCCTGCGCGGCCAGCAGGGGCAAGGATGCGAGCTGGGCCGAGCCGGCGAAGACAAACAGGGTCATGGCCCCCGCCTGCGCGACAGTCAGGCCGCTTTTCACCATGGCCACGCCCACCACCATGCCCCAGGCGGCGATGCCCAGCAGGGTGGGCGCACCCAGGTTCAGGCCGGCGCGCCAGGCGTCTTTCAGCAGGGCGTCGTCCTTGGCGGCCGGGACGGCGTTCACGCGGCGCTCCGGCCGAGGTAGTGTGGTAACTGCACAACAATGGTGCGCGGGGCGCATGGGCGCAACGGTAATACCGGCAAGGCAAATCCAGTCAGTGTGGCGCTGCAGCTGCCATATTTCCGCAAAAACCCGCGCCGCAGCCGAAGATGATCGAGCCGACATTTTAGCCATGATTTTTGCTGTCTGCCTGAATCCGTTAAAATCGTGCTTTTGGCAGCAGCCGACTTCCTTCCATACAGCCTCACGGAGCATGACAAGATGACAAAAACCACCCAGCCAGCGGTCGAACTCGACAGTAAAGACTTGCCAGCCCACTGCCCTAACCCGGCCATGCCATTGTGGTCGTCGCATCCGCGTGTGTTCCTGGAATTCAACAAGGACGGTATCGCCAAGTGCCCTTACTGCGGCACGGCCTACACCCTGAAGGAAGGCGCCAGCGCCGGCCACCATTAAACTGCCCAGCGGCGCGCCCCCAGCGCGCCGTTTTCATTTGCACACTGAGCTATACCGATCAAGCCGGAGTCGTCATGAAACGTCTGAAAGAACTCAATGGCAGCGCCGCCGAAGTCGAAGCGGCGTTCTACGATGCCTTGCACCGCGCCGACCTCGAAGCGCTGATGGCGCTATGGGCCGACGATGAAGAGATCGTCTGCATCCACCCGGGCGGCGCGCGCCTGATCGGCCACGCCGCCATCCGCGCCTCGTGGGAAACCATCCTGGCCGGCGGCGGCCTGCATATCGTGCCGGCGCAGCTGCATGAAACGCACAATCTGATGAGCTCGGTGCACACGGTCATCGAAGGCGTGACCCAGGAAGAAGGCGGTCCGGCGCACCTGCTGGCCACGAACGTGTATGTAAAAACGCCGCGCGGCTGGCGCATCGTCTTGCATCACGCCTCCATCGCCCCCGGCGGCGCACCGGCCGATGCCGCGGGGACACAGATCCTGCACTGATGGCTTTGTCTCTTTTCTATACCGCCCCGCTGTGGCTGCCTGGCGGCCACGCGCAAACGATTTATCCGGCCGTGTGCCTTGCCAAGCCGGCCGTGGCCTTCCGCCGCGAACGCTGGCAAGCGCCCGATGGCGACTTCGTCGACGTCGACCTGGTCGACGGCCAGCCGGGCCAGCCCTTCGTGGTGCTGTTCCACGGCCTGGAAGGCTCGTCGAACAGCCATTACGCGCGCGCGCTGATGGCCGAGGTGGCCGCGCGCGGCTGGTCCGGCGCCGTGCCGCATTTTCGCGGCTGCTCGGGCGAAGCCAACCTGGCCCCGCGTTTCTACCATTCTGGCGATGCGCAGGAAGTGGACTGGATCGTGCAGCGCCTGCGCCCGCGCGCCACCGGTAAATTTTACGCGGCCGGCGTCTCGCTGGGCGGCAACGCCCTGCTGTGCTGGCTGGGCCAGTCGCAGCACCAGGCCGATTTCATCGATGCGGCCGCGGCCGTATCGGCCCCGCTGGACCTGGCGCAAGGGGGTAAGGCCCTGTCTTCGGGCGCCAACCGGCTCTACACGCGCATGTTCCTGAACACCTTGAAACCGAAATGCCTGACCAAGCTGGAACAGTTCCCCGGCCTGTTCGCGCGTGACGCCATGCTGGCCGCGCGCGACTTGCACGCCTTCGACAATGTCGTCACGGCCCCCCTGCACGGCTACCGCGACGCCGACGATTACTGGCACCGCGCCAGCGCCAAGCACGTCTTGCACGATATCACCGTGCCGACCCTGGTACTGAATGCGCAAAATGATCCTTTCCTGCCCGGACGCTTCCTGCCGCGCAGCGCCGCGCCGAACGTCACACTCGAGTATCCGCGCCACGGCGGCCACGTCGGCTTTGCCGCCGGCAAGTTGCCGGGTAGCACACGCTGGCTGCCGCAACGGCTGCTCTCCTTTTTTGAAAACGGCAACATGGCGCCGTCTGTGTCGCAAAGCTGGCACGCTGGCGGTGCGCCCACTCACACGGAAAACGCTACACATGGATGAACTCGTCAAGCAAGCCCTGGCCAAATGGCCGAACGTACCGCACTGCTACGGCTGGCTGGGCCTGGACGCGCGCGGCCACTGGCGCATGCGCGACCAGCAGGCGCAGCAACAGCAACTGCCCGGCGACAAGATCGCCCACGCCGCCCTGTTGAATTTCATCAACCGCAATTATGCGCAGGATGAACGCGGTTGCTGGTTTTTCCAGAACGGCCCGCAGCGCGTGTATGTGAATCTGGAGGCGACGCCGTATATCGCCCGCAGCGATCCGCAGCACGGTTTTGTCTTGCAGACGGGCGCGCCGCTGGAACAGATCGAGCAAGTGTATTGGTGCGACGACGGCATGCTGATCTTGCGCCATGGCGATATCGTGGCGCAGGTCGACGACCGCGACCTGTCGCAGGTGCTCGATGCGCTACATGTCGATGGCCAAGTGGCCAGCAACGACGACTTGCTGGACTGGCTGGAATTGCACCAGGGCAGCTTGACCCTATTGCACGCAGGCAAGCACATTGCCGTGCAGCCGCTGCGCTACGATGCCGTGCCGCAAACCTTCGACTTCCAGCCGGTGCCGCAAGCCGATCAGGACTAACCCTTCTGATCCTTGATCTGTTCGCGGCGCTTTTCCTGCAATTCGCGTTCGCGCGCATCGATCACGGCCTGGTCATAAAAGGTCGCGTCCGTTGATTTGCGGGCGATCGTCAGCTGGTCCAGCGCGGCCATGGTAGCGCCCTGCAAGACGTACGATTCGGCCAGCGCCATGTGCTGCAAGGTCATCTTGCCCTGGTCCGCATAAGCTTTCGCCAGTAAATCGTAGAGTTCCGGCTCTTCCTTGTACAGCTGCACCTGTTCGCGCAAATACAGGGTCGATTGCTCCAGCTTGCCGGCAGCCATCAACGCTTCCGCATACTGGTGGGCAATGCCGCGCGAGAGAGGGAACTGCTGGCGCGCAGCGTCGGCCGCCTTCAGTGCCTGTTGCGCCACTTCCTTCTTTTGCGCCGGCATCAACAGCACTTCCAGCGCCATCGCCGCCAGCAGCGAATTGGGACCCTGCGTGCCGCCCGACGTCAGCACATTTGGCGCGGCCGGCTGGTGCAGTGCCGCATTGGCCGCATCGAGTTCCTTTTGCGCCTCCGCCGGCTTGCCCTGCTTGACGGCGACAAAGGACAAGCCGTAATGGGCGGCCGTCACCTGGAAGCGGCTTTGCTGTTCCAGCTGCGTCTTGAAGAGGGCCTTGGCATTCAACAAACCTTGCACGCTTTCATCCTGCAGCACGCGGGCGCGGGCGCGGGCCAGGTGAAAACTCAGGCTGTCCGCACGCTGCTTGTACGGCTGCTCGCGGATGCGCGCCTGGATGTCGGCGATGCGTTCCGTCGTCAGCGGGTGAGTCTGCAGATAAGCAGGCATCAGGTCGCTGTACGAGCGGCTGGCCGCCTGCATGCGGCCGAAGAAGGCCACCATGCCGGTGGTGTCGAACCCGGCTTCGCCCATGATCTGGAAACCGATGCGGTCCGCCTCGCGTTCGGCGTCGCGGCCGAAATTGAGCTGGCGCTGGATGGCCAGGCCCTGGCCGGCGGCAAACACGCCCATGGCCACGTCGCCACCGGCGCGCGAAGCGAGCGCCGCCAGCAGCATGGCGGCCAGCGGCATCAGGGCATCCTGGCGCTGCTGGCCCAGCATGCGCGCGATATGGCGCTGCGCCACATGGCCGATCTCGTGCGACAGCACGGAAGCCAGTTCCGCCTCCGTTTGCGCCGCCAGCACCAGGGCCGAGTGCACGCCGATGAAGCCGCCAGGCAAGGCAAACGCGTTCAACTGGGGATCGCGCACGGCAAAGAAGAAATAGTCGTAATTCGTTTCGCCGCGCACGCTGGGACGCGCCGCCACGAGGGCGTTGCCGAAGGTATTCAGGTATTCGAGCAAGGGCGCGTCATCGAGGTAGTCGCGGTCGCCGCGGATGCCGCGCATGATTTCCTCGCCGATCTTGCGCTCCATCGCCGGCGACAGGTCTTCGCGCGACGTGTCGCCCAGGTTCGGCAGGTTCGGCGCCGGCGGCACGGCCAGCGGCGTCCAGCTGCTTGCCGGCTTGGCCGCCGCGCTGGCGGCCGGCGCCGCTGGCGCGGAGGTATAGGTTTGCGCCAGCGCAGAAGGCGCAGCACAGCACAGCGCGGCCAGCAGGGACGCACGCCATGACTGGCGCAGCCATGCGGCAGCGGCGTTTTCGAGTACGGTCTGGAGGGGAGTTTTTGAATTCACGGGTGCTATCATACCTTGTTAGCGGCCCCCATTCCCACGCGTGCCGCGCCCCACTCCTCACCTATTTTTGACGCCATGACAACAGCAGACAAGCAAGCCCCCGCCGGGGAATTGACCCATTTCGACGCCACGGGCCAGGCCCATATGGTCGACGTGGGCAGCAAGGAAGACACGCGCCGCAGCGCCGTGGCCGCCGGCACCATCCGCATGCAGCCCGCCACCCTGGCATTGATCATTTCAGGCAATGCAAAAAAAGGCGATGTGCTGGGCATCGCCCGCATCGCCGCCATCATGGGCGCCAAGCGCACCAGCGACCTGATTCCCCTGTGCCACCCGCTGGCCCTCACGCGCGTCACCGTCGATTTTGAAGTCGACGAAGCGGCCAACAGCGTGCACTGCCGCGCCCAGGTCGACACGACGGGCAAGACGGGCGTGGAAATGGAAGCGCTCACGTCCGTGCAAATCGGCTTGTTGACGATCTACGACATGTGCAAGGCCGTCGACCGGGGCATGGTCATGACGAATGTGCGCGTACTGGAAAAGCATGGCGGCAAGTCGGGTGACTGGCACGCTGAGGTGTAATTATTTTGCCTGGCGCGCCAGCTGCTCCTGGAAGCGGCGCAAATCGTACACTAGCCAGGCGCCGCCGGACAGGCACAGCGCGATGATGGCCTTGGACAGCGGCAAGTGAAATTGCTCCTGTCCTGCCAGCGCAAAGCCGGTATGGATCAGGAAGGTGGCCACGCCCAGGGCCGCGCAGCAGCTCGCATAAAAAGGTGCCCGCGCGGTGGACAGCAACACGTGCTTGTAGCCCACCAGCACCACGGCAATCGCCGCCAGGTTAAACACCAGAAAACCCTGCACGCCGCCAGGCAGATGGAACATTTCCCACTCTTTCCAGTAGGCAGCGTCGATTTGATGCAGGATGAGGAACAACATGGTCCAGAAGTAGCTGCGCTGCATAGGATTCACATTCGTCAATATTGAAGCAATTGTAAAGCCTGCACCGCGTGACGGCGCGTGCACCTGGCATTTTTCAATGCCAATATGAATTTCATTGATATAAATGCTTTTTCATCAAGAAATCATGCATACTGCGAGTCGTCCATATCCAGATGAGCATCGCATGACAAGCAAGCACCCCGCCGCGGAAACCAAGCTCCAGGACTTCGACTTCGAGGCCATGAATCTGCAGGTGGGTGGCCGCATCCAGTTCATCACGCACCGCACCATCAAGCCCATCCAGCATTTCTCGACCCTGATCGGCTATGTGAAAGATGAGTACCTGATCGTCAAGATTCCCATGGAAAACGGCGCTTCCATCGTGCTCAACGAGGGTGACAAGCTGACCATCCGCGTGTTTTCCGGCGTCACCGTCTGCTCGTTTTCCTGCAGCGTGCTGCGCATCTTTGGCCGCCCGCTCAATTATGTCCACCTGAGCTTTCCCGACGCCATCCAGGGCACCAGCCTGCGCACGGCCATGCGCGTGAAGGTGGACATTCCGGCGCAGCTGAGCTACCGCGACGTGGCGGCCGTGCCCGTGTTCATCGTCAACCTCAGCGTCTCGGGCGCGCTGATCGAAGCGCCCGGCATGCTCACGCCGGACGACGAAGGCGTGGCCCTGAGCTTTACCCTGCTGGTGCAGCCGAACAAGCATCAGATGCGCGTCAATACGCGCGCCCGCATCCAGAACGTCAGCGTGGGCAAGCCGTCGAATGGCCACGCCGCCGAGGTGGCGGAAATCTATACGTATGGCGTGCAATTCATCGACCTGGAGCCGACCCACTACACCCTGCTGCAAAACCTCACCTATGAAGCGCTGATCGCGGACCGGCAAAAAATCGTCTGATACCGGGCTGACAAGCGTCACCTACAGCGTCGGCGTCACGTCGGGAATATTGTTTTTGGTAATCGCCTCCTTCGCCGCCGGATTCGTCACGGTGGTGCTATTGAACCAGGTCAGGCTGCTCGTGCCCGGCTTCATGGTCATCGTCACGGTTTGTCCACCGATACCCGTGCCCAGGTCGGCCGCCAGGGTCAGCACGATATTGCCCTTGTCCACCGTGGCGCTGGCCACTTCGCGCGTGGCACTGAACACGGGAATCGCACTTGGTGCGCTCTCCGTGGGCGTGCTGCAGGCGGCCGCCTCACCGCCGTTTTCCTGCACGCACAGGGCCACGGCCGTTTTCAACGGGGCAGCGGCCGCCAGCACGTTGCTAACCTTGGCCCGCATCGTGTAGTCGCCATACTGGGGAATGGCCACGGCCGCCAGGATGCCGGCGATGGCCACCACGATCATCAGTTCTATCAGGGTAAATCCGCTTTGCGCGCGCATCGTATCCTCCCATGGTGCATTGCTCACGCCAGGTACGTTGCAAGCGCCATGCCAGCGGCGCGCCCGGGCAGCGGCGGCACGCATGGAAAGAAAAGCGACACATTTGGGCAGGTTCGGACCAGCATCGTCCGCCCAGGCCGGGAATCGGCCTGTCTTGCGGACAAAAAAAAGGAGCCGAAGCTCCTTTTTTGTACTGCGGTAACCAGGCTGAAATTACAGCATGGCTTTCAGCAGACGCGCCATTTCCGACGGGTTTTTGGTCACGGTGATGCCGCAAGCTTCCATGATTTCCAGCTTGGCTTGTGCCGTATCGGCACCGCCCGAGATCAGCGCGCCGGCGTGGCCCATGCGCTTGCCTGGAGGAGCCGTCACGCCAGCGATGAAGCCGACGACCGGTTTTTTCATGTTGTCTTTGATCCAATAAGCCGCGTTGGCTTCGTCTGGACCACCGATTTCGCCGATCATGATGACCGCGTCGGTATCTGGATCATCATTGAACATCTTCATGATGTCGATGTGCTTCAGACCGTTGATCGGGTCGCCACCAATGCCGACTGCCGACGATTGGCCCAGGCCCAGTGCGGTCAGCTGACCCACTGCTTCATAGGTCAGGGTACCCGAACGCGACACCACGCCGATACGGCCCTTCTTGTGGATGTGACCTGGCATGATGCCGATCTTGATTTCGTCTGGCGTGATCAGGCCTGGGCAGTTAGGGCCCAGCAGCAAGGTTTTGCTGTTGGCTTTGGCCATGCGGTCTTTCAGAGCCATCATGTCACGCACAGGAATGCCTTCGGTGATGCAAATGGCCAGATCCATTTCAGCTTCGACAGCTTCCCAGATCGCCGCTGCCGCGCCTGCTGGCGGTACGTAGATCACGGAAACGTTGGCGCCGGTTTCTTTTTTCGCTTCGGTAACGTTAGCGAAAATTGGAATGCCTTCGAAATCTTCGCCGGCTTTCTTCGGGTTCACGCCTGCCACGAAGGCAGCTTTGCCGTTCGCGTAGTCGCGGCAACCGCGGGTGTGGAACTGGCCGGTCTTGCCGGTGATCCCTTGGGTAACGACTTTGGTATCTTTATTGATCAGAATGGACATGTTGATTCCTTAATTAAGCTTGACCGGCAGCAGCGGCAACGACGCTCTTGGCTGCATCTTCCATGGTGTCGGCTGCGATGATAGGCAGACCGGAATCGGCCAGCATCTTTTTGCCCAGGTCTTCGTTGGTGCCCTTCATGCGCACCACCAGTGGCACGTTCAGCGAGACGGCTTTCACTGCGGCGATAACGCCTTCAGCGATCACGTCGCAACGCATGATGCCGCCGAAAATGTTCACCAGGATGGCTTTCAGGCCTGGGTTTTTCAGCATGATCTTGAACGCTTCGGTGACTTTTTCCGCCGTGGCGCCGCCGCCGACGTCGAGGAAGTTGGCTGGCTCGCCGCCGAACAGTTTAATCGTGTCCATGGTGGCCATGGCCAGGCCGGCGCCGTTCACCAGGCAACCGATGTTGCCGTCGAGCGAAATGTAGGCCAGGTCGAATTTCGACGCTTCGATTTCAGCTGGATCTTCTTCGTCCAGATCGCGCAGGGCGACGATTTCCGGATGACGGAACAGGGCGTTCGGGTCAAAGTTGAACTTGGCGTCCAGAGCGATGACTTTGCCGCTGCCGGTAACGATCAGCGGGTTGATCTCGGCCAGCGAGCAGTCGGTTTCCCAGTACGCTTTGTACAGGCCTTGCAGGTTGACGCGCGCGTCGGCGATGGAGCCGGCAGGCACGCCGATTTTGGCGGCGATGTCGTCTGCCTGGGCATCGGTCAGGCCGGTGCCTGGATCGATGGTGACGTGGTGGATCTTCTCAGGGTGGCTCTCGGCCACTTCTTCGATGTCCATGCCGCCTTCGGACGACGCCATCAGGACGATTTTCTGGGTAACGCGGTCGGTGACCAGCGAAACGTACAGTTCTTGTTTGATGTCGGCGCCTTCTTCCACCAGCAGGCGGTTGACTTTCTGGCCTTCGGCGCTGGTCTGATGCGTGATCAGCTGCATGCCCATGATCTGGTCAGCGTATTCCTTGACTTGCTCGATCGATTTTGCCACTTTCACGCCGCCGCCCTTGCCGCGGCCACCTGCGTGGATCTGTGCCTTGACGACCCACACCGGGCCGCCCAGGGTTTCCGCAGCCTTGACTGCCTCTTCGACGGACATGCACGGGATACCGCGTGGTACCGTCACTCCGTGCTGCCGGAGGATTTCTTTGGCTTGATACTCATGGATTTTCATGCTGGCTTCCCTTCTGATACTGATGTGTAAAAATACGGTTAGTGGTGCAAAAAAAACAGGAAAGCGCCGGGGTCACGGCTTGGCTACCCAGCGCGGGTAATACTGTGCCACCGCCCCGCCATCGGTGCGCAGGGCGTGGCATTTGTCGAGTTGAAACGGCTTTTCATGCGATAAGTCAGCATTCGCACCGTCGCGGGTCGACCAGACATCGCCGGCAAATGCCTGAACCGTCGCAGTCGGCAAGACTTGCGCCAGTTCGGTCAAATGGGTACAGCCAGCGATTCCCGCCAGGCGCTGTTTCAAGTCGCGGCGGAAATTCTTCAATAAATTCAGACCGATCAAGGCCCGGTAAGCGGGGCCGATGGTATCGCAAAAACCGGGATAGGGCACGGCATCGGAGGCAGCTTCGGCCTCGACAATGGTCAGTTCGCGATCGACGGTAATGCGTAAATGGAGGTCATGCAGAGGGGCGCCGGCGGGACGGGGGCCGGAGGCCAGGGTCGCATCATAGCTTTTGATATCGGTGATACGGGCGTCAATATCCCACAGGCCGTCGTCGCGCACATACGCTTGGACGTCGATAACGCGGGAGTGCCGTAGGGCGCGCCGGGATACGGGAGTTGACAGGGGCATAAGACCGATGCCGCTTGCGCGGCCATAATTAGTAAGCAGCCATGTGCATAAAGCACGCCGTTCGCAGCTTCTACGAACAGCAACCGCACCTGCGGCGCCGCAAAAACCCTAAAAGTGTAGCACACAGGGCGCTAGTTGCGCCGCAACATAATTATTTATTGGTCTGGCCGTCCGCCGCAAATTATCAATGAAAATCGCAAAATAAATAACAAACATTCACAATACGAATAAGCAGGAAGCAGGTAGACAGGCACCGGCAAGCTGGCCGACGCCACGCCTCAGTCTGTCACGCCCAATGCGCGCAAAACAGGCAAGGTGTGCGCAGAAAAATACTGCGCGTGCACCAGCAACTGGGCCAGGTTTTCCTCTTCCGTCAGCAAGGGCTGCCCATCCCTTGTCAACAGTTGCTCCAGGCGCAGCATCACGGGCCAGGTCGCGCTTACCCAGTCTTGGGGCGTTAGACAACCTTGCAGTTTCGCCCACAGGAAGAGCTGTTGTAAATGCGATACAATCACGCCGCTGCCCGTCAGGGGACTGGCAAGGACAAGCAAATCGGTTCTTGCCAGCGCCTGTTCCAGCAGGTGCGCATTCAGGCGTGCCGTCTGCGGCCGCGCCACGGCGATATCGGCCTCGTCCTGAACAGCCAGCACACTGCCTTTGCTGACCAGCACCAGCATGATCTGCAGCAAGGCGGCCAGCTTGGCGTCGCTGCCCGACAGTTGCTGCTCCAGCTCGCCTATCGTGTACACGCGATGGTCGGCCATGGCATCGAGCACGGGCGCATATACGCGCTCATCCATATCGGCGTCGCCCAGCACGCCATGCACGCTCAACACCACTTCGTCGCGCGGCACGGCCAGCATCACGCGCACGGCCCGCAAGGCGCTGGCCTGGGCGAATGGCGTCAGCCTGCGCGCGCCCTTGACCCAGTAATCCTTGCGGAACTGCTCGTTGACGAGGAAAGCGCGCGTCGTCTCGCGGAAGGTGGGATCGGGTATCTCGGCCAGGAATTGCTGGTGCTCGGCCGTCAGGTTCAGCATGTCGACCAGAGCGATATAGTTGGCGGATGCGGCAAACTCGAGCTTGGCCTCACTCAGCATGGCCGCGACGCTGGAAAAGGCCATCGGTTGCCAGTCGGCATTGAAATACTCATGGGCAAGATACTGCCCATCCATCGTCTTGAGCTTGTCGAAGCGCTCCGCCAGGAGCGGATTGGCCGCCAGATAGCGCGGTTGCACGGCGATCATCCTGTCGACGAAATCGATGGCGCCAGCGACTCTGGCCAGCACGCTCTGGCCCGGAGCACTCATGACGCGGCTATGTTCGGCCATCAGGTCGCGCATCGGCATCATGGCGGCCCAGCCTGGCTGCGTGTTGTAACTGATGAAGACGACACCGCCGACTTTCAGCTTGCGCCGCAGGAAGTCGACGATCAGCGCGCGATTGTCCGCCGAGACCCAGCTCCAGATCCCGTGCAGGCAGATAAAGTCGAAATCGGGCAAGTCGTCGCGTCGGCAAAACTGCGCGAACGATTCGTCCGTGAACTGCGCGCCGGCGCCGGCCGCGCTGGCCAGCTCCTGCGCAAAGGCGGCCTGGGAAGGATTGAAATCATTGCCATGCCAGCGCGTGGCGGACGCCGCCGCATGGATGTTGGCGCTGATACCCTGGCCAAAGCCCAGCTCGCAAGCCGTGCCGCTGGCCGGCAAGGCAAGGCCGGCGGCCAGCAGGGGCAGCCGCAAGCGCAAGGGATTCAATTCTTCGTAATAGCCATAGGTATAAGCGATTTCGGCCATATAGCCGGCATTCCAGTTGCTCATCTTGCATCCTGTCACGATCAGTGGGGCCGCGCGCATCGCACAGCGTTCGAGCGCCAGCATACCTGATCGCGCGGCGTCGCCATACAGGAAACAGACGGCGTTTGAATGCGCAGTTCATGGGGGCACGGCGGGGTCGCCATGGCCAACCTTATTCCTCGTCGGGGTCCAGCCCCTTCAAGGCCACCTGCACGGCGCGCTGCGAAAAGCCGCGCTGCATCAAAAAACGCATCTGCTTGTTGCGCTGCTCGGCATCCTGCGCCACTTCACCAAATTTGCGGCGCCACACTTCGCAGGCGCGCGCGGTCTCGCCTTCGGCCAGGCCCGCCTTGAGTTCCTGCAGCGCCTCGCCGGCTATGCCATGGCTTTGCAATTCCGCCATGATGCGGCTATTGCCGAAGCGGGCCGAGCGGCGGTGGATCAGCGACTCGGAAAAGCGCTCCTGCGACAGCCAGTTGGCTTGTTCCAGGCTGTCGAGCAAGGCTTCCACGTCATCGCCCTCCTGCGCATGGCGCTGCAGCTTGCGCCGCAATTCCATGCGGCTGTGTTCACGCATCGACAAAAAGCGGAGCGCCCTGCCCTTCAGGCTCAGTTGTACTGCGGCCATACACCCACCTTGTCTTTCATTCCACGATCACATCACCCAAACACAATCGCCGCCCGGCGCAACAGCGCGGGACGGCGATCATGGTCACACCTTGCGGCAAGCCATGCGTAGCTCGGATCAGGCCCCTTGGGCCGTCATCCGACAACATTGTTGACGTCTGTGGTGTTGTCGGATTACGCGCGGCTTTGCCGCGCTCATCCGACCTACTCTGGCTTGGCTTCCGCAGCCTTGGCAGCCTTGTCGGCGGCTTTATCGGCTTTTTCCGGCTTTTCAACAGCCAGCGGCGGCAGTTCGCGCACACCCAGCGAAGCGCGGACCTTGTTTTCGATTTCGCGGGCCAGCGCCGGACGCTCTTGCAGGAAGGCGCGGGCGTTGTCCTTGCCCTGGCCGATGCGTTCGCCGTTGTAGCTGTACCACGAACCGGATTTTTCCACGATCTTGGCATCCGAACCCAGGTCCAGGATTTCGCCTTCGCGCGAGGTGCCGGCGCCGTACAGGATGTCGAAGTGCGCTTCCTTGAACGGTGGCGCGATCTTGTTCTTGACGACCTTGACCTTGGTTTCGTTACCGATCACTTCATCGCCGGACTTGATCGAGCCAGTGCGGCGGATATCGAGGCGCACGGAGGCGTAGAATTTCAGCGCATTGCCGCCGGTGGTCGTTTCCGGGCTGCCGAACATCACGCCGATCTTCATGCGGATCTGGTTGATGAAGATGACCAGGGTATTCGTGCGGTTGATGGAACCGGTCAGCTTGCGCAGGGCTTGCGACATCAGACGCGCTTGCAGGCCTGGCAGGGAATCGCCCATGTCGCCTTCGATCTCGGCGCGTGGCGTCAGCGCGGCCACGGAGTCGATGACGACGAGGTCGACGCTGCCCGAACGCACGAGGGCGTCGCAGATTTCCAGCGCCTGTTCGCCCGTGTCCGGTTGCGAGATCAGCAATTCATGCAGGTTCACGCCCAGCTTTTGCGCGTAACCGACGTCGAGCGCGTGCTCGGCATCGATAAAGGCGCAGGTGCCGCCCAGTTTTTGCATTTCAGCAATGGTTTGCAGGGTCAGCGTGGTTTTACCCGACGATTCCGGACCATAGATCTCCACCACGCGGCCGCGCGGCAAGCCGCCCACGCCCAGCGCGATATCGAGGCCGAGCGAACCGGTCGACACGACTTGCACTTCTTCGATCACTGCGCTGGCATCCATGCGCATGACCGAACCTTTGCCAAACTGCTTCTCGATCTGCGCCAGTGCAGCGGCGAGCGCCTTGGCTTTTTCCGATGCGGGTACTACAGCTTTTTTATCGTCCATATGTTCTTTCAGCCGTTCTACAGTTGCGGATTCACGTGACGCATCTACGTGAACCGTGCAGCCTGCGATAGCGCCAGTGGGTTAAATTCTTTACACAGACAGTACTGTATAAAAAAACAGTGATCAATGCAAGCGGAACGTGGATTTGTTTTGAAACAGATCAATACAAGCCTGGTTTCTCACAAAAACTCGCCACCTTGCGGAAAATGAAACACAATACAAACTTCTACCGCCGCAAGCATAGGAAGTGCACCATGCGTATTTTACTTGCCGAAGATGACAGCGTGCTGGCCGATGGCCTGACCCGCTCGCTGCGCCAGTCCGGTTATGCGATCGACTACGTCAAGACGGGCCAGGAGGCCGATACGGCCCTGTCCACCCAGGAATTCGACCTGCTGATCCTCGACCTGGGCCTGCCCAAGATGTCCGGCCTGGAAGTGCTGCGCCGCCTGCGCGCGCGCGCCTCGCTGTTGCCCGTGCTGATCCTGACGGCCGCCGATTCCATCGAACAACGCGTGAATGGCCTCGACCTCGGTGCCGATGATTATATGGCCAAGCCGTTCGCCCTGTCGGAACTGGAGGCAAGAGTGCGCGCCCTGACTCGCCGCGGCGCTGGCGGCGGCGCCACCATCATCAAGCACGGCCCCCTCAGCTACGACCAGGTGGGGCGCAGCGCCTACATCAACGACCAGATGCTCGACCTGTCGGCGCGCGAACTGGGCTTGCTGGAAATATTGCTGGGCCGCACCGGCCGCCTCGTCTCGAAAGAACAGCTGGTCGACCACCTGTGCGAATGGGGCGAAGAAGTGTCGAACAACGCCATCGAAGTGTATGTGCACCGCCTGCGCAAGAAAATCGAGGTGGGCGGCGTGCGCATCGCCACCGTGCGCGGCCTCGGCTATTGCCTGGAAAAATACTCGGAAGCGGCGCGCCTGAACGCCGAAGCAGGCGAGTCGGCCAGCCCGGCCAGCGGACCCGCCAGCAAGTGAAGGCGCGCGAGGCGCCAGCAGACGAGCCGGACGACGACGACTGGTTCGAGCCGCCCACCACGGAACAAGACGACACCATCGAGCATTCGCTGTTCGGCGAAATCCTCGACTGGATGCTGGCGCCCCTGCTGCTGCTGTGGCCGATGAGCATCGCCATCACCTATCTGGTGGCCAAGGGCATCGCCAATCAGCCGTTCGACCATGCGCTGGAAGACAGCGTGACCGTGCTCACGCAACAGGTCAAGCAGGCTGACGGCGCCATGCTGCGCCGCGTGCCGGACAAGAACGAAAAGAGCAGCAATAATAATGGCCGCGACTTCCTGCGCGGCGACGATATCGACACCCTGTATTATCTGGTGGTGGGGCCGCGCGGCGAATACCTCGACGGTGACCGCGATTTGCCGCCGCCGCAGGACCCCGACAAATACCGCAGCGGCATGGTGCTGTTTCGCAACGACACCATCCACGGCACGCCCGTGCGCGTGGCGTTCAGCTATCTCGACATTCCTTCCAGCAACGACGATGAGCCCAGCCGCGCACTGGTGCAAGTGGCCGAAACCTTGGAAAAGCGCGCCCAGCTGGCCAATGAAATCATCAAGGGCGTGATTTTGCCGCAGTTCATCATCCTGCCCGTGATCCTGGCCCTGGTCTGGTTTGCCCTGGCGCGCGGCCTGTCGCCGCTGGCGCAATTGCAGGAGCGCATACGCGCCCGGCCACCCGACGATTTATCGCCCATCGAATCGGGCCAGGTGCCCGAGGAAATCACGCCGCTGGTCGGCTCGCTCAACGAAATGCTGGCGCGGCTGTCGCTGTCGATCGACATGCAGAAACGCTTCATCGCCGATGCCGCGCACCAGATGAAGACGCCGCTGGCCGGCATGCGCATGCAGTCCGAGCTGGCGCTGCGCCAGACCGACCACGACGAAATCCACCGCTCGCTGCTGCAACTGGCGAAAAGCTCGGAAGCGGCCACGCGCCTGGTCAACCAACTGCTGGCCCTGGCGCGCGCGGAAAACCAGCCGCAGGCGGGCACGGCTTTCGAGCCGATCGAACTGAGCGAACTGGCGCGCGGCGTGGTGCAGGACTGGGTGCAAGCCTCGTTTGCCCAGCATATCGACCTGGGCTTCGAGCAGCCCGCGTATTCGATCATGATTTCCGGCAATGCCATGATGCTGCGCGAGCTGCTGAGCAACCTGATCGACAATGCCCTGCGCTATACGCCGGCCGGTGGCAGCGTCACGGTGCGCGTGCGCAGCACCCTGGAGCTGGCCATCCTGGAAGTGGAAGATACTGGCCCCGGCATTGCGCCGGCCGAACGGGCCCACGTGTTCGAACGCTTTTACCGCATTCTCGGCAGCAATGTCGACGGTAGCGGCCTGGGCCTGGCCATCGTGCGCGAAATTGCCCAGCAGCATGGCGCCGAAGTCGATATTTTTAACAATCCGCGCGCGCAGTCGCCGAAGCTGCCGGGCACCCTGTTGCGCCTGAGCATCGCCCTGCTGTTGCCGGACGCGCCAGAAGAGGATGACATCACGTATGGATAAGCCAAGCCCAAGCGCTCCCCCGGCGCGGCCGGCGCGCACGCCCAGCCCCGAGCTGCAGGCGCGCCGCGATGTGCACTGGCGCAAGACACGGCGCCTGACGGCCATCCTGCTGCTGGTCTGGCTGCTGACGGGCTTCCTGACCGTGTTTTATGCACGCGAACTGTTGCATTTAAATCTGTTCGGCTGGCCGCTGCCCTTTTATATGGCGGCCCAGGGCGCCTCGCTGGTCTACCTGGCCATCATCGCCTTGTATGCCTGGCGCATGCGGCGCCTGGACCGGGCTTTTCATGCCGAGGAGCAAACATGAGCGCCCAGCGCAGCTTCTTTGCGCGCCTGTGCCGCTACTACCTGCTGTTTACGGCCGGCTTCGCCGCCTTCCTGCTGGCTTTGTCCGTGCTGGAGCAGGAAGGCATGCCGCGCGCGTGGATCGGCTACCTGTTCATGCTCGTCACCATCACCCTGTACGCCACCATCGGCGTCATCAGCCGCACCTCGAACGTCACCGAATACTATGTGGCGGGGCGCCGGGTGCCGGCCATGTTCAACGGCATGGCCACGGCCGCCGACTGGATTTCGGCGGCCAGCTTCATCAGCCTGGCCGGCGGCCTGTACCTGAACGGTTTCGACGGCCTGGCCTTCATCATGGGCTGGACGGGCGGCTATTGCCTGGTGGCGCTATTGATCGCGCCCTACCTGCGCAAGTTCAGCCAGTACACGATTCCCGATTTCCTCGCCGCACGCTACGGCAGCGGCACCGACAAACGGGGTGCCAGCGTGCGCGTGGTAGCCGTGGCCGCCACCATCATCGTGTCGTTTACCTATGTGGTGGCGCAGATCTACGCCGTCGGCCTGATCGCCTCGCGCTTCACGGGCGTGGATTTTTCCGTCGGCATCTTCCTGGGCCTGGCCAGCATCCTCGTGTGCTCCTTTCTGGGCGGCATGCGCGCCATCACGTGGACGCAGGTGGCGCAGTACATCATCATCCTCGTCGCCTTTCTGATTCCCGCCATATGGCTGTCGGTCAAGCATGCGGACAATCCCGTGCCGCAGATCGCCTACGGCAAGGTGTTGCCGCAACTGAGCGCGCGCGAACACGTGCTGGAAACGGATCCGAAAGAAAACGAAGTGCGCGCCATCTTCCACCAGCGCGCCATCAGCTACCAGGCACGCATCGACGACTTGCCCGCTTCCTGGGAACAAGGCCATCTGACGGCCCAGCGCCAGCTCGATAGTTTGCGCCAGCGCAATGCCTCGCTGTTCGACATCCGCAACGCGGAACGCTATCTGATTGCCTATCCGAAAAGTCCGGATGAGGCACGCGTGCTGTGGCAGGCCGCGCAGGCGCAGAACCAGAAACGCGCCGAGCCCATCATTCCGCACGCGCAGCCGTTTCCCGCCGCCGACCGGGAGCAATCCGACATCAAGCGCAACAATTTCCTGGCCCTCGTATTCTGCATGATGCTGGGCACGGCCGCCCTGCCGCATATCCTCATGCGATCGTACACCACGCCCTCCGTGCACGAGACGCGCGTCTCCGTCTTCTGGACCCTGTTCTTCATCTTGTTGATCTACCTCACGATTCCCGCGCTGGCTGTGCTGGTCAAATACGACATTTACTCGGCGCTGGTGGGCACGCAATACGCGAACCTGCCCACCTGGGTGTCGTATTGGGCCAATGTGGACAAGCTCAGTCCCCTGATCAGCATCGTCGACGTCAACCGCGACGGCATCGTGCAACTGGCGGAAATTTCCATCGACGCCGACGTGCTGGTGCTGGCCACGCCCGAGATCGCCGGCCTGCCCTACGTGATTTCCGGCCTGGTGGCGGCCGGCGGCCTGGCTGCCGCCCTGTCGACGGCCGATGGCTTGCTGCTGGCCATCTCCAACGCCCTGTCGCACGACGTGTATTACAAGGTGGTCGACCCGACCGCCTCGACGCAAAAGCGCGTGACGATTTCAAAATTGCTGCTGCTGGCCGTGGCCTTCATCGCCGCCTATGCGGCCTCGCAAAAGCCGGCGGACATCTTGTCGCTGGTGGGCGTGGCCTTTTCCCTGGCCGCCTCGACCCTGTTCCCGCCGCTGGTGCTGGGCGTGTTCTGGCAACGCGCCAACTACCAGGGCGCGCTGGCCGGCATGCTGACGGGCTTTGGCGTGTGCCTGTATTACATGCTGCACACAAGCACCATGCTGGGAGGTAATGCCAGTGGTCAATGGATGCATATCGCGCCCATCTCCGCCGGCATCTTCGGCGTGCCGGCCGGCCTAGCCGCAGCCATCCTCGTCAGCTGGCTGACACCGGCGCCGGGACGCCGCAGCACGGGGCTGGTCGAGCATATT
Source organism: Janthinobacterium sp. NKUCC06_STL (assembly GCF_019345455.1). Lineage (NCBI taxonomy): Bacteria > Pseudomonadati > Pseudomonadota > Betaproteobacteria > Burkholderiales > Oxalobacteraceae > Janthinobacterium > Janthinobacterium sp. NKUCC06_STL. The sequence goes on from NZ_JAHKQY010000001.1 coordinate 1,780,277, forward strand.
AGGGCGCCGGAATAAAAGCGCATCAAGACCTGGGGTAAAAAGACAGCGCCGCGGCAAAAAAGGAGTAGGCTGGAGGGCCGTTCCATTTACGAGGAAATCCCATGCCGTCTGGAAAAATTCTTGTTGCCCAGGGAGGCGGCCCGACCGCCGTCATCAACCAGTCGCTGGTGGGCGTGGTGCTCGAATCGCGGCGCTTTCAGCATGTCACGCGCGTGTATGGCGCGCTGCATGGCGTGCGCGGCATCGTCAATGAAGAATTCGTCGATCTGACGCAGGAAACCAGCCACAACCTGGAACTGGTGGCCGCCACGCCGTCCTCGGCCCTCGGTTCCACGCGCGACAAGCCCGACATTGCCTACTGCCAGCAAATCTTCGAAGTGCTGCGCGCGCACGAGATCGAACATTTCTTTTATATCGGCGGCAATGACTCGTCCGACACGGTGCGCATCGTCAGCGAGGAAGCGCACAAGGCCGGCTATCCGCTGCGCTGCATCCACATCCCGAAGACCATCGACAACGACCTGGTGGGCAGCGACCACACGCCCGGCTTTCCCTCGGCCGCGCGTTTCGTCGCACAAGCGTTCGCCGGCGCCAACCTCGACAACGCGGCCTTGCCCGGCGTGTACGTGGGCGTGGTGATGGGCCGCCACGCGGGCTTCTTGACGGCCGCCTCGGCGCTGGGCAAGAAGTTCCCCGACGATGGCCCGCACCTGCTCTACCTGCCCGAGCGAGTCTTCGTGCTCGACAACTTCCTTGCCGACGTGAAGGCGACCTATGAAAAATATGGCCGCTGCGTGATCGCCGTGTCGGAAGGCATCCACGACGCTTCGGGCGAACCGATCGCCAGCCTGCTGGCCAAACAGGTGGGCAATGAGGTCGAACGCGATGCGCACGGCAATGTGCAATTGTCCGGCACGGGCGCGCTGGCCGACCTGCTGTGCGACGAAATCAAGGCCAGGCTCGGCATCAAGCGCGTGCGCGGCGATACCTTCGGCTATCTGCAGCGCTCCTTCATCGGCTGCGTCTCTGATGTCGATCAACGCGAAGCGCGCGAAGTGGGCGAGAAGGCGGTGCAGTTCGCCATGTGGGGCGACCGTGACGGCTCTGTTGCCATCAAGCGTACGGGCTTTTATTCCGTCGATTATGAATTGCTGCCGCTCACCGAGGTCGCGGGCAAGACCCGCACCATGGAAGACGAATTCATCAGCGCCAGCGGCACGGACGTCACCGATGCTTTCAGGTTATATCTGCGCCCGCTGCTGGGTTCGGGCATGCCCGATGCCTTCCGTCTGCGCGCCGCAAAAGTAGCGAAGGTCTTGAAACCTTAGCTGTTTTCCGCTAGCAATAGCGGCCGCAGCTTGACGGCCGCTTCTTTTAACTGCGGCACGTGTTGCAGCAGTTGCTCCACGGACTTGCGCGCCACAGGCGCGTGGCAGGCCACGGCCGCCACGATGCGCCCGTCGGCCGCGCAAATGGGCACGGCGACGGCCACCATGCCGTGCACGAATTCCTCGTCATCAATGCCGATGCCCAGGCGGGCGATGCGCACGATCTCGCGCTCCAGCAGCGCGGGATCCGTGATGCTTTTCGGCGTGCGCTCTTCCAGGCCCAGCATGGCCAGCAATTCGCGCCGCTCCAGCAGGGTCATGTGCGCCAGAAATAATTTTCCGCTGGCCGTGCAATGCATGGGCGCGCGCGAACCCAGCACCAGGTGCAGGCGCAGCGGTTCCTGCGTTTCCACGCGGTCCACGTAGACGATCGCATTGCCCTCGGGAATGGCCAGGTTGCACGTCTCGCCCGTGACCGCCACCAGGCTGCCCAGGATGCTGCGGCTCACGCGGATCAGGGCATTGTTGCGCAGGGTCGCCAGCGCCAGGTTGGTGGATGCCGCGCCGGGCACATAGCCGCGTCCCACGGGCGTGCGCAGCACATAGCCATGCTGTTCCAGGGTATCGAGCAAGCGCATCATGCTGGCCTTGGGCACCTGCATGCGCGTAGCCAGCTGCGACAGGGTCAAGGGCTGGCTGGCGCTGGCCAGGTGCTCAATCAGGCGCAGCACACGCAAGCCCCGCGCCTCGTCGCCATGACTGGCCGCCGTGCCAGCACCCGCTTGGTTGCCTTCTTCGGCCTCACCCGGCCGTTTTTGAAACGCATCATGCATGTTCTGTTTCACCTCTCGCGTATGCGGCTGTTTCCGCTTGTCCCGGTGCTGCACGTCTTTTATAAATGGAACCAGACGTTCCAAAAAATAACCAATAAAGACCAGTGTATCGCAAAAAATGCCCGCCGAGGCAGTTAGATACCGCAACGCAGGAGACAAGAGCAATGTTGCAAACACACTATGATTACATCGTTGTCGGCGCCGGTTCCGCCGGCTGCGTGCTGGCCAACCGGCTGTCGCATGACAGCAACAACCAGGTATTGCTGCTGGAAGCGGGCGGCAAGGACAACAATCCGTGGATACACGTACCGGTCGGCTATTTCAAGACCATGCACGATCCAAAGCTGGACTGGTGCTACCGCACGGAAGCGGACGCCGGCATCGCGGGGCGCCAGCTGCAATGGCCACGCGGCAAGGTGCTGGGCGGCTCCAGCTCGCTCAACGGCTTGCTGTACGTACGGGGCCAGAAGGAAGACTACGACCGCTGGGCCGAGCTGGGCAATGCAGGCTGGAGCTATGCCGAAGTGCTGCCCTATTTCAAGAAATCGGAAGACCAGGAACGCGGCGCCAGCGATTACCACGGCGTCGGCGGTCCATTGAAAGTGTCGGACCTGCGCCTGCGCCGTCCCATCGCGGAACACTTCATTGCCGGCGCCACGGAAAGCGGCATCCCCTTCAATGCCGATTACAACGGCGCCACGCAGGAAGGCGTCGGCTACTTCCAGCAGACGGCCAGCAAGGGCTTGCGCTGGAGCACGGCGAAAGCCTTCCTGCGGCCCGCCCGCAAGCGCGCCAACCTGCGCGTGGAAGTGCGCGCGCAAATCACCCGCGTGCTGTTTGAGGGCAAGCGCGCCGTCGGCATCGAATTCCGGCAGGATGGCCAGCTGCGCCAGGCGCGCGCCAGCGGTGAAGTGATTTTATGCGCGGGCGCCATCGGCTCGCCGCAAATCCTGCAATGCTCGGGCGTCGGACCGCGCGCCCTGCTCGATGAAGTGGGCGTGCCGCTGGTGCACGACTTGCCCGGCGTGGGACAGAACCTGCAAGACCATCTGCAAATCCGCCTCGTCTTCAAGACGCGATTGAAAACCCTGAACGATGAAGTCAACAGCCTGTGGGGCAAGCTGTGGGTGGGCATGCAATATGTATTTTCCCGCTCGGGACCTTTGACCCTGGCGGCCAGCCAGGTGACGGTGTTTACCCGCTCCTCGCCCGAGGTGGAGCGGCCCGACATCCAGTTCCACATGCAGCCGCTGAGCGCCGACAAGCCGGGCGAAGGCGCGCATCCGTTTTCCGCCTTTACATCGTCCGTGTGCCAGCTGCGCCCGCACAGCCGCGGCCACGTGTCGATCAAGTCCGCCGATCCATTTGCCTATCCGGGCATCTACCCGAACTATCTGTCCGACCCGCGCGACCAGAAAACGGCGATTGCCGCCCTGCGCGTGGCGAGAAAAATCGCCGCCGCCCCGTCGCTGGCGCCGCACATCATTTCCGAGTTCGTGCCCGGCCCGCAGTTCGAAACGGACGAGGAACTGCTGGACGCGGCGCGGCGCTTCAGCCAGTCGATCTACCACCCCAGCGGCACCTGCAAGATGGGGCATGACGCCATGGCCGTCGTCGACGACCGCCTGCGCGTGCACGGCCTGCAGCACCTGCGCGTGGTCGACGCGTCGATCATGCCGGAAATCGTCTCGGGCAATACGAACGCACCCACCATCATGATCGCCGAAAAAGCGGCCGACATGATCCTGGCCGACGCCGTGCGCCTGCCCAAGGCAGCCTGACTCGCCCCCATTTCGTTCTCAAAGGAGGATGCCAGCGGCGGGCAGACGGCCCCGCCTCCAATGACTCGGCGACAAGCCAAGCATCAGAAAAAAACACATAATCGATATCGATTGGAGACTAGATATTATGGATAACAATACGAACCATCCGAAAAAGGCCAAAGAGCTACGGAAAGTCGTGATGGCCAGCGTGATCGGCGCCACCATCGAGTGGTACGACTTCTTTTTATACGGCGTCGTGGCCGGCATCGTGTTCAGCAAGCTGTATTTCCCGGGCGGCGATCCGCTCGTCTCGACCATGCTGGCCTACGGCACCTTCGCCGTGGGCTTTCTGTCGCGCCCCATCGGCGGCGTGATCTTCGGCCACTTCGGCGACAAGATCGGCCGCAAGAGCATGCTGGTGATGACCCTGATGATCATGGGCGTCTCCACCTTCCTGATCGGCGTGCTGCCGACGTATGAGCACATCGGCTACTGGGCGCCTGGCCTGCTGCTGTTCCTGCGCGTGCTGCAAGGTATCGGCCTCGGTGGCGAATGGGGCGGCGCCGTACTGATGGCGTATGAATATGCACCGCCGAAGGAGCGCGGTTTCTACGCCAGCCTGCCGCAGATCGGCCTGGCCATCGGCCTGTGCCTCGCTTCCGGCGTGGTGGCCATCCTCTCCTACAGCTTGAGCGATGCGCAGTTCCTGTCCTGGGGCTGGCGCGTCGCCTTCATCCTGTCGGCCGCCCTCGTCTTCATCGGCATGTGGATACGCTTGAACGTGATGGAAACGCCCGAGTTCCAGGCCGTCAAGGAGAAGAACGCGGAGACGCAAATCCCGTTCTTCGACCTGCTGAAACGCTATCCCGGCAATGTCTTGAAGGGCATGGGTGCGCGCTATATCGACGGCGTGTTCTTCAATATCTTCGGCGTGTTTTCCATCACCTATCTGACCAACACCATCAAGATCGATCGCACGGAAGCGCTGATGGGCGTGATGGCGTCGGCCGTCGTGATGTGCTTCTGCATACCCTTCTTCGGCCGCCTGTCGGACCGCATCGGCCGTACCAAGGTGTTTTTCTGGGGCTCGCTGATCACGGGCGTGTCGTCGATTCCCGCCTTCTGGATCATGCTCCACCACGCCGACAATCCGCTGCTGCTGTGGTGTTCCGTGATCATCCCGCTGGGCGTGCTGTATTCGGCCGTGTACGGCCCGGAAGCAGCCCTGTTCTGCGACCTGTTCGACGCCAAGGTGCGCTACACGGGCATCTCCTTCGTGTACCAGTTCTCCGGCATCTTCGCCAGCGGCCTGACACCCATCATCGCCACCTACCTGCTAAAAACGGGCAATGGCGAGCCGTGGCACATCGTCGGCTACATCCTGTTCGCCTCCCTCATCTCGGCCGTCAGCGTGGCCATGATCGGAAAAGGAGGCTCGCAGCCGGATGGCCGCATGAAGCCGGCGCACGCAAGGTAAGACCTGCGGACGTAAAAAAAGCAGGCCTCTCGCGAGTGCCTGCCTTTTCTATGCGTGTGATAACTTAGATCACGATGGTCTGGTGCTCGTCACCCACGCGGGCGCGGATGGTGCCGATGCGCGAGACGGTTTCGCCAGCCGCTTGCAGCTGGGCGATGGCGGCATCCGCGTTTTCCTGCGAGACGATGACGGTCATGCCAATGCCGCAGTTGAAGACGCGATGCATTTCGGCGTCAGCCACGCCGCCGTGCTGTTGCAGCCACGTGAACAGTGGCGGCATGGTCCATGCCTTCGAGTCCAGCTCGGCCACCAGGCCAGGCTGCAGCACGCGCGGGATGTTTTCCACCAGGCCGCCACCGGTGATGTGCACCATGCCCTTGACTTCCATGGCATCCATCAGCGCCAGCAGCGGCTTGACGTAGATGCGCGTCGGCTGCATCAGCACGTCGGCCAGTTTACGGCCGTGGAAGTCGCCTTCCAGGTCAGGTTTCGCCACTTCGATGATCTTGCGCACCAGCGAGTAACCGTTCGAGTGCACGCCCGACGAGGCCAGGCCCAGCACCACGTCGCCCGGGGCGATCTTGGTGCCGTCGATGATTTTCGATTTTTCCACGGCGCCGACGGCAAAACCTGCCAGGTCGTATTCGCCGGCCGGGTACATGCTCGGCATTTCCGCCGTTTCGCCGCCGATCAGCGCGCAACCGGCTTGTTCGCAACCCTGGGCGATGCCCTTGATGACGTCGGTGGCGATGGCCACGTCCAGCTTGCCGCAAGCGAAGTAGTCGAGGAAGAACAGGGGCTCGGCGCCTTGCACCAGGATATCGTTGACGCTCATGGCGACCAGGTCGATGCCGACCGTGTCATGGCGGTTCAGTTCGAACGCCAGGCGCAATTTGGTGCCGACGCCGTCGGTGCCGGAGACCAGCACTGGTTCCTTGTACTTCTTGCTGATTTCAAACATGGCGCCAAAACCGCCCAGGCCGCCCATCACGCCTTCGCGCAGGGTGCGCTTGGCAAACGGCTTGATTGCTTCGACTAAAGCGTCGCCTGCGTCGATATCGACGCCAGCGTCACGGTAGGAAAGGGAAACATTAGAAGTCTGGTTCATGGTGTGGTGGCAGCGGAGGCGGTAAAATAGAAGGCGGATACCCGCCGGCACGCGCGCGCAAGCATGTTTTTCAACATCGTACGGCAGGACGCCAGCGGGTGAATTCGGTCGATCAAGTCGCTATTTTATCAAACTGCCCCGCCATTTCGTAATTAACTGCCTTTTTTTAACGCAACAGCACAAACTACATGCCATTCGCCATCACCGCCGAGCAGAAGCAAACAGCATTTTGGATCGCGGTCTGGCTGGCATTTTTGCTGCTGCTCGTCAGCCTCGGTCCCATCCTGACGCCCTTCCTGGCCGCCGCCATCCTCGCCTATGTGCTCAATCCCGGCGTGGACCGCTTGCAGCGCCTGCATTACAAGCGTTTTTACGTGCCCCGTCCGCTGGCCGTGCTGGTCGTCGTAGTGTTGTTTTTCCTCGCCATTACGGCGCTCGTGCTGATCGTCGTGCCCGTGTTGCAGAAGGAAATCCCCTTGTTGCAGGCGCAAATCCCCCAATTTCTCAGCAAGGCGAACGAATTCCTGGCGCCGAAACTGCGCGACCTCGGCATCCGCGTGCGCCTGGATGGCACGGGCATCAAACGCATGCTGAGCCAGCAGATGGCCACCAGCGGCGATGAAATCTGGAGCACGGTGCTGGCCTCGGCGCGCATCGGCGGCACGGCCGTGCTGGGCTGGCTGGCCACCGTGGTGCTCATTCCCGTCGTGCTGTTTTATTTGTTGCTGGACTGGCACCCGATGCTGGCGCGCATCGCCGGCGCCGTGCCGCGCCGCTGGGTCGGCCGCACGGTGGGCATGGCGCAGGAAGTCGACACCTTGCTGGCGCAATACCTGCGCGGCCAGTTGCTCGTCATGCTGGTGCTGGCCACGTACTACTCGGTGGCGCTGGCCATAGCCGGTTTTGAAGTGGCATTGCCTGTGGGCATCATCACGGGCTTGCTGGTATTCATCCCCTACCTGGGCTTCGGCCTGGGACTGATGCTGGCCCTGATCGCCGCCCTGCTGCAGTTTGCCGACTGGAGCGGCGTCATCGCCGTGGCCGTCATCTACGGCTGCGGCCAGGTCATCGAAGGCTTTTTCCTCACGCCGCGCCTGGTGGGCGAGCGCATCGGTTTAAATCCGCTGGCCGTGATCTTCGCCTTATTGGCTTTCGGACAATTGTTCGGTTTCGTCGGCGTTTTGCTCGCTTTACCCGCTTCTGCCGTGCTGATGGTCGCTTTTAAGCATCTAAGACGCCACTACCTCTCCAGCAGCTTCTATAATACCTAGTAAAAGCGGATATCATATCAACCTAGCAATACCACGATGCACATGCAGTAATGAAAAACAGGACAAGGCGTACGCCATGAAACAACTGGTGCTCGATTTAGGCACAGACCAGGCGCACAGCCTCGATACCTTCGAGGTGGGACAGAATGCCGAAGTGGCGCAGCTGATGCGCCAGTTCGCCGCGCGCACGTCGCGCGAACATTTTGCCTACTTGTGGGGCGAACTGGCCGCCGGCAAGAGCCACCTGCTCAAGGCCCTGGCCAGCACCGAGCGCGCGCGCTATATTTCGCCATTCTCGATCGAGTCCGAATTCGTGTATTCGCCCGACGTCGACCTGTACCTGCTCGACGACTGCGAAAAACTGTCGCCGCTGGCGCAGATCGACGCCTTTGCCCTGTTCAATGAAATCCGCGCCAACAAGGCCTATATGGTGTGCAGCGGCGCCGTGCCACCGGCCGTGCTGCCCGTGCGCGAAGACTTGCGCACGCGCATGGGCTGGGGCCTGATCTACCAGATCCACGGCTTGACCGACGATGAAAAAATCGCCGCCCTGACCCAGGCGGCCACCACCCGCGGCTTGACCTTGTCGCCCGGCGTGTTACCCTATCTGCTGTCCCATTTCCGGCGCGACATGCGTTCGCTGTCGACAATGCTGGACTCTCTCGACCTCTACTCCCTTGAAACCCAACGCCCAATCACCTTGCCATTGTTGCGCGAGTTGCTGCAGGCGGAAGCGAAAGAATGATGAATCTGGCCCTGTTTGACCTCGACCACACCCTGCTGCCCATCGACTCGGATCACGAGTGGGGCGAATTCCTGGTACGCATCGGTGCCGTGGACGCCGCCGAATTCACCCGCCGCAACGACGAATTTTTCGCGCAATACCAGGCCGGCACGCTCGACCCGGTGGAATACCTGGAATTTTCCCTCGGCACCCTGGCGCAATTCCCGCGCGAACGCCTCGAAGCGCTGCACCGGCAATTCATGGCTGAAGTGGTCATGCCGGCCATCCGCCCGGAAGTCGTGGCCCTGCTGAAGCAGCACCAGGACGCGGGCGACCTGCTGGCCATCGTCACTGCGACCAACCATTTCATCACCAAACCCATCGCCGATGCGCTGGGCGTCGAGCACTTGCTGGCCGCCATGCCCGAGTATGACGACGCAGGCAATGTCACGGGCAAGCTGGTTGGTACGCCGACCCTGGGCGCGGGCAAGCTGACCCACACCCACGCCTGGCTGGAAAAGATGGGCAAGGAACTGGGGCAGTTCGAGCGCAGCTATTTTTACAGCGATTCGCACAACGACATTCCCCTGCTGTCGGTCGTGACCCACCCTGTCGCGACCAACCCCAATACCGCTTTGAGCGCACACGCATCCCTCCACGGCTGGCCATCACTTCACTTATTCAATGATTAAAAAATTCATCCGCAAGATCCTCGGCGTTAAAAAAGAGGCAGCGCGCGACACCACGGCACCCATCGTGCTCGGTCCTGCGCAACACGGAATCGACCCGAAACTGGTGTCGTCGAATGCCATCCGCGTCACCAGCAGCCTGCAGGAAGCGGGCTTCGAGGCCTTTGTCGTCGGCGGCGCCGTGCGCGACCTGCTGCTGGGCGTGAAACCGAAAGACTTCGACATCGCCACCAACGCCACGCCGGAACAGGTCAAGCGCCTGTTCCGCCGCGCCTTCATCATCGGCAAGCGCTTCCAGATCGTGCACGTGATGTTCGGCCAGGACTTGCTGGAAGTGACGACCTTCCGCGGCGCCGGCGCCGACTCCGCGCCGAAGGATGAACATGGCCGCGTCCTGCGCGACAACACCTTCGGCTTGCAGCACGAAGACGCGCTGCGCCGCGACTTCACCATCAACGCCATGTACTACAACCCGGCCACGCAGGAAGTGCTCGACTACCACGGCGGCGTGGAAGACATCCGCGCCCAGACCCTGCGCATGATCGGCAAACCGGAAGAGCGCTACCGCGAAGACCCCGTGCGCATGCTGCGCGTGGTGCGCTTCGCCGCCAAGCTGAAATTCACCATCGAGCCGCACACGGCCGCGCCGATCCCCATCATGGCGCCGCTGATCAACAACGTGCCCGCCCCGCGCGTGTTCGACGAGATGCTGAAACTGCTGATGAGCGGCCACGCGCTGGCCTGCCTGCAGCAGCTGCGCAAGGAAGGCTTGCATCACGGCCTGCTGCCGCTGCTCGACGTGGTGCTGGAGCAGCCGCTGGGCGCGAAATTCGTCACCCTGGCACTGGACGCCACGGACCAGCGCATCGCGGCCGGCAAGACCGTCTCGCCAGGCTTTTTGTTTGCCTCGCTGCTGTGGCACCAAGTACTGGAAAAATGGACGGCTTACCGCGCCGCCGGCGAGTCGACCATTCCCGCGCTGCACCTGGCGGCCGACGACGTGCTCGATTCGCAAACGGAAAAACTGGCCTTGCAGCGCAAGATCGGCTCCGACATGCGCGACATCTGGTCGATGCAGCCGCGCTTCGAGCGCCGTGTCGGCAAGGCGCCGTACAAACTGCTCGAGCACCTGCGCTTCCGCGCCGGCTACGACTTCCTGCTGCTGCGCTGCGCCTCGGGCGAGATCGACATGGACATCGGCGAATGGTGGACGGCCTTTTATGAAGGCGACGAGGAAACGCGCGAAGCGCTGCTCGTCAGCGCCAATGCCGCACCGGGCGCCGTCAAGAAAAAGCGTCCGCCACGCCGCAGCACGCGCAGCAAGACCAGCACGGGCGGCGGTTCGACCACCGGCAGCAGCAGCGGCGAATAATGGTAGTCATTGCTTACATCGGTATCGGTGCCAACCTGGGCGACGCGCGCGCGAATGTGCACGATGCCATCGCGCGACTGGCGCGCCTGCCTGGCGCATCGCTGCTGGACGCCTCGGCCAGCTACCGCACGGCGCCCATAGCTTCCAGCGGTGACGACTACATCAACGCCGTGGCGCGCATCAGCACCACCCTGCCGGCAGAGGAACTGCTGCTGGCCCTGCACGCCATCGAGGCGGCGCACGGGCGCGAACGGCCCTACCGCAACGCCCCGCGCACCCTGGACCTGGACTTGCTGCTGTACGGCGATGAGCAGATCGCCAGCGCCACCCTGACGGTGCCGCATCCGCGCCTCACCGAACGCGCCTTCGTGCTGGTGCCGCTCTTGGCCCTGGCGCCCGCCATCGTCGTGCCCGGACTCGGGCCGGCGCAAGACTACCTGGCCACGGTGGCCGACCAGGCCATCAGCCGGCTCTGAACCGCTGCGCCAGACATACACTACAATGCCGTCCCTGCAGCACGCCGCATAAAGTACTACACTAGCGGCGTCGCAATCGCATCACCCCCTTTCACTCTAGAGAATACCTATGTCCGCTTATTTGCAAGGAACAGATCTGGCCGCAAAAGACAAGGCCGCCACACCGGCGCCGGCGCCATCCAAGCCTGTCGCCAACAAGGCCGTGACCATCCACACGCTGGCTACGCTGCGCGCCGCCGGCGAAAAGATCACCATGCTGACCTGCTATGACGCCAGCTTCGCGTCCCTGATGGACCGCTGCGGCGTGGAGATCCTGCTGATCGGCGATTCGCTCGGCATGGTCTGCAATGGCCATAGCTCCACCCTGCCCGTCACCGTGGCCGAACTGGCTTACCACACGGCTTCCGTGGCGCGCGGCAGCAAGTCCGCCATGATCGTTGCCGACCTGCCGTTCGGCGCGTACGGCACGCCCGAGACAGCCTATGCCAACGCCGTCATCCTGATGCAGGCTGGCGCGCACATGATCAAGATCGAAGGCGGCGCCTGGCTGGCCGAGACCGTGCGTTTCCTTTCCGAGCGTGGCATTCCCATCTGCGCCCACATCGGCCTGACGCCGCAATTCGTGCACCAGCTGGGCGGCTATAAAGTCCAGGGCAAGAGCACGGAAAGCGCGGCGGAACTGAAGAACGACGCGCTGGTGCTGCAAAACGCGGGCGCCGCCATCGTGCTGATGGAAGCCATGCCGACGCAACTGGGCAAGGAAGTGACCGACATGCTGACGATTCCGACCATCGGCATCGGCGCAGGTCCCGACTGCTCGGGCCAGGTGCTCGTCATGCACGACATGCTGGGCGTCTTCCCAGGCCGCAAAGCGCGCTTCGTGCGCAACTTCATGGAAGGCGCGGCCAGCATCGACGACGCCGTCACCGGCTACGTCAAAGCCGTCAAGGATGGCAGCTTCCCGGCGCTGGAACACTGCTTCTGATCCAAGTAACCCCCATAAATTATTGTGATTTCTGACTTCCATAACCGGCACTCTGCGGCGTTGCCCACCGCTCGCAGTGCTCGCACTGCGTCGCGGCGGACGCCTTGCATAGCATCCGGCTATGTTCGTCATAATTTCACAATAATTTCCTGAGGATTACTTAGCCTATTGAGGCGATATCGCTCCGGTACTTGCCGGGGCGATTTTTTTTTCGCGTAGCGTTTCTGTCCGTACAAACGCCACCTCCAGTCCAAAAAACTGTCCGATGCGATTCAGCGACTGGATGGTCGGGTTGCCCTTGCCGTTCTCGATTTCCTTGATGGTTTTCAGGCTGACTCCTCGGTGTTCCGCAAATTGCGCCTGCGTCATGCGCGAGATGGCGCGCATCTCCTTCACCGCATGCTGGAGCGTGACTTCACCGCGCGCGATGGCGTCGTAGAGCACCGCCCTGCGCTGCCTGAGCTGTTCCTTGTCGATATGGGTGCGCGCCATCTCAGTGCTCCCCCAGCGCGCTCAATTGTTCGATCTGCGTGGCGATGTGAGGCCTGAGAAAGGCGACGATATCATCATCCACGCCTGCCTGCAGCATGCGCCGCTCCAGCTCGACGAGTCGTTGGCCGAAGCGGTAAAGTTCAACCTGAATGTGATTGCGCTCCACGTCGGCAATATCCATGGCGGCCAGAATGGCAGGCCATGCATGCAGCTCTTTTTTGCTGACCGGATGGTACCAGCGCGCTGCCCGTGCAATGCCTGCCGGGTCCAGATACATGGGCGCAAAATCGAACAACGGCGTGAGACGCACGTTGGCACCGATCTTTTGAACGGCGGTATTGCGTGCGTGGTTGTCGGTATTGCGCATGGCCAGGTTCAATATGTCGCGCTTGAGGAATTCAACGGTCTCGGTGGTCTTGTCGCTGACGACGGCGCGCAATGCCTGCAACAGCTCGAACTGGCTGGGCGAAGCTTCAAATCCAACGATGCCGGCTAACGAAGCCGCACTTTCCTGATGCAGGCGAAGTACCTTGCCATCCCGGACTATCCGGTCAAAGCGTGGAATGAACAGGGTATCTTCCTGGTAGCGAAGCTCGCCAGCCGTGCGCAAGCCCATCGCACTCGCCACGCGCATGTAGGCCGCTTCATTTCTCAGCACCTTGTCATCGCTCGGGGTCTTGCCCCGCGCCCGCTTGACGATAAAATGCGCTGCCGCGCGCTCGTCGGCCAATGCGCCATCCGCATGCCACATTCCCTCATGGTCCGTCGTCAGCAAATATTTCGGCGCCGCGCCCTGGACACCGAGGCTACCTGCTGCCAGCATGCTGTGTACCAGCATGCGTTCGTGAAATACCTCGCCGCGGCCAATGATGTCTTCCAATGACAACCCGTGCATGGGTGTGTCGGTCTCGTGGCGGGCAAGATGCTGTTCATAGTATTGCACTGCCTCGGCAACGCGGACACACCCGATGGGATTGAAGGCACCGGCGCACATCAACGGAAAATCGGCGGCAGGACCATCCGCCAGTTGCAGCTGCCCCAGCAGATACGCCCGCCCACTCCCCTGGGGGATCAGGTCAAACACAAAGGCTGGCCATTGCGCCAACCTCTGCATATCTGCCGTGACGGGAAAGCGCAGCGATACGGGTTCGACTTTTTTCTCGAAGGCATAATCGAGGTCGTACTCAAACAGCGTGGCAGTACGGGGGTTGCCGCCGGCGGGTTCGAGCAGGGTAAGCAATGCACAATCTTTCCATACTTCCTCATGAAAGATTTGAAAATGATACTCCATACCGCCCCCAAAATAGTCCCTATAACACCTAATTTAGCATATTTTTGCCAATAATTAGATCATATAGGAGCTAATCATCGCGATAATCTACGCACACTAGCCCACCTGTATCCAAGTCGTCTTCAGCTCCGTGTACTTGTCCAGCGCATGCAATGACTTGTCACGCCCGTTGCCCGACTGCTTGTAGCCGCCGAACGGCACGGTGATGTCGTCGCCGTCGTACTGGTTGACGTGCACGGTGCCCGCGCGCAGGGCGCGCGCCGTCTGAATGGCCTTGGAGATGTCGGACGTCCACACGGCCGCCTGCAAGCCGTACGGCGTGGCGTTGGCCTGCTGTACCGCCTCGGCGATATCCGTAAAGCCCAGCACGGAAAGCACAGGGCCGAAGATCTCTTCGCGCGCGATCGTCATGCCCGCGTCCACGCCGAAAATGGTCGGCTGCACGTAATAGCCACCCGTATCAAGGCGCACGGCCTCGCCGCCACCGAGCAATTGCGCGCCTTCGTTCTTGCCGGCCGCGATGTAGCCCATCACCGTTTGCATCTGCGTGGCGTCGACGATGGCGCCCATGACGGTGGCTTCGTCGAGCGGGTCGCCGGGCTGGAAGCGGGGCAGCATGGCCAGCGCCTTGGCGATAAATTCATCCTTGATCGATTCCTCCACGAACAGCCGCGAAGGCGCGTTGCAGCTTTCGCCCTGGTTGAAAAAGATGGAGCCGACGGCGGCCGCCACGGCCTTGTCCAGGTCCGGGCAATCGGCGCAAACGATGTTGGCGGACTTGCCGCCCAATTCCGTCCACGCCAGTTTCAGGTTCGACTGGCCCGCCATTTGCACGATCAATTTGCCCGTGCGCGTGGAACCCGTAAAGCCGATGCAATCAACATCCATGTGCAGCGCCAGCGCGGCGCCGGCCTCGTTGCCGTAACCGGGCAGCACGTTGAAGACGCCCGCCGGCACGCCCGCTTCCAGCGCGATGTCGGCCAGGCGCAAGGCCGTCAGCGGCGATTTTTCGGATGGTTTCAATATCACGCTGTTGCCGGCCGCGAGGGCGGGCGCGATCTTCCAGGCGGCCATGATCATCGGGTAATTCCACGGCACGATGGCGGCGACGACACCCACCGGTTCGCGCGTGATCAGGGCCAGGCTATTGGCGGGTGTCGGTGCGATTTCATCGTAGACCTTGTCGATCGCCTCGCCATACCAGCGCAGGCAGTTGGCCGTGGAGCCCACGTCCACGCTCTGGCTGTATTTGATCGGCTTGCCCATGTCCAGGGTTTCCAGCAGGGCCAGCTCGGGACCGTATTTCTGCACCAGGTCGGCGAACTTGATCATTATCCGCTTGCGCTGCGCGGGCGACTTGCCTGCCCAGCGGCGGTCGTCAAAGGCGGCGCGGGCGGCCTGCACGGCCGCATCCACGTCGGCAGTGTCGCAGCGGGCCACCCGCCCCAGCAAGCGCCCGTCGATGGGCGACAGGTTATCGAAAGTCTGGCCGGATATGGAACTTGTCCGCTTGCCATTGATAACTGCGCGTCCATCGATCGTCAGCGCTGCGGCCCGTGCATGCCAGCTGGTGTTTTCCGTCATGGTCGTCTCCTGCAAGGTGAAAACGCCAGCTTACTCTAGTCTTCCAAATAGGCCGCAGACAGTTGCTTGCGGTGTCTGCGGTCCGCGCGCGCCAGCATCATCGCATACACGATGACGGCGATGGTCACCACCAGTATCGTCAGCGCCGCGATGGCGTTCACGCGCGGATCGAGCCCCAGGCGCGCACGCGAGAAGATCACCAGCGGCATCGTCGTCGAGCCGGGGCCGGACAGGAAAGCGGACAGCACCACGTCGTCGAGCGACAGGGTAAACGTCAGCAGCCAGGCGGACGCCAGCGCCTGCGTGATGTTCGGCAGAGTCACGAGGAAGAACACCTGGTGCGCACGGCAGCCCAGGTCCATGGCCGCTTCGGCCAGCGATTTACTCATCTCCTGCAGGCGCGACTGCACCACCACGGCCGCATACGCCATGCCCAGCAGGGTGTGGCCGAGCCAGATGGTCAGCACGCCCCGCTCGGGAAAACCGAAGACCTTTTGCATGGACACCAGCATCAGCAGCAAGGACAGGCCGATGATCACTTCCGGCATCACCAAAGGCGCGCTGACCATGGCGGAAAACACCGTGCGGCCGCGGAAGCGCTGGTAGCTGGTCAAGGCAAAGGCGGCGAAGGTGCCGAGGATGACGGACGAGGTGGCCGACATGAAGGCGATCTTCAGCGACAAACCAAAACCCGAGATGATCTCCATATCGCTCATCAACTCGCTGTACCAGCGCAGCGAGAAGCCGCTCCACACCATGTCCTGGCGCGAGCTGTTGAACGAGAAGACGATCAGTACGATGATGGGCAGGTACAGGAATAGATAGCCGAGCGAAAGCCAGCCGCGGCCGAACCAGCGCTGCAGGAAAGTACGTCCGTTCATGTGCGCTCCTCCGCGTCCTGGTCCGTCTTGTATTTGTTAAAAATGGCCATCGGCACGAGGATCAGCAAGACCACCAGCACCGTCACCGACGACGCCATGGCCCAATCGTTATTGGTGAAGTATTCATCCCACAGCACGCGGCCGATCATCAGGGTTTCCGGGCCGCCCAGCAGCTCGGGAATCACGTATTCGCCCACGGAAGGAATGAACACCAGCATGGCGCCGGCGATGATGCCCGATTTCGACAGGGGCACCGTGATGCGCCAGAACGCCTGCAGGGGCGTGGCGCCCAGGTCGGCCGCCGCTTCCAGGAAACGCATGTCCATTTTCACCAGGTTCGCATACAGGGGCAAAATCATGAACGGCAGGTAGGCGTACACCATGCCGACCACCAGCGAAAACGAAGTGTTCATCATGTGCAGCGGCTCGCTCACGATGCCCAGCGCGATCAGCAGGTCGTTGAGCAAGCCGTGGTTGGCCAGGATGCCCTTCCACGCATACACGCGCAGCAGGAACGAGGTCCAGAACGGCAGCATCACCAGCATCATCAGCACGGGACGGATGGACGGTTTGGCACGCGCCATGAAGTAGGCGAACGGATAGCCGATGAAGAGGCAGATGGCCGTGGTGATGGCCGCGTATTTGAGTGAGCTCAGGTAGGTGAGCAGATACAGTTCATCGGCGGCGATGAACAGGTAATTGGCGATTTTCACCTTCAGCACGACGATGCCGTCGACATACGACAGCAAGCCGCCGAACGGGCTGCCCGCCGTGTCCATGTCGGACAGGCTGATACGCAGCACGATCAGAAACGGTACCAAAAAGGCGGCCGTCAGGAACAGCGACGGCACGGCGATGACGGCGTTGCGGCCAGTGAGCCAGCGTAAGGTCACCAGGTTGCGCAGCATTTGCAGAATGGACGTCATGGTGGCCTCAGCTGGTCAGCACGACGATGTCGGCGCCATCCCACCACACCCACACGCGCTGTTCGCGCTCGAGGCGCGCGGCGTCGTGGCGGGCCGCGTTGGTGCGCGACACTTTCACCACCGTGCCGCTGTCGAGGCGTACGTGGTAGCTGGTTTCATTGCCAAAATACGCCATGGCGACGATCACGCCCTGGGCGCAGTTGTAGCCGTGTTCCTTTGGTGACGCGCGCTCTTCCAAAGTGGGTGGCGCGATCTGGATGCCGATTTTTTCGGGGCGCACGGCCACCGAGACATCCATGCCCAGGTTGCCCGTGATGCCGTGCGAAACATAGTGCTCGCCATGGGGCGTGGCGATCACCACGTGATCGGCTTCGTCCTGCGTGATGCGGCCGTCGAACAGGTTGACGCTGCCGATGAAGTCGGCGACAAAACGGCAGTTCGGCGTTTCATAGATTTCGCCGGGTGCGCCCACTTGCAGGATGCGCCCTTCGCTCATGACGGCGATGCGCGTGGCCATGCTCATGGCTTCATCCTGGTCGTGCGTGACCATCACGCAGGTGACGCCCACCTGCTCGATGATGTTCACCAGCTCCATCTGCGTGCGCTCGCGCAGTTTCTTGTCGAGCGCGCCGAGCGGCTCGTCGAGCAGCAGCAATTGCGGCCGCTTGGCCAGGCTGCGCGCCAGCGCCACGCGCTGCTGCTGCCCGCCAGACAGCTGATGCGGCTTGCGTTTCGCGTATTGGCCCAGCTGCACCAGCGCCAGCATCTGCTCGACCCGCGCCGCCACTTCCGCTTTCGGCAAGCCATCGCGGCGCAGGCCGAAGGCGATGTTGTCCCACACGGACAGATGCGGGAACAGCGCGTACGACTGGAACATCATGTTGATGGGGCGCTGGTGCGGCGGCACATCGACGATGCTGTTGCCAGCCAAGGCGATCCTGCCCGACGTCGGCGTCTCGAAGCCCGCCAGCATGCGCAGCAGGGTCGACTTGCCGCAACCTGAACTGCCGAGCAAGGCGAAGATCTCGCCCTTGTTGATCGTCACGGAAATATCATTGACGGCGCGCACGCCATCGAATTCCTTGACCAGTTGATCAATCAGCAAAAAAGGCGCTGGGGCGTCGCTGGCCGACGCGGCGGATGTTGCTATCGTCATGTGGGTGCTTTGGGTAAGTGGGTGTCAAAATGAAAAACTGGCCGCTACAAAGAGCGGCCAGGATGGAAGTTTAGCGGAACTGCCGCTTATCTGGTCTAAAAATTGTACAGATGTCGATAAAAACCCAACAGCAGAGACTGGAGTCGTACCCTCAGGGTACGACCCCGGCGCTTAGATTTTGGGTTCAGCAAAAACCTACACCCACCCCTTCGCTTTCACGTCCGCATACGTCTTGTCCAGGCACAGCCGTATCAGGCCCACCATTTCATCGATCTGCGCGCGCGTCATCACCAGCGGCGGGGCGACGATCATGCGCTCGCCCACGGCGCGCATGATGACGCCATTGTCGAACATGTGACCGCGGCAGATCATGCCCACGCCCTGGCTTTCGTCGAACAGCTCGTTCTCGTGCACGGTGGCGCCCTTCTTGCGCACCAGGTTCAGGCCCGCGACCAAGCCGCAGCTGTCCGCATAGCCGACCAGCGGGTGTTCGCCCAGGCTGGCGAAGCACTGCCGCAGGTACGGCCCCGTATCATCGGCCACCTTGGCCACCAGCTGTTCCTCCTCGATGATGCGGATGTTTTCCAGCGCCGCCGCGCAGGCGACGGGGTGGCCGGAATACGTGAATCCGTGGGTGAACTCTCCGCCCTGTTCAATCAAGACTTTAGCGACGCGGTCCCCCACCAGCACGCCGCCCAGCGGCACATAGCCCGAGGTGACGCCCTTGGCAAAGGTGATCAGGTCGGGCTTGATGCCGAACAGTTCGGAGCCAAACCAGCGCCCCAGGCGGCCAAAGCCGCAGATGACTTCATCGGCGATCAGCAAAATGCCGTATTTGTCGCAGATGCGCTGGATCTCGGGCCAGTAGGTTGATGGCGGGATGATGACGCCGCCCGCGCCCTGCACCGGTTCGCCGATGAAGGCGGCCACCTTGTCGGCGCCGATTTCCAGGATTTTGTCTTCCAGCCAGCCAGCCGCTTTTACACCGAATGCCTCGGGAGTCAATCCGTGGCCCGACTCCAGGTAATTGGGCTGGCCGATATGCGCGATGCCCGGTATCGGCATGCCGCCCTGCGCATGCATGCCGTCCATGCCGCCCAAGGACGCTCCCGCCACCGTGCTGCCGTGATAGGCGTTGTGGCGGCTGATGATGGTATGTCTCTCCTTGTAGCCGAGGATATCCCAGTAGCGGCGCACCATGCGCAAATTCGTGTCGTTGCCTTCGGAGCCGGAACTGGTGAAGAACACGTGCTGGAACTGCGGCGGCGATATCTGCGCCAGCTTGGCCGCCAGCTGCGCGGCCGGCACGTTGGTCGTGCCAAAGAAGCTGTTATAGAACGGCAGCGTCTCCATCTGCCGGTAGACGGCTTGCGAGATCGACGTGCGGCCATAGCCGACATTCACGCACCACAGGCCCGACATGCCGTCGACGATTTTCTTGCCCTGGCTATCCCACAGATAGACGCCGTCGCCGCGCACCATCACGCGCGCGCCCTTGCTTGCCAGATCTTTAAAATCGGTGAATGGATGCAGGTAGTGGGCCGAGTCCATCTGCTGGATGGCGTTTGTATCGTACACCTGCGGCGCCGCGTTTTTCTGCGCCACGGACGCAACCAGGGCGGCGCTTGGCGCCAGCGGATTGTTGGATGTGCTCATAGATGATCCTTTATACGTGCAGTAACAGGTGTTCGCGCTCCCAGGGGCTGATGACCGTCATGAACTCCTGGTGCTCCAGGTCCTTGATGGCCGCATACACGTCGATGAAGCGCTCGCCCAGCACCGTGCGCAGCTTGTCTTCCGCGCGCAGCAGCTGCAGGGCCTCGGGCAAGCCTTGCGGCAGTTCGAACTTCATGTCGTAGGCGCTACCCACCATCATCGGTGTCGCCTCCAGCTGCTCCGTCATGCCAAGGTAGCCGCAAGCCAGGGTGACGGCCAGGGCCAAGTAGGGATTCGCGTCAGCGCCGATGATGCGGTTTTCCACGCGCCTGTCCTGCACGCCCGACTCGGGCACGCGAAAACCCACCGTGCGGTTGTCCAGGCCCCACTGGATATTGATCGGCGCGGCCGTGTGGCGCACGATGCGGCGGTAGGAATTCACGTAGGGTGCGACGATGGCCATGGCCGACGGCATGTAGCGCTGCAAGCCCGCGATGTAATGCTTGAAGATGGGGGCGGCCGAACCGTCCTCGTTGCTGAAGATGTTCAGGCCCGTCTTCGCATCGACGACGCTCTGGTGCACGTGCATGGCGGAACCCGGTTCGCCCGCCATGGGCTTGGCCATGAAGGTGGCGTACATATCGTGTTTCAAGGCCGCTTCGCGCAAGGTGCGCTTGAAGAAAAACACCTTGTCGGCCAGGCCCAATGGGTCGCCGTGCAGGAAGTTGATTTCCATCTGCCCTGCACCGATCTCGTGGATCAGCGTATCGACGTCAAGGTTCATCAATTCGCAGTAATCGTAGATATCCTCGAACAATGGGTCGAACTCGTTGACGGCATCGATGCTGTAGACCTGGCGGCTCGTCTCGGCCCGGCCGCTGCGCCCGATGGGCGGCTTCAGTGGCAAGTCCGGGTCCGTGTTTTTCGCCGTCAGGTAGAACTCCAGCTCCGGCGCCACCACGGGTTTCCAGCCCTTGTCCGCATACAGTTTCAGCACGCGCCGCAGCACGGAGCGCGGGGCGAAATCGACCAGCGCGCCATCGGAAAAATAGCAGTCGTGGATGACTTGCGCGGTGGGGTCCGTGGCCCACGGCACCATGGTGATGGTGGTGGGGTCGGCCTTCAAGATCATGTCGCGGTCGGTGCTGGAAATGGCGCGGTCATAGCCGCCATCATCGACCGGGTAATTGCCCGTCACCGTCATGCCCAGTACCGCTTCCGGGATGCGCATGCCGCGCTCCTGGGTGAATTTCCCGCGCGGCAGGATCTTCCCCCGCGCCACGCCCGTCAAGTCGGGGACCAGGCATTCGATTTCCGTGACGCGCTTTTCATTGAGCCACAAATCCATGTCCGTATAAGTGAAATTTTCGCGTATTGCCATGTTTCCCTCTCGCTGGTCTTGATCAAACACCTCGTGATACTGGTGCGGTGCGCCTGTCATTCTTTCTTTCTATGCAGCTGTTCCTGGTAATCGCGGCACGCCTGGCCGAAGGCGCCGAACAAGCGCATGGCCTGCGGATTGTCTTCCACCTGCCATTCCGGATGCCATTGCACGGCCAAGGTAAAACCGGCGGCGCTGGCCACGCTATACGCTTCCACCAGGCCGTCGTCGGCCAGCGCTTCCACCAGCAAGCCATCGGCCAGCCTGGCGATGCCCTGGCCATGCAGGGAATTGACCATCATCTCGCTCTCGCCGCCCAGCAACCGTGACAGCAGGCCGTCGGGCATCAGCTTGATGCGGTGCGAAGGCGCGTACTGGCGCTCCAAAGGATCGAGCACGTTCTCGCGGTGGTCCTGCATGCCCGGCACCGCGTGCACGGCCTGGTGCAGGCTGCCGCCCAGGGCCACGTTGACTTCATGGAAGCCGCGGCAAATGGCCAGCAAGGGCAACTGGCGCGCCAGCGCGGCGCGGATCAGGGGCAAGGTGGTGGCGTCGCGCGCGGGGTCTTGCGGCAGGTCGGGATGGAGGATGTTTTCGCCATACAGGCGAGCGTCGACGTTCGAGGCGGAGCCGGTCAGCATGACGCCGTCGGCGACGTGCAGCGCCGCCTCCAGGTCCGCGTCCGCGCCCAGGGCGGGCAGCAGCAGCGGCATGCAGCCGGCGCCACGCAGCACGGCGTGCAGGTATTTATCCTGCGCCATGTGCCAGGCGTGGCTGCCAAGCTGGCGCTGGCAGGCGGGAACGAGAACGATGGGACGGCGCATGGAGCTTCCTCGCTGGCGTGACGATCCAATGACAGCGCCATGACAGCGCTGCCGCTCGCTTCACTGTACAGCAGAGCCGCAGGCAGCGGCCACACGGATGGGAATGGCCAGCGGTGGCACACATCGCCTACACTACGGCTTTGCAATATTGCTCTTGATAAAATCATCATATGCCCGTCCGGCGCCAAACACCAGCGCCGCAGGCAAAGTCCCTACCTTTCCCATGCATCCACACCGTTTTCCAGCCATCCCGAACACCATTTTCACCCTGCGGGGGCAGCCATGAAGCACATGCCATGGCGCGACTTCTTCGCCCTCGTCGTCAGCATCGGCGTGGTGGGCCTGGGCCTGGGCGCCACCATGCCGCTCACCGCATTGACCTTGCACCAGCGCGGCGTGGGCACGGACATCATCGGCATGATCACGGCCGTCAGCGCCCTGGGCATCCTGGCCGCCTCGCCATTTGTCTCGCGCTGGGTGGGACGTTTCGGCGCGCGCGCCACCATGCTGGGCGCCGTGTGGGTGGCTTCACTGGCGACGATCGCCATGCAGTGTACCGACCACCTGCTGGCGTGGAGCGTGCTGCGCTTCCTGTTCGGCGGCGCCATGGGCGTGCTGTTTACCATCGGCGAAGCGTGGGTGAACCGGCTGGCGCCCGATAATTCGCGGGGAAGAGTGGTGGCCATGTACACCACCAGTTTTACGTTTTTCCAGCTGATCGGCCCTGCCCTCGTGGCGCTGTTCAATGACAAGATCAGCTGGAGCTTCGCCGCCTGCGGCCTGCTGTTCTTGCTGGCCGTGCCGGGATTGATGCTGATCTCGAACAGCGGCCCGGAAAAGGAACCGGAAGAACATGGCGTGAAGTGGACCTTGATCCTGCCGCGCATGCCGATGATCGTGCTCGGCGCCGCCTTCTTCGCCCTGTTCGATACGCTGGCATTGAGCTTGCTGCCCCTGTACGCGATGGAGCACGGCATCGGCACGGACCTGGCCCTGCTGTCGGCCACCGTGGTGCTGGTGGGCGACACGGGCCTGCAATTCGCGCTGGGCTGGATGGCCGACCGCTACGGCCGCGCCAAAGTCCACGCGGGCTGCGGCGTGGCCGTCTGCCTGTTGCTGCCGCTGCTGCCATTCGCCGTCGGCACGCCGTGGCTGTGGTGGACCTTGCTGCTCTTGCTGGGCGCGGCGGCGGGCGGCATCTACATGCTGGCGCTGGTGGCCTGCGGCGAACGGTTTACGGGCCTGTCACTGACCAGCGCCAGCGCCATCGTCAATGCCACCTGGGGCATCACCAGCGGCGGCGGCCCCCTGCTGACGGGCGTCCTGATGCAATCGGTGGGCGTGAACGCCCTGCCGGCCGTGATGTGGGTGTGCGCCGCCATTTTCGTCGGCAGCGCCGTGTGGGAACGCAGGAAGGGGATCGTCTAGCGTTTTTTACTTACTCTCCAGCCGCTGCCGCAGCTCCCCGGCCACCGGATAATCGGGATACGCCTGCTGGAACGCCGTCCACTCCTCCTGCGCCAGCGCGCCTTCGCCCGCCTTGAGCAGCGCGTCGATCTTCACCAACCACACGGAGGCGTCCAGCTTTGCGGGCGGCGGCAGCGGCGCGGCGCGTGCCGCGACAGGCGCAGGCTTGGCCAGCGCCCGCTGTGCCGGCGCCTGGCGCTGCAGGCTGGCTTCGGCCTGCATGGCCGCTTGCTGCTCCATCGCCTCCCGCATTGCCGGAGGAGGTGGCGGGGCCGGTGGCGCTGGCGGAGGAACGGGTGCTGACACGGGTGCTGGCACTGGCTCGGCTTGCGCCGGCGGCCTCGGTGCCGCCTTGGCCATGGCGCGCGGTGCTGGCGGTGGTGGCGCAAACTCAGTCGCAGGTGCGGCCGCCGGTGCAATGACCGGTGCGGCTTCCCGCATCACCTCTTGCGTGACCGGTTCCCCCACCACGGGAAATTGCGCCGGCTTCGAACCGAACCAGTCCACGCCGATCAGGTTCACCGTCAACAGCACGGCGGCGGCCAGCCCCAGCGGAACGCGCCAGCGCTGCAGGTAGTCCGGTGATTTTTTGGCTGGCAAGGTACGCAGCACGCCATCGGCGCTGTCGTTCGCGGCGACCGGTTGCGGCAAGGCTTTTTCCGCGTCGGCCAGGATGGCCGCATCAAGCGCGCTGGAAGGCGCGGGCTGCGGCAGGCTGGCCAGCAACGCCTTCAATTCCTCGTCATGCAAATCGTCATTATCTTGATCGTGCGTCTTCATGCCTGTCCTCCCGCGCCAGCGGCGCTGTCCAAGCCCGCGCGCAATTTCTGCATGGCGTAGCGCAGCCGGCTCTTGACGGTTTCCGCTTCCGCTCCCGTCACCACGGCGATCTCCAGAATGCTCATGCCGCTGAACTGCTGCAGCACCAGCGCTTCCTTTTGTTCCACCGGCAGCGCGGCGATGGCCGCATGCAGCAGCGCGTGCTGCTGTTTCTGTTCCAGCGATTGCGGCGGCGATGCGCCCTCGTCCGCCAGTTCGTCCGTAGCGTCGATTTCCTGACCTTCGCGCTGGCGCAGGAGGTCGATCAGGCGGTTGCGCGCGATCTGGTACAGATAGGTACGAAACGCCGCTTGCGGCTGGTAGCCGGCGCGCGCCGCGTGCAGGCTGGCCCACGCATCCTGCACGATCTCGTCCACCCAGGCGCGGCGCGGCGAACGCCAGGCCACGAAGCGGTACAGTCCCTGGCCATGGCGCCGGTACAATTCGCGAAACGACGGCAGGTCGCCGGCGCTGTAGCGCAGCATCAGGTCTTCATCCGTCGCGGTAATGAGGGTGTCGGGCATGCGGAGCAGTGTAGCCGAACTACGCGGCAGCGGCAATTTCCCAGCGCCGTCAGCGAACAGGGGACGCAATGGGTGCATAGCTGATGCGGCGCACTTCGCGGATCTGTCCATCCTTGAGCGCCCCTTCCACCACTTCATAGCCGAGCAGGGCGAAGACCCGGCCCTGCAGGAACAAGGGACGCGCATTGCCATACCAGTCCACGCACGATGCGCGGCAACCGTCGTCCGGCACTTGGCCCGGGCGCGCCGCCAGCGCGCCCAGTTCCGTCAACTGCAAGCCGCTGTTGCGCAGATACAGGACGGAGGCGGCTGACTTGTTGAGGCCAGGCCGCTCGTCCGCACTCAGGATGGGCAGGCCGATCACGCCTTCGCTGGCCGTTTGCGGCTTGTAGAAAAAGCCGTGGCTGCGCGACTCGCCCTGCGCCGCGTCGGCGCGGATGTAGCGCGTGGCAATCGCCGCCTGCGCCCCCAGGCGGATGGTGCTGAAGTGCAGATCCCTGCCCTGCGCGCCGATCACCACGGCGTCATTGCCCAGCGCCTCGATGCGCTCCACGCCATGCGGCAGGGACAAGGCTTGCACGCTGCCCGCATCGGCCCAGCGCACGGCATACAGTGGCTGGCGCGGCCAGGCCTGGTCCGCCTGACGACGTCCGGGATTGCCCGGATTGCCGTACAAGAGATAGGATCCCACATAACGGTTTTGCAGCCCATAACCGCCACCACCGGGCAGCGGCTGGTAGCTGCTGGCGGGCGCGCTGTCGCGGCCATCGGAAAACGAGGCCAATGGCACGCGCAGCAAGGCCATGTCGCCGCGCCCCCGCGCGCCGTCCCACATGGCGTCGCCCTGGCCTTCGGCGCGCAGCAGCACGTTCAGATGACCGTCAGGGCTTTCGAGGAACGAGAACTGGTCGACGGGCGCGCCGGCCACCTTCAGTGCGCTGGGCGCGCTGCCATCGAGGGGAATGCGGAACACGCCCGAGTCGCTGCCGCGGCGCGTCGTCCACACGAAAACGGATTCGCCCGACACATAAAACACGCGGCCCTGCGGCCCCATCACGGCCGTCGCTTCGCAGCGCATGTCGCGCTGCGCCAGGTCGCACACGGTGACCGTGTGCAGGGTCAGGCCGAAGCCCGTTTCCGGTTCTTCATCGGTGCGGTAGATGCGCGTGGCAGGGGCGATGCGCTTGAAGTCGGACGGCACGGCATCGGGACGCCAGCGGCGTAGCGCGGGAAAGCCGCCGAACGGGTCGCCCCGGCGCAGGTTCAGCGACAGGGGCGAATAGAACACCAGTTTGCCGCCGACCAGGCGGCTCGCGTAATTGCGCGAGGAATAATAATCGTTGGAGCGCAAGTGATAGGTGGAACGGTAGGCCAGCTTGCCGTCGGCGTTGACGTCGAACAGCCCGATCTCCGTACCGCCGCGGCTGTAGCTGTAGCCGATCACCACGACCGTGTCGCCATCGATCAGCATCTCGTCATACCAGCTGCCCGACGGGTCGCTGCCCGGCGCGAAGGCGTCGAGCGAGGACACGGGCTGCAGGACATTGCCCCCCACCTGCACGGTAAACAGCTTGCCGCGCCGGAGCATCACCAGGTGCTTGCCATGCAGCTTGACGATGCCGCCTTCGTCCACGCCCGCCGTCTGCACATTGGTGACGGATTCCGCCGCTTCTGCCGATGCTGCCGGCGCGGATTTCGCCATCATCGGCGCGGGCGGGGCCGGCGGCGCCGACATGGGCTGCGCCGTGGCGCGCTGCAGTTTCTGCTGCTCCCTTTGCAGGGCCGCCTGGCGCGCCTGCAACTGCTGCAGATAGCTGCTCAAGGCCTGTTCGCTGGCGAACGGCGCCAGGGTCTTGCGCGACGCCGTGCCGGCGGCGTGGCTGCCTGCCGACAGCAGCAGGGACAGTATCAATGTGATCTTGAGGACGCTGGGCATCGCTTCTTCTCCGGTTGGCTGGGGTGTCCAACATGAAACGCGGCAGCGCAGAAAAAGGGGTTAAACGCGCGCGAAAATAATCACGCTGCTGCTGCCTTACTCAAAACCGCGTATGCGGTCGCCATTGAAATTCGGCAGGCGCCACTCGAAGTGCAGGGCCAGGAAGCGGAACAGGAAGCCGGCGCCGATGGACGCCAGCTGCGCCACCGAGCTGTCGACCTTGAAGTGCAGCAGGGCGACATACAGGGCGCCCGTAAACAGGGCCACGGTGGCATACACTTCGCGCTGCAGCACCAGCGGGATCTGGTTGCACAGGATATCGCGCAGCAGGCCGCCGAAGACGCCCGTGATCATCCCCGCCAGCACGACGATGGCCGGATGCATCTTGGCCGACATGGCGATGTCGCAGCCGATCACGCAAAACGCCACCAGGCCCAGTCCATCGACCAGCAGGAAGATGGCGCGCAAATGGTGCAAATAGCGCGCGACAAAGGCCGTCACGATGGCCGCGCCGATGGTAAACAGCAGGTATTCGGGATGCGCGATCCAGCCCAGCGGATAGTGCCCCAGCAGCACGTCGCGCACGGTGCCGCCGCCGAGCGCCGTGACGGTGCCGATCATGCAAATGCCGAACAAATCCATGCCGCGCCGCATGCCCATGATGGCGCCGGACATCGCTTCGGCGACGATCGCCACCAGGTAAATCGTATATAGCAGCATGCTCTTATTCTTCCGAAAATGATTTGAGAATTTGTTCGCGTTCGCGCGCTTCGCTCAGGGTGCGCGCTTCGTTCATGCCCGTGCTCGAGCCGCCATCGCCAGCGCCAGCCTCACCGTGCGCCATGCGCGTGTCCGCACCGCCGCTGCCGCAACTGACGCTGCTGTGGATAAAGGCAAAGTTATCCTGCAGGCAGTCGCCGGCCAGGTATTCGGCATACACGTAATCGCCATCGAGCAGCGCCAGGCCTGGCGGCTCGGCCAGCACCTGCTCGCGGCGGCCCTGCACGGCCACTTGCATGTAGTCGCGCCAGACGGGCAGCGCCAACGTCCCACCCGTGGCGTTGCCCAGGCTTTTCGGCTGGTCGTAGCCGAGCCACACGACGGAGACGAGGCCCGAGGAATAGCCGGCGAACCAGGCGTCATAGGCGTTATTCGACGTGCCCGTCTTGCCGGCCGCGTCGCCGCGTCCCAGCGCCAGCGCGCCGCGTCCCGTGCCGCTCTTGACGACGTCGCGCAGCATGCTGTCCATGACGTAGGCATTGCGCGTGGAGATCACTTGCGTACCGGGCGCCGGCTCACCCTTGGCGCGCGGCGCCGCATCGCTGAACAGCACTTCGCCGCTGCGGCTGCGCACTTCCTTGATCAGTTTCGGCGGCATCTGCATGCCGCCATTGGCAAACACGGCATACGATTGCGCCAGCTGCAGCGGCGTGACGGCGCCCGCGCCCAGCGCCAGCGGCAGGGAGACGGGATTGCGCGCGCCCTCGAAGCCGAAGCGCGTGGCGTAGTGCTGCACGTAGCCGGGGCCGGCCGCCTGCATCAGGCTGACGGCCACGAGGTTTTTCGAGCGCACGAGGCCGCGCCGCACGCTGATGAAGCCTTCATAGTTGTTGCCGTAATTGCGCGGACGCCAGGGACGCGCGCCCGTTTCCTGCGGCAGCAGCAAACGCTGCGTGTCGTCCACGGCCGTGCCGGGAAAATATCCCTTTTCCAGCGCCGCCGAATACACGAAAGGCTTGAAGCTGGAACCAGGCTGGCGGTAGGCCTGCATGGCATGGTTATAGTGGTTGCGGTAAAAATCGAAGCCGCCCGCCATGGCGACGATTTCGCCGCTGTGCGCCTCGACGGAAATGAGCGCGCCTTCCATCTCGGGCAACTGGCTCACCAGCCAGCGTTTTTTCGCCGCATCGTGCACCACGCGGATCACGCTGTTTTCAACGATGGCGCGCTTGCCATCCCAGGCCAGCTTGCCGCCCAGGCGTGCTTCCGAGGCGGTGACCACGATGTCGTCGCCATTGCGCAGCTGCGCCGTCAGTTGGCGCTTGCCGGCGGTATCGACTTTGCGCACGAGGGCGGCGCGCAGTTCACCGCTGTCCGGGTAGGCGGCCAGCTGGCGCGCCACGCTGTCTGCGGAAGCGGCCAGACGGGCTTCCGGGCCACGGTAACCGCGCCGCGCCTGCGCATTCAGCAAGCCATCGCGCAGCGACTTGTCGGCCGCCCGCTGCGGCGCCATGCGGATGGTGGTCGTCACGTCCAGGCCCATGCTGTAGGCGCCTTCGGGATAGCTTTGCAGTATCAATTGACGCGCTTCCTCGACCGCATACGCGGCCGCATGCACGGAGCTGTTGCGGTCCTTGTTCAGGGCCAGTTTTTCCGCCACCGCCGCATCGTATTCCACTGGCGTGATATAGCCCAGTTCGCGCATGCGCTGCAGGATGTAATGCTGGCGCACGGTGGCGCGCTGGGGATTGGCGACGGGGTTGTAGGCCGACGGCGCTTTCGGCAAGCCGGCCAGCATGGCCGCTTCGGCGATGCTGACGTCGGCCAGCGGCTTGTCAAAGTAAATGTTCGAGGCGGCGGAAAAACCGTAGGAGCGCTCGCCCAGGTAAATCTGGTTCATATACAGTTCCAGCAGCTTGTCCTTGCCGTAGTGCTGTTCCAGCTTGTAGGCGAGCAGCATCTCCGTCAGCTTGCGCTGCACGGTTTTTTCGCGCGACAGGAAAAAGTCGCGCGCCACCTGCATGGTGATGGTGCTGGCGCCCTGTACGTGGTGGCCCGTGACGACGTTGGCCAGGGTCGCGCGCGTCAGACCATAAAAATCGACGGCGCCGTGTTCGTAGAAACGCGCATCTTCGATGGCCAGCAAGGCCTGGCGCATGCGCAGCGGGATGTCTTTCAAGGGCAGGAATTCGCGCCGCTCTTCGCCGTATTCGGCCAGCAGCTCGCCTTCGCTCGAGAAAATGCGCAGCGGCAGCGCGGGCTTGTACTGGGCCAGGTGTTCGACGGCCGGCAAATCCTGCCAGGCCTGGCGCAGCCACCAGCCGCCCGCCAGGGCGGCGGCCATGCCCAGGCCCAGGGTCAATCCCAGGCCGAATTTCAGATTGCGCGCCAGCTTCGACTGGGGCTTGCGGGTGATGCTGTCGTTCGCTTGTGCTTCCATGTTGGTATTCCTTGCTGCCAGGAGGCCGCACGCTGGCGCGCGGCACTCCATCAAAGAGGCATTGTGCACTGCAACACACCCATCCTTATCAAAAGTAAGTATTATTTAGTATTGATAAATTTTTCTTATGCAAGGCAATCACCATGGATCTCAATCCCAAGCACACGGAAGCGTTTCGCGCCGTCGTTGAAACGGGCAGCTTCGAGCAGGCGGCGCTGCGGCTGCACCTGACCTCCCCGGCCATTTCCCAGCGGGTGCGGGCACTGGAAAGTCAGCTGGGCAATGCGCTGATCGTGCGCAGCCGTCCCGCGCGCGCCACGCGCATGGGCCAGCGGCTGATGCAGTACCTGAAACGCGCCAAGCTGCTGGAAGCGGACTTGCAGGCGGAACTGGCGGTGCAGCAGGATGCCCCGCTGACCCTGGTGCTGGCGCTGAATGCGGACTCGATGGGCACCTGGTTCTTCCCGGCCCTGTCCGAAGTGCTGATACGCGAAAGAGTGCTGCTAGACCTGACCGTGGAAGACCAGGACCACACGTATACCTTGCTGGAAACGGGCATGGCGATCGGCTGCATCAGCACGGAAGCCAAGCCCATGCGCGGCTGCACGGCCGAGCCGCTGGGCGTGATGCGCTACTGGCTGGTGGCCACGCCCGCGTTCCGCCAGCAGTGGTTTGCGCACGGCCTGACGCGCAAGGCGGCGCGCACGGCGCCCGTCGTCGCCTACACGCGCAAGGACACCTTGCAATCGTCGTTCCTGCAAGAAGCGCTGGGCTTGCCCGAAGGCGCCTACCCCTGCCATTACGTGCCCGGCGCCACCTCGCACTTCAACGCCATCCGCTACGGCCTCGGCTATGGCATGGTGCCCGAACTGCTGTTGAAAGCGAATACGGATGGCGAGCTGGTGGAAATGCTCACGCCCAAGACCCCGGCCGACGTGGCCCTGTACTGGCACACGTGGAAGGTGCAATCGCCGCGCATGGAGCAGCTGTCGCGGCAAATCATCGCGGCGGCGCGCAGCATGCTGAAATAATTGTCGTGAGAACTAGCGCTGCATGCCCCAGCGTTTCAGAGTCACCCGTTCCAGGCTGCGAAAGCCAAGGTTTTCCACAATTAAACCGATGACGATGACGGCCGCCAGGCCGGCGAAGACCTTGTCCGTGTACAGCTCGTTGCGGTTCTGGAAGATGTACCAGCCCAGGCCGCCCTGCCCCGACGTCGTGCCGAACACCAGTTCGGCCGCGATCAGGGTGCGCCAGGCGAATGCCCAGCCTATTTTCAGACCCGAGACGATGGAGGGCAAGGCGCCCGGCACAAGGATGTGCAGCACCAGGCGCAAGCCGTTCAGCCCGTAATTGCGGCCCGCCATGCGCAGGGTTTCCGGCACGCCCTGGAAACCCGCATACGTGTTCAGGGCCAGCGGCCACATCACGGAATGGACGATGACGAAGATCAGGCTGGCGCGCCCGAGGCCGAACCACAGCAGGGCCAGCGGCAGCAAGGCAATCGCCGGCAAGGGATTCAACATGGCCGTCAGGGTTTCCAGCAGATCGCGTCCGAGGCGGCTGGACACGGCCAGCAAGGTCAGCACGAAGGCGGCCAACACGCCCACCGCATAACCTTGCAGCAAGACGACGAGGGAGGCGGCCGTGCGCGTGAGCAATTCCCCGCTGGCGATACCGCCGATAAACGCCTGCGCCGTCTGCAGAAAACTGGGCAGCAATAAATCGTTCTGCGTCCAGCGCGCCGCGCCTTCCCACAGCAGGGCCAGGCTGAGCAAAATGAAAGCCTTGCGCCACAGCGCATGCTGGCTCAGACGCTGCCAGCGCGACAGCGGCCGCTCGACGGTGACGCCGGCCGGCGGCGGCGCCGCGTAGACGAATTCCTGGCGGATAGGCGGCTCCAGCAGCGCGCTCATACGGCCTCCCGCTGCGCGGTCACTGCTTGCGGGACGGGAGCGACTTCCTCATCGAACAACAAACCATGGATGCGGCTGCTGGCGGCCTGGAATTCCGCGCTGCCCGCGCTGTGCAAGCCGAATTGATGGCTGTTGAGTTCGGCCCGTACCCGGCCCGGATGGGGCGACAGCAGCAGGATGCGGTTGCCCACGACCAAAGCTTCCTCGATCGAATGCGTAACGAACACAAGGGTAAAGCGCAGCTCTTCCCACAGCCGGCTCAGCTCTTCTTGCATCTTGCGCCGCGTCAAGGCGTCGAGGGCGGCAAACGGCTCGTCCATCAGCAGCACTTCCGGCTGCATGGCCAAGGCACGGGCGATGGCCACCCTCTGCTTCATGCCGCCCGACAAGGTATGCGGATGGGCATCCTCAAAGCCGGCCAGGCCCACCTTGGCGATCCAGTGATGGGCGCGCTCACGGGCCGCCTGCTTGTCCAGGCGCTTGCTGGCCAGCAAGGGGAACATGACGTTTTCCAGCACGGTCTTCCATGGCGGCAACTGGTCGAATTCCTGGAACACGACGACACGGTCCGGCCCCGGTTTGTGGATGGGCAGGCCCTGCATGGCGATGCTGCCCGCGCGCGGCGCGATGAAACCGGCCACGGCTTTCAGCAAGGACGACTTGCCGCAGCCGGATGGCCCCAGGAGCACGAAGCGGTCGCCGCGAAACACGTCGAAACTGACGTCATGCGTGGCGCGCACGGTGCGCTGCTCGGTGCGGTATTCCAGGCTGACATGCTTGACGCTGAGCAGCGGCTGTAGCGCAACGGGAGGACGGACCAGGTGAAAAGCGGGCGCGTTCATGTCAGCCTCCTTGCGTGATGGCAGGATCGTCAAAGAAATAATCGCGCCAGCTGTCGGGCAAGTTGCGGATGGCGCTCACGCGGTGCAGGAATTGCGCCAGGCCATAGGTATTTTGCGGCGCGATCTTGAATTGCACTTGCGGGTTGGCAAAGATTTTCAGCAGCAGATTGCGGTCCACCTTGCTTTTATTCACCTTGATGTAGATGTCGGCCGCGCCTTGCGGGTTGCTGCTCGCATACTGCGCCGCTTCCGCCAGCGCGGCGATGAAGGCGCGGTAGGTTTTCGGATTGTCCTTGCGGTATTTTTCCGTCGCATACAGCAAGGTCGACGAGCTGGGGCCGCCTTGCACGTCGTACGAGTTCAGGATGATGTGGGCGTTCGGGTTTTGCGCCAGTTCCTGTTCCTGGAACGGCGAATTGCCGAAGTGGCCGCTGAGCTCCGTGCCGCCGGCGATGATGGCGGCGGCCGCATCCGGGTGCGGCAGGGTTTGCGTGATTTTATCGAGCCGCGCAAATTCCTTGTCGCCCCACTGTTTCGCCACAGCCATTTGCAATATCCTCGCCTGGACGGAGACGGAGACGGCAGGCAGGGCGATGCGGTCCTTGTCCGTCAAGTCCGCCAGGGTTTTCACCTTGGGATTATTGCTGACCAAATAGTAGGGGAAGTTGCCCAGCGACGCCACGCCGCGCACATTCTGCCGGCCTTTCGTGCGGTCCCAGATGGTCAGCAACGGCCCCAGCCCGGCGCCTGCGATATCGATATTGCCCGATAACAAAGCGTCATTGATGGCCGGCCCGCCGGACAGGGTGATCCACTCGACTTTGACATCGATGCCCTGCTGCTTGCCATGCTTTTCAATCAGCTTTTGTTCCTGTGCAATATTGAGCAGCAAGAAGGTGATGCCATGCTGGCCCGCGATGCGGATCTGCCCTTCGGCCCGGGCCATGGGCATGGCCATGCACAGCACGGCGATGGCGGCGAGCAGGCGGCGGGAAAAGCTAAAGATCGGCAACATGGACACTCCTTGGGTCAACTACGTTCAAAAAAATCAGTAGGGCGCATCGCCTTCAATCGTGGTGCGATACAGTTTGCGGCGCTGCTCGGGCGGGCAACCCGTCGCCAGATGCATCAGGGAACGGTTATCCCAGAACACCAGGTCGTACGGCTGCCAGCGGTGCACATACAGGTGCTCCGGGCGCACGCTATGGGCAAACAGTTCGTCGAGCAGGGCGCGGCTTTCATCGTCGGGCAAGCCGACGATGCGCGTGGTGAAATGTTCGCTGACAAACAGGGCGCGGCGTCCCGTTTCCGGATGCACGCGTACGACGGGGTGCGTCACGGGTGTGACTTCATCGATCTGCGCCTGCGTCAGGGCGGGCCGCCACGGGTTACGGCGACGCAATTCCTCATACTGGCTCAGGTAGCTGTGCTCGGCACGGGCGCCGCGCACGGCGTGGCGCAGCGCGGCAGGCAAGCTGTCCCACGCCAGATGCATATTCGCAAACACGGTATCGCCACCGTCCTGCGGCAACTCTTGCGCGTGCAGCATGGAGCCGAGGCTGGGCACTTCCTTGTACGACAAATCGGAATGCCAGAAATGGCCCGCGTCGCCCAGGCCGATGGGCTGGCCGTTTTCAACGATGTTCGAGATGATCAGCACTTCCGGCTGCGTAGGCAACTGGAACTGGCGCAGCACGTGAATTTGCAGCGGGCCGAAGCAGCGGCTGAAATCAACTTGCTGCCGCGGCGTGATGCGCTGGTCGCGGAACACCAGCACGTGATGGTCGAGGTGGGCGTGGTGCAGGCGCTGGAAGTCGTCCAGTGACAGCGGCTGCGCCAGGTCCAGCCCCAGCACTTGCGCGCCCAGGGGCGCATCGAACGTCTCGATACGGAAATGGCTGGTGGAGTACTTGGGTTTCAGGACGGCCGACATGGGAACTCGCCAAAAGTCTGGGGAAGTCCACTGTATGCCTGCTCGCCCATCCTGCAAACGAAGCATTTCTGATATGGATATGCGCGGCGCGTTGTGCCACGCTGCAACAGGCACTGTCACGCAATGGCGCAGCTGCGCCGGCTTTGCCGGGGAATCGCGCTAGCACGCAACTTGCTTATCTACCAAGCTTCAATCGTTGATCAGGAAAGCCATGCCCACCTACGCCCTGCTGCTCGCCCTGCTGCTCCCTGCTTTCGTCCACGCCCAGGATAGCGAGGGTGAAAGTGATCTCAGCTACAAAGCCTATGTGCACAGTGACAAGCGCATCAAGTGTTTGTACGGCTATGCGGCCGACAAGACGGGTGACCATACGGCCGCCGTCGCCATCTTTGAAGATTGCATCCGGCGCTGGAACGATGTGTATTCGATGATTTGGCTGGCCCAGCTGTACGAAACGGGCATCGGCGTGACTAAGGACTTGCAACAGGCGACGGCGCTGATGCGGCGCGGCGCGCATACGAATGATGACGCGGCCTATGCGCGGCTGGCGCGCTACCACTATGGCGTGGCGCTGGCCGAAGGCCGGGGCACGCCGCAGGACATTCCCCAGGCCAGAACCTGGCTGCGCCAGGCGGCGCAGGAGGGCGTGCGGGAGGCGGCCGATTACCTGGGCCGCCTGGATAATGCGGCGCCGTAAGCACGGCGCCGGCATCGATTACGCGATTGCTTCGTAGCGGGCCAGGCGGGTCGCCATGCGCGGCGCCAGTTCGTGGCCAGCCGTGACGGTCACTTCCAGGTCGTTCAGCAAGCCATCCTTCAAGCCATAGACCCAGCCATGGACGCTGAGTTCCTGGCCCCGTTCCCACGCATCTTGCACGACGGTGGTCTGGCACACGTTCAAGACTTGTTCGACGACGTTCAGTTCGCACAGGCGATCGCCGCGCTGGCGACTGGTCAGCACGTCGCCCAGGTAGCGTTCGTGCTTCTGGCCCACGTCCTGCACGTGGCGCAGCCAGTTGTCGACCAGGCCGATGCGCGTGCCCGTCATGGCCGCATGCACGCCCTTGCAGCCGTAATGGCCGACGATGATGACGTGTTTGACTTTCAGCACGTCCACGGCAAATTGCAGGACGGACAGGCAATTGAGGTCGGAATGCACGACCACATTGGCAATATTTCGGTGCACAAACACGTCGCCAGGCGCCATGCCCAGCAATTCATTCGCTGGCACGCGGCTGTCGGAGCAGCCGATCCACAGGTATTCGGGCGACGTTTGCGCTTCCAGGTTCTTGAAGAAGTTCGGGTCTTTTGCCACCATCGAGTCGGCCCAGCGGCGGTTACGCTGCAGCAGTTCCGCCAGGGCCGGGCCATTTTTCTGTTCGGTCATATCGCTCCCATTGTGTACGTACGACTGCATTGGCGGCAGATCGCGCCCATAGGCCGGCGATGCGCGCACATTGCTCAGTCGTGATGAAAAAAACGCCGGGATGTTGAAGCATCCCGGCGCATGGTATTACGTGTGCTTATTCAAAAAAATCCTTGACCTTGTCTTTCCAGGTCTTGCTTTGCGGACTGTGCTTGGCACCGCCCTCGGTGGTCGACTTTTCAAAGTCGCGCAGCAGGTCTTTCTGTTTTTCCGTCAGTTTCACGGGTGTTTCGATGGCCACGTGGCAGAACAGGTCGCCCGCGTAACCGGAGCGCACACCCTTGATGCCCTTGCCTTTGAGGCGGAAGGTTTTACCCGACTGGGTGCCTTCCGGGATCGTGAACGACACTTTGCCGTTCAGGGTAGGCACTTCGATTTCGCCGCCCAAAGCCGCCTTGGTGAACGAGATCGGCATTTCGCAATGCAGGTCGTCGCCTTCGCGCTGGAATACGGCGTGCGGCTTGATGTGGATTTCCACATACAGGTCGCCCGACGGACCGCCATTCGTGCCCGGTTCGCCGTTGCCGGACGAGCGGATACGCATGCCGTTGTCGATACCGACTGGAATTTTCACTTCCAGGGTCTTGTTGCGCTTGATGCGACCGGCGCCGCCGCATGGCGTGCACGGGTCGGTGATGACCTTGCCGCTGCCATGGCATTTCGGGCAGGTTTGCTGGATGCTGAAGAAACCTTGTTGCATGCGCACCTGGCCGTGGCCACCGCAGGTACCGCAGGTGGTCGGCGACGTGCCCGGCTTGGCGCCGCTACCGTGGCAGGTGTCGCACTTGTCCCAGCTCGGCACGCGGATGGTCGTGTCGAAGCCGTGAGCAGCTTGCTCCAGTGTAATTTCCAGGTTGTAGCGCAAGTCGGCACCACGGTACACCTGTGGCCCCGCATTGCGGCTGCGTCCACCGCCACCGCCAAAGATGTCGCCGAAGATATCGCCGAAGCTGTCGGCAAAGCCGCCAGCACCGCCGCCGAAGCCGCCACCGCCGCCCATGTTCGGGTCCACGCCAGCGTGACCATAACGGTCATACGCGTCGCGCTTTTCCGGATTGGTCAGCATCTCGTAGGCTTCTTTGACTTCCTTAAACTTTTCTTCCGATTCTTTGCTATCCGGATTGCGGTCCGGATGGTATTTCATCGCCAGTTTACGGTAAGACTTTTTGATCTCTTCTTCCGAAGCATTTTTTGCGACACCGAGTGTCTCGTAAAAATCACGCTTTGCCATGTTGTCGGCACCTTGCAGTCTATCTACTGATGTAAAAATTACACGAAAAAGCCGAGTCGAGTGCTGCGCTAGGCGCAGCGACTCGGCTCGGCCGGTCTTCGCGGCTAATCCCGCGATGTAGCGTTCAGCCCGGCTGCCCCCAGTGCATGGGAGCGCAAGACATTACTTGCTGTCTTTGACTTCTTTGAAGTCAGCGTCAACAACGTCGTCTTGCTTGGCGCCTGCGTCCGATGCGCCAGCGGCTTGCTGTGCACCTTCCGCGCCGCCGGCAGCTTGCTGCGCTTGCATGTCGGCGTACATTTTTTCGCCCAGTTTCTGCGATGCGCTCGACAGTGCTTCCACCTTGGCGTCGATCTCAGCCTTGTCGCCCGCCTTGATGCTTGCTTCCAGGTCGGTGATCGCCGCTTCGATCTTCTCTTTCTCGCCCGCATCCAGCTTGTCGCCGTATTCGGTCAAGGATTTCCGGGTCGAGTGTACCAGAGCATCGGCCTGGTTGCGCGACTCGGCCAATTCTTTGACCTTCTTGTCTTCTTCCGCGTTCAGCTCGGCATCCTTGACCATCTTCTGGATTTCAGCCTCGGTCAAGCCGGAATTGGCCTTGATCGTGATCTTGTTTTCCTTGCCGGTGGCCTTGTCTTTCGCGCCGACATGCAAGATGCCGTTGGCGTCGATGTCGAAGGTCACTTCGATCTGTGGCGTACCGCGCGATGCTGGCGGGATGCCTTCCAGATTGAATTCGCCCAGGCCCTTGTTGCCGGCGGCGATTTCGCGCTCACCCTGGAAGACCTTGATGGTCACCGCAGGCTGGTTGTCGTCGGCCGTCGAGAATACCTGGCTGAACTTGGTCGGAATCGTCGTGTTTTTGTGGATCATCTTGGTCATCACGCCGCCCAGGGTTTCGATACCCAGGGACAGAGGGGTGACGTCCAGCAACAGCAAGTCCTTGCGTTCGCCCGACAGGACCGAACCTTGAATCGCTGCGCCCACGGCGACGGCTTCGTCCGGGTTCACATCCTTGCGTGGATCCTTGCCGAAGAATTCCTTCACTTTTTCCTGCACCTTCGGCATACGCGTCATACCGCCGACCAGGATGATGTCATCGATGTCCGACACTTTCACGCCAGCATCTTTGATAGCAATGCGGCATGGTTCCATCGTGGCCGTGATCAGCTCTTCCACCAGGGACTCCAGCTTGGCGCGGGTCATCTTCAGGTTCAAGTGGACCGGTGCGCCGTTCGCCATGGCGATGTACGGCTCGTTGATCTCGGTTTGCTGCGACGACGACAATTCGATCTTCGCGCGCTCGGCCGAAGCCTTGATGCGCTGCAGGGCGATCGGATCTTTTTTCAGGTCGATGCCGTTGATCTTCTTGAACTCGTCGATGATGTAATCGATGACGCGCTGGTCGAAGTCTTCGCCGCCCAGGAAGGTGTCGCCGTTGGTCGACAGCACTTCAAATTGTTTCTCGCCATCAACATCCGCGATTTCGATGATCGACACGTCGAACGTACCGCCACCCAAGTCATACACGGCAATTTTACGGTCGCCTTTTTCGGTCTTGTCCAGGCCGAACGCCAGCGCTGCCGCGGTTGGCTCGTTGATGATGCGCTTGACGTCCAGGCCAGCGATACGGCCGGCATCCTTGGTGGCTTGACGCTGCGAGTCGTTGAAGTACGCAGGCACGGTGATGACGGCTTCGGTGACTTCTTCACCGAGGTAGTCTTCTGCCGTTTTCTTCATCTTGCGCAGGACTTCAGCCGAAATTTGCGGCGGCGCCAGTTTTTTGTCGCGTACGCCGATCCATGCATCGCCGTTGTCGGCTTTCATGATCTGGTACGGCATCAGCGCGATGTCTTTTTGAACTTCTTTTTCGTCGAACTTGCGACCGATCAGACGCTTGACTGCGTACAGCGTGTTTTTCGGATTGGTCACGGCCTGGCGTTTCGCTGGCGCGCCGACGAGAATTTCGCCATCTTCTTGATAAGCAATAATCGACGGCGTCGTGCGTGCGCCTTCAGCGTTTTCGATTACCTTTGGTTGACCGTTTTCCATGATGGAAACGCAGGAATTCGTGGTTCCCAGATCGATACCGATAATTCTACCCATGATTTATTTCCTTTTATTTGCTAGATTTCAGATGGTTCTTATATGTGGCAAAGCGGCATGGTTTCAAGGCTTGCTTGATGCCGCACTCTGATTATTTTGCTTGCGCGGTCGTGACAATGGCTGGACGCAGCAAGCGGTCCGCAATCATATAGCCCTTTTGCAGGACTGACACGATGGTATTGGCTTCCTGCTCCGCTGGCACCACGGCAACGGCCTGGTGTTTCATCGGATCGAGCTTCTCGCCCTGCACTGGCAATACTTCCACCAGGCGGTTGCGCTCGAACGCGGCGTTCAATTGCTTCAAGGTCATCTCGACGCCTTCTTTCAGCGATTCGATGGTCGGTGCTTCCACCGTCAGCGCCGTTTCCAGGCTGTCTTTGACGGGCACCATGGCTTCGGCAAAGCTCTCGACTGCGAATTTGTGCGCTTTAGCAACATCTTCCTGCGCGCGGCGGCGGATATTTTCGCCATCAGCCTTGGCGCGCATGAAGGCATCGTGCATCTCTGCAAGACGCGCTTCGGTACTCGCCAGCTGCTCTTCCAAAGTAGGCTCTGCGGGAGCCGCGGCGTCCGCTTGCGGATTAGGTACAGCTTGGTTTTCCTGATCTTGCATCTGAAAAGCTCCTACAATCAATGACTTAAATGAGTTAGTCTAACTATCTTTACAACACTAACGGGCAGATGGGGCTATATCCTATTGTTTCAAGGGGTATGCGTGGCAAAACCAGAATTACATCGGTCCATGTTACAGCGTATTACAAAACGCTATCCATTTTGGCCAGCGATCCGTGCGCGTATCCCTTGATTTGCCAGGCTTCCCACGGCAAAGCGGGCATTCTACCAGCCCCGCCACGGCCATCGCCACTGGCGGTGTTGCTATTTGGAAAACTCCTTGACCGCGCCAGACATGACAAAGCCGCGCAAGCGCGGCTTCAAGATGGCAAAAAATTCAATAATGTCAGTTCGTCGCGCCCAGGGCCAAGGCCGCCGCGCGCGCCTGTTCGCCCGCCTTCTTGTCCGCCTCGCGCTGCGCCGCCGTCCTCATCGTCGGCCAGCCAATCATGTGCTGTTCCGCAATTTCCGCCAGGCCCGCGATCCAGGCTGGCGTTTCGTTCAGACAAGCGATGTAGTGAAACTGCTGGCCGCCGGCCGTCTCGAAATCATGCTTGGCTTCCATGGCGATCTCTTCCAGGGTTTCCAGGCAATCGCTGGTAAAGCCCGGACACAGCAGGTCGACGCGCTTGACGCCCTGTTGCGCCAGCGCCACCAGGGTAGGCGCCGTGTACGGCTGCAGCCATTCGGCCTTGCCAAAGCGCGACTGGAAGGTCACCACGTATTGCTCTTTAGTTAATTTCAACT
Source organism: Janthinobacterium sp. NKUCC06_STL (assembly GCF_019345455.1). NCBI lineage: Bacteria > Pseudomonadati > Pseudomonadota > Betaproteobacteria > Burkholderiales > Oxalobacteraceae > Janthinobacterium > Janthinobacterium sp. NKUCC06_STL. The sequence goes on from NZ_JAHKQY010000001.1 coordinate 1,821,213, forward strand.
TTTCCGCCAGCAGGCGCGCCGTTTTCAGGCATTGGCAGTGATAGGGGTCACCCAGCAGCAAAGTACGCTTGGGCACGCCATGAAAGCTCATCACCAGTTTTTCCGGACGGCCATGCGCGTCCCAATGGTTCAGCACGGAGTCGCGCAAGGCGTCGATATACGTGTCGTGCTCGTGGTATTGCTTAATAAAACGCAATTCCGGCACATTGCGCACCGTGGCGTAATGGGCAAACACGGCGTCGTAGATGGAACCGGTCGTCGTGCCAGAATATTGCGGATAGGCCGGCAGGATGACGATGCGCTCGCAGCCTTCGCTTTTCAGCTTGGCCAGCACGTCGGGCAAGGAAGGCGAACCGTAGCGCATGGCCATGGCCACCGTGACGCCGTCGTGGCCACGCTCGGCCAGCGCGCCGGCCAGCAGCTTGGCTTGCTTTTGCGTATGCACTTTCAGGGGCGAGCCTTCACGCGTCCAGATCGACGCGTATTTCTTGGCCGACTGGCCGGAGCGGAACGGCAAGATGATCAGGTTCAAAATGAACCACCAGACGATGCGGGGAATTTCCACCACGCGCGGATCCGACAAAAATTGCTTCAGGTAACGCCGCACGGCCGACGACGTCGGCGCATCGGGCGTACCCAGGTTGACCAGCACCACGGCGCTGCGGTCGATACTGCCATGCGTGTACGGAGGTTCTGTTTGAAATGACATGAAGGCTCTTCGAAGGCGTTGGATGGATTAGCCAGTTATTATAGTTGCATTGAGTTAATAGCGAAGTGCTGGGGTCAGACCCTCAATGCCGCTAACGTCAAGCTCAGCGCTAACGCATCCGGGGGTCTGACCCCGGATTTAAGCCTGCGTTTAAATTGCCAGCAGTTCACGCGCATGCTTGCGCGTGGTGGCCGTGATTTCCAGGCCGCCCAGCATGCGCGCCACTTCTTCCACCCGGGCCTTGGCGTCGAGCATGTCGATGCGCGAGGCCGTCTTGCCATTGTCCAGGGTGCTTTTTGCCACCTGGAAGTGTTGATTCGCCTGGCTGGCCACTTGCGGCAAGTGGGTCACGCACAGCACTTGCCGTCCCTGCCCCAGGCGTTTCAACAGGCGCCCGACGACTTCCGCGACGGCGCCACCGATGCCGCTGTCGACCTCGTCGAAGATCAGGGTCGGTGTGGTGGTGGCGTGCGAGGTAATGACGGAAATGGCCAGCGCGATGCGCGCCAGTTCGCCGCCGGAAGCCACTTTCGCCAGGGAGCGGGGCGCCGTGCCCGCGTGGCCAGCGACGAGGAATTCCACCTGTTCCAAGCCGTGGGCGGCCGGTTCGCACGGGTGCAGGGCGATTTCAAAGCTGCCGCCCGTCATGCTCAGTTCCTGCATGGCGCGCGTGACGGCTTGCCCCAGCTCCAGGGCGGCGGCGCGGCGCGTGTGTGATAACCGTTCGGCCACGGCGCGGTATTCCGCCTCGATCTTCGCTTCCTGGCGCAGCAAGCCTTCGATGTCGGAAGCGTCGGCCAGGTGCTGCAGCTTTTCCGACAGCTTGGCGTGTTCCTCCGGCAATTCTTCGGGCGTGACGCGGAATTTGCGCGCCGTGCTGTGCATCGCTTCCATGCGCGCATCGAGCTGGTGCAGGCGTTCCGGGTCCAGCTCGACCCGGTCCAGATAATTGTTCAGCGCGTACACGGATTCCTGCAATTGAATGCGCGACGATTCGATCAGGTCGACGATGGGCTGCAATTCCGCATCGACGGACACCAGCTTGCCGAGCTTCTGGTTCAGGGCCGACAGTTGCGACACGATCGGATGGTCTTCCGACTCGGAAATAAGGGACAGGGCTTCCTGCGCCCCTTCCAGCAAGCTGGCCGCGTGCGACAGGCGGCTGTGCTCGTTCGTGATCTCCGTCCACTCGCCGGGCTTGGCGGCCAGTTTTTCCAGCTCGCCCACTTGCCATTCCAGGCGTTCGCGCTCGTACAGCACGTTGGCGGCATTCGTTTCGAATTCTTCGCGCTGGCGCACGAGGGCGCGCCAGCGCTTGTGCAGGGCCGCCACTTGCCGCGCATCCTGTTCCGCGCCCGCTTCGCGCGCCGTCGCCTGGCCATCGAGCAAGGCGCGCTGCGCTTCGCTTTTCAGCAAGGACTGGTGCGCGTGCTGGCCGTGAATGTCGACCAGCATGTCGCCCAGTTCGCGCAGCTGCGCGGCCGTGGCGGCGATGCCGTTGATATACGCTTTCGAGCGGCCCGCATTGTCGATCACGCGGCGCAGCAGGGCGCCGCCCTCGTCGTTGGCGAATTCGTTGGCCACCAGCCACGCTTGCGCCACTTCACTGACGGAAAAATCAGCCGTGATGTCGGCCTTGGCCGCGCCTTCGCGCACCACGCTGGCGTCGCCGCGCCCGCCCAGCGCCAGGGTCAGCGCATCGATGAGGATGGACTTGCCGGCGCCCGTCTCGCCCGTCAGCACGCTGAAGCCGGCGGAAAATTCCAGTTCAATGGTATCGACAATGACAAAATCGCGAATGGACAGTGTATGGAGCATGGCTTCTGTGGTTAGGCGGCGCACCGCGGGTTAGCGTGGAGAAAAATGTTAGCTGAGCTTGCCCTCGCCCGACGGGTACTCATTCCAGTGCAACTTTTCACGCAGGGTGTTGTAGTAACTCCACCCTTCCGGATGCAGGAAGGTAATCGTGTGCGGCGAACGGCGGATGAGGATGCGGTCTTGCTGCACCAGGCTGGCAAAGGTCTGCATGTCGAAATTGACGCTGATATCGCGCCCGCGCACGATCTCCACGACGATCTGGCTGGAATCGGGCAAGACGATGGGCCGGTTCGACAGCGCGTGCGGGGCGATCGGCACGAGCACGATGCCGCCCAGGGTCGGGTGCAGCAGCGGGCCGCCAGCCGACAGCGAATACGCGGTCGAGCCCGTGGGCGTGGAAATGATCAAGCCATCGGACCGCTGGTTGTACATGAAGTGACCGTCGACTTCGACGCGCAATTCGGCCATGCCGGCGCCGGCGCCGCGCGAGACGACGACATCGTTGACGGCCATGCCCACGTGAATCGATACACCGTCGCGCAGCACGCTGCCTTCAAGCAAGGTACGGCGTTCGGCCTTGAAGCGGCCGCCGAGAATTTGCGCCAGCACGGGCAGCATGCGCTCGAGCGGGATATCCGTCATGAAACCTAATCGCCCCTGATTGATACCGATCAAGGGGACGTCGAATGGCGCCAGCTGGCGCGCAATGCCCAGCATGGTGCCGTCGCCGCCCATGACGATGGCGCAATCGGCGGCGGCGCCGATCTCCGCCGGCGACATGGCGCGCACGCCGGGAAACGCCAGGTTCAGGTGCGCGGCCGTCTCCGCCTCGAAGACCACCGTGTGGCCCAGCACTTGCAGGAAATCGACGATGCTTTTTACGGGCTCGGCAATGCCATCCGTATTCTGGCGCACGACCAGGGCGATGGTCTTGGCGCCCAGGTTGAAGCGCTCGCCCGGGGCTGGCAAGGTCGCTGCTGGCTGTTCGGCGCGCTGTTCGGCGTGTGTATCGACGGGCATAAGAGTCTCGGTAATGAATTCGGTGGCAAACCGCCCCAGGCTGTCGCGTCGCACGCCGGCATCGCATGATACTGTATATATGCACAGTATAGTGCGGCTGCCGTGTGCCCGCAAGGGGCGTTCTTGGTGTTGCACGCAGTGTAGCGCAGAAAAAGAATCGTCCATGCGTGCGCCAGCGCTCCCTGCATGGACAAATCCGCTTGCAGGCGGCCTGCCGCGGCGGGACACTGGTTTTACTTTACTGTCAGGAGGCCATATGCTTACCCAACCAAGTGAACGCAAGATCAATACCGATGAAAAGGTCAAAAATGACGGCGTCGACCGCCTGCCGCACGAGCGCGATGAATCGCCCGATGCGCAAGACGTGCGTCCGCGCAAGATCATGCAGCAGGCGGCCAGCGATCTGGAACGGGGCCTGGTCGACACGGACCGGCGCGCCCAGCCCGGCGTGGAAAAGGTCAAGCCCACCGTGCCAAAACAGGCCCGGCCCGACCCGCAGCTGGAACCAAAGAAGGCGCGCTGACTCCAACTGTCACGCACTGCTGCTCTGGAGTACGCCATGCACCGTTACGTCTGTTCATTCCTGCTGGTCGCTGCCTGCGGCGCATCTGTCGCCCACGCCCAGGCGCCCGCCATGCCCGCGGGCTTTGGCCCGCAACCCGCCCTGCCCGCGCCGGACAAGCAATTCATTCCCACCGTCAACGTGGCCCCCGTGCAGCGCTGGACGGCAGATCAACGCCCCGTGGTCGCGGCCGGCCTGGCCATCCACGCGTATGCGCGCGACCTCGACCATCCGCGCTGGCTGTACGTGCTGCCGAATGGCGACGTGCTCGTGGCGGAAACGAATGCGCCGCCGAAACCGGACGATAACAAAGGCATCAAGGGCGCCATCATGCAGATGCAGATGAAAAAGGCGGGCGCCGCCACACCCAGCGCCAACCGCATCACCTTGCTGCGCGGCATCGATAGCAAGGGTATGGCGCAAACGCGCAGCGTCTTCCTGCAAGGCTTGCACTCGCCATTTGGCATGGCCCTGGTAGGTAACGATCTGTACGTCGCGAATGCCGATGCGCTGCTGCGTTTCCCATACAAAACTGGACAGACGGCCATCACGGCGCCCGGCGTCAAGGTGATCGATTTGCCGGGCGGGCCCATCAATCACCACTGGACCAAGAACGTCGTCGCCAGCGCCGACGGCAAGTTTTTATATGTTTCCGTCGGCTCGAACAGTAATGTGGGCGAGAACGGCATGGCGGCCGAAGATGGCCGCGCCGCCATCTGGCAAGTCACGCGCGCGACGGGCAAGGCACGCGTGTATGCGACGGGTTTGCGCAACCCTGTCGGCCTGGCCTGGCAACCCAAGACGGGCGCCCTCTGGACGGCCGTCAATGAACGCGACGAGCTGGGCAACGACCTGGTGCCCGACTACATGACGTCCGTCAAGGACGGCGCTTTCTATGGCTGGCCCTACAGTTATTTCGGCCAGCACGTCGATGCGCGGGTCCAGCCGCCGCGCCCCGAACTGGTGGCCACCGCCATCGCGCCGGACTACGCGCTCGGTGCGCACACGGCCTCGCTGGGCCTGGCGTTTTATGACGGCGCCTTGCTGCCCGAACGCTATCGGGGCGGCGCCTTCGTCGGCCAGCACGGTTCGTGGAACCGCAAGCCCTTCAGCGGCTATAAAGTCATTTATGTGCACTTCGCGAATGGCGTACCCAGCGGGCCACCGCAGGACATCATCGCCGGTTTCCTTGACAGCAATGGCAAGGCGCAGGGGCGCCCCGTCGGCGTGGCCGTCGACAAGGCGGGCGCGCTGCTGGTGGCGGACGACGTGGGCAATGTCATCTGGCGCGTGACGCCGGACCAGTGAGTGACTAAGCCCTGCACGTGCTCCCCTGCATGCGCCCCCTGTGTGACGCAACGAACGGAAGGGCAAGGATGGGGCGCGCATGATGGACGCTCGAACCACGCAAGGAGTACATCATGAAAAAAACAGGATCAGCCGTCTGGAGTGGCGGCCTTAAGGATGGCAAAGGGTTTATTTCCACCCAAAGCGGTGCGCTCGACAATGTAGCCTATGGTTTTAATACGCGCTTCGAAGACGGTCCCGGCAGCAATCCGGAAGAACTGATCGGCGCGGCCCATGCCGCCTGCTTCACCATGGCCCTGTCCGGCCAGCTGGGCGAGGCGGGCCTGCGCGCCACAGCCCTGAAAACCACGGCCGACGTCAGCCTGGAGAAAATCGATGGCAGCTATGCCATCACGGCCGTGCACCTGACCCTGGTGGCCACCATTCCCGGCGCCACCGACGAAGCGTTCCAGGACGCGGCCCTGCGCGCCAAGCTCGGCTGCCCTGTATCGAAGTTGCTGGCGACGGAAATCACCCTGGACGCCCATCTGGAGTAACGCCGGCATGCCGTCCGCTGCTGTTCCATCACCGGGCGGCAGAGGCGGTCTCGGCAAGAAAGCCGTAAAACGCATAAAATCCTGCCATTCCCCTATCAACATCAAGGATTTACGATGCGTATTTTGCACACCATGTTACGGGTCGGCGACCTGCAGCGCTCCATCGATTTTTACACCAAGGTCCTGGGCATGACGCTGCTGCGCACCAGTGACAATCCGGAATACCAGTACACGCTGGCCTTCGTCGGCTATGGTTCGAACCCCGACCACGCGGAACTGGAACTGACGTATAACTATGGCACCACCAGCTACGAGCTGGGCACGGCGTACGGCCACATCGCCATCTCGGCCGACGACATCGTCGCCGCGTGCGACGCGGCACGCGCGAATGGCGGCAACGTCACGCGCGAACCGGGCCCCGTGAAAGGCGGCAACACGGTCATCGCCTTCATCACCGATCCCGACGGCTACAAGATCGAATTGATCGAGCGCAAGTTCGACGGCCAGGGCGGCGGCCTGTAATACCTCAGCCTGGCTCGGCGGCCTGTGCGATGGCCGCGCGCAGCCAGGCAATGCCCGCATCGCCGTCCGTACGGCGGTGCCGTATCGTTTCAAACGCAAACGGCGCGATGGCAAACGGCGCGGCATACAGCGCCAGCCCTTGCGCCACACTCCCCTGCAAGGCCCGCTGCGCCACCGTCAGGATCAAGTCCGTCCCCCTCACGACATCCGGTGCGACCGTCCAGTACGGCACACGCACGGCAATGCGGCGCGTCTGTCCCAGCTGGGCCAGGGCCGCGTCGACTTCGGCCGCCATGCCGCCTTCGCTGGACGCCACCAGCACATGCGGGCGCGCCAGATAAGTTTCCAGGCTCAACGTTTCACCGTCCGCCAGGCTGGCCGGATCGAGCGCGCACACGAACGTTTCCTCGAATAAGGTTTCACGGTGCAACTGCTCGGGCAATTGCGGGAACACGCCCAGCGCCAGATCGATCTCGCCATCCTGCACGCCAGCGATCACGGCCGGTCGGCTGGCATAGCTGATGGCCAGGTCGATGCCGGGCGCTTCCACGCGCAGACGCCGCAGCAAAGCGGGCAAGATCAAGGCCGCGCCGTAATCCGACATGGCCAGGCGAAACACGCGCTGCGCCGTAGCCGCCTCGAAGACGGCGCCACCGAGCACGGAACGCACGCTTTGCAGGGCTTCGGCCAGCGGCCGCGCCAGCTCCAGGGCGCGCGCCGTTGGCTGGAAGCCGCCCTTGCCGCGCAGCAGCAGCGGGTCGCCGAGCAAGTGGCGCAAGCGGGCCAGCGCATGGCTGACGGCAGGCTGGCTCATGTGCAAGCGCTCGGCCGCGCGCGACAAATGGCGCTCGCTGAGCAGCGCGTCCAGGATCACCAGCAAGTTCAAATCGACGGCGCGCAGATTATTCATTTGGTGCATAGTTAGATGACAAACTACGAATTGGATTTAATCATGACAGCATAATACGATGATCCCATCAACTCAACTGTGGGAGTGTCACCATGCATGGATGGATTACCGTATTTGCCCCGCTGGCCATGCTGGCCGGCGCCGTCGTCCCCTTCCAGGCGGGCGCGAATGCCGCGCTGGGCCGCAACCTGGGCCACCCGTTGTGGGCCACCCTCGCTTCGCTGGCCGTCAGCGCCGTGCTCGCCTCGCTGGTGATGCTGGTCTGGCGGGTACCGGCGCCCGATGTCGGTCTCGCCATGCGGGGACCGGGCTGGTCCTGGCTGGGCGGCGCGGCCGGCGTGTTTTACATTACGGCCGCGCTGATGCTGGCGCCGCGCATGGGCTCCGGCCCCTTCATGGCGGCCGTCATCGGCGGGCAAATGCTGGCCGCGCTGGCCATCGACCGCTACGGCTTGCTGGGCTTTGCCGCCAAGCACATTTCTCCGCTGCATTGGGCCGGCGCGGGGCTGGTGGTGGCCGGTGTCGTGCTGACCCAATTCGCCAACAGCCGCGCCGTGTAACACCACTTCAAGACGAAAAAAAACCAGCACCGCTGCCGGGGCTGGTTTTCATTCAGAGCAAAACCGCGCTTACTTGTCGAGCAAGGCGTTGACGGGCATCAAGTCCGTTTCCTTCAGGGTGCCAGCGGCCGCCTTCAGGCGCAAGCCGTTCATGATGGTGTCGTAGCGGGCTTTCGACAGGTCTTTTTGCGTGGAGAACAATTGTTTCTGTGCATTCAAGACGTCGATATTGATGCGCACGCCCACTTGATAGCCGAGCTGGTTCGACTCCAGCGCCGACTTGCTCGACACTTCCGCCGCTTCCAGCGCCTTGACTTGCGCCAGGCCGCTATTAACGCCGAGGAAAGCCTGGCGCGCGCCTTGCGAGGCCGTGCGGCGTGCCGTTTCCAGGTCGTTGCGGGCCTTGTTTTCCAGCGCGATCGATTCACGCACCTTGCTGGTGACGGCAAAGCCGCTGAAGATCGGGATGCTCCACTGCACGCCGATGGCGTTGTTGTTGTTGCCGTTGCCATTGCCGCCACCGGAACTGTAGCTATGGCCCGTGTTGGCGATCAGGTCCAGGGTCGGGTAGTGGCCGGCGCGGTTGCGGCCGATGTCGCGCTTGGCCGATTCCACATTGAACTGGGCCGTGACGACGCTGTAATTCTGCTCTTCGGCGGATGACACCCACGGCTCGACGGCGGCCGGTTCCGGCGCGCTGATGACGACGCCCGCGCGCATCGGCGCCAGGGTGGTCGGCGCTTCGCCGATGATGGTTTGCAAGGCGCTGCGCTTGTTGGCCAGGTCATTGATGGCGGCAAATTCCTGCGCCACCACCAGATCGTAGGCCGCCTGCGCTTCGTGCGTGTCGGTAATCGTTTGCGTGCCGACTTCGAAGTTGCGCTTGGCCGATGCCAGCTGCTCCGTCGTGGCGACCTTTTGCGCCTGCGTGGCGCCCAGGTTGTCCTGCGCGCTCAGCACGTCGAAATATGCCTGCGCCACGCGGGTGATCAGGTCTTGCTGCACTTGCGCAAATTGCGCTTCCGCAATCGCTTGCGCCAGCTTGCTTTGCTGATAGGTTTCCCAACGGTCCCAGCGGAACAGCGGCTGCGTCAGGGTCAGGTTGTAGCTATTCGTGCGCACGTTGACGGACGGCGAGGTGATCTTGTTACCGCCATTGTTCTGGACGATCTGCTCGGTATTGCCGCGCGTATTCGTACCCGACGCGGCAACTTGCGGCAGCAAGCCTGCCAGCCCCTGCGGAACCCGCTCCATCCCGGCCGACAGGGCCGCGCGCGCGCTCGCATACTGCGCGTCATTGGCCAGCGCCTGCTGGTACACCTGGATGAGATCGGCCGCCTGCGCTTGCAGCGAGCATGTCATCGAGACAAAGGCGCTGGTCATCAGCATGGCGATAAGGGGTTTCCGCATTGCATTTCTCCGTTGGAGTCGTCAAAAGTTGATGGAATCAAAAATCTGCTACCGCTTGCCTTGCGCCCGCCGGGTGAGCGGGGTACAGGCCTCCGCAGGCATGCAGGAAAACATGCCTGGGTGCATCTACTGCAAAATAACTTAGTATGTAGGCATCGCGCTGTCGACTTGCAGCGCCCAGGCATGCACGCCGCCCGTCAAATTACTGATCTTGCCAAAACCATTGCGCTCCAGGAAGGCCGCCACCTGCATGCTGCGCATGCCGTGATGGCAAATGCAAACGATCTCGGCGTCTTCATCGAGGTCATCGATGCGCGCAGGAATCGAATTCATCTGCATCAGGGTGGCCCCGTCGAGGTGGCACAGGTCGAACTCCCACTGTTCCCGCACATCCAGCAACAGCGGACGCGGGCGGGAAGGGTCAGCCAGCCAGGCGGCCAGCTGCGGTGCACTCAAATGCTCCATCGAATCGGTCGCCTCAGAACTGGAAATGCGACGGTGCCACGGCTTGCAGCGGCGTGACATTGGTTTCAAACAGCTTGCGCGTGTCGTAAGCCTTGTCCGAGCTGCGCGTGATCAGGTGCGCCGACATGATCGGCGCTTCGCCGATGATGGCCAGGATGCGGCCGCCGACTTTCACTTGTTGCAACAGTGCTTCCGGCAACACGGCCAGGGCGCCGGACACGACGATCACGTCGTACGGTGCGCCCTTGCTCCAGCCTTGCGCGCCGTCGCCCAGTTCCACGGTGACGTTCGTCACGCCGTTGGCGGCCAGGGTCTGCTCGGCCAGGGTTTTCAATTGGGGAACGATTTCCACGCTCGTCACATGACGTGCCTTGTGCGCCAGCAAAGCGGCCATGTAGCCGCTGCCGGTGCCGATTTCCAGCACATTTTCATGCTTTTTGACGGCTACGTCTTGCAAAATGCGCGCTTCCAGCTTCGGCGTCAACATGCATTCGCCGCCGCCCAGCGGAATTTCGGTATCGACGAAGGCCAGGTTTTTATAGGCGGCCGGCACGAAATCTTCACGCTTGACCACGTTCAACAGCTCCAATACGTCGATATCCAGTACGTCCCATGGACGGATCTGCTGTTCGATCATATTGAAGCGGGCTTGTTCGATATTCATCTTTGGACTCGGTAAGTGAAGTAATAATCCGCCATTTTATCGTTGAACTGGCTGAAAGCACATGTTAACCATAAAGACGGGGAATGGAGGAAATTTGCGACGATCTGCAGATTTGAGGGGGCGAACCTTGGATAGGGGCAACTGAACGGTAGAGGCAAGCGCCGCATGTCAACTTTTCCCGGGCGCCTCCACCTGCAGGCTGCGCAAACTCATGTCGATAAAGGCATCCATGTAGGCGATCGGATCGATGTTCTTGACCTCGCACGGCAGGAAGGAGTGCGTCCACATCATCAGCATGGTGACGGGGGCGCTGAGGATGGTGCTGACCAGCACGGGATCGACCTGGCGGAATTCGCCGCGCTGCATGCCCCGCTCGAGCAGGCTGACGATCAACCCATTGCCGCGCGTGACGACTTCTTCGTTGTAAAACTGCGCCAGTTCCGGGAAATTGTTCGCTTCGGCCAGCATCAGCTTGGTCAAGCCGGCCAGCTTGGTGGCGCCAAACTCTTCCCACCATTGCATCATCACCTTGCGCAACAACTCGGCGCTGCTGCTGTCCGAGGCGGCCATGCTGTCTTCCGCCTCGCCGATCGACTGCACGATATTGTCGCGCACCACGGCCTTGAATAGCTCTTGCTTGTTCTCAAAGTACAGGTACAGGGTGCCTTTCGACACGCCGGCCCGTTTGGCCACATCCTCCAGGCGCGTCGATGCGAAGCCCCGTTCGACAAACAGGTCGAGGGCGGCGGCGAGCAATTCCTGCGGGCGGGCATCCTTGCGCCGCTCCCAGCGGGGCTTGGTATCAATCGGGGCTTGCATGTATCTTTCCAAGTAACTTACTTTTGAGTCATTAATGGTAGACCGGTCTACCGTCAAGGTCAAGCGCGGGGCATCGCCCGGCATCCCGAACACAGGCATTGTACCCTCCGTGCCGGCGTTGGCGGCACCGCCCTCTGGCGCCGGACCTGCGGCGCCGGGTGAAGCAGAATGCGTTTCAGCCCCCATTTTGCGCAGTTCATCGCATTTCCCTGCAAGCCAAGGTATCGCCTTGCTATCTTCTCATCGACAGCACGGCAGCCGCGGCGCGGCAGCCGGCTTTTTCTTGTCCTGAACTAAGCAAGTACGCATAAATTCTTGGTACTTACTTAAAACAATCATAAAGGAAACACCATGCGTACCTTGCTGGCCCTGTGCTGTGCCGTTGCTCTTGGCGGTTGCGCCATCGTCATCAACCCCAACGATGGCGAAGTGCGCTATGCCGATTCAAGCGGCAATGCCATCCAGGGCAACGGGCAAGTGAGCCGCGACGTGCGCCAGGTCAGCAACATCAGCGCGCTCGACATCGACAACATGAAGCGCATCGACATCAAGATCGACGTGCGCGTCGGCCCGACGGCATCGCTGGTGATCGAAGCGGACAGCAATCTGCAGCCGCAGATCCACAGCGACGTGAGCGGCAATACCCTGCGCCTCTGGAGCGATACGAACATTCGCAGCAGCAATGGCATCCACGTCATCTATACGACGCCGCAATTGAAGAAAATCAATATCTCGGGCTCGGGCCGCCTGGTGGTCAGCGGCCTCAATGGCGATGATTTCAGCCTGGAGCAGCGCGGTTCGATGAAGAGCGAACTGTCAGGCACGGTGGGCCGCTTCGGCGTGACCAACGGTGGCTCGGGCAGCATCAACGCGGCGGCCCTTGCCAGCGGCAATACGGACGCGGCGCAAAACGGCTCGGGCAGCATCCAGCTGGGCAGCGTGCGTGGCGAGCGCATCAACGTGGCCGTCAACGGCTCGGGCAGCATCAGCGCCAGCGGCGCCGTGCAGCGCCTCGACGCCAACGTGAATGGCTCGGGCGATGTCAACCTGGCGGCCCTGCGCAGCGACGTTGCCTATCTGGCGAGCAACGGTTCCGGCGACATCGACGTCACCGTCCAGAGTGAAGTCAACGCCCGCGCCAGCGGTTCCGGCCGCATCACCGTGCATGGCGATCCGGCCCGCCGCACCCTGTCGGGCAAGCGCGTCAGCATCGTGCGCTAAACACACCCTGGCGACGCATGGGAGCCGGCTTGCTATACTGTCGGCTCCTCACCCGCCCGTCTGAAATCCCATGTCACCATCCGCCACCCTGGCATGCCGTCCATCGTGCGGCGCCTGCTGCACCGCACCGTCCATCACCAGCCCGATTCCCGGCATGCCGGATGGAAAACCGGCGGGCGTGCGCTGCATACAGCTGGCCGACGACAACCGCTGCAAGATCTTTGGCCAGCCGCAGCGGCCCGCCTTTTGCGGCGGCTTGCAGCCATCGGCAGAGATGTGCGGCGACAGCCGCGAACACGCGGTGCACTGGCTGGCCGAGCTGGAACGGCTGACGGCGCCCTGAGCGGCGCGACGAACGGCGTCCCTGCCTGCCCCGTGCTCAGCGCGCGTCCTCCGCTTCCTCGGCGTCGCGCTGGCGCTTGTATTCCAGCAATGTGGCAATCCCGAAATAGATTAACAGCAGGAACACGGAATCGCGTGCATCGCTCCAGCCCAGCGTGCCATTGCGCAAGTAATGCAGCGCGTTCAACACGATCATCATGCCCAGGATCAACCATCCACTGCGGCGCAGGGCGCGGCCCGGCAAGCTTGCTTTGAAAGAAGTAACTGAAAACATGGCTTTCCTTATTTCATTCCATTTTTTACAACACTAACAGAGTTTATATTTTTTCGGCCATATTTGACGGAAGCATAGCGTACGCTTGACTCCATCTGCACGTTTACGTATATTCATGCACATTCCTGCACGTTTCAAACATATACCGATGTCCGCCACCCTGCTCCTCAAACAACGCCACGCGCTGATCCAGCAACAATTGCATGCCGATGGACGCGTGCTGGCGCTCGATCTGGCGCGCCAGCTCGACGTTTCCGAAGATACGATACGGCGCGATCTGCGCGAGATGGCGGCGGCCGGCCTGTGCCAGCGCGTGTATGGCGGCGCCCTGCCGCTGGCGCCCGACGGCGGTACCTTGACGCAGCGCAAACAGGAAGCGCCGGAACGCAAGGCGCGCCTGGCGCAGGCCGCCGTGTCACTCGTGCGCGCGGGCCAGGTGCTGTTTTTTGATGCGGGCTCGACCAACCTGGCCATCGCCAGCGCCTTGCCAGAGTTGGCGCTCACTGTCATCACCAACGCACCAGCCATTGCCATGGCCCTGATGGAGCGTCCGGAAATCGAACTGATCATGGCTGGCGGCCGGGTCGACCGCCGCGCCGGCGCCAGCCTGGGGCCGCAAGCCTTGCGCACGGTCGAGCGCATGCATCCCGACCTGTGCTTCCTCGGCGCTTGCGGCGCCGATGCGGACGCGGGCGTGACGGCCTTCAATTACGACGAGGCCGAGTTCAAGCGCAGCATCGCCGGCGCCAGCAAGGCGGTGGTGGTGGCCGTCACCAGCGACAAGCTGGGCACGGCCGCACCGTTCGGCGTGCTGGCCACGGGCTTGCTGCAGCACCTGGTGCTGGAAGCCGATGCCGGCGCCGCCCATGTGGCCGCCTTTGAACGGCTGGGCGTGCAAGTGCTGCGCGCCCGCGCCTGATTTTATCCACCCCGACCTTTGAAAAGTTCCATCATGCATCTCACCGGCACCCTGCAACAACGCGCCACGCGCCTGGTCTTCTTCGCCGCCGGCCTCGGCATGGCCGCCTGGGCACCGCTGGTTCCCTACGCCAAGTCGCGCCTGGGCCTCGATGAAGCCACTCTCGGTATTTTGCTGCTCTGCCTGGGCGCCGGCTCGCTGTGCGCGATGCCGTTTACGGGCATGCTCACGGCACGCTTCGGCTGCCGCAAGGTCATCGCCGGCGCCGGCCTGCTGCTGACCGCCATCTTGCCCGGCCTGGCGCTGGCCGCCACGCCGCTGCAACTGGGCCTGGTGCTGCTGGTGTTTGGCGCGGCCATGGGCACCTTCGACGTGGCCATCAATATCCAGGCCGTGATCATCGAAAAAGCCAACGGCGGCGCCATGATGTCGGGCTTTCACGCCCTGTTCAGCGTGGGCGGCTTCGCCGGCGCGGCCTGCATGGCCCTGCTGCTGTGGCTGGGCCTGACGCCGGCCTGGTCCTGCGTGGTGGTGATGCTGCTGCTGTGCGGCGTGCTGGGCGCGGCGCAAGGCCATCTGCTGCCGACGGCGTCCGCCTCCGGCGAAAAGACGCCGCTGTTCGTCATGCCGCATGGCGCCGTCATTTTCATCGGCTTGCTGTGCTTTATCGTCTTCCTGGCCGAAGGCGCCATCCTCGACTGGAGCGCCCTGTTCCTCACCACCACGCGCGGCGTGGAAGAAGCCAAGGGCGGTCTCGGCTACGCCGCCTTCGCCATCGCCATGACGGTCGGTCGATTTACAGGCGACAAGGTGGTCAGCCGCTTTGGCGGCAAGCGGGTGCTTACTTTTGGCGGCCTGTGTGCAGCGGCAGGCTTCTTCCTGGCCGTCATGGCGCCGCACGCCAGCCTGGCCATGCTCGGCTTCGTGCTGATCGGCCTGGGCGCGGCGAACATCGTGCCCATCCTGTTTACGGCGGCGGGCAATCAGCATGCCATGCCAGCCAGCCTGGCCGTGGCGGCCATCACCACCATCGGCTACGCGGGCATCCTGGCCGGCCCGGCCGTGATCGGCTTCGTCGCCCACGCCACCAGCCTGAATATCGCTTTCGCCATGCTGGGCGCCGCCCTGCTGCTGGTGGCGGCCAGCGCGCGCCTGGTGGCGCCGGCAAAACAGGCTTCCTGAAGCCTCCCCTCGCCTGGCGGACGGCGCTAAAAAAGCGCCGCCCAACTGCGCCCAAATAAGGTCCGCGGGCCTGCGGCATGGTAAGCTTCGACCCCGCGCACATTGCGGGCGCCGCACACTCACCCCATCCTGCCACTTATACCCGTTTATACCTATGGATCTCATTCTTGCGTTAAAAGCCATCATCATGGGGCTGGTCGAAGGTTTTACCGAATTCTTGCCGATTTCGTCCACGGGTCACCTGATCCTGGCCGGCAGCCTGCTCGACTTTACCAAGGATGTCTCGAAAGAGGTCATGGATGTCTTCGAGATCGCCATCCAGGCCGGCGCCATCCTGGCCGTGTGCTGGGAATACCGCCAGCGCATCGGCAGCGTGCTGACCACCTTCGGCAGCGAAGCCAAATCGCGCAAGTTCGTGCTGAACGTGGCCATCGCCTTCCTGCCCCTGGCCATCATCGGCCTGGCCATCGGCAAGATGATCAAGCATGCGCTGTTCAAGCCAGTACCGGTGGCCATGGCCTTCATCATTGGCGGCATCGTGATCTTGCTGGTGGAGCGCCGCGCGCGCACCAATCCCGTCACCGTGCGCGTCAACTCGGTCGATGAAATGACGCCGTTCGACGCTTTGAAAGTGGGCTGCGCGCAGGCGTTCGCGCTGATCCCCGGCACCAGCCGCTCCGGCTCGACCATCATCGGCGGCATGCTGCTGGGCCTGTCGCGCAAGACGGCCACCGAATTCTCGTTCTTCCTGGCCATCCCCACCCTGCTGGCGGCCACCGCCTATTCTCTGTACAAAGCGCGCGACATCCTGTCGGCCACCGACGTGCCACTGTTCGGCCTGGGCACCGTGTCCGCCTTCATCTCCGCCTTCCTGTGCGTGCGCTGGCTGCTGCGCTACATCAGCTCGCACGACTTCACGTTTTTTGCCTGGTACCGCATTGTGTTCGGCTTGCTGGTGTTGGCCAGCGCCCACTACGGCTGGGTTGTTTGGGCAGAATAAGGCACTATGAATCAAGATCTTAACCAGCGCGCGCTGCACCTGCTGCAAACCGTTTTCGGCTACCCGGCCTTCCGCGGCCAGCAAGCCGACATCGTCGACCACGTCAGCCATGGCGGCGACGCGCTGGTACTGATGCCCACGGGCGGCGGCAAGTCGCTGTGCTATCAGATTCCCGCGCTGCTGCGCGATGGCGTCGGTGTCGTCGTCTCGCCGTTGATCGCGCTGATGCAGGACCAAGTGGACGCTTTGGCCGAAGTCGGCGTGCGCGCCGCCTTCCTCAATTCCACGCAAACCTACGAAGAAGCGAGCCGCATCGAACGCCTGGTGCGCACGGGCGGCATCGACGTCGTCTACGTGGCGCCCGAGCGCCTGATGACGCAGCGCTGCCTGGACCTGTTCCAGGCCTCGAAAATCTCCCTGTTCGCCATCGACGAGGCGCACTGCGTGGCCCAGTGGGGTCACGACTTCCGTCCCGAATACATCAAGCTGTCGGTGCTGCACGAGCAGTTCCCGGACGTGCCGCGCATCGCGCTCACGGCCACGGCCGACCCGCAGACGCGTGCCGAAATCGCCCTGCGTTTGCAGCTGGAAGACGCGCGCCAGTTCGTCTCGTCCTTCGACCGCCCGAACATCCGCTACCAGATCGTGGAAAAGGCGAATGGCCGCAAGCAGCTGCTCGACTTCATCAACACGGAACACACGGGCGACTGCGGCATCGTCTACTGCCTGTCGCGCAAAAAGGTCGAAGAGACGGCGGAATTTCTGAACCAGAGCGGCATCCGCGCCCTGCCGTATCACGCCGGCATGGAGTACGCCAAGCGCAGCGCCAACCAGGCGCGCTTCCTGCGCGAAGAAAACATCGTCATGGTCGCCACCATCGCCTTCGGCATGGGCATCGACAAGCCCGACGTGCGCTTCGTCGCGCATCTGGATCTGCCGAAAAGTATCGAGGGCTATTACCAGGAAACGGGGCGCGCGGGCCGCGACGGCATGGCCGCCAACGCCTGGATGGCGTATGGCTTGCAGGACGTGGTGCTGCAGCGGCGCATGATCGACGAGTCCGAGGCCGACGACACTTTCAAGCGCGTGCTGGGCGTGAAACTCGACGCCATGCTGGGCCTGTGCGAAACGCTCAGCTGCCGCCGCATGCGCCTCCTCGAATACTTCGGTGAACCGGCTTCGCCGTGCGGCAATTGCGACACCTGTTTGGTGCCACCCGTGTCCTTCGACGGCACGGTACCCGTGCAAAAACTGCTGTCGGCCATCTACCGCGTCGACCAGCGCTTCGCCGGCGGCCACGTGATCGACGTGCTGCGCGGCGTGGAATCGGAACGCATCAAGACCTGGCACCACGATTCGCTGTCCGTCTTCGGCATCGGCTCGGATCTGGGCGAAGCGGAATGGAAGTCGATCCTGCGCCAGGCCATCGCGCTGGGTCTCGTCTCGGTCGACCATGAACAATACAGCTCGCTGAAACTGACGGACGCTTCGCGCCCCGTGCTCAAGGGCGGCCAGAAAGTGCAGCTGCGCCAGTACCAGAAACCGGTGAAAACCAGCAAGCGCAGCACCAGCGTGGCGAAGGGCTATGTCGAGACGGATCTGTCCACCAGCGAACAGGCGATCTTCGACAAGCTGCGCTGGTGGCGCGTGGAGACGGCGCGCACACACAATGTGCCGGCCTACGTCATTTTTGTCGACGCTACCCTGCGCGAAATCGCCAAGGCCAAGCCCACCTCGCTCGAGCAGATGCGCGGCGTGAGCGGCGTGGGCGAGAAAAAACTGGCCTCGTACGGCGACGAAATCGTCGCCATGATTCTGGAGATGATTTGATGGAAGATTTGATGGAAGCGCTCTCGCCGGACCTGATTTACCAGGCCGTGAAAATCCTCGGCGCCCAGCCCGACGCCGAAGATGCGGTGGAAGCACAAGTACGCGCCCTGGTGCAGGACGACCTCACCGTGCGCCGCCTGGCCGACGTGGTGCCGGAAGCCTTCGGGCTGGTGCTGGCGTCGCACCTTCCCGGCGCCGAAAACATGACCTTGCCCGATACGTTCTGCGCGCAGGACGACGACGGCGAATGGGTGGAGTTCCCCTTGCGCCGCGAGCCGATCTTTGTCGTCGCCGCCGATATCGCCCAGCACACCTTCCACAATGGCCCGCGCGCGCTGATACAAAACCTGGCCGACCGCAGCTCCCTGCTGGCGGCCATCAACAAGGCCCTGAATGCGGGCGGCTCGCTCGATGGCACGACCCTGGGCCCGCCGTCTTTCTTCGGCCTGCCCGCCGCGCTGTACCAGCCGGCGGCATCGCCCGAGACGCCCTGAGCACTGCACCTTGCCCCTGCCCTTGATAAGAGAACGCTGCCGCGATGGAAACCAAATGGCTGGAAGACTTCATCTCGCTCGCTGAAACGCATAATTTCAGCCGTTCCGCGGCCCTGCGCCACGTCACCCAGCCAGCCTTCTCGCGGCGCATCCAGTCGCTGGAAAACTGGCTCGGCATCGACCTGGTCGACCGCACGTCCTATCCGACGCGATTGACGCCGGCCGGCGCCGTGTTCTACGAGCAGGCGCTGGAAATGCTGGGACAAATCAATGGCGTGCGCGCCCTGTTGCGCGGCAAGCGCGCCGCCACGCAAACGAGCGTCGATTTCGCCGTGCCGCATACCCTGTCGCTGACCTTCATGCCGAAATGGCTGACGGCGCTGGAAGACGGTTTTGCGCCGATCAACAGCCGCCTGATGGCCCTGAACGTGCACGACGCCGTGCTGCAGCTGGTCGACGGTGGCTGCGATTTGTTGCTGTGCTACCACCATCCGCGCCAGCCGGTGCAGCTGGATACGGGCCGCTACGACATGCTGGTGATGGGCCGCGAAACCCTGCGCGCGTATGCGCGCTGCGGCCAGGACAAGGTGCCGGACTTCGTCCTGCCCGGCAGCGCCAAGGAGCCGCTACCCTTCCTTTCCTACACCAGCAATGCCTACCTGGGACGCATGGTGGAGCTGCTGCTGGCCGACGCCAAGGCGCCCCTGTTCCTGGAAACCTGCTACGAAACGGACATGGCCGAAGGCCTCAAAATGATGGCGCTGGAGGGACGCGGCATCGCCTTTCTGCCCGAATCGGCCGTCATGCGCGACGTCAAGTACAAGCATCTGGCGCGCGCCGACGGCGGCGCGCCAGGCTGGGAAATCGAGCTGGAAATCCGTTTATATCGCGAGCGCCCATCGAGCCTGCGCCCTGGCAAGCAGATCGTCGAAAGCCTGTGGCAGTACCTGGTGCAGGCGCAGGAAGGCAAGGCGCGCGCCAGCAAGCGCCGCAAACGCGCCACCGAGGCCGTTCAGTCCTGACTGGCAATCCTGACAATACAACTATGCAAGAAATGCATAACCGGATGCGCACAAAGCATTGGCCCGGGCATGAGGCTATCGCCTACGATGCGGTTCCGCTGCGCGCAGCTGCATCTCGGCTGTGCCTCTAACGTATTCGTATTGTCCAGGAGCTTATCAAGCATGACCAGCAAGCACGCACTTCCTTCCTACCTCAATCCTGAAGACCTGGGCCCATGGGGCGTCTACCTCGAGCAGATCGACCGCGTTACGCCGTACCTGGGCAACCTGTCGCGCTGGGTGGAAACGCTGAAGCGTCCAAAGCGCATCCTGACGGTCGACGTGCCTATCGAGCGCGATGACGGCACCATTGCCCACTACGAAGGCTACCGCGTGCAGCACAATTTGTCGCGCGGTCCGGGCAAAGGCGGCGTGCGCTTCCACCAGGACGTGACCTTGTCGGAAGTGATGGCCCTGTCGGCCTGGATGACGGTCAAGAATGCAGCGGTCAACGTGCCATACGGCGGCGCCAAGGGCGGTATCCGTGTCGATCCGAAGACCCTGTCGCGCAACGAACTGCAACGCCTGACCCGCCGCTACACGAGCGAGATCAGCATGATCATCGGACCGAACAAGGATATCCCGGCGCCGGACGTCAACACGAATGAACAAGTCATGGCGTGGATGATGGACAGCTACGCCATGATCGGCGGCAATATGTCGACCGGCGTGGTGACGGGTAAACCAATTTCGCTGGGCGGCAGCCTGGGTCGCCGCGATGCGACGGGCCGCGGCGTGTTCGTCGTCGGTTGCGATGCGGCCGCCAAGGTCGGCATGTCGCTCGAAGGCGCGAAAGTCATCGTGCAAGGTTTCGGCAACGTGGGCGGCGTCGCTGCCCGCATGTTCGCTGAAGCCGGTTCGAAAATCGTCGCGGTACAAGACCACAAGACCACCGTCGTGCATGCCGGCGGCCTGAACATCCCGCAATTGCTGGCACACGTGGCCGAAGTGGGCAGCGTCGAAGGCTTCCCGGGCGCCGAGGCATTCGTGCCACGCGAAGATTTCTGGGGCATCGATTGCGACATCCTGATCCCGGCCGCACTGGAACAGCAGATCACGGCCGAACGCGCACAAGTCATCCGCGCCAAGATCATCCTGGAAGGCGCCAACGGCCCGACCCTGCCGGCAGCGGACGACATCCTGACCGACCGTGGCGTGCTGATCGTGCCGGACGTACTGGCCAACGCCGGCGGCGTAACCGTCAGCTACTTCGAGTGGGCGCAGAACTTCTCGAGCTTCTTCTGGACGGAAGAAGAAATCAACAGCCGCCTGACCCGCATCATGCGCGAAGCGTTCGACGCGGTATGGCAAGTGTCGCAAGAGAAGAAAGTGTCGATGCGTACCGCCACCTTCATCCTGGCATGCACGCGTGTTCTCCAGGCTCGTGAAGTGCGCGGCCTGTATCCTTAATAGCTGCTTTTGACGCCATTGGGTTGATGGCGCTCTAAAAAAAATCCCGCCACACTTGCGTGTGAGCGGGATTTTTTATGGGCGGCGCATGGCAACTCTCACCAGACAAGGCACCGAAAAACTAGCGGGCTATTCACTCAATCCAGCCGCCTTCAGGCATACTATTGGCACCAATATAGACAGGAATACTCATGAGCCGAATTTTAATCTCCGGAAGAACTGGCCAGGTAGGCTATGAGCTCGAGCGCAGCCTGCAAGGCTTGGGAGAAATCATCGCGCTTGATCGCAGTCAAATGGACTTGAGCAATCTGCAACAGGTGCGGGACGTCATTCGCACTGTGAAGCCTACGCTGATCGTCAATCCTGCGGCCTACACCGCGGTCGATCAGGCGGAACGTGAACCGGAACTTGCACTGCGCATCAATGGCGAGGCACCTGGTGTCATGGCTGAAGAGGCCAAGAAGCTTGGCGCCACATTGATACATTACAGCACCGACTACGTGTTCGACGGCAGCAAAGACATCCCCTATCTGGAAACGGATCCGACCTGCCCGCTGAATGTTTACGGCAGCAGCAAGCTGGCAGGCGAACAGGCCATTCAAGCCAGCGGCGTAGCCCATCTTATACTGCGCACCAGCTGGGTTTACAGCACGCATGGCAAAAACTTCCTGCTCACCATGCGCCGCCTGGCTCAGGAGCGCGACGCGCTGAACATCGTGTCGGATCAATTCGGCGCTCCCACATGGAGCCGTACCATCGCCGATACTACCGCGCACATCGTAGCGCAAAGCCTGGCCACAGCCGACCAGCAAGCGTGGTGGGACAAGCATTCCGGGCTCTACCATTTGACGGCACAAGGAAAAACCACGTGGTTTGGCTTTGCCGAGGCGATCATGGCCCATGCATCGGTCACGAAAAAGCCGCGGCTGACACCGATACTGGCATCCGAGTACCCGGTTCCGGCACAGCGACCAGCCAATTCGGTATTGTCGTCGCAGAAACTGATGGAGACTTTCTGCGGCTTGCCTAACTGGCAGGATGCATTAATGCTGTGCCAAAACTAGAGACATCAATCTTCTCTCAGGCTGCGTAGCCTTGCGGGTTCTGGTGCTGCCAGCGCCAGTGGTCGCGGCACATGTCGTCGATGTTTTTCTGCGCTTGCCAGCCCAGCAACTCCTTTGCCTTGTCGGCCGAGGCGTAGCAGCTGGCGATGTCGCCGGGGCGGCGCGGCACGATGTCATACGGCACCTTGCGGCCGCTGGCCGCTTCGAAGGCGCGCACGGTGTCGAGCACGCTGTAGCCGTGGCCCGTGCCCAGGTTGACGGTAAAGCCGCCCTCGGTGGAGAACAGGCGGTTCAGCGCGGCCACATGGCCCAGCGCCAGATCGACCACGTGAATGTAGTCGCGCACCCCCGTGCCATCCGGCGTATCGTAGTCGTTGCCGAAGACGGCCAGGCGTTCGCGACGGCCCACGGCCACCTGGGCGATGAAGGGCATCAGGTTATTCGGGATGCCGGCCGGATCTTCACCGATCAAGCCGCTGGCATGCGCGCCGACGGGATTAAAGTAGCGCAGCACGCCGACTTGCCATTGGGCATCAGCATGCACGAGATCCCCCAGGATCTGCTCGACCATCAGCTTCGAGCGTCCATATGGGTTGGTCACGGACAGGCGCGACGATTCCAGGGTCGGTAAGGCTTCCGGATCGCCATACACGGTGGCCGACGAGCTGAATACAAAACGCTTCACATTCGCCGCCGCCAGCACTTCCAGCAGGGCCACGGTGCCCGACACATTGTTGTCCATATACATGAGCGGCTGCGCCACGGATTCGCCCACCGCCTTCAAGCCGGCGAAATGGATCACAGCATCGATGGCGTGCTCGCGCAGGACGGCGGCCATGGCCGCGCGGTCGCGCACGTCCGCCTCATAGAAGGGCACGCTTTTGCCGGAGATGCGCTCCACGCGCGCCATCGCTTCGCGCGCGCTATTGCACAAATTATCCACCGCGACGACATCAAAGCCGGCAGCGAGCAATTCGACACAAGTATGCGAACCGATGAAACCGGATGCGCCGGTCACGAGTATTTTCTTGGACATAATATCAATCAATGCAAAAAAGATAAGACTACCGTAATTCGCCCACCTTGCCTAGCCAGCGCACGCTAGCGCGCGCATTAAAAAAGCCTGCGGCGTCGCCGCGGCAGGCTTGTTCTCGTGCAAACGGCACAGGTGGGCAAACCGCCAGATTATTTCTTGATGAACACCAGATCCCACACGCCATGGCCCAGCTTCAAGCCACGGTTTTCAAACTTGGTCAGCGGACGATACGCCGGTTGCGGCGCGTAGCCCTCAGCGCTATTGCGCAGTTGCGGCTCGGCGCCCAGCACGTCCAGCATTTGCACCGCGTAATCTTCCCAGTCGGTGGCGCAATGCAGATAGCCGCCCGGCGCCAGGCGATCGGTCAACTGCTTGACGAACGGCGACTGGATCAGGCGGCGCTTGTTATGGCGCGCCTTGTGCCATGGATCGGGGAAGAAAACGTGGATACCGGCCAGCGAATTGGCGGGAATCATGTGCGTCAGCACTTCCACAGCATCGTGCTGCAGCAGGCGCAGATTCGTCAGCGACTCTTCGCCGATCAGCTTCAACAGGCTGCCGACACCGGGCGTATGCACTTCAACGCCGATGAAATCCTTCTCCGGCATGGCCTTGGCGATATGCGCGGTCGTCGCGCCCATGCCAAAGCCGATTTCCAGGATCACGGGCGCCTTGCGGCCGAACACCTGCTCGAAATCTACCGATTCCTTGGCGAAAGGCAGCAGGAACTGCGGACCCAGGGTCTCGAGCGCGCGCGCCTGCGCAACGGAAAGCCGTCCCGCGCGGGTCACGAAACTGCGGATGCGGTGTTCGGTCGGATCGTACA
Organism: Janthinobacterium sp. NKUCC06_STL; assembly: GCF_019345455.1. Lineage (NCBI taxonomy): Bacteria > Pseudomonadati > Pseudomonadota > Betaproteobacteria > Burkholderiales > Oxalobacteraceae > Janthinobacterium > Janthinobacterium sp. NKUCC06_STL. The sequence continues at coordinate 1,845,175 of NZ_JAHKQY010000001.1, forward strand.
TCATCGGCCGCGCCGGGCCGTTTGCTGGGGTATCAGAAGACATGGGAATGGAGAAATAAGTGGCTGCGCCGCATCAAGCCAGGCGCCAGCGAAAAATGGAGCGGGTGAAGGGAATCGAACCCTCGTCGTAAGCTTGGGAAGCTTCTGCTCTACCATTGAGCTACACCCGCGAAGCCTGCATTTTACGCGGGTTTCACCGCTGTTGGCAACGTTGCAGCATGGTTGCTGTGCTCAAAGATGCGATGGCCAATGTCACCAAGGTATAATAGCTTGCTCAATAAGACGCACCGTCGCTACACGCATGCTCACACGCACCTATTCAATTAAACAAAAATATTTGTCTAACAGTTGCCTTGCAGCTCTGATAGACTTGTGCCAGCTAATATTACTGGCGCCTGCATAGGTGAATTAAATACGAGCATTAAAACAAGACATTGTAGAAATCTTTGGGTTTGCCCTGAATGACCTAAGTCAACTCGCTATTTAGTTTCGTATGATCATATTCCTCGTCGCAGCATGGCTCTGTTTCGCGCCAGAACCGTGCTTGACGAGTTGATCGCTGGCTTGACACCGCGATCGTCCTACCGTTTGCAGCACATCGCATAAACTTCACTCCATGAGCATACGCATTCACCCTCAAGCCCACACTTCCTCGAAAGTCCGGCAGGAAATCAAGGAATTGGGCTTGTCCGACCACGAGGCCGCCAAGGTCTTCAATATCACCCGTGCCACGGCCACCAAGTGGCTCAAGCGGGACGATGTACAACAGAGGGGCGCCTCTGACCTAATTTTTGCTGCAGTAATATATGACCTCGCTGAAAGCGTCGCAAATACGCTCATGCGTAATAGGTGGAAGATACGAAATCTTGCGCTTTAGGGATAAACTTATTTTCGACACTCTCTCTCAAAGGTTGGACATATATTGGAAAAATATATGTTTAAACCAGGACCAGACCACGATTTATTTTAAATAGTTATATTAAAAAATGATAAATAGCAAAGAAAGAAACTGGATTGCCCTTATAGGCATATATTTAATTACCCTGGCATGCAATGTAATTACTCCACTTTTATCTGATGATTTCGCGTATCAGAAATTTGGGCTCAATTTCGATGTGAAATTTAATCATTATCTTTCATGGAGTGGAAGGGTAGTGGCAGACTTTATAAGTTCCGGCATTCTACAATTTCCAGATAGAAATTTAATGTCTTTCGTAAATGCAATTCCCGTTGCAATTATAATATACATTGTAGTTTCAATAGGCAGAAAAAATAACAACGAGATATCTACAAGCGCGTTAATAGTATGTTTTTCCTCTTATATTTTATTCAATCCAGCGATAGCTCAAACCACATTCTGGATAGTTGGTGCCGCCAACTATCTATGGACTTCCATGTTCTGCATTATATATATATGGATGCTTTATCGTGTATTTGACCGAAAATATGATAATTTGCCAATAGCGATTTTCCTTTCTCTAATTGCCGGCTGCACAAATGAAGGCTCAAGTGCATCACTTGTTGCCTTGAGCTTCATTTTGATAGGCTATTCATTTTTTAAATGCCCGGAATTGCTATCAAGATTAATTACAATGGCAATTTCATTTTGTGTCGGCGCAGCCATCCTTATATTTTCACCTGGTAATAAAGCAAGAATGATGGCAAAAGATTTTGACTCATGGAGAACTATGTCTTTCCTTGAACATATTCAACTCCATCTTTTTGAAAGACTTCCCCAGACAAGCATTCCCATTGTTTTTTCTTTTATATTAATATTTGCATTGATAATAATTTCATTAGCTCTAAAAGTAAATACATCAAAATCCTCATACATTAAGTACGTTGTCATTCCATTGATTTTATCTTTATTTATGGCCATTATTTTATTTTTGGCTCCATTTTTTCCACCCAGATCTCTCAATATGACATTAATAGTGAATTTAATTCCAATAGGTTTTTTGATTACCCGATTGAATTCCTCAATACAAATTGCGATGGCAACCATATCCATAGCATTACTTGCATACTACATTCCTGGAATTTACGCAGATTTGTCAATAGGTAGAATCGGCTAAAGTTGCTCTAAAAATCCCTATATTGAGTAATCAATTTAGGGATTTCTAACTCTGCAGCAAACTACGCCCCGCACTGATGATGATCGGATGAAGGCATCGAATATGCGATCTACGACAGCCAGTCTATCCGTGCCTTGGTCGGCATTGATTTGGGTCGCGAGTCGGCACCGGACGCAACGACTTTGTTGAAGTTCCGCCAGCTACTTGCAGCCAATGGTGGTGTAAACGCGGCCATCAGGCCTGGTACACAGCGTCGTCGGCACAGCGGGCTGTGTCGCCGACGTGACCTAGGTGCATGCACTGCAGCATGGCGACAAAATTGTAGTGCTCGGCGACGCTGGCTATCATAAATTGCCAGTGAGTAAGCAGATTAAGCTGATCGGGATCAACCGCTCAAACGCCCACTATGAGGCACAGCCGGCTCGTGAGGCCGATCTGGAATTGATGCGCCGTATCGATGAATTGCACCTGGAGTTTTCATTCAAAGGCAGCTGGCGTGACAAAGTGTTGACCGAGCGAGTATGCCGCAGTCTCAAATGTAAAGATATCTATTGCGGGCATACGAATCGGTCAGCCAGGCACGTCGCTGAATCGGTCACTACCTGATGCTGTACAACCAAAAGCGTCTTCATTCGCGTCTGGCGGATCGGACACCGGATGAGATATACTTCGGGACGCTGCCAGCGATAAAATCGACGGCTTAACTGCTACAGCGATTCCACTTATAAAACGGGCTTCTCGGTCCAGACAAACGGAGCCACTTCTATCGCAGCGGCCAAGTGGGCATCAGTGATCAATTCGTCGTGCATCAAACATATGATTATCTATACAACAATAATGAGATAGGCGATTATGCATCTAACCACCTCAAAGCTGCTGGAACGCTCCCACAGACATCTGGTACAGGGTGCGTAGGAATGCTCGAGGACGCTGTGACAGATCTAGAATCATGAATTGCGAACTTGGCATTGTAGGGAACCTTAGGTCCATCCACGGTAAGTCAAACGGATGAAGTGAGTGTTGCGCACGTTATCTTCCCGTATATGGCGACTCCATCAGGAGTCGAACGACAAATGGCTGAAGTACCACAGCAGCAACAAACCAAACAGACCTTCTCGACCGAGCGCGACGGATTCTGAGGCAAAAGCCGAAGGAAAAATAAGCTGTATGCCCCCAAGGCCCCGAGGTCAAATATGTTGCCAGCGCCAAGAGTCCATATGAATTCAGCATGATGAAAGCGATAGTGATGATACACGATAAGAACTTGGTCGTTGGTACGCAGTGAATCCGGCGGATCATTTTGATAAGCATATACTTTGCGAGGTATTCAAACAGACATAACTTTTCTCTCGCGTCAAACTGCAAATGAAGTTTATCAACAAGAAGTAGTGCGTAGATAACAACTGTGTGCAGATTTGAAATCTAGACAGGAACGCGGCGTCATACGCGAGTTGAAAATGACGATCGAGGGTGCAGCTCCATATAGCCGAAGAATGCACAAGAATAAATCTACGGCAAAATCGCTTTTTATAAAAAATCTACAATTTACCTATTTGCCATGTGTTCTCCGGTGATAGGAGTTGTGAAAAACACGATGCTATTCAACTCTTTTAACTTCATCTTTCTGTATATACCAATCGTCCTTGCGGGATATTTTGCCCTAGGTAGATTCAGCCATCGATCAGCCATAGCATTTCTTGCAACAGCATCGCTGTTTTTTTATGGCTATTGGACATTAAAATATATCCCGCTGTTGTTAACATCAATTGCGTTTAACTACCTATCCGGCTCGCTAATTTCACGGCTCAAGGCAGGCAATAAAGGCACTCACAAAAATGCATATATTGCCCTAACAATCGCAGTTAGCTGCAATTTAGCACTGCTTGGATATTACAAATACACTGCATTTGTAATGGAGGCCTTGAGCAGCTTGTTGGGATATACATACACAGATCCACATATTGATCTGCCGCTTGGTATATCTTTCTTTACATTCACTCAGATTGCATTTCTAGTGGATGTTTACCGAGGTAAAGCGCACGAGCGAAATGTCGTTAACTATACTCTATTCATAACCTTTTTCCCGCATCTGATTGCCGGACCTATTTTGCACCATAAACAGATGATCCCGCAGTTCTATGATACTTCTCGAACGCGGCTTAAATCTTCAAATATTGCAATTGGACTGAGTATTTTTACGTTAGGACTGGCAAAAAAAGTTCTCATTGCCGACCAGGCCGCACCATTTGCGAACGCGGTATTTTCTGCGTCGACCAGTGGAAACGTAGCAATGTTTGATAGCTGGATAGGAGCATTGGCCTATACCATGCAGCTCTACTTCGACTTCTCGGGCTATTCAGATATGGCGATTGGTGTTTCCTTAATGTTAGGTATCAATATCCCAATTAATTTCTGGTCCCCGTACAAAGCTACCAGCATTATCGAATTTTGGCGTCGGTGGCACATGACCCTTTCGACATTCCTACGGGATTACCTCTACATCCCCTTGGGTGGAAATAAACATGGGGAGACGCGCCGAATTTTTAATTTATTTTTGACAATGCTTCTTGGCGGAATTTGGCATGGTGCAGCTTATACATTCGTGATATGGGGAGCTCTTCACGGCATTCTATTGGTATTCAACCATATTTACAGAAAGATAATTAAATCATTTAATCTAGAATGGCTTTCTGGTTTCGCTCCAGTAAAATTACTTTATTGGGCTATCACGATGTTTTGCGTGATCATTGCATGGGTATTTTTCCGTGCTGAATCGGTGAAATCTGCAGTAACTATTTTGAATTCAATGATTACCTACAATCAAAATCCGTCAATATTTTCAGAACTTGACCAAACAATTGCACTTGCTGTCATTGCCACGGCAACTGTGATAGTGCTTGGAGTTAGAAACACAGCAGAACTGTTTGGCTTGAATAAAGAAGGACAAATAGTTCAGGTCTGTTCTAATGCGCCATATAAATGGTCACAATCGCTTCCATGGGCAGCCCTCTTGGCTACCCTGTTCTTTTTCGGGATTGTGATGCAATTTGGAACCGATGCCCCTAACCATTTCCTTTACTTTCAGTTCTGATGAAAAGTACACGTCTTTATCTTCTATTTTTTTGTGGCGCGATTACTTTCCTGTCTGCGCAATATTATCTTTTCTTTTCTTATCAATTTGGAGCGCCAAATGAAGCACAATACTGGGTTGGTGAAGAGCAGGTTCTGAAGAACCATTTCGCTGCAAATACGGTCGGAAAAAAGGTCTTGATCGCGTCAGGATCAAATTCACTCTTCGGCGTGGACAGTGACAAAGTCTCTAAAATAATTGGTCGTCCAGTGGTGAATATGGCCATTTACGCTGGCATCCCAATAGATGGAATTTTCAATCAAATTGAAAAAGTTGCAAAACCTGGCGATTTGGTGGTTATGCCACTTGAATGGGAATACTATACCAGCAATTTTGACAAACCGAGTTCAGGCTGGATCAACGAAATATTCTCATGGAATCAAGATTATTTCGAGGCTTTATCATCATATCGAAGAATATTTTTTATTAGCTCGGTATCAATCAAAACGATATTGAATAATTGGTACAACAAGGTCAATTCCGACAAAATATTGAAGGATCATCCAGCAAGGAAATTAGCGTCAGAGTTGGAACTTCTTGAAAAATATTCGAAATGGCCAGGGCAGAAAGAATTTGCATACAGTTATTTGACCACCAATAAGCTTGGAGACATTGAAAATACCTGTGGGATGATCAGCACTAAAGTAAATTCCGGATATGGCATGGATGGACCATTAAACATATCATTTAAAACTTTAGCCTTTCTTAGAGAGAGAGTTAGCTACTTTTCCACTCTGGGAATTAGAGTCGTTTTCACGTTCCCTTCAACTGATAAGAACGAAAAATCGATGTCGGAGATTACTCAAAAAAACTTTAATGAAATTGGCAGAATTATGCAGGCCGCCAGATTACCGATAGTCGGAACCGTTAATAATTCGATGATGGCGAAGGAATTCTTCTTCGAAACTCCATATCATCTGAACTGCGAAGGTAGAACTATTCGCAGTGAAAATTTAGGCGAAGAAATACGGGCTTATCTTGCCAGCAGCAGCAATGACAACCAAAAAAATCAAAGTATGGCTGGGTACTTCGGTATTTTTAAGGAATGGAGTCGACATGTCATTAGGCAGTTTTCTCCTCCGGGCCATTAAAAAGCGGTCCGTGGAATAATCGGTAATTTCAGCTGACAGGTAGGCGGAGGGCAAGAAATGAGCACAAAACATCATGAGACGAATTGCTAGCCTCAGAAGGTTTTGATCTTGCTCTCCGTCAAATAGAACTTGACACTGCAAGTTGTACACTGCGTCGTTCCAATTCGGATGTAGTGCATCCTTTGCTTTGTATGCGTTTATGAAAACACTGATTAATTTATCGGACGTTGTTCCCTGCCGCCGCCTGACCTGAGACAATCACGGTATCACCACCATCTACCATGCAAAAGAGCTTTGCCGATCTTAATACGCCGCGAAGAAGAAGCTGACGCGGGGCGCCCGTCCAGGCCAAGATCGACAGCGTGAAGCCATGGGGCAATCTGCATCAAGCCATCGAGCTGTTCTATCCGAAGCTTGAGTGCGCAGGGCGCCCACCGATCGGACTGGTGCGCATGCTGTGCATGTACGTGGCCCAGCAATGCTTTGGTATGTCGGACGAAGGCATCGACGGTACGAACTACGACAGCCAATCCATTCGAGCCCTTGTCGGCATCGATCTGGACCGCGAGTCGGCGCCGGACGCGAAAACCCAACCACGCGCATCCAAATGGCCTTTTTCAGTCGTCTAAACTGCCTACTTGAATGCCATATTTGTTGTGGCAAAGCCTGGCGTCTTTAACCTGTCAAATATATCCAACAAGTCAGCGTCTGACCTGCAACCATCGCCAAAACCAAACGCGGCGGCAGCACGTTTGACAGATGGATTGTTGTTGGCAATCTGGCTGAGAAATATTCGAAAAGTGCGGGTATTTGTCAGGCTGTCAAGCCAATAAAACGCGTTTAAAATCAGGTCAGGTTTTTCAGTATCAAGCTGCCGCTGCATGGCATCAATCACACGGTCACGCGTAGTATTCGCACCTACCAATGACTGCGTCCGGTGCTTCGCCATCTGTAGATCGTGGTAGGCCATCAAAGCCACTTTTCCCATCGCAGTCTGAGCAAACCGTGGAATTTTTGGGACAATTTTTTCGTCGAATGTCACAATATATTTATCTTCGTTCCTGACAGGGTAAAAACGAACGCGGATGCGCAGCGGACGCTTATCGATGACCAGATAAAACTCATTAACCGGCAAGCACAGCATAACGATAAACTTGAGCTGGTACAGGTGGCAATGCAGACTCGCGGAAGACCTCATCAACAAGCTGAATGCGGCATTAAACGAGTCATCGAGCATGAAGAGCAGGATTCTACGAAATGCTCTGCCCATTGCTGCGCTGTTCCTGGCAGCGATATCATTGCTGCAATCGATATCCTGACTACCCAGGCAGACCAGCCCAACACCAATCGAATTCGACATACTGGAACGGCTGCGCTCTCCTCTGACGACGGGTATGACAAAGCGATGGATCAGATTGAGCGTCCGCATATGGGAGCGGACTCAATCGATGCCATGCAAGTCTAAGATGCAAACACCTGAATCGAACGCCGCTAGCAAATCTTCGCGGCGGCGGTGGCGGGCTACTTCAAACTGCTAAACACTTTGCCGATAATCTTGCTGCCATAGGCGAGCGGATTGCTGCGGATAGCTTTTTCTTCCTCGCCGATCATCAGATACAGGCCGTCAAGCGCACGGTCCGTGACATAACCTTCCACCGTCGATTGCTGCTGCGGTACCAGTCCCGTCTTGCCGATCTGGCTCATGGTGCTGTTGTACTTGCTGGCCAGGCCGGAACGGTCGGTCACGGATTTCACGATGGGCAGAAATTTGACGGCCAGGGGCGCCGAGGTCTTCTGGCGGAAGAAATCCGTGACGGAGGTATCGCCACCGGACAGGATATTTTTCGCATCGCTCACGCTCATCGATTTGACGGCGTCGAGTAGCAAGGGCTTGGCCATCGGCACGGCCGACTCGGCGGCACGGTTCATCGACACCACCAGGTCGTCCAGTTGCTGGCCGCGGCCCGTCATTTTCAGCAAGGGCTTGGCTTGCTCCAGAATGCCGGGCAACTTGATCTTGACCTTGTCATTGTTCAGAAAACCATTTTCGATGCCCAACTTGGCAACGGCGGCGGCCGATCCGGCTTCCAGTGCCGCTTTCAAGCCATTGCTCGCATCCTGGTTGCTGAGGGCATCCAGGGGACCGGCGCCGGCGCCGGACGACAGCAACACCAGCGCGCACAGGAGGGCGGCCGAACGGCCAGTGGAAGGGTTCAGGCGCATAGTTTTCCTTTTCTAAAGAATAGACAGACCACCTTCTGCTGGAACCTTAGCACATCAAAACCGCAAATACCGCAGCAATTTTTTGCGTCTTGGGGAAAACAAGGAGAGCCACAGATGGCGAAGGGAAAGGACTATACAGCACCTGCTGTTGTATCCGCGCACGCTAACGCGGGCAACGCAGCTCAGCCGGCTATCACCGCCAGCTGTTCGCGCACCCGCGCCAGATCCGTCTCGCGCATGCGCGCCGCCGTCTGGCGCAGGGATTTTTCAGCGCCGGCCACGCCGGCCGCCGCCGCCATCGACAGCCAGATGTACGCCTGCTGCAAATCGAGCGGGCCACCCTGGCCGCTGGCCGCCATCAAGCCCAGATTCATTTGCGCCCGCGCATGGCCCTGGCGCGCGGCCAGCGCATACCAATCCCAGGCGGCGGCATAGTCCTGTGGCACATCCTGGCCATTGTCATGCCGCACGCCCAGCGCAAACTGGGCCAGGCTGTGGCCCTGCGCGGCGGCGCGGCAATAACAGGCGCAGGCCTGCTGGCTGTCGGGCGCGGGACCGTCGTCGCGGTCATGCAAGACGCCCTGCATGTATTGCGCCGGCGCGTAGTCCTGCTCGGCGGCACGGCGGTACCACTCCAGCGCCAGCGACAGATCCTGCGGCACGCCCTGGCCATGTTCATAACGCAGGCCCAGGTCGAACTGCGCCCGCACATGTCCCTGGTCGGCCGCCTTGCGGTACCAGAAGATGGCTTCCTGCGCATCGGCAGGCGTGCCCTGTCCATGCTCATGCAACAGTCCCAGCTGGTACTGCGCGGCGGGAAAGCCCTGCTCGGCGGCCTGGCGGTAAAACGCTTGCGCCTGCGCGTAATCGTGGGCGCCATGTTCATGGTGCAGGCCCAGATTGTGCTGGGCCGCCGCATGGCCCAGTCCCGCCGCCTTGACATACCATTCCAGCGCCGTCTGCTTGTCGCAGGGTACGCCCTGGCCATTGTCGTAGATCAGGCCCAGGTTGAACTGCGAACTGGCGTGGCCCTGCTCGGCCGCGCGCCGGTACCAGCTGATCGCCTGCTTGCTGTCTTGCGGCAGCACATCGCCATTTTCATAGCGCAGCGCCAGGTTGAACTGGGCCGGCGCATAGCCCTGTTCGGCCGCCTTGCGCATCCAGGCCGTCGCCTGCTGGCGATCCTGGCGCACGCCCTGGCCATTGTCGTAGCGCAGGCCCAGGTTGAACTGCGCGCGCGCATAGCCTTGTTCGGCTGCCTTGCGGTACCAATTGATGGCTTGCACGAAGTCCTGCGGCACGCCCTTGCCATTGTCATACATCATGCCCAGGTTGTTTTGTGCACCGGCGTCGCCCTGTTCCGCCGCACGGCTGAACCACAGCATGGCTAGCCCGCTATCTTGCGCGAGCCCCTGGCCCTTGGCATACAGCCAGCCCAGGTTGTACTGGGCCGCCGCGTACCCCTGCTCGGCCGCCTGCTGGTACCAGTGCGCCGCCTGCGCAAAATCCTGTGGCACGCCCTGCCCCTTCTGGCACATCACGCCCAGGTTGTATTGCGCGTGTTCGAGCCCCTGCGCGGCGGCCAGGCCGTACCAGTGCAGCGCCAGCGCATAGCTTTGCTCGATACCCTGGCCATTGAAATGCATGAAGCCCAGGCTGTGCTGGGCGTTCGCATTGCCCTTCTCGGCCAGGCCTTTCAGGCGCAAATAGTCCGCTGTGTAATGAGCAGCCGTGGAGCGGGGATCGGCAAGCGGCACGGTCAAGCCTCGATGGCCAGCGCCTGTGGCAGCGCGGGGGCGGCATCGGCGATCAGGCGGTTTTGCTCCTGCAGCACGCCGATGAAACTGCCCAGCGAGATGGGCCGGTGGTACAGATAGCCCTGCATCGTGGTGCAGCCCTTGTCCTGCAGGTAGCGCGCCTGGCCTTCCGTTTCCACGCCCTCGGCGATCAGGTGCAGACCGAGGCCGCGCGCGATCGAGATGATGGCCAGGATGACGGGATAGTGTCCGTGCTCGTCATGGATTTCCTTCACAAACGACTGGTCGATCTTGATCGTGTGGATGGGAAAGCGGTGCAGGTACGACAGCGAGGAATAGCCGGTGCCGAAATCGTCGATGGCCACCGACACGCCCAGCTGGCACAGCTTGTTCAACTGCTCGATCGCATACTGCGGATTGCGGATGCAGATGTTTTCCGTGATCTCCACTTCGATCTTTTCCGGCGCGATGCCATAGCGCGTCAGCGCGCCGCGCATCTTCTCGAAAAAGTCGCCCCGGTCCAGGTATTGCGGCGACAGATTGAGCGACAGGCGCACGGCTTCGCCGCCGGCCGCGTTCCACTGCACCAGGTCGCGGCACAGGGCGCCCAGCATCCAGTCCGAGATCGGCAGCATCAAGCCGTTTTCCTCGGCGAACGGCAAAAATTCGCCGGCCGTCAGCAAACCCCGTTGCGGGTGGTTCCAGCGCATCAGGCCTTCGGCGCCGACGATGCGGCCCGTCATCACATCGACCTGCGGCTGGTAATACATCTCCAGCTGGTTCAGTTCCAGCGCCTTGCGCAGGCTTTGCTCGAGCGCGATCTTCTGGTGCGACACGTCGAGCATGGACTCGTGATAAAAACTGTGGCCGTTCTTGCCCAGCGCCTTGACCTGGTACATGGCGATGTCGGCGTGGCGCAGCAGCTCGTCGATGGTCTCGCCGTCGCCCGGATAGATGGCGATGCCGATCGAGGCCGAAATATGCACCTGGTTGCCATCGAGGTCGAAGGGCTGGTGCAGGCATTCGAGGAATTTGTCGGCGATCAGGCGCGCATCCTGGCGGTCGCGCAGCTCCGGCAGCACGATGGTGAATTCATCGCCTCCCTGGCGCGCCAGCGTATCGCCGCGGCGCAAACAATCCTTCAGGCGCAGCGCCACCTGCTGCAGCAATTCGTCGCCCTTCACGTGGCCCAGGGTGTCGTTGACCAGTTTGAAGCGATCGAGATCGATGAACATCACGGCCAGTTCCGTCAGCTTGCGCCGCGCCTGGATCACGGCCAGGCCCAGGCGATCCTTGAACAGCATGCGGTTCGGCAGGTCCGTCAGGATATCGTGATAGGCCTGGTAAGAGATGACTTCCTCGGCGCGCTTGCGGTCGGTGATGTCGCGCGCCACGCCGTAGGTGCCGAAGTATTCCTGCTTTTTCGCTTCCTGATCGTGGCCGTGCATGCCGATTGAATTGAGCGGAACCGTCATCAAGGTGTTGTTGAAGGTACGGTCGCTGCCGCTGCCGCTATGGCACTTCAGGCGCAGTTCCACATTGCGCGAGGCGCGCTCGTCAATACGGCGCTCATTGAAGGCATAGCGCGCCCGCTCCTGGTCTTCATCATGCACGAGGATGGAATAATGGCTGCCGATCAGCTCTTCGCGGCTAAAGCCCAGCAACTGGTGCACCCGGTCGTTGATGAAAGTGATGCGGCCTTCGTGGTTCAGGGTATAGATGATGTCGGGCGAGCTGTCGACCAGGTAGCGGTACATCTTTTCCGAGTTTTCCAGCTGCAGCGCGATGCGCTCGTTTTCCAGCGCCAGCTTGCGCTTTTGCAGCGCGTTCTCCACCGTCTTGAGCAGCTCCTCGCGGCTGTACGGCTTGCGCAGGTAATCGTAGGCGCCGCGCTTCAGAGCGCCGATGGCCGCCTCGATGCCGACGTCGCCGCTCATGACGATGACGTCGCCCTCGATGCCGCGCCGGTTGATGTGGTCCATGATTTCATGGCCGCTCATGTCGGGCAGGCGCAAGTCCAGCAGGATCAGGTCGAAGCGCAGTTTCGACAGCTGCGCCAGCGCCTCGCTGCCGCAGGTCGCCGTGTACAGCTGGTAGCCGCGGTCCTTCAGCAATTCGTGGAGGGAGGCGAGCAAACGGGGCTCGTCGTCGACCAGCAGGATGCGCGGGCTGTTTTCCAGGTCAAACGGAATGGCAGAGGAGTTCATGGACGTTACGAAGACAAGGCGATATTGCCGGGCGCGGGCAGCGCGGTTGCAGCGCTCGCCGGCACGGGAATGGGCAGTAAAATTTCAAACGAGGTGCCGGACTTGCTGCTGCGGCAGCCGATCACGCCATGCAGCCGCGTGACCAGGTCGTGCACGATGGACAGGCCCAGGCCGTGATGCGCGCCTTCCTTGCTGCTGCGCACGGGGGAAAACAGATTGGCCAGCACTTCCGGCGCCAGGCCGGCGCCATTGTCGCTGACGCACAGTTCCAGGTACAGACGGCGGTCGCGGTTGACGTGGCCACGGTTCGCCACTTCGATGCGCCCGCCATCGGGCAAGGCTTCGACGGCGTTTTTCAGCAGGTTGAGCAGGATTTGCTTGAGCATGCCGGCATCGGCCTCCACCTCGCAAGGCGCATCCTGCATGCGCGTGACCACTTCGATCTTCGGCGGCAGGAAATCGGTGGCGCGGAACAATCGCAGCACCTCGTCGACCACGCGCGCGCAATCGGTGACGCCACTGGCCGGCACCGGCTGCAGATCGGCCAGGCCGCCGATCAACTGGCCGACCCGGTCGATTTCCTCGTTCAGGATAGCCATCTCGCCCGTCACCGGCTCCTGTTTCTCCAGCTTGTGATCGAGCACGCTCAGATAATTCTTGATGATGGACAGCGGGTTATTCACTTCATGCACGACGCGGCGCGACGCTTCGCGGTACTCCTCGGCCACGTGATCGAGCTGGCGCCGTGCCAGGCCGCGCGCGCTGATGGCCGTTTCCAGCGCCGTGGCGGCCTGGTTGGCATACGCGCGCAGGAAACCCTCGCGCTTCTGGCAAGCGGGAATCTGCCACGCCGCCACGCCGCCAATCAGCACGCCCAGGCTGCGCTGGCCCGCCGCCAGAGGCATGCAAACCAGGCTGTCCGTGCCGAGAATGCGGAACAGCTGCTCCTCGACGATACCCAGCGCCGGCATGTCGCGTTTCAGGAACGCCAGCTGGCATTCGAGCGCGGAGGCCGCCAGGGGGCCACCCTTGGCCAGCGGGATCGAGAAGCCGGCCAGGCGATGCTGATGTTCGCCCGCCGCCACGCCGACCAGCGCATGGCCGGTGGGGTTTTGCAGCAGGATGACGGCGGTGTCGAAATCGAACAGGATGCGCGCCGAGCGCGTGATGGCTTCGAGCAGGCTGCTCTCGCCCTGTTGCCGGGCGAAGGTCTGGCCCACTTCGGACACCAGCACCATGTTGCGCACTTCGTCGGACAGGCGCTGCTGCACCGGATCGGGGGCGGGCGGCGCATACGCGGGCGGCGTGGCGATATCGTCCGCGCCGGCCAGGTCGATGCCCAGGTGCTGCGCCGCCTGCGCCACCTGGCGCGCGACGCTGCCGGCCAGGTCATCCAGCACCGCTACGTCCAGCGCGCACAGGCTTGCCGCCTGCGCGATGGACTCGGCCTCGTCCGCATCGTCCGCATGGCAGCACAGCAGGTGCGCCAGGCGCACGATGCGGATCAGGGGATGGCTCGCTTCCAGGCGCGCCAGCGGTTCATGGTGATACAGCACGCTGTCGGCCAGGAAGGAATCGAGATGCCAGCGCTCGATCAGCCAGGCGCCCGCTTCGGCATGCGTGATCTGCAAGGTGCGCTGCTCCACCGCGCACAGGGCGGCATCGTCGCGCGCCGTGAAATTGAACGCGTATTCCTTCGGCGCCGTGGCCAGCAAAGCCAGGCGGCCCACGTTGTGCAGCAAGCCGGCCAGATACGCTTCCTCGACGTGCGGATAGGCCATGGCCTTGGCCAGCGCGCGCGCCATGACGGCGGCCGACAGCGAACTTTTCCAGAAGGCGCGCAAATCCGTGCTGCCGGAATGGGGGAAGCTGTTGAAGGTCTGGAAGACGGATTCGCTGATGACCAGGGTCTTGATCATGTCCGTGCCCAGCGACACGAGCGATTGCTCCAGGCTGACGACCTTGCCCTGGCGATGGTAGGCCGAGCTGTTGGCCACGCCGAGGATCTTGCTGGTCATGCCCGCATCCTTGGCGATCAGGGCGGCCAGCTCCGGCATGCCGGCATCGTCGGCCTGCAGGTGGGCGATCAGCTTGAGGAGGATCTGCGGCATGGCCGGCAGGCGGGCAATCAGCAGGCGATTGCGAATATCTTGATCAGATTGATGCATCGTATCAGGCATTGCCGGTTCGAAAAGGATGAGCGCTTAGCAGCGAAGCGCGGCCACGTTCAGAGGAATCCTCCACTCCTGTAACCAAAAAATCTATTGCCTGAGAGGATGCCGGGAAAGAAGTCATCTTATCATAAGCGCCGGATATTACTTGCAATATAGAAAATTAAGTTGAAATAAATCCAGCGTTCTGCAGTGGAAACTTATGCCTTGAAGGAACCTAGCAAACGGTGGCGGAAGCGCCGCGATATCAGCCACAGCGCCAGCGCCAGGCCCGTAAACGCCAGCTGGCCCGACGCCAGCCACAGCACGGAACCGGACAGCAGCGGCGAGATCACGCCGGCCACCACGGCGCCCAGCAAGGTGCTGGCAAACGACTGGCACGAAGCGACCGTGCCGCGGATATGCGGGAACAGGTCGAGCGCCAGCAGGGTCGCGCCCGGCCCCACCAGCGACATGCCGAAGGTGTAGAAGAACAGGGGCAGCACCGACCAGGGCAACGATGGCGGCAGGAACAGGTGATACACGACGTTGACGCTGGCGGCGCACAGCAGGAAGGCAAAGCCGATGCCGATCTGGCGCGCGAACGTGACCTTGCCAGCGATGCGGTTGGCCGCCGCGGCGCCCATGAAGATACCGCTGACGCAGGGAATGAACAGCCAGGCGAATTGCGATGGCCCCAGGCCCAGCTGCTTGGGCAGCATTTCCGGCGCGGCCGTGATGAACAGGAACAGGCCCGCGAAATTGAGGGCGACGATGCCAGCCTTGATGTGGAACAGGGGCGAGCGCAGTATCTGGCCATAGCTCGACGCGAGGAAACGGGGATTGAACGGCTGGCGCTTTTCCATCGGCAGGGTTTCTGGCAGGCGCCAGTAGCAGAACGCCAGCAACACCACCGTATAAAAGGCGAGGAACAGGAAAATCGAGCGCCAGTCGAACCAGATGACGATCCAGCCGCCGAGAATCGGCGCCACGGCCGGGGCGATGGAAAAGATCATCGTCACCAGCGACAGCAGCCGCGCCGCCGCCGCATCGGCGTACAAGTCGCGGATGATGGCGCGGCTGATCACCACGCCGGCGCCGGCCGACACGCCCTGCATGATGCGGAAGAACCACAGGTAGTGCACGGTGTGCGCCGAAGCGCAACCGAGCGAGCCGATGGCAAACATCAGCAGCGACACGAGAATGACGTTGCGCCGGCCAAAAGTATCCGAGATGGCGCCATGCCACAGCACCATGCCGGCAAAGGCCAGCATGTAGAACGTCAGCGACTGCTGCACTTCCAGCGGCGAGGCCTGCAACGAACCCTGGATCGCGCCAAACGCGGGCAGATAGGTGTCGATCGACAGGGGCCCCAGCATCGACAGCCCGGCCAGCATCATCGCCAGCGCACCGCGGCTCAGCGGCGCCATGTGGCTCGGCGTGGGAGGCGGAACGGGGGTGACCGGGTCGGGCGGCACGTCGGCCGGAGGGGTGGGAAACATGGCGGATCCAAAGTGGCGGGCGGACCGACAACGGTCCGGGCGCGGGGTTACTGCGGGGGTCTGCGGTGAACGCTTACTGCTGTGGTTTCGGTTTGGCCTCTTCACGGCGGTTGTATCCGGCCACCATGTCAAAGCGGAACAGACGGCATTCCAGCGCGCCGTTGAAGAATGGCGTCTTGCGCGCTTCTTTCAAACGCAGCAGCTTGGGCAAGCCCAGGTCGGCCGTGAACAGGAACACGGTCCAGCCGGCGAAACGCTGCTTCAGGGTCGTGCCCATGGCCGAATAGAAGGACGTCGACAGTTCATCTTCCGGGATGGTGCTGTCGCCGCGCACGCCGATACGCTCGCCGTACGGCGGGTTGGTCAGCATGATGCCCGGCACGTCGCTTGGCGGCTTGACTTCCTGCGCCTCGATCTGTTTCAGCGGCACGTCGAAACGCACGCCGGCGCAGCGCAGGTTATGGCGCGTCATGGCGACCATGTCGCCCGAAATATCGCTGCCGAAAATGGTCGGTTCGGCCGGCAGCGGATTGACCTTGATGGCGTTTTTCATGGCATTCCACGGCGCCGGATCGAAGTCGTGGAAGTTTTCAAACGCGAACTGGCGCGAGGCGCCCGGTGGAATTCCCTGCAGCATCTGCGCCGCTTCGGCCAGGATGGTGCCGGAACCGCACATCGGGTCGAACAGCACCATGCCAGGCTTCCAGCCCGACACGCGCAGCAGGCCGGCGGCCAGGTTTTCGCGCAGCGGCGCGTCGCCCGTCTCTTCGCGCCAGCCGCGCTTGAACAGGGCTTCGCCCGAGGTGTCGAGGTAGACGGTGAACGTGTGCGCGTCGAGGAAGCCGACGATGCGCATGTCCGGCGTCTTGGTGTTGACCGATGGACGCTCGTTGAACTGGTCGCGGAAGCGGTCGCAGATCGCATCCTTGATTTTCAGGGTCGTGAATTCCAGGCTGCGCAGCGGCGATTTGACGGCCGTGACGTCGACGCGGATCGTGTGGTGCACGCCGAACCAGTCTTCCCAGGATTGCGCCAGGGTCAGGTCATAGATATCGTTTTCCGTCTTGTAGCCGGAATGGGCCATGCGCATCAGCACGCGCGAAGCGATGCGCGAATGCAGGTTGATGCGATAGGAGTCCAGCAGGTCGCCCGAGCAGTGTACGCCGCCCGGCACCTGGTTGTGGACCTTCATGGTCGAACTATCCTGGGCGATCTCGCCCAGTTCCTCGGCCAGTGCCGCTTCCATGCCGCGCGGGCATGGGCAAAAATATGAAGCCATAATTAGGATACCTTTTATCCGTTGAAAAACAATTAACTAAAAATCCTGTATATCACGTAGGTCGGCTTAGCCCGCCAGGGTGTAAGCCGACATGCGCTAGCGACTGAGCTTGTCGGATTACGCGCGGGGCGCTAATCCGACCTACACCTCTATCTATTTTGCGTCCAGCGCCCGCTCGACAAAATCGAGGCGGTCCTGACCCCAGTACCCGTCGCCATCGACGATGTACCACGGCGAGCCAAAGACGCTGGCGGCGGTAGCCGCTTCCGTGTTGGCGTCGTATTCGGCCTGCACGCTGGCCGTTTCCGACGTTTTCAGCAACTGACGGCCATCGAAGCCGGCGTCAACGGCAATCTGCACCAGCGTTTCCTCGTCGCCGATGTTGCGCTCTTCGGCCCACAGGCCGCGCATAATGGCGTGCGCCAGGTTCAGCGAGGCTTCCACGCCGTGCGCAAGGCGCGTGGCGATGATCAGCTTGGCCGACGCTTCCGGCGACACGGGGAAGAACTTCGGCTGCAGGGTCAATGGCACTTGCAAGAAGGCCGACCAGCGCGCCAGTTCGGCCAGGCGGTAGGCCTGGCGCTGCGGCGCGCGCTTGGCCAGCGGCAGGCCGCCCGACACGCTGAAGACCTTGCCCAGGTCGAAGGGACGCACGTCGATCTGTGCGCCCGTCTTTGCGGCGATGGCCATCAGGCGCGCGTGACCCAGATAGGTCCATGGCGAGTGGGGGGCGAAGAAATACTGCACGACTTTGCTCTGGCTTGCACTCATCTCTACTCCCTTAGAAAGGCTTGACCACGACCAGCACGACGACGGCCAGCAGCATCACCACCGGCACTTCATTAAACCAGCGGAACCAGGTGTGGCTGCGCTTGTTGAGACCTTTTTCAAACTTGCGCAGGATGGAACCGCAGGCGTGGTGATAGCCGAGCAGCAGCACCACGAACGTCAGCTTGGCATGCATCCAGCCCGGCATCTTCATGCGGCCTTCGCCACCGCCGTACAGCATCCACATCAAGGCCAGGCCCAGCACCATCGCCGGCAGCGCCAGCAACGACATGAAGCGGTACAGCTTGCGCGCCATCAGCAGCAGGCGCTCGGTGGCGACCGTTTCCGTCTCCATCGCCAGGTTCACGAAGATGCGCGGCAAGTAAAACAGGCCGGCGAACCAGGACATGACGAAGATGATGTGGAAGGCTTTGGTCCAGAGAAAGAGCATGGGGTTTCCAGTGTCGGAGGTGGAGAAAAACGAGAGCACGGGCCGCCTTGTGAGCAGCCCGTGAAAGAGACTATTTGCGCACTTCGCCGTGGCCAAAGACCACGTACTTGAGCGAGGTCAGGCCTTCCAGTCCCACCGGACCGCGCGCATGCAGCTTGTCGTTCGAGATGCCGATTTCGGCGCCCAGGCCATATTCGAAGCCGTCGGCGAAACGCGTTGACGCGTTCACCATCACCGAGGCGGAATCGACTTCGCGCAGGAAGCGCAGCGCGTCGCTGTAGTCTTCCGTGATGATCGATTCCGTGTGCTTCGATGAATACTGGTTGATGTGATCCATCGCTTCGTCGATGCCGTCGACCACCTTCACCGACAGGATCGCCGCCAGGTATTCGGTGGACCAGTCTTCCTCGGTGGCCGGCACCAGGTGCGGATAGGCAGCGGCGGCCAGGATCGCATGGCTTTCCGGATCGGCGCGCAGTTCCACCTGCTTGGTCAAATACAGTTCGGCCAGCTGCGGCAGCACGGTGGCGGCGACGGCGCGCGACACCAGCAGGGTTTCCATGGTGTTGCAGGTGCCGTAGCGGTGGCACTTCGCGTTGAAGCCGATATCGATCGCCTTTTTGATATCGGCCTTGGCGTCGATATACACGTGGCAGATGCCGTCGAGGTGCTTGATCATCGGCACGGTGGCCTCTTCCATCAGGCGCGCGATCAGACCCTTGCCGCCGCGCGGCACGATGACGTCGACGAATTGCGGCATGGTGATCAGTGCGCCGACGGCGGCGCGGTCCGTGGTGTCGATCACTTGCACGGCATCGGCCGGCAAGCCCGCCCCCTGCAAACCCTCGGCCACCAGCTTGGCCAGCGCGCGGTTGCAATGGATCGCTTCCGAGCCGCCGCGCAGAATCGTCGCGTTGCCGCTCTTGATGCACAGGCCGGCCGCGTCCACCGTCACGTTCGGACGCGCTTCATAGATGATGCCGATGACGCCCAGCGGCACGCGCATCTGGCCTACCTGGATGCCCGTCGGGCGGAACTTCATGTTCGAGATTTCGCCGATCGGATCGGCCAGCGAGACGATCTGCGTCAAGCCTTCGACCATGGTGGCGATGGCGGCGTCGGACAGGGTCAGGCGGTCGAGCATGGCCGGCGCCAGGCCGGCGGCGGCCGCCGCATCGAGGTCACGCTGGTTGGCCGCGCGCAGCAGGTCGGCATCGCGCACGATGGCGGCGGCGATCAGGCTCAAGGCGCGGTTGCGCGTGGCGCTGTCGGCACGCGCCATGGCGCGCGAGGCGGCGCGCGCGCGCGTGCCCACGTCCTGCATATATTCTGTGATGTCCATGCTCGTATCCATAAAAGTTAACCCTTGGCGATCTTCAGGCCCAGCTGCAGCATGGCGTCCCAGGCGTCGCCCGCGTAGCCCTTGGCGCGCAAGCCCTTGATCATCTTGTCCACCTGCGCCGCCTGCTGCAGCGCCGCTTCCAGCACGGGCAGCGAAATGCGCCGCAGGGCCGGTTCCATCATCCGCTCGCGCGGACCCCAGATGCGGTATTCCTTCAGCAGCGCGCCCAATGGACGCCCTTGCGCCATGCCGGCCTTTAATTTTAACAGCGTGCGGATTTCCTCGGAGACGGCCCACAAGACCAGCGGCAGCGCCTCGCCCTCGCCCTTCAAGCCTTCGAGCATGCGCACCAGGCGCGCCGGGTCGCCGGCCAGCATGGCTTCGGACAGCTTGAAGACATCGTAGCGGGCCACGTTCAGCACCGCGTCCTGCACTTGTTCGTACGTCAGCTTGCCCGCAGCATGCAGCAAGCCCAGTTTCTGGATTTCCTGGTGCGCCGCCAGCAAATTGCCTTCCACCCGCTCGGCGATGAAGTCGATGCTGGCCCGTTCGGCGCTTTGTCCCTGCGCGGCCAGGCGCTGTGATATCCAGGCCGGCAACTGCGCCCGTTCCACGTTCGGGATGTCGATATACACGGCCGCCTGCTGCAGGCTGGCGACCCAGGCCGCCTTCTGCGTGGCCCAGTCCAGCTTGGGCAAGGTGATCAGGGTCAGGTTGTCGGGGCTGAGGTTTTTCGCGTAGCTTTGCAGCGCCGCGCCGCCATCCTTGCCCGGCTTGCCGGTGGGGATGCGCAGCTCGATCAGTTTTTTATCGCCGAACAGCGACAGCTCCTGGTTCGCCGCCAGCAGTTCGCCCCACTTGAAGCTGCGCTCCACCGTCAGCACGTCGCGCTCGGAAAACCCTTGCGCGCGCGCCGCACGGCGGATCTTGTCGGCCGCTTCCAGCGCCAGCAAGTGTTCGTCGCTGGTGATCACATACAGCTGCGCCAGCGGCTTGGCCACATGCCCATCGAGCGCGTCTATCCGCAATTGCATGGCGTCCCCGTTACTGCTGCGGGGCTGGGGCGACCGGCGTCACGGGCGCCACTGGCGCCACCGACATGGCCGGCAGCACCGGCTTGATGGCGGCCAGGCGGCGCATGATCTGCTGCACCAGGTCGTTGCGCATGTCGCGGTACAGCGCCGCTTCTTCCGTTTCCTTGGCCAGTACCTGCGATTCGTCGAAGGTAATCGGACGCACCAGGCTGATGGTGGTCGGCGCCAGCAACTGGTTGCCTTCCTTGTCCAGCACGCGGAAATTGATCGAATAGCCAAGTTGGTACTCTTGCACGCGGCCATTTTTGTTCAGCGACAAAATGGTCTTGGTACGATTCCTCTCCGGGTCGTTGAGCACTTCAAGGACGGCGTCGGCGCCATCCTTGGTGCTCACCACCTCCGTGCTGCCAATGGCGCGGATATAGCGCTTCAGGCCGATCGCCAGCGGCGACGTGTCGGGCAAGCCGATGTACATCGTCGCGAACGGCAGCATGAAACTGCCGTTCGAACCGCGCAAATGAAAGCCGCAGGCCGACAGCAAAACAGTCAGGCCCAATGCCAGCACGGCGCGGCGGCCCAACAGCGATACTTGAGAGGAAGTCGTCATGATTACACCACGATGCTGATTAACTTGCCTGGCACGACGATGATCTTCTTCGGCGTGGTCTCGACGTACTTCTGCACACTTTCGCACGCCAGCGCAGCCGCTTCGATGCTGGCCTTGTCCGCATCTTTGGACACCGTGATCGAGCCGCGCAGCTTGCCGTTCACCTGGATCATCATCTCGATCTCGGACTGTTCCAATGCGGCCGGGTCGACTTGCGGCCAGGCGACGTTGAGCAGATCGCCGTGCACGCCAGCGTAGCCGAGTTCCTGCCACAGCACGTGGGTGATGTGCGGCGCGACAGGGTTCAACAGACGCAGGAAGATGGAGAAGCCTTCGGCGATCAGCGCCTTCGACTGCGCGCTGTCATCGAGCTTGGCCGATTCCAGCGTGTTGAGCATCTTCATGCAAGCCGATACGACGGTGTTGTACTGGATGCGCTTCAAGTCGTAATCGGCTTGCTGCAGCAGCTTGTGCAATTCGCGGCGCAGGTTTTTCTGCGCGTCGCCCGTGGCAGGAGCGGCGCCGCCAGCCAGCGCGGCCTGGATCGTGGCCGACTGGGCGTAGCCGAAGTTCCACACGCGGCGCAGGAAGCGGTTCGCGCCTTCGACGCCGCTGCCCGACCATTCCAGCGTCTGTTCCGGCGGCGAGGCGAACATGGTGAACAAACGGGCCGTGTCGGCGCCGTACTGCTCGATCTGCGCTTGCGGGTCGATGCCGTTGTTCTTCGACTTCGACATTTTTTCCGTGCCGCCGATTTCCACCGGCTGGCCATCGGCCACCAGGACGGCGCTTTGCGGACGGCCCTTGTCATCGAGCGACAGGCGCACGTCGTCCGGATTGAACCAGGTGGTCTTGCCCACGGCGTCCTTGCGGAAATACGTTTCGTTGAGCACCATGCCTTGCGTCAGCAGGTTGACGAACGGCTCGTCGAACTTGACCAGGCCGAAGTCGCGCATGATCTTGGTCCAGAAGCGCGCGTACAGCAAGTGCATGACGGCGTGTTCGATGCCGCCGATGTACTGGTCCATCGGCATCCAGTAATCGTTGCGCGCGTCGACCATGGCGTCGTTCGAGCCTGGCGAGGTATAGCGCATGTAGTACCACGACGAATCGACGAAAGTATCCATGGTGTCCGTCTCGCGGCGCGCCGGCTTGCCGCACTGCGGGCAGTCGCACTGCAAAAAGGCTTCATATTTATTCAGCGGATTGCCCGTGCCGTCCGGCACGCAGTCTTCCGGCAGCACCACCGGCAGATCTTTTTCCGGCACCGGCACCACGCCGCAGTCAAGGCAATGGATCATCGGGATCGGCGTGCCCCAGTAGCGCTGGCGCGAAATGCCCCAGTCGCGCAGGCGGAACGTGGTTTTCTTTTCGCCCAGGCCCAGCTCCGCCAGGTCGGCGGCCACCGCATCGACGGCGGACGCGAAATGCAGGCCGTCATATTTGCCGGAGGCGACGCAGACGCCATCCTTGCTGCCATACGATTCCTGCCAGGCGTCCGTCGAAAATTCCTGGCCCTTGACTTCGATCACTTGCTTGATCGGCAGATTGTATTTCTTGGCGAAGCCGAAATCGCGTTCGTCGTGCGCCGGCACGCCCATCACGGCGCCATCGCCGTAGGTGATCAAGACGTAGTTGCCGACCCACACTTCCACCTGCGCGCCCGTCAACGGATGGGTGACGAACAGGCCGGTCGGCATGCCCTTCTTCTCCATCGTCGCCATGTCCGCTTCGATCACGGAACCGAGCTTGCATTCGGCGTTAAACGCCGCCAGCGCAGGATTGCTTTGCGCGGCGTGGATGGCCAGCGGGTGCTCGGCGGCCACGGCGCAGAAGGTCACGCCCATCACCGTGTCAGGACGCGTGGTAAACACATACAGCTTGCCGTCGCCGATCAGGCTGCCTTCGGCATCCTTGATCTGGTGCGGGAAGGCGAAGCGCACGCCCGTCGACTTGCCGATCCAGTTGGTCTGCATGGTGCGCACGCGCTCGGGCCAGCCCGGCAGCTTGTCATCCACATACGCCAGCAATTCTTCCGCGTAATCGGTGATGCGCGCGTAGTACATGGGGATTTCGCGCTTTTCGATCAGCGCGCCCGAACGCCAGCCGCGGCCATCGACGACTTGTTCGTTGGCCAGCACGGTCTGGTCGATCGGATCCCAGTTCACGGTACCGGTCTTCTTGTAGATGATGCCTTTTTCCAGCATCTTGAGGAACATCCACTGGTTCCATTTGTAGTATTCGGGCTTGCAGGCGGTCATTTCGCGCGACCAGTCGATGGCCAGGCCCATCGATTCCATCTGCTGCTTCATGTGGGCGATGTTCGAATACGTCCATTGCGCGGGCGGCACGTTGTTGGCCATGGCCGCGTTTTCCGCGGGCATGCCGAACGCATCCCAGCCCATCGGCATGAGCACGTTGTAGCCGTTCATGCGCAGGTAGCGGTACATCACATCATTGATCGTATAGTTGCGTACGTGACCCATGTGCAGCTTGCCCGAAGGGTAAGGCAGCATCGAGCAGGCAAAATACTTGCCTTTAGGGAAACGTGGGTCGTGTTCGACGGCTTTATAGGCGTCGATCGCCTTCCAGTGCGATTGGGCGGCTTGTTCGACGTCGGCGGGACTATATTTATCTTGCATGATGATGTGCGACCAGCGTGGCCCGGCCAATAGTGGATATGAACCGAGCATTATACTGGTTGTCGCCGCCCGATAGCACGGCGCGCTGGCGGCCCGGTCTGGCAAATTTTGGCCGGCGCGCAATTCTGCTGTGTAATATATGCACAATCTTGTTCTTTGCATCAAAACCGGCCATGATCGTCTACCAGGAATATCCGCCCCTCCCCGCCCTGCGGCCCTGGCTCGATTGCGTCTGGACCTGCCGCGTGCAGACGGGCGCCACGCCCGTCACGCACCAGGTCTTGCCCGACAATTGCATCGACATCCTGTGCCAGGACCAGCAGGACGCCAGCTTTGCCGTCGGCATGATGACGGCGCCGATTGCCGTCGTCAGCCAGGGTCTCGTGCAAACGGTGGCGGCCCGCTTCAAGCCAGGCGCGGCGGCCCGCTTCTTCCAGCTCCCCTTGTACGAGCTCAGCGATGGCCGCACGGGCTTGCAGCAGCTGTGGGGCCGCGAACTGGCGGCGCGCCTCGGCGACGCGCTGTGGAGCGAGCCCTTGTCCAACGCGCAAAGAGTTTCCATTTTGCAGGAATATCTGCTGCTGCGCCTGCGCACCGCGCCGCCACGGCGCCAGGCGGGCGCGGCCGAGCATGCGATCGCCGCCATCGAGGCGGCATCGGGCCAGGTGCGCGTGGACGGCCTGGCGCGCCAGCTGGGCGTGTCGCGCCAGCACCTGGCGCTGCAATTTCGCCAGCAAGTGGGCATCAGCCCGAAGCTGTTTGCCCGCATCTGCCGCTTTCGCGCCGCCAGCGCCGGCATGCAAAACCTGGCGGGACAACAGGACTGGGCGCAAGTGGCCTTGCAATATGGCTATTTCGACCAGTCGCACCTGATCCACGACTTCCAGGATTTCGCCCGCAGCTCGCCCGAGGCGTGGCTGGCGGGCAGGCGCACTTGAACACCTTCCATTTTTACAATCACGCGCCACGCGCCGGTGGCATGATGGCGTGATTCTTCATTCACCAGGAGCAGAACATGATCAAGGGTTTACGTACCGTCACCTATCCCGTCCCCGACCTGGACAAGGCCAAAGCCTGGTACAGCCAGGTATTCGGCACGGCGCCGTATTTCGACCAGCCGTTCTATGTCGGTTTTAATATCGGCGGCTTCGAGCTGGGCTTGCTGCCGGACGGCCAGCCTGGCGCGCAGGGCAGCGTGACGTACTGGGGCGTGGACGGCATCGAGCAGGAAGTCGAGCGCATCGTGGCGCTGGGTGGCAGCCTGCACCATCCGATCACGGACGTGGGCGACGGCATCCGCACGGTGGAATTGCTCGACCCCTACGGCAACCAGATCGGCCTGATCGACAATCCCCATTTCGACACGGCCAAGGTCGTTTAGGCGGCTTCACCCTGCAGCCATGCGCGAAGTTGCTGCAGGGCCGTCTTTTCATGCGCCGTTTCAGGCGTGATCAGGTAATAGGCGCGCTGGCCGCGCAGTGGGCGCTCGCACGCGATGCGCAGCTCGCCACGCGCCAGTTCCGCCTCGACCAGCATGCGTGGCAGCAAAACCACGCCTTGCCCTTGCACGGCCGCCATGGCCAGCATGGAAAACAGTTCATAGCGGGCGCCATAGTGCGCGCCATCGCGTCCTTCTCCCTCGACCTGCATGGCGTCAAACCACTGGCGCCAGGCGCCCGGGCGCGTACTTTGCTGCAACAAGGTCAGTTCCAGTAAATCCTGCGGCTGCCACTCGCTGCGCGCCGCCAGCAGGCGCGGGCTGGCGACGGGCACGATTTCTTCATGCATGAGCAAGGTGGCGCGCGTGCCGGGCCAGCGCGCCAACTGCTCGGGCGTGCCTGCGTACAGGGCGCCGTCGTATTCCGTATCGGCAAACATGAACGGTTTCGTGTAGGCATCGATGTGCACGACGATGTCCGGGTGCAAGCCCGCCAGCGACGACAGCCGCGGCATCAGCCAGCGCGTGGCAAACGTGGGGACGGAAGCGAGCTGCAAGGCGCCGCCACCGCCCTGGCGCGCCATGGTGTCGAGCGTGTCGCGCTCCAGGCCGTCGAGGCGGGCCGCGATCTGCCGCGCATACGCGGCGCCGGCGCTGGTCAGCAGCACGCCATGGCGCGTGCGCTGGAACAGTTGCACGCCGAGAAAACTTTCCAACGATGAAATCTGGCGCGAGACGGCGCTTTGCGTCAGCGACAGTTCGCGCGCCGCATGCGTGTAGCTCTGGTGCCGCGCAGCCGCCTCGAAGCAGTTCAAGGCTTGCAGCATGGGGATTTTGCGTGACATGGGGGTATCCGGCCGGTGAAAGACCCCTAGTATGCCGCAAGATATGCGCAGAACGCATGTCTGGGTGCGAAAAAATCGTTTGCGCAAGGCTAGGCAAAAACCTACCATGAGCCATATTCAATCTTGCGCCGATCACCGGCGCTCACCTGCGAGGCCTGTGATGAGCAAAACCGTATTCGACTGGAATTCCCCCCTGCTGCTGGAAGATCAACTGACGGGCGACGAACGCGCCGTGCTGGAAGCGGCCCGCGACTATTGCCAGGGCAGCTTGGTGCCCAGGGTCCTCGAATCGTTCCGCCATGGCCGCACGGACGCGGCCATTTTCCGCGAAATGGGCGAGCTGGGCTTGCTGGGCACGACGATTCCCGAAGAATACGGCGGCGCCGGGCTGAACTATGTTTGCTACGGCCTAGCCGCGCGCGAAGTCGAGCGCGTCGATTCGGGCTACCGCTCGATGATGAGCGTGCAATCATCCTTGGTGATGGTGCCGATCAACGCCTTCGGCAACGAAGAAACGAAACAGAAATACCTGCCGAAACTGGCGACGGGCGAATTCATCGGCTGCTTCGGCCTGACGGAACCGAACCACGGCTCCGACCCTGGCAGCATGGTCACGCGCGCGCGTAAAGTGCCGGGCGGCTATAGCCTGTCGGGCGCGAAGATGTGGATCACCAATAGCCCGATCGCCGACGTGTTCGTCGTCTGGGCCAAGGACGATGAAGGCGCGATCCGCGGCTTCGTGCTGGAAAAAGGCTGGAAAGGCCTGTCGGCGCCGGAAATCCACGGCAAGGTCGGCTTGCGCACCAGCATCACCGGTGAAATCGTCATGGATGAAGTATTTTGCCCGGAAGAAAACGCCTTCCCCGACGTGCGCGGCCTGAAAGGCCCATTCACTTGCCTGAACAGCGCCCGTTACGGCATCGCCTGGGGCGCGCTGGGCGCGGCCGAAGACTGCTACCTGAAAGCGCGCCAGTACACGATGGACCGCCAGCAATTCGGCCGGCCGCTGGCCGCGAATCAGCTGGTACAAAAGAAACTGGCCGACATGCTGACGGAAATCACCATGGGCTTGCAAGGCTGCTTGCGCCTGGGCCGCATGAAGGATGAAGGTTCGCCCGCCGTGGAAATCACGTCCATCATGAAACGCAACAGCTGCGGCAAGGCCCTCGATATTGCCCGCGTGGCGCGCGACATGATGGGCGGCAACGGCATTTCCGACGAGTTCGGCGTCATCCGCCACCTGGTCAACCTGGAAGTGGTCAACACCTATGAAGGCACGCACGATGTGCACGCGCTGATCATCGGCCGCGCCATCACCGGCATCGCCGCGTTCAACTAATGGACGCCTTGGCTTCCACCCTGCGGCCCGCGCCGCTGGTCGGCTTGCGCGTGCTCGACCTGTCACGCGTGCTGGCCGGTCCGTGGGCCGGGCAAATGCTGGCCGACCTGGGCGCCGACGTCGTCAAGGTTGAACAGCCGGGCCGCGGCGACGACACGCGCTCCTGGGGCCCGCCCTACCTGAAAGACGAGGACGGCCGCGACACGGCCGAAGCCGCCTACTTCCAGTGCGCCAACCGCAACAAGCGCTCGCTGTGCATCGACCTGGCCGCCCCTGAAGGACAAGCGCTGGTGCGCAAGCTGGCTGCCGAATCGGACGTGCTGCTGGAAAATTTCAAGCTCGATGGCTTGAAGCAATATGGTTTGGACGCGGCCAGCTTGCTGGCGCTCAACCCACGCCTCGTCTACTGCTCCATCACGGGCTTCGGCCAGGATGGGCCGTACGCGGCGCGCGCCGGCTATGACTTCCTGATCCAGGGCATGGGCGGCTTGATGAGCATCACGGGCATACCCGATGGCCAGCCCGGTGCCGGGCCGCAAAAAGTGGGCGTGGCGCAGACGGACATTCTGACGGGCCTGTACGCCACCATCGCCGTGCAGGCGGCGCTGGCCGAACGGGAACGCTCGGGACTGGGTCAGCATATCGACCTGGCCTTGCTCGACGTGCAAGTGGCGGCGCTGGGCAACCAGGCAGCCAACTACCTGTGCGGCGGCAAGGTGCCGCAGCGCATGGGCAATGCGCATCCGAACATTGTCCCATATCAAGACTTTCCCACGGCCGATGGCGACATGATTCTGGCGATCGGCAATGACGGGCAATTCTCGCGCTTTTGCGCCGTCGCCGGCCATCCGGAATGGGCGCAGGATGAACGCTTCGCCACCAATCCGCAGCGCGTGGCAAACCGGGCAATCCTGATCCCCTTGATGCGCCAGGCCACGGTCATGCGCACGACGGCCGAGTGGATCAGCGCCTTCGAGGCGCAAGCCGTGCCGTGCGGCCCCGTCAACCGCATCGACCAGGTCTTTGCCGACCCGCAAGTAGTGGCGCGTGGCTTGAAAGTGGAAATGCCGCATCCCACGGCGGGCATGGTGGCGCTGGTGGCCAACCCCGTCCGCCTCTCAAGCTCGCCAGTGCAGTACCGGCTGCCGCCACCGTTGCTGGGGCAGCATACGCAGGAGGTGCTGCAGCAGTGGCTGGGATTGGACAGTACGGAGATTGACGGCTTGCGCGAACGCAAGGTGGTGTAACTCACCCCAACGGCGGAACGGCCGGGGTCGGACCCTGAGGGGGAATGCGCCCGAATCGGGCGCATTCCGATCGCGAAGCGACTGACCCCGGAATTACTTCAGCGTCAATTTCAACGCCGGTTTTTCGCCATAATCCTCATAGCGCTCATTGATGCCGGCGATACAGAACGTGATTTCTTCCAGCAAGTCCGGCACTTGCGCCTTCATCGCTTCCGCATCCTGCACGACAATGTCGAGCACTTCGTTTGGTTTCAAACGGAACTGCGTCATGTTTTCGTCGTCGCGCAGATAACTGAGGCAATCTACCCAGGCATCCATGCTGTTGCCGTAGAACGCGGGGAAACCGAAGGCGGGCACGCATTGCGCGTGAAAGCTCGCTGCGTCGGTGATGTCTTTTCCATTCAGGATGGCAGTGGCCATGATCTTCCTCAGTTCTTCAGCGACAGCACGTCCTGCATGTCGAACAGGCCGGTCGGCTTGTCGGCCAGGAAACGCGCGGCGCGCAAGGCGCCGTGGGCGTAGGTGACGCGGCTGCTCGACTTGTGGCTGATCTCGATGCGCTCGCCGATGCCGGCAAACAGCACCGTATGGTCGCCGACGATATCGCCGCCGCGGATGGTGGCAAAGCCGATGGTCGACGGGTCGCGTTCGCCCGTCACGCCTTCGCGGCCGTACACGGCGCATTCCTTCAAGTCGCGGCCCAAGGCGCCGGCCACCACTTCGCCCATTTGCAGGGCGGTGCCCGACGGCGCATCGACCTTGTGGCGGTGATGGGCTTCAATGATCTCGATGTCGTAGCCTTCGGACAGGCTTTTGGCGGCCAGTTCCAGCAGCTTCATGGTGACATTCACGCCCACGCTCATGTTCGGCGCGAACATGATGGCCGTCTTTTCGGCGGCGGCGGCAATGGCGGCCTTGCCAGCGTCATTGAAACCGGTGGTGCCGATGATCATCTTGATGCCATGCTCGGCGCAATACGCCAGGTGCTGCAAAGTGCCTTCGGGACGCGTGAAGTCGATCAGGTAATCGGCGCCGGCCAGGCCGGTGGCCAAGTCGGATTCGATCAGCACGCCGGCAGGTTTGCCGAGAAAGGCGGCGGCATCCTGGCCGACGGATGGCGAACCAGCACGGTCGAGCGCGCCGGCCAGCACGGCGTCAGGTGCGTTGCTGACGGCTTCGATCAGGATATGGCCCATACGGCCGCTGGCGCCAGCGATGGCAATTTTCAGTTCAGTCATTTTATTCTCTTACAACAACTTATTTGGTGGGTTCGGCAGCAGGTGCAGGCGCAGGCTCGGCGGCAGGCGCCGTTGCAGGTGCAGGTACAAGCGCAGGCTTGCTCACGGGAATGGCTGGCGCGGCATCGGCCGGCACCGGCACGGCGCTTGGCGCCACGGGCGATGGCACGGCGGCGGCAGGCGCGTCGGCCTTGGCGACCTTGGCGAATGGCGACGGACCAGCGATGCGGTCGATGTATTCTTTTTCCGTCGGCAAGTTGCCGCCTTCGAAACGTTCCACTTTGCCATCCTTGCCGAAGTACACGACCACGCGGCTGCTGGTGGTTTCGCCACTGCCACGGGCCAGGCGGAATGGATAATCCCAGCGGTCGGCATGGAAGATATCGGTCAGCAGCGAGGTGCCGAGGACGAAACGCACCTGGTCGCGCGTCATGCCCACTTTCAACTGGGCCAGCATCTCTTCGGAGACAAAATTGCCTTGTTGAATGTCAGGACGGTAGGGCGAGAAAAACCACATGAATTTTTGCAGCGGCGTGATGGTGGTCGTTTGTGCGCCCTGTTCGGGAACCAGTTCCTTGCCTTCTTTTTGAGCAGCTGCCGGCTTTTCGCCCAGAATGCCACGGCTGGCGCAGCCGGACATGGCCAGCGCGACACAGACCATGCCTGCCACGACTGGTGCTCGAAATGAAATACGGTGCCAGAGAGATGGCAATACAGCCGGTGTTACGCGCATAAATGACCTCAATTGGATGAACAAAACGCCAGGAGTGACCGGCCCGCCAAAAAAAAGCATATTTTGGCACTCCCCGACAAAACGCTATATGATAAAGCACCTGACCCACATACGAGCAACAAACATGAGTAACAATCCTAGTGATCTCAAGGCAAGCGGCCTGAAAGCCACCCTGCCACGGCTGAAGATACTCGATATCTTCCAGAGTAGCCCGGTACGCCACCTGACCGCGGAAGACGTGTATAAAATTCTGCTGGCCGACAATATGGATGTCGGTTTAGCAACTGTCTACCGCGTCCTGACGCAATTCGAACAGGCTGGCTTGCTCAACCGCAACCATTTTGAAACCGGCAAGGCGATTTTCGAGCTCAACGAAGGCTCCCACCACGATCACCTGGTGTGCCTCGACTGTGGCCGGGTCGAAGAATTCTTCGACGAAGACATCGAAATCCGCCAGCAAAAAGTGGCCGAAGAGCGCGGCTTCAAGATCGCCGAACACGCTTTGGCCATCTACGGCAACTGCACCAAGACAGCTTGCCCGCACAAAACCGCCTGATCCACGTTTGCCGCTCCCACCGGAGCGGCAAACGTCAGGCAGTACGATCAATGATGGCTGAGTGCGCTTGACAGCAACTTGGCCGTGATATCGACAATCGGGATGACGCGCTCGTAAGCCATGCGCGTCGGTCCGATCACTCCCAGCGTTCCCACGATCTTGCCGTTGACTTCATACGGCGCCGTCACCACGCTCATCTCATCCATCGGCACCAGGTTCGATTCGCCGCCGATGAAAATCTGCACGCCCGTCGCCTTGCTCGAAACGTCGAGCAGCTGCATCAAACCCGTTTTTTGCTCGAACATGTCGAACATCTGGCGCAGCGAATGCATATTCGATGACAGATCGCTCACGCTGAGCAAGTTGCGCTCGCCGGAAATCACCATGTCGTCGCTATGGTCGGCCATCGCTTCGCTGCCCGCTTCCACGGCAGCCTGCATCAGGCTGCCCATATCGTCGCGCAACTGGCGCAGCTCGCCCTGCAGGCGCACGCGCACGGCGTCGAAGGACAGGCCGCCATAATTCTGATTGATATAGTTGGCCGATTGCACCAGTTGCGCCGGCGTATAGTCGGCCTCCGTCAGCAATAGACGGTTCTGCACGTCGCCGCCGGGGGCGACGATGACGAGCAGGATGCGTTTTTCGGACAGGCGCAAGAATTCGATTTGCTGGAACACGGATTCGCGCCGCGGGCTGAGCACGACGCCGGCAAACTGCGACAGCGACGACAACATCTGCGCCGCGTTGGCGATGGTTTTTTGCGGCTGCGGCGTCTGCAGGCGCATGCGCGACTCCACCATGTGCTCGTCCAGGTGCCGCACAGTCAGCAAGGTGTCGACAAAGATGCGGTAGCCGCGCGGCGTGGGGATGCGTCCGGCCGAGGTGTGCGGACTGGACACATAACCGAGCTCTTCCAAGTCAGCCATGATGTTGCGGATCGTGGCCGGCGACAGGTCGAGGCCCGAAATTTTCGACAAGGCGCGCGAACCGACCGGCAGGCCGTCGGCGATATATCGCTCGACCAAGGCTTTCAGCAGTGTTTGGGCACGTGTATCGAGTTGCATGGTGTTTTATTTAGGCAAGTATTTTTTAGCAAGTATTTTTTAGGCAAGCGGCAACGAAAGCGGCCGAACGTGCAGCAACAGCGCCTATTATGCACGTTCGCCCGTCCGGCGGCGATCAATCTTCCAGTTGCCCCTGCAGCCACAACAGCAATTCATCAAAGTTGGCGCAGATGGCGTCGGGCTGCACGCCGGCGGCCAGGTGGGCATCGCTGCCCTTGCGGTTCATCCACACGGCACGCATGCCCGCCCCCTGCGCTCCCGTCACATCGAAATACAGATCGTCGCCGACATACACGGCTTCATGCGGCGCCACGTCCAGCGCGGCGCAAGCGGCCAGGAAGATGCTGGCGTCTGGCTTGGCCACGCCAAAGTCGCTGGCGGCGATCGATACCTTGAAATGCTGCGCCAGGCCGATAATTTCAAGGTCCGCATTGCCATTCGAGATGGAACCGACCAGCATGCGCTGGCCCATCCAGTCCAGGCCCGGCAAGACGTCGTCATATGGCTGGACGCGATGACGGGCCGCAAGGAACTGCGCGATGGCGCCGTCGACCAGGGCGGGATCCTCGCCGGCAGCCTCGAAGGCGGCCAGCAGGCCCGCACGGCGCAACTCGATCAGGTTGCCATGGAAATGCGGTTGTTCATTGAGCATGGCCAGACGGTGCTGGCGCAGCAGTTCGATGGAAAACTGCTGCGCCACCTTGGGTGCATGCGTGGCCAGCCAGTCGTGCAGCAGGGTTTCGGCGGCAGCAATCACGGGCGCGATGGGCCACAAGGTATCGTCGAGGTCGAAGAGGATGGCCTTGGGCGGCACGGCGGGTTTTACAGGAGCAAGGGACATGGGACTCACAATGGGATGCTGCGTCACAGTGCGCAGGGTATAGCTATTGTCGCACCGATCGCCGCCGCCGGCATGGCTGCGCCCCCGTGAAATGGGGCCGGGCCAGCGCTTCCCGGCGAAAAATTGTTACAGGGTGATACAAGGCAAGATCATCCAGCTTGCCAGATAGACTAAAATAGGCGCCATTCCAATGCGGCGCCAGCGTCCGCGTTGCGCTACCCAACCTAATTCGTTTTGGAGACTGTATGAAAAATTTGTACCTGCGCTCGATGCTGGCGGCGGCTTGTGCCGCCACACTGGCAGCCTGCGGCGGCAGTGGCGGCAACCTGTATCTGCAAGTCCAAATCAGAGACCTGGCCAAGGATGGCCTGATTCTCCAGAATGACGGGGAACGCTTGCCGGTAACTGCGGGCCAGAACTCCGTTGTTTTCACCAAGCTGGTCAAGACCGATGACCGCTACGACATCACCATCGCGCAACAGCCCAAGGGCGCCGTTTGCACGATTATCAATGGCGTCGGCAAGGCATCGAGCTACTCCGTGAGCACGGCCCAGGTGAACTGCAAGACCAACACCTACCTGCTTCGCGGCACGGTCACGGGCCTGAGCGCCGATGGCTTGCGTCTGGTGATGGGCCCCACCGGCACCACCCTGCTGGCTGGCGCCACCGCCTACGAATTCGCAAGCGTTGATGACGGCGCCGCGTACGGCATTTCCATACTGACGCAGCCAACGGGCCTGAAGTGCCGCTTCCAGGGTTCCAGCAGTGCAGACGGCAGCGATACGGTCGGCACGATGGGCTCCGCCGCCACGACCGCGGCCACACTTGACTGCACGCCGCAGTAATCCTTGCGATTCGTCACCTAATTTTTGGAGAAATACATGAAGTTATCCTGCTTGCGCCCACTCGCCGCACTGCTGCTGACCTTGGGACTGGCCGCTTGCGGCGGCAAGGCCTCGTATGAGGTCGGCGGCACCATCACAGGCTTAAACAATGAAGGACTGATCCTGGCCAATGGCAGCGACACCCTGCCGGTTCCTGCGGGAAAAACAGCGTTTACCTTTGCCAAGCGCATCGACTATGGCACCGACTACAACATCACCGTCAATAAACAACCAGCCCACATGACTTGCGGCATCAGCGGTGGTTCCGGTTCGGCTGGCCATTACATCAATATCAGCGCCTCGGTTACTTGCTCGCAAAACAAATATACCGTGGGCGGCACGATTTCCGGCCTGACGGTGGACGGCCTGGTGCTGATTAACGGTAGTACACCCACAACGGTGGCCAAGGATGCCACGACCTTTACCATGGTCGGCCCTGTCGCCTATGGCGACACCTTTGGCGTCAGCGTCTCCGTTCAGCCTAAGGGTCTGCTCTGCGTCGTACAGCCAGGCACGGGTGGCGGCACCATGGGTGAAGCGAATGTGACGACGGTGAAGGTCGTTTGCAATCCGGCCTGAGTGGCGGCAACGGTAGCCGCTGCGCGGCTACCGGGAAGAGATATCACGGAAATCCATAGTTGATATTCCAAAGATAAATTGGAGTTATATGTGGCGATGCAGCATAATGCATCTGTCTCCTCCAACTCTTCCAAGAATTGGATTTAGCCCGCTTTTACCAGCGGGCTTTTTTTTGCCCAAAATTTCTCAAACGGGTTTATTCAAGCCCGGCTGCAGCATTTGCACGATGCTGGAGAAATCCTGCTGCGCATAACCGGCTTGCGCATGCATCTGGTACAACTGCCGCACCAGCCCGCCCAAGGGCGTGGGCGCGTTCGCCGACAGAGCCGACTGCTGCGCCAGGCCCAGGTCTTTCAGCATCAGCGCCGTGCCGAAGCCGCCCGTGTAATTGCGCGACGCGGGCGTGCCGTCCATGACACCTGGCCACGGGTTGTACACTTCCAGGGTCCAGTTGCGGCCCGAACTCTTGGCCATGATATCGGACAACACTTTCGGATCCAGGCCATGCGCCACGCCCAGGTTCAGCGCCTCGGCCGTCCCCGCCATCAAGATACCCAGCAGCATGTTGTTGCAAATCTTCGCCACCTGGCCCGCGCCCGCCTCGCCCGCATGGAAGATATTCTTGCCCATCTTTTCCAACAAAGGCCGCGCCTGCTGCAAGGCCGCTACACTACCGCCGACGATAAAAGTCAGGGTGCCAGCCGCCGCGCCCGCCGTGCCGCCCGAGACGGGCGCATCGATCATGGCAAAGCCGCGCTCGCTGGCCGCCTGCGCCACTTGCCGCGCCACATCGGCGGCGATGGTGCTGCAATCGATGAACAAGGCACCGGGCTTGGCCGAATCGAGCACGCCACCGGCCGCCAGGTACAGTTCCTGCACGTGCTTATTGGCTGGCAACATGGTGATGACGGCGTCGGCCGTCTGCACGGCCGCGCTGGCGGACGCAGCCGCCGTGGCGCCCGCCTCGACCAGCGACGCCACTGCCGCCGGCGCCAGGTCGAACACGGACACGTGAAAGCCGGCGGCCACCAGATTGCGGGCCATCGGCGCGCCCATGTTGCCCAAGCCGATGAAAGCGATATGTTGCATGGTAAAAATCTCCTGTTGTTCTTTTAATGCAGGTCGCGCAAAGGATGGCTATCCCATGGCGCCGCGAAATATTCATTGAGATACGCACCGCTGACCTCGGCCAGACTGGCCGGCTGCCACTGCGGCGCGTTGTCCTTGTCGATCAGCAAGGCGCGTACGCCTTCGCGGAAATCGGCATGGGCGCAGCACTGCACGGCCACGGTCAGTTCCAGCTGGAACACTTGCGCCAGACTCATGTGGCGTGTGCGTTCACGCATGGCCCACACCAAGGCCGCCGAAGTGGGCGCACCCTTGTCGAGCGAGTGGGCCGCCTTTTGCAGCCACGCCGAATCGCCGTCATATGCGGCAATGGCGGCCACCACTTCAGGCAAGGTGGGCGCTTGCGTCAGCACGGCGATGGCGTCGAAGTTGGCGCGCACTTCCGAGACGGGCAGCATGGATGCCGGCGCCGAGAAGCCGCGCAGCAAGCGGTTCAGCTGCTCGCTGTTCGCTTGCGGGCTGGCTTGCCATTGCGCCAGCGCCAGCGAGTCAAGCACCATGGCGCGCTCTTCCTGGCGCAGGAAATAGTCGCCCAGACCGGTGAACAGGGCGTCGGCCGCGTTCATCGGTGCCCCCGTCAGCCCCAGGAACAGTCCGCTGCGCCCCGGCATGCGGCCGAGGAACCAGCTGCCGCCCACGTCCGGGAACAGGCCGATCGTGATTTCCGGCATGGCGATGCGCGTGCTTTCCGTCACGACGCGATGGCTGGCGCCCGCCATCAGGCCCAGGCCGCCGCCCATGACGATGCCGCCGCCCCACACCAGCAGCGGTTTCACGTACGTATGGATGCGGTGGTCGAGCCGGTATTCCTCGGCAAAGAAGGCCAGCGCCTGCGGGTTCGGCACGACACCCGGTTGCTCGACGATGGCCGAGCGCAGGCTGCGCACGTCGCCGCCGGCACAGAAGGCCTTGTCGGTCGACGATTGCAGCACCACGCAGGCGATGGCAGCGTCACTGGCCCAGCGCACGAGGGCGCCATCGATGGCGCGTATCATGTCCAGGGTCAGGGCATGCAAGGACTTTGGCGCGTCGAGGGTGATGACGCCCAGCTTCATGCCGCCGGGACAGTCACGCTCTTCCAGTTTCACTGTTTCAGCCATTCTTCCACTCCGCCTGACGTTTTTCCAGGAACGCTTGCACGCCCTCTTTCTGGTCTTGCGTATCGAACAGGCCGAGGAACAAGGTGCGCTCGTCTGGCAAGGAATTGACCAGCGGATGGCTGCGCGCGCCCTGGATCAGGGTCTTGCACGCCGTCACGCTGCTGGGACTTTGGCGCGCCACCTTGGCGGCCAGGGCCAGTGCCGTGGCGGCAGCCTTGCCGGTTGGCACGACTTCCTCGACCAGGCCGATGGCCAGCGCCTTGGCCGCATCGACTCTCTCGCCGCATAAAATCATGCGCTTGGCCCAGCCTTCGCCCACCAGCCACGGCAGGTGCTGCGTGCCGCCCGCGCACGGCAGCAAGCCGACGGACGCTTCCGGCAAGGCCATCTGCGCGTGTTCTTCGGCAATGCGAATATCGCAAGCGAGCGCGCATTCAAGCCCGCCGCCCATGGCATAGCCATTGATGGCGGCGATGCTGACGCCGCGAAACGCGGACAGCGCCTCGAACGCTTCTCCAAAGGCGGCGGCCATGGCGAACGCCGTGTCTTTATTACCGTCAGCAAACACTTTCAGATCGGCGCCAGCCGAGAAGAACTTGGCGCCGCCGCCCGTGATCACCAGCGCATACACGTCCGGGTCCGCATTCAGGTCGGCCACCAGTTGCGTCAGCGCGTTCAGGCTGGCCAGGGTCCACGTATGGGCGGGCGGGTTGTCGAGAGTCACCAGGGCCGTATGGCCATGGCGTTCCAGCAGCAAATTTGTATACACTTTACTCATCGCAGATTCTCCGTGGCGCCATCTTTCAAAATCGCTCGCGCGACGATCAGGCGCATGATTTCATTCGTCCCTTCCAGGATTTGATGTACCCGCGTGTCGCGCACGTGGCGCTCGAGCGGATACTCGCGGATGTAGCCGTAGCCGCCGTGCAATTGCAGCGCATCGTTGGCAACATTAAAACCGACATCCGTGGCGAAACGTTTTGCCATGGCGCAATAGGCTGTCGCGTCCGGGCTTTCCTGGTCGAGTTTCCAGGCCGCCAGGCGCACCATCTGGCGCGCCGCCACCAGTTCCGTCAGCATGTCGGCCAGCTTGAATTGCAAGGCCTGGAATTGCGCCAGTTCACGACCGAACTGCGTGCGCTCCTTCATGTACGCCTGCGCCCGCGTGAGGGCCGCCTGCGCCGTGCCCACCGAGCACACAGCGATATTGATGCGTCCGCCATCGATGCCCTTCATGGCAATGGCAAAGCCTTCGCCTTCCGCGCCCAGCAAGTTAGCCGCCGGCACTCTCACCTGGTCGAAGCTGATGATGCGCGTGGGCTGGCTGTTCCAGCCCATCTTTTCTTCCTTCTTGCCATACACGATGCCGGGCAGGTTCGCCGGCACGGCAAACGCGGAAATGCCGGCCGCGCCTTCGCCGCCCGTGCGTGCCATGACGATCAGCATATCCGTCTGGCCCGCGCCGGAAATGAAGGCTTTCGTGCCGTCGAGTACATAAAAGTCGCCATCCCTGACGGCTTTCGTGCGCAGCGATGCCGCATCGGAACCGGATTGCGGTTCCGTCAGGCAATAGCTGGCCAGCTTCTGGCCTGCGGCCAGGGCCGGCACCCATTCGTCGCACAGGGCTTCCTGGCCCCAGCGCGACAGCATCCAGGTGGCCATGTTGTGGATGGTGATGTAGGCCGTGGTCGAGGTGCAGCCACCGGCCAGCTCTTCAAACACGATGGCCGCGTCCTGGCGCGACAGGCCCAGGCCGCCCCAGCGCTGCGGCGTGTACAGGCCGCAAAAGCCCATCTCGCCCGCCTTGGCTATCGTTTCCACAGGAAAAATCGATTCCGCGTCCCAATGGGCCGCGTGCGGCGCCAGTTCGCCTTCGGCAAACGCGCGCGCCGCCTGCTGGAACTCGCGCTGCTCGTCGCTCAGTTCAAAGTCCATGCCAGCTCCTTATTTCAGGCTGATGGTGGTGTTGACCTTGCCCACCGAGGCAGCGTCCGTGAACCAGCGCTGGGTAATCGTTTGCGTCTGCGTGTAGAACAGCACGACTTGCTTGCCGAACGGACCCAAATCGCCCAGCTTGGAGCCGCGCGACCCCGTAAAGCTGAACAGGGGAACGGGTACGGGAATGGGCACGTTGATGCCGACTTGCCCCACGTCGATTTCTTCCTGGAAGTAGCGCGCGGCCGCGCCGCTTTGCGTGAACAGCGCCGTACCGTTGCCGTTCGGATTCGCGTTCACCAGGGCAATCGCTTCATCGAGGGTATCGACTTCGACGACGATCAGGACGGGGCCAAAGATTTCCTGGTCATACACGACCATGCCAGGTTTCACGCCAGACAGAATCGTCGGTCCGACGAAGTTGCCATTCGGATAGCCGTCAACCTTGACGTCGCGGCCATCAAGGGTCAGCACGGCGCCCTGCTCGATGCCCTTGGCGACCAGGCTGAACACGCGCTCTTTTGCGGCGCAGGAAATCACGGGACCCAGGTCCGGATTGTCCTTGCCCGCGCCGACCGTCAAGGTCTGCGCCTTGGCGGACAGTTCCGGCAGCCATGTGCGCGCTTCGCCCACCAGCACGGCGACGGATGCGGCCATGCAGCGCTGGCCGGCCGCGCCGAAACCGGCGCCCAGCAGCTGGTTCAGGGTCTGTTCTTTATTGGCATCCGGTAAGACGACGGCGTGATTCTTGGCGCCCATCATGCATTGCGCGCGTTTGCCGTTCAGGCTGGCGCGCTGGTACACGTGCGTGCCCACCTTGCTGGAACCCACGAACGAAATCGCCTTGATGTCCGGGTGGTCGCACAAGGCATTGACCACGTCTTCGCCGCCGTGTATCACGTTCAGCACGCCGGCCGGGATGCCCGCCTGCAAGGCCAGGCGCACGAGTTTTTCCGTCACGAGCGGGTCTTGCTCCGATGGTTTCAGCACGAAAGTGTTGCCGCAGGCAATCGCCATCGGGAACATCCACAACGGGATCATGGCGGGGAAATTGAACGGGGTAATGCCGGCGCACACACCCAGCGGCTGCATCACGCTGTAGGTATCGACGCCGCCGGCCACGTTTTGCGCGTATTCACCCATTTGCAGGGTGCCGATATTGGCGGCATGCTCGACCACTTCCAGGCCACGGAAGACGTCGCCTTCCGCGTCGAGCAGGGTCTTGCCCTGTTCCATCGTCAGGGTGGCGGCCAGGTCGGCCATGTTTTCACGGATCAGCTGCTGCAATTTGAGGAAAATGCGGGCGCGCGCGCCAATCGGCGTCTTGCGCCAGGTTTTGAAGGCGCGCTGGGCCGAGGCGATGGCCGCGTTGACTTCGTCCGGCGTGGCGAACGGCACCTTGGCCAATACTTCCTGCGTGGCCGGGTTGACGACGTCGCGCCAGATGGTGGTCTGGGATTCAACCCACTCGCCGTTGATCAAGAGGGGAACGGTCGGAATTGCAGTTTGCGTGGTCACTCGGTGTCTCCTTGTGTGGGTATAAGTCTGTTTGCATTATTCGCACAATCGCCGCCGCGAACAAGGCGTGAAAATGCGAGATAATGCAAAGCTGAATCTGTTAATCTGCAAATGTTGTAAATTTGCAGATTCCACAAACCGGGGAAGAGGAAACGCAATGGCAAAGGTTTTCATGGGCGTGCGCCTGCAGCGGCTGCGCGAGGAACGGCGCATGACGCAGGTGGCGCTGGCCAAGTCCCTGGGCATTTCACCCAGCTACCTGAACCAGATGGAGCGCAACCAGCGCCCGCTGACGGTGCCGATTTTGCTGCGCATCAGCAGCGTGCTGGGGGTCGATCCGCAAATCTTTTCCGAACACGACAGCGCCAGCCTGGTGGCCGACGTGCGCGACGTGTTCGGCGAATTGCCCGACGCGCCGCCCACCTCGATGGCGGAATTGAAAATGCTGGTGGAAAACATGCCGGAACTGGCGCGCTCGATTTTGCTCTTGCAGCGGCGCTACCGGGTGATGGCGGAACGGGCCGACACGCTGGCCGCACGCCTCGACGACGGCAGCCGCGGCGCCAGCTCGGCGGCCCCATCCACGGACGAGGAAGTGCGCGAATACCTGAACCGGCGGCAAAACTACATCGATGAACTGGACCGGGCGGCGGAACTGGTGGCGGGACAATTCGATCCCGCCCTGCGCACGCTCGATGCGCTGCAAGGCCGGCTGCTGGAACGCCACGGCATCGAAGTGCGCTTGTCCGATGGCGACGCGGGCATGGTGCGCAAGCACCGCTACGACGCCCAGCAACAGATACTGTGGCTGCCCGACACCCTGACGGGCGGCCAGCGCGCCTTCCAGATGGCGGCACAAATCAGCCTGCTCGAACACAGCGAGCTGATCGACGCTCTCGTGCTGGCGGCGGGGCTCTCCGGCGCGGCCGCGCAAACGAGCGCGCGCCTGGCGTTTTCCAATTATTTCGCGGGCGCCCTCTTGATGCCGTACCAGCGCTTCCTGCAGGCGGCGGAAACGCGCGCCTACGATATCGAGCGCCTGGCGCACCAGTTCGGCGTGGGGTTCGAAGCCGTCTGCCACCGTTTGAGCACCATGCAGCGCCCCGAGGCAGCGGGACTGCCCTTCTTCTTCGTGCGCGTCGACCGCGCGGGCAACGTCTCGAAGCGCCAGTCGGCCACGGACTTTCACTTTTCAAGAGTGGGCGGCACGTGTCCGCTGTGGATCGTGTACGACGCCTTCAGCCATCCGGGGCAAGTACTCACGCAAGTGGCCAGCATGCCGGACGGCTGCACCTATCTGTGGATCGCGCGCCAGGTCAGCACGGCGTCACCGGGTTTCAGGGCACCGGGGAAAACCTTTGCCGTGGCGCTGGGCTGCGACATCTCGCAGGCGCACCGCTTGATCTATTCGAAGGGACTCGATCTGCACGACCCCACCAGCGCCACGCCGATCGGCACGGGCTGCAAGGTGTGCGAGCGCCAAAGCTGCCCGCAGCGGGCATTTCCATCGCTGCTGGCGCCACCACCGGCGTCAGCCTGATTTATTCGACGACTCTTGCCCGCAGCGCGTCAAATTCACGCGTAAATTGCGCGCGCCAGTCGCGCCGCGTGCTGTCGTCTATCCAGGCCGCGTCGAGGCCATTCAACATGAAGCCGCGCATGTCATCGAGGCCGAAGCCGAATGCGCGCATCATCATCCAGGCGCCCGTCGGCGTCACGTGGTGCAGGGTCGGATCGTCCGTGTTCGGATGCAGTTTCAAGCCCAGCTTGGCCATGGCGCGGATCGGGTGATCGAGGGCCCAGCGTTCAGGCGCCAGTGTGCGCAGATAATAGGAATTGGTCGGCACCACGGTGAAGACAAGGCCGCGCTCCACGCAGCGCTGCGCCAGCTCCGGGTTGTCGACGATGGTGTAGCCATGGTCGACCCGGTCCACCTGCAGTTGCTCGATGGCCGTCTCCACGTTCATCCACGGCATGCCGAATTCGCCAGCATGCGCCGTGCATTTGAATCCGGCCTCGCGCGCGGCGCGGTAGGCTTCGATGAACAACTCTGGCGGGCGGTCGTTTTCGCGGTAGTCGATGCCGATGCCGATGACTTCCGGCGCGCGGTAAGCCTTCATCCATTCCACCATCTGCACGGCTTCGGCGGGAGCCGCTTCGCGGTCGATGCTGGGGATCAAGCGGCCGATCACGCCAAAGTCGCGCTGCGCGTCGCGGATGGCGGCCACGATGGCGTCTTGCGCCGCGTCATAGCGGATGCCCGACACGCGCACGGTGCCGGTCGGGTTCCAGAAGAACTCCGCATAGCGCACGCCGTGGCCATGCACGTCTTCCAGGTATTCGTAGGCGAGGCAATACAGGTCTGTCGGCGAGACGATCAGGTGCGCATCGAGCGCGCGCAGCACGCGCAGCACGCCGACGGGCTTGTCGCCGCGCGTGTAGAAAGAGTCGATTTCCTCGGGGGTGACGACATTGCCCGTCTTCGCGGCCAGCGCGCGGAAAGTTGCCTGGCGCACCGTGCCGAACAAATGGCAATGCAGCTCCACTTTCGGCATGGCGCGTAAAAACTGTTCGATGCTCAGGGGGGAATTAGACATGAAGCTCGTTTCGTAATGGAGTGGATCAGGCGAGGATGCCGGTGAGGCGACGCATCAAACGCTCGATGGCGGCCGGACCATCGGCCAGCATCGCCACCTGCGTGTTGATGGCGGCGCGGCGCGGCACGCGGAACTCGCACACCGTCATGCCGCGCGTCAGTTCGCCCGTCAATTCGATGGCCACGTGAGCCGGCTGGAACTGGAACAGCTGCGGCGCTTCCAGGTACAAGGCCACTACGGGGTCGTACATGGGCATCGGCACGGAACCGTCGCTGCTGCGGATGCGCACATACGCTTCCAGGTAGCCGGCCAGACGCTGCGCGCGCGGCGTGCCGATGGCGCGCAGGCGTTCCACTTCCAGTTTAGTGACCAGCAGCTGACGGCACAGGTTCAAGCCGAACATGCGCAGCGGGATGCCGGCCTGGAAGACCTGGGCGGCCGCTTCCGGATCCGCATAGATATTGAATTCGGCCGCCGCCGTATGGTTGCCCTGGTCGGTCGAGCCGCCCATCAAAATGATTTCGACGATTTTTTCCGCGATGTCGGGCGCGCGGCTCAAGGCGGTCGCCAGGTTGGTCATCGGCGCAATCGCCATGATGGTGATCTGGCCAGGATACTTGCGCACGGCGTCAATCAGCGCGTCGACGGCGTGGCCGGGAGCATCCGTGGCCGCGCCGGGCGGCAGGATATCGCCCGTCGTCGGCATGCCGCTGTCGCCGAGGATGCGCTGCGCCGTTTCGATGACGCCGGCCAGCGGCTCTTCGCAGCCGCGGTAGATCGGCACCGTCAAGCCGTCATGGGCCTTGATGCGCAAGGCGTTGTCGTAGGTGATGGCGACGGGCGCATTGCCCGCCACCACGCTCACGCCCAGCCACTCGATGCCGGGATTGCTATCCAGCAGCAGCATCGTCAGCCAGTCGTCGAAACCGGGATCGGTATCGAGCCAGATCTTTTTCAAGGGTTTGTCCATGATGGTTTCCAGTCGAAGTTAGGCACCCAGCCACAGGGCGCTGTCCGCAGGCAGCACGAAGGAGACGGCCGTGCCTTCGCGCCAGGCGGCGCCACCGGCCGCGCAAATGCCCTTGACCTGGCCCAGCGGCGTTTGCAGCAGGTATTCGACGGTGTCGCCGAGGAAGCCGCGCGCCAGCACGGTGCCCGGATACTGGCCCGCCGCGTCATCAAAGGCGCAGACGCGCACCTTGTCCGGACGCCAGCCCAGCACCGTGG
Organism: Janthinobacterium sp. NKUCC06_STL; assembly: GCF_019345455.1. Taxonomy (NCBI): domain Bacteria; kingdom Pseudomonadati; phylum Pseudomonadota; class Betaproteobacteria; order Burkholderiales; family Oxalobacteraceae; genus Janthinobacterium; species Janthinobacterium sp. NKUCC06_STL. The sequence continues at coordinate 1,889,702 of NZ_JAHKQY010000001.1, forward strand.
TGCCGGCGGCGACGGGAGACGTGTACGGCAGGCTGGCGCCCGCGTGATGCAACGCGCCGTCGCGGTAGTCGAACAGGTTCTCGAAGCCCATGAAGTTGGCGACAAAACGCGTCGACGGTGTATTGAAGACGGCTTCCGGCGCGGCCAGCTGCTCGATGCGCCCGCCATTCATGACGACGATGCGGTCGGACAGGGCCAGCGCTTCTTCCTGGTCGTGCGTCACGTACAGCATGGTGATGCCCAGCTCGCGCTGGATGCGGCGCAGTTCGGCGCGCATCTGCACGCGCAGCTTGGCGTCCAGGTTCGACAGCGGTTCGTCTAGCAGCAGCAGGGCCGGCTCGACGACGATGGCGCGCGCCAGCGCCACGCGCTGCTGCTGGCCGCCGGACATCTGCGCCGGCAAACGCGTCTCGAACCCCGTCAGTCCCACGGCGGCGATCACGGCTTCCACCTTGGTTTTCAGCAAAGCTGGCGCAACCTTGCGCAGGCGCAGGCCAAAGGCGATGTTGTCGTACACGTTCAGGTGCGGGAACAGCGCATACGACTGGAACACCATGCCGATATTGCGTTTATTCGGCGCGAGCTTGCCGATTTCGCGGCCATCCAAAATGATGCGGCCCGACTGCAGCGGCATCAGGCCGGCGATGGCGCGCATGGTGGTGGTCTTGCCGCAGCCGCTGGGGCCCAGCAGGGAAATCAGTTCGCCCTGCTCGACGTGCAGGTCCAGGTCTTTCACGGACGTCGTGTTCTTGGCGTAGCCGAGGTTCAGCTTGTGCAGTTCCAGATAACTCATGGTGTGTAGCCTCTTACATGTATTTAGAAATGCCCAGCACCTTCTCGGTCACCATCACGAAGGCCATGGTGAACAAGACCAGCAAGGTCGACAGGGCAGCGATCGACGGATCGAAGCTGTTTTCCATATGGCCCAGCATCTCGATCGGCAAGGTGCTGATGCCGGGGCCCGTGAGGAACAGCGACACGGGCACCTGGTTGAACGAGGTGACGAAGGCGAGGAAGAAGGCGGCGATCACGGCGTTGCGGATATTCGGCAGCACGATCATGAAGAAGGCGCGCAGGCGCGACGCGCCCAAGGTGATGGCGGCATCCTCGATATCCACGCGCAAATTCACCAGGCTGGCGTACACCACGCGCACCGAATACGGAATCAACAGCGCGATATGGCCGATCAGCAGGCCGACATACACGGGCGCGTTAATCGTCAGGACCAGGTGGTGCAGCAAGCCCAGGCCGACGAGGATGGCGGGAATGATCAGCGGCGACGTCAGGATCTGGCGGATGGCACCGATACCGGGCGGCGGCATGCGCGAAAACGCATACGCGACGGGTATGCCCAGCAGCAACGCGATGACGGTGGCGATCAGGCCGATTTCCAGGCTGGTCTGGAAGGCGCGGCGGAACTCGGGCGCCGACCACACTTCCAGAATCCAGCGCAGCGAATACGACTCGGGCGGAAACGCCAGGGTTTCGCCGCCGGAAAAACCGGCCAGCACGACAATGGCGAAAGGCCCCAGCAGGAACAAAAACACCAGCCACAGGACGGCGCGCGAAAACAGGCTTTCTTTCATACGGAACTCCGGCTCGAGGAAATACGTTTAAGGCCGGCATTCACCAGCAGGGTCATGCAGACGAGGATGACGGCGATAACATTCGCCGCGCCAAAATCGCTCTCCACGCTGACCTTCTGGTAGAGCAGGGTTTCCAGCATCAGCACCTTGGTGCCGCCCAGCAGGGCCGGCGTCACGTAGGCCGTCACGCAGCCTGTAAACACCAGCGTGCCGCCGACCACCAGGCCTTCCTGCGTCAGCGGCAGGGTGACCTTGCAGAACACTTGCCATGGATTGGCGCCCAACGTTGCCGCGGCCGGCTCGACGTCGCGCGGCAGGTTTTCCAGCGCGCCCGCCAAGGACATCAGCATCAGCGGCAGCAGCAATTGCAGCAGGCCGACAAACACGGCGAATTCGCTGAACAGCAAACGCAGCGGCTCTTCCGTCAAGCCCATGTTGACGAGCGCCGCGTTGACGGCGCCGTTACGGCCCAGCAGCACGATCCACGCATAGGTACGCGCGATCGGCGAGACCATCAGCGGCAGGATCATCATGCCGACCACCAGCCCGCGCCACTTCGGCGACACGCGCGCCACGGCTTGCGCGGCCGGGTAACCGAGGATGATGGAGGCGAGCGTCACCAGCGCGGCGATGCGCAGGGTGCGCCAGAAGATGGTGCGGTTGAATTCCTGCGAGAAGAATTCAATGAAGCGGTCAACGCCCCACTGCATGCCGTCGCCGACGCGGAAGGCGTCGACCAGCAAAGCCAGCACGGGCAGCAAGAAGCAGACGACGATAAAGATCAGCGCCGGCAGGACCAGCAGCAGTCCCAGACGCTTTTTTGGATCAGCAAACATGGTGTTCTCTCCTCGTCACCACTATTTGCTCATGGCCTTGTTCCACTGCGTCATCCAGTTGCTGCGCTGCTTGAGGATGGTTTCCGGCTTGACGAATTTCAGCGAATTGATCTGATCGGCGCCATAGGTATTGAATTGCGCGGCCGCCGTCGACAAGCGCACGTCCTTGTTGACAGGCGAGTCGACCAGGTTGGTCGCCAGCTGCGTCTGCACTTCCTTGGACAGCCAGAAATCCATCAGCTGGTAGGCCAGGTCCGCATTCTTCGAACCGGCCACGATGCCCATCACGTTCATGCCGGCCGCCTGGCCTTCGGCCGGGATGCTCCATTTCAGGGGCAAGCCCGTCTTGAGCATTTGCGACCACGTAAAGCGCGCCACGGGCGCGGCCCAGATTTCATCCTGGGCGAACAATGCCGCCAGCTGCGCGCTGTTTTTCGAGAACGTGACGACGTTGCCCTTCATGCCGACGATCTTGGCAAAACCGGTGGCGTAGTCGTCCGTCTTGCCGCCCCAGGCCGCATCGGCCATGCGCAGCATCAACGGGCCCTGCGTGGTGCTCACGTCGGGGAAGGCCACGCGGCCCTTCAGTTCGGGGCGCCACAGGTCCTTCCAGGACGTCAGCGGGGCGATCTTGTCGCTGCGGTACACCAGACCGACCGAGTACAAGGTGTAGCCGACGGCGAAGTTGCCGCCGATGGGGTTTTTCGCCACGTCATACAGGGCTTTGTAATTGCTCAGCTTGGCATAATCCATGGGCTGGATGACGCCTTTTTGCGCCGCTTCCAGCATGCCGGAATCGGACAGCAGCACCAGGTCAATCACCGGATTTTTGGCGTGCACCACCAGCTTGGCGATGCGGTCCGCATTATTCCCCGTTTCCACCTTGATGTCGCAACCGCATTTGGCCTTGAACGGCTCGTACACATACTTCATGAACAAGGGCTGGGCAATCGGATAGGCCGAAATGACCAGCTCGCGTTTTTCCGCGTGGGCGGCGTTAGCCAGCAAGCCTAGGCTCAACGCCAACATGAGGTGCTTTTTCAAGATGCTTCCTTTCAGGGGACGGCGCTGCGGGACAGCGCCTGTAAAGATGTATCAGACTCAGAAATAATGTCGCATGCCGACGATCAGAACGCTTTGCGTCTTGCCGCCCGAGGCGCCGAAGCCGAACACGCGCGCGAACGTCGCGTCGCCCGCCGCTTTCTGGTAGCTCCAGGTGATGGCCACATCGGTGCGCTTGGACAGGAAGTAATCGGCCTGGAAGTTGACCTGATGCCATTTCGGCGTCTTGTTGATCACGTCATATTTACCGGTGGTAAAGAAATACGAGGCGCCCAGGTTCAGCGCTTCCGTCAGCTTGTGGTTCACGTTCAAGTCCACGTTTTGCAAGGTCAGATTGCTTTGATCCAGGTAGTGGTAGCGCACGTTGGTGTACAGCGCGCCAAACTTGGTCTTGCCCACATTATAAAAGCCTCCCGTGCCGGCGATGGCCTGGTCATTCACGCCGGCGCCGCTGACGGCGCTCTTGTTGAAGATCAACAAGGGGCTGCCATAGTCATTGCCGATGGCGCCATTCGGCGCGTCCGGGGCATTCGGATGATCCATCTTGGTATAGGCGACGGCCCAGCTGAAGGCATCGACTTTGTAGCCAGCGCCCATGCTGTAGACGCGGTTGCGGTTGGAATCCTGGGGATTTTCGCTGACACCATACAAGCCCGTGAACGACACGTTGCTGATGTTCGGGCTGACGTACTTGACGGCGTTTTGCACGCGCAAGTTGTTGTAGCCATTGTCGTTGTCGCCGATATGCACGCCGTTACTGGCGATGACCACCGGGCCCAGCAGATCCTTGACGGCTTCGTACTGGCGCCCCAGAGTCAGGGTGCCCTTGTCGTTGCTGGACAAACCCACATACGACTGGCGGCCAAACAGGCGACCGCTTTGCGAGGCCGCGCCCGTCATCACGTTAAAACCGTTTTCCAGCACGAAGATGGCCTTGGTGCCGTTGCCCAGGTCTTCTTGGCCGCGGAAACCGATGCGGGGATTCTGATTCGTGCCGCTCAGCGCATGCGTGCGGCTGCCGTTACCCTCATCCGACACATAGCCGATACCGGCCGACAGCAAGCCATACACTTGCACGCTGCTTTGCGCCTGCGCCGCGCCCTGCGCCGCCAGCAAGCCACCCACGACCATCGTTCCCGTCATCCATTTGTTCATCGCCGCCACCCTAAAAAGAATAAACCCTGAGTTTTGTTGGAATTATTGTATTGATGCGTCCCCTGCATGGCGTGCCACCGCGAGTACCGGCGCCGCCTGGCAAGCGCTTCTCTGAAGATTGTTGCCTTCAAGACAAGTAAAGACCAGTCCAGAATATGGTAAATTGCGGGATAAGAAAATTTGTTTATTTTTATAAATCCATTACTTTTTCTAATAAGCAACGCCCATGCATGAGTTGAGCAAGAAGATTTCCTTACGACATTTGCAAGCGTTTGCCACCCTAGCCCGGGTAAACAGCTTCAGCAAGGCTGCACAGGAATTGTGCGTGACCCAGCCAGCCCTCAGCGCGTCGATCAAGCTGCTGGAAAATCAACTGGGAAAAAAGTTGTTTAACCGCACAACCCACCAGCTGGAACTGACGCGCGAAGGCAAGCTGGCGCTCGATTACGCCACGCATTTATTGAATACTGCGAGCAACACGTTTGCCGATATCCAGCGCGCCATCGGCAGCGGCCGGCACCGCATCCGCATCGGCGCGATACCGTCCGCCATGGCGATGACGGCCGTGGTGGTGGCGCGCTACTGCGAGCAGCATGGCGACGAAGTGGAAATCGTCCTGTCGGACATGCCCAACGACGGCTTGCTGCACGCGCTGCATTCGGGTCAGCTGGACTTTTGCGTGGGCATCGAGGTGCCCGGCTCCGTGTCGCTGGAAAGCGTGGGCCTGTTTGAAGACGAGCTGGTGCTGGTGACGGCGGGACGCCATGCGCTGGCGCCACTGAAGGAAGTGCGCTGGGAGCAATTGGCGGGCCAGGAAATCGTCGTGTTCACCAAGGGCAGCATCTGGGAATTCGCCTCGAGCGCGCTGCGCCAGCATGGCTTGAGCCCGTCGAGCCTGTACCAGATGATCCACAGCGAATCGCTGTACGGCGTAGTGCGCGCCGGCATCGCCGTGGGCATCATGCCCAGCCTGTACACGACCTTCCTCAACGACGAAGACTTGCACGTGGCACCGCTGCGCCAACCCACGTGCAAGCGCAAGATCGCCCTGATGCGGCGCAATGAAATCAGCCGCAACCACCATGTGGACGACTGCTTTTCAGCGCTGCGGCAGGATTTGCAGCAGGTCGACCAGTGGTTTTAAGTTAAGCCAGCACTGCCGGGGTCAGACCCCCGCTCACGTCGGCGCCTGCTCAGACGCTGGTGGTGGAGAGGGTCTGACCCCAGCCCTTGCGATTACTGCGGTGCTTTGAGCAGATTCGCCAGCGCCACGTATTGCTCCAGCCCCACGGTCTCAGGACGCAGGGTCGGGTCGATGCCGGCCGCCTTGATCTGCTCTTCCGTAAACATCCCGGCCAGGCAGTTGCGGATCACCTTGCGGCGTTGCGAGAAGGCCTTCATGACGACGGCTTCCAGGGTCGCCTGGTCGCAGGCCAGGCGCTCGGCCACGGGGATCATGCGCACGATGGCCGATTCCACCTTCGGCGGCGGGTCAAACGCTGTCGGCGGCACGATGAACAGCAGCGACATCTTGTAGCGCCATTGCAGCATCACGGACAGGCGGCCATACGCCTTGCTGCCCGGTTCGGCCACCATGCGTTCGACGACTTCCTTTTGCAGCATGAAATGCTGGTCCTGCACCAGCGGCGCGAAATCCGCCAGGTGGAACAGCAATGGGCTGGAGATGTTGTACGGCAAGTTGCCCACGATGCGCAGCTTCTGGCCGGCCGGCACGGGAATTTGCGCGAAATCGAATTTCAGCGCGTCGCCCGAATGGATCGTCAGCTTGGCCGGATTAAACGTTTTTTCCAGGCGCACGATCAGGTCGCGGTCCAGCTCGACCACATGCATCTGTTTCAAATGGCGCAGCAGCTGCTCCGTCATGGCGCCCAGGCCGGGACCGATTTCGACCATGGCATCATCCGCCTGCGGCGCGATGGCGGCCGTGATGTCGTCGAGGACGAAGCGGTCATGCAGGAAGTTCTGGCCAAAGCGTTTGCGGGCAACGTGTTTCATAATTTTTTCTATCAATGCGGTAAAGCCGGCACAGGCCGGCGGGATCGTTGAGCAGGCAGCGTCGGGTTACGCCTTGCGGCTAACCCGACCTACGCTCTGGTCGGGGTGCTGGCGCGCAGCATGTCGAGCGCCGTTTGCAGCGCTTGCTCCATGCTGTGGCAATCGGCCAGCCCCAGCCCTTGCGCGGCCAGGTCCAGCGCCGTGCCGTGGTCGACCGAGGTGCGGATCAGCGGCAAGCCCAGGGTGATATTGATGCCGCGCCCGAAGGTCGCGTATTTCAGCACGGGCAAGCCCTGGTCGTGGTACATGGCCAGCACGCAATCGGCGTCGGCCAGATATTTTTGCTGGAACAGGGTGTCGGCCGGATACGGTCCGCGCGCATCGATGCCGCGCGCTTGCGCCGCGGCAATCGCCGGGGCGATGACGTCGATTTCCTCGCGTCCCAGATACCCGCCCTCGCCCGCGTGCGGGTTCAGGCCGGTAACGAGGATGCGCGGCGCGGCGATGCCGAATTTCTGTTGCAAGTCCGTCTGGAGAATATCGAGCGTGACGGCCAGGCTGTCCATGGTGATGGCGGCGGACACATCCTTCAATGGCAGGTGCGTGGTGGCCAGCGCCACGCGCAGGGTCGGTTCGCCATGTCCCGGTTCGCCAGCCAGCATCATCACCACTTGCGGTGTATTGGTTTTTTCTGCCAGGTATTCCGTGTGGCCGGAAAAGGCCACGCCGGCGTCGTTGATCGTGCTCTTTTGCAAGGGCGCCGTGACCATGGCGCCAAACCAGCCTGCTTGGATGCCTTCCACGGCCGCGTCCAGGGTGGCGAGCACGGAACGCCCGTTTTCCTTGTCCAGCACGCCGGGAATGACATTGTTGATGGTGGGAATATCGATCACGGCCAGGCGGCCGGGTCCAAACTGAGGCAGGCCGCTGTTGCGCACGGCTTGCAGCGACAGCGCCGCCAGTCGGATCTCCGGATCGATCAGGCTGGCCGTCAGCGCCAGGAAGGCGGCGTCGCCCAGCAGGATGCAGTTGACTTCATTGCGCATGGCCCAGGCCGCGCGTATGGAAATTTCCGGGCCGACACCGGCCGGTTCGCCACAAGTGATGGCGATGGCCGGGCGGCGTGCAAGGGGCAAGTTACTCATGCGCAATCAATCAGCGGCATTACTGGTCTTCCGCGCGGAATTCGACGTAAGCACGGTCGCGCACTTCGCGCGCCCAGTTTTCCGTCGCTTCTTCCAGCTTGCGTTCGCGCAAGGCGTTGCGCGCGGCGGCCCGTTGCTTCTCTTTCGAAACGTCGTCGCTCTTACGTTCCAGCACTTCGATCAGGTGGAAGCCAAAGCTCGATTCGATCGGCTCGCTCACTTCGCCCGGTTTCAGCGCATTCATCGCCGTTTCGAATTCCGGCACGGTGTCGCCTGGATACAGCCAGCCCAGGTCGCCGCCCTTGGCCGCCGAACCGTCATTCGAGAACAAACGGGCCAGGTCTTCGAACTTGGCGGCCTTGTTATCGAGGCGCTCTTTCAATTCCAGCAATTTACGCTTGGCTTCGGCCGCCGACAGGGTCGGCGTCACTTTCAGCAGGATGTGGCGGGCATGCGTCTGCTGCACGGCAGCGACGGCTTGCGCCTCGGCAGCGCTGCGGCGGTCCACCAGCTTGAGGATATGGAAGCCCGTGTTGCTCTTGATGATAGGCGTGATCTGGCCCGGCTTCAATTTCAGCAACTGTTCCGTGAACAATGGCGGCAGACGGTCGCTATGGCGCCAGCCGATATCGCCGCCGCTCAGCGCATCGCTGGCGTCGGAATAGGTGGCGGCCATCTTGGCGAAATCGGCGCCCGTGCGCAGCTGGCGGCTGACTTCTTCGGCGCGCGCGCGGCGTGCGGCGATCTGTTCAGGGCTGGAGTTTTCAGGGATGCGCACGAGAATCTGCGCCAGGTTCAGTTCCACCTGTTCGCTGGCCGCCGCTTTTTCCGCTTCCAGGAAGTTATCCACTTCGGAATCGGAAATCTGGATCTTGGCGTCGACTTCATGTTCGCGCAGGCGCTGCATGATGATTTCATCGCGGATTTCTTCGCGGAAAGTCGCAAACGGCGTGCCTTCTTTTTCCATCTGGTTGCGCAGCTCTTGCACCGTCATTTTTTGCTGTTCAGCAATGCGGCCAATCGCGCGGTCCAGGGTCAGGTCATCCACGCGCACGCCCATTTCCTTGGCCAGCTGCATTTGTGCGCGCTCGACAATCATGCGCTCGAGCAATTGACGACGCAGGTCGGCAGGATCGGGCAAGGGCACGTTCTGCGCCTTCATGCGCTGCTCCACGCTCTTGATACGGGCCGCCACTTCATTGCGCGTAATCACATCGTCATTGACGACGACGGCGATGGAGTCGATGGTCTGGCCACTGCTCGACGCGGGGGGCGTGAAGCCCTTGACCGGCGCTGGGGCAGCGGCAGCGGGCTTGGCCGCAGGAGCTGGCGCAGCCTGTTGCGCCCAGACACTACTGGTCGCGGCGCCGGAAATGGCGCACAACAAAACCGTTGCAATTTTGAGTTGGTGCATACTGGCATTACGCATAATGTGTAGAGCGCTCATGAGTTCAGGTGAATAAAAAAACCGGTTTGTGCCAGCGCCGGGGACACCGGCGGCGGCAACGGTGCCTATCTTAACGGAGTGGCTGGCTCAGTGTCTGGTAACCAGGGATGGTTTTTGTAAAAGTTTCCAGGCCATTCGCGCCCAGACCCAGGCCATTCGACAAGCCCGTCAATTCCAGCTGGAAGAAGATCGGCGTCGAGACAGTCTTGGCCGTCGTCACGAAACGCTGCGCGCCCATGCGGAACACCCAGCAGTCGCCCTTGTATTCCAGACCGACCAGGCTTTCCAGCATGCTGCGATCCTTGATGGAGTAACTGATGCGTCCCACGCCATACAGGCGATCCGTCAACGGCCATTGCGTCGATATTTCCGCATTGCGCAAACTGTCACGCTGGAAACGATTGCTGAAATTCAATACTTTCTTGGGACCTGGCTGATATTGCAAGCTGTAGTTGTAACTCATCAGGCGGCGATCGCTGGGATTGTACTGCACCAGGCTGTCGGCGGTCCAAGTCTCGGACACCCGGCCCGTTGCTGCCAGCAGGATATCGGAACGCGACTGGTTGACGGGCGTGGTCGAATTGAGCTGCACGCGCTGGTCGGCAAAATAGAAACGCTGGCCGAAGGTCAGGCGCATGCGCTCGGTGCCATCCGACTGCAGGAAGCGCGAGACGACGGCGGCCGTGACCTGGTTGGCGTCGCCGATGCGGTCGCTGCCGACAAAACGGTTTTCCGTGAATATCTGCGTCAGGTTGAACGTGCCGTCGGCCGTATCGAAATTCGGAAACTGCGACTGGTCGCGGTACGGCGTGTAGACGTAGAACAGGCGCGGCTCCAGGGTTTGCGTGCCGCCCTTGGCGCCAAACAGATTCGTGTCGCGTTCAAACACCAGGCCGCTGTCGACCGAGAAGGTCGGCACGGCGCGCGTAAACGAGGTATCCGGAAACAGCGCCTTGGTCCTGGCGTCATTGTCGAGCTGATACGCGCTGGCATTGAGCATCAGCTTGGGCGTGACGAAGTAGCCAGGGCGCATGATGGGGAAACTCACCTGCGGCACGGCCACGAGGCGCGAGCCTTGCACCAGGGTCGGGTGGGCGAAGCGCGTCGCTTCCGCGTCGAAGGTCCAGTCGAAGCCGCCCCAGACGTCATATTTGCCAGCGTGGAAGTTCACCGCCGGCAAGCGGTCATACGGGCGCGGCACGGTCACGTTGGGATCGGGATCCTGCAGCACCTGGTAATTCTGCACGCGCGCCGTCAGGCTCCAGTCCTCGGTGCGGTAATCGGTGCGCAATTCGCGCAGCAACTGGCGCTCGGTGGCGGTGGCGACGGTTTTCGAAAAATCGTTCGGGTAATTATTGTCGGACGCCTCGCGCAGATCCCAGCTGTAACTCCAGCCCTTGGCCAGCGCCTGCTCGTGCCTGGACTTGATCATGTAGCGGTTGGTCTTGGTTTGCTTGTCGTTAGGCAAGAACTCGAACGACGTCTCGCCCTGATACAGGCCGGCATCCGTCTCGCCCATGTAGCGGCCCGTCGCGCCGAGCTGGATGCCGCGCCGCTGGATGTAGCGCGGGAACAGGGTCAGGTCGCGGTTCGGTGCGATGTTCACGTAATACGGCATCAGCAGCTCGAAACCGTTCTTCGAGGCAAAGCCCGGCGTGGGCGCCAGCCAGCCCGAGCGGCGTGCACCGGACAGCGAAAACGAAATGCCCGGCGTGCCCAGGATCGGCACATCCTTGAAATAGATGATGGTCTTGCTGCCGGTGCCCACGTCGCGGCCCGTATCGAGGTTCAAGGTGCTCGATTTCAGGTACCAGTCCGGATTCGGCCCTTCGCAGGTACTGTAGGTGCCGTCGATCACAGTGGCTTCGTCGGGGTTGATGAAGTCGACGCGCTCGGCCTTGCCCTGGCCGCCGCCCACTTCGAAGCGGTACGTCGGGTTGAGCAGGAAACCCTTGCCGGTCTCCATGTTCAGCTTCAAGACGTCGCCCGTGTAGTAATCGCCGAAACGCCACATTTTGATATGGCCCTCGGCGTCGAACTGATCTTCAACTTGTTTGTAACAAGCTGTATCGGCCGTCATTTTTGTGGTTTTTCCGCGCTCAATCACGACATTTTTGTCGAGATTGATCTCCCTTTCGGGGCGTCCGTTCATGCTGTTCGCCGTCATGACGGTGGGCGCGTCGGGATCTTCCACATGAACCGGGCGCGGCGCTTTCTGGGCGTGGACAGGCACCGTCGTGGCGGCGACGAGCGCGCTGATGGCGAAAGCCCAGCGCTGCGAAGGGGGGGAGGCCGAAAACCAGCTCATGAATTGGAAGGGGCAAGCACCATGACAGGCGATTTTTTGATTTGAATCCCTTATTATATGGGAATACGCACCATCAACCCGATTCCACAGGCCGCTTAATGTCATTCTCCCCCAATTCCTCCACCGCACCGGCCTCCGCCGACGCTCGCCTGACCCTGTTGAAAGCCTGGTTGACCTCGCTGAACCTCGTCGCGCCCGAATCCGCCCGCCCCGCTTCCAGCGATGCGAGCTTCCGCCGCTACTACCGTCTCGACGTGCTGCCAGGCAATGCAACATTGCCAGGAAGTACACTCATCGCCATGGATGCGCCGCCCGAGCGCGAAAACGTGCCCGCCTATATCAAGGTGGCCAGCTTGCTGAAAGGCGCCGGCGTGTCCGTGCCCGACATCATCGCGCAAGACTTGGAGCAGGGCTTCCTGCTGCTGTCCGACCTGGGCACGACCACCTATCTCGACGCCCTGAACCACGACAATGCCAGCGTGCTGTACGCCGAAGCGCTGGAATCGCTGATGAAAATCCAGCTGGCCAGCCAGCCCGACGTCTTGCCTGAATTCGACCGCGCCTTCATCCTGCGCGAAATGAATCTGTTCCCGGAATGGTTTATCGGCAAGCACTTGGGCGCCACCTTGACGGATGTGCAACAAACCCAGCTGGACAAGGTTTTCGAGGCCATCACGGCGAATATCTTGTCGCAGCAACAAGTATTCATGCACCGCGACTACCATTCGCGCAATTTGATGCACATCAACGATGGTTCCATCCCCAATCCCGGCATCCTCGACTTCCAGGACGCCGTCTTCGGCCCCGTCACCTACGACATCGCCTCGCTGCTGCGCGACGCGTATATCCAGTGGGATGAAGAACTGGTGCTCGACTGGGTGATCCGCTACTGGCAGCGCGCCAAGCAGCTGGGCTTGCCAGTCAATCCCGACATCGACGCCTTCTACCGCGATTTCGAATTTACGGCCCTGCAGCGCCACCTGAAAATCCTCGGCCTGTTCGCGCGCCTGAACTACCGCGACGGCAAGGATCTGTACATGGGCGACCTGCCAACCGTGCTCGACTACGTGCGCAAGACGGCCAACCGCTACACGGAACTCAAGCCGCTGGTGCGTTTGCTCGATGCCCTCGAGAACAAAACGCCGCAAGTCGGTTACACCTTCTGATCACTTCAGAGCAATTTACAATGAATCAGAAAACGAGTAGTCCATGAAAGCCATGATCTTTGCCGCAGGCCGCGGTGAACGGATGCGTCCGCTTACCGATACCTGTCCCAAACCGCTGCTGAAAGTGCGCGGCCGTCCGCTGATCGTCTGGCATGTGCTGAACCTGGTGCGCGCCGGCATCACCGACATCGTCATCAACCATTCGCACCTGGGCCATCTGATCGAGGAAACCCTGGGCGACGGCAGCGCGTACGGCGCGCGCATCGCGTATTCGCCCGAGACCACCCCGCTGGAAACGGCGGGCGGCATCGCCCAGGCGCGCCACTTGCTGGGCGATGAACCATTCCTCGCCATTTCCGGCGACATCTATTGCCCGTATTTCGACTTCAAGCAGGTACTCGACGTGCTGGCCGACAAGGATGTGCTGGGCACGCCGTATCCGGCCGACCAACGCGACATCGCCTGGACTTACCTGGTGCCCAATCCCGACTTCCACCCCAAGGGCGACTTCGGCCTGACCTTGTTCGCGATCAACAATACGGACGACACCAAGTGGACCTTCGCCAACATCGGCGTGTACCGCCCTGAAATGTTCGACGGCATCGCGCCCGGCAGCCACGCCAAGCTCGGCGATTTGCTGCGCCGGTACGCGGACCAGGGCCGCGTGGGCGGTGAAGTCTATCCGGGCGAGTGGACCAATGTGGGTACGCCGGCACAGCTCGACGTGCTCAATGGCGTGACAGCCAAGGCGCCCGCCGCATGATGGCCAACTACGCGGCCCGGCGCGCGGCGCTGCTGGCGCAGATGCTGCCGGGCAGCGTGGCTGTCATTGCCACGGCGCCCGAGGTGCCACGCAACAGCGATTGCGATTATCCGTATCGCCACGACAGCTATTTCTATTACCTGAGCGGCTTTACGGAACCCGACAGCGCCGTGGCCCTCGTGGCCGCCAGCGCCACGGCGCCCGCGCGCGCCATCCTGTTTTGCCGCGCCAAGAACACGGAGCGCGAAATCTGGGACGGTTTCCGCCACGGCCCCGAGGCGGCGCGCACGACGTTCGGCTTCGACGGCGCCTTCCCCATCGAGGAACTCGACGTGGAAATGACGCGCCTGCTGGCCGACTGCCCCGCCATTTACTATGCGCTGGGCGGCAGCCTCGATGCGCAAGTAAAAGTCTGGCGGCACAACGTGCGGCAAAAGGCCCGCAGCGGCGTCACGGCGCCCGCCATCGCGCATGACGTCAATGACATGCTCGATGCCATGCGTCTGCTGAAAGACACGGAAGAACAGGGCCTGATGCGCCGCGCGGCCGCCATTTCCAGCGCCGCCCACGTGCGCGCCATGCGCGCCACGCGTCCCGGCATGCACGAATACGCGCTGGAAGCGGAGCTGCTGTACGAATTTCGCCGCAGCGGCGCGCAGTTCCCCGCATATTCCTCCATCGTGGCCGGCGGCGGCAACGCCTGCATCCTGCATTACAGCGCCAACAACGCGGTATTAACCGACGGCGAACTGGTACTGATCGACGCCGGCTGCGAACTCGATGGCTATGCCTCCGACATCACGCGCACCTGGCCCGTCAACGGCCGTTTCAGCGGCCCGCAACGGGCGCTGTATGAACTGGTGCTGGCGGCGCAACAGGCGTCGCTGGACATGCTGCGTCCCGGCTTGCCGCACAGCGCCATCCACGAGGCGGCCGTGCAGGTACTGGCGCAGGGCATGCTGGACCTGGGTTTGCTGGACCGGCAAAAAAGCGGCAGCGTGCAGGACGTCATCGCCGACAAGGCGTATATGCCCTTCTACATGCACGGCACCAGCCACTGGCTGGGCATGGACGTGCACGACGTGGGCGCCTACCGCGACACGGACGCGCCCGGCAAGCCGTGGCGCGCTTTGGCGCCGGGCATGGTGCTGACGGTGGAGCCGGGCATCTATGTGCGCCCGGGCGCGGGCGTGCCGGAGCAGTTCTGGCACACGGGCATCCGCATCGAAGACGATGTGCTGGTCACGCCGCAAGGCCATGAAGTCTTCAGCTCGGCGCCCAAGAGCGTCGCTGAAATCGAACAACTGATGTCACAGGATTAACGCCGCCGCATGCATACACCGTCCACTTTCGATCTCGCCATCTGTGGCGCCGGCCCCGTCGGCATGGCGCTGGCCGCTCTGCTGGTGCAGCGCGGCGGCCGTGCCGCCGGCATCGCCCTGCTCGATGCGAAATCCATCGAACAAGCGAGGCGCGACCCGCGCGCCATCGCCCTGTCGCACGGCAGCCGTCAGATTCTCGAGGAAGCGGGCGCCTGGCCCGTGGAGGCGACACAGATCCACCAGATTCACGTCTCGCGCCGCGGCCAGTTCGGGCGCAGCCTGATGGACCGCGGCGAGCATGGCGTCGAAGCGCTCGGCTATGTCGCCCGTTACGGCGCCGTCGTCAGCGCGCTGACCGACGTGTGCGAGCGCCTGGGCGTGGTCAGCCTGCGCCCGGCTCTGGTGACGGGCAGTGCCGAGGATGCCGACGGCGTCAGCGTGCAGATCGAGCAGGCGGGCGCCGCCTCGAGCTTGCGCGCCAGCCTGCTGGTGCAAGCCGAGGGCGGCCTGTTCGGCCAGCAGCCGGAACGCGCCGTCAGCCGCGATTATGGCCAGAGCGCCATCATTGCCCATGTGCGCACAAGTAGCCCCATCGCCCACCGCGCGTATGAGCGCTTCACCGACGAAGGCCCGCTGGCCCTGCTGCCGCAGGACGATGGCTACGCGCTGGTGTGGTGCGTGCCGCCCACGCGCGCCGAACAATTGCTGGCCCTGGACGATGCGGCCTTCCTGGCGCGCCTGGGCGCCGCCTTCGGCAGCCGCCTGGGACGCTTTACGCATACGACGCCACGCCTGGCGTATCCGCTGGGCCTGAACGCCCAGGGGGGCGGCACGCCGCGCACGGTCGCCATCGGCAATGCGGCGCAAACCCTGCATCCGGTGGCGGGACAGGGCTTGAACCTGGGCTTGCGCGACGCCGCCGTGCTGGCCCGCGTGCTGGCGCAGGACGGCAGTCCGGCCGGGCTGGAACGCTACGCCAGCCTGCGCCAGGCCGACCGGGGGCTGACCGTGCGCGTGACCGACACCATGGCGCGCATCTTCACGGGCAGCGCGCCCACACAGGGCATGCTGGGCCTGTCGCTGGGCCTGCTGGACGCATTTCCCCCTGCACGCAAGGCACTGGCCGGATTGATGATGTACGGCCGCCGCTAAGGCTTAGCAATAAGGAAAGAGCTGGGGCAAAAAAGAAACAGGGAACATATCCGGCATGGAGTAAACGGCCTGCGGATGCGACAATGGCTGTCACCTGGTTTCTGGCGACCGTTCCATGACAGATGCATTGCCCGCAGCACCGCCTGCCGCTCTTCCCGAAGTGCTGTTTTCCCGCCTGCTGGAAGACGCCCTCGACGCCGTCATCATCATCGACGAGCAGTGCCGCATCCGCTATATCAATGGCGCCATGCAGGCATTGTCCGGCTATGCCAGCGGAGAATTGCTGGGCCAGACCCTGAACGGCCTGCTGCCCGACGCCGTCGGCGCACAGCACGACAACCACGTGATCAACTACATCCGCAGCTCGCGCACCTCCAGCGTGCTGGGCAAGATACGCGAATTCGCCATCCGCCACCGCGACACGCAAATGATCCCCATCGAAATGAAGGCGATGGACCTGGGCGTGGTCGACGGCATGCGCTATTTCGGCGCCTTTTTGCTCGACGTGCGCGAACGGCGCGAACTGGCGGCAAAGAACGCCAGCCTGCTGGCGCAGCTGGAACAGCAGGCGCTGCACGATGCGCTGACGTCGCTGCCGAACCGGCGCGCCTATGAAGCGCAAGCCGAGCAGGCGATGGCGCGCGCGGCGCGTAGCGGCGCCGCCCTGAGCGTGGGCGTGGCCGATCTCGACCATTTCAAAAAGATCAACGATCGCTACGGCCATGCCGTGGGCGACGCCGTGCTGCGCACGGTGTCGCAGGCGCTGCGCGACACGGGACGCATCACCGACGTGGCCGCGCGCCTCGGCGGCGAGGAATTCGGCCTGCTTTTCCCCGACGCCAGCCTGCAGCAGGCGCACGTTGTGGCCGAACGCATCCGCGCCGCCGTGGCCGCCGCCATCACACCGTTGCCCGATGGCGGCGAACTGCAGGTGACAATCAGCATCGGCGTGGCCTCCCTGACGGCCGGCGCCACTCTGGACGCGGCCATGTCGGATGCCGACAAGGCCTTGTATGTCGCCAAGCACCAGGGACGCAACCAAGTCGTCGCGGCAGCAGCCAGCCAATAAAAACGGCCCGCACAAGGCGGGCCGCTCGTCTTGCATCGAGCGACCTTATTCGATTGCCTTGACCATATCCTCGATCACCTTCTTCGCATCGCCAAACACCATCATCGTGTTCGGCTGGTAGAACAGGTCGTTGTCCAGGCCCGCATAGCCGGACGCCATCGAACGCTTGTTGACGATGATGCTCTTGGCCTTATAGGCTTCCAGGATCGGCATGCCGGCGATCGGCGATTTCGGGTCTTTCGCGGCCGGGTTGACGACGTCATTCGCGCCCAGCACCAGCACCACGTCCGTCTGGCCGAATTCGCCGTTGATGTCTTCCATCTCGAAGACCTGGTCGTACGGCACTTCGGCCTCGGCCAGCAGCACGTTCATGTGGCCCGGCATGCGCCCCGCCACCGGGTGGATCGCATACTTGACGGTGATGCCCTTGTGCGTGAGTTTTTCCACCAGTTCCTTCAGCGAGTGCTGCGCGCGCGCCACGGCCAGGCCGTAGCCGGGCACGATGATGACGGTTTCCGCATTGCTCATGATGAAGGCGGCATCGTCGGCCGAACCCGATTTCACGGGCCGCTGTTCCTGCGCACCGGCCGCGCCGGCCGCTGGCGCATCGCCGCCGAAGCCGCCCAGGATGACGTTGAAGAACGAACGGTTCATGGCCTTGCACATGATGTACGACAGGATCGCGCCCGAGGATCCCACGAGCGAACCGGCGATGATCAGCATTGAGTTATTCAGCGAAAAGCCGATGCCGGCCGCGGCCCAGCCCGAGTAACTGTTGAGCATCGACACCACCACCGGCATGTCGGCGCCGCCGATCGGGATGATGATCAGCACACCCAGCGCAAAGGCGATCAGGGTCATGACGATGAACGGCGTCCACGCGGGTTCGACGCCATCGGCGAAGCAGAACGCCAGGCCCAGTCCCACCATCACCAGCGCCAGCACGAGGTTGAGCATGTGCTGGCCCTTGAAACTGACGGGCGCGCCCTGGAACAAACGGAACTTGTATTTGCCCGATAGCTTGCCGAAGGCGATCACGGAACCGGAGAACGTGATGGCGCCGACAAAGGTGCCGATGAACAGTTCGAAGCGGTTACCGATGGGCAGCGCCTCGCCGTTCTTGGCGATATTGAAGGCCCACGGTTCCGACACGGCCGCCACGGCGATGCACACTGCCGCCAGGCCGATCAGCGAGTGCATGGCCGCCACCAGTTCCGGCATCTTCGTCATTTCCACGGTTTTCGCAAGGTAGGCGCCGATGGCGCCGCCCGTGACGATGCCGATGATGACGAGTGTCAGGCCCATGCCGCCCGTTTGCTGCTCCTTCAGTTTCAGGATCAGCGCCACGGTGGTGACGGCGGCAATGGCCATGCCGCTCATGCCGAAGGCATTGCCGCGGCGCGCCGTCGAGGGCGACGACAGGCCTTTCAAGGCCTGGATGAAGCACACCGAGGCGATCAGGTACATCATCGTCACCAGGTTCATGGTGACGAAGCTCATGGCGTGACTCATTCTTTTGCTCCTTGCTTGGCTTTCGGTTCTTTTTTACGGAACATCTCGAGCATGCGCTGCGTGACGAGGAAGCCGCCGAACACGTTGACGGCGGCCAGGGCCACGGCCAGGGTGCCGGCCGCCTGCGCCAGCGGGCCTTGCGTCAGGCCAGCCGCCAGCATGGCGCCGACGATGATGATGGCGGAAATGGCATTGGTGACGGCCATCAGCGGCGTATGCAGCGCCGGCGTGACGGTCCAGACGACGTGGTAGCCGACATAAATGGCCAGCACGAAGATGATCAGGTTGGTGATGGTATGACTGATTTCCATGATGTTATTCTCTCCGGCGCCGCGTTATTTTCTGAGGATGTCATTGCCCGCGCAAACCAGGCTGGCCTTGATGATTTCATCCTCGCGGTCGATCAGCAATTGATCGTCCTTGTCGATGATGAGCTTTAAAAAGTCCAGCACATTGCGCGCATACAGGGCCGAAGCGTCGGCCGCCACCAGGGTCGCCAGGTTCGGTTCGCCCACGATGTACACGCCGTGTTTCACCACCGTCTTGCCCAGTTCGGACAAGGGGCAGTTGCCGCCCTGCTCCACGGCCAGGTCGACGATGACGGAACCGGGCTTCATGGCTTTCACCGTTTCTTCGGAAATGAGCACGGGCGCGGCGCGGCCGGGAATCAGTGCGGTGGTGATGATGATGTCGGCCAGTTTCGCCCGTTCGTGAACGAGTTCAGCCTGGCGGCGCATCCAGTCGGCCGGCATGGCGCGCGCATAGCCGCCCGAGCCCTTGGCGATTTCCTTTTCTTCATCCGTGAGGAAAGGCACGTCGAGGAACTTGGCGCCCAGCGACTCCACCTGTTCCTTGACGGGTGGGCGCACGTCGGACGCCTCGATGACGGCGCCCAGGCGCTTGGCCGTGGCGATCGCCTGCAGCCCTGCCACGCCCACGCCCATGATCAGCACGCGGGCCGCCTTGACGGTGCCGGCCGCCGTCATCAGCATCGGCATGAAGCGCTGATAGGTATTCGCGGCCACCAGCACGGCCTTGTAGCCGGCGATGTTCGCCTGCGACGACAGCACGTCCATCGACTGCGCGCGCGTGATGCGCGGCACGGCTTCCAGCGCGAAGGCGGACAGCCCGGCCGTGGCCATGGCGGCGATATTGTCCGCGTCAAACGGGTTCAGCATGCCGATCAGCACCGTGCCGCTGGCCATCAGGGCCCGTTCTTCGGCATCGGGTGCGCGCACCTTGAGCACGATGGCGCAGCCATAGGCTTCCTGGGCGGTGCCGATCTGCGCGCCAGCGGCGGCATACGCGTCGTCGGGAATCGATGCTTGCAAGCCCGCTCCCGACTGCACGACGATCTGATGCTTGGCTGCCAGCTTCTTGACTGTCTCGGGCGTAGCCGCCACCCGCGTTTCACCAGGCCGTGTTTCGGCCGGTATGCCTATCCTCATGATGCCTCCGCTAATTGATAAACTGACTAGAATCTAACACGGAAAGCAGCGCGTTAAACGTTTGTGAAGCAGCAACTTTTAGTCGTACGACACTAATTTACCCGTAATACCAATCCTTGTTCCGCCATGCGGTATGGCGCCCGTATTGTGGGAAAGGTGTGTCAATCTCACCACAGTCGAGCACGTGTGCGCGCTTGTTTTGACCACCGGTAAAGCCTATATTAGCGGGCGTTTCCTGCCATCTTGCCGCCTAAGCCCCCATGCTAGTGCGCTCCCCGGGAAAGACGTAAGTACCTCCCACCGCTATTTGCTAAAACGTTGTCATTTATCAATATGTCCGCGCAACAGAAGGCCGGGTTCAAACCGCGCGCGCAGAACAAGATAAAATGTCGGCTCTTTCAAGGATGGAATCATGCCGAGAATCTGGAAACCCTCTGTCACCGTTGCCGCCATCGTCGAGCGCGACGGCCTGTTTTTACTGATTGAAGAAGAGACCAGCGAAGGCATCAAGATCAATCAACCGGCCGGTCACCTCGACCCGTTCGAGTCGCTGGAACAGGCGGTGATCCGCGAAACGCTGGAAGAAGCGGCCTACGATTTCATCCCCACGGCACTGGTCGGCATGTACATGTCGCGCTATCAGTCACTGCGCACGGGCGAGGACGTGACCTATTTGCGCTTCACCTTTTGCGGCACGGCCGGCGCCGAGCATGACCGCCCGCTGGACGAAGGCATCATCCGCACCCTGTGGATGACGCGCGACGAGCTGGCGGCGTGCCAGGAACGCCACCGCAGCCCGCTGGTGCTGCAGTGTGTGGACGAATACCTGGCCGGCCGGCGCGCGCCGCTGGCCCTGCTGCACACGCATGCGTCCGTTTTCAATAGCGCATAGCAATACGCATTGCCATATTATTAAAGTAACTGGAAAGCAAGATGAGCAAGAAGAAAGTCGTTATCGGCATGTCGGGCGGGGTCGATTCCTCGGTCGCGGCATGGATGCTGAAGGAACAAGGCTATGAAGTCATCGGCCTGTTCATGAAAAACTGGGAAGATGACGACGATTCGGAATACTGCTCCACGCGCCAGGACTGGATCGACGCGGCCAGCGTGGCCGACGTCATCGGCGTCGATATCGAAGCCGTCAATTTCGCCTCCGAATACAAGGACCGCGTGTTCGCTGATTTTTTGCGCGAATACCAGGCCGGCCGCACGCCGAACCCGGACGTGCTGTGCAACGCCGAAATCAAGTTCAAGGCCTTCCTCGACCACGCCATGACCCTGGGCGCCGACCTGATCGCCACCGGCCACTATGCGCGCGTGCGCCAGGCGCCTCTAGATGCGGGCCGCTATGAACTGCTGAAAGCCGTCGACGCCAGCAAGGATCAAAGCTACTTCCTGCACCGATTGAACCAGGCGCAGTTGTCCAAGACTTTGTTCCCGCTCGGTGAAATCCCGAAGACCCAAGTGCGCCAGATCGCCGAGAAACTGGCCCTGCCGAACGCGCAAAAGAAGGATTCCACGGGCATCTGTTTTATCGGCGAACGCCCGTTCCGCGAATTTTTGAACCGCTACCTGTCGTACAAGCCGGGCCCGATGAAAACGGCCGACGGCAAGACCGTGGGCGAACACGTGGGACTGAGTTTTTATACCCTGGGCCAGCGCAAGGGCATCGGCATCGGCGGCGTGAAGTCGTACCAGAATGCGGACGGCAGCAGCGACGCCTGGTATGTGGCGCGCAAGGATATCGCCAACAACACTCTGTGGGTGGTGCAGGGCCACGACCACCCGTGGCTGCTGTCGCCGGCCTTGACGGCCGACCAGGCCAGCTGGGTTGCCGGCGTGGCGCCGCAAGCAGGTGCATTGAGCGCCAAGACGCGCTACCGCCAGGCCGACGTGGCTTGCCAGTTGCTGCCGGACGGGAATGAACACTTCAGCCTGGCCTTCGACCAGGCGCAATGGGCCGTCACGCCAGGCCAGTCGGCCGTGCTGTACGACGGCGACGTGTGCCTCGGTGGCGGCATCATCGCCAGCGCGAGCGGCCTGGCTGGCGTCTAACTATTGCCTTGCGCAGCGGCGGCAAGCGCCTGCTGCTGCTTGCGCACCATGGCAATGACCGTATTGCGCACGGTTTTCAGCACCGTGTCTGCCATGAACGGTTTCACGATGAAGCCCGACACGCCCATGGCGTGGGCCGCTTGCAGCGAGGCGGCGTCGATGCCGCCCGAGACCATGAAAATGAGCGTCTTCGGATACTGGGCGCGGATGGTTTGCACCACATTCGTCCCATCTTCCACCTGTTCGCGCGCGATGCACACGAAATGCGGGTGGTGCTTGACCAGCAGCGCCAGCCCCAGCGCGCTCGTATGCGTCTGCCCGCAGACATCGTAGCCGCCATCGGTCAGGACCGTATTCAGCAGGCCGCGCGCCACGGCGCTGCTATCGATCAGGACTGTCTTTAACATCATGATTTACTTCCCTTGCTTGATTGTTCTTGCCTGGCGTTCTATTTTTCCCACGCCAGCTTGTTCCAAGTGACACCCAAGGTCACGTCGGTCTTGAGTTCCACTAACTTTCTTGAAAGATACAGTATTTCCCGCTCTTTTCGCAGGCTTTCACCCAGTGCACCGGGCAAAATGCCCGCGCCGGCCATCACGGCGTCGATATTGCCGTAGGCGCGCAACAGTTTCGCGCCCGTCTTCAGGCCGATCTTCGACACGCCGGGGATGCTGTCGGTGACGTCGCCCATCAGCGCCAGCAGGTCAGGCAGCAGTTCCGGCGGCACGCCGAACTTTTTCTCGACCCAGGCGTGGTCGTGCCAGATGCCCTTGAAATGGTCCCACACGAGCGCGCCGTGCGCGATCAAGCCATGCAAGTCCTTGTCGGTGGTGGCAATGACGGCCGCGCCACGCCCCTCGTGCAGCCAGCGCATGACGGCCGTGCCGATCACGTCGTCGGCCTCGACCTCGGGAATGCTGACCACGTGCATGCCGAAGCTGGCCAGGGTATCGTAAAAGCCGGGCAAGGCGTCGCGCAGCACCTGCGGCATGGGCTGGCGCCCCTCGCGGTAACCGGCATACAGGGCGTGGCGCCAGGTCGGGCCACCGAAATCGAAGGCCGGCAGGATATGCGTCGGCTCGTGGTCGTTGATGAGGGTGCGGAATGACGACAGCGCATGGCGCAGCGCGATCTCCGCCTTCAGGTCGGAATCGGGTTCAGGACTGGCTTCGTAGACGCGGCGTACGATATTCAAGCCGTCGATAGCGAGGAGTCTGGCCATGCGGTAAGTGGATACTGGTTGAATCGGGCATTTTACCGTATGGTTCCCCGCACATCGGGCCTGAATGCCGCTTATTTGGCGAAATCGTAGGGTCCGCCTTTTTCCAGGGCGCGCTGGTAGGCCGGGCGCGCATGAATGCGCTGCAGGAACGCCGTCAGCTTCGGCAAGCGCTCGTCGAGTCCGCCGCGCATGGCGGCCGCTTCCAGCGGAAAACTCATCTGGATGTCGGCCGCCGTGAATTCATTGCCAGCAAACCATTTGCTGTTCTCCAGCTCCGCTTCCATGTAGGCCAGCTGGCTGGTGATATTGGGCAGGACGAAGCTGCTCTTGACCTTGCTGGCAATGCCGCGCGCGATCGGCTTGACGAAAAACGGCATCGGCGACGATTCGACCTTGTCGAACACCAGCTTCATCAGCAGCGGCGGCATGGCCGAGCCTTCCGCGAAATGCAGCCAGTAGGTCCAGCGCAGCTTGTCCGGCGTGCCAGCCGCCGGGATCAAACGGCCATTGCCGTAGCGCTCGACCAGGTACTCGATGATGGCGCCCGATTCGGCGATGGTGTTGGCGCCATCGGTGATCACGGGCGACTTGCCCAGCGGATGCACGGCTTTCAAGGAAGCGGGCGCCAGCATGGTTTTCGGGTCGCGCTGGTAGCGCTTGACCTCGTAGTCGAGGCCCAGTTCCTCGAGCAGCCAGAGCACGCGCTGCGAGCGCGAGTTGTTCAGATGGTGGACGACGATCATGGTTTTCCCGGTAACGATGGTTGAGTTCCAGTATAGCCGGGGACGGCCGGATCGGGGCGGCGCAAGCGAATCGACGAAAAAATTGCGAAAAACAGTATTTTCAATTGATAACTTTTCAATAATCCCTTATCTTGTTTTGTTTCCCATCAGTAAGGAAACCCCTGTGGATTTCGACGCAAACAACACTACTCCCAGACAAGAAGCCATCACCTTCAGCGCCACCGGCAGCGAATACTTCCGTATCTGGATCGTCAACCTGCTGCTGAGCATCGTCACCCTGGGCATTTACTCCGCCTGGGCCAAGGTGCGCCGCAACCGCTATTTCTATTCGAGCACCCACCTGGCTGGCAGCAGCTTCGAATATCATGGCAATGCCGTGGCCATCCTGAAGGGCCGCATCGCGGCCGTCGTGCTGATCGGCGGCTACAACATCGCCCTGAAGGTTTCGCCCATCGTGGGCCTGCTGATGTTCGTGCTGCTGGCCGCCATTTTGCCCTGGCTGATATGGAAAAGCCTGCAATTCAAGCTGTACAACACCAGCTACCGGGGCATCCGCTTCGGTTTCGGCGGCAGCGCCCGGGAAGCCTACAAGTATTTCCTGTGGCTGCCCATCCTCAATACCTTCACCCTGGGCTTGATGACGCCATTCCTGCACCAGCGCCTGAAGCGCTTTCAGCACACGCAAAGCCGTTTCGGCGCCACCCATTTCAGCTTTGACGCCACGGTCGGCAGCTTCTACAAGACCTATCTGCTGTTCTTCGCGCTGCTGCTGGGCGGCCTGCTGGTCCTGATTTTCGTCGTCTTCGGCAGCGTGTTCACCTCGTTTGCGGCCAATATGAATGACAAGGCCAAGGTTGGCAGCCTGCTGTTTGCCATCGGCGCCTTGTACCTGTGGGCGTTCACCGTGCTGCCGCTGTTCATGACCATGATCCAGAACCTGATCTGGAACCATACGCGTTTGCAGCAGCACCAGTTCCAGTCGCAGCTGACCTGGGGCCGCACCACCTTCATCATGCTGACCAACCTGCTGGGAGTCGTCGTCACACTGGGCCTGTTCGCGCCATTCGCCCATGTGCGCTGGCTGAAGTACCGCCTGGAAGCGACGTCGATGCTGGTGCACGGCAGCCTGGACGAGTTTGTCGCCGCCACGGGCCAGCAAGTGTCGGCCACCGGCGAAGGCATGGCCGACCTGCTGGACTTCGACCTGTCGATGTAAGCATGAACGCCGACACGCAAGAAGACCACGCCGCGCTGGCCGCCCGCTATTTCGACGGCCAGAGTTCGCGCCTGTACCACGTCACGCTCAGCGTGCGCGATGGCGTGGCCGTGCTGGCCGGCGATATCGCGCGCAGTTGCCCGCTGGGCGAGCTGCACGTGTCCGAACGCAGCAGCCACGCCGTGCGCAAGGTCAGCTTCCCCGACGGCGCCTACCTGGAGATCGCCGACCAGGCGGCCTTCAACAGCCTGCTGCACGCCACGGGCCACCGCGACGGCTGGGTGGTGCGGCTGCAGCAAAGCTGGCGCGGCGCCCTGCTGGCCACGGTCGCCACCGTGCTGGCCCTGTGGCTCAGCTATCAGTACCTGCTGCCCGTGGTGGCGAAGGGGGTCGCATATGCGATTCCCCAGTCCGTCGAGCGCCAGCTGGGCCAGGGCGTGCTCGATTTCCTCGACCAGCATGTGTTTGAGGCGAGCAAGCTTGCTGACGCGCGCCAGCAAGCCTTGCGCGCCCAGTTCACGCGCCTGGCCACGCCCGGCGACAGCACGCCCGTGCACCGCATCGTTTTCCGCAAGAGCAAGATCGGTCCGAACGCGTTTGCCCTGCCGTCCGGCGACATCGTGCTGACCGATGAAATGATCGAACTACTGCCGGACGACCTGGCCATCATGGGCGTGCTGGCGCATGAGCTGGGACATCTGCAGCAGCGCCACCTGACGCGGCGCATCATCCAGACTTCGGCCGTCGGCGCCGGCGCGGCGCTGCTGTTCGGCGACGTGTCGACGGTGGTGGCGACCTTGCCGCCGCTGCTGCTGGACTTGAAGTATTCGCGCGATGTCGAACGCGACGCGGACGACTACGCCATCGCCATGCTGCGCCAGAACGTCATCCCGCTGGAACACCTGGCGCAAGTGTTTGTCGCCCTGGGCAAACTGGACCAGGGCACGCCCTACCTGTCGAGCCATCCGGCCAGCACTGAACGGGTCGAGCGTATCCGCGCCGCACAACGGTAATCCCGCGCGGCGTCCACGGGGCGCCGCGTTCTTTCCCACCAGCACGTTCCGCGAATCGAAGGTAGACTCGGCAGTATCAGTCTGACTTCACCGGAGTGCCCATGCACCTAGTACCATTTCGCTACCTGACCTTCATTGCGACGGCAGCCATCTTTGTCCTGTCCCTGTTTTACTACGATCATTACTGGCTGCCCGTGCTGGCAGGTGCGCTGACCCTGGTCGGCATCAGCGACCTGCTGCAAACGAAGCGCGCCCTGCGCCGCAACTACCCCATCCTCGCGCACTTCCGTTTCTTCTTCGAGAGCATCCGCCCCGAAATCCGCCAGTATTTCCTGGAAAGCGACAGCGAGGCGACGCCGTTCTCGCGCAGCCAGCGCAGCATCGTCTACCAGCGCGCCAAGGAGCAGACGGACAAGCGTCCGTTCGGCACCCAGCTCGACGTGTATGCAGCGGGCTACGAATGGATCAACCATTCCATCGCGCCCGCCAAGGTGACGGGCCACGATTTCCGCATCGAGATCGGCAACCATCCGGACTGCCCGCGTGAAAAGCCGTATTCGGCCAGCGTCTTCAATATCTCGGCGATGAGCTTTGGCGCCCTGTCGGCCAACGCCATCCTGGCCCTGAACGGCGGCGCGCGCAGCGGCGGCTTCATGCACGATACGGGCGAAGGCAGCATCAGTCCTTATCACCGAGAAAACGGCGGCGACCTGGTATGGGAAATCGGCTCCGGCTACTTCGGCTGCCGCAACCAGGACGGCACGTTTTCGGAAGAGCGCTTCATCGCCAACGCCAGCTCCGAGCAAGTGAAAATGATCGAGCTGAAAATGTCGCAGGGCGCGAAACCCGGCCACGGCGGCGTGCTGCCCGGCCCGAAAGTGACGATCGAGATCGCCACCACGCGCGGCGTGATGGTGGGCGAGGATTGCGTCTCGCCGGCCGCGCACAGCGCCTTTTCCACGCCACTGGAAATGCTGCATTTTATCGACCGCCTGCGCACGCTCTCCGGCGGCAAGCCGACGGGCTTCAAGCTGGCCATCGGCCACCCGTGGGAATTTTTCGCCATCGTGAAAGCCATGCTGGAAACGGGCATCACGCCCGACTTCATCGTCGTCGACGGCAGCGAAGGGGGCACGGGCGCCGCGCCGCTGGAATTCACGGACCACGTGGGCACGCCGCTGCAGGAAGCGCTGGTGCTCGTGCATAACACGTTGGTGGGCGCCAACCTGCGCGCGAAGATCAAGATCGGCTGCTCGGGCAAGATCATCACGGCCTTCGACATCGCCCGCCTGCTGGCGCTGGGCGCCGACTGGTGCAATTCGGCGCGCGGCTTCATGTTCGCGCTGGGCTGCATCCAGTCGCAAAGCTGCCACACGGACCGCTGCCCCACGGGCGTGGCCACGCAAGACCCGCAACGCCAGCGCGCGCTGGTGGTGCCCGACAAGATCGCCCGCGTGGCGCACTTCCACCAGAACACCATGAAGGCGCTGGCCGAACTGATCGCCGCCGCCGGCCTGGCGCACCCGCAGGAACTGCGTCCGCATCACCTGGTGCGCCGCATCTCGCCGAATCAGGTGAAACTGGCGTCGGCCCTGCTGCCGTTCCTGGAAGCGGGCCAGTTGCTCGACCCGAGCCAGCTGCCGCAACTGCCGCCCGTGTTCGGCCTGTACTGGCCCAAGGCGCAAGCGGCTTCGTTCCAGCGCCTCGATTGATGCCGGCACTGCGCAAGTGGAGCAATACCACTTAATAACCACTTGCGCAAATATCCAAATCCAATACAATACCAAAATAAGTACAAAACCAAGGCAGCTTTTCCGGTGATTGTCCAGACGCGTCACCAGGGGCCAGAATACGGACTTGTCGTCATCAGAATGAATACCGGAGGAGTTGCAGCATGGAGCAGGGTTTGCGCGAGAAAGTAGGACAGCTATTCATGGTGGGCTTCGACGCCCTGCAGGCGGACGAGCATATCAAGACCTTGATACGCGAAAAAAAGGTGGGCGGCGTGATCCTGTTCCGCCGCAACGTGCACACGCCCGCGCAAGTGTCCGCCCTGTGCCGCGAACTGCAGGAGATCAACGCTGAAGTGTCCGACATTCCGCTGCTGATCTCCATCGACCAGGAAGGCGGCATGGTGATGCGCATCGAGCAGGGCGTGACGCCAATTCCCGCCGCGATGGCCTTCCAGGCGGCCGGCTCCATCGACGACTGCGAACGCATGAACCAGATCAGCGGCGATGAAATGCGCCAGCTGGGCATCAACCTGCTGCTCGCGCCCGTGCTCGATGTGAACAACAACCGCAACAACCCCGTCATCGGCGTGCGCGCGTATGGCGAGGATGCCGCCACCGTCATCGCCTACGGCATGGCGGCCATGCGCGGCCAGCGCGCCAGCGGCATGGCCGTCACCGCCAAGCATTTCCCCGGCCACGGCGACACGGCCATCGACACGCATTACGCCATGGCCCTGGTCCCACACGACAAGGAACGCCTGCACGCCGTGGAACTGGCGCCGTTCCGCGCGGCCATTGCCGGCGGCGTGGACGCCATCATGACGGCGCACGTGGTCTTCCCCGCCTTCGAGGCCGACACCAAGGTGCCGGCGACCCTGTCGAAAGGCGTGCTGACGGACCTGCTGCGCGGCGAGTTGAAATATCAGGGCGTGGTCATCACCGACTGCCTGGAAATGGCGGCGATTGCCGACGGCATCGGCATCGCCCAGGGCGCCATCGCCACCTTGCAGGCGGGCGCCGACATCGTCCTCATCTCGCACCGCAAAGCGCAGCAGACGGCGGCCATCGACGCCGTCATCGCCGCCGTGCAGCGCGGCGACATCGCCATCGACCGCATCGACGCGGCTTGCGCGCGCGTGGCTGAACTCAAGCGCAACCGCGCCGTGCGCGACTGGCGCAACCGCCCCGTCGCCCCGCCGGCGCTGATGCAGCCGGCCGCCATGGCCCTGTCGCAGCTGCTGCAAAAAGCCGCCTTGCGCGTGCAGGGTGACTACCGCCCGCTCGACGCCAGCCTGCCCGTGACCCTGCTGACGGTGGAAGTGCGCTCGCGCAGCGAAATCGACGAAGTGGCGCTGGGCCGCAACAAGGAAGCGCGCAGCTCCATGCTGCCGGCGCTGCTCGAAGCGGGCCTGGATGTGCGCGAATATGCCTTGTCGGCCGAAGCGCTGGAAGAAGAGGTCGACGCCGCCATCGCCTTTGCGCAAGGCGCGCAGCAGATCGTGCTGCAAACGTACAACGCCATGTTCGTCGATGGCCAGCGCCGCCTCGTCGAAGCCCTGCCGCAGGATAAACTGTGGCTGGTGGCGGGCCGTTTGCCGTATGACCTGGACCTGGCGCCCCACGCGCAAGGCCGCCTGGCCGCCTTCGGCTGCCGTCCGGCCGCGCTGGTGCCAGTGGTCGACAAGCTGGCGGGCAAGGTGTAAAACCACACCGCCTTCCTGCACATGCCGGGCATCGCCCGGCATTTTTTATGCCGCGTCGCCATCAAAGCACACGCCCGTCATTTGCTCGCTGAGTGCCCATAGCTGGCGCGCCTGTGTGGGGTCGATGGCCCAGCGCCGCACGCCCGGCCCCGTGCTGTCGTCCGCCACCACGGCGGCGATATCGCCATCCTCGCAATACACACCGCCCATGCCCTCGAGCTGCGCGCTGGTGGCGCACCAGACGGCTGTGGCGGCGCCCTGCGCCACATTCTTGAAACCCGATTGCGGCGGCGGATTGACCTGGCCGTCATCATCGAGCGCGCCCACCCTGCGTAAATCATCCTGATCCAGGTGGCGCACCAGCGGCGTCAGTATGGCTCCCGGATGCAGCGAGAAGGCGCGCACGCCGTGCGCCGCGCCGCGCCGGTCCAGCTCCACGGCAAACAGCGCATTGGCGCTTTTCGACTGCGCATATGCGCGCCATTTATCGTATGGCTGGCGCAGGAAATGCGGGTCGTCCAGGTCGACGCCCGCCTGCCGGTGGCCCAGCGACGACACGCACACCACCCGCGCGCCCCGCGCCTGCCGCAAGGCGGGCCACAGGCGCGCCGTCAGCTGGAAATGCCCGAGGTGATTCGTCGCGAACTGCGCCTCGTAGCCACGCGCATCGCGCAGCAAGGGCGTGGCCATGATGCCGGCGCCGTTGAGCAGCACGTGCAGGGCGCGGCCGGTGCCAAGAAAAGCGGCCGCGAATGCATCGATCGATTGCGGATCGAGCAGGTCGAGCGCGGCGACCTCCACGCCGGCCATGCCTGCCAGGGCCGCTTGCGCCTGATGCGGATCGCGCGCCGGCACCAGCACACGGGCGCCGGCGCCGGCCAGCACGCCGGACAGGTCGCGCCCGGCCAGCGCCTCGGTGGCCGTCGTGCGCGCGCAAAAACCGGAATGCAAGGGAGTTTGAAAGGTAGTGGTATGTGTCATGGCTGCCTGGACGTGATGGATAAAACCCATTGTGCGCGCCGCAGCCTGGACTGTGAATGGCGTAAAATCTTCAATACTATCGCTATCGTCCAGAATGAAAGCCATCATGGATTTGCTTTCCGATGTACTCTCACTGCTCGATACGCGCAGCTCCTACTTTGCCGGCCTGAAGGCGGGCGGCGACTGGGCCATCGACTTTCCGCCGCCGGACGGCATCAAGTTCAACGCCGTGATCGAAGGCGCTTGCTGGCTGACGGTCGCGGGCATCGACGCTCCCGTGCGGCTGCAGACGGGAGATTGCTTCCTGCTGGCGCCGGGACGCGCGTTTACCCTGGCCAGCACACCCGGCTTGCCGGCCGCGCCGGCGCTGGACGTGTACCGGCATGCGCAGCACGGCGTGGCCCGCCACGGCGCCCCCCAGCACGATTTTTTCCTCATCGGCGGACGCTTCCACTTTGGCGACGAGGCGGCCATCCTGCTCGACTGCCTGCCGCCGCTGCTGCACGTGCGCGGCGATACGGACCAGGCCAGCGTGCTGCATTGGGCCTTGCAACGGTTGGCGCAGGAACTGCAGACGACGGCGCCAGGCGCGGCGCTGATGACGCGCCACCTGGGCCACATGATGCTACTGCAAATGCTGCGCCAGTATCTGGCGGCGCAGGCATCGCATCCGGCAGGCTGGCTGTTCGCGCTGGCCGATCCCCGACTGCGCGCGGCCATCGAGGCGATGCATGCGCAGCCGGCGCAACGCTGGACCTTGGCGCAGCTGGCCGCCGTCGCGGGTCAGTCACGCTCCGCCTTTGCCGTGCACTTCAAGACCCGGGTGGGCGTGACGCCGCTCGACTACCTGCTGCGCTGGCGCATGCGCCTGGCCACGCGGCGCCTGAAGGACAGTGGAGCGCCCATCGCCGCGATCGCGCAGACGCTGGGCTACGATTCGGACAGCGCCTTCAGCCACGCCTTCAAGCGGGTCATGGCCTGCTCGCCACGCCAGTACCGGCTGCGCCACACGGGCGCGCAGGCGTAAAAAAACCCGCATCTGCGGGTGTTGACAATACTGGGTCAGCGCGCCGGCACGGGCGGCAGCGCCGCCACCGCCAGCAAGGCAAACGGCCCGAGGAACAGGCCGATGCCGAACCAGAGTCCCCCGTGGCGGCCGCGCCGGCTGGCCAGCAGCCAGGTGGCGAGCGCAAACAAAAACATGAAGATCAACAGTATCGCCATTGCCACTCCTTGCCATGCGGAAAACCCAGTGTAGCCCACGGGCGCGCCCGTGGCTACATGTACATCAGTCCTGGCGCTGCACCTGCATCAGGATCACGCGCTTGCTGCTGCCGTCGGCCGGCGGCGTGGCGGACGGTGGCGGCGGGCTGTCGCAAGAGCCGCAGGAACCGCAGCCGCTGCCGCAACCGGGCGCCACCTTGAAGAAGGCCGACAGCTTCGCCTCATCGAGGCCGCAGCGCACGAGGCCGCGCACGATGGCGCGGCGCACGCCCGCCGGCAGGTACTTGGTCGAAAAATGCAGCAGCGCGGCTGCGACGATCAGGGCGACGATCAGGGTTTGCCACATGCTTTTCTCCTAAGCACCCAGCATCAGGGCGATGCGGTACGTGATGAACGAGGCGGCATAGGCCAGGGCGAACATATAGCCGGCCATCAGCAGCGGATAGCGCCAGCCGCCCGTCTCGCGCTTCACCACGGAGAGGGTCGACAGGCACTGCGGCGCGAATACATACCAGGCCAGCAGGGACAGCGCGGTGGCCATCGACCACGAATGGGCGATCAGCGGCTCCAGCGTGGTGGCCAGCGCGTCGCCCGTTTGCGACAGCGCGTACACGGTGCCCAGGGCGCCGACGGCCACTTCGCGCGCCGCCATGCCCGGCACCAGCGCGATGCAGATCTGCCAGTTGAAACCGATCGGCGCGAAGATCACTTCCAGGCCGCGGCCCAGAATGCCGGCCAGACTGTAGTAGATCGGCGGATGGATCGCGTTGTCCGGCGGGCCGGGGAAGGTGCTGAGGAACCACAGGATGATCATCAGGCTCAGGATGATGGTACCGACGCGCGTGAGGAAGATCTTCGCGCGCTCCCACAGGCTGACGGCCAGGTTGCGCAGGTGCGGCCAGTGGTAGGCCGGCAGTTCCAGCATCAGCGGCTGGTTGCCGCGCACGCCCATGCCGCGCTTCATGACCCAGGCCACGGCCATGGCCGAGATGATGCCGGCGAAGTACAGGACGAACAGCACCAGGCCTTGCAGGCTCAGATAGCCCCATACCTGGCGTTCCGGGATGAAGGCGGCGATGATCAGCGCGTACACGGGCAACCGCGCCGAACACGTCATCAGCGGCGCGATCATGATGGTGACCAGGCGGTCGCGCGGATTCTGAATGGTGCGCGCCGCCATCACGCCGGGAATGGCGCAGGCAAAGCTCGACAGCAGCGGGATAAAGGCGCGGCCGGACAAGCCCACGCCGCCCATCAGGCGGTCCAGCAAAAAGGCCGCGCGCGGCAGGTAGCCGCAGTCTTCCAGGCTCAGGATGAAGAAGAACAAAATCAGGATCTGCGGCAGGAAGACCAGCACGCTGCCGACGCCGCCGATGATGCCTTCCACCAGCAAGCTTTTCAGGTGACCGTCAGGCATGTTCGCCGTCAGCACGGCGCCCAGGTGGCCCACGCCATCGGTGATCATTTCCATCGGCGTGGCGGCCCAGGCAAATACGGCCTGGAAGATCAGGAACATCAGCACGGCCAGGATGATGGGGCCGAACACGGGGTGCAGCACCACGTCGTCGATCTTTTCCGTCAGGTTGCCCTTGTCGCTCGTGTCATTGCTGACGGCGGCCAGGATGCGGCGCACTTCGCGCTGGGTTTCTTCGACGCTGACGGCATCGATGGCCGCCAGCGGTTTCGCTTCCACGGCCGGCAGCGGCAGCATGGCGTCGATGGCGTTCAGCAAGGCTTTTTCGCCGTCGTGCTGCACCGCCACGGTTTCCACCACGGGCATGCCCAGTTCGGCCGACAGCTTGGCCGTGTCGATCAGCATGCCGCGCTTGCGCGCCACGTCCGTCATGTTCAGGGCCAGCAGCATGGGCAGGCCCAGGCGCTTGACTTCCAGTACCAGGCGCAGATTCAGACGCAAATTGGTGGCGTCGACGACGCAGATGATGGCGTCCGGACGCGGGTCGCCGCGGCGCAGGCCGCCCACCACGTCGCGCGTGATGGCTTCATCAGGCGTGGTGGCCGACAGGCTGTAGGCGCCCGGCAGGTCGAGCAGGCGCACGGGCTTGCCGGCGGGCGAGGTGAAATGGCCTTCCTTGCGCTCGATGGTCACGCCGGCGTAGTTCGCCACTTTCTGGCGCGCGCCCGTCAAACGGTTGAACAGGGCGGTCTTGCCGCAGTTGGGATTGCCCAGCAAGGCAATTTGTGGCTGATGCGGCGGCTTGTGCACGCCCGCATCGACGATCGTTTCGACAGCACCCATGGTTATTCCGGTTGAAGCAGCGGTTGAATCGTGATCAGCGCCGCTTCGAAGCGGCGCAGTGCGAATGTGGCATTGCCCACCTTGATGGCCAGCGGATCACCGCCGGGAATGCCGCGCTTGAGCATGCGGATGCGTTCACCGGGAACAAATCCCAGCTCCATCAGGCGGCGGGCCAGGTCGACGCCGTCCTCCGTCTGTCCTGCCGTGTGGGGCGTGATATGCAACACCGTGCCGCTCTGGCCGACTGCCAGCGCATCGAGCGTCATCATGGGTGGAACTAGAGTCATGAGCAAATTCCGTTCAAATTAAGAACACCGGATACCGGCTGCGGCGCGGGCGCCTTGCGCTGGTTCCAGGTTTGTGAGGTAAAACGCAACTGTTGCGCATTACCGACAAGCGGCCATTCCATCTGTCCAGACGGCAACCGTCCGAGACAATACCAGCATTATAAACATGAATGCGAATAGTTTTTATTTAGCCCGGAGAGCCGCCCCCACCAAGGGCTGCGCCATCCGAAAAAATGGCATATCGATGCGCCGCGCCAGGCCGCCAACTGCCGCACACTTGATCAAAATCGCTTGCATTGTCCCGCACTTTGCGCGACAATGAAACGTAATGATAATGATTCTCATTAAAACACTAGCAACAATGCTTTCCAGCACTAGTGTCTGTTCATCCTCCAGCCAGAAGGTGTATCAATGATTGTATGTGTCTGCAACAACATATCTGATCGTGAAATCCGTCAAGCCGTCGATCTTGGCCTGTCCAGCATGGCCGAACTGCGCCGCGACCTGGGCGTGGCCACCTGCTGCGGCAAATGCCACACCTGCGCGCGGGAAGTGCTGAACGATCACCTGAACGCCACCGTGGCGCTGCAAGAAACCGTATTGATGCGAGCTGTACTGACAAACTAAAGAAAGCGATGAATGCCATGACGATGATGCCCCCGCCCGTAACGGTGCAGGCCGTGCAGCAATTTGCCGACTTCGACAAGAAGCGCAACAAATTCGCGCCGCTGATGGCCATCGTCGTCCTGCATATCGCCGGCTTTTACGCCATCCAGAGCGGCCTGCTGAGCCGCGTAGTCACGGCGGCCATGCCGACCATTACCACCATCAGCATCATCGCCCCGCCGGCGCCGCCGAAACCGCCGGCACCGTCCGTACCGAAAACCGTGGAATTGAGCGCGCCCGTGCCGCGCGCCGTGATCCCGCCGCTGCCGATGATTGCCGTCGCGCCAAGCGAACCGACGATCACGCCGCCGCAGCCGACGCGCGCCGAAGCGGCACCGGCTGTTGCCACCGCCGCGCCGACGGCGCCATCGGCACCATCGCCAACGCCGCCGGCACCATCGACGCCGCGCACCGTCAGCAGCGTCGAATACATCAAGGCGCCGCAACTGATCTACCCGAATTTGTCGCGCCGCCTGGGCGAAAGCGGCACCGTGGTGTTGCGCATCCTGATCAACGAAAAAGGCTTGCCCGAGCAAATCCTGATCCAGAAATCGACCGGCTACACCAACCTCGATGAAGCGGGCCGCCAGGCCGCGCAGCGCGCGCTGTTCAAGCCGATGATCGAAAACGGCAAGCCCGTACCCGTGTACGTTTTAGTACCACTGACCTTCCAACTGAGCTAGCCTTCCGGCGGCCACGGCGCCGCTGCCAGCCCGCAAGCACCGCAGCCTGTGCCCTGCTTGCTTTTTTGCGCCCGTTTTCGTCAAGCGATTTGCTTGTTTCAGTCTGCCAGCCTACATCCCCGGGCCAGGCAGACTTTTTTTTGCCTGCTATGGGGTCAGACCCTCAACACCGCCAACACCCAGTTCAGCGCCAACGTCGCCGGGGGTCTGACCCCAGCCTTACATCTCCGCCCACATCCTGAGCAGGTTGTGATAATGCCCCGTCAGTCCCACCGTCGCCGGTGAATCGCCATGCTCCGCGCGCACGCTCTGGATATTCTGATCGAGCTCGAACAGCATGCTGCGTTTCCAGTCTTCGCGCACCATGCTTTGTGTCCACAGGAAAGAGCAGATACGCTCGCCGCTGGTGACGGGCAGCACCTGGTGCACGCTGCTCGACGGATACACGATCACGTCGCCGGCCGGCAGTTTCACTTCATGCGTGCCGTAAGAATCGACCACCACCAGCTCGCCGCCTTCGTATTCATCCGGCTCGCTCAGGAAGACGGTCGACGAGACGTCGGCGCGCATCGACTGCATGCCGTTTTTCGGCGTGCGGATGGCCCCGTCGATATGCAGGCCATAGTGTTCGCCGCCCGCATAGCTGTTGAAGAAGGGCGGCAGGATGCGCAGCGGCAGCACGGCGGCAAAGAACAGCGGATTGGCCATCAGCGCGCGGCTGACGATTTCGCCCAGCTCCAGCGCCAGCGGAGAACCTTCGGCCAACTGGCGGTTGCGCTTGACTTGCGCGCCTTGCGCCCCGACGCTGGCGCGTCCGTCGACCCAGTCCGTCTGCGCCAGGCGCTGGCGAAACTGCGTCACCTGTTCCGGCGTCAGCACGCCGGGTATATGCAGCATCATCTTGCTATCCTTTTTTCAGTAAATATCGCTGCCTGATTATCGCATCGCCGGCAGCGGCCAAGAAGACACAAAAGCAAGAACGGACCAACATTTCCCGCCTTTTCAGCGCGGCCATGCAGGCCCACCAACGGCGGCCAAACAGCAGCGGGAACGCGAATGAGAATGGCCTTCATTTTCCTTAACAAATAAAAAACGGCGCAAGTGGGCAATCCACTTGAGAATGGGTTTTATTCGCACGATATTTACGTTAAAAAGACGGAAAAATGCCGTTTAGCACCGGAAATCGCCGACATTTTGCGCTATCATGCGGGCATAGCGAAACCGGCAACCTGCGCGCCACCAGGCAGCCAACGCCACCCGGCAGTGAACGCCAGCAGCCTGCGGTTTCATCATCGAACGCGACACAGAACAAAGGAAATCCCATGAAGGGCGATAAAGAAGTCATCCGCATGCTCAATGCACAGCTCACCAACGAACTGTCGGCCATCAACCAGTACTTCCTGCATGCGCGCATGTACAAGCACTGGGGCCTGGAAAAGCTGGGCAAGAAGGAATACGAAGAATCGATCGGCGAAATGAAACACGCCGACAAGCTGATCGACCGCATCCTGATGCTCGACGGCCTGCCTAACCTGCAAGCGCTGCACAAGCTGCTGATCGGCGAGAACACGCCGGAAATGCTGGAATGCGACTTGAAGCTGGAACGCGCCGCGCACGCCACCGTCAAGGAAGGCATCGCCATCTGCGAAAAAGCGGGCGACTACGTCTCGCGCGACCTGTTCCTGATGATCCTGGAAGACACGGAAGAGCATATCGACTGGCTCGAAACGCAGATCGACCTGATCGCCAAAGTCGGTATTCAAAATTATCTGCAAAGCCAGATGGCGATTGAAGAGTAATCTTTCGCAGCATCGTAAAAAAACCGGCAGAGCCGGTTTTTTTACGCCTGTCGTCAAGCCTTGCCGGTCTGCGGTGGGCGCAGCTTGACGAACAGCACGGCCATCGCCGCGCACAGCAACAGGGCGCCGGCCAGCCGGATGACGTTCTCCGGATTGCCGCCCAGCCAGCTGCGGTAATACAGCGGCAGAGTAAATATCTGGATGATCATCGGGATGACGATGAACATATTAAAAATGCCCATGTAGACGCCCGTGCGCTCGGGCGGAATGCAGCCGGCCAGCATGATGTAGGGATTGCCCATGATGCTGGCCCAGGCCAGGCCGATGCCCAGCATGGGCAGCAACAGCAGCGCCGGGCTGTGGATCAGCGGGATGCTCAGCATGCCGACACCTGCCGCGCACAGGCACACGCTGTGCATGCGCTTGGGGCCGAAACGGCGCGTGAACGGCACCAGCGCAAAGGCGGCGACAAAGGCGACGAAATTGTAGAAGGCGCCCACCTGCCCGTTCAGCAGGCCCGCGTCGCGAAAGCCTTGCGAGGCGGGGTCCGTCGTGTGAAACAGGGTGGCCGCCAGCGACAGCGCAATGTACTGCCAGTAGCAGAACAGGGCGTACCACTGGAACAGGTTGACGAGGGCCAGCTGCTTCATCGTCGGCGGCATGTCGCGCAGGGCCGCGCCGATGTCGGCCAGCGTGTGGCGCCAGCCGGGCGGACGGCTGCGGATGGCCGCCAGCTCGGCCGCCGTGAGCGGATTTTCCGGCGTCGTCTTCAGGGTCCACAGCACCGAGGCGAGCGAGAACACGGCGCCGATCAGGAAGGCGGCGATGACGATGTGCGGGATATGGCTGCCGTTGACGGCATCCTTGTTCATGCCCAGCATGACCAGCAGCGACGGCGTCAGGTAGGCCAGCGTTTGCCCCAGCCCCGTAAACGCGCTTTGCGTGAGAAAACCCAGTGAATGCTGCTTCTTGTCGAGCTTGTCGCTGACGAAGGCGCGGTACGGTTCCATCGTCACATTGTTGGCCGCGTCGAGTATCCACAGCAGGCTGGCGGCCATCCACAGGGTGGGACTGAACGGCATGGCCAGCAGGCCCAGGCTGCACAGGATGGCGCCGATCAGAAAATACGGCGTGCGGCGGCCCCAGCGCGTCACCGTGCGGTCGCTCATGGCGCCGATCAGCGGTTGCACGAGCAGCCCCGTCATGGGACCGGCCAGCCACAGGTACGGCAGGCTCGCCTCGTCGGCGCCCAGGTATGTGTAGATGGGGCTCATGCTGCTTTGCTGCAGCCCAAAGCTGAACTGAATGCCGAAAAAGCCGACATTCATGTTGACGATCTGCCAGAACGACAGATGCGGACGGTGCGCGCTGGCGTCGCTCATGACTGTTCCCTTTCCAGCCACAGCATATGCCATGGCTGCAAGCCCACCGTGCCGGCCAATACGCTGCCATCGAGGCTGTTGCGCCACTCGCCCGCAGGCAAGGTGAAACGCTGGCTGGCACCGCTGAAGTTGCTCAGGTTGAGAAACGCGTCGCCACGCAGCAGCGCCAGCACGGCCGGCGTGTCGGCGGGCAGCATGCTGCGCGGCGCAGCGGCGGCCAATGCCGGCAAGCGCCTGCGCGCGTCGACCAGCTGGCGCAACGCCAGGTACAGCCGGCCGCTGGCGCTCACGCCATCGTGGCGCCATGCCAGCAGGCTGTCGTCGAACGCGGGACGCTGCAGCCAGCGGCTGTCCATCGCCCGGTCGGCGTGCTGCCTGTAGCTGTCATCGTTGGTCATGCCCAGTTCATCGCCCATGTACAGCACCGGCAAGGCGCCAAAGCTCAAGGCCAGGCCATGCAACAGCAGCAGGCGCCGCAACGCGTATTCCTGCTCCTGCACCGTGGTGGCGCTTTGCAGGCCGGCCAGCGAGGCGGCCATGCCGTTGCTGCCATGCGCCTTGTCGGCGCTGCTGCTCTGGAACGCGGCGCCGCGCGCATAGCTGCCCGGTGCCCCCGCAAAGAATTGCGCGATGCGCGCCAGGCGCGCCGGCCCATCCAGACCCGCTTCATTGAGCAGCACGTTCCAGCCGATATCGTCGTGGCAGCGCACATAACTGAGCCAGCTTGCAGCCGGCGGCAGCGGCGGCGTGGCGGCGATCACCTGCTGCAGCAAGTCCGTGCTTTCCTCGGCCAGCGCGCCCCAGCCGGCGGCCATCAGGCTGCTGTGATAGGCGATATGGCATTCGGGCGCCGCATCGCTGCCAAAGTAGGCGGGCAGCTTGGGCGTGGGCACGATGGCTTCGGCCTTGAGCAGCACGCCCGGCGCGACGATGGCGGCAATCGCGCGCAACGCTTGCAGCAGGCTGTGGGCTTCGGGCTGGTTCATGCAGTCCGTGCCTTCGCGCTTCCACAGGAAGGCCGTCGAATCGAGGCGAAATACCTCGATGCCCTTGTTGGCCAGGCCCAGCATGGCGCCGGCCATGGCCGCGAAGACGGCCGGATTGGCATAGTTCAAATCCCACTGGTACGGGTAAAACGTGGTCCAGACCCAGCGCTCGAGCTCCGGCACGAAGGTGAAATTGCCGGGCGCCGCCTGCGGGAAAACCTGCCCCACGGTGCGCTCGTAGCGGTCCGGCTGCACGCGGTCGGGATACGTGTGGAAAAAATCACGCAGCAGCGGATCGCCGGCCTTGGCGCCCAGCGCCCACGCATGGTCGTCGGCCACGTGGTTGAGGATCAGGTCCGAGCACAGGCTGATGCCGGCCGCGCGCAGCTGCACCGTCAATGCCAGCAAGTCGGCGTTGCTGCCCAGCGCGGGATCGACTTCCTCGAAGCTGGCGACGGCAAAACCGCCATCGCTTTCGCCGGCGCGCGCACGCAGGAACGGCAGCAAATGCAGATACGTCACGCCCAGTTCGCGCAGGTGGGCAATGCGCGCGGCCACGCCCTGCAGGTTGCCGCCGAAGCGCTGCACATACGCGCTGTAGCCGAGCATGGACTGGCTGGCAAACCAGTCCGGCTGCGCTGCGCGCTGCGCATCCTGGCGCAGCAGCTCGGGGGCACGTGCCGCATACAACCGCCCCATGCTTTCCATCAGGTCGCCCAGCCAGGGCAGGAAGTCCGGCCGCTGGCCATACAGGCTGCCCAGGCGGTCGAGCAAGACCGCCTCCTGGCGCGCATAGCGGCGCGCCGCATCGTCGCGCAAGTGCGTGGGGAGCGGCGCCAGCAGGCGCGCCAGGGGGCTGCGTATCGACATCATGAATCTATCCTTGCTTAAAATGCGTATTTCAGGCTGACCTTGACGGCGCGCCCCGTGATCGAGCGGGCCGCATGGCCATCGCCCTCGACTTCCGT
The DNA here is from genome assembly GCF_019345455.1 of Janthinobacterium sp. NKUCC06_STL. Lineage (NCBI taxonomy): Bacteria > Pseudomonadati > Pseudomonadota > Betaproteobacteria > Burkholderiales > Oxalobacteraceae > Janthinobacterium > Janthinobacterium sp. NKUCC06_STL. The sequence goes on from NZ_JAHKQY010000001.1 coordinate 1,930,607, forward strand.
ATAGCCGATCTTGTTGAACAGATTGTTTGCCGTCAGCGCCACCTGCATCTGCGGCGTGAGCTGGTAATTGACGAAGGCATTGAGTACCTGGTAGGCGGGCAAGGTGATCGTGTGCGCATCGTCGCCCCACGACTTGCCCGTGCCGACCAGGCTGGCGCCCAGGGTAGCCTGCCCCCACTCATAGGTCGGCGCGATCTGGTACACGACACGCGCCTGGCGCCGCGGGGTATTGCCGATCAGCGCCACGTCGGCCGCCGCCGTGCCCGTGATCTCGGCATCGGTAAACGTCAGGCCGCCATTGATGCGGAAGTCGCCGGCGCTCCAGGCCGCTTCCAGTTCCACGCCCTTCGCTTCATAGCTGTTGGCCGTGCGCAGCTGGGTGGTCGCTTCGTAATTGCTTTCCTTGGTCTTGGCCTGGAACACGGTCACAAAAGTGCTCAAGGGTCCCCGCCGCCATTTCACGCCGCCTTCGAGCTGGCGCACGGTGTTGATCGCCACAGGCACGCTGCCATCGAGCGGCGTGCCGAACAGGATGCGGTCCGCATTGAAGGCCACGCCTTCGCTGACGCGGGCAAACACGGCCAGATTCGCTTGCAGCTTGTAGTTCGCGCCCAGCGAGTACGAGGTGTGGCCCAGCGTGTAGTCGACCTGCTGCAGCGTCGCTGGCAGATACGCTTGCGCGCCGGTGGCCTGGTTGGCCGTGCCGCTGGCATGCTGGCGGTCGCGCCGCAGGCCGCCGTCGAGGTTCAGCGCGCCGCTTTCCCAGGCCAGGTTCAGATAGGGCGAGGTCGTGCGGTATTCCATGTCGACGGCGCGCGAGCAGCAGGCGCCGAAGGCCGGGCCGATGTAGCCGGGTGTGCTGCTGGCCGTTTGCAGCAGCGCGGGCTGGTCGCCCGTGGCCTGCATCAGGTATTCATTGAAGTTCCAGGTCAGGCCCAGCTTTTGCTGCGACAAATACAGGCCGGCCGTGGTGGTCAGCTTGCCGCTGCCCACAACAAACGTCTTGGCCAGCTTGGTATCGCTCAGGGTATTGCTGGCGTCGTCGATCGAGGTATTGAACACCACGGCGGAAAACGCGCGGCCCGTGTAGGGTTTGCCCCGGTTCGGGCCGCTGGCAAACACATAACTGCCGTCACTGCCGTTATTCGACGGGAACACGCCGGTGAAGCGGCCGGAATTGTCGGCGTAGCGGAAGTTTTCGCTCACGCTCCAGCCCTGCCCCAGCTTGAACGACGCTTCCAGCCCCACGGTGTCGCTCTTGACGTGCAAGCCGTCGTTGACGCGGGTGGCCACGCGCTGGTTATCCTTGTTCAGCACCATGTCGGGTACCCAGTACGGCGAATAGAAACTGGCCTTGCGCGGGTCGATGCCGGCGATTTCCCCGATGCGGCCATTGCGCACGCTGACCGGCACGGGCAGGGCCGTAGGCGACTGGTCGTCGAGGTGCTTGAACGACAGGCGCACGAAGCCGCTGTCGAATTCATGCGTGACATTGCCGCGGATCTGGCCGCCCTTTTCGCTGTTGACGCCACTGTGGCGGATGCCTTCGCCCGTGCGCCAGGAGCCGCCGATGAAGAAGCGCGTGCGCTCCGAAACCGGCGCGCCGTAATCGAAATCCACGCGCGTCTGGTCGTAGCCCAGGCCACGACTGAGGGCCACGCTGCCGCCCTTCTCCTTGCCATTCTTGCTGATGAAATTGATGATGCCGCCCGGCGAATTGGTGGCCAGGGTGGAGGCCGAACCGCCGCGCACCACTTCCAGGTGGTCGAGCGTGGAATCGATCTTGACGAAGCTGTCGGGCGTGGTGAAATTGAAGTCGCCGAACTGCAGCACGGGCAAGCCGTCTTCCTGGATCTGCACATAGCGCGCGCCGCCAGCGGAAATGGGCAAGCCGCGCACGGTGATGTTGGCATTGCCTTCGCCGCCCGAGGATTCGGCGCGCAAGCCCGGTACCGAGCGCAGGACTTCGGCGGCGCTGGTCGGTGCGTTGTGCAGGATGGTGTCGAGCTCCATGCTGCTGACGGAATTGCTCGATTTCATTTTGGATGTGCCGCCGGTGGTGCCCGTGACGACGATGCGTTCCAGGTTCAGGCCATCGGCGGGGGCGGCGCTGGTGGTATCGGCGGTCGTTTGTGCCTGGGCGGCGCACCATTGCAGCAGGGCCAGGGCGACGGCGGCGGCCATGCAGCCGCGTTGAGCAGTACGTGTCTTCATCTTGTCTCCAGTGTTGTATGCCGATACATCGAGGTATCCGCTTGTTATGAGTCCTGGCCGCCGCATGCCGTGGCGCGCTGGCTGAGCCGGTACGCCATTATTCAACGAATAAGAATTTATTGCAATCGATTGCAATCGAGCGCTGCAACATGGATTTTATGTTGTTTTCAAGAGAATTTTACGGGTGACACAGAGCCAAACATGCGGGATATGAGGCGAATACGACGGTTTTCATGCTGCGGCGCAGCATGAAAATATACGGATAAATTGGAATTTATTGCAATCGGTTGCAGCCGAGAGGCAACGCGCTCTTCAGCGGCCCGAGGCGCGTATGATCAGCTCGGTTGGCAATTGCTGCGATGGCGCAGGCGCGCCGTCGACCAGCGCCAGCAGCGAGGCCACCAGCGCGCGTCCGGCGGCGCGGATCGGCTGGCGCACGGTGGTCAGCGGCGGATGGAAATACGCGGCCAGTTCGATATCGTCGTAGCCGACCACGGCTACCTGTTCCGGCACGGCCACGCCGCGCGCGCGCAGGGCGCTGATGGCGCTCATGGCCAGCAAGTCGCTGCAGGCAAAGATGGCGTCGAACGGCAGCTGGCGGTCCAGCAGTTCCTGCACGTCCGTCGCGCCGCCCTGCGGCAGGAAGGAGCCGGCCACGTACAGTTGCGGGTCGGGCGCCAGTCCCTGCGCGGCCAGCGCCTGCGCATAGCCCTGATGGCGCTGCGCCACTTCGGGCAGCTTGGCGTCGCCAAAGAAGGCGATGCGCCGGCGCCCCGCCGCCAGCAAGTGTTCCGTGGCCAATCTGCCGCCAGCGATGTTGTCGCCGCCGACGGTGCAATACAGCTGCTGCGGCAATTGCGCGCCCCACACGACGATGGGCACCTGGCGCGCGGCCAGCTGGTTCAGTTGTTCATGGTGGCGCCACTGGCCGATCAGGATGATGCCGATCACGCGGCCGCTGTCGAAGGACTGGGCGGCCGCATCGAGCGTTTCGGCATCCACGCGCGAAATGAGCATGTCGAAACCCTGCTCCGTCAGCGCATCGGCCAGGCTGCCCAGCATGCTCAGAAAGAAAGGATCGGACAAGTGCTGGCGCGTGGCCGCGTCATACGGCACCACCACGCCCACCGTGCGGTTCTGTTTCAGGCGCAGGTTTTGCGCGCCGATATTGATGGAGTACTTGAGCGAACGGGCCAGCGCGATGACGCGCGCGCGCGTCTCTTCATTGACCAGCGAACTGCCGCTCAGGGCGCGCGACACGGTCGACGTGGACACGCCGGCCAGACGCGCGATATCGGCCATCTGCAGGCGTTGCTGCGCCTTCGTATCGTTGCCGGTCATCGTGCGCTCACTGCGGCACGGTGTCCTTGAACGACTGCCGCTCGGACAGTTTGTCGAACAGGCGCGCCAGCGCCGGGTGATCCGCGCGCCAGTCGATTTCCGGGAAGCGGAAGCTGAGCCAGCCCAGGGTACAGCCCACGGCCACGTCGGCCAGGGTGTAGTTCTTGCCGGCGCAATACGCGCTCTCGCCCAGACGCGATGCCAAAGCCGCCAGGCCCAACGTGACTTTGTCCAGCTGGCGCGCGATCCACGCCGCGCTTTGCTGCTCGAGCGGACGCTGCGTGCGCTCCAGGCGCACCAGCACGCCCGCGTCGAGAATGCCGTCGGCCAGCGCTTCCCAGTTCTTGATATCGGCCCGCTCGCGGCCATTGCCGCCGGCCGGCAGCAGTTTACAGACGGGCGTGAGCGTGTCGAGGTATTCGACGATGACTTTCGAATCGATGAGCGTGCTGCCATCTTCCATCACCAGGCAAGGCACTTTACCGAGGGGATTGGCCTGGGCGATGCGGGTTTCCGGCGCCCACACGTTTTCCAGCTCGAAGACATAGTCGAGCTTTTTTTCCGCCAGCACGATACGGGCTTTGCGGACATACGGGCTGGCGAGGGAACCGATCAGTTTCATAGGTACTTTGAGGTAAGGGAGCAGCAAGCAGTATAGCATCGGCGGCAGCGGTGTTTGGCAGCACGCGCCCGACGGTCGCTCGGGTGTGGCAGGCACGCCGCATCGGGGCCGGATTCGGCCAAAATGGGGGCCATCCGCAGCCGAGGGACGGCTGGCCAGCGGCCAGCGGTGGTAAAATCGCCCTTTACTGTGGCGCCGTCAGTGTTGCTGTATTGCAATAGCCCTGCCCTCCCCGCGCGCCACACGCCAACCGTTTCTTTAACTTGCGTCCGCTCTCATGACTTCTACTACTCCGTATTCCACGCTGTCGGCCCTGTCTCCGCTCGATGGCCGCTACGCCAGCAAGACCGATCTGCTGCGCCCGATCCTGTCCGAAGCCGGTTTCATGCACCACCGCGTGAAAGTGGAAATCTCCTGGCTGCAAGCGCTGTCGCAAGCCGGTTTCGCTGAAATCAAGCCGTTCTCGGCGGAAGCGAGCGCCCTGCTCGACAAGATGGCGGCCGATTTCTCGGAAGCCGACGCGGCCCGCATCAAGGCCATCGAAGCGGTCACCAACCATGACGTCAAGGCCGTCGAGTACTGGCTGAAGGAACAAGTGGCGGACGTGCCGGAACTGGTGGCAGCGTCGGAATTCATCCATTTCGCCTGCACCTCGGAAGACATCAACAACACCTCGCACGGCATGATGCTCAAAGCCGCGCGCGATGGCGTGATGCTGCCGGCCCTGCAAGGCTTGGTGACCAAGCTGACGCAAATCGCGCACGACAACGCCGACGTGCCGATGCTGTCGCGCACGCACGGCCAGACGGCCAGCCCGACCACCCTGGGCAAGGAAATGGCCAACGTCGTGGCCCGCTTGCAGCGCGCCGTGAAACGCATCGAGCAGGTGGAAATCCTCGGCAAGATGAATGGCGCCGTCGGCAACTACAACGCCCACTTGTCCGCCTATCCCGGCTTCGACTGGCCGGCATTCTCGCAGGCCGTCATCGAACAGCGCCTGGGCCTGGTCTTCAATCCGTACACCATCCAGATCGAGCCGCACGACTACATGGCCGAACTGTTCGACGCCTTCGCGCGCGCCAACACGATCTTGCTGGACCTGAACCGCGACATCTGGACGTACGTCTCGCTGGGCTACTTCAAGCAGAAACTGAAAGCGGGCGAAATCGGTTCGTCGACCATGCCGCACAAGGTCAACCCGATCGACTTCGAAAACTCGGAGGGCAACCTGGGCCTGGCCAATGCCGTGCTGAAACACCTGTCGGAAAAACTGCCCGTCTCGCGCATGCAGCGCGACCTGACCGACTCGACCGTGCTGCGCAATATCGGCGTGGGCCTCGGCTACACCCTGCTGGCCTATGACAGCTGCCTGCGCGGCCTGAACAAGCTGGAAGTGAACCACGCGCGCCTGGCGCAAGACCTGGACGCGACCTGGGAAGTGCTGGCCGAACCGGTACAAACCGTGATGCGCCGCTATGGCATCGAAAACCCGTACGAGCAGCTCAAAGAGCTGACGCGCGGCAAGGGCATCTCGAAAGAAGCGCTGCAAACCTTCGTCAATGGCCTGGCCATTCCGCAGGATGCCAAGGACGTGCTGCTGACCATGACGCCGGGCAACTACATCGGTATCGCCGCGCAATTGGCCAAAGCCATCTAAGCAGTTTCCACATGGGGATCCTGCTATCCCACTCCTGCGGGGCGGCCAGCATACAAATGCTGCCCGCCCCGCGGTTTTTCCGGCAATCTTTCTTGTAGAATCTGCAGCACGCAGCGCAATTTGCTTTTCTTTGGTATATTAGGCCGAATTAGTCCTAACACGTACTACTTTCAAGAAAGCCGTCGATGCAACGCTACACCACCACCGCCATCATCCTGCACTGGCTGACCGCCCTGCTGATCATCAGCGCCTTCGTCATGGGCCTGGTCATGGTCGACATTCCCGGCCTGACGCCCACCAAGCTCAAATATTTCTCGTGGCATAAATGGCTCGGTGTGACCGTGCTGGCCATCGCCGCCATCCGCCTGCTGTGGCGCAAGGCCAATGTGCCGCCACCGCACCCGGCCAGCATGGTGGCCTGGCAAAAGAAGGCGGCCGACGCCATGCACGTGCTGCTGTACATCCTGATCTTCGCCGTGCCCGTCTCCGGCTACCTGTACACCCTGGCCGCCGGCGTGCCCGTGGTCTACCTCGGCCTGTTCCAGTTGCCCGTCATCATGGCGCCGAACCCGGAACTTAAGCCGCTCTTAAAAGAAATTCATTATGTTCTGAACATGACAATGGCCGCCGCCGTGGCCGCCCATGTGCTGGCGGCGCTGAAGCACCAGTTCATCGACCGTGACGGCGTCCTCAAGCGCATGTTGCCGTAACACCGACTTCCCCTTGCTCACTGAAAAACTACAGGAAAAAAACAAGATGAAAACCACCCAACGCCTCGTCCTCGCTTCCCTGCTGGGCCTGTCTGTGGCCGCCACCGCCGCCACCTTGCTGAAAGTCGATCCCGCCAAGACCAGCGTGTCGGCCGTGTTCAAGCAAATGAACGTGCCGGTGGAAGCGAAGTTCAAGAAATTCAATATCGCCATCGATTACAACCCGGCCACGCCGGACGCATCGAAGGCGTCGGTGGAAATCGAGACGGCCAGCATCGATATCGGCGACCCCGAGTACAACAAGGAAGTGGCCAAGAAGGAATGGTTTAACGCGGCCCAGTTCCCGAAAGCCACCTTCGTCTCGAGCAGCATCAAGGCCGCAGGCGCGGGCAAGCTGACGGTCACCGGCAAGCTGAGCATCAAAGGCAAGACCACCGACGTGACCTTCCCCCTAGCGGTGAAAGCCGATGGCGGCAAATATGCGTTCGACGGCGCCCTGCCGATCAAGCGCCTGACCTATAACATCGGCGAAGGCGAGTGGAAAGACACGAGCATGGTTGCCGACGAGGTTACGATCAAGTTCCACGTCGCCGCTCAGTAACACCTGAGAAAACGTCCATGACTGCGTTGCTCTTGCCTCGTCGTGCTATTCGCACTGCCTTCGGCAAGGCGCCTTGTCCTGAACGTTTTTCAGGCGTTACAAAAAACAACCCAACCACCTGTTCAACTATAGGATCTGCATGAAATTTTCGCACTTGATGATCGCCGTGCTGGCAGTGGCCGGCGCGGGTTCGGCCATGGCCGCTACCGACACCTACAACCTCGACCCGACGCACACCTTCCCCAGCTTTGAAGCCGATCACATGGGCATGTCCGTGTGGCGCGGCAAGTTCAACAAGACCAAGGGTACGGTCACCCTGGACCGCGCCGCCAAGACGGGCAGCCTGGACCTCGTCATCGATGCCGATTCGATCGACTTCGGGCTGGACGCCATGAATACGCACGCGAAAAAAGCGGACATGTTCAACGTCGAGAAATTCCCGCAGATCACCTACAAGAGCAAGTCGCTGAAGTTCAACGGCGAGCAGCTGGTGGAAGTCGACGGCGAACTGACCCTGCTGGGCGTGACCAAACCCGTCAAGCTGAACGTGAGCAAGTTCAAGTGCATCATGCACCCGCGCTATAAGCGTGAAGTGTGCGGCGCCGACGCCACGGCGGAATTCAAGCGCAGCGACTTTGGCCTGAACTACGGCATGCCGGCGTTCTCGCCGGAAGTCAAGCTGGCCATCCAGGTGGAAGCCATCAAGGCCGACTAAACACGACCTTGCCGCATGACAAGCCCGCCTCGCTGCCCGCAGCCAGGCGGGCTTTTGCATGCGCCGTGCGAATCCGCTGGACTTTTCTATCGTGCGGCATCAGTATCAATTTGCCATGACGTGCAGGCCGCACCGCTCTGGCACAACCACTCATCCATCGCGCGGAGGATTACATGAATTTCATTATCTGGATCGTTATTGGCGGTGTCATCGGCTGGCTGGCCAGCATGGTCATGAAAACCAATGCACAACAGGGCATCTTTCTCAATATCATCGTCGGCATCGTCGGCGCCTTCCTGGGCGGCTGGCTGCTGGCCCCCCTGTTCGGCACGGGCACCATCAATAGCGACAATTTCAGCCTGGCTTCGCTGCTGGTCTCGTTCCTGGGCGCCGTGATCCTGCTGGGCATCGTGAATCTTTTGCGCCGCGGCAAAATACGCTGAGCAGACCAATCGCAGCACATCCGCAAGTGGCCGGGCCGCGCAAGCGCCCGGCCATTTTTATTGCTGGCAAGGCAATTGTATGGACAATACCACAGCCACGGCACGAGAAAATGCCCGTTCGCAGCCCGCTCCTGCCCCTGCAATGCCGAAAATAGTGCAATTTCCACAAGCCACTACAAACATGCTGTCGGGAAAATGTGATTGACTAGTGCGAGTTCGATACGGATACTCTATGTCGCCCGCTGAGAAAAAACACTGGGTACACGTTGGTTCCGACTTCCCTTCATGTAAAAGACTAGAACTCGAATGAAAAAATCTTTAATCGCGCTCGCCATCCTGAGCAACTTCGCACACGCCGACGAAGGCATGTGGATGCCCCAACAGCTGCCACAAGTAGCCAAGGAACTGAAAGCGGCCGGACTGAAACTTGATCCGACCAACCTGACCAAACTGACCGAGTTCCCGATGGGCGCCATCGTCAGCCTGGGCGGTTGCTCGGCCTCGTTCGTCTCGCCGCAAGGCCTGGTTGCCACCAACCACCATTGCGTCTACAACAGCGTAGCGGTCAATTCGACCAAAGAGCGCGATTTGCTGGCCAACGGTTTCCTGGCCAAGACGTTCGCTGAAGAACTGCCGGCATCCCCAGGCAGCCGCATCTTCGTCACCTCGGCCGTGACCAATGTCAGCGACAAGATCATCACCGCCGACGTGGCTAAGCTGCAAGGCAAGGCACGCATCGACGCGATCGAGAAAAACCAGAAGAAACTGGTCGCCGAATGCGAAAAAGAAGCCGGCTTCCGCTGCACCGTGTCCGCCTACTACGGCGGCCTGGAGTTCTACCTGATCAAGCAACTGGAAATCCGCGACGTGCGCCTGGTGCACGCGCCTCCAGCGGGTGTGGGCAAGTTCGGCGGCGACACCGACAACTGGATGTGGCCGCGCCACACGGGCGACTACGGTTTCTACCGCGCCTATGTCAGCAAAGACGGCAAAGCTGCCGACTTCAGCAAGGACAACGTGCCTTACCAGCCAAAACACGTGCTGAAACTGGCCAAGGATGGCTTGAAAGAAGGCGATTTCGTGATGGTTCTGGGCTACCCTGGCCGCACCAACCGCCACCGCCTGCCATCGGAAGTGGCGTACACGTTTGACTGGAACTACCCGGCCTTCGTGAAAGCATCGGGCGAAACCCTGGCCATCATCGCGCGCGAAACCAAGGACAACAAGGATGTTGCCCTAAAGTACGCGGGTCAAGTTGCCGGCGTCAACAATTACTACAAGAACCGCCAAGGCATGCTGGACTCCTACGCCGGCAGCGATTTCCTGGCACGCAAGACGGCGGAACACGAAGCCCTGAAGACCTGGGTCAACGCCACGCCAGCACGCAAGGCCGAATTTGCCGGCGACATCGAGCAAGTGGAAAAGCTGATCGCCGAGCGCGATGCCGACACCAAGCGCGATTTCTTCCTGGGCTACGCACAGCCACGCCTGCTGAACACGGCACGCAGCCTGTACCGCCTGTCGAACGAAGGCACCAAGTCCGATACGGAACGCAAGTCCGGCTATCAGACGCGCGACTTGCCACGCCTGGAAGCGGGCATCACCTCGGTCGAACGCACCTACGATGAAAAAGTCGACAAGGCGCTGGTACTGAACAGCCTGACCAAGTACGCCGCGCAACCGGCAGCACAGCGCCGCGCCAGCTTCGACGCCGCCATCGGCATCAAGGATGGCATGTCGCCAGCCGACCTGTCCGCCGCCCTGGACAAACTGTATGCCGGCAGCAAGCTGGCCGACAAGGCCGAGCGCGCAGCTTGGCTGAAACGCACGCCAGCCGAATTCCAGGCCAGCAAGGACAGCTTCATCCAGGCAGCCGTCGCCATGTATCCGGATTCGCTGAAAAACGAAGCGGAAGACGAAGAACTGGCAGGCAAGATCCAGCAAGCCTACGCCAACTACATGAAAGCCAAAATTGCCTTCATGAAGAGCAAGGGCCAAGCCGTCTACCCTGACGCCAACAGCACCCTGCGCGTCACGTTCGGCAAAGTAGCCGGCCGCGACCACGGCGCCGACGGCACCACCTGGTCCGCCTTCACCACCGTCAATGGCGTCGCCGCCAAAGCCACGGGCCAGGGCGAGTTCAATGCACCAGCCAATCAACTGGCCGCGATCAAAGCCAAGGACTTCGGTAAATTCGTCGATCCGAAGCTGAAAACCGTACCGGTCGACTACCTGGCCACCCTGGACATCACCGGTGGCAACTCCGGTTCGGCTGCCCTGAACGCAAAAGGCGAATTCATCGGCCTGGCCTTCGATGGCACCCTGGACTCGATCATTTCCGATTGGGACTACAACAAGGCCAACACCCGTTCGATCCAGGTCGACCTGCGCTACATGCTGTGGAACATGAAACACATCGACCACGCAGACAACCTGCTGAAAGAAATGGGCGCTGAATAACAAGAAGCAATAACCCGGCAACGGGCGCTTTAAGCTGAGCCACTCCTGCGGGAGTGGCTTTTTTTCGCCTAGCGTTTCACCTTGGTGAAGCGGTAAGGCACGGCTTGCTCCTCGCCAAACACTTGCGCCCGGCCACTTCCCAGCGGCAGCATGACCCGCCGGCCATCGTGCAGCAGCAAGGCCAGGTCGGCGCCGGGAAAGCGCTGCGCCAGTAGCGGATAGGCTTGCCGCGCGATGGGGGCGGCGGGAATCACGATGCGATAATCGGCCTCGCCAAAATCGAGCAGCAGCGCGGGAGCCTCAGGCCCCGGCAGCGCCGTGATGCGCAGGCGCGCGCTTCCCTTGACGAGCTCGAAGGCTGACCACAGGGACAAGCTGTGCTGCGTGGACCCGGTCTGCAGTTGCGGCGCGTGGCCCGCCACCGCCGACGTCAGCAAGACGTCAGGCCGTTCTTCCGAGACTGCCCCATCGACGGCCAGCAGCCAGCCCCGGTAGCGTATCAGCGCACCCTGCGCACTGGCCGTAACGGACCCGCCCTGCGCCACAGGTCCCTTGCCCGCCGGCAAGCGCAAGGGCGCCGCCTGCGCCGCCAGGCAAGCCCACCACACCAGCACCGCCATCGCCATCGCAGTCGCCATCTTCACCATGCCGCCTCCCTTGCGCGTGAAACGTATTCATAACACAAGTACGGCAACAAGCCCCTGCGGCGCCTCAAGGCGGCAGCGCCGGTGCTACAATTGGCGCCTAGCGGGCGTACTTACCCAGCGCGCCTTCCCCCTCCCAGACTCAGACCGCTATGCCACCAGACTTGCGCACGACCTACGAACTCGGTAACCACAACCAGACCACGACCTGGCTGGAATGCATCACCTTCTACAAGGATCTCGCCGCACGCTACCCGCAAGTGCTGCATTTCGAACAGATCGGCCTGTCCGACTCGGGCGTGCCCATCCACGCTGGCGTCGTCAGCGCGGACGGCGTGTTCGACCGCGAGCAAATCAAGCGTGCAGGCCGCACCGTGTTCTTCAACAACAACGGCATCCACCCGGGTGAACCGGAAGGCATCGACGCCTGCATGGCCATCGTGCGCGACCTGTGTACGCAGCCGGAACGCCTGGCGGCGCTGGGCAGCACCGTGCTGCTGTTCATTCCGATCTACAACGTCGATGGCAGCCTGAACCGCGCCAATACGTCGCGCGTGAACCAGGATGGCCCGGAGCAATTCGGTTTCCGCGGTAATAGCCGCCACCTGGACTTGAACCGCGACTTCATCAAGTGCGACAGCCTGAACGCGCAAGTGTTCAACCGCCTGCTGGCCAGCTGGGATCCGGACGTGATGGTCGACACGCACACGTCGAACGGCGCCGACTACCCGTACACGATGACCCTGATCCACACGCAGACGGATAAGCTGGGCAATGGCCTGGGTCCCTTCCTGCAAGACACCATGCTGCCGCACATCTTTGCGCACATGGAAAGCGCCGGCTGGCCCACCTGCCCGTACGTGAACCCCGTCAAGGATAGTCCCGACCACGGCATCGCCGAATTCCTTGAAGTGCCCCGTTTCTCGACCGGCTTTGCGGCCCTGCACCACGTCATCGGTTTCATGCCGGAAACGCACATGCTGAAACCGTTCGCCGACCGCTACGCTTCCATGCGCGCCCTGCTCGACATCACGATGGCGTTCACGGTGGAACACGGCGAGAAAATCCGCCAATTGCGCGCGCAAGCCAAGGCGGCCGGACGCACGCAAGCCGAGTGGCCGATCCACTGGGCCATGAACGAAGAGCAACCGTCGACCTTCCCCTTCAAGGGCTATGCGGCGCAATACACGCCGAGTATCCTGGGCGATTACCAGCGCCTGTCCTACGACCGCTCGCAGCCGTGGGAACGCGATATCACCTATTACAACCGCTTCGATGCGGACGTCACCGTGGCTGCGCCGAAAGCCTACATCGTGCCGCAGGCGTGGCGCGAAGTCATCGAACGCCTGCGCTGGAACGGCGTCGAAATGAGCCGCATCACCACCGAACAGACCTTAACGGCACGCTACTACCACATCGCATCCGTCGGCACGCGCGCCACGGCCTACGAAGGCCACATGTTCCACGACACGGTGGAACTCGAAGCGCGCACGGGCCAGTTCACCGTGCAAGCGGGCGACTATGTAGTGTCCCTGGAGCAGGACAACGCCCGCTACGCCGTGGAAACCCTGGAACCGCAGGCGCACGACAGCTTCTTCCGCTGGGGTTTCTTCAACAGCGTGCTGGAAAAGAAAGAAGCGTTTTCCGATTACGTGTTCGAAGACATGGCCTCCGAACTGCTGCGCGACGAGCCAGCGCTGGCGGCCAAGTTTGCCGAGTGGAAAACAGCCAACCCAGCTTTGCTGAGCAATCAGGAAGCCGTGCTCGACTTCATTTTTGCACACTGCCAGCGCTTTGCCGAGCCGGAATGGCGGCGCTATCCGGTGATCGCCCTGATGTAACTCAGGGGCTGTAGCGAATGCAACATCCTGGCGCCGCATCGGAGACCCCGGTGCGGCGCCTCTTTCTGTGCCCTGCCCACAAGGTAATCCCATGCACTACGCACTGAACCTGCGCACCTTTATTTACAGCCATTATTTTTACCTGGGCTTGCGCGTGGCCATCGGCCTGGTCGGTCTGGCCTTGCTGACCCAGGAAATCAGCGACAGCGCCACCGCCATGACGGTATGCATCGGCGCCCTGTGCACGACCCTGATGGACATGCCCAGCCCGCTGCGCCACAAGTTCAATGAAATGCTCGCTTCCGTGCTGCTGTGCAGCGCCGTCACCTTATTGATCAGCCTGTGCGGGCCCGTGCAGTGGCTGTTGATGACGGTGCTCGTGCTGGTCAGTTTCCTCGCCAGCATGATGGTGGTGTACGGCAAGAAATCCATGCCCTTGCAACTGGCCGCCCTGTTCATCATGACCATGTCGATGGAGCATCAGATGACGTGGCAGCAATCGTTCCACCACGCGGGCCTGTTCATGCTGGGCGGCCTGATCTATCTGGCCTACGCCATGGCCATCGCCTGGGTCTTGCGCCACCGCATCAAGCAGCAAGTGCTGGCCGAAGCCCTGTTCGAACTGGCCGCCTACATCGACATCAAGGCCGATTTCTACGACACGCGCTTCAATTTGACGGAGCAATTCAACAAGCTGGTGCGCCATCAAAGCATCCTGGCCGACCGCCAGCAGGCGTCGCGCGATCTGATTCTGCGCAGCCACAAGAACAGCAAGGATGCCATCGTCGTGCAAGTGCACGTGTGCATGCTCGATCTGTATGAACTGATACTCTCCACGCACACGGATTACGCGCTGCTGCGCCAGCACCTGGCCGACTCCGACGTCTTGAAATCCTTGCACGACCTGGCCTACAAGGCGGCGCGCGACATCGAATCCGTCGCCTACGCCGTCACGCGCAAGCGCGCCTCGTATGCGCAGATCAGCTATGACAAGGAATGGGCCGATATCGAAGCGGAAATTGCCCGCCTTCACGCAAAAGGCGACGCTGCGCAGGAAGCGCTGGCCACCCTGCGCGCGCAGCGCAACAAGATCCGCGCCATTCTGAAAATGATCGCCGAGCTGCACCTGGCAACGCAAAAAGTCTATGCCGACGTGCCGTTCTGGAGCGGTGCGGACATGGCGCCATTCTTGTCGCAGCAAAAGTATGAATTGAAAACCCTGCTGGCTAATCTGCGCCTGGACTCGCCCGTGTTCCGCTTCGCCCTGCGCGTGTCGATGGCGATTTCCGTGGGATTGCTGATCGGCCACTGGCTGCCGTATGCGGCGCACAGCTACTGGATCGTGCTCACCATCGTCATCATCCTGCGTCCCACGTTCAGCATGACGCGCCAGCGCCGCGCCGACCGCATCATCGGCACCATCATCGGCTGCATCATCACGGCCATCGTGATCCGCTACGTGCACAGTAATATCGTGCTGATGGCCATTTTATTTCTCTCCATCGTGGCCACGCCCACCTTCATCTATTTGCGCTACCGCTACACGGCCATCGCCGTCAGCCTGATGATCTTGCTGCAAATGCATTTGGTGGCGCCCAGCAACCCGAACCTCGTCAGCGAGCGCCTGATCGACACCCTGATCGGCGCGGCGGTGGCCACCGTGTTCAGCTTTGTACTGGCCAACTGGGAATACCAGAGCCTGCCCCGCCTCGTGCGCCAGGTGCTGAATGTGAATGTGAGTTATATGCAGGCCAGCTTCGCGCTGCTGCAGGGAAAATGTTTTGATGACTTCGCCTACCGCATCGAGCGCAAGCGCTTGATGGACAGCCTGGCCGCGCTCAGCTCGGCGCTGGTGCGCATGCTCGATGAACCGGCCAGCAAGCAGCGGGCCGTGGAAGACATCAACCTGTTCATCGTGCAAAATTATCTATTGGTCGCCCACGTGGCGGCGCTGCGCTCCATCCTCGGGCGCCATGCCAGCCAGCTGCCTGTCGCGCCCGTCAACGCCTTGCTCAGCCACAGCCATACGCAAGTGTGTCTGACCCTGTCGCGCGCGCTGGAACAGCTCGATGACAAGGCTTCCATCAGCGCCCCGCTGGCTACCCTGCCCGCGCCGCCCGTCAGCGACGTGGCCTGGTCGGGCTGGCCGCTGGTGCAGCGGCGTATCCGCCTGTTGCAGGCGGATGCCGACAAGATTGTGATACATAGCGCGGCGATCGTGCATATTGTGGCACCGCGCTAAACCTGCACAGCTTATTTCAGGTACTGCTCAAACCAGCCGATAGTGCGCTTCTGCAAGTCGCGCTGGTGCTCGGGCTTGCGGAAGGAATGGCCTTCGCCATCGTAGATGAACAGGCTGGACGGCACGCCCATGGCGCGCAAGCCGTGCCAGAATTCCAGAGACTGGGCGGCCGGCGTTTCCACGTCGCGCTCGCCCACGTAGATCAGGGTCGGCGTCTTGGCCGCCTTGATCGATTCGATGGGTGACGCCTTGCGGTAGACGGCCGGATTGTCATAGGCGGAGGCGCCAAAGAACGGGATCATCCACTGGTTGATGCCGTTCTGGCCGTAATAGCTGATCCAGTTCGACACGCCCGCACCCGCCACGGCTGCCTTGAAGCGGTCGCTGTGCGTAACGCCCCACATGGTCATGAAGCCGCCATACGAATGGCCGATCAGGCCCAGGCGCTGGCCATCGACGGGCGCCACTGTTTGCACCGCATCGATGCCGGCCAGGATGTCGCGCCAGTCGCCGCCGCCAAAGTCAGCCATGTTCGCGCGCGTAAAGGCCTGGCCCTGGCCAAAGCTGCCGCGCGGATTGGGCAGGAAGACAAAATAACCTTTTTGCGTCAATTCGTGGATCAGGGTGCTCGCTCCCACGTAACGGGGCGAGGCAGCCGCGCCGGGGCCGCCATGCACGTTGACGATCATCGGGTAGCGCTTGCCGGCGTCCGTCTTCAACGGTCCCAGCAGCCAGCCCTGCACCTTGTATTGCTCGTTGTTCCAGCCCACGTTCTGCACCGTCAGCTGCGGCGCAAAGCCGTCATTGTCACGCGTGATCTTTTTCAGCTGGCCCACCGGGCCCGCCACCAAGTAGCTGGCGTGCGTAAAATCTTCCTGCGCGGCAGCGGCGTGACGGCCATCGGCGCTGAACGACAAGCGGCCATCGCTGCCGCTGCTGCTCAGTTCACCGAGCAGTACAGGTTGACTGGGGCCGGTCTGCGCATCGACGGGCACCAGCGCCAGCTGCGAATCGATCAGGGCCGTTGCCAGCAAGCCGGCGCCGCGCCAGACGACGCCATTGAAGGTGCCGCGATAGTCTGATGTGAGGTTGCGCGGCGTACCGCCAGCCAAGGGCACCGTGTAGATATCGCCGCCGATGGAGCCGAAATCGCTCATCAGGCCGCCGATGAAGACCACCGTCTTGCCGTCCGGCGAGACCGAGGGCAGGTTCAGCTGCATGGCCGGCGACGCGATCACGCGCAGGGCGCCCGTGGCCGCATCGATATGGCTGAGCTTGGCGACCCACCAGTTGCTGTCGCCATTGCCCTGCGCGCTGGTGGCAACAAAGCCGCGGCCATCGGGCGTCCAGCTGTATTCATACACATAGGTGTCGCCTGGTGACAGCAGACGCGGCTCGCCGCCGCTGGCCGGCACGACGGCGATGCGCTGGGCATCGTCGTCGTTGCCCACTTCGCCCACCTGGCGCGCGCCCGCCTCGACGGCGCCGGCCAGTTTGCGCGCGCCCACCGTCGCGAGCAAAGCCAGCTGCTTGCCGTCCGGCGACCAGCGCGCCGTGCTGGCCACGCCCTTGATACTGGTCAACATCCGCACCGGCGCCTGCGACAGGGTGGCCAGGTATAGCTGCGCCGTGCCCGCCTTGGCGTCATAGCCGATGAAGGCCAGTTGCCTGCCGTCCGGCGACCAGCTGGGCTTGTCGTAGGAACACACGGCACACGGATCGAATTGCTGCACGATGGCGCCGTTGGCGGCGTCGCGCACGACGATCACCGCATGCGGGCGCTGCGGCTGTGGCTGTTCCGCCCTGCTCGACTCGATGGCGGCGATGCGCTGGCCATTGGCCGACAGGGCGACGGCGCGGTAATCGCGCAAGGCCGGCTCGCTTGCAGGGGCGGCCTGCGCCAGGGTGCCCAGAAGGCTGCTTGCCAGCAAGCCGCAGGCGGCCAGATCAGTTATTTTCATCATGTAAATTCCGGTTAGAAATAAAAAAAACCGCCGGCAAGCGCGGCGGTTTCGGATGGAACAGACTGCATTAGCGGGCCTTCTTGCCCAGATGCGAATGCCGCATGCTGTACAGGAAGTAAATGGCCACCGTCACCGCCATCCACACACTGAACACGACAAACGTCGTATGCGGCAAATCGCGCATGATGTACAGGCAAGCCAGAATGCTCAGACCCGGAATCACGTATGGCCCAAACGGCACGCTGAAGCCTTCGATTCGGTTCGCGCCCTGCTTGTGGCGCAGCACGGGCACGGCGATCGAGACGACCATGAAGGCCGTCAGGGTACCGATGCTGACCATGTCCCACAGGTAAGTCGCATCGACGGAACCGGCCACCACGGCCACGACGAGGCAGACGATGATGGTATTGCTGACCGGCACCAGAGTGCGCGGGTGGATTTTCTGGAACGATTTCGGGATCAAACCGTCGCGGCTGACGGCAAACAGGATGCGCGTCTGGCCGTAGATTGTCACCAGGGTCACGCTGAAGACGGAGATGACGGCGCCGGCCGACAGCACCAGCGCGGGCCAGGTCTTGCCCGTGACGTTTTGCAGGATCACCGCCAGGCCCGCTTCCTGGCCTTCAAATAATTTCGCTTGCTGCGCGCCGAGGGCGGCCACGGCCACCAGCAAATAAAACACGGTGACGATGAGCAAGGCGCCGAGGATGCCGCGCGGCACATTGCGCGTGGGATTTTTCACTTCGTCGCCCGCCGTCGCCACCGTATCGAGGCCGATGAAGGAGAAGAAGACGGTGCCGGCCGCGGCCGTGACGCCCGTCATGCCGGCAAAGCCCTTGCTATTGTCGGTATTGAAGAAGGGGAAGAAATTGTCGGCATTAAAACCGGAAAACGCGATGACGATGAAAAACACGAGGATCGCCAGTTTGATGATGACCATGATGGCGTTCATCAGGGCCGATTCCTTGGCGCCACGCAGCAGCAAGAAGCCGCACATGCAGATCAAAAAGATCGGCGGCAGGTTGATGTGGCCGGCATGAAACTCCATGCCATGCGGGCCAGAAACGATCATCGGCGTGCGCAGCATCTCCGGGATGTGCCAGCCAAACGCGTTTTCCAGGAAGTTGTTCAGGTAGGACGACCAGCCGATGGCCACTGCACTGCCCGCCAAACCGTATTCGAGCAGCAGACAGGCGGCCATGATGAAGGCAAGAAACTCACCCACGGTGGCGTAGGCAAACGAATACGAGGAGCCGGAAGCGGGTATGCGGAACGACAATTCCGCATAACACAAGGCCGTCAAACCGGCCGTGATGGCGGCGATCAGGAAAGACAGGACGACCGAAGGGCCCGCCTTGGGGACGGCTTCGACCATGGTAAAGAAAATGCCCGTGCCGATGGTGGCGCCGACGCCGATCATGGTGAGGGAAAACAGGCCGATGGACCGGCTCAAGCCACTGCTGCTGAGGCCTTCACCATATTCGACCGTGGTATCGATCGGCTTGGTGCGGCAGAGTTTCTGGACCAGGGTTTGGCTCACTAACATTCCTTTATGAGGCATGCACTTAAACACCTGCAAAAACCTACTGCGCGTCGCGATTCGCGGCCTGCGATGCTCACTGTGCATTCGCACAGCTGCGCTTCTTAGCCACGACTCACATCCGCTCGCTACGGTTTTGTCAGGTGTTGTTCGGAACATGACGGGTAAAAACAAATAGCGCTCCGGCCCTACCTGGCAAAAAACCGGAAAGATCGCGTCCATTCTCAAAACTAAGCGATTATAGGGCTTTCATCGGCTCAGCTAAACAGAACTTTGATGTAAGGAAACAACGACTGGCGTGCGCCGCTAAACCCGCAAGAGTGCTGCTGAAGAAAAAATTGCTTCCATGAAAGAAAAAGCGCGCCGCTGCAGGGGCAGGGGCGCGCTTCTGGCTCAGCTCAGTTCAGCTGAATTACTTCTTGCCGTGTGGCGCATCGGCCGGCGGCCAGCCCGCTTCGTAGCCTTGCGGCACATCGTCGCGGCGCGCTTTCGGCGCCAGGCCCAGCACGTAGTACAGCACCGTCAGCAGGATCAGCCAGGCCGGTCCCACCATCAGGGCGATGCGCGTATCGGGGAAATACGCCATCAGGCCGATCACCAGCGCCAGGAAAGCCAGCGAAATCCAGGAACCGTACGGCGCGAACGGCATGCGGAAGGCCAGGTTCTTGATTTCCAGCGGCGTCAAGGTCTTGCGGAACTGTATCTGCGTGACCAGGATCACGCCCCAGGTCCAGACGGCGCCGAAGGTGGAGATCGAGGTGACCCAGATAAACACTTTTTCCGGCACCAGGTAGTTCAGCAGCACGCCCAGCAGCAGCGCGAAGACGGACACGAGGATGGCGCGGCGCGGCACGCCGCTGGCCGTGGTTTCCGCAAACGCTTTCGGCGCCTGGCCTTGCAGCGCCAGGTTGTACAGCATGCGGCCCGTGCTGAAGATACCGCCATTGCACGACGACAGGGCTGCCGTCAGCACGACGAAGTTGATGATGCCGGCGGCCGTCTTGATGCCCAGGCGTTCGAACGTCATGACGAACGGGCTGCCGGTGGTGCCGATTTCATTCCATGGGTAGATCGACAGGATGACGAACAGTGCGCCGACATAGAAAATCAGGATGCGCCAGAACACGGAATTGATGGCGTCGGGAATCGATTTCTTCGGGTTCGCCGCTTCGCCAGCCGTCAGGCCAATCATTTCCACGCCCAGGTAGGCAAACATCACCATCTGCAGCGACATCAGCACGCCCTGCGCGCCGTTCGGGAAGAAGCCGCCATGCGTCCACAGGTTCGAGATGCCGATGGCCACGCCGTCGTTGCCGAGACCGAAGACGATCATGCCCGTGCCGCCGATGATCATCAGGATGATGGTGACGACCTTGATCAGCGCGAACCAGAATTCGAACTCGCCGTAGGCTTTCACGGCCAGCAGGTTGATCGCGCCCATGGAGCCGAGAGCCGCCAGGGCCCAGATCCAGCGCGGCGTGTCGGGGAACCAGATGCCCATGTAGATGGCGACGGCGGTAATTTCCGCCACGCACGTGACCAGCCACAGGAACCAGTAGTTCCAGCCCGTCAGATAGCCTTGCAGGGGGCCCAGGTAATCCTGGGCGTAGCGGCTGAAGGAGCCGGCGACCGGGTTGTGCACGGCCATTTCGCCCAGTGCGCGCATGATCATGAAGATGACCGCGCCACCGATGATGTACGACAGCATGATGCCGGGACCGGCCATCTTGATCGCGTTGCCGGAACCCAAAAACAGGCCCACGCCAATCGCGGCGCCCAGCGCCATCAGGCGGATCTGCCGCTCGCCCAGGCCGCGGTGCAAGCCTTGTTCACTCGTTTTCATTACGTGTCTCCGTTTTTTTCTTGAATACACCGATCCCTCCACCCCAATGGCGGTTCCGCTCTTGCTGGAAAGGAGGAAAAGGCGCGCCGGCGGCAAGCGCCGGCATGCTCATGTGGTCAGGCTACTGCGTCAGGCCAGTTCGGCGATCAGCTCGATCTCGACGCAAGCGCCCAGCGGGATTTGCGCCACGCCGAAGGCGGAGCGGGCGTGCTTGCCGCTGTCGCCGAAGACTTCGACGAACAGTTCCGAGGCGCCATTGGTCACCAGGTGCTGTTCCGTGAATTCGGAGGTGGAATTAACCAGGCTCATGACCTTGACGATGCGTTTGACCTTGTTCAAGTCGCCGCCGCACGCGTCTTGCAGGGTGGCGATCAGTTCGATGGCGATGCCGCGCGCGGCGATCTTGCCTTCTTCCGTGGTGACGTCCTTGCCCAGCTGGCCAACCCAGACCTTGCCATCCTTCTTGGCCAGGTGGCCGGACAGGAAGACGGTGTTGCCCGTGCGGACATGCATCACGTAGGCGGCAGCTGGCGCGGCAACGACTGGCAGTTCGATGTTGAGGGCTTTGAGTTTTTCGTAAAACGACATGCTATTTCTCCAAGAAAACAATATAAGCGAAACCAAAATTCATGCACGGCAGGGCACGCAGGATGACGCCCTGGCAGCGCGGTAGTGACCGACAACAGTGCCAGATTAAACGTCATCATATTGGTGAACCAGCAGTTTTAGTTCACAAATAGGCCCGGTTATTCAGTGGATTATACCGACAATCAAACAAAATTCAGCATCGGTTCATGAAGCATGCTCTACAGGCATCGAGCGTGACTTTTTTCATTAAATTGTCACTTGTGCAATGTCAAGCCCTCGGGGTCAAGGTTTATCGCCTCCAGAAATGCCTGGTCGTGCGAAACCACAAGTAGCGCGCCCCGATATTGCAGCAGCATCTGCTCCAGCGCCTGCAGGCTGGCCAGGTCCAGATGATTGTCAGGTTCATCAAGCAGCAGCAGTTGCGGCGGCGCCTGCGCATACAGTTCGGCCGCCAGCGCCACCTTCATGCGCTCGCCACCGCTGAGCAAACGGCTGGGCATGGTGGCGCGCGCGCCGGCAATGCCCAGCAGCGCCAGCCGCGTGCGCAGCTCGCCTTCCGGCAGCAGGCTGTTGCGTGCCTGCAAGCGCTGCACGGCACTCCACTCGCCGTCTTGCAGTCCAGCATGCTGGTCCAGCCACGCCATCCGCGCATGGCACAGTAGCTCGCCGCTGGCGGGCGCCAGCTGGCCGGCGATCACGCGCAGCAAGGTCGACTTGCCACTGCCATTATTGCCCGTCACGGCCAGGCGGCGCGGCCCACTGATGACCAGGCTCACAGGCTGCGCCTGGCCATGCGGCAAGACCAGTTCGCGCAGTTCCAGGATCAGCTTGCCGTTCGGCACGCCGCTCTCGGGCGCCAGCAGCAGACGTTCGGCCTCGGGCGCGCAGCGGGCGCTGGCCTCCATCACCCTTTGCTGGCGCGCCTGCTGCGCCTCTTGCGCGCGCAGGCGCAGCTTGCCCTGGCTATCCTGGCTTTTCTCCTTTTTTGCGTCGAGCAGCAGCTTGCTTTGATTGCCTTCGCGCCCCTCGCGCTCGCCACGCACCACCCGCTTCTGCTGGCGTTCGGCCTGCTGCTGGGCTTCGCGCTGTTCGCGTCTGGCGCCAGCCTTTTCCGCCTGCAAGGCCGCCGCAAAACCGGCCTGCTCCAGCGCGCGCTGCTGCGCATACATCGCGTAATTGCCGCCATAGCTGCGCAAGCCCTGCGGCGACAGCTCGACGATGTCATCGACGTGCTCGAGCAAGCCGCGGTCATGGCTGACCAGCAGCAAGCCGCCCGGCCAGCGCGCCATCTGCGCCACCAAACGGGCGCGCTGCTGCACGTCGAGATGGTTGCTCGGTTCATCGAGCACCAGCCAGTCCGCCTGCGACAGCCAGGCCCCCTGCAGGGCGATGCGCTGGCGTTCGCCGCCGCTCAGGCTGGCCGTGGGCGTAGCGGCATTGACATGGCGCAAATCGAGCGCATCGAGCGCCTGGCGCAAACGGGCGTGGGCATCCCAGCGATCTCCCACGAGCGCGTAATCGGCTTCATCGATACTGCCCTCGGCGATGCGCGCCAGCGCCGCCAGCAAGTCCTGCATGCCAGCAAGGGCCGCCACGGTGGGATAGCGCTGCGGATCGAGTTCCTGCGCCACGTAATGCACGACGCCGTCACAGCGCACGGCACCGGAAGACGGCTGCGCCTGGCCCGCCAGCAGGCGCGCCAGCACGCTCTTGCCCACGCCGTTATCACCGACGAGGCCGATACGTTGCGGGGCAAAGACAAATTGCAGATCGGAAAACAGGGTGCGGCCATCGGGCAGCACAAAGGAAAGACGGTCGAGTTGTAGGAATGCGGGCATGGATACTCCTGGTACGTGCAGACAGGGCTGGCGAACCCGCATGGCGCAAAGGCGCTGTGGCGGGATGGGCGAGGCCGTGCACAGCACGGCAGTATCAATGGCGCATGTCGAAGCGTCCTGGAGAAATGGGAAAGAAGCGTCAGTGTAGCAGAGCAGGCTTGTCAGCGCTGGCCCAGGGTCGTGTCGCCGAACAGGTTCTTGAATTCGCGCGGCTGCGAGCGCCAGTATTGCGGCGGTGCCTGCACTTGAGCACCCAGCTGGGCCGCCGCATGCCAGGGCCAGCGCGGGTCGAACAGGATGGCGCGCGCCAGCGCCACCATGTCGGACTGGCCATTGACGATGATGTCTTCCGCCTGCTGCGCTTCCGTGATCAAGCCCACGCTAATCGTGGGCAAGCCGCTGTCGCGCTTGATGCGCTCGGCAACCGCCACCTGGTAGCCGGGCCCCACGGGGATTTGCTGCAGCGGCGAAATGCCGCCGCTGGAGACGTGGATGAAGTCGGCGCCCAGCTGCTTGAGTTCCTGCGCGAAGCGCACGCTTTGCTCGATTTCCCAGCCACCTTCGACCCAGTCGGTGGCGGAAATGCGCACGCCCACGGCCACCGTGGCCGGCACGGCGGCGCGCACGGCTTCAACCACTTCCAGCGGAAAGCGCATGCGGTTTTCCAGGCTACCGCCATACGCATCCGTGCGCTGGTTGGACAGGGGCGACAAAAACTGGTGCAGCAGATAACCGTGCGCCGCATGCAGTTCGATGCCCTCGATGCCGAGCGCATGCACGCGCTGCGCGGCCGCGACAAAGGCGCCCTTGATCTGCAGCAAACCCATTTCATCGAGGGCGATCGGCACGGTTTCACCGGGCGCATGCGCGATGGCCGATGGCGCCACCGTTTGCCAGCCGCCCTCGGCCAGGTGCACGCAGGCACCGCCCTGCCAGGGCGCGCGGCTCGACGCCTTGCGTCCCGCGTGGCCCAGTTGCACCAGCAGCGGAATCGGAGAATGGCGGCGGATCGCCTGCACCACCTTGGCCAGCGCAGCTTGATTCGCATCCGACCACAAGCCCAGGTCTTCGGCCGAGATGCGTCCCTCGGGCGAGACGGCCGTCGCTTCCGTCATCAGCAAGCCCGCGCCGGACAGGGCCAAATGACCCAGGTGGATCATGTGCCAGTCGGTGGCGTTGCCGTTGTCGGCCGAGTACTGGCACATGGGCGCGATGGCGATGCGGTTGGCCACGTGCAGCGGTCCCAGGGCATACGGCGTGAATAGCTGGCTCATGGCGGACTTTCGGAAAAGGGGAAGCACCGATTCTACTGTGCTTTGCAAAGCGCGGCTTACACCTGCTTACGTTTGATACAGCGCAAGGGCTAGCCTTGGGCCGGCGCGGCCGCTAATCTGGACACATCAATAACACCCGCAGCACCACCCCAGGAGAACACATGAACACGACGACTACCGCCAGCCGCATCCACCCCTTGATGGCCGGCGCCGCCATTTCCGTGACGGTCCTGTGCCTGGTCGGCGCGGCGTCCATCGCCGGCATCCTGCCCAATTCGCGGGCGAATGTGCCGGCCACGCCAGCCATCCCTGCCGACGTGGCCGCCATGACGCCGGCCGGTGCCGCTCTGGCAGCGCCCGTGACTGCGCCGGTAGCCGCGCCTGTCGTCGCGCAAGCCGCCCCGGCACCGGCACCCGTCGTGCACAAGCGCGTCGTGCACCACACGCAAGTGGCGCAAGCGCGTCCTGCCTACAATGACAACAACGACGGCTACCGCGACACCGCCTACCGCGAACCCGTGCGCCAGCAGCCAGTACCTGCGCCGGCACCGGCACAACCCAACTACGTGGGCATCGGCACGGGTGCCGTCATCGGCGGCTTGATCGGCAATCAGGTCGGTGGCGGCCGCGGCAAGGCGCTGGCGACGGTGGCCGGCGTCATCGGCGGCGGCATGCTGGGCAATGCGGTGCAGAACCAGGTCGAGCAGCAACCGCAACGTTAATCGTAAGGACCAAGATAATCGAGCTTGCCCACGGCCACGCCATTGTTTCTCAGGATGGCGTGGACCATGGAGACGTGGAAATAGAAGTTCGGCAAGGCAAAGCTGAGCAGGTAATTGTCGCCCGAGAATGTTGTCCCCTCGTCCGTCCAGTTCAGCACGACTTCCTTCTGCGCGCTGCCCGCCATCTGGCCCGCATTCACGCTGTCAATGTAGGCGATGGTGCTGGCGATGCGTTCCTGCAACTGCTCGAACGATGCTTCGTTATCCTCGAACTTCGGCGCCGGCACGCCGCTCAGGCGTTCGACCGACATCTTCGACGTATCGCTGGCGCGCTGCACCTGCGCCGTCAAGTCCAGCATGTCGGGCGCCAGCTGCGCGCCCAGTAAAATCTCGGGCACGATGCCATCTTCCTCCACATGGGCCTGCGCTTTTTCCAGCAGAGCCGAGACGACCCGCAAGCCGCGGATAAAGACGGGAATGGTTGCCTGATACATGGACACGGACATGGCGGACTCCTGATAGTGAACGATGAATCAGTGTACCCGAGGCGCCGCCTGCGGGTACGCACACAAGCTTACTTGTCCAGATTCACCTTGCCGTCCGGTAAATGCGCTGGCTGTTCAACGGACTCCTGCGGCTGTATCGGCGCCGGCTTGTCCTTGCGCTTGCCAGTGAAAAACTTGACGATGGCCGCGCCGCCGCCCACGACAGCCAGGAGCAGCACTTTCTTGAAGGCCAGCAGCAGCGCCAGCAGTTTGCCAAACAGGCCCAGCTTGCTTGCGACGCCGCCAGCCACCAGTGCCGCCAGGCCATACTCGGCCACCTTGTCCGTCTTGCTGTCGAAATCCGTGTAGCGGTTGCCGTCGGTAAATTCCGTGAACGCCGTCACTTGCTGCATCTCTGTCTTGATCGTCGCGATCTGCTGCATGCTGGCAATCGCGTTCAGGTTCAGCACACCTTCACGGCCCAGCACGCGCACATTGTAGTTCAGCGAGTGCTCGCCGCCATCGACCATCAAATCCTTGGCCCAGTACAGCTTGTGCGTATCCTTGGCATAGCTGGGTTTTTCCGCCCAGCCCATCAAATGGATGCCGGGATAGCCCTGCTTCTTGCGCTCCGCATTGTTTTCCAGCACGGACGCCTGCATATCCTTGAGCAATTCATCGTACTTGATGCTGTCCGCATCGTCATCCTTGATATGCCCTTCCTTTTCATACGTCACCACCACGCCCCAGCTATCGCGCTCAAGCACGCTGATCTTGGCGGGCACGATCATGCCCAGCGATTCCATGCCCGGCGGATTGCCCCAGGCATCGACCAGCACGCGCTCGGCGTCCGTCGGCGACAAATAACGAAAGTTGGCGGGCAAATCCAGGGTGGCGATGCCGCCCGGCAAAGTGATCTTGCCGCGCTGCAAGTGCAACTGGGCAAGGAATTGCTCGGCCGTCATTTCCGTTGCGGCAGCCTTTTCCTCGGCAGGGGCGGCAGCCGTCAGGCCGGAGAGGGTCAGGCA
Organism: Janthinobacterium sp. NKUCC06_STL; assembly: GCF_019345455.1. Lineage (NCBI taxonomy): Bacteria > Pseudomonadati > Pseudomonadota > Betaproteobacteria > Burkholderiales > Oxalobacteraceae > Janthinobacterium > Janthinobacterium sp. NKUCC06_STL. The sequence goes on from NZ_JAHKQY010000001.1 coordinate 1,957,379, forward strand.
CAGCAGCGCTGTCAGCAGGCGTTTCAACATGGTCGGTCCAAAAAAATTGCAAAGGGTAAATATTTTAAATCAATTGATTGCTTAATGAATAATTATTTCTGTGCGGCATCTTTTCCATGAAAAAAGCGCCAGGCGGGTTTCCCCGGCTGGCGCCTGATGCTGTGTGACGGCTGGACGATCAGGAGGTACGCACCACCATCAAGCCCGCACGCAAGCCCACGCGCACGTCCGGGTTCGGAAACACCACCAGCTCTTCCGCGTGCCGCACCGTGTAGACATGGTCGCCATCGCTGGCGATCACGGCGTGCTGCGGCAGGGACGTGAAATTCTGCGTGCTGCGATCAAACGCCATGCGGAATTCATCGCTGTGCTTGATGATTTCCTGCGCCACCTTGAACACGTGCGGTTGCGCCTTGACCGGCTGCGCAGGCAAGCCGCGCAGCAAGCCGTCCAGCGCCCGCGACACGTCGTCGAACAGGGACAAATCGTTCTGCCCCAGGGTGCCCACGCGGCCCAGCTCCACCGTACTGGCGGCCGCGCCGAAATGCTCGGCCGAATAATAGCTGTAGGTGCCGGCCGATTGCGGGTTCATGATGATGGCGCCGATGGCGGCCTGGCCCAGCCAGGCTATCAGCTGCGCCTTGGCGTCGTCGGCCACCAGGTCCGGCACGATGGCAAACGTGGGGTACACGGACGGCCGGATGGCCGTGTGCAAATCCAGGTGCCAGCGCACGGGGCCCGCCGCTGCAAAGAACGCTGTTGTCGCGGCGATCATTTCATCGGCGCGCGCGCTTTCCGCCGCTTGCGCCAGGCTGCCCCGCACGGGGCGGAACATGCGATTGAGGTCGGCGTCGATGAAACGCTTGCCGGCCCGGATCGCATCGACATTGCCCACGCAGACAAGCAGGTCGACAGCCAGTGCGGACGCATCGCGCGACAAGGCGTCGAGCAGATGCGCCAGCACTTCGATCGGCCCCGTCTCGTCGCCATGCACGCCCACCGAAACGGCCACGCTGGCGCGGCCGGCTCCCGGTTTGACGACTTGCAGCATGCCGGGCGCCGGCAAGGCCACCGTGAAACCGGCGTCCGAAAACAACTGGGCCACGCCGCTGAAATCGGCCTGCGCCAGCGCCTGCACTACCGGTGTTACTACCGGTGCTATTACCTGCGTTACTTCTTGCGTCATTACACCGCCGCTTCCGCTGGGGTTTTCGCCGTGATTTTATTCACGGCTTCCGACAAGGTCCACACGTCCAGCATGGCTTGCTCCAGTTCCGTCGCCGCCACATAGGCCGACAGGCCCAGCGCGCCCGTCACGGCATCGACAGCCTGGCCCGCATTGCCTTGCTCGGCGCGCGCCAGCACCTGCGTCAGCAGACGCTGTTGCGTGCGGCGCAGCGCTTGCTGCGCATAGTTGCGCAACTGTTCCTGCGACTTGCCTTGCGCGGCCAGCTTCAGGCCACGTTCCAGCGTATCGATGCCCGCCTGGCTGCGCAGGGCCAGGCCCACTTGCAGGAAGGCGGCCAAGTCCATCGTCGCAGGACGCGGCACGGACAGGGCCGGGAACAGGAAGCCGGCGACGACTTCCAGCGCGTCGACCGCATCCCACGCCTGCACGAAGGCCGGCGTCAAGCCGGCTACCTGCGCCGCTTCCGACTTGATGCCAACGGCTTTGAGCAGCTCGCGCTTCGATTCCGCGCCAAACAAACGAGTCAGTTCGGCCAGGCCGGCGCCGCGCAATTGCTCGGCTGGCACGGACAGCACGCCGGCGATCATCGTTTGCTGCAGCACGCGCGTTTGCGCGTCGACCTTGATCGACACCTCGCGTGGAATCGTCAAGGCATCCGCATCGAGCGCGTCGAACACGGGCGCCAGATTCAGCGCCACCCAGGCCTGGCCCCAGGCCAGGATCACGGTCGATTCGTCCACGCCGTGTTCCGCCGCCAGGTTGCGGATCATCAGCGGGCCGCAGCGGTTGATCACTTCATTGGCCAGCACGGTCGCCAGGATGGCGTTGGCCAGCGGGTGGTCGAGCGCCGAACGGGTTTCCACCAGCAAGGACGGGAAGTACGGTTTGAGCACCGGCTCGGCCCACGTTTCGCCCGTCAACGGCAAGGCGGACAGGATGCGCTTGAAGCGGTTCTTCACGTTGGCGATCACCACCGCCAGTTCCGGCGTGGTCAAGCCACGACCGTCGCTCTTGCGGCGTGCCAGTTCGGCCACCGACGGCAGCTGCTCGAGTTCGCGCGACAGTGCACCTTCTTCTTCCAGGCTGGCGATCAGCGCGGCATAGCCATCCTGCACGGCGCTTTCGCTTTGCGCCTGCAACTCGCGCACCAGCAAATGCGTCTGCTGCGTGTTGTCGCGCAAGACCAGGCGCTCGACGTCGTCCGTCATCGCATACAGCTCGCGATTGCGTTCGGCTTCCGTCAGCTTGCCCGCATTGACTTCCACGTCCAGCCAGATTTTCACGTTCACTTCATGGTCCGAGCAATCCACGCCGGCCGAGTTGTCGATCGCATCGGTGAAGATGCGGCCACCGGCCAGTGCGAACTCGATACGGCCCGCCTGCGTCGCACCGAGGTTACCGCCTTCGGCCACGACTTTTACGCGCAGCTCATTGCCGCTGACGCGGATGTGGTCATTTGCGCGGTCCTTCACTTGCGCGTGGCTCTCCGTCGACGCCTTGATGTAGGTGCCGATGCCGCCGTTGTAGAACAGGTCCACGGGCGACTTCAGGATGCGGTGCATCAGTTCCTCCGGCGCCAGCGCAGTTTCCGCGATATCGAGCGCGGCGCGGATTTGCGGCGACAGTTCGATGCTGCGGGCGGAGCGCGGATACACGCCGCCGCCTGCAGATATCAAGTCCTTGTTGTAGTCGTCCCACGAGGAACGCGGCAAGGCGAACAGGCGCGCGCGTTCCTCGAACGAGACGGCGACGTCCGGTGTCGGGTCGAGGAAGATGTGGCGATGGTCGAATGCGGCCACCAGTTTCAGCTGGCGCGACAGCAATACGCCATTGCCGAACACGTCGCCCGACATGTCGCCCACGCCGACCATGGTGATCGGGGTCGTATTGAGGTCGTGGTCCATTTCATAGAAGTGGCGCTTGACGGCTTCGAATGCGCCCTTGGCGGTGATGCCCAGCTTTTTGTGGTCATAGCCGTTCGAGCCGCCCGAGGCGAACGCGTCGCCGAGCCAGAAACCGCGCTGCACGGCGATGCCGTTGGCGATGTCCGAGAACGTGGCCGTGCCCTTGTCGGCGGCGACCACCAGATACGGGTCGGCGTCATCGAAGCACACGGTGTCGACTGGCGGGACGATATTGCCCAGCGAGCGGTTGTCCGTCACTTCCAGCAGGCTGGAAATGAACAGGCGATACACGGCTTCGCCTTCGGCCGCGATGGTTTCACGCACGGCATCCTTCGGCATCATCTTGCAGACAAAACCACCCTTCGCGCCAGCCGGCACGATGACGGCGTTCTTGACCATCTGCGCCTTCACCAGGCCAAGCACTTCCGTGCGGTAGTCTTCCATGCGGTCCGACCAGCGCAAGCCGCCACGGGCGACAGGGCCGCCGCGCAGGTGCACGCCTTCAAAGCGGCGCGAGAAGACGAAAATCTCGCGGTAAGGACGCGGTTCCGGCACCAGCGCCAGGCTGCTGGTGTCGAACTTGAAGATGATCTTGTCGCCGGCTTGATTGTTCTGGAAGTAGCTGGTGCGCAGGGTGGCGGCCATCAGGTCGGCCAGCGCGCCGAGGATTTCCTCGGTATCGGCGTGGTTCACGGAGGGCAGGCCAGCCTTGATGGCGGCGATGCTTTCCAGGGCTTGCGCATGCTGCGCGTCGGACAGCGATGGATCGAAGCGCTGCAGGAAGGCCTCGACCAGGGCTTTGACCTGGGCCGGCTGCTTGCGCAGGCTTTCGGCAATGTAGCGCACCGAGAAGCGGCTGCCCGTCTGGCGCCAGTAGCTGGTGTAGGCGCGTACCAGCTGCACTTCGCGCGTCGACAAGCCGCCTTCGATGACGAGGCCATTCAGGCGGCCATCTTCGGCCGTGTCGTTGAACAAGGCGGCAAACAATTCCTGCGCCACGGCGACGACGGATGGCTGCGCCAGTTTCGCCGCGCTGGCGGCATCAACCGTCAGGCTGGTGATGAAATAGCGCGTGCCGTCGGACAGCGAAACCGAATATGCCTGTTCGCGGTCGATGGCCACGCCCGCGTTGTGCAGTGCCGGCAGGATGGTCGACAGCGGCGGCACCTTGTTGGCCGAGTACAGGCGAATCGTCGTGATGGCGCCCGTCTCGATGCGCACGGCCACGTGCGCCGGATCCGTATTGCGCAGGATGGTGTCGAGGTCGCGGAAGGCGACGGCCGGCGCGGTGGCGGCCACGTAATCGAGCGGCAAGGTGGCGCACAGTTTACGCAGGCTGGTGCGCAGGGCCACGTCAGGCACGGCGTCGGCCACGGCGGCAAAACCGTTATGCCAGCCATCGAGCACGCTCAGCAGCGGCTGTTCGATATCCGTTTCCAGGTCCAGCGGGTAGCGCGCGGCGTGGGCGATCAGGTAGACGCGCGCCAGGGGACCGTCGGCCACCAGGGTCTGCGTGCTCACATGCGTGGCGCCGGAACTGGCTTGCAGGGCTTTCGCCAGGCTCGATGCCACGCTGGCGCTGTAGCGCTCGCGCGGCAGGTAGACCAGCACGTTCAGGTGGCGCGCATACACGTCGCGGCGCGCGAAGACCTTGGTGCGCGGCTGCTTGTACAGCGAAACGACGGAACCGCACACTTGCGCCAGCCAGTCGAGGTCCGCTTCCAGCGCTTCCGTACGCGGCAAGGACTCAAGGATTTCGCGGAATTTCTCGGCGCGGAAGCCTTGCTGGCGCACGCCGGCCAGGCTCAGTACCTTGGCCACGCGGCCGCGCGCAAACGGCAGCGCCGCCAGCGGAGTGGAATTGCCGGCGCGGGTAAACAGGCCGACGAAGCAATGCTCGCCCAGGATCGCGCCTTGCGCATCCATGTCGCGCACGCCGATGAAGTCGAGCTGCTGGTCGCGGTGCAAAGTACCCGCCACGTCGGCCTTGACGATGGACAGCGCCGAGTCGCGCTTGGCCAGGGTATCGAAGTCGCCGGGAATATTCGCCAGGCAGGTGCCGTAGACCGGGTGCGCCGTATCCTGCAGCACGCCAACACGGCTAGGAATGTCGCGTTCGAGTTCGCGCACGCCCGGCTTGACGCGGTAGTAGGCATAACCGAATACTTCAAAGCCGCCGCTGCGGGCCCACTCCAGGAAGGCGGCCACTTCCGCGCCTTCTTCGCCATGCTGCGATGCAGCCGTGGCCACAGTGGCCAGGCGCTCGCTCATGGCGGCGGCATCGCGGCGCACGATGGCGGCGTCGCGCGCGACCGTCTCCAGGGCGGCGACCAGCGCGGTCTGGGCTTGCGGCGCCAGCTCTTCGTCGAGCAGCACCAGCACATACGATTCGAGCGGGTCGCCAGACTGGCGCACCGCTTCGACGCTGCCATCAAGAGCGCGGCGCACGGGCAGCACGGTATTCATCACGCCGCGCACGGCCAGGTGCTGGCGGCGCATGGCCATGACGATGGAGTCGACCAGGTAAGGCATGTCTTCGTTCAGGACCAGCAAGGCGCTCGCCATGCCGCCACGGCCATCCGCATAACGCAGGGTGGCGATCTGGCAGCCGTTGCCAGTGCGCTTGGCCGCTTGCGTGAAGCCGTCGACCAGCACGGGCGCCAGACTGTCGGGCGCGATGTCGGCCAGGTCTTCGGCATCGAGCGAGTCGAGCCATGCCTGCACCAGCTGCACGACCGGCGCTGCCGCCTTGCCTGCATTGCCAGCCGCGTTAATCAACTCCAGCGTTTGTGTACGCAAATCTTGTGGCGTGTGATTCATCTTGCATCTCCATTACGGTAATGTGAATGTCCAACGCTGTCGTTCGGGCTTGTGGCTGGGCGGCAGCGGTGTCAAGAGACGGGGGTCGCCCGTCCAATTCTGTGTTGCGGATAGTCTGTCTCGGATTTTTTCTGTGTTTTTTCTATCGCCTACAAGTCGTACAATCCCGGTAAGTTGAGGATGATCGTCAATTCTTCAAGCGCCGCATGCACTTCCAGCGCCAGCTGCGGGTCGGCCAGGTCGCCCGGCTCCAGATGGTCGCGGTAGTGTTTTTCCACCCACTGCACCAGACGATGGTACAGCGTTTCCGTCATGATCACGCCCTGATGCATGGCGCGCGCCTCGGTTTCCGTCAGGGCCACGCGCAAACGCAGGCAGGCGGGCCCGCCGCCGTTGCGCATGCTCTGGCGCAGGTCGAAATGAATCAGTTCGTCAATCGGACCACCGCTGGCCACCAGGCCTTCCAGGTAGCGCGACACGGCGCGGTTTTCCTGGCACTCCTGCGGGATCACCAGCGCCATCTTGCCGCCTTCTTTCGTCAGCAACTGGCTGTTGAACAGATAGCTGGTCACCGCATCCTGGATCGGTACCTGGCCCGTGTCCACGCGTAGCGCGTGCAGCCCGGCACCCGTGGCGGCGACGGCGCGATGCAGCTGCGAGAGGCTTGCCTCTTCATCGGCAAACGCCTGTTCATGGTAGAACAGCACATTGCCATTGCCGACGGCGATGACGTCGTTATGGAACACGCCCTGGTCGATCACGTCCGGGTTCTGCTGCACGTACACGGTGCGCTTCGCGTCCAGGCCATGCAGGCGCGCCACGGCTTGCGACGCTTCCAGTGTCTGGCGCGCCGGATAGCGCTTCGGCGACGGCGCCGATGGATCGAACTCCACCCGACCATACACGAACAGTTCAACGGATGGCGCGCCGTGGCTGGCGCCCAGACGCGTGTGGTTGGCCGCACCCTCGTCGCCGAAGGCTGGTGTCGACGGCAACGCGTCGTGCACGGCAAAGTGCTTGTCGTCACTGAAAATGGCGCGCAGGCTGCGCGCAGACTGCGCGTGCTCGAAGGCGCGGTGCAGCTTGTTATTCAGGTTGGCGGCCGTGAAATGCACGCGGCCATCCTGCGTATCGGCCGACGGGCTGACCGTGGCGGCGTTCGCCGTCCACATGGGCGAGGCGGAATACGCGCAGGCCAGAATCACCGGGGATTCCTTGTAGGCGCGCGCCAGCACTTCGGCATCCGTGCCCGTGAAGCCGATGGAGCGCAGCAGGCGGAAATTCGGCCGGTCCTGTGGCGGCAGCAAGGCTTGCGCAAAGCCGCGCGCGGCCAGGGCGCGCATCTTGGCCAGGCCCTGCAAGGCGGCCTGCTTCGGATTGGAAGCGCTTTTCACATTGCTGAACGAGGCCACGTTGCCGAATGAGAGTCCGGCATAGTTATGCGATGGCCCGACCAGGCCGTCAAAATTGTATTCGCGCGTACTGTGCATAGAGTTTCCTTAAAAATTCAGGCCGGGCGACAGCTTGGCCGGCATTTCCAGCGCGCCGTTCTCGATCGAGGCGACCGGGTAGGCGCAATAGTCAGCCGCGTAATACGCGCTCGGACGGTGGTTGCCCGACTTGCCGATGCCGCCGAACGGCGCCGTGCTGGCCGCGCCCGTGGTCGGACGGTTCCAGTTGATGATGCCGGCGCGCGCGCGTACCTGGAAGGTTTGCCACAGGGCCGGGTCGTCGGACAGGAGCGCCGCGGCCAGGCCGAATTCGGTGGCATTGGCGACCTTCAGGGCCGCGTTGAAATCGGCCACGCGTATCACTTGCAGCAGTGGGCCGAACCATTCCTCGTCGGGGATGCCGGTGGCGTTGGTGACATCGACGATACCAGCCGTGACAAAACCCGCCTCGGGATTCAACTGGCGCATCTGCAGCAAGGTGGTGCCGCCCTTGGCGACCATGTCCGATTGCGCCTGCACCAGGCGCGCGGCCACGGCGCTCGAGACCACTGGGCCCATGAATGGCTGCGGCTGGGCGTCGGACGCGCCGATGCCCAGTTTCGCGGCCACTTCCACCAGGCGCGCTATAAAAGCCACCCCGGCGGCATTATCTTGTACCACCAAACGGCGCGCGCAGGTGCAGCGCTGGCCGGCCGAAACAAAGGCAGAGAAGATCGCGTGGTGCACGGCCGCGTCCACGTCCTTCACATCCCACACCACCAAAGCGTTATTGCCGCCCATTTCCAGCGCCAGCATCTTGCCCGGCTGGCCGCCGAACTGGCGGTGCAGGCTGATGCCCGTCTGGCACGAACCCGTAAACAATACGCCATCGAGGTGTGGATTGGCGCCCAGCGCCACGCCCGTATCGCGCCCGCCGTTGACGAGGTTGACCACGCCATCCGGCAAGCCGGCCTGCTGCCACAGCTGCACGGTTTTGATGGCCGTGCGCGGCGCATATTCGCTGGGCTTGAAGACGATGGTGTTACCGGCGATCAGGGCCGGCACGATGTGGCCGTTCGGCAGGTGACCGGGGAAATTGTACGGGCCGAAAACGCCGAACACGCCATGCGGGCGGTGGCGCAGCACGGCGTCGCCATCGGCGATCTTGCTTTGCGTGATGCCCGTGCGCGCGTGATACGACTGCACCGAGATATCGATCTTGTTGGCCATGGTGGCCACTTCCGTGCGCGACTCCCACAATGGTTTACCCACTTCTTCCGAGATCAGCAGCGCCAGCGCTTCCGCATGCTCCTTCAGCAGTTCGCGAAAGCGCACGCAGATGGCGATGCGCTCTTCGACGGGCGTCTCGGCCCATGCTTCAAAGGCGGCGCGGGCGGCCTGACACGCCTCTTCGACTTCGTGTTCCGTCGCTTCCAGGCTGGCCCAGGTCTGCTTGCCGTTCGACGTATCGATGGTGAGCAGTTCACGGCCCGTGCCTGGCAGCCAGGCGCCGTTGATGAAGTTCGATGCTGCGGTAGATGGATTCAATACGTTAGACATGGGGATGCTTCCTCGGGTTGAGTGACAAGGTGCGCACGGTGTCGCCGTGATGGCAGCGCAGCAGATGCAGTTCATCGTCGTCCAGCGCGATCTTGCCGCTGTGCGGATTGGCGCTGGTGACGATCATGCGGAAATCTTTCAGGTCGGTGTTCGACACCAGGTAAGGCTCGGCCTGGGCGGCATCGCCGCACACTTCCGGCGCAGCCTCGGCGTCGAGCACGGCCGGCATGCTGTCGCGCATGGCGCGCAGTTCCGAGACACGCGCCTGCAGCACGGGACCGGCGTCGAAAATATCGACATAGCCTTCGAAGTGCAAGCCTTCCTGCTCCAGCAGGCGGCGCGCGGGCGCCGTGCTCAGATGCACCTTGCCAATGACTTCCTGCGCTTCGTCGGGCAGGTAGGCCACGTACATCGGCTGGCGCGGCATCAGTTCGGCGATGAAGGATTTTTTTCCCAGGCTCGTCAAATCGTCGACGTGGTGGAAATCCATCTTGAAGAAGTGGCGGCCCAGGCCTTCATAGAACGGCGAGCTGCCGTCCGGTGCCTGGTAGCCGCGCATTTCCGCGATCAGCTTTTCCGTGAACAGCTGCGGGAACTGGGCGATGAAGAGAAAACGGCTTTTCGACAGCAGCTTGCCGTTATTGCCGCTGCGGTAATCGGGGTGCAGAAACAGCGAGCACAGTTCCGTGCTGCCCGTCAGGTCGTTCGACAGGTACAGGGTTTCCATGCGCGTAAACACGTCGAGCTCGCGGCTGGAATGGACCAGGGTGCCGATGCGGTAGTTATAGAACGGTTCGTCCAGGCCCACGGCACCCTTGATGGCGCACACGCCGGCCAGGCGGCCCGTATCGGTATCCTCCATGACGAACATGTAGTCGCGCTTTTCGGGCGGGATGGTTTCGGCGAACGAAGCGCAGGCGATGGCCAAGCGGTCGCCCAGCATTTTCATGTCCGGCTTGAGGGTGGTCATGCCGGTGCCGACCTGGCTGGCCAGGCCATACAGGGCATCGAGGTCATTGGCGTTGATGGCGCGTACTACTAGCATAAAATTAACTCCCTTAGATACGCACGCAAATGACGCTGTCGCCTTCGGCCACGGCCAGCGCCTCGAGCAAGTCTGCCGGCAAGCCGACGCTGTCCTGCGCTTCGAGCGCATCGCAGGCGAAGGTCACGGCGCGGAAATTGCGTTCGGCGCCGGAAGCGACCGCATAGTGCACTTTCAAGCCCGTGCGGCTGGGCGTGACGCCTGCGACGACGCGGCGCGTGAGCGAACCCGTAAACGAGCGCAGCGCATGCTTGTGCGCCTGCAGGATCGGGCCGCCATCGAAGATGTCGACGTAGTCGTCGGCTTCAAAGCCTTCTTCCGTCAGCAAATTGAATGCCAGTTCGCCGCTCGGATGGATCTGGCCCATGGCTGCCTGCGCGTCGCCGGGCAGCAGCGGCACGTAGACGGGGTAATGCGGCATCAGTTCGACGATCAGGGTGCGATTGCGCGCGCCGCCGATGACTTTTTCGGCATCGAGGAAATCCATCTGGAAGAATTTGCGGCCCAGCGCATCCCAGAATGGCGACTGGCCGTTGGCATCCGTGATGCCGGCCAGCGGCACGAAGAAGCGGTCGCCGAAGCGGTGCGGCGCCAGCACGGCGAACAGCAGCCGCGCGCGCGACAACAGGGCCGCTTCCAGGCCCGCCTGCTCCATGTTGCGCACATAGAAACCGGACAGCTGCGAGTACGCCGTCAACTCCGAGCACAGGGTCAGCGCATGCACGCTGTGGCTGATGTTCAGGTCGCGCGAGACTTGCTGGATGACGTCGTTGCGAAAGGAAAAATAGGTGCCGTTCGAGCCGGCCGAGGCAAAGATGGCGGCCGTGCCGGCAATGCTCTTGTCGAGCAGGGATTCAAGCACGAAGAGATACGACTCTTCGCTGGGGATGTCGACATGGGCGGCAAACGAGGCGATGGAGCGCTCGACGGAGGCGGCGATTTTTTCGCGCGTCTTCGGCAGGGTATGGACACCCGGCATGGTTACCGCGGCCAGCGCTTCGAGGGCTGCGATATCCGCAATTTCTACCGGACGGACAACATACATGGGTACTCCTTCAATGCTGACGATACTTGGGCTGAATACCCGGGTAGAACCAAGCCGGCCCGCAGCAAAGCGGCGGGCCGGTGATCAAACAGGGAGCGGGGCTAGCTTCAGGCTTTCAGCATGCCGTCGATGGCCACGCGCAGCAGACGGCCTGCTTCGGCGATCTGCTCGTCCGAGACGATCAGGGCCGGCGCCAGGCGCACCACGTCCATGCCGGCGATCAGCACCATCAAGCCTTGCGCTTCGGCCGCTTTCTGGATGTCTTTCGCGCGGCCTTTCCAGGCATCGCTGACTACCAGACCCAGCAGCAAACCGCTGCCGCGCACGATGGAGAACACTTGCGGGTAATCCGTGATCAAGCCTTGCAGCATGGCGATGGTGTTGACGCTCGCTTCTTTCACGCGCGCCAGGAATGCCGGCGTGTTGATCGTGTCCAGCACGGTCAAGGCCACGGTGGCGGCCAGCGGGTTGCCGCCGTAGGTGGTGCCGTGGGTGCCGACGGCCAAGGTCTGCGCCAGTTCATTCGTGGTCAGCATGGCGCCGATCGGGTAGCCGTTGCCCAGCGCCTTGGCGGCCGTCAGGATGTCCGGCGTGACGCCGTAGCCCATGTAGGCGAACAACGCGCCAGTGCGGCCCATGCCGCTCTGGACTTCGTCGAAAATCAACAGGGCGCCCGTCTTGTCGCACAGGGCGCGCAGCTCCTTGAGGAACTCAGGATTGCCCGGCACCACGCCGCCTTCGCCTTGTACCGGCTCGACGATCACGGCGCACACGTCATCGCCGATGGCGGCGCGCGCCGCTTCGATGTCGTTGTAGGCGATGTGGTCGATCGACGGCGGCAGCGGCTCGAAGCCTTCCGTGTACTTGGCCTGGCCGCCGACGGAGACCGTAAACAGGGTGCGGCCGTGGAAAGAACTGAAGCACGAGATGATGCGCGACTTGTGCGCGCCGAACTTGGTGTGCGCGTACTTGCGCGCCAGTTTCAGGGCCGCTTCGTTGGCTTCCGCGCCCGAGTTGCAGAAGAAGGCGCGGTCGGCGAAGGTCGCTTCCGTCAGGGCCAGCGCCAGGCGCAGGACAGGCTCGTTGGTGTAGCCGTTGCCCAAATGCCACAAATTATTGATTTGCTTGGTCAGCACGTCGACCAGGGCCGGATAGCAGTGACCCAGGCTGTTGACGGCGATGCCGGAGGTGAAATCGAGGTAATGCTTGCCGGTCTGGTCCCACAGATCCAGACCGGAACCACGCACGGGCACCATGGCTGCAGGGGCGTAGGTAGGAACGAGGACCTGGTCAAAGGTTTCCCGGGTGACTGGACGAGCCGTTACGGTCGAATCAAGCTTGGCATTCATAGCATTTCCCCATCAATATGTTAGGTACTCCGCAGCTACGACAGCTACGTGTGTACTGCATTATAAAAAGCGGGATGCTAAAACTCTTTTGAATCTGCGACAAGGATTTTCACAATTCATCACAGCCGGGCTTGCTTAATTACGCGGGAGGCATGAGCTTGCGCTGCCGCTCTTCCCGCGGCGTATTGCCAAACAGGGTGCCAAAGGCCGTGGAAAAGTGCGAACCGGAGGAAAAGCCGCACATCAGGCCGACTTGCACGATGGAATAATGTGTATCAAGCAACAATTGCCGCGAGCGCTGCAGGCGCAACTCCAGGTAGTAGCGCGACGGCAAACTGCCCAGGTATTGCTTGAACAGCCGCTCGAGCTGGCGCCGCGACAGGCCCACCAGACTGGCGATGTCGTCGGTCGACAGCGGTTCCTCGATATTGGCTTCCATCAAGGTCACCGCTTCAGACAGTTTCGGCTGCAGCACGCCGAAACGCGCCTGCAGGGCCACCCTCTGGCGCTCTTCCTTGCCGCGTACCTTGTCCACGCACAGCGCTTCCTTGACGAGGGCCTGCACGTCGGCGCCAAAGATGGTCTCGATCAGGGTCAGCGAAAAGTCGATGCTGGCCGCGCCGCCGCAACAGGTGATGTGCGGGCCGTCGATATCGAACAGGTGCGGCGTCAGGATGGCGCGTTCCGCCTTGGCTTCCGCATCCGCGTACAGGGCCCACGGCAAGGCGATGCGCACGCCATCCATGACGCCCGCGTCGGCCAGCCACAGCACGGCCGCGCCCACGCCGCCCCAGAATGGCGCCGAACGGCAGCGTTCGATCACGGCCCGGCACAGCTCGGCGCGCAACGGCGCTTCCGTTTCGTCGGCCACCAGCAGCGCGATATGCCAGTTGCCGCCCTGCGCGGCCACCTGTTCCGGCGTGCGCACGTCCAGTTGCAGGGCGTCCGGCCCCAGCGCCCGCGCGCACAGGCGCAGCGGCTGCACCAGGCCGGCCCAGGTGATCGACTCGGCATCGCCGGCATGCACCAGCAGCAAACGCAACGGTTTGTCGAGGCCGATACGGGAAAGATTAGCGAAGGACATCGGCGAGGCGGGCCAGGGGCAAGGGCTGAGTTGCCCACATGATACCGGACTTCCGCCCCATCGAGACCCGCGTGCAAGGGCGCATCCCGGCGCGGCGGAAAAAAGCGGGGCGGAAGGATATAATCACCCCCATGGGTGAACGATATTTAAAAAGTATCCGGCTGCTGGCCGAATGCATGCAAGGCTTCGAGCGGTTTTCTGGCGACTTCGTGCGCCAGTACGGCTTGACGCATGCGCAATTCGACATCATCGCCACGCTCGGCAACACCTCCGGCATGTCCTACAAGGAACTGGGCCAGAAAACCCTGATCACCAAGGGTACCTTGACGGGCGTGGTGGACCGGCTGGAACAAAAGGGGCTGGTGATACGCGAACGTTGTCCACGCGACAAGCGTTCCTATTACGTGCGCCTGAGCTGCGAGGGAGAACAGGTGTTCCATGACGTGTTCCCCAAGCTGACAAAACAGGGCCAGCGCCTGTTCGACGGCTATACCGAAGACGATTTCATACGTCTGGAAAGCACCCTGGCGGGCTTGAAACAGGCTATCGCCAACGGCTGACCATTCACCAAGCACAGACATTCAAACAAGACAAAGGAAACCAAGTTGAAAACCTCACTGCTCGAAGGCAAAAAGCCTGCTCATTTCGATAAACAGATCATCGGCAACCTGCTGCTCAACGCCAGCACGCCGGAACTGGTGCGCCAGGAAAAACTGATCATCGGCGTGCGCAACGAAGACGGCGAAATCTACCGCCTGATCGGCGCCACCAAGCACAACAGCTTCATGAACGCCGTCGAGGAATTGTTCGACCTGGGCTTGACGGATGAACTGGAAGACAGCGATGAGCTCGTTGAAGGCTGCGACGCGATATTTAGCGAAGCAGACTGATAACGCTCGCGTTATCAAAAGAGGCATGCCGCCGATACCGGGGCATGCCTTTTTCCGTTTACGGGGCTTTGCTTGCCTTTTGCTAAGCTGTTTGCGAAAAGATCATGGTTAAAAAGTTCCGTACGGAAATATTGCGAGTATAATTTTTTCAATGAACAGACTCGACGCCTTTAAAAGCATCGCCGCACAAGCCGCTCGTGGCGAGCTGACCTTTCCTGCCAATGTGGACGCTTCGCTCAAGCTGCAAGAGGCGCTGGCCGATCCCGACTGCCATATCGAGGCCGCCGCCAAGCTGGTGCAGGCCGACCCGCTGCTGGCCGCGCGCACAGTGGCCATCGCCAATTCCGTGGCGTTCAACCGTTCCGGCAATGAAATCACCAGCGTGCGCAACGCCGTGCAGCGGCTCGGCGTGCGTACCCTGCAATCGGTGGTGGCATCGCTGATCGTGCGCCAGCTGGGCAGCACCATCACAGATCCCGTGCTGCAAGCGAAGGCCAACCAGCTGTGGGAGCATACGGCCCACGTGGCGGCCCTGTCGCAGGTACTGGCCCGCCGCGTCACCAAGGTGGACCCCGATACGGCCCTGTTTGCCGGGATCATGCATGAAGTGGGCGGTTTTTATCTGCTGTCGCGCGCGGCCGAATTTCCCGGCATCCTCGACGGCGAACCGGAAGACTGGGTCGAACATGGCGAACAGGCCATCGGCCACGGCGTACTGGCCAAACTGAAGGTGCCGGAAGCGGTGATGGGCGCCATCGGTGCGCTGTGGGAAGGCTTGCGCGCCATTCCGCCCGAATCGCTGGGCGACACCCTGCTGCTGGCGAATGACCTGGCGCCCGTCTCGTCGCCCCTCAACGAAAGCCCGGCCGCCATCGCCGTGCGGGCCGCCCGCGCCGCCGGCAGCATCGATTGCGTGATCGGCGACGATGCGACCTTGTCGAGCATCATGGAAGAATCGGACGATGAAGTGCAGTCGCTGCTGAAGGTGCTGGTGCACTAGGCAGCAGGCTTCTTGCTCGCTGGCGGCAGCGCCGCCGGCTTGAGCGTATCGACGATCAGCACATGCTTGTCCATGGCCTGCGTTCCCTGCTTTTGCTGGACGACTTGCGTGGCGACCGCCCTGGTACTCAACAGGGGTTTCGGATGGCGTGGCATGAACATGGCGTACCTGCTGGAAGTGGGGTGCATCCCATCTGCGCAGCGATTATCAATTTATCAAGCCGCTATTCAAAAAAAAAACCCGCTCGAAAGCGGGTAAAGTCCAAAGCTAGGGATGTCCTGAAAGAGACAGCCCTATCTTATGCGTTGCGCCGCGCCGGCTCCGTGCGCTGGCACACTTAGCGCGCAGATTATCCCGGCAACAGCTCCACATCCGTTTCCTGCCAGGCGCGCAGCTGCCGCACACGGGCAAACCACGCCTGGATATGCTGGTACTGCGCCAGCGGCAGCCGCACGGCCTCGCTGTACATCAGCGGCGCGGCCACGGCGAAATCGGCCAGGGTCACATCGTCTCCGTGGATCCAGCGGCGCCCCGCCAGATGCGCGTCCAGCACCACGGCACACTCATGCAGGTCGCGCTCGCCGCGCGCCTCTTCCAGCGGATCCGCCGGACCATTACCCGTCATGCCCTTCCAGGCGCGTTCCCAGGCCAGCACGCTGATGGCCGGCGCGAAGTGCTGCGCGGCCCAGAACAGCCAGCGGTTGACGTCGGCGCGGGCTTGCGGCGCCTGCGGATAAAGCGTCTGACCCGGCACCTGCTCGGCCAGGTATTGCATGATGGCGCACGATTCCCACAGCAGGAAATCACCATCGGCCAGCACGGGCACCTTGCCGTTCGGGTTCAGTTCGCCCAGGCGGCGGCGGTCGTCCGCATTCATCAAGTCGACTACGGCCAGTTCCAGAGGCAGGCCGAGGTGGATCGCCGTCATCAGGGCACGGCGGGCATTCGAGGACATGGGGTGGTGGTACAGGCGCATGGTAGATGGCTCCGGTGAGTGAGGAAGCCACCATCGTAGTCGCCGTCACTGACAGTTTTTGTCAGGAGCGAAATCAGGATTCCGGATCAATCTCGTGCGCCTTGCGCCAGGCATCGAGCAGCACGTGGCGCCGCGTGGGATAGCGTTCCTCGTGCTGCCGCACGCTGGCGATGCGGTCGATGCGGAAATGCCGGTAATCGCCGCGCAGCTCGCACCAGGCGGCCAGCAGGCGCTTGCCTTCGAAAAAGGCCAGCGCGAACGGCCACACCGTGCGCGAGGTGGCGCTGCCCTGCTCATCCTGATAGGCGAGCGTGATTTTCTGTTCGTAGCGGATCGCTTCGCGCACGGGCTGCACGTAACGGTCGGCCGCCTGCGTGCCATCGGCGGGGCGCCCCAGCGGCACCCACAAGCTGGTCTCGGCCATGCTGTCGCGCAGGTCGCGCGGCGAGGCGGCCGCGATCTTGGCCAGGGCATTGCTGGCCGCCTGCGCCAGGCCCGCATCGCCCTGCCGGCGCACCCAGCGCGCGCCCAGCACCAGCGCTTCCAGTTCATCGGGACCGAACATCAGCGGCGGCAGGAAGGCGCCACGGCGCAGCACATAGCCGATGCCCGCTTCGCCCTGCAGGGGCGCGCCCAGTTCGGCCAGGGTCTGGATATCGCGGTAAATCGTGCGCTCGGAAACGCCCAGCTGCTGCGCCAGCTGGGCCGCCGTGACGGGCACGCGCCTGGCGCGCATGGCGTCCATCAGCAGGAACAAACGGCCGCTGCGGCTCATGGACAGCCCTGCAAGGCCTGGTCGCCCATGACGAGGGCCGACAAGGCAGGCACATACAGATAGCCGTCTGGCGCCAGGCGCGCCGCGCGCGTGCCCTCGTCCACGCCGGCAATGCCGTAGCAGTGCTGCAGGCGGGCGGCGGCCGGCCACCAGTAGACGGCCGCCTCCTGGTCGGGAAAGCGCTGGCGCACGCTCTCAGCCTGCGCCGCCACTTGCCGGAAGTCGCGGTAAAAGGCGGGCGCAATGCCCAGCTGCGCGGCAAACGCCGCTTCCAGCGCCGCCGTCTCTGCCAATTGAGCCGCCAGCGCTTGCGTTTCACTGTCCAGGTCCTCGGTCGCCACGCCCGCTTCGACCAAGGTGCGCCGCAGCTGCACCCGGTCCGCCTGCGCGCGCAAAAAGGCCGATTCCTGCAGCGCCAGCACGGCGTCCATCGGAATGCTCTTGCCGCGAGCAGCGGGAAAAACGTACAGGGCGCAGCTGCCTGCGCACACGGTGTCGACGGCGATATCGAGCCGCAGCTGGCGCACCATGCGTCCCAGCTGCATCGCCGCCTGCGCGTCGCCAGCATCGCTATTGACGCGCAACAGCCTGGTGTCCGGCGTGGCCAGCCGCCGCAGCTTGTCCACGTCCCCCTCGGCGACCGGGCCGCGCATGGTGATGCTATCGTTGCCAGTGCGGCTGAAATCGGCGGCGCCGGCCAATGCCGTCACGCCCGCCATCATACCTACGCATAAAAAACGCTTCATCGTCATCCACCACAAAAAAAAACGACCACCGCAAACGGTGATCGTTCTTCATTCAAGCTGCAAAAAACCCTGCGCTTACACCACGGCGCCGTCGGTTTCGTCTTTTTCCTTGACCGGCTTGATCAAGTCTTCGCGCTTGACGCCCAGCCACATGGCGATCGAGGCCGCGACGAACACGGACGAGTAAATACCGAAGCAGATACCGATGGTCAGCGCCAGTGCGAAGTGGTGCAGGGTCTGCCCGCCGAAGACCAGCATCGACAGCACCATCATCTGGGTCGAGCCGTGGGTGATGATGGTACGCGAAATGGTGCTGGTGATCGCACTGTCGATCACTTCATGCACGGTTGCCTTGCGCTGCTTGCGGAAGTTTTCGCGGATACGGTCAAAGATCACCACCGATTCGTTGACGGAATAGCCGAGCACCGCCAGGATCGCCGCCAGTACCGTCAGCGAGAATTCCCACTGGAAGAAAGCGAAGAAGCCCAGGATGATGACCACGTCATGCAAGTTGGCGATAATCGCCGAGACAGCGTATTTCCATTCGAAGCGCACGGCCAGATAAGCCATCACGCCCAGAATCACCATCACCAGCGCGTTCAAGCCATTCTGCTTCAGTTCCTCGCCCACTTGCGGACCGACGAATTCGACCTTCTGCAGTACCACCGCTTCATTGCCGGCGGCATCCATGCAGGCGTTCTTGAGCACATGCTCGCCCTTGTCGGTGACGGTATCGATGCCCTTGGTCGTGCCCTGCTCGGCCTTGCACAGCGCGTCAAACACGCGCTGCGAGGTGTTCGCGGCGCTGACGCCATTTTCCACCGGCAGGCGGATCATCACGTCGCGCGCCGTATCGAAGCTGGTCACGCCCGGCTCTTCGTAGCCCATCTTGATCAGGGTGCCGCGTATGCCTTCGAGGTTGGCCGCTTTCGGGTACTTCACCTCCATCAGGGTACCGCCCTTGAATTCCACGGACAGGTGCAAGCCCTTGTGGAACAGGAAGAAGACGGCGGCAAGGAAGGTCACGGCCGAGATGACGTTGAAAATCAACGCATGGCGCATGAAGGGAATATCTTTTTTGATCCGGAAAAATTCCATGAAATCCTCTGAGTTCTATTCTGTACGTCCGGCGGCTGTGCCTCCGGACGCTATCGCTGTTGACGCTATTCGGTAAGTCGGGCCGTCGCTTATTTGCTCGCGCCCGGCACCCACACCGTGCCGATCGACAAGGTCGTCAGCTTTTTCTTGCGGCCATACCAGAGGTTGACCACGCCGCGCGAGACGAACACGGAGGAGAACATCGAGGTCAGAATACCCAGGCAATGCACGACAGCGAAGCCGCGCACAGGACCGCTGCCGAAGGCCAGCAATGCCAGGCCGACGATCAGGGTGGTCACGTTCGAGTCGAGAATCGTGGCCCAGGCGCGGTCGAAGCCAGCGGCGATCGCCGCTTGCGGCGTATTGCCGGCGCGCAGCTCTTCGCGGATACGTTCATTGATCAGCACGTTGGCGTCAATCGCCATGCCCAGCGCCAGCGCGATAGCGGCGATACCGGGCAAGGTCAACGTCACCTGGATCATCGACAGCAAGGCGATCAGCAACAGCAGGTTGGCCGCCAGGGCCAGCACGCTGAAGGCGCCGAACAGCATGTAATAGGCGATCATGAAGATGGCGATGGCGATGAAACCGTACAGGGTCGAGTGGAAGCCCTTGGCGATGTTTTCCGCGCCCAGTTGCGGTCCGATCGTGCGTTCTTCGATGACGGTCATCGGTGCGGACAGGGCGCCCGAGCGCAGCAGCAGCGCCAGTTCATTCGCGTTTTCCGCGCCGCCCATGCCGGTGATCTGGAAGCGCGAACCGAGTTCCTGCTGGATGGTGGCAACCGACAGCACTTCCGGCTTGCCCTTTTCAAACAGCACGATGGCCATGCGCTTGCCGACTCTTTCGCGCGTCGCTTCGCGCATCTTGCGGCCGCCGTCGCCGTTCAGGTCGATCGATACGGCCGCTTGCTGGTTCTGGTCGAAGCTGGCCGTGGCGCTGGAGATATAGTCGCCCGTCAGGATCACGTCTTTCGCCAGCACGACAGGGACACCCTTGCCGACGGTGAACAGTTCCGAGTTGAATGGAATGGCGCTCGACAGTTCGGTGCCAGGCACGATGCTTTCATCGACCAGGCGCACTTCCAGGGTCGCCGTGCGGCCGATGATGGCTTTCGCGCGGGCCACGTCCTGCACGCCAGGCAATTGCACCACGATGCGGTCAGGACCTTGCTGCTGGATCAGCGGCTCGGCCACGCCCAGCTCGTTGACGCGCTTGGACAGGGTGGAGATATTCTGTTTCACGCCTTCGTCGATGGTCGCCTTCAGGGCGGCCGGTTTCAGCGTGATGTTCAGTTTCAGGTCGCTGCCTTCGCCCGCATCGGCGAACGCCAGTTCCGTCATCTGGTCGGACAAGACATTCTTTGCCTTCAGGCGCGTTTCCGCGTCACGGAAGTTGATCTGCACGCTGTCACCCACGCGCTCGATGCCGGCGTGGCGGATATTCTTGTCGCGCAACACGCTACGCGAAGCGGACTGGACGCCTTGGACTTTCTTGTTCAGTACGGCTTTCGCATCGACCTGCATCAGGAAGTGCACGCCACCGCGCAAGTCCAGGCCCAGGAACATGGGCAAGGCATGCAGCTTTTGCATCCACATCGGGGTATTGGCTTGCAGGTTGACCGTCACGATGTACGCGGGATCGGTGGAATCGGGATTGAGGTCCTTTTCCAGCACCAGTTTCGCCTTGAACTGGGTATCGGGATCGGCGAAACGCACGCGCACGGAGGCGAGGTTGCCGGCGCCATCCATGGTGACACCTTCCGACTTGACGTTTTCTTTCGTCAATATTTGCTCGACTTGCGTCATCAGATCGCCCGTCACTTTGACGGTCGACTTGCCGCTGGTTACTTGCAGCGCCGGTGATTCACCGAAATAATTGGGCGCCGTATAAAGTGCGCCCAGCAATAAGGCGACGACGATGATGATGTATTTCCAGGCAGGATAGCGATTCATAGTGATTCAGCGTTCAGTGTTGAGCGTCGGAGGCGTCCCGAGGGGCGGCGGATAGCCGCCCCGGGTCTATCATTGCCGAGGCAATGACAGCGAGGAATTACAGTGCCTTCAGGGTGCCTTTAGGCAGCAAGGTGGTAATGGAGCTCTTTTGCACCGTGATTTCGGTGCCGGCCGCCACTTCGATGGTGACGTAAGCGTCCACTACCTTGACAACACGGCCCAGCATGCCGCCGGCGGTGACGACTTCGTCACCCTTGGCCAGCGCGTCCATCATCGCCCGTTGTTCTTTGGCGCGTTTTTGCTGTGGGCGGATCATCAGGAAATACATGACCACGAACATCAATACCAGCGGCAGGAAGCTGGTCAGGTTGCCGCCGAGGCCCAGGGCTTCGGTTGGGGCTTGCGCATAAGCGTTGGAAATGAAAAACACGGTGACTCCAGTTCTAATCAGTTTGAAAAAATAGCGCTGTATTCTAGCATTGGCTATACGTCATAACCCGAATTGCAGCCATGGCAACTTTAAATGGGGCTAAAAAAGCATTATGCAATGCTTTATCGCCCCAGTCCAAGCACCAATACACAAAACTTCCGGCCATGCTGCCGCCAGGGTGCAAGCTAAGGATTTCTTAAGTTCCGCGTGCGCGTTCCGCGTGGAATTGCAGCGTAAACGCGTGGAAACGGTCTTCGTCCAGTGCCTCGCGCATCTGGCGCATCAAGTCCAGGTAGTAATGCAGGTTGTGGATGGTATTGAGGCGCGCGCCGAGGATTTCCTTGGAGCGGTGCAGATGGTGCAGGTAGGCGCGCGAAAAATTGCGGCAGGCGTAGCAGCTGCAGGTCTCGTCGAGCGGCGCCTGGTCTTCCTTGTACTTGGCGTTCTTGATCTTGATGTCGCCAAAACGGGTAAACAGCCAGCCATTGCGGGCGTTACGCGTCGGCATGACGCAGTCGAACATGTCGATACCGTTCGAGACGCCCGCCACCAGGTCTTCCGGCGTGCCCACGCCCATCAGGTAATGCGGCTTGTTGGCCGGCAGGCGCGGGCCCACGTGGGCCAGCATGCGCATCATGTCTTCCTTCGGTTCGCCGACGGACAGGCCGCCGATGGCGATGCCGGGAAAATCGATCTCTTCGAGCTTGGCCAGGGACTCGTCGCGCAGCATTTCGAACATGCCGCCCTGCACGATGCCGAACAGCGCATTCGGGTTTTCACCGCGGTGGAACTCGTCCTTCGAGCGCTGCGCCCAGCGCAAGGACATGCGCATGGACTTGGCCGCTTCCTCGATGGTAGCCGGGCGGCCCTGGATTTCGTATGGCGTGCATTCGTCGAACTGCATGACGATGTCGGAATTCAAGACGCGCTGCACCTGCATCGACACTTCCGGCGAGAGGAACAATTTATCGCCGTTGATGGGCGAATTGAAATGCACACCCTCTTCCGTGATCTTGCGCATGGCGCCCAGCGAAAACACCTGGAAACCGCCCGAATCCGTCAAAATCGGCTTGTTCCAGCCCATGAAGCCATGCAAGCCGCCGAATTTTTCCATGACGGTGTTGCCTGGACGCAACCACAGGTGAAACGTGTTGCCCAAAATGATCTGCGCGTCGATCTCGTTCAGTTCCAGCGGCGACATGGCTTTCACGGAGCCGTAAGTGCCCACTGGCATGAAGATCGGCGTCTGCACGACACCATGGTTGAGTTTCAAGGTGCCGCGGCGTGCCTTGGTCAGGCCGCTCGTGTCGGTCTTGAGTAGTTTAAATTCCAGCATGTCAGTCTTTCACGGGAGTATCAAGGTTCAACGGAGCGCGCGATTGCGTGGTGAGAAGCATCGCGTCGCCATAGCTGAAGAAACGGTAATTCTGCGCGATCGCATGCGCGTAGGCGCTGCGGATCGGCTCATAGCCGGCAAAGGCCGACACCAGCATCAGCAGGGTCGACTTCGGCAAATGGAAGTTGGTGATCAAACGCGTGACCGTTTTAAACGCATAGCCGGGCGTGATGAACAGGGCCGTGTCGGCGCTGCCCGCCACCAACTGGCCGCTTTGCGAGGCCGATTCCAGCGCGCGCAGGCTGGTCGTGCCGACGGCCACCACGTCGCGCCCGGCAAGTTGGGCGGCGCGCACGGCGTCGACGGTTTCCTGCGGCATGGTGTACCACTCGGTATGCATCTTGTGCTCGGCCAGCACTTCCGTGCGCACGGGCTGGAAGGTGCCGGCGCCCACATGCAGGGTCACATAGGCAAAGTTGACGCCCTTGGCCTTCAATTGATCGAGCAGGGCCTGGTCGAAATGCAGACCGGCCGTCGGCGCGGCGACGGCGCCGGGCACCTTGTTGAAGACCGTCTGATAGCGCGTCTCGTCGAATTCGTCCGCATCGTGCTCGATGTACGGCGGCAGCGGCAAACGGCCATGCGCCTCGATCAGCTCGAACACGTCGGCCTCGAAGTGCAAAGTGAAGAATTCGCCGGCGCGCTGGCCGACCGTCACATCGAAGGCATCGGCCAGGCGGATGCGGCAGCCGGGCGGCGGCGACTTCGACGCGCGCACCTGGGCCAGCACGGTGCGCTCATCAAGTACGCGCTCGACGAGCGCCTCGATCTTGCCACCGCTTTCCTTGACGCCAAAGAAGCGTGCTTTCAGCACGCGGGTATCGTTCATCACCAGCAGGTCGCCCGCCTGCAACAGCCCGACGATGTCGGCAAAGCTGCGGTCGACCAGGGCGTCGCCGTCCAGATGCAACAGGCGCGAGGCGCTGCGCTCGGCCAACGGAGTTTGCGCAATGTTTTCTTGCGGCAAATTAAAATCGAAATCGGAAAGCGAATACATGCGTTTTGCTTCAAAAGTACGTCAAAAATGATTAGGAGTGCGCAATGGAACATCTGGCACTATACTGTGCGCCTATACAGGCATTACAATAATCCGCCGCAACAATTTACAACCGCGGTACGCACAGGGTGTGCCGGACAACCCTCTATTTTACGCTAGCGGCACAAAAATCTCCGATATGTCCGAACCCAAGCCCGATCTTCCTCCCGCAGCCAAGCCGGCCGCCAAGCCGAAAGCCGTCAAAAAAGTGGTCAGCACGGAAAGCCGGCTGGCCAAACTGGGCTTGCGCACGGATATGGACCTGGTGCTGCACCTGCCGATGCGCTACGAGGACGAGACCAAGGTCTACACCATACGCGACGCCTGCCTGCGCGGTGGCGAGTCGTGGCAAGTCGAGGGCATCGTCACCAAGTGCGAAGTCAATTTCAAGCCGCGCAAGCAATTGCTGGTGACGATCGCCGACGAAACGGGCAATTTGCTGCTGCGCTTCATGAATTTTTATGGCAGTCAGGTCAAGCAGCTGGCCGAAGGTACGCGCGTGCGTGCGCGCGCCGAACTCAAACACGGTTTTTTTGGCGCCGAGATGGTGCACCCGACGTATAAGGTGGTCAACGAAGGCGCGCCGCTGCCGACGGCCCTGACGCCCGTGTACCCGTCCGGCGAAGGCCTGTCGCAGCACGTGCTGCGGCGCGAGATCGCCGACGCCATGCGCCGCATCGACTGGCAAGACACCTTGCCGGACGAGCTGCTGCGTCAGATGCAGCTGTCGCCGTTCCGCGCCGCCGTGCACCTGCTGCACTATCCGCCGCAGGACATCGATGAAAGCGCGCTGATGGACCGCTCGCACCCGGCCTGGGTGCGCATGAAGTTCGATGAGCTGCTGGCGCAGCAGCTGTCGCTGAAACGCGCCCAGCGCGCGCGCCGCTCGAAAGGCGCGGCCTCCTTGCCCATCGTCGGCACCCTGTCGAATGCCTTCGGCGCCGCCCTGCCCTTCAAGCTGACGGGCGCACAGGCGCGCGTGCTCGAAGAAATCCGCGCCGACCTGCACCAGCCGTATCCGATGCAGCGTCTGCTGCAGGGCGACGTCGGCAGCGGCAAGACGGTCGTCGCCGCCCTGTCCGCCACGCAGGCGATCGACAGCGGCTACCAGGCCGCGCTGATGGCGCCCACGGAGATCCTGGCGGAACAGCACTTCCGCAAGATCGCCGCCTGGATGGAGCCGCTGGGCGTGAAGGTGGCCTGGCTGACGGGCAGCCTGAAGAAAAAGGAAAAGACGGCGGCGCTGGCCCTGATCGAATCGGGCGAAGCGCAACTGGTGATCGGCACGCATGCGCTGATCCAGGATAACGTGCTGTTTGCCAAACTGGGCCTGGTCATCGTCGACGAGCAGCACCGCTTCGGCGTGGGCCAGCGCCTGACCCTGCGCAACAAGGGCGACAGCGCGGCCGTGCCGCACCAGCTGATGATGTCGGCCACGCCGATCCCGCGCACCCTGGCCATGACGTATTACGCCGACCTGGAAGTGTCGGTGATCGACGAGCTGCCGCCCGGACGCAGCCCCATCGTCACGCGCGCCATCGACCAGAACCGGCGCGACGAAGTCATCGCCCGCGTGTATGCGGCCGCACTGGAAGGCCGGCAGGTGTACTGGGTCTGCCCGCTGATCGAGGAGTCGGAAGCGCTGCAGCTGCAGACGGCCACCGACACCTACATGATGCTGGCCGAAGCCCTGCCTGCGCTGCAGGTCGGCCTCGTGCACGGCCGCTTGAAACCGGCGGAAAAGCAGGAAGTGATGGATGCGTTCATCGCCGGCCATATCCACGTGCTGGTGGCCACCACCGTCATCGAGGTGGGCGTCGACGTGCCGAACGCCTCGCTGATGGTGATCGAGCACGCCGAGCGTTTCGGCTTGTCGCAGCTGCACCAGCTGCGTGGCCGCGTGGGCCGCGGCACGGCGGCCAGCGTCTGCCTGCTGCTGTACCAGGGTCCCCTGGGCGGCGTGGCGCGCCAGCGTTTGATGACCATGCGCGAGACGACGGACGGTTTTGAAATCGCGCGCCGCGACCTGGAAATCCGCGGCCCCGGAGAATTCCTCGGCGCGCGCCAGTCCGGCCAGGCCATGCTGCGCTTCGCCGATCTGGAAACGGATCAATGGCTGGTAGACCAGGCCCGCGACGTGGCGCACGATCTGCTGCACGCCACCACGACGGCCGCAGCGGCCACCGTGGAAGCGCACCTGGCGCGCTGGCTCGGTGGGAAAGAGGAATTTTTGAAGGTGTAGCTCTTACATTGCATGTCGGATTACGCGCTTTGCGCTAATCCGACCTACTCACGACGCAAACAGTAGGTCGGATTAGCGTAGCGTAATCCGACAACATTGTTGACCCCGCCTACTCCCGCCCGACACCCGCCACATCCACACCATCCCCGCCCCAATCCGCAGCACACCATCCCTGCCTTGCATACCGGTGAAAACTGGAATACGGCCAATCGATGACTTTACTCACAAGACCATGCTTGACGGGGTTGTAGTGGATGTAATCGACGTGGTTTGCGAAGTCGCTTTCGTCACGCAAGACGTGCTTCCAATACCGCTGCTGCCAGACATTTTCAAGATCGCAGCGCTTGCTGAACCACGTCTTGATCAAGCGCCAGCGCGTCATGAAATCGGCATCACTATCCGGCAAGGTCCAGATGCAATGCAGGTGATCAGGAAGGATGACGATGGCATCGATAGCGAATGGCCGTTTATGGCGCACGGCGCGGAAAGCGTCGCGCAGCAAATCCACGGCCGTGGCAGTGGCAAAAACAGGCCGGCGGTGGGCCGTCACCACCGTGAAAAAAAAGCTGCCGCCTGGCTGGGATGCGCGTCGGTATCGCATGGTTTCGTGGGTGTTGTCGGATTACGGCCTTTGGCCTAAGCGCCGTTGGTATTGTTTATTTTCGGGTGTTGTCGGATTACGGCCTTCGGCCTAATCCGACCTACGCGAAAATACTGCGGCAGGTCGGGTAGGTCGGATTAGCGTAGCGTAATCCGACTCATAGCGTAATCCGACTTTTCGCAAACCGCATTGCGCCCGCGCAGCCTACATGCACATCCAGAAGCGGTTCGCCAGGTCGAGCATGAAGTCGGGCCGCAGATAGGCCAGGAAGACAATGGCCAGCAGCGCGGCGCCAGCCAGGCGCCACAGCCATTTGCGCCAACTGGCCATTACGCGGCCACCGCCACGCGC
Organism: Janthinobacterium sp. NKUCC06_STL; assembly: GCF_019345455.1. Lineage (NCBI taxonomy): Bacteria > Pseudomonadati > Pseudomonadota > Betaproteobacteria > Burkholderiales > Oxalobacteraceae > Janthinobacterium > Janthinobacterium sp. NKUCC06_STL. Next base: position 1,984,301 of record NZ_JAHKQY010000001.1, read on the forward strand.
TTGACGGCGCGCTCGTCGATGGGCAGGTTGATCAGCGCGGCCAGCAAGCCCAGACCGATGGTGATCATCCACACGATGTGGTAACTGCCCTGGTGCTCGTACAGATAGCCGCCCAGCCACGCCCCGAGGAAACTGCCCACCTGGTGCGAGAAGAACACCATCCCGGCCAGCATCGACAAATGCTTCACGCCGAAGATGCCGGCGATGATGCCGTTCGTCAGCGGCACGGTCGACAGCCACAGCACGCCCATGCCGGCGGCGAACAGGTACACGGACCACGCCGACAATGGCGCCAGCAGGAACACGGTGATGACCACGGCGCGCGTCACGTAGATGGCCGACAGCAGGTAGCGCTTGGCGATCTTGCCGCCGAGTTTGCCCGCGTAGTAGGAGCCGACGATGTTGAACAGGCCGATCAGCGCCAGCGCCGTGACGGCGATGTTCGGATTCATCAGACCCTGGTCCTTCAGGTAGGCCGGCAAGTGCACGCCGATGAAGACGAGCTGGAAACCGCAGACAAAATACCCGGCCAGCAGCAGCCAGAACGAACGGCTGGCGATGGCTTCGCTGAAGGCGGCGCCCACGCTTTGCTGCGGGCCGCTGGTGTGCGAGACGGGCGGCTCGCGCAAATAAAAGGCCATCGGGATCATGGCCAGCAGCACCAGCGCGGCCAGCACATAAAAGGCGTTTTGCCAGCCCACGGCGGAAATCAGCTGCTGCTCGACGGGCATCATCAGGAACTGGCCGAACGAGCCGGCCGCTGACGAAATACCGAAGGCCCACGAGCGCTGCTCGGGCGGCGCGCTGCGGCCGATGATGCCGCTGATGGCGCCAAACGCCGTGCAGGCCAGCGCCAGGCCGATAAAGACGCCGGAACCGACGATGAACAGGGTCGGCTGCGTGACGAGCGCCATCCACACGAGGCCCGCCATGTAGCTGATGGCGCCGACGATGACGACGCGCATGGTGCCGAAACGGTCGGCCGCCATGCCGGCGAACGGGCCGAAGACGCCCCACATCAGGTTTTGCATGGCCAGCGCCAGCGAATACGTTTCGCGCGTCCAGCCATTCGCTTGCGAGATCGGCTGCATCCAGAAGCCCAGGCCGTGGCGCACGCCCATCGCCAGGGTCAGGACGACGCCGCTGGCGATGAGAACAGTTTTCAGGCTGGGTCGGGATGAGTGCAATGTCATGGGGTTCCTGTTTACGCCTGGTCGGCTTGGTAGACGAGGCCAATCTGGCCGCGCATGGTGTCAAGGTTGCGCATCAGCGCCACGCTGTCGGCGTACGGCATGAGGGGGCTTTCCAGCAGGCCGGCGCGGATGCAGCGCATCGCTTCGATGGCCTCATGCGCATAGCCATTGCCCAGGTGCGGCGCGGCAACGACGCGGCGTGCGCCATCCATCGTTTCGACGATCAGCTGATCGGGCTTGTAAAAGCGGCTGGGCAGGCGGATGCGTCCCAGGCTGCCGGAAATGGTCATTTCCGTGGGGGTCTGCGCGCGCAGGCTGCAGGCGCACGACGAGGTGCCGCCGCCCGCGTGCAGCAGCGAGAACACGACCTGCTCATCGACACCCGTGGCGCCCATCTCGGCCAGCGCCTGCACCTGCGATACAGGCCCGAGGAAGAAGGCCGCCATCGACAGCGGATAGATGCCCACGTCGAGCAACGCACCGCCGCCCAGTTCCGGGTTGAACATGCGGTGTTCGGGCGGGAAATTGGCGACGAAGCCGATATCGGCCTGCACCTGCCGCAGTACGCCGATCTCGCCGCTGGCGATGATGCGCTGCGCTTCCTGCACGGCGGGCAGGAAGCGGCTCCACATGGCTTCCATCAAAAACAGTTTTTTGTCGCGCGCCAGATCAACCACGGCCTGCGCTTCGCGCGCATTCATGGTGAACGGCTTTTCGCACACGACGTGCTTGCCGGCGGCCAGGCACAGCAAGGCATTTTCAGCATGCAGGGTGTGCGGCGTGGCGATGTAGATCACGTCCACGTCAGGGTCCATGGCCAGCGCCTCGTAGGAACCGTGGCAACGCCCGATGCCGAATTCGGCGCCGAAAGCCTGTGCGCCAGCCTCGCTGCGCGAGGCGACCGCCACCAGTTGCGCACCGGGCGCGTCACGCAAGCCATTGGCCATCGCGCGGGCGATCTTGCCGGTGCCGAGGATGCCCCAGCGGACGGTATTTTCCATGCTATTGATCTCTTTCTGCGCCAGCCACCTTGCGCTTCGGGCGGAACACCGCCGCGTCATTGTAAAAATCGTCGTCCTGGCCTTCGCACCAGCCGGGCAAACCGAGCACGGGCAGTGGCGTGAAGTCCGCCGTGGTGAGGCCTTGCTGAGCCAGGTCTTGCGCCACCCGCTCGTCGAGCCAGGCGCGGCGTGCCGCATCGTCGAGCGCAAAGTAGGCGTCGCCGGCAAAGATCACGCGCGTATGCGCCGTGATGGCCTTGCGCGGCGCTACCAGTTTTTCCATCAGCGCGTGGCCGAACAACCAGATATCGGCGTCGCCGCCCGCGCCAAATTTGTCGCGCTGCGCGATGAAGGCGCTGCGCCAGTCGTGCCCGCGCAAGGCCGCGTCCAGCGCGCGCCCCGCGTCGCTGTCGCGCAGCACCAGCAAGGCGGAGTTCTCGTCAAAGATCGTCGCGCCATCGCGCGCGGGACCACGCGATTTTCCGACGCCCGACAGGGCGATCTGCGCCGCCTGCAGCGCGTTCAATTGCCGCTTGATGCGGGGGAAGGTGAGCCACACGAGCGCGTTGAAAAAATCGTGCAGATTGTCGCGCGTGGGCACGCCGCCCGTCGCGCCGATGAACTCTTCGTAAGCCACGCCTTCGGGCAGGTCCGCTTGCGGCACGAAAGCCAGCGGCAAGCCAGTGGGATTGCGCAAGTCCAGCGCCCGCGCCCGTGCGTTCAGCGCGGCAATCACCGTGTCGCGCTGCAGATCCAGTTGCCGTCGCGCCGGCAGCACCGTGGCAAACCAGGGGCGGGTCCAGTCTATCGATGGCAGCATGAACGCTTAGACCATTTTCCAGTTGATCTGCTCGCCCGCGTTGAGCGGAATGACATGGCTGTCGCCCAGCGGCAGCGAGGCTGGCAAGGTCCAGCTTTCGCGCTTCAGGGTGATAGTGTCCGTGTTGCGCGGCACGCCGTAGAAGGCCGGGCCGTGGAAGCTGGCAAACGCTTCCAGTTTATCGAGCGCGCCGGCCCGTTCGAACGCTTCCGCATACATTTCCATCGCGTGCAGGGCCGTGTAGCAACCGGCGCAGCCGCAGGCCATTTCCTTGGCGCCCTGCGCATGCGGCGCCGAATCCGTGCCGAGGAAGAAGCGCTCGTCGCCGCTGGCGGCGGCCGTCATCAGGGCCAGGCGGTGCTCTTCGCGCTTCAGGATAGGCAGGCAGTAGTAATGGGGGCGGATACCGCCCTTGAAAATCTCGTTGCGGTTGTACAGCAGATGATGCGCCGTGATGGTGGCGGCGATCGGGCCTTCCGCTTCGGCCACGTACTGCGCCGCATCCTTGGTGGTGATGTGTTCGAACACGACGGACAGGGCCGGGAAGGCGCTGCGCAGCGGACGCATCACGCGCTCGATGAAGACGGCTTCGCGGTCAAAAATGTCGATTTCCGGGTCCGTCACTTCGCCGTGCACGAGGAAGGGCATGCCCACTTCCTGCATCACTTCGAGCACCTTGTAGCAATTCTTCAGATCCGTCACGCCCAGATCGGAATTCGTCGTGGCGCCAGCCGGATACAGTTTCACAGCTTGCACGATGCCGCTGTCCTGCGCGCGGCGAATTTCGTCGGGCGAGGTGTTGTTCGTCAGGTACAGCACCATCAGCGGATCGAAGTTCACGCCTTGCGGCACGGCGGCCAGGATGCGCTCGCGGTAGGCGCTGGCATCGGCCGTGGTGGTGACGGGCGGTTTCAGGTTCGGCATGACGATGGCGCGGCCGAACTGGCGCGCGCTGTGCGGCAGCACGCTGGCCATGACGGCGCCGTCGCGCAGGTGCAGATGCCAGTCATCCGGACGGGTGATGGTGATGGAAGATGGAACGGCGACTGGGGTGTGATCGAGTGTGGACATGGCGGCTGCTCTCAGGCGGTCATTACGAATAGCGCCATTTTACCAGCCGCGGGGCCGCGGCACAGGCGGAGAAAACCGGTGAGGAATGCTCAGGCGACAGCCAGTTTCAGGTGGCCGATGGCGTTGGCTGCCGGCTTGACGCTGATCTCGATGTCGTAACCTAGGCGGTTCAGGCAATCCATCAGCTTGCGTTCGGACAGGCCGGAAAAATCGCCGCGCAGCATGCCCGACACCTTGGGCTGGGCGATGCCCATGCGCCGTGCCGCTTCTTCCTGCGTCAATTCCAGCTTGTGCATGGCATTGCGGATCTCGCCCACCAGGCCGGACTTGATTTGCAGCTTGTCGGCGCCGGGCAGTCCCAGGTCGGCAAAGACGTTGCCGCTGGACAGCTCAAACTCGGTCTCATCGATGGTACGTTTTTTCATGACGTAACTCCTCTATCCATTGTTGTGCACTGTGCAGGCGGGCGCGCACCAGATCCATTTCCTGCTTCGGCGTCGCGATACCGCTCTTGCTCTTCTTTTGGAAGCAGTGCAGCACGAAGACCGCCTCCTCGAACTTCACCGTGTAGACGGCGCGATATGTGCCACCCGCATCATCGTCGACAATTTCCAGCACGCCCGCACAACCAAAACCATGCAACACCTTGGCGCTGTCGTGCCGGTCGCCGCGCTGCGCCAGATCCAGCGCATGGCCAAAAAACGAGCGGATGCCCACAGGCAGGGCCATCAATTCTTTCTTGGTGGAAGCAACCCACACCAGCGGCTTGTGCGGCTTTGCAATGATCTTCATAAATTATACCTTTATTAGTATAATTTGGAAGGATTTGGCTGGAAAAGAATCAGCGTACGGCGGATTGAATGACGATCGTTTGCGGCAAGCCAAGCCCGGCCGCCTGACGGACGGCAAAACGGCCGGTATCAACCGGCCGCTTGTGGCATGAGAACGAAGAAAATCAGAGCGATGTCAACGGCGATCTTGTCATGCCCAGCGCCAGCATGGCATCGGCAATTTGTTTCATGACCGGCATTCGCCCCCAGCTTCAAAGCGAAGAAAGATCAATGGATGATCTTGGCAAGGAAATCGCGCGCGCGGTCCGAGCGCGTGGTGTTGAAGAAGTCGTCCTTGCTGCAATCTTCGATGATCTTGCCCTGGTCCATGAAGACGATGCGGTTGGCCACCCGCTTGGCAAAGCCCATTTCGTGCGTGACGACCATCATCGTCATGCCTTCCTGCGCCAGGCCCACCATCACGTCGAGCACTTCATTGATCATTTCCGGATCGAGCGCCGATGTCGGCTCGTCGAACAGCATGGCGATCGGATCCATCGACAGCGCGCGGGCGATCGCCACGCGCTGCTGCTGGCCGCCCGACAGCTGGCCGGGGAATTTGTCCTGCTGCGACAGCAGGCCCACGCGGTCCAGGTATTTCAAACCCTTGGCATTGGCTTCGTCGGCGCTGCGGCCCAGCACCTTGATCTGGCCGATGGTGAGGTTTTCGCGGATCGACAGGTGCGGAAACAGCTCGAAATTCTGGAACACCATGCCGATGCGCGCGCGCAGTTTCGACAAATTCGTTTTCGGATCGTTGACGCTGATGCCGTCGACGAAGATCTGCCCCTGCTGGATCGGCTCGAGGCCGTTGACGGTCTTGATCAGGGTCGACTTGCCGGAGCCGGACGGGCCGCAAATGACCATCACGTCGCCCTTGGCGACATTGGTGGTGCAGTCGGTCAGTACCTGGAACTGGCCATACCATTTGCTGACGTTATTGAGTTCAATCATCTTGTTCTTTCTTTTACGGTTAGCGAATGATGGCGACGCGTTTCTGCAGGCGTTTTACCAGGAACGACAAGGCATAGCACAGCACGAAATACACGACGGCGACAAACACGTACATCTCCACCAGGCGGCCGTCGCGCTGGGCGATCTTCGAGGCGGCACCGACGAAATCGGGGATCGACAGCACGTACACGAGCGACACGTCCTGGAACAGCACGATGGTTTGCGTCAGCAGCACGGGGATCATGTTGCGGAACGCTTGCGGCAGCACGATGAAGGCCATGGTCTGCGAGTAGTTCATGCCCAGCGCCTGGCCGGCCCAGACCTGGCCACGCGGGATCGACTGTATGCCGCTGCGCATGATCTCGCAATAGTATGCCGCCTCGAACATGATGAAGGTGATCAGCGCGGAGGAGAACGCGCCCACTTTCACGGGTTCTTCCGCGCCGATGATCCAGGCGGCGATGTATGGCACCAGGAAGTAGAACCAGAAGATCACCAGCACCAGCGGAATCGAGCGTATCAGGTTGACGTAGCTCGATGCCACGCCCGAGATGAGGCGGTTGCCGGACAAGCGCATCAGCGCCAGCAGGGTGCCCAGCACGATGCCGCCCACCATGGACAGCGCCGTCAGTTTGAGGGTAAACACCATCCCGGTCTGGAACAGGTAGACCCACGAGCGGGAGATGACATCGAAGTCGAAATTACCGAACATATCAATGTCCTCCCGTCTTGGCGCCGGCGACGATGAAGCCCGGAATGGCGACCTTTTTCTCGATCAGGTGCATCAGCACCACCACCAGCAGATTGACGACGACGTAGATGATGGTGGCGGCCGAAAACGCTTCAAATACCTGGAACGAGAATTCCTGGATGGCGCGCGCGCTGGCCGTCAGTTCGATCAGGCCGATGGTCAGCGCCACGGAACTGTTCTTGATGATGTTCAAAAATTCGCTGGTCAGCGGCGGCATGATGACGCGCGCGGCCATCGGCAGCAAAATGAAGCGGTAGGTTTGCGGCAGGGTCAGGCCCAGCGCCGTGCCGGCCAGTTTCTGCCCGCGCGGCAGCGCCTCGATGCCCGTCGTGACCTGCACCGCCACGCGCGAGGAAGTAAAGAATCCCAGGCACAGCACGGCCGTGACGAACGGCGCATTGGGCAGCGACTTGACCCAGGCGCCCAGGTCAGGCGGCAGCAGTTCCGGCATGACGAAATACCAGAGGAACATCTGCACCAGCAGCGGCACGTTGCGGAACAGTTCGACGTAGGCATTGGCCACGCCCACCAGCCATTTGTTCGGCAGGGTGCGGATGGTGCCGATCACCAGGCCCAATATCAGCGCCATGATCCAGGCCGTACCGGCCGTGGCCAGGGTCCAGATCAGGCCGGACCACAGGGTGTCCATATACGTGCCCACGCCATCGGGAGAAATCTCCCAGAAAATGCGCCAATTCCAGTTGTAATTCATGATCATCCTTCGCATGCAGCCCGAGGACAGCGGCCAGCCGGCCGCCCGCCCCGCAAATAAAACGGGAGGCTTGCGCCCCCCGATTTGTTACGCAATCTTTACTTTTTCCGTTTGTCCGACGTCTTCTGCGCTTCCGGTACGGCCGCATAGGCCGCCGGGTCACCGGAGTCGGTCGGGTTGGTAAACACGGCCTTCAATTGCGGCGGCATGGGGAATTTCAGGTTGATGTTTTTCGGCGGGATCGGCGAGGTAAACCATTTCGCGTAAATGCGGTTGATGTCGTCGCTCTTGTACAGGCGGATCAGCGCATCGTCGACCACTTTCTTGAAGGCGGGATCGCCCTTGCGCAGCATGATGCCGTACGGCTCGACCGACAGCGCTTCCTTGGTGATTTCGTAGTCGTTCGGGTTTTTCGAGTTGGCCACTTGCGAGGCCAGCAAAATGTCGTCGTTGGCTTCAGCCACCGCGCGGCCCGTTTCCAGCATCAGGAACGATTCAGGATGGTCCTTGCCGACGGCGATATTCATGCCCAGGTTTTTTTCCTTGTTCAGGATCGTCATCTGCTTGATGGTCGAGGTGCCGGCCGTAGCGACCAGGGTCTTGCCGCGCAAGTCTTCCAGTGTCTTGATGTTCGAGGATTTTTTCGACAGCACGCGGTTGCCGATGACGAACATGGTGGGGGCGAACGCCACCTGCTGCTGGCGCTCCAGGTTGTTCGTCGTCGAGCCGCATTCGAGGTCGATGGTGCCGTTGGCCATCAGCGGAATGCGGTTGGCCGAGGTGACGGGGCTCATCACCACTTTCAGTTCGCTCAGGCCCAGATGCTTTTGCAGGGCCGTGACGACTTTCATGCACAGGTCGATCGAATAACCCTGATATTGCTGCTTGTCATCGAGATAGGAGAAGGGCACGGAGCCGTCGCGCACGCCGAGGGTGACGGAACCGGCTTTCTTGATCTTGGCCAAGGTGCCGGTCAATTCCTGAGCCTGGACTGGCGACATGCTGCTGATGACACCGACGCTGAGCAGCGTGGCGATGATTTTGGTCAATTTCATAAATTCTCCTGGGCGGACAAACCGGATGGACTCCGAACGAAACAACTGTGGTGCAGACGCCACCAATGGAATTAATTTTATTTCATTTTCAGCACCCGACCAGCCATTTTCTGCGATTGCCCGCAAATAGGCGCTATACGCGCGCCGGAATCAGCGCGGCTGTAGCATTTTTCCTACTGATTTCACATTCCCGATTTATTTTGCCGGCGCCAGACCCGCCAACTCGTCCTCTTGCGCCTCATCATCCATATTCGCCTGCTGGCGTTGCCACATCTGCGCGTACAGGCCATTCGCGGCCAGCAATTGTGGATGCGTGCCCCGCTCGACGATGCGGCCATGGTCGAACACCAGGATTTGCTGGGCGTCGGCCACCGTCGACAAACGGTGCGCAATCACCAGGGTGGTGCGATTTTTGGCGATCTCTTTCAGCTGCGACTGAATCGCCTGCTCGGCCTTTGAATCGAGCGCAGACGTGGCTTCGTCGAAGATCAATATCGCCGGGTCTTTCAGCAGGGTGCGGGCGATGGCCACGCGCTGCTTTTCGCCACCCGACAGTTTCAAACCCCGCTCGCCCACCATGGAGTTGTAGCCATCTGGCAAGCTTTCAATAAAATCATGGATCGATGCCGCTTTGGCGGCCGCCACGATGGCGTCCTTGCTGGCGCCCGGCTTGCCATAGGCGATGTTGTATTCGATGGTGTCGTTGAACAGCACCGTGTCCTGCGGCACGATGCCGATGGCCGCGCGCAGGGAGTCCTGCGTGATGCCGCGCAAGTCCTGGCCATCGATGGTGATGCCGCCGCCATCGACTTCATAGAAGCGGAACAGCAAGCGCGACAAGGTCGACTTGCCCGAGCCGCTGTGGCCCACCACGGCCGTCGTCGTGCCGGCAGGAATCTGGAAATCCACGTCGAACAGGATTTGCCGCTTGGCTTCATAGCTGAAATTCACGTGGTCAAAACGCACGGCTGCGCCCCGCGTGACGAGCGGCTTGGCGTCCGGCGTATCGGCGATTTCACGGTTTTCGTTCAGCAAGGAAAACAGGCGCTCCATGTCGGCCAGGCTTTGCTTGATTTCGCGGTAAATGACGCCCAGGAAATTGAGGGGAATATACAGCTGGATCATGAAGGCATTCACCAGCACCAGGTCGCCCAGGGTCATCGTGCCGGCGATCACGCCCACCGTGGCGCGCCACAGGATCAGGGTGACGGCCGTGGCGATGATCAGGGACTGGCCCGTATTGAGCAGGGAGAGGGAAGTCTGCGATTTCACGGCCGCCGATTCATAGCGCTGCAAGCCTTCATCGTAGCGCTTCGCTTCGTAATCCTCGTTGCCGAAATATTTCACGGTTTCATAGTTGATCAGCGAATCGATGGCCTTGGTATTGGCTTTCGAGTCGAGGTCGTTCATGGTGCGGCGGAAATGCGTGCGCCAGTTCGTCACCAGCACGGTAAACGCGATGTAGGACACCAGCGCCACGGCCGTGATCACGGTGAACCAGATGTCGTAATGCAAGACCAGGTAACCGAGCACGAGGGTGATTTCCACCAGGGTCGGCAAGATGTTGAACAGGGTATAGGAAATGAGCGAGCCGACGCTGCGCGTGCCCCGTTCGATGTCGCGCGTCATGCCGCCCGTCTGGCGGTTCAAATGAAAACGCAGGGACAGCGCATGCAGGTGGCGGAACACTTGCAGGGCGATGGTGCGCACGGCCCGCTGCGTGACCCGGGCGAACAGGAATTCGCGCAGTTCCGTAAACAAGGTGGTCGACAGCCGCAGCAAGCCGTAGGCCACCAGCAAGCCGACGGGCAGCACCAGCAGCGCTTGCGGATGCGCCGCCGTGATCGTCATGGCGTCGACGAGTTTTTTCAGGATCAAGGGCACGCCCACGTTGGCCAGCTTGGCGCCCACCAGGCATAGCAGCGCCAGCAATACTCTCCATTTGTAGACCCAGAGATACGGCAACAAGGTCTTGATGGTGGCGAAATCGCTGTGGCTGGCAGAGGCTGGCGAGCGGGGCGGAGGGGGAGTCTGGGAACGGCGCATGGCGAATGTCGGCTTTTTATGGTTCAATCGGGGCAATTGTAGCCTTTCATGAGAATAAAAGATGAGCACCTCCCCCGACCGCCCCGACAACTGCCTCGCCTCCGGCCTGCCCGCCGGAAAAATGCCGGAATTGCGCATGATGCCCGCGCCGTCCGACGCCAATGTGTACGGCGACGTCTTCGGCGGCTGGATCATGGCGCAGGTCGATATCGCCGGTTCCCTGCCGGCCACGCGGCGCGCCAACGGCCGCGTCGCCACCATCGCCGTCAATTCCTTCGTCTTCAAAAACCCCGTCTTCGTCGGCGATCTACTCTCCTTCTACGCCGAAATCGTCAAGGTTGGCAATACCTCGATCACCGTCAATGTCGAGGTATATGCCGAGCGCAACCGCCTGCAAGCGTGCATCGTGAAAGTCACGGAAGCAACCCTGATCTACGTGGCGACGGACTCCGACCGCAAGCCGCGCAAGGTGCCGCCGATCGAGACCTTGCTGTCGTCTTGATTGTCGCAATAATTCCACACCATGGATAACCAGCGCCGCATCTTCCTGCAGAGCGCTGCACGCATCACGGCGCTGGCCGCCGCCGGCAGCGTGCTGTCCGGTTCCAGCGCCAGCGCCGCCACGCGCTTGAACGGCACGGGCTATCCGTTTGCGCTCGGTGTCGCTTCCGGCTCACCGTTACCTGATGCGGTGGTGCTGTGGACGCGCATCTGCTACGACCCGCTGCACGCAGCCGCCACGCCCGCCATCGCCCTGAACGTGCGCTGGGAAGTGGCCGAAGACGAGGCGTTTCGCCGCATCGCCGCCAAGGGCCAGGCCACGGCCACGCCCGCCCTCGCGCACAGCGTGCATGTCGACGCGGGCGGTCTCGCGCCTGGTCGCTGGTACTGGTACCGTTTCATGCTGGGCGACGCCGTCAGTCCCGTGGGCCGCACGCGCACGGCGCCCGAGCCCGGCGCCATGCCTGCCTCGCTGAAACTGGCCGTCGCCTCATGCCAGCACTGGGAATTCGGCGCGTATGCGGCGCACCGGCACATCGCCGCGGCCGCGCCCGACCTGGTGGCCTTCCTCGGCGACTATATCTACGAATGGGGGCCGTACCAGTTGCAGCATCCGAGCCGGGCCGTGCGCACGCATGAAAGTTTCAGCCTGGACGACTATCGCGCCCGCTACGCGCAATACAAGAGCGACCGCGACTTGCAGGGCGCGCACCTGGCCGCGCCGTGGATCGTCACCTGGGATGACCATGAAGTGGCCAACGATTACGGCAATGACCGCGACGAATTGCTCACGCCCACCTTCTTGCAGCGCCGCGCGGCTGCCTACCAGGCGTTTTATGAACACATGCCGCTGCGGCTGCTGCCGCTGGGACGGCGGGGCTTTGTCGACATGCGCATCTACCAGCGCTATGACTGGGGCCGGCTGGCGCGCTTCCACATGCTGGACGACCGGCAATACCGCGCCCACCACGCATGCGCCAAACCGGGCCGCGGCGGTTCGAATTCCGTCACCACGCGCCACTGTCCCGACTTGCTGAAACCGCAGCGCACGATGCTGGGCGAGGAACAGCAGCGCTGGCTGCAAGCCGGCCTCGATGATTCCCCCGCCCGCTGGAATATCCTCGCCCAGCAAACCCTGATGGCACAATCGAGCCAGGTGCCGATTTTGCGGCCCGGCGACGAGCGCATCTGGACCGATGGCTGGGATGGCTACCCGATGGCGCGCCAGCACCTGCTCGACGCCTTGCGCAGCAGCAAGGCCAGCAACCCGCTGGTACTGTCAGGCGACGTGCATACTTTCTATGCCACCGAACTGAGCCGCAATGCCATGCGCCCCACCAGCAAGGATAATCCCGTGCTGGCCACGGAGTTTTGCGGCACCTCCATCACGTCGAGTTCCCGCCCGCAGGCGCGCACGGAGCAGTACGTGGCGATGAACCCGCACATCCGTTACGGACGCAGCGACAAGCGCGGCTATATGCTGATGGAGATCACGCCGGAGAAAACCACGACCCTGTTCCAGGGCCTGGACAACGTGCGCGACGGCGCATCGAGCATCGCGACACTGGCCAGCTTTGTCGTGCGCGATGGCAAGGCTGGCGTGCAACGCATCTAGCCCATGCTTTTCAAGGCATCGCGGTAGCGGCGGCTGACGGGCACTTCACCGCCCGTGGACAGCACGGCGCGCGCATCGCCCGATTCCAGCGGCACGATGCTCTGTACAAATGCAAGGTTGACGATATAGCTGCGGTGCACGCGCACAAAGCGCTTGCCGTCCAGGCGGCGCTCAATGGCGGCCATGGTCGAGCGCAGCGGGTAATCGTGGCCGCGCACGTGCAAATTCACATAATTGCCCCAGGCCTGTATCCATTCGATGTCAACGGCGGGCAACAGAAAATCCTTGCCCAGCTTGCGTACCAGGAAACGTTCCGGCTGTTGTACCGGCTCCACGGCCGGGCCTTCATCGGGTTCGCCCAGCAGGGTCGCCTCGCCTTGCCAGCGCATCAGCAACAGCTGGTAAAAGCCCGTGAACAATAAGATGGAGAAGTAAGTACGCACATCCTTGACATATTCGTATGGCAATTCACGCCACCAGTTACCGAAATCGTAATCGCTGCCGGCGCTCCAGTAAGCCAGTTTGCGCAAGGCCACCATGGCCAGCACATGCACGAGGCTGTAGACCAGCGAGGCGACCAGGTGCCAGCGCAGGTTCTGGCGCTGGAACACCAGGTGCAGCGGCCGCAACTGGTTGGCCAGGATCACCAGCGGTACCAGCGCCAGCAACACCAAATTGCTGCTCCACTCCCACACGGCCACTTCCCAGAAAGGCGTAGCGAGCCCCGCGCGTTGACGGTCGGCCCAGCTGATCCAGCAGTTGAGCGACGTTTGCAGCAGATACAGGACGATCCAGAAAGCTGGTTCGGCGATCTGGCGCCAGCGTTGATATCGTTGCAACAAATCGGTGGAAGACAGGCGCATGGTGTCGGACGGTGGATGAGTTGCATGATTGTAAGGTCCCAAAGCCGTCCCAGCATCACCGCTCGTCACAAACAGCCCGCAATTGGTCACTTTTCGCTGGTTCGCCCCGCGCGGCCTGCCTATGCTGGGGCCTTCCCTGACCAATGGATCCCGCGACCATGACCACCAATTCTCGCCGTTACGATATCGATGCCTTGCGCTTTCTTGTCTTCAGCCTGCTGATCGTCTACCACACGGCCATGCTGTACCTGGACGGCGCCGCCTTCCACATGAAGAGCAGCTACCTGACGGAAACGTTGAACTATCCCATGGTCTTTATCAACCGTTGGCGCATGGAAATCGTGTTCCTCATTTCCGGCGTGTCCTGCGCCATGATGACGCAAACGTCCAGGCAGGCCTTCCTGTGGCGCAGGGTCAAGCGCCTGTTGCTGCCCCTGCTGTTTGGCGTGCTCGTGGTGATACCCGTGCAGCCGTATTGCGAAGGCGTCACGAACGGCCTGGTCGAGCCTGGCTATGGACAATTTCTGCTGGATTACTTTGGCGGCCATGCCTGGCCGGCCGGCGCATTTACGGGCTGGAAGACCAGTTTTACCTGGAATCATCTGTGGTATCTCGTGTATTTGTTGTTGTACACCATCGTGCTGGTGGCGCTGCAGCCCCTGCTGGCCAAGGCAAGGCCGCTGTTTACGGGGTTGCGCGGCTGGCGCCTGTTGATCCTGCCAGCCCTGCCAGCGCTGGCGGCAACGGCCTTCCTGAAACTGCGCTATCCGGAAAACCACGCGCTGGTGAAGGACTGGTACGCGCACGCCGTCTATTTCACCATGTATCTGTATGGCTGGTGGCTGGGCAATGACAAAGGAGTGTGGCAAGAGCTGGCGCGCTTGCGCTGGCATACGCTGCTGCTGGCGCCCTGCGCGTTTGCCGTGTATCTGGGCTTTGACCTGGTGTATTCGGAGAACCTGCTGACCTGGGCATCGGCCGGCTCCTGGCCCATGCGCAACCTGTACATGTGGCTGGCCATCTGCGCCATCCTGGGCTGGTCGCACACCTTGCTCAATAAACCGTTTGCCTGGCTGCCATGGGCGCGCCAGGCCGTCTTTCCCTGGTACATATTGCACCAGAGCGCGATCGTGCTGCTGGCTTATTGGCTCGTGCCCCTGAAGCTTGGGCCAGTGGCGGAACCACTGCTGATACTGGCCGGTACGGTGGCGACCTGCTGGCTGGGGACGTCGCTGCTGATCAGCAAGGTGAACTGGCTGCGTCCCTGCTTCGGCTTGCCCGCCCTCTCAGGCCAAAACCTGGCGGCGGACACGGCCCTGGCGGCGAATTAGGCAACCTTCTTTTCGTCGCGCAATTGACGGCGCAATATCTTGCCAACGTTAGTTTTCGGCAATTCATCGCGGAACTCGATGTATTTCGGTTTCTTGTAAGCCGTCAATTCATGCTTGCAATGCTCGCGGATCTGTTCCACCGTCAGGTTCGGATCCTTGCGCACGACAAACACTTTCACGGCTTCGCCCGCGTTGGCGTCCGGCACGCCGATGCAGGCACATTCCAGTACGCCCGGGCAGGAAGCGACCACGTCTTCCACTTCGTTCGGATACACATTGAAGCCGGAGACGATGATCATGTCTTTCTTGCGATCCACAATTTTTACGTAGCCGCGCTCATCCATGACACCCACGTCGCCTGTCTTGAAGTATCCGTCAGCCGTCATCGACTTGGCCGTCTCGTCCGGACGCTGCCAGTAGCCGGCCATCACTTGCGGGCCGCGCACGGCGATCTCGCCCGGCTCGCCCAGCGCCACTTCCACGCCATCGTCGTTGAGAATCGCCACTTCCGTCGAAGGGAAAGGCAAGCCGATGGTGCCCGTGAATTCCGTGATGTCGACGCGGTTACCCGTTACCACGGGCGACGTTTCCGACATGCCATAGCCTTCGATCAGCGGGCAGCCCGTCAGTTTCAGCCAGCGTTCGGCCACGTTGCGCTGCAAGGCCATGCCGCCGCCATTGCACACTTTGTAGCTGGAGAAATCGAGCTTGGCAAAGTCGGCATTGTTCAGCAGCGCGTTGTACAAGGTATTGACGGCCGGGAAGACGACGATCTTGTGCTTGGACAATTCCTTGACGAAACCGGGAATGTCGCGCGGGTTGGGAATCAGCACGCTCATACCGCCCAGGCGCATGCCCATCAACGCGCTGACGGTCAGCGAATAGATGTGATACAGGGGCAGGGCGCACATGAATCCCATCGAGGTGGCGCGCATTTCAGGCGTCATCACGGGCGACATCCACGCCTCGTTTTGCAGCACGTTGGCGATCACGTTACGGTGCAACAACATCGCGCCCTTCGACACGCCCGTCGTGCCGCCCGTGTATTGCAGGAAGACGATGTCGTCATGGCCCTGCTGCACCGGCGTCAGGCTCAGGCGTGCGCCTTCAGCCAGCATCTTGTTGAAACTGATGGCGCCCGGCAAGGAAAACGCGGGCACCATTTTCTTGATCTTGCGCACGACGAAGTTGACGATGGTACCCTTCAGTCCACCAAGCAAATCCCCCATGGTGGCGACGATCACATGCTTGACCTGGGTATGCGGCAATACCTGCTCGACCGTGGTGGCGAAGTTTTCCAGCACGATGATCGCTTCGCTGCCCGAATCGGTCAGCTGGTGCTGCAATTCTCGGGGCGTGTACAG
The DNA here is from genome assembly GCF_019345455.1 of Janthinobacterium sp. NKUCC06_STL. Classification (NCBI taxonomy): domain Bacteria; kingdom Pseudomonadati; phylum Pseudomonadota; class Betaproteobacteria; order Burkholderiales; family Oxalobacteraceae; genus Janthinobacterium; species Janthinobacterium sp. NKUCC06_STL. The sequence goes on from NZ_JAHKQY010000001.1 coordinate 2,000,408, forward strand.
CGGATTGACGTTGACCACCGTGTAGCCAGCGCGCAAAATCGCCGCCATGGCCACCGGGTACTGCAACACGTTTGGCAGCATGATCGCCACGCGCGCGCCCGTCTTCAGGCCCTTGCTTTGCAGCCAGGCGCCCATCTGCTGCGACAACTGGTCCAGCTCGCGGTAGGTGAGGAATTTATCCATGCACACGAACGCGTTGCGGTCCGCATATTTCTGGAACGACTCTTCCAGCAAATGCGTGACGGAACGGTATTGCGTGCAATCAATCTCTGCGGGAACGCTGTCCGGGTACGACTTCAACCAAATCTTGTCCATCTCGCCTCATCTTTATCTGTAAAAGGGATGCGCCTCCTGGCGCATCCCACACTGTTTATGCTGCTGTCTTCGTTTCGTCACGCAGGGCGCGACGCAAAATCTTGCCGACGTTGGTCTTCGGCAGTTCATCGCGGAACTCGATGTATTTCGGCCGCTTGTAGCCTGTAAATTGTTCCTTGCAGTACGCGGCCAGCACTGCCTGGGTCAGGTTCGGATCCTTGCGCACGACAAACACTTTCACGGCTTCGCCCGAGTGTTCGTCCGGCACACCCACGCAGGCGCACTCGAGCACGCCCGGATGGGCCGCGATGACGGCTTCCACTTCGTTCGGATACACATTGAAGCCAGAGACGAGAATCATGTCTTTCTTGCGGTCGACAATCTTCACGTAGCCACGCTCGTCCATGATGCCCACGTCGCCGGATTTGAAGTATCCATCGGGCGTCATGACCTTGGCCGTTTCATCGGGACGGTTCCAGTAGCCGCTCATCACTTGCGGACCGCGGATGGCGATTTCGCCCGTCTGGCCCAGCGGCACTTCCTTGCCGTCATCGTCGAGGATGGCGATATCGGTCGAGGGCACGGGCAAGCCGATGGTGCCGGAAAACGCCGTACTGTCGGCGCGGTTGCAAGTGGCGACCGGTGACGTTTCCGACAGGCCATAGCCTTCGATGATGGACACGCCCGTCACTTGCAGCCACTTGTCGTTGACGGCTTGCTGCACCGCCATGCCGCCGCCATTGGCGATCTTCAGGCCCGAGAAATCGAGCTTGGCAAAGTCGGGGTGATTCACCAGCGCGTTATACAGGGTATTGACCGCTGGCAACAGATTGAATTTGTACTTGCCCAGCTCCTTGATCAGGCCTGGGATATCGCGCGGATTCGGGATCAGGATATTCAGGGCGCCCACGCGCGTGCCCCACATGGCGCACGCCGTCAGGGCAAAGATATGGTACAGCGGCAAGGCGCAGACGACGATCATCTGTTCCTTGCTGTTCTGGTCGAGCGCCGCGCCCGACCACGCTTCGCTTTGCAGCACATTGGCGATCACATTGCGGTGGCTCAAGGTCGCGCCTTTCGACACGCCCGTCGTGCCGCCCGTGTATTGCAGGAAGGCGGCGTCATTGATGCTCAGCTCGACAGGTGTGAGTTTCATGCGGCTGCCCAGCGCCAGCGCCTGCTTGAAACGCATGGCGTTCGGCAAGGAATACGCGGGCACCATCTTCTTGACGTTGCGCACGACAAAATTGACGATCATGCCTTTCAAACCGCCCAGCATCTCGCCCATGCTGGCGACGACGATGTGCTTGACAGCCGTCTTGCCCAGCACTTGCTCCAAGGTATGGGCAAAGTTTTCCAGCACGATGATGGCTTCGCTGCCCGAATCGTTGAGTTGATGCTCGAGTTCGCGCGGCGTATACAGAGGATTGACGTTGACCACCGTGTAACCGGCGCGCAGGACGGCGGCGATGGCCACCGGATATTGCAGCACGTTCGGCATCATCAGGGCGACACGCGCTCCCTTTTTCAAACCACGGCTCTGCAGCCAGGCACCGAGCTGGCGCGAATAAGTGTCGAGTTCGGCATAAGTGAGAAATTTGTCCATGCAGACATAGGCATTGCGATCCGCATATTTTTGAAACGCTTCTTCCAGCAAATGCACCAGCGAACGATATTGATCAGGATCGATGTCGGCGGGAACGCCGGGAGGATACGACTTCAGCCAAATTTTTTCCATCCTGTGCCTCTTGTCTCGAATAATCGTGGGGGAGCCGGCGCATCTTGCCGACGCGGATCATTGCTGCGGATTCTGTCGTCCTGCAGTCAGTTTGAGCATTCTGACGAGCAATTGCTCTATGCTACTAATGCGATGCTATCGGGCGCCGGGCTTCCATGCAAGCGCTTTCAACAGTATTCGAGCGGCAACTCTAGGGGTATTTTATGCTGCAATGCAACATGATAAATACACTGTTGCAGGATCGTCCGGCTCGGCATACTGGACAATCTTTACGGGTCACGGGCTGGACAATTGTTCCAGCGCACGCCTGCGCTCGGGCTTCTTGATCTGGGCCATTGTGTGCACTGCAGCATAAAAAGCACGAAAGTTCTTTTTTTCTTCCAGCAATTTTTTGAAGGCAGGCAAAAATTCATTGTAGGTCGACACGGAAGCGAGGTGCGCATTGCTCAATGGCTGCTCGAACCAGCGGTCGTAACCGGCAAAACCACCCCAGTTTTGCTTCAGTACCTGATACGCGTCTTGCAATGACGCAAACACCTGCGCCTTGCGCGCGCGCTTTTCCGCATCGCTGGCGCCGCTCGCATACACGGCTTCCAGTTCGCCCCGGTATGTCAGCAGCAAGGCGAGGAAATCCTGGCGCCGCGCCGCGTACTGGGCGTACGCGGCGCGCATCGCGTCATTGCCCTCGCGCGCCAGCCAGCGCTGCACGCCCGCCTCTTCCACGGCGCTGGCAAACGACTCGTTGAAGGCCGAATCGCCGGGCACGTACACCACCTGGTGCGCCAGTTCATGGAAGATCAGGCGCGCCAGTTCCGCATCGTTGTAATTGATAAAGGTCGACAGCAGGGGATCGTCGAACCAGCCCAGGGTGGAATACGCGGGCACGCCGCCCACCTGCACGTCGTAATGCTGGGCGCGCAACTCGTCGGCATAAGCGAGCGCCTCTTCCTTGCTGTAGTAACCGCGGTAATTCACGCAGCCGGCGATGGGAAAACACCATTGCAGCGGCTGCAACGACAGTTCCGGCGTGGCCACCACGTTCCACAGAACGAAGGGGCGCCGCAGGGAGGCGTAGTTCTTGTAGCTGCCATTGTCCGGTAAATCCAGCTCGCTGACGGCAAAGCGGCGAATCTGCTGCGCCTTGGCCAGGCGCACTTTCAGGCGCGGCTCGGTGGCCGGGTCGTCGAGCCAGTCACCGATGGGGCGCGCGCCCGACCACAGCGCGTACTGCCCCTGCGCCGCCTGCGTGTAGTAGCGCAACTGCGTGCAGCCGCCCAGCGGCAGGCACAGCATGCCGACAAGCAAGCGGGCCGGCCAGCGGGCCATGCTCAGCCAGCCTTTTCCACTTCGACCAGCGTATCGTAGAAGGTCGGCGCGCGGCCCATGTCCGTCAGGCGCTGGCTCGTCACTTCATTGGCGTTCTTGCCGTCGCTGGCGAGTTTCTTCCACCATACGGACAAGCCCACCACCAGGCCTTTTCTCGCCTTGTCGGTGACCCTGGCCTTGGCAACAAAGCTGCCACGGTCATTGAAGATGCGCACCATGTCGTCGGCCGCGATGCCGCGCGTGGCGCAATCGTCGGGATGGATGTCCAGATGCGGTTCGCCTTCGGCCGCGCGCAGGCTTTTCACGTTCACGAACGTGGAATTGAGGAAATTGCGTGCCGGCGGAGAAATCATGGCCAGCGGATAACGGGCCGCCAGCGCAGGATTGCTGGCTTGCGATTCGTGCGGCGCGATATACGTCGGCAAGGGATCGAGTCCCGCCTGCGCCATGGCGCTGGAATACAACTCGCACTTGCCCGATGGCGTGGGGAAACCACCCTGAGCAAATGGCGCTTCGGCCATGGCCAGCTTTTGCCAGCCCGTGCGTTTCAGCGATTCCCAGTCGAAATGCACGGCGCGCGCATCCGTCGTATCGAACGCCTTGGCCGCCAGCGCATCGTCGCTTTCCTGGAAGCACGGATCATCAAAGCCCATGTGCTGCGCCAGCAAACGGAAGATTTCCGTATTCGCCTTCGCTTCGCCCAGCGGCGCCACGGCCGCGTTGTTCGCCATCATGTACAGGTGGCCGTAGGTGGAATGCGCATCGACGTGTTCCAGCTGCGTGGTGGCGGGCAGCACGATGTCGGCGTAATCGACGGTATCGGTCTGGAAATGCTCGAGCACGACCGTAAACAAGTCTTCGCGGGCAAAACCCTGCGCCACTTTCGAGGAATCGGGCGCCACGGCCAGCGGGTTCGAGTTGTAGACGATCACGGCTTCGACTTGCGGGCCGAACTCGGGCGAGCTGGTTTTCAGCAGATCGTCGCCGATGGTGCTCATGTTGATGGTGCGCGGCGTGCCTTTCAGCAAGTCCGGGCGCTGCAGGGCCTTGCGGTTGACAGGGAAGGAACCCGAGCTCGACAGCTGCATGCCGCCGGCAGGGTGGCGCCAGGCGCCCGTCAGTGCGGGCAGGCAGGCAATATTGCGCACGGCCATGCCACCGCCATGCACGCGCTGCACGCCGTAGTTGGTACGGATGGCGGCGCCGTCACCAGAGCGGCAAGCCTGGCCGTACAGGCGCGCCAGTTCCACCACTTCCGTGGCCGTGATGCCGCACACCTCGGCCACGCGCTCGGGTGGCCATTCCAGGGCCCGCTGTTTCAGTTCAGCATAGCCGACCGTGTACTGCGCGATATAGTCATGGTCGAGCAAATCTTCGGTGATCAGCACATGCATCAAGCCCAGCGCCAGGGCCGCATCGGTACCCGGCAGCAAGGCGATATGCTGGTGGCACTTTTCGGCCGTCAGCGAACGGTAGGGATCGATGGCGATCAAGGTGGCGCCATTGCGCTTGGCCTCTTGCGCGCGCATCCAGAAGTGCAGGTTCGAGGCGATCGGGTTGCCGCCCCAGATGATGATCAATTTCGCGTTCTGGAACTGCTCCATGTCCGTGCCGATGCTGGCGCCCACCGTGTAGCGGTAGCCCGTGGCGCCGGCCGAGGCGCAGATGGTGCGGTCCAGCAGGGACGCGCCGAGCTGGTTGAAGAAGCGCGAGGACATCGATTCGCCCTGCACCAGGCCCATGGTGCCGCAGTAGCTGTACGGCAAGATCGCCTGCGGATCGCGCGCGGCGATCGGTTTCAGACGGGCCGCGATGGTCTGCAATGCCTCTTCCCAGCTGATGCGCTCGAACTTGCCTTCGCCCTTCTTGCCCACGCGGCGCAGCGGATGCAGCAGCCGGTCCGCATGGTAGGTGCGCTCCGTGAAGCGCGACACCTTCGTGCACAGCACGCCAGCCGTGGTCGGATGGTCAGGATCGCCCTTGACGGCCGTGGCCACCCCATCGGTCACGGTGACCAGCAAGGCGCAGGTATCGGGGCAATCGAGGGGGCAGGCGGCGCGCACTTGGGTGGTGGTCATGGGGCAATCCAAAAACGTTGGGGGAAGGCGATACTGTAAACCATTCCGCGCGCTTGCTGTTGGCGCCGTGGCAAGCACGTCCGTGCGCTGGATTTACCCGGCAAACAAGGGCTACAATGCACTATTAGCCGCGTCTGTTTTTGATCAAACAAACGCGGTACGGCGCGCCATACATTGCTGCGTGCCAGCATCCACAGGAGAGTCCCATGAAACTAGTTGATCCGATCTTGGCGTTTCAATCCGAGCTGCAAGGTATTCGCCGCGACCTGCACGCGCATCCCGAGCTGTGCTACGAAGAACAGCGCACCTCGGACGTGGTCGCCGCCAAACTGACGCAATGGGGCATCCCCGTGGTACGCGGCCTGGGCCGCACTGGCGTGGTCGGCATCATCAAGAATGGCACGTCGACACGCGCCATCGGTTTGCGCGCCGACATGGATGCCTTGCCGATGCAGGAAATGAATACCTTCGAGCATGCTTCACGCCATCCGGGCAAGATGCACGCCTGCGGCCACGACGGCCACACGGCCATGCTGCTGGGCGCCGCCCATTACCTGGCGCAGCACCGCCATTTCGACGGCACCGTGTACCTGGTCTTCCAGCCGGCGGAAGAAGGCGGCGCCGGCGCGCGCGAAATGATAGCAGACGGCTTGTTTACGCGTTTTCCCATGGATGCCATCTACGGCATGCACAACTGGCCAGGTGCCGAAACGGGTACCCTGAGCGTGGTGGAAGGGCCGATGATGGCGTCCAGTAATGAATTCCACGTCACTGTCAAAGGCAAGGGCGCGCACGCGGCCCAGCCCCACAAGGGCATCGACCCCGTCATGGTGGCCGTGCAAATCGCGCAAAGCTGGCAAACCGTCATCACTCGCAACAAGAGTCCGCTCGACACGGCCGTGCTGTCGATCACGCAAATCCACGCGGGCAGCGCCACCAATGTGATTCCCGATGACGCCAGCCTGGTCGGCACCGTGCGCACCTTCACCACGCCCGTGCTGGACTTGATCGAAGAGCGCATGCGTGACATCGCCATGCACACGGCCGCCGCCTTTGGCGCCGAAGTCGATTTCCACTTCAAGCGCAACTATCCGCCGCTGGTCAATCACGCGAAGGAAACGGCGTTTGCCGTCGAAGTCATGAAAAGCGTCGTGGGTGCGGACAAGGTCAACGCGAATGTCGAGCCGACCATGGGCGCGGAGGATTTCGCCTTCTTCCTGCAGAAAAAAGCCGGCTGCTACATCTTCATCGGCAATGGCGATGGCGAGCACCGCGATGGCGGCCATGGCCTGGGGCCGTGCGTCTTGCACAATGGCAGCTACGACTTCAACGACAATCTGCTACCCATCGGCGCCAGTTTCTGGGTCAAGCTGGCCGAAGCGAGCCTGCCCATCGCTTGAATCAGCTCAGTTGATCCGGAACGGTGCCCAGGCGCTGGCCCGGATTCAACGCTTCAAGGGCCAGCAAGGCGGCCGAGTGATCGGCCGTCGGATGGCTGATGGCCAGGGTTTCATAGCGCTGCGTCACCAGTTGCGTCACCGGCAAAGTCACGTGGGCCGCTTCGGCCGCCGCGAGGATGTTGTGCATATCCTTGATCTGGCTTTTCACCTGGCCGCCGGCTACAAAATTGCGCTCCAGCATGCGCTCACCATGCACCTCCAAAATCTTGCTTTCGGCAAAACCACCACGGATGGCTGCCCGCACGGCGCTCGCATCGGCGCCGGCCGCCTGGGCCAGCAGCAAGGCTTCAGCCACGATATTCAATGTCGCACCGACGATCAGCTGATTGCACAGCTTGGCCACCTGCCCGCTGCCGGCCGGCCCCACCAGGGTCGGGCGGCCCATTGCCGACAGAATTGCTTCAACCCGCGCGTAATCGCTGGCACTGGCGCCAGCCATGATGGCCAGGCTACCCGCCTGCGCCCCGCCGACGCCCCCCGACACGGGCGCATCGATGAAGCCATGGCCTGCCGCATGCAAGCTGGCGTGAAAGTGCTGGGCTTCCGATTGTTTGGTGGAACTCATGTCGACCCAGAGCGCACCAGCTGACAAGGCCGGCAGGGCCTCCTGCAGCACCGTTGCCACAATGGGACCGGCCTCCAGCATCGAGATGACCACGTCCACGCCCTTAACAGCCTCAGCCACGGAAACGGTCGGCTGCGCGCCCGCTGCACGCAGGACTTGGGCCTTGCTGTGCGTGCGATTCCAAATTGTGACAGAATATCCAGCGCGCAGCAGGCACCGGACCATCGGATCCCCCATCAGACCGATACCGAGAAATGCGATTTTTGTAGAGAATGTCAATTGAACCCCTGAGATCAACAAGTGGCGAGAGTGGCATCAAAGCAAGGTGCCTGTACAACAATAGCCTATCGGCCAATTTTACGATGAAAGCCTCTATGTTCTTCAAGAAGAATCTCCTCAAATCCATCGCCGCTGTTGCCGCGCTGATGGCGGCCAACGCCGGCTTTGCCGCCGACGACAAACTGATCGACTCCGTCTATGGCGAGTATGCCAAGGGCGTGAAGGTACAAATGGTACGCGCCGGCGTAACCTCGAACTGGGATAAGGCCTGGTTCGTATCGAATGGCACACAGCTGAGCGGTTACTGGGATGCCAGCATTGGCGGCTGGGATGCCAAGAGCTATCAGAATGTCTCAGGCCAGCATCAAAAACTGTGGGACCTTGGCTTTACCCCCGTGTTCCGTTTTGAAAACACGAACAAGCTGGGTTTTTATGCGGAAGCCGGCATCGGCGTGCACATGCTGTCGAAACTGTACAACAACGACGATGACCGCCTGTCGACCCACTTCCAGTTCGGCGACCATATCGGCGTTGGCTATATCTTCAATAACAAATGGGAAGTCGCTGCGAAGATCCAGCATTTCTCGAACGGCGGCTACAAGAAACCGAATAGCGGCGTCAATTACCTGAACGTCAAAGTCGCTTATCACTTTTAATGAAGGTGATACATGACAAAGGCAGCGCGTAGCGCTGCCTTTTTTTCGTCTGTTGCATTGGCGATTATTTTTACGTTGGCGGTATGGAGGGTCTGACCGTAGGTCGGCTTAGCGCGCAGCGCGTAAGCCGACACCACCCGCGGCGTATCAAACCACCAGACGTAAAAAAACCCCAACCGGATCACCGGAAGGGGTTTTTCTCTACTGCGAATAACAAGCCTGACGATAACCTACTTTCACACTGGTTGCAGCACTATCATCGGCGCAAAGTTGTTTCACGGTCCTGTTCGGGATGGGAAGGGGTGGGACCAACTTGCTATGGTCATCAGGCATAACTTGTACTGGCATTTGTCTCCAATTGGACGACAAAGCCTGAATCTGGAAGAAGCAAAGATTGGGGTAATGACTGGTAGTATCAACACACACGCAACGTTGTACCGTCTTATCCTCTGTACCTGCTAAGGTTATAGGGACAAGCCGTACGGGCAATTAGTACTGGTTAGCTTAATGCATTACTGCACTTCCACACCCAGCCTAT